>CAVUNG010000003.1:0-150049 GCA_963742805.1 uncultured Solirubrobacteraceae bacterium | reverse complement strand
ATCATCGCCGGGGATCTGCAGGCACAGCCGTAGGCCGTCGTGCTGGCCGTCGGCGGTGAACAGCGACAGGATCGGGGCGAGCTTTCCCTGCCGTACGGACCCGGCACGGCCTGACCAGCCCCGGGAGCGGCGGGCAGGCGGGTGCCGACCGAAACGGCGATGCCTGCCCGGGTGGCGATGGCCGTGCCGGAAGCCACCGGTACCCGGGTGGGGCAGCTCAGGCCCCCAGCGCGTGGGAGGGGAGGTTGCGGAAGCCGCCGGCGAACTGCCAGAATCGGTAGACGTCGGCGAAGGTGGTGACCAGGCCGAGCGAGGCCCGCGCCACCCCGGTGGTCTTCCCGTCGATCAGGTGGAGGAACTCCTGGTAACCCAGCCGGTCCTTGTCCTTGAAGGCGGCCGCCATCTCCTTGGTGGAGAAGCCCAACGCGGCCTCGCGGACGCCGGGGTTGCAGTGGCAGCCGCTGCGCAGCGAGATGCCGGCCCTGTTGGCGCGGCGCTCGGCCCGCACCGAGTCGATGAGCGTGCCGCCGGGGTCGAAGAAGTTCATCGCGATCGTCGCGCCGCGGGGTCGGTGCCGGCCGGGCCGTAGATGCGCACGACGGGTGTCCCGTTGCTGTGCCGCAGGGCGCCGAGCGCGTCCAGCAGCCAGCCGGTCAGGCAGATGACCCGGGTGTGGATGGTTTCGATGCCGGCCGAGCTGATGTGGTCCAGGCCGATGCCGACGGCCGGGATGCCCAGGTAGTCGACGGTGCCGTCCTCGAAGCCTGCCGGTCCGGGGGTGCGGTAGAACCCCGCGCCGGGGGCCGCCTGGGCGCGGACCGAGGAGAAGGTGATCGTGCCGCCGGCGTACCACGGGCGGCGCAGCTTGGCCAGCGCCGGCTTGCGCACCAGCAGGGCCCCGATCCCGGTCGGGTAACCGAAGATCTTGTAAAACGACAGGGCCACGTAGTCCGGGTGCCACCGGGACAGATCCAGCCTGCGCCGGCACGAACGCGGCGGCGTCGAGCAGCACGTCGTACCCGGCGTCCTGGGCCTGGGCGATCCAGGCCAGCGGGTGCTGGACGCCGGAGAAGTTGGACTGGGCCGGGAAAGCGAACAAGCTGCCCGCGGCCGGGCCGGAACGCCGGTGAGCGAAACGGCGGCGGCGGACCGGGGCCGCGGCCTGCAGATGGCGGGCCAGCGTCTCCTCTGATACGCGGAGGTCGGCGCGGGTGAGTGGTACGTAGGTGACCGAGGCGCCTTTGGCGCGGGCGAACTGCCGGATCCCGTTGACCGAGTTGTGGTTGTCGAAGGTCAGCAGGTAATGGCCGCCCGGCCCGAAGGGATAGGACTCGCCCACGAGCCGTAGTGCGCCGGTGGCGTTCGGGGTGAAGATGACCTCGTACTCCTCGGGTGAAGCCCGGAAGAACGCCAGGATCTGCGCCCGGGTCGCCTCCACCCGGGCGCCCATTCCCCGCGACGGCACGTTCTGGGAGTGCGGGTTGCCGAACACCGCGCCGGCCAGCAGGTCCTGGTGGCGGGCCAGCTGGGACTCGGCGTACAGGCCCCCGCCGGTGTAGTCGAGATAGACGTGGCCGGTTGCGTCCAATCGGGTGTAGTCCCTGGCCCGCATGCCGTCCAGCACCGCGGTGCCGGCATAAGCCGGGTAGCGCCGCTGGAAGTCGGCCAGCGCCGCGCCCATTGCCGTGTCGCCGGCCAGCGTCGCCGCCGGGACCGGGTCATGGGCCGGCATCACGGCCGCTGGGGTCGGGTCATGGGCCGGCATCACGGCCGCTGGGGTCAGGTCATGGGTCGGCATCACGGCCGTTGGGGTCAGGTCATAGGTCGGCATCATGGCGGCTCCCCTTCCTTGGTCTACGGGTCGTCTCGTACGTGTCGTCGTGCCCGGCGCCTTTTGCTACGGGTCGCCGCCAGGCCACCAGCCCGGCTATCGGGCTGGTAGCGGCGCGCTCAGCTCTGGTTCACGCACGGGCACCTCGTCCAGCTGAGCGGGCCGGCCGGCAGGCACGGCCACGAAGTATTCGCAGCCGAACATCTCCCGCAGCAGGAACTCCGGGAACATGCCCGGCTCCAGCGGGAACTGGCTGCGGTAAGCGGAAAGCGCGTCGACCTTACGCATGACCTGCCCGGACACGTCGCAGCAGACGACGCCGCGGGCTGCCCGCACGCTTTCGGCCGCCGGGGACCGTCCGCCGGCGCGCCGGGCGGGGCACCGGCCAGGCGGGCTCCCCGGCCCCGGCCAGCGAACTTGGCCGGCGGTGCCGCAGACAGGATCAGGCAGGTGAGGCTGCCGGCGGCGACCACGTTGGCGCTGCGGTGCCGGTGCCCGAAGAACTCCCCCACCCCGAGTCGGCCGAGCCGCTCGCGGCCGCCGCCCTGGTGCCATACCTCCGCGTGGCCTGACAAGATCAAGAACAACTCGGCGGTCACCTCGCCCTGCTCCACGACGTACGAACCCGGCGGGTACCAGCGGACCTGGACGTGGTTGCGGATGTGCCGCATCGTGCGGGCCGCCTCGGCCAGCAGCAGCAGCGCGTGGGCAAAGGCGGGCGTCCCGGCGAAGCGGTCCGGCTGGCTGGTCAGCCAGGTCGCCAGCCGCTCCATCATCAGCAGGTCGCCCGGCGGGAAGCACCGGTAGTACAGCCGCGGCGGCCGGCCCAGGGGCCGGGTGACCGTCCGGCCCGGGCGGTGCCCGGGGCCGGCGGCCCGCTGGCAGGCGGCCGTCGTCGCCGCGCTGATGGTGACGTGGTTGGGATGGCCGTAGCCCCCGTCGGGACCGAACGTGATGACAACGTCCGGCCGGAACTCACAGATGACCTCGGCCACCTCGTCCACCAGGGCCGCGAACCCGGCGTCAGCGAGGGTGCCGTCGACGTGGTCCAGGCAGCGCACCTTCGTGATGCCGAGCCGCTCGCAGGCCAGGCGCAGCTCGGCCTCCCGGACGGCGGCGATGGTGCGCCGGGTACCGGCGGCAGCGTCGCGGATCTGGCCCGCCTGGCCCCGGGTCGCCGATACCACCATGATCTCGGCACCCTGTTCGGCGTAGCGGGCGAACGTGCCCCCGGCGCAGAACGTCTCATCGTCCGGATGGGCGAAGACACCCAGCAGCCGGCCGCGGCCACCCGGCGGCACGCCGTCATCGAGCAGGCGCGGCCCGCCAGGGCGCCTCCCGCCCGGCGATGGCTCCCGGGCCAGGCCCTGAGCCCCGCCGACGTCCGCCGCGGGGCCGGGCCTGACCGGAACCGGGCCCGCCAGGACCGGGACCGTGGACCGGCTCATTTCGGCTGGGGGACGATGCGGATATAAGGCTTGGGAGACTTCCACTCGCCGAAGATCACCCTCGCCTGGTCGTCGGGCACCGAGTTGTGGATCATCACATCGTCGCCCTGCTTCCAGCCGGCCGGCGTCACGACGCGGTGCCTGGCGGTCAGCTGGAGCGAGTCGATGACCCGCAGCAGCTCGGTGAAGTTGCGGCCGGTCACGTTCGGATACGCGATGATCAGCTTGATCGTCTTGTCCGGGCTGATCACGAACACGGTCCGGACGGTCAGGTTGTCCAGTGCGCAGCGCGAGCTGGCGTCACCCGACGCGGAGGCGGGCAGCATCCCGTAGAGCTTGGACACATTCAGGTCGGTGTCGCCGATGATCGGGTAGCCGGGCCGGGCGCCCTGGGTCTCCTCGATGTCGTCCGCCCACGCCTGGTGGCGCTCGGTGGCGTCCACCGACAGGCCGATAACCTTCACGCCGCGGCGTTCGAACTCGGGCGCCAGCCTGGCCATCTGCCCGAGCTCGGTGGTGCACACCGGGGTGAAGTCCTTGGGGTGGGAGAACAGCACCGCCCAGGAATCCCCGATCCATTCGTGGAAGCTGATCCTGCCCTGGGTGGTGTCGGCCTCGAAATCTGGTGCGGTGTCGTTGATGGACAGTCCCATGTGCCGTACTCCTCTTTCGTTTGTGATGGTGGTGTGCTTGACCGCTTGCTGGTCAGCACGCTCACGGTGGCGCCTCCAGCTGGACGTGCCACTGCTGGCCGTCTTCCTGATCGCTGCGATGATCGACATCTCGCTCTCCTCTAGTCGCTTCGTCTGCCAGCGCAAATCCCCACGCCAACCCTGGGCGTGCCAGGACTGAACCGGTGGCACATGGCATTGGGCCTTCCCCTCACCTGCGGCCCTGCCGCCAGCCAGGCCACCGGGGCGACGCACGGCCGCAGCCGTGTCGCGGTTCCTGACCGCGGCGGGACGCCGCGACATTAACCGGCCCAGGTGCGGAGCTTCTTGCGGTCGAGCTTGCCCACGCTGGTCAGCGGGACCGCGGGCACGATCGTGATCTGCCGGGGGTACTTGTGGGCGGCCAGGTGCTGCCTGGCGTATCGGGTGAGCTCGGCGGCGGTGACCGCCGCGCCCGGGCGCGGCGACACGAACGCGACGACCTCCTCGCCGAGCCGGGCGTCCGGCCGGCCCACCACCGCGGCCTGGGCGACCGCCGGGTGCGTGGCCAGCACCTCCTCGACGTCGCGCGGGTAGACGTTGAAGCCACCCCGGATGATCAGGTCCTTCTTCCTGTCCACCACGTAGAGGTAGCCGTCGGCGTCCAGGTGGCCGATGTCGCCGGTGTGCAGCCAGCCGTCCGGCGAGGACCGCGGTGTCCGGCGAGTTCCAGTAGCCGGTCATCACGCCAGGGGAGCGGACGCAGATCTCGCCGTCCTCGCAGGCCGGCCGCGTCCGGCCGTTTTCGTCCTGGATGGAGACCTCGCAGCCGGGCACGGGCAGCCCGGCGCTGCCGGCCCGCCGCGCGCCAGCGGGGTTAGCCGAGATGAACGAGGCCGCCTCGGTACACCCGTATCCCTCGTAGATCAACGCGCTCGGCACCCGGGCCTCGAACTCCCGCCGGACCTGCTCGGGCAGCGGGGCCGCTCCGGACACGACGGTGGTCAGCCCGGACAGGCCGGCCTCCTCCAGCGGCTGGCCGAGCAGCATCTGGATCATCGAAGGCACCAGCGCGCTGCCCTGCGCCCGGTGCTGCCCGGCCAGCTTGACCCACCCGGCCGGGTCGAACCAGCGCATCAGGACGGTCCTGGCGCCCTCGGTCCGGTGCAGCCCGCCGCACAAGACCAGCAGGCCGTAGACATGCGCGAGGGGCAGGGGCAGGACCGAGGGTGACGACGTCGGACCGCACCGAGATCTCGTTCACGGCCCATCCGCACCAGAACAGGTTCGCGTGGGTCAGCGGGACGCCCTTGGACCGGCCGGTGGTGCCGCCGGTGAACAGCAGGGCGGCCAGGTCGGTCCCTGAGCGGCCGGTGATGGTTCCCGGCTCAGCCGCGGCCACCTGGCCGAAATCGAGCAGGGGGACTCCCGGGGCGGCTCGCCCGGGACCCCCGGCGGCGGCTCCGGGGACCACGACGAACCGGACCGCGGGCGCACCGTCGAGGGCGGCGGCGACCTTCGGCAGGAACTCCGCCGTGGTCACCACGCCGACCGCGCCGGAATCAACCAGCGCATTCCGCAGCTCGTCCTCGCTGGCCAGGAAGATCAGCGGGGTCACCACCGCCCCGGCCCGCCACGCCGCGCGATAGGTGATCAGGACCTCGGGGCAGTTGGCCATCAGCACGACCAGCCGGTCACCGGCACGGACGCCCAGGTCCGCGAGCCCGGTCGCGAACCTGGCCGCGCGGTCGGCCAGCGAGCCACTCGAATGCCACTGGCCCTCGTAGAAGAGGGAGTCATAGTCGCCCTGCCGGTCCAGCGCCAGCTCGGCCTGCCTGGCTAGGTTCTCCTCGTTCATGTGATGTCCTTTCTGGCCTCGCTCGCCGGGCCCGGCCGCTCAGCCCAGCGAACGGCGAGGCCGCGCTCGACCGTGCGCCTCTTTTACAGTAAAGTGAGTACGCACTTCACTCATAGTAGGGTGAGTGCTCACTCTACTGTCAAGAGGTTCCGCAGACCTAGAAGGAGGCAGCATGGCTAGCCCGGCGCGCCAGCGCATCCTCGATGCCGCCCTGGGCCTGATCCGCGAGCGGGGAATCGGGCGGGTCACCACCAAGGAGATCGCCCTGGCGGCCGGCGCCGCCGAGGGCAGCCTGTTCAAGAACTTCGGGGACAAGATGGGGCTGCTCACCGAGCTGATGAGTTATGAGCTGCCGGAGAGCCGGGCGTGGCATGCCGTGGGCGCCGAGGCACCGCCCGGCGAAGGTGACCTGATCGCGGCCCTGCTCTTGTTCATGGAGCGGGCGATTGACTTCTACGCCGTCGCGCTCCCCATGGTCGCCGGTTCCTTTGCCGACTGGGAGCTGCTGCGCCGATACCAGGAGCTCAACCGCGATCGCCGCTCCGGGGCGCAGCTGGCCCTCGAGGCCTCTACCGGTTATCTGCGCGGATGGCAGCAGTCAGGCCAGCTCGACACGGCAGCCGATCCTTATGCGATGGCCGTCGCGCTGTGCGGCGGCGCCCTAATGTGCGCCTACATCGAGCAGATCGCAGGGGCCGAGCAAGTACGGGGCGGCCGCGAAGGCCTCATCCATAGCCTGATCGGCTGCGTTGCCGGACCGTACATTACCAAAGTGCGCCCCTACTGACCCGCGTCCCCCCGCAGGCCGACGCTAGGCGCGCCCGGATTCTGGCCAACCTACCGCAACGTCGGACTGGCGGCCCTGGCCCGTACCCCGCGGGCAGACCAGGGCCGTTCCGCTTTCCCGAACCATTGCCGCTGCTGATCGAGGGACTGGCACTGCGTAAACCCGCCGCGTCGGCGGCGCACGTGCACCGCCAAGTCACCGAGGTCGCCGAGCGGAGGGCTGGCCCGTCCCGTCCTACGCCACCGTCTACGCGATCATCCGAGACGCCGACCCGGCGCTGCGAACCCTGGCGCTGGAGGGCAGCAAACGCTACGCGGAGGTGTTCGAGCTGATCTACCGCAGGCAGGTGGCCCGGCCCAACGAGATCTGGCAGGCCGATCACACCCTGCTCGACCTTTGGGTGGTGACCCGTCGGGGAAGCCAGGCCGCCCGTGGCTCACCGTGATCGAGAACGACCACTCCCGGGCGATCGCCGGGTACGCGGTCAACCTCGACGCCCCTTCGGGGTTGCAGACCGCCCTGGCCCTACGCCAGGCGATCTGGCGCAAGAGCGAACCCGGCTGGCAGGTCTGCGGCGTCCCGGACGCCTTCTACACCGACCACGGCTCCGATTTCACCTGCGAATTGCGGCGCCGTACGCCGCCACGGCTACATCGGCCTGTGCTACGGACCCGCCGGAGTCGGCAAGACACAATCAGCACGCCGCTACGCCCAATGGGACACTGCGGTGGCAATCCCCTGAAAGCGTGGACACTTTCAGGGGATTGCCACTCCAGCCGACCTCCGGCTCAGGGCTTAGCGAGAAATCTCGGCCAAATATGACCACGACCCGGAGGCCGCCTACGTCTGCGGCGCCCGCGCCCCGGAGGTCTGCGGGATGTACATCGAGGACCTGGACCTGCGCCTGGACGACGAGCATGCCCGCGTCCACGGCAAGGGCGGCACCGTCCGCACCGTGCTGCTCCACGACCGCGGCTACGTCGCGTTGCTCAAGCTCTACCTGGTTCGGGACGGCCGATGCGGGTTAGTCAGGGACAGTCTCGACCCGAAGGCCGCCGCCGAGCTGCGGTTCGACACCAACAAGACCGCCCTCGGCGAGCTCACCGAGCGGCTCCTCGCCGGTGACCTGCGCGCCCCGGCCCTCATGGTTCCCTCACCCCCTGCCTGATCAGCGGGGCGTGTTCCGGGTAGTCCACCCGTGCCTGGCGATGAGTGCGGCGAGGGCGTCGCGTAGCTGGTCGACTCGCTGCTGGGCGTCCGGGCCGTGGATGCCGATCGTGATAGTGGAATCGGTGGCATGGTAGGTGGTCTGGCGCTGTTCGGCGGCGGTGCGAGCGGCGGCGTTGATCCGGCCGCGGAGCAGCGTCGCCTTGCGGGGGTCGCTCTCGCGGTCCAGGCCGTCGATGGTGAGGTAGCAGAGGAACGGCCCCGGCGTGCTCAGGGCGCCGGCGGGCAGCCCGTCCTCCAGGGACTTGCGGACCCTGGCCCGGTCTGCGCTGCTCATCGGATGCCGGCCGAGCAGGTCGGGCCATCCGTCCGGGCGGGTGGGCACGGTGTACCCGGCCTCGGCACCTGCCGGGTCGTCCGGGGGCTGGGCGGGCTCGCTCACCTGGCGACGGCGGCCGGCGAGGCCGTCTCGCCGGGGCCTTCCGCGCCCTGGGGGGCGGTGGTGCCGGTCACGGCTCTTCCTCCTGTGGGTCGACGGGATGCGGGTCACGCAGGTCACGGAGCCGTCCGCCCAGATTGGGGCGGTTGAACGGATAGGAGCCGTGGAAGTTTTACGTGCTCGATTCGGGTGCGCTTCGAAGCCGGAGTTTGGGGCCCGTGGGGCAGGACCCCCATATCGCCCTTCGAACACCGCGAGAACCACTGGTTATGGCGGGCACAGGCGCGCGTGAGGCCTCACGAAGACCGTGCCTGCCGGTCAACGCCCGCCGAACTGCTCCCAGCGCAGATGGCTGCGGGCGACACCCGCTGCGTGCAATTCCTTGGCGAAGCTCTGCATCATCGGCGGCGGTCCGCACATGTACACCCAAGGGCTCACACCCGCTGGAACCGCAGCGAGCACCTGCGCCGGCGTCAGCCTCCCGTCGGTCTCGGCGCAGACGAGGTGGACCCGCAGCGACGGGTGCCGCTCGGCAAGCGCCCTGATTTCATCGATGTACAGCGCGTCCTCGCGGTGCGTGACGGAGTAATAGAAGGACACGTCACGGTCGAAGCCGGCATCGATCGAACGGATCCAGCTCATGAAGGGCGTCACACCGATCCCGCCGGCGATCCACACCTGCTCGCGGCCGCCCTGGCGGTAGTCGAAGCCGCCGAACGGCCCCACTACCTTCGCCGGCACCCCGGGCGTGAGCTTGTCGAACAGCTCGCGCGTGTAGTCGCCGCTGGCCTTGATCGTCAGCTCGAGCCGCCTCTCGCGTGGCGAGCTCGAGACCGAGAACGGGTGGCGCTCCCACGCCCCAGGGCCCCCAAGCTCGATGAACACGAACTGCCCGGGCGCGAACTCCAGCGGCTCACCCGTGGGCTCGAGCGCCAGTGCGAGCGCGTTGCTGTTCAGCCGCCGAACATCCGAGACCGAGTACTCACAGCGTGGGATGAAATAGCGAGCCAGCAACTCGCGGTACAGGTATGCGAGCGTCCCGATCGCGCCGATCGTGAGAAACACGACCTTCAGGAGCGCCGAGCGGTGCAGGACCGGGTCGACCAGCGCACCGTGGGCCACCGCCGCGATCACGAACACGCCGGTCAGCCGGTGGGCCGTCAGCCACCGCTCGTAGCTGGCGCGCGCCATCCGCTGGATCAGCCCCGGCCAGCGCGAGGCACGCAGCGACGGAGCAAGCGCCCACAGCGCGAGCACGCCGAGCCCGAGCAGCGCGACGTCGCCCAGGCCGGGGCCCACCGAGGTCGCGTAACGATCCGGCGCCGAGCTCGCCAGGACGATGTGCGGCACCAGCAGGAGCACACCGGCCTGCGCAACACGCCGGTGCCACAGCGCGACGCGGTCCAGCCCGCCGAAGGCGCGTTCGATCGCCGGCAGGATCGTGGCGAGCACCAGCGCGCAACAGAACAGCAGCACCGCCTCGGCACCCAGCATCTCCCCGATGAACCGGCCCATCGGCTCGCCCGGCGGGGCGGCCGCGATCCACAGCACGAGGTTTCCGAGCGCGAGCGTGACCAGAGCTGCCACGCCGAGCGCACCGGAGGACTGCACGTGTGGGAACCGGCCGGCGGCGCTCCGCCGCTTGGGGCTCGCACCCGGTCCGCGCGAGACCGCAGGCTGGCGTGCCACTGAGCTCATTGTGCGCTGGCGTAGTCGCTCAGGAACAGCGTCTCGGCCACCGCCATGTGCTCGATCTCGCTCGGGTCCACGCTCTCGTTCGGGGCATGGCTCGAACAGCGCCGCCGGGCGTGCTCGGCATCGATGTTCGGCGGCACGCGCAGGCTCACCGCCGCCCGGTGGGCGGCCGCAGCTGTGATGTGTGCCGTGCTCACGCGGGTATCGATGGTCGAAGGTCGGACCGGTCGCCAGACACAGCCAGGACGCTCACGAGAAGCGATCCGTATGGGGCGTCTCCTCTCGCCGAGACCGGCCGGTCAGGGAATAGCCCTCTGTTATCGCCGCCGCCGTGCGAACGTCTCACCCGTAAGGGAGCCGGCGGCCCAGATCGTGTCGACGCGCGGCCCCACGGCCCCGGCGCGCGGCCCCCTCCCCCGAGCGCGCCCCCGTACGATGGCGCTGGGTCCGGCCGTGGGACAGCCGCCGCGACGGCGCCATCTTCCGTCGCGGCGGCCGCGCGCTCGGAGTTCGCCCAGTCGACGTCGCGGTTCGGGCGATCGAGTTCGTGTATGGCGCGCGGCGGCTCACTGACTAGGTTCACGCGGACGCGGCGCCAGTCTGCGGCCATGCCCTACATGACCTGCACCAACTGTGCCGTACTCAGCTACGTGCCGAGATCGCACGTCAACCCGGCCGAGGCATGTCCGGTTTGTGATACCCCGCTCTGGGAGCGGCCGGTGCCGTCCACGCAGTCGCGGCTGAGCCCGGAAGCCGCGCGGGCGGCGCTGATCGCGCTCCGGGCAAGCGCCTCCGGGCAGGCTGAGATGCGCAGATCCGAGATGCGCAACTAGAGGACCGCGGCCGGAGCGACCCAAGCTCCGCCGCCTGCATCAGATGACCCGCAACCTCACGCGCAAGCGCTGTGGAGTTGGTCGAGGCCCTGACGATCGTACTCGCCGGCTCCGTGCGAGGTGCAGCGCGCCGGTAGAAGGGAACGCTCGGCGCGTCCAGCCGCGATACGCAATCTCACAGGTCGCTCGGTGCCAGGAGCGATCACGGCCAACCCTCGCCAAGCGGACGCTCGCAGCATGATCCTGTTCTCGTTATTCGCGTTCGCGCTATACGTGGCGATCGTTGCGCCGCTGGCCGCCCTCGTCCTCGAGCCCTTGAGCCCCTTGGATCTGGCTCGGCGCAGGCACGCGTTGCGAACGCCTGTCGCCACGGCGCCGGGTCTGACCTCCGCGGCAGGCCGGGAGGTCGAGCTGCGCGTTCGCCGCCGGCTCTACCCCGGTCAGCAGCTGAGCACGTAGGCCGCGGCGGCGTAGCTCGCGGCCAACGGCCGAGGCGCCGGCCGGGTTCCGGAGGTCCCCGGCCATCGCGATGCACTGAGATAACGGTCGCCTTTCATCGAGGTTCGCCCGAGCCGCAGCGGCGTGAGCACACAACGATATGGCTGAGAGGCCGTTGCGGTCTAGCTCCAAGCGGGTCCTACGGGCCACGAGGGAGCATGGGACTCGCACCTCGACTGCGATGGCTGCCGGGGCACGACCGCGACCCGGCCGCCGCTTCGCGCGTGCACGCGATTCGCCGGCTGCGCGAGGAGGAGGGGAGGCTGTGGCGCGAGCGGGCGGCCGCCCGTGAGCTGGGCGGCTCGCTGATCTCGCTCGCGGCGCTCCTCGGCAGTGGTGTGAAGGACCCGAGCGGAGCAACGGTGGGCCGGGTCCGGGACGTGATCGTCCACTGGACGACCGCCGCCGCGTATCCGCCCGTCACCGCTCTGGTGGTGCGCGCCGGCAGGCGCGACGTGACAATCGGCGCCCGTTGGATCGAAGCCTCAGGGCACTCGACGGTCGCGCTGCACTCATCCGCGGCGTACGCGCGCTCGACCGAACACCGACCAGGCGAGGTGGCGCTCGCTCGCGACGTCCTCGATCGCCAGGTCGTCGGCGCTGACGGCGCCGATGTGCTGCGTCCGGCTGACGTGTACCTGGCGTACGTCAGAGACCGCGTCGAGCTGGTCGGGATCGAGGTCGGCCCGCGGGCGCTGCTGCGCCGGCTCGGACCGAAGCGTCTGCGCGCCCACTTTCGGCCCGAGCGGGTGATCGACTGGGCCACCATCCGCGCGTTCACCCCTGCGCTCGGCGACGACGTGCGCTCCCGCGGCCGTCGTTCGGAGCTGGCGGGCCGCGCCGGCAGCCAGCTCGAACTCGACATCGCGGGCAGTGAGTCCCGCCCGCTGCGCGCCAGCGAGGTTCGCTCGGCGCTGCGGGACTCCCAGGGCGGGAGCGACGGAGCGGCCTCATGAGCACCCTCGAGGCCCCCGCGGCCCGCCACGTGGCAAGGATGCCGCGGTGGCTGAGGCGCCTGCTCGCGTTCCTTGCGATCCTCGGCCCCGGCCTGATCGCTGCGAACGCCGGTAACGACGCCGGCGGGATCCTCACCTACGCGAGCGCCGGCGCCCAGTTCGGCTACCGGACCCTGTTCGTGATGGTTCTGGTGACGGTCGCTCTGATCGTCGTCCAGGAGATGTGCTCGCGCCTCGGCGCCTATACCGGGCAGGGTCTCGGCGCGCTCATACGCGAGCACTTCCCCCTGCGCAGCGGCGCGAGCGCGATGGTGCTCCTGTTCGTCGCGAACGCCGGGCTCACCGTAAGCGAGTTCGCGGGCGTCGGCGCAGCGATGGAACTGCTCGGCGTGTCGCGGTACATAGCAGTGCCGGTCGCGCTACTGGGCACGTGGGCGCTGACGGTGCTGGGCAACTACTCGCGCGCCGAGCGCATCTTCCTCGTGATGGGCCTGGTGTTCCTCACCTACCCGGTCGCGGCGTTTCTCGGGCACCCGCAGCTCGGGGCCATCCTCAGCAACCTGGCGTGGCCGCACTTCGTTCACTCCAACGCCTTCCTGCTGCTGACGGTCGCCCTGGTCGGGACAACGATCACGCCCTACATGCAGTTCTACCTGACCTCGGCGGTGGTGGACAAGGGCATCACGCCGAAGACATATCCCGGCGAGCGGATCGACACGATCAACGGAGCCGTTCTGTCCGACGTCGTGTCGATCTTCATCATCATCGCCACAGCCGCGGCGATCGGCGGCCGGGGTCCCCTGAGCTCGGCCGCCGAAGCGGCAGCCGCGTTACGCCCGGTCGCGGGCGCCGCAGCGGAACAGATCTTCGCGGTAGGCCTGCTCGGCGCCTCGCTGCTGGCCGCGTCGGTCGTGCCGTTGTCCACGGCCTACGCCATCGCCGAGACGGTCGGTGTCGAGCGATCGCTCTCGAACACGTTGCGCCAGGCGCCGTTCTTCTACGGCCTGTTCACCGCTCAGCTGGTGATCGGCGCCGCGGTCGCGCTGCTCCCCGGCAACGCCATCGAACTGGTCGTCAACGCTCAGGTCCTGAACGGCTTCATCACACCGATCCTGTTGACCTACATCCTGATTCTCGCGAACCGCCACTCCGTGCTCGGCAGCGCGGCAAACGGTCCTCGCTTTCGCGTGCTCGCAACGGTTTGCGTTGCCATCGTCGGCCTCCTGTCGGCGGTCGTCCTGGCCCAGACCGTCGCCGGTTGGCTGTGACGGGAGCCTCGACGGTGGCAGACCGGGCCGACACCGCTGAGCGCAGTCCCTCGCCTGACCCCGGGGCGCGGGTCGTGTACCCGCGGGCCCCGTCGGCGCGCGATGTGTTGCGGATCGTGCTCGTAGTGGTCGCGTGCGCGATCGGTCTGTACCTCTTCTGGCGCGTGCGCACCGTCGTGCGCCTCAGCGCGATCAGCCTGTTCCTGGCGCTCGCGTTGGTTCCGGTCGTCGATTGGTTCGACCGCCGCACCCGCGTTCCGCGCGCGCTGGTCATCCTGCTCATCTACCTCGTCCTGACGGTGGCGGTCGTCGTGATCGGCGTAGTCGTGGTGCCGAGCCTCGTCAAACAGGTCGGCGAGCTCTCACACAACGCTCCGCAGTACGCCCGCGAGCTACGAGGGAACTCGCTCTTCCGCCACTATGACAACCACTACCACCTCTCGCCGAAGCTCGTGCGCGACGCGCGCGGCCTGCCGCACACCCTCGCGCACCTGGTAGGGCCGCTGAAGGACGTCACTGTCTCGGCGTTCAGCGTCATCGGGCAGTTCGTGACGGTCCTCGCGCTCACGTTCCTGTTGATCCTCCACGGCCGCAGCTACGTCGATCTGGCCTTGTCGCTCGCCGGGAACCGCGAAGAGCGCTACCGCGCACTGATCATCGAAATAAACAGTGCCGTCGCGAGCTACATGCTCGGCAACATCGTGATCAGCGTGCTCGCCACACTGGCGACTTGGATCGTGCTCATGATCCTCGGGGTGCCCTACGCGCTCTCGCTCGGCTTCGTGGTCGGCTTCTTCGACCTGATCCCGCTCGTCGGAGCGACGATCGGAGCGATCGTCGTCGCATTTGCAACTGTGACCGTGAGCTTCCCGGTAGCCACGATCGTATGGGTCGTGTTCATCATCCTCTGGCAGCGATTCGAGGACTACGTCGTCCAGCCGTTCGTTTACGGCCGCACCCTCCACGTAAACCCGATTGTCACGATCATCTCGGTGATCGCCGGCGCCGAGCTGCTCGGCATCCTCGGCGCCCTTTTGGCGATTCCCACTGCTGCCGCGATCCAGATCGTCCTGCGCGAGTGGTGGTCGAGACGCCGTCCGGCGCCCGCGGCAAGCCCACAGCACATTCAGCCCTCGGCGCCCGGCTCAGGGTCCTGATCGGCGTGCGCCCCGCGTCGGGTCACCGGCGTGCCGCTCGTGCGCGCCGATGACTGCGCCGGGCGCTCCTGCCGAGACTCGCCATCCTGTGCAACGCACTCGAGCGACGGGGATTCGCGTCCTCAGCCGGGGGCCGAGTGCGGAGCGATCCCGCTCGGCGGCGGCGGGTGCGAGGGGAGGCTCGTGGGGTGCGCCTCCCATTCGCCGACCGTGCGGCGCAGCCGTGCGTAGGCGACGCCCTCGAGCAGCAGCGGCAGCCAGTAGGTGATCGTGCGATAGGCAAGAACCGCCAGCACGGTGAGGCCGCCGTTGACACCGAAACCCAGGAAGGCGCCGATCATGCCGCCCTCCACGCCCCCGATCCCTGCCGGCACCGGCAGCGCATTGCCGAGCGTGCCGACGAAGTAACCCATGATCACCACCGCTCCGGGCGGCGAGTGCCCGAACGCGCGAAACGACGCCCACAGGACGGCGATGTCGAAGCCCCACGCAGGAATGCTGGCAAGCCAGGATCGATCTCCGCCGCGTATGAGCTGCACCGCGTCGCCCAGGCCCTCCCGCACCGACCGCGGGATGCTGGCCATCCGCCGCCAGAAGCGCTGCAGCCTGCCATGCGAGCTGCTCGCGCGCGCAGCGATGAAGCGTTCCGCGGGCGTCGCGAACCACGCCATCGCAAGCACGGCGGCGATCACCGCCAGCCCGAACACGGCTGGGATCAATGTCAGCCACGGCCCGCCACCGCCGGCGAGCAGCCCCGTCCAGAGGCCGATCCCCCCGATCGCCAGCGCGACCATGTAGACCGCGTAGTTGAGCAGCTCGAAGCACACCATCCCCTTGGCGACGGCGTCCGAGGCGAGGCCGGACGCTCGCAGGGCCCACACCGTGACCGCGACGCCGCCGCTGCCCGCCGCTGCGAACAGCTTCGTCGCTCCCCCGCCGGCGAGCGTGATCTGATAGCTCGCGCGCCACCCGATCCGGCTGCCCCCGCGGCCGAACACGCCATGGAAGAGGGCGATCAGAGCGGCGATCGACACCGCCTCGAGGGGGACACCGAGGCCGAGCCACCAGAGGTTCCCGGATCGCAGGCGCTCGAGGGTCGGGCCGAGGTCGACGATCTGCGGGAGCACGTAGTAGTAGAAGCCGGCCACCGCGGCCGCCGCAAGCAAGGCGCGCAATAGCCGCCGGTGGCGCTTCAGGAAGCTGTCCGGGTGTTCGCCGGTGGCGTCCGAGTGACCGCCGTCGCGCCCGCGGCCAGCCGCGGCGCCCCCACACTCGCGCACTGGGCCGCCGTCGTCTGCTTCGCCGCTCATCGAGCCGAGCGTGGGCGCGCACCGAGATCCGAGACAGACGGACTGTGCAGCGGAACGAGAACGATCGGATATCGGCGCGGTGGGGCAATCGCATCCCCCTCGCGGGGGGGCGGAGCCAGACTCGGGGTATGCACTCGTCCGGCGTCCGAAGCGCGCGATGAACGATGCCTTCTCACCCGCGGGCGCATCGGCGTCCACGCGCCGCCAGCGCGAGAGACGCGGCCACCTCCAGGCTCTCAAGATCACCAAGCGCAGGCTCAAGAGGGCCATCCTCAAGCTGGTCGGCTTCGTTCTCGGCGCCTACCTGGTGGTGAGGCTGATCCCGGGCCTCGGCGAAGCGCTGGCCGCGCTGCAGCGGGTTCAGCTCCCGTGGGTGCTGGCGGCACTGCTGCTCGAGGCGGCCTCCGAGACCGGCTTCGTGCTGTCCTGGAAGGCGATCGTCGACCCCGAAAGGCTGCTCGGGAGCGGCGGGCGTTCGAAGGCGATGGATAGACGGATCGCGTGGTCCCAGCTCGGCGGCGGCACGCTGATTCCGGGCGGCTCCCTCGGGGGCCCGGGCGTCGGCGCGGTGCTACTGCACCGCTTCGGCATGCCGAACAGGCTGATCGCCGAGCGGCAGTTCAACCTCGGCTTCCTCAACACGGGCGTCGACGCGCTGGCGCTGATGGTCGTCGGGCTCATCATGGCGACCGGCGCGTTCGGGGGCCGGCACAGCATGACCGTGACGCTCGTTCCGGCGCTGCTGGCCGGCGCCGGGATCGCCCTCGCGCTGCTCGTCGCGCGCCGGCACGGCAGCGGCGAACGTCGCAGGGACGCCAAGCACGGCAAGCTCGACGACGCGCTCTCTACGTTGGCCGAAGCCGTCGAGGACACCGAACGGCTTCTCCTGCGCCGTGGGAGTCCCGCCGCGCTCTTGGGAGCGATCGCCTACCTCGGCTTTGACGTGCTCGTCCTGTGGAGCGCCTTCATCGCGATCGGTACCCAGCCGCTTCCCTCGTTCCCGGTCGTCCTCATGGCCTACATCCTCGGCGCGCTCGGAGGCTCCTTGCCGCTCCCCGCCGGACTCGGCACGATCGGCGGCATCGTCGGGATGCTCATCGTCTACGGCGTCGGAAAGAACGCGGCCGTGGCGGCCGTCGTGCTCTATGAGGCGGTCGGCATGCTCGTGCCGCTCGTCGGCGGTGCGATCGCTTACCTCCTCGTGCGGCGCGAGCTTCGCGCAGGCAACGGCGGGCGCCGAGCCGGCAGCACCGTCGCCACCACAACAGTCAGACGCTGAGCCGACGCGCTGCCACGGGAGGACGCTGCGAAGCCTGTCGTCCGGGATAGCTGGGCCGACGCTGAGGACGGTGCAGCACCCGGCGCGGCCCGCTGAAGAGTGAAGAGGGCCCAGGGTGCCGACCGGGCGCTTTGCGGAGGGGCGTGTCAGACCGGCGGCGCGGCCCGCTGAAGAGTGAAGAGGGCCCCAGGGTGCCGACCGGGCGCTTTGCGGAGGGGCGTGTCAGACCGGCGGTGAGGACTCAGCAGCACTCGGCGCGGCCCGCCGAAGCGTGAAGAGGGCCCAGCGGGCCGACCGTGAGCTTTCGGAGGGAGCGTGTCAGACCGAGGTGATGCCAAGGGCGGGTCGCCGGCGGGGCTTCGAAGGCGCCCTTTCCGCTCGGATCCGCGGCGACTGGCGGTAGCGCACGCCCCCCGCCGGCCCGGTGGGGTCCCGCGGGGGGCGCGTGAGGGGCCGGTGAGGACAGCTCGGCCGGCGGAGGGCGCTATGCGCTTGCGGATGTCGCCCGCGCGTCGCGCCGACGATCAGGGTGTGACGACCTCGATCTCGTTCGTGATGCCGTACACGCCGTACAGGCTCGCGACGTCTTCGTAGGCAGCGTCGCTCTCGAACTGGTAGGTGACCGTCCCTTTCAGGGTGATCCAGCCTTCGTGGACCTTCACGTCCACCGACTCCGCGGGCACCTCGATGTCCCACATCAGGATCTGCAGCGCGATGCCGCGGATATCCGCGTCTTCGCGGCGCGCGTCATCGAGCAGCCGCACCTCGAGCTCGTCTTCGACGTCGTACACGCCGTCGACACTCCTCGCGTCCTTCACGGCGGCGCGGCGCTGGGCGAAGCTCCCGACCGTGCCGCGCAGTGTCACCGAACCGTCTACCGAGGCGACGGCGATCTCATCGGCGTCGGGGATTCGCGGGTCCAGCAGAAGCGCCGAGCGGATGTCGTCTTCGATGGTGTTGGTGAGCATCAGGTGTCCTTTCGGGGGGATTGAGTACGCCCCGAAGCTGCCGCGCAGAGAGCGATCGCCAAGACTTGCCGGCGCTTGCCGCCATAGCCCCTGCTTACCGTCGGGGCTACTCCTCGGCATCCAGCAAAAAAGCCACCCTCTCGGTCGACGTCAGCGCCTCGATCGACGCAGAAGTCGAGACGAGCTGAGCATCGGCCTCGTGCTCGCAGACCGGGCACCGCCGCCCCTGCTCGCACGCGCACATCGCCAGCCCCGAGCCTCCGTCGCAGGCGCACGTCGTGGATGTTTCACACTTCGAGCACATGGTGAACCTCCGTTCCAGGTGATGTTCGTGCTGCGGTGATACGCCCTGGCACGAAGGCGGCCAGTCCGATCGGCCCGCCGTGCGATATCACCCTGGTATCGCCCTCGGTGCCCGACCGGGGGAGCCGGCTCCCGTCGACCGACGGCCCTAGCGGGTGTCGAGGAACCTGATCACGGCGAGCACGCGACGGTGGTCATCGCCCGTTTCAGGGATCCTCAGCTTCATCAGGATGCTGTGCACGTGCTTCTCGACCGTGCCCTCGGCTACGTAGAGCTCTCGCGCGATGCCACTGTTCGAGCGGCCCTCGGCCATCAACGCGAGCACTTCGCGCTCTCGCGGTGACAGCTCCTCGAGCGGATCCTGCACCCGCCGCGAGGCGACCAGCTCCTGGACGAGTGCGGGGTCGACGACGGCAGCGCCCTCGACGATCCGCCCGAGCGTCGCGATGAACTCGCCGACGTCCGTGACGCGGCTCTTCAACAGGTAGCCGCTGCGCTCCCCGCACGCCAGCAGGTCGGTCGCCTGCTCGACCTCGGCGTGCGCCGAGAGGACGACGATCGCGGTCTCCGGCAGCTCCTCACGAATCGTCCGTGCCGCGTCGAGGCCCTCGGTCGTGAAGCTCGGGGGCATGCGGATGTCGATGATCACCAGGTCGGGACGGTGCCTGCGAGCCAACGCCAAGAGCGCCGATGCGTTGCCGACCTGATCGATGATCTCGTACCCGGACCCGGCGAGCAGCTTGGCCAGGCCCTCCCGCAGCAGGACGTCATCCTCCGCGAGCAGTACCTGTGCAGCGTCGCCAGCCACGCTGTCATTATTGCTGCTCGGCGAGCGCCAGCTCAGCGCCGGCGGATCGTGCGCGGCGCGGCTATCAGCGCCTCGCCCACGGCTTGCGTGGGCCGCCACCTGAGGCTAGGCTCCCATCCGGGGTGATTGATGGGGCCATCGCGCTGGTTTGCCGTCGGTTCGGAAGCCGGGTCCGATCCGGACGCGGGAGCACGGGCCGCCGAGCAGGCGCTGCTGCACGACGACGTGAAGCTGCTCGTCGTGTTCTGCCCGCCGACTGAGGACCTGCCGCGGCTGCTCGGCCGGCATCCGTGCCCGTTGCGGCACGGCCTCGCTGATCGGCTGCACCACGGCGGGGCAGATCGCGACAAACGCGCGCAGCGACGCGCGAGTGGTCGTCGCGGCTCTCGGCGGCGAGGGGTTCGCGATCCGCACGGCCGTGGGGACCGACGCCTCCCGGGACCTCCGCGGCGCCGGAGAACGGGCAGCCCGCTGCTTCGACCAAGACGAGCAGCGTCCCCACCGCGTGCTGTTGCTGCTCAGCGACGGCCTCGCCGGCGATCAACAGGAGATCGTGCGGGGGGCCCACAGCGTCCTTGGGGCGCCGGTGCCGCTCGTCGGAGGTTGCGCAGGCGACGACCTGAAGATGACAAGGACCTTCCAGTTCCACGACGACCACGTCCTGAGCGACTGTGTCGTGGGGGCCGGGATCAGCTCCGAAGCGCCCCTGGGAATCGGCGTGCGACACGGCTGGCGCCCCGTCGGCGAGACGATGCTCGTCACCAGCAGCGGCGGTAACCGCGTGTACACGCTCGACAATCGCCCCGCTCTCGACGTCTACCTAGAGCGGCTCGGCGCCTCGCACGACCGCCTCACGGCGCAGGAGCTGACGAGCCTCGCGCTCACACATCCGCTCGGCCTGAGCCGCGCCTCGGGCGAGGAGCAGGTGCGGCTGGTGGGCGGCGGCGACTTCGAGGAGGGCTCGCTGACGTGCATCGCCGAAGTGCCACAGGGGGCGCTCGTGCGAATGATGGAGGGCGACGCAGCCTCGGTGCTCGAGGCCACCGACGGGGCGTGCGAGGACTCGCTGGCTGTCCTTGACGGCCACCCGCCGCTCGGCATGCTCGCATTCGACTGCATCGCCAGGCGCAGCGTGCTCGGCGAGCCCAAGGTCGAGAACGAGATCGCGCGACTCGCCGCGAGCGCCGCCGGAGCACCCGTGGCCGGCTTCTACACATACGGCGAGATCGCGAGGATCCGCGGCACACGCGGCTTCCACAACCAGACGCTCGTAGTGCTGTCGATCGGCTGAAATGACAGGATCGGCCTGGTCCACCCAGCAGCTCGCGGAGTTCGTGGCGGCACTCTCGACGGCCGACAACGAGCCCTCCGCTGCGCGCAGAGCGGTCGAGCGGGCGGCAGAGGCACTCGACGCCGACATCGCCGCGCTCGTCCGAGACGGCGAGCTGATCGCGGCCACCGGCTACCCCGACGGCGAAGCGCCGCTCGCCGACCTTGCGGCCATCAAGCCAGGGCAACGCAAACCATCACGCCTGGAGGTCCCGGGCGTCGGCGTCTGCGCCGCGGTCGCCGCCCCGCTCGACGATCCGCCCGGCGCACGCCTCGTGATCGCTCGACGAGCACCCGACGACCTCACACCAGAGGAGGCGGGCCTGCTACGCGGGATGGGGAGCGTCGCGGCCATGAGACTGCGCACCCTGCGCCTACTCGAGGTCGAGCGCTCAGCGCGCGAGGAGCTCGAGCGTCTCGCCGACGAGCAGGCCGCGCTGCGGCGCGTGGCGACGCTCGTCGCCCGGGGGGTATCGCCGGGCTCGGTGTTCGCGGCGGTCGCCGAGGAGGTCGGGCGTATCGTCCCCGGCGCCGACGTGTCCCTGGTCGGCCGCTACGCCCCGGAACGCACGCTCGAGTTTCTCGCCGGTTGGAGCAGCGAGGGCGACGCCGGGTTCGTCGGCACTCACGTGAAGCTCGGCGGCCGGAATGTGTCGACGCTCGTCTTCGAGCACGGCGAACCCGCGCGCACCGACTACCCAGCCGACGACAACGCGCCCGCGACGCTGGTCGCACGCAACTGGTCACGATCCTCAGCGGGCGCCCCGATCAGGGTGCAGGGTGAGCTCTGGGGCGTGGTAGTCGTAGGGTCCCTGGACCCGAGCGGGCTCCCACCCGCGATCGAGTCGCGGCTCGCCGACTTCACCCAGCTGATGGCGAGCGCGATCGCCAACGCCCAGGCGGGCGAACAGCTGCAGCGGGTCGCCGAGGAGCAGGCCGCGCTGCGTCGCGTGGCGACGCTCGTAGCACGCTCGGCGCCGCCGGTGGCGGTGTTCGCGACGGTGGCGGAGGAGCTCGGTCGCCTCCTCTCGGTCGACCGCGCCGGCGTCTGCAGGTACAACGAGGACCACACCCTGACAGTCATGGGCGGCTGGAGCCCAACCGGCGAGTCACTGCAGGTCGGCGAGCCGGTCCCGCTCGGCGGCAACAACGCCGTCACCCGCGTATTCGAGACGGGGCGCCCGACGCGGATCGCATACGGAGCCGAGGATCCCAACCCGGCGACGACTGCCGCCCGCGACACCGGGGGGCGAGCCGCGGCCGGCGCGCCGATCAGCGTCGCGGGTCGACTGTGGGGAGCGGCGATCGTCGTCACACGCGGCGAACAGGACCTGCCCCTCGACACCGAGGCACGCCTCGCCGATTTCGCCGAGCTGATCGCAACGGCGATCGCGAACACCGAGGCACGCGACCAGCTGCAGCGCGTCGCGGGGGACCAGGCCGCACTGAGGCGAGTGGCGACGCTGGTCGCGCTGGGAGCCCCAGCCACCGAGATCTTCGAGGGAGTCACCGAGGAGATCCACCTGCTGCTCAAAGCGGACGAGACCGGCCTTTCGCGCTACGACGCTGATGGGCTGTGGACGGTGCTCGCGATCCGCGGCGCGACAACAGGCTCCATGCCCGTGGGCTTTCGCCTCGACCCCGGTCCATCGATGCCCGGAGTGGCGGAGCTGCTCAGCGGCCGCTCTGTACGGGTTGACGCTTCCCCGCACGGGACCGCGGTTGATGACCTGATCCGCGCAGAGCACCTGCGGGCGTGGGTCGCGAGCCCGATCGTACTCATGGGGCGGACGTGGGGCCAGCTTGCGGTGTTCTCGCGGCAGGGTCCCCTGCCTGCCGGTACGGAGGAGCGCCTCGCCGGCTTCACGGAACTCCTGGCGACGGCGATCGCCAACGCCAACGCCACGGCGGAGCTGACGGCCTCCCGCGCGCGGATCGTCGCCTCCGCGGATGGCATGAGGCGCAAGATCGAGCGCGACATCCACGACGGCACCCAACAACGGCTCGTTTCGCTCGGCTTGCAGGTGCGGGCAGCACAGGCCTCGGTGCCCGCCGATCTGGGGGAGCTCGCGGCCGAGCTAGACGCGGTCGCGGTCGGCCTAGAGAACGCGTTCGACGAGCTGCGGGAGCTCGCGCGAGGCGTGCACCCGGCGATCCTCGCCGAGGGAGGGCTCGGGCCGGCGATCAGGGCGCTCGCCCGGCGTTCGACCGTACCTGTCAAGCTTGATGTGCCCGCCATCGATCGCCTGCCGCCGGCGATCGAGATCGCCGCCTACTACGCCGCTTCGGAGGCGCTCGCCAACGCCGCCAAGCACGCTGAAGCTTCCGTCCTGCGCGTATCCCTGGAGCATCGTGATGGCAGGCTGCGTCTCGCCGTCAGCGACGATGGCCTCGGCGGGGCCGAGCCAACGGCGGGGACGGGCCTGATCGGCCTGATCGACCGCGCCGCGGCGCTGGGCGGCACAGTCAGCCTCGACAGCCCGCGGGGGCGCGGCACCTCGATCGTCCTCGAGCTGCCTGTCGAGCCTCCGGCACCTCCCGACCGAGAGGCCCAGGATCAGCGCCAGACCGGCGACGCCGTCGGCGATCAGCTCGAGGGCTGAGGACCGCCGCCGACTCCGTCGCCGTCTGCCTGGAGCACCTCGACGATCGCTGCTGTCGAGAGCTCGGACTTGGCGACGAATCCGAGCGCCGGGCTGTCCGCGATCAGTTCCGCGAAGTCGCTCTCGGGATGCGCCGAGATGAGGACGATGCTCGGAGTGGCCGCGCCCATCTGCTCGATCAGCTCGCGCGCGACCACAAAACCGCTCTCCTCCCCGAGATCGATGTCGAGCAGAACCACGTCCGGTGCGAGCTCCGACGCGCGGGCGATCGCCTCGTCCATGCTCGAGGCCTCGCCGACCACGTCCAGGTCGCCTCCAGACAGGATCGTCCTGAGGGTGGCGAGGAAGTGCACATTGTCATCGACTATCAGGCATCGCAGGGACACACCGGAAGGATCGCAGCCCTAATGCCGCCGCGCATTCCCGCTAGCCGGTATTCGCCCGCCATCCGGCCTCCCTCGCGCGGGGGAGCTGGGTGCCAGCAGGTACGTCGGATGCGGGTCCTCCCGAACGCAAGTTGGCCGCTGGCCGTGTAGACGCCGGCTCGCTGGAAGCGGAGACTGCCTTCGAGGATTTCTTGGAACAGCCGGAGGCAAACGATGACAACCGATGACACCAGGCACCGCACCCGAGGAGGAGCCACGATGACCTTCTTGATCCGCCCGGGCTCGCCGTTCCACGCCCGCCAAATCGAAGCCCGCGCCCACGAGAACTGGCGCTCCGCCGCCGAGCTCGTCTGGGAAAGATGGGAGATTCTGACCGCGGCCTCACGTGAGGACAGGCCAGGGGCGTTCGCCGCATACATGTCCGCTCTCGACGCCGAAGCTGTCGCAGCGGAGGTCCTTGCCGACTCGTGCCTGGACCAGGCGGCCTGAGGGGTCACGATGGAGCTACGTCACCTACGCTACTTCGTCGCGATCGCAGAGGAGCGCAGCTTCACGCGCGCATCCGAACGCCTCTGGGTCGCCCAGCCCGGCCTGTCCACTCAGATCAGGCGCCTCGAGGCCGAGCTCGAGGTGCAACTGTTCGAGCGCCACACTCGCGGCGTCGACCTGACGGCCGCGGGGGAACTGCTGCTCGAACGGGCCCGCGCCGTGCTCGCAGCCGCCGAGCACGCGAGCGCCACCGGGCGCGACCTGCGGACCGGGACCGTCGGCGCTATACGCCTCGGCCTGTCAACTACGCCACGCTGGCGCGAGGCCTCGACGCTGCTCGGCACATTCGCGGCCGAACGTCCGGAGGTCGAGGTCACCATCGTAGAGGCGTACGGCGGCGCGCTTGCGCGCGACCTGCGCGACGATCGGCTCGACGCGGTACTGGCGCCGGCGATCTTCGGGTCGCCCGACTTCCAGCACGTCTCGGTGGGCAGCGAACCGTGGGTCATCCTCGTCGGGCCCAGCCACAGGCTGGCCGCGCAAGGCGCCCTCGATGCAACCGAGCTTCAGGACGAGGAGATCCTCGTGACCGGGCATCGGGACGGCGCCGGATATGACCGGGAGGTCGCCGAGACCCTCGCGGAGCTCGGCGTGGCCGCCACGCTGCGCCGCGGCGCGCCGGGACCGGCCCTGCTCGTTGCGGTCTCAGACGGGAAGGCGCTCGCGCTGACCACGGCACCCGAAGCTCTCGACGCCGAGCTCATCGCCCGCCCGCTCGACCCGCCGCAGACCCTCGGCTTCGAGCTGTTCTGGCGCTCGGGAACCACCTCGCCTGCCCTCACCGAGCTGATCCGTACCGCGACCTGTGAGGCTGCCGAGCGCTCCCCGATGAACACGACCGAGCTGCTCGCCGTCGCCTGAGGATCAACGATGCTCGGCAACCACTCAGCCAGCGCGCCCGCCCCGCACCTCACCCAGGTTCCGCCGCCTGCGCGCCCTCCCAGCAGCAGGCGCCTGTCCTCCTCTGAGGAGAAGGCTCTCGCGCGGCGCGTGAAATGCGGCGATCGCCGCGCCAAGCAGCAGATGGTCGAGTCCAACCTGGGGCTCGTCGTCGCGCTCGCCGGCCCCTACCGCGGCCGGGGGGTGCCGTTTGCCGATCTCGTCCAAGAGGGGACGGTCGGATTGATACGTGCCGTCGAAGGGTTCGATCCCGATCGCGGGCTGAGGCTCTCCACCTATGCCGCCTGGTGGATCCGGCGCTCGCTCCTCGACGCGCTTGCGTCCACCCGCACGATCAGGATCCCGCATCAAGCCGCCCGGCAGATCGCGGCGGTCCGCCGCGCCGAGGACGAGCTGCGCTCCGCGGGTGAGGGATCGGTGTCGGGCGAGGCGATTGCCCGGCGGACAGGGCTGGGCACGGCAACCGTCCTGGCGTTGCGCAGCGCCGCCCGCGTCACCGCCTCCCTGGACCAGCCGGTCGGCGAGGCCGCACGCCCTCTCGGCGACTCGATCGAGGACTCCAACAGCGTCCAGCCCGACTGTCGCCTCGCCGAGACCGAGACGAGGCGGGAAACCTGGGCGCTCCTGCGGACATTGCCCGATCGTCACCGCAAAGTGATGCTGTGGCGCTACGGGATCGGCGGGACCGCTCCCAAGAGCCACAAGGAGATCGGGCAGCTGCTGGGAGTCAAGGAGGAGCGCGTCCGCCAGCTCGAGCGAGAGGCGCTCAACCGGCTGCGCGAGATCGCTTCCCCTGCACGCCGGGCGGCCTGAGGGATGAGCGGGACGTGCGCGTCGCCTTCGTCCTGTCCGGTGGAGCCAGCTTGGGGGCGTGCCAGGCCGGCATGATCGAAGCCCTCTACGAGTCCGGCCTGAGGCCGGACATGCTCGTGGGTACCTCCGTCGGGGCGATCAACGCGGCATTCCTCGCCTCCCGTCCGCCGACAGTGCAGACGGCCCGGAAGCTCCAGCGGATCTGGCAAGGTCTAAGCAGGGGGCGAATCTTCCCCGCCAACCCACTCACCGCCGGGCTCGGGCTGCTCGGCATGCGCGACCATTCGGTGCCCGTCGGCTCGCTTCGGAGTCTCGTTCGCGAGCACGTCGAGCTCGACCGAATCGAGGACTCCTCGATCCCTCTGCATGTGGTGGCGGCCGACGTGATGAGCGGGGAGGAGGTGCTGCTCTCGGCGGGCCCCGCCGTCGACGCGATCCTCGCCAGCGCGGCGATCCCGGGAGTGTTCCCGGCCGTCCCGTGGGAGACCCGCAAGCTGATGGACGGCGGCGTCCTCAACAACACCCCGATCTCCCACGCGGTCGCGCTGGGGGCCGAGCAGATCGTCGTGCTGCCGGCGATCGGCACGAAGCGTCTATCCCGGCTGCCTCGCGGCGCGCTGGCGTCCGGTCTCGCTGCGGTCTCACGTGCGATCGGTCAGCGGCTCGCCGAAGACCTCCGTCGCTACGACGACGCCGCCGAGCTGGTCCTGCTCCCGGCTCCAGAGGTCAGCGGCATCCTGCCCACCGACTTCACGCACACCCGGCAGCTGATCGACGAAGGCGTGCGCCGATCTCGGAGCTTGCTGGCGCAGCGGCGCCACGAGGACCAGGCGTCGGTGAGCTGGCTCGATCGGGGCTCGCGTCGCGGCGAGCGGGCACGGCCAGACCTCCAGGCCCGAGCGGCGGCCTGATGACCTCGCCCGCGCGCGCGCGTCGTGGCCCCGCACTTGCGCGCCTTGCCGTGGCGCTCGGCTTCATCGGCTTGTTCTCAGGGCTCGGAATCGTCTGCGCCCTCTGCGCCGCCGGCTCCCCGGTAGTTCCGTTCGTCGAGGCATGCTGCTTGATCCCGTCCGTGGTCGTCGGCGTGATCGAGCTTCGGCAGGCGCTCCTCGAGCTTGTTGGCCGACCCGGCCGTCGCGAGCGGCGACTCGCGCTCAGGCTGCTGCGCCGTGAGCTCGACGCGCTTCCTGAAACCGCGCACCCCGTCGCCGGGGGCTAGCGGGGCGCGCCCTCGGTCGGTTCGCAGCGCGCGTACCCAGGGCACTGCAGACCAGTCGGCCTGCGCCTCGCCGGCCCGCATCCGGATGCAGCGCCGGGTCGCTGCAGATGGCGATCGCCACGAGCTACGCCCTGGTGTGCGCGCCCAGCTTCACCATCGGGTTGCGGACGTGGGTACGGACGATGTCCTGGCTGGTGTGCAACTGCCTTGCGATCTCGGGTGTTCGGGCGCCTCGCGCGATCAGCGTGATCGCCTCGCGCTCACGTTTGCTCAGCGACGGTGCGCCAGGAGCGCCGGCGAGCTGCCGCTTGAGCATGCGTGTCCCCGTCAGGTCGCCGCTCCGCAGCAGTCCCGGGTCCGCGCTCACGTGGTTGACACGAGGATCATTCGCGAGCGCACGGTCCTGACCCAAACGGTCCCGCTCCGGCCACCGCCGGCGCTTACTCGGATCGCGCACCGAAGCCGCCCCCTACCGTCATCTCCATCAGTAGTGCGAGGCGCTCGACCCGCCCCCCGCGAACTGCCGGACGAGCCCGATCACCAGTGTCACACCGCCCACGATCAGCAGGATCAGCCCGACCGTAGAGATGCTGACTCCCGACACTTCGGCCGTGACGGCGAAGCGAAGGATCGCGCCTACCGCGATCAGTACCAGCCCCCCCGCCGTCACGCTCTGCTCCGAGGAGAGCTGGCGTGAAGGGATGGACCAGCGAGTACGCGGCCTTTGCCGGCGGAGCGACGCCGGCCACGCGGCATACCGCGGCGCGATCGCGTGCCCGCAGCAGACGCCGCCGGAGCGCAGTCTGCCCAGCGAACGCTCACTGCCGACATCCGTTCGGGCGTTCGGGCAGGCGGACCCGCCGGTGGCTGCCCAGGGCGATCCGCAGGCCTCCCCGCCTCCCCGCAGGGGTTCAGGCGCGATCGATGTGAGTACTGACTGCGCCGCACGCTGCCGCCTCACCCCGTGACGGGCTCGAGGCGGATCCGTAGCTCGCCGGGCAGCTCTATCCATGCGCCGGCCGATCGAAGCGCTGTGGTTCGGGCGCTCTCGGCGATTCGGCCAAATGCCGTCTCGTCGACATCGCGCACACGAACGTGCAGATCGAGATCGAGAGCGGCCAACTCGCGTTCGGGAAGCTCGTGGGTGAACACACATGTCGCCTCGACCACGATCTCGCCCCCGGGTGTACCGGCGCCCTCGAGTCTCTCTGCCACGGCGGCGGCCATGAACATCCCGTAGGCAACTGCGAGCAGCTCACCGGGCGAGACCTCTCCCCGGCCCGGCTGACCCGCCCGGAGCGCGACAGGGACCAGCTCCAAGCCGGTGAGCTCGCCGGGTCGCTCCACGCCGACGCGGGCAACCCCTCCCGGGGGGTGGGTCAGCCAGGCGATCCGGCCACGACGAACCACGCGCCGCGTCGTCGCAGCATTCTGCGTGCGCGTTCCGCCGACTTCGTGCCGCTCATCCATACCGGACCTCAGTCCCTGCCGCGCCCGGCGATCGGCAGGAAGAACAGGAAGATGTTGACGATGTCCAGGAAGACGCCGGCGGCGATCGGCACCGCTTCCTGGATACCCGCCCGACGCATGCGGTTGAAGTCCAGAACGGTGTAGCCCCCGAAGATTCCCAGACCGAGCAGCGAGTAGACGACGTTGCCGGCGGGCATCGAGACGAACAGCGACACGATGCCGAAGCCGATCAGCGCGAGCAGGAGCAAGAACAGGAGCCGGTAGCCGCCCGAGAGGTCGGAGCGAATCAGATAGCCGGTGCTTCCCAGTCCGGCGACGAACAGCGCGGTCGCGGCCGCCGCCTGCCAGAACGCCTGCGGGTCGGCTTCTACGAAGGCGACGAGGCCGCCGCCCAGGCCGAGTCCCATCGTCAGCCCCCCAGAGAGAAGGAGCGTGACGGCCGGCCCCTCCGCCTCACGGGTGAAGTTGAGTCCGGCGAAGCAGAGGAAGCCAATGACGAAGAACAGCAGCGAAGCGCCTTCGCCGAGGTCACGCCCGAGATAAGCGCCAAGGGTGACGGCGCCGAGTGTCGCCGCGACGAGGACCATCACCTGCCCGAACAGGGCCGACGATTCAGCTCCCTGCGCGGACGCGAGCGGCCCCTGGGCGTCGTATGACTCTGCTGACTGCATGACCGCACTCCTGCCGCCGGCGCTGGCGGCACCCGAGACGCCGTTGGACTGTCAGCGAGACCGAGCAGTTATGGAGCCAACACGCCCGGCTCGACGGTGCGCCGACGCATCCCCGCATAACCAGCACGTCTTCCGGCGCACCCGACCGGTGATAGGCGCGGCAGCCGCTCCGAGACAGGCTCAGGGGCGACGGCCGGTGGCTGCCACTCGGCTGCCCCTTCAACTGTCAACGACACGCCCCGTCCGATGAACGCAACTCGACAGCTAGCAGCGAGCCACACCGACACCAAGGCCGAGAAGGCTGCCGGGGGCCCACTGGCGCTGCCCGAGGTCCACACCAAGGCGTTCCTTCCCGAGGTCCACACCAAGGCGTTCCTTCTTCAGGTTGTCCAGCCCGGCTTGAGCGGGCTGATGGATGGATCGCTCTCGACGCTGGCGCCGATCTTCGCCGTCGCGCTGGCCACCCACCGGCCGCTGACCGCCTTCTACACGGGACTTGCGACTGCACTCGGCGCCGGCGTCAGCATGGCGTTCTCCGAGGGCCTGTCGGACACCGGCGAGGAAACCGGGCGCGGGAGCCCCTTCGTACGGGGGGCGATCACCGGCACCGGCACGTTCCTGGGGGGCGTCTTCCACACGCTCCCGTTCCTGATCCCCAACTTCAAAGCGGCGATCATCGCAGCGGTCGCCGTGGTCGCGGTCGAGCTGCTCGTGCTCGCATACCTGCGCTACAAGTTCTTCCGGCTGAGCTTCGCTCGGTCGTTCGTCTCCGTCGCGGTCGGCGGCGCGATCATCGCGGCGCTCAGCGCCGCGCTCGGCACGGCGGCCGCCGGCTGAGCGCATTGGCGCCACCCGCGGCGTCCCGACGGTCATGGCCGGTCGCTGCTCGCATGCAGACGGACGCTGGCAGCAGCGTCGATCGGCGGGGCGCCGATTTCGGCCTCCGCGCCCAACCTTCGTCGGTCCCCTGCTCTTCTCACGCCGGGAACCACGCCTGAGCTCCATCAGCGCGAAGGCGGCACCCGGCCGCCGTCCGGCATCATGCGGGCACGAACGCAGATGCCGAGGGATCTGAGCATGGACCACATTCCGGGCGCGAGAGAACATCGATCGCCCGACGCGCACGAGCCGGCGTGGCTCACCGGCTCGGAGTCTTTGACGCGGCGAAAGCTGCTCCAGCTCGGCGGGGCCGGTGTGTTGGCTCTTGGCGGGAGCACAGCACTCGCAGCGTGCGGGAGCGCGGCCAAGAGAGGAACGCCCGTGCGCGGCGGCGTTCTGCGCTTCGGCGCGCAAGGAGGAGCGAGCACCGACACCCTGGACGCGAACAACGTCCTCACGAACACCGATTACGCCCGCGTCTCGCAGCTCTATGACCCGCTCGTTCGTATGGACGATCGCGGCCAGTCCCAGCTCGCCCTCGCGGAGATGATCGCGCCGAATCGGGAGGCAACCGAATGGACGATCCGTCTCCGCGACGGAGTTCGGTTCCACGACGGCAAGGCGCTCGTGCCACAAGACGTCCTGTTCACCTTCGACCGCATCATCAAACATCGCTTCCCCGGCAGGTACTCGCTCGGGACGCTCGATGTCGGCGCGTCGAAGGTCCTCGATACGAGGACGCTGCGGTTGAGCTTCGCGAGCCCGTACGCCACGCTTCTCGACGGCCTGACGGCCCACTGGTACCTGTACATCGTTCCTGTCGGCTATGACCCGAAGCGGCCGGTCGGAACGGGGCCGTTCAAGCTGATCAACTTCACTCCGGGCCAGCAGAGCGTCATGGCTCGGAACCCGGACTACTGGGACCACCCAAAGCCCTATCTGGATCAGGTCGTCACGAGCAACGTGGCCGCCGAGACAGCTCAGATCGCTGGCCTGCTGTCGGGGCAGTTCGATGCGGTCAACTACCTGTCGGGCGGCTCGGCCAGGGTGCTCGCCTCCGTGAAGGGGCAGGGCACACCGAAGTTGGTCATCTCGAATGACGGCGGCGGGTGGGCGCCGTTCACGATGCGGGTCGACCGCACGCCCTACAGCGACGTGCGGGTACGCACCGCTCTGAAGTTGGCTATCGACCGTCCGGCCATGATCCGAACGGTGTTCGAAGGGTACGGGCACGTCGGCAACGACGTGTTCGGGATCTTCGACAAAGCCTACGACCCCGCTCTGTTCCCCCAACGCCACCAAGACCTCGAGCAGGCGAAGTCGTTGCTGAAGGCTGCGGGATACCCCGACCTCGCGGTTCAGCTCATCACCACCGCGAACGCGCCGGGCGAGGTACCGGCAGCCAACGTGTTCGCCGACCAAGCGAGTGCAGCCGGCATCCGGACAAGCGTCGTGAATCAGCCTGTCACACCGTACTTCGCGAGCTCCTACCTCAAGGTGCCGTTCTCACAGGATTACTGGCCGTACTGGCCATACCTCACAAACGTGGCCGTAGCGACCCTTGCCGATGCCCCCTTCAACGCCACGCACTTCGGCAATTCTCGATACGAGGGGTTGTACGAACAAGCTCTCAGCACGACCGATGGCAGGCTGCGCACGGAGATCGCCCACGAGATGCTGAAGATCGACTATCACGAAGGAGGGAACATCATCCCCTACTTCTTCCCCGTGATCGACGCCGTCTCGCCGCACCTGCACGGCGTCGAGCCAACGGTGACCGGTCAGGCGATGCGCACCTTCCGGTTCCAGGAGTTCTGGATGACCAAGTAGCTCCGATCGCGATCGGCGACGCCTATGGCCGAACACCCGCAAACGCCTAGGTCACACATCGCCCCGCGCGCAGGCTCGCGCAATGCCCTACGTGACATGCCCGGGCTGTTCTGTTCTGAGCTACATCCCGAGGCCACACTTCGCAGCAGAACAAACGTGCCCTCTCTGCGACATGCAACTGACCGTCCCGAGCCTCTGGGACACCGACGTACCGGCGTCGATCCCCGCCGTGTTCGAGGAGGCGCCCGGAAGTGGGGAGCTCGACGGGGGAGCCCGAAGCTCGCTCGAGGGCGACGCCTACGGGATCACCTGACGTGGAGCTTCACCGCGGTCGCAGGGCTGCCGTCGCGCGCAGGTGTGCCTGCAGGCACGTCCTGCTGTGCCGCGGGCGCGGATTGCCACTAGACCGAAAGGCAGCCACGAGGTCGTGATCGGCGTGACCGACGACCCCAGCCGCCCGGTCTGCTGTGACGGCTTCTCGCTCCATAGCCAGCCGCTATGGCCGTTCCGCCGGAACCGTGCCACGGAGCCGCGGGCCGTGGACAGACTGCTCCGCACCACTCAGAAGGAGTGATCGGGGATGGCCGCAGACCACCGACACCGCAAAGCGACGCCCAATGACCCGGGCGACAGCGCGCAGAGTTCCCGCGTTCTCGGCGTGTGGTCGCTCGCCCTGATCAGCCTGGCTGCCACATTGACGCTTCGGGGCATGCCCAGCGTGGCCGAGTACGGCTGGTCGAGCATCGCCTACTACGTGCTTGGGGCGATGTTCCTGTTCCTGCCGCTGTCGTTCGTGGTCGCGGAGCTGGCGTCCGGCTGGCCGAAAGCGGGGGGGCTGTACGCCTGGGTGAAGGAGGCGTTCGACGACTCCTCGGGATTTCTCGCCGTCTGGTTCGGCTGGGTGAACAACGTCTTCTGGTTCCCGACCGTGCTGTCGTTCACGGCAGCGACCCTCGCGTACGTGGTCGATCCGACCCTCGCGAACGACAGGGCCTATCTCGTCGTCGCGATGCTCGTGATCTTCTGGACCCTCACCTTCGCCAACTTCTTCGGCATGAAGTGGATGTCGCGGCTGAACGACGCCGGCGTCATCTTCGGCACGCTGCTGCCGGCCGCCGTGCTCGTCGTGCTCGGCGGCTACTGGCTGCTCGCAGGGCGCCAGAACCAGATCCCCTTCCGGTCGCACGAGCTGCTGCCGAACCTCGGGAGTCTCAGCAACGTCGTCTTCTTCGTCGCGGTGCTGATGAGCTTCACCGGCAACGAGGTCCTGGGATACCACGCCAAGCAGGTGCGTGACCCGGCGCGCGATTACCGACGCGCGATCCTGACCTCGGGCGTTCTGATCATCGGCGTCTCGATCGTCGCCACTCTGGCGATCGCCTTCGTTGTCCCCAGATCGACGCTGAGCCTCGTCTCGGGGCTGATGCAGGCGTTCGCGGCGTTCTTTCACCAGCTCGCGTTCGGGGGCTGGAGCACACGGGTGATGGCGGCGCTCGTCGGCCTCGGCACCCTCGCGCTCATCAGCGTCTTCGTGCTCGGGCCCGCGAAGGGCCTTTACGCCACGGAGAGCACCGGAGATCTCGTGCCCGAGCTGCAGCGGGTGAACAAACGTCACGTGCCCGTGGCGATTCTGATCCTTCAGGGACTTCTCACGTCTGTGTTCGCATTGCTGTTCCTGGTCGCGCCCAGCATCAACGCGGGGTACTGGATGTTGACGGCGCTCACCACGCAGCTCGCCGTTCTGATGTACATCCTCGTGTTCGCGGCCGCGATCAGGCTTCGCTACACCAAGCCCGACGTCGAACGGCCCTACGCGATCCCCGGCGGCAAGCCCGGCATCTGGCTCGTCGCCGGAGCGGGCATCCTCGGCTGCTCGTTCGGCTTCGTGATCGGCTTCGTCCCGCCTACCGGCGTCGAGCACTGGACGACGTGGGTCTACGTGCTGGTGATGATCGCAGGCGTCCTCATGTCTTCGGTGCCCCCGTTCATCATCGAGAAGATCAAGAAGCCGGCCTGGGTCATCGCCCATCCGGACGAAGCGCTGGTCGACCCCGGACCGCAGACTCCCGCCTCTGCCTCCACCGCAACCGCGGTTCTCGTCGCGGGCAGCTCGAGCAGGCAGCCGGCAGTCTGATATGGAGCTAGGGAGCAGAGCCGCCGGCCATCGAGGCGGCCATCCGCGCGGCGGGCGCCGTCCCCCGGGGGAGGCCGGTGCGCAGCCAGCGAGCGCCTCCGCGCCCTCGGCGGGGCATCCTTCGACGGGCCCGGCAGCGGCGCGCCCCTCGGCCGAGGACGTCTTCGCGTTTCTGCTCGCGCTCGGCAAGGCGCTCCTCGCAACCGGTGACGCCGTCAGCGACATCGAGTCGCACCTCGTGGACGCAGCAAAGGCATATGGACAACCGCAGGCTCGCGTGATGGTGCTCCCAACCGTCGTGGCAATCGCCGCTGGACCGCGCGCACCGGCAAAGCTCGCCACCGCCGAAACAGACGGCTCGCTGGGCGCCGTCGGACCACAGCTGCGCCTCGACCAGGTCACCGAGGTCCTGCGGATCGCGCGCGCAGCCGCGGCCGGGGAAATGCCCGTCGACGGCGGCCTCGAGGCACTTGCCCGGGTGCATGAGATGCCCAACCGCTACAAACCGCTCCTGAGGATCCTGGGGTACGTGATCGTCACGCTCGGGATCGGGCTGATCATCGAGCCCTCGGCGCGTCTGCTGCCGTGGTACGCCGTCCTCGGCCTCGTCGTCGCGCTCCTGCGTGCCGGCGCCGCGCGGGTCGCAGGCCTCAGCACGCTCGTGCCCGTTGTCTCCGCGGTGACGGTGTCGACGATCGCCTTCGGGGTGTCCGGACGCTACGAAGCCGCGCCGCTCGCGGAGCTGATCGCGCCGCTCGTCCTGTTCCTGCCCGGCGCGCTGCTGACCATGGCCACTGTGGACCTCGCCTCCCAGGAGGTCGTGACCGGCGCGAGCCGCTTCCTCGCCGGTCTGCTGCAGCTCGCGCTGCTCGGGATCGGCATCACGGCCGGGGCCGCGCTCGTCGGCGTCGGCGCGGCGAACTCGACGCCCGAGCCGACCCCGTTGCTCGGCTCGTGGGCGCCATGGCTGGGCGTGCTCGTGTTCGCCGTCGGGACCGAGCTTCAGGACTCCGTACCGCGTCGCACCCTGCCCTGGCTGTTGCTCATGCTCTACGCGGCGTGGGGAGCCCAGCTCGTCGGCGAGCTGCTGATAGGCCCCGTGCTCAGCGGCTTCGCAGGCGGTCTGGTGGTCGCCCCCCTTGCGATGTTCATCGAGAGATTCCGATCGGCGCCGCCCGCGCTCGTGAGCTTCCTGCCCGCGTTCTGGCTACTCGTCCCGGGCGCGCTCGGATTGATCGGCGTCACCGAGCTCGTGAGCGCCGAGCCAGTAGCCGGTGTGACGAGCTTCGTGGACGCGCTCGTGTCGATCATCTCGATCGCGCTCGGGATCCTCGTCGGACTCCGCGGGGCCAGGATCGTCGAGGACGGCCTCGCCTCCGCCCGGCAGCTGTCCCGCGCCGCGTCCTGAAGCTCGCTCCTTTCAGCTGGTGTCAAACACCCTGGCGCGGCGACGCGTGCCGTGGTGGGCGCCCATAAGAAGTAATTCAGCGTCATGGGCTGCCGGCGTATAGGGGGTGCTCGTTCGGGTCGGCATGTCAAGCGCCAGCAATCCGGCGGCTCGAAAGGACCACCCCCATGAGCACCAAGGACATCACCCCGAAAGCGACCCCCGCCAGGGGGGCCGGCGCGCACAGAGCGCCGGGCGGCAAGGAGTCCTCGACGCCGCCCACCGCTGAAGCTGCTCACACGGAGGCCCCTGCCAGCGAGTCCGCGCCGGCAACCGCGCCCGCGACCGGAGCCTCCGCGGCTCAGAAGCCATCCTCCAGCAACGGGGGCGCTCCGCCTCCTGACACGCCGCCCACCAAGACGAAGAAGGCGAAGTCCTTCCCGAGCGCGCTGACGGTTCTAGTGATCGTGACGCTGGGGGTGTGGGTCGTCGCGCTCTTCATCCCCTCCGGGGAATACCGCCTGAACTCCAAGGAAGCGCCGATCCCGCACACCTATCACCACGTACCCTCGGGGCTGAGCTTCGGAGGACGCGTCCGGGAACTGTCCCTCTCGCCCGCCAACGGCCTGTACGGCATCCAAGACCCGAAGACGCACCACGTCGCGCCCGGAGGGGCGAACGAAGGCACGCCTCTACGGCAGCCGCGGAAGTGTTCTTCTTCGTGCTCGCGGTCGGCGCGTTCATCACCGTGATGTTCGCCACCGGCGCGCTCGACCGCCGGCATCCGCCGCCTCGCCTTCCGGACGCAGAAGAAAGGCTGGCTGTTGATCGCATCGATCATGGTCGTCTTCTCGCTGCTCGGATCGGTCGAGGGCTTCGCCGAAGAAACCCTCGCCTTCTACGGGCTGCTCGTGCCGCTGATGCTGGCGCTCGGCTACGACCGCATGATCGGCGGTCGGCACGATCATCGTCGGCGCCGGCGTCGGCGTGATGGGCTCGACCGTGAACCCCTTCTCGATCGGCATCGCCTCCGGGTTCGCGAACGTCTCGATCGGCGACGGGCTCCCGCTCACGGCTCGCGATGTGGGTCGTGCTGACCGCTATAGCGATCGCCTACGTGCTCGTTACGCGGCCAGGGTCAAGGCCAAGCCGGAGGCCTCGGTCGTCGGCTTCCTCCCCGGCGACCGCGAGCAGGCCGCCGCTGTAACGGCCCAGGAGCCACCGACGCTGAAGAGCAAGGACAACTTCGTCCTGTGGGCGATCGCGCTCACCTTCGGCTTCATGATCTTCTCGGTCATTCCGTGGGCGGAAATCTTCTCTGGCTCGGGCGCCGAACCGTACTCCTGGCAGCTGGAATGGTGGTTCCCGCAGCTGGCGATGCTGTTCCTCGTCGCGGCGGTGACTCGTCGGCCTCTTCGCCGGTCTGCGCGAGAAAGCACTCAGTGGAGCGTTCACCAAAGGCGCCTCCGAATTCCTCTACCCGGCGCTCGTGATCGTGCTGGCGCGCGGCATCTCGGTGATCATGAACAACACGAAGATCACCGACACGGTGCTGCACTCGATGGAAAGCGCTGGCCTCGGGCGCGTCCAAAGGGCGTGTTCGCGATCGTCATCTTCGTCGTCAACCTGCCGATCGCGTTCCTGATCCCTTCGACCTCCGGGCACGCGACGCTCGCGATGCCGATCCTCGCGCCCCTGTCGGACTTCGCGCACGTCTCGCGCGCGCTGACGGTCACCGCCTGGAACGCGGCGTCGGGGTGGATGAACCTGTGGATCCCCACGACGGCGGTAGTGATGGGCGGGCTCGCGCTCGCGAAAGTCGGCTACGACAAGTACCTGAAGTGGCTGTGGCCGCTGCTCGCGATCTTCTTCGTCGTGATCTGCGCGTTCGTCGGCATCGGAGCGGTGATCGGATGAGCGCGCTCGACAACAGCAAAGCCCCTACAGCGAAGGCGGGTGTCATGAGCCAGGCTCCGAGCAGCGTCCTCGACGACAGGCAAGCTCCTACAGCGAAGGGGGGTGTCATGAGCCAGACTCCGAGCGGCGTCCTCTACGAGGTGCGGGTGCTACCGGAGCGTCACGAGATCGAGGTCGCGATGACGATCGAAGGGCCGGCGGCGCAGGGCACCGTTCACCTGGAGACGCCCACCTGGGTGCCGGGCGACTACGTCTTCGCTCCGTACGCCCGTGACGTGTTCGGGGTCACGGCAACCGCCGGAGAGGGCGGATCCCAACTCGCGGTCAAGCGGCACGGCCTGCAGGGCTACCGCGTGGAGGGAGCAGCCGGGCGGCTACGCATCGAGTACACGGCCTACTGCGCGTCTTGGGAGTCCAGCGAGGCATGCGGGATCATCGGCGACAGCGTGGCTGTGCTCACCGGGGCTCGCTACCTCTATGTGCCGGCGGCCGACGGGCCGCTCACGGTCGCCTACGAGCTGCCCGACGGCTGGAAGATCCACCACCCGGCGGGTGCCCGCGAGGTTCGCGAGCGGACCTGGGAGTACCCGAGCTATGAGGTGCTGCTCGATACGCCCGTCGCCATGGGCGACTTCACCCTGATGACGCGCGAGGTGAACGGCACTCCGTTTCACCACGTCTTCCTGGACCGCCCGGTGGGCTTCGACGCGCGCATCGAGACGTTCATCGAGGACGTGGCTGCTGTCGCTTCCTACTTCCACGAGATCTTCGGCTCGTTCCCCTTCGAGCACTATACCTTCATCTCCGCCGGCAACCCCAAGGCCGAAGAATGGGGCCTCGAGCATCTCACCAGCACGATGGTCGGGCTCGGGCCCGACGTGTTCACCGACGATCGCTGGTATGCCACCGGTGTACGCGTCTGCGCCCATGAGCTGTTCCACGCTTGGAACGTGCGCCGGCTCAGGCCCGCGCCTCTGAAGCGTCTGGACTTCAAGGGCGGCAGCTTCACCGAAGGCCTGTGGGTCGCCGAGGGATTCACGCGCTACTACGAGTTCCTCAGCTGTGCTCGGACCGGGGTCTACTCGCCGCAACAGTTCTTGAGCACGGTGGTCAACTACTACCGGCATCTTGCGGCGCTGCCGTCGTACGAGCGTGTCACTCCCATCGATGCGTCGCTGGCCACCTTCCTGAACCACACAGGCGGCTTTCCGGGACGCGTGAACAACACGTCGGACTACTACGACGCAGGAATGGTGATCGCGTTCTGCGCTGACAGCGCGCTGCGCAGCGAAACCGACGCCGGCTCGCTCGACCGTGCGTTCGCCCACTTCTACGAGCGCTTCGTGGGCAGCGAACTCGGCTACACGCCCGAGGACGTGCGCGACCACCTCGATGAGGTCCACCCAGGACTCGGGGCGCAGGTCTACCGGGAGGCGACGGAATGCGGCAGCCTGACGCTTGTCGGCCGGCTCGAAGGACTGGGCTTCGCGGTCGAGATCGAGCAACTGCCCTACATCGGAATGGTCATGCGCGGCGACGAAGGGCCCGAGATCTACGGCGTGCTCGACACGGGTCCCGCGGGACACACCGGCATCGCGCCCGGCGACGTGGTCACGGACGTCGAAGGTCGTTCGTTCGAGCTGGAGACGCTGAAGTGGGCGATTGCCAGCTCCGAGTCCGTCTCACTTGCCGTGCGACGCGGAAACGAGCCGCACGTATACGAGGTCCCTGTAGGACGGCGGAAGCACATCGAACGCATCAGATGGGTCGGCAGCGACGAGCAGGCACAGCGGATCTCGACCTGGCTGGGCCACGCTTTCCGTCCCGCGAGGGAAGAGGAGATCCCGCTTGACTTCTACGAGAACTTCCACGGGGTCGAAACGGTGATCTAGCAGGCCGCTCGCCGCCGGCCCGAGCGATCCCGCGCAGAGGTGCCCGCCGGAAACATCGCGGCACGGACAGCGCCGAGTCGAGAGCCTGGGCCTGAGCGCCCGCCGCAGCGGGCGCACGTTCGACTGCGACCTGTCTTTGCCTAGCCGGGGCCAGCGCTGTACGAGGTGGCGCAAGGCCGCGGACAGCCTGCTGCGCCGCCCACCCCTGCCTCGAGGCAGCCGATGCGTACACGGAGGCCCTCCGATCGAAGGCCTCAGGTCCGGCGCGCTTCTCTAGGCGGCGTGGTCGTAGATCCAGCCGTTCTCGCCGGAGTGTCGCGCGAGCTCGGCGACCCGGGGAGCTCGAGTACGCCACTCCTCGATCCGCACCGAGCGTACGCGGACGGACGGCGGCCCGTAGATGGCGGATAAGGCGTCGGGCCGTGTGCCGCCGGCGAGAGCAGGAGCGGCCAGTGCGGCCCGGTCAGCGGCAGGAACCGAGCAGGTGGCGTCGTTGCGCTGATCGCACGCCACCGACCGGAGCCGGTAGTGCCGGGCGGCACACCAAGCTTCTGAAACCGCCGCGCCACGAGGTGGGCGGCGGCCGTCGGGATTCTTCGGGCGCCGACGCTTTCGCATGTGCGGCAAGCATCTCGCCGCACGGCTCTCCTGGCATCACAGGAGGCACCAATTCCTCGACCCGAGCGGCACCCATGCGTCCTTCCTGCTAGCGGGCACGTGCCATGGCCCGGCGGCGAGAGCGAGTCGCGCTGGACGATGCGCGGAGGGGGCATGGCGTGGATCGATCCATGCACTCGAGTGCCGACCCCGGCCAGCGCCTACCCAGGCGATAGAGCTACGCTAGGCGCGGGCGGGCGAGGCCTCGGCGCCCTGACAGGGGGGTTCGTTTTGGTTGAACCGGTGCGGGCGCGGACCGCAGCCATCGTGTTCGGGACCATGGCCGGCCTGATCGCCGCCTATCTGGGCTGGCTGCTCGTGCGCGGGCCTCAGGCTCTGCAGTTGGGGGTGACCAACGGCTGGGTGGGCACAGCCTTCCGCCTGGCCGCGGCGGTCATCTGCCTCAGCTTCGGGCTGCGTCGACGCCCGAGGTCCTGGCTCCCAATCGTCTTCGGCGTGGCACTCCTGTTCACGGCGATCGGAAACACGATCCTGACCGTCGATTCGCTTCACGGCCCGCCGCCGCCACCGCCCACGCCCGCCGACATCTTCGGCCACGGGTTCACTCTGTTGTGCTTCGCTGGGATCGGGCTGATGGCCCGTGAGGATCGCCAGCGGCTGAGCCCGCGCGAACTGCTTGACGGCGGCATCGCAGCGCTCGGCGCAGGCGCCGTGTGCGCGGCGTTCGTCCTCGACCACGTCCCCCGGCAGCCGGGAGAGTCGACGGTGGGTACGGTGTCCCGGCTCGCGTTTCCGATCGGCTTCGTCGTGCTCGTGCTGCTGGTGGTGGGTGCCGCCACCGTCTCGGCCGGGCGGTCCCGAACAGCGTGGGTGGCGCTCACGGCGGCGTTCGCGTTGCTTGCCGTGGGCTCCGCGCTGGGTGCCGCGTTGGGCATGGCGGTCGCAGTCCGCACGTTGACCCAGATCCAGTGGCCTGTGGCGACGCTGCTGATCGCGGCAGCGATCTCGGTCAGCCCGGGCGGACCGGACCCACTGGCGGCGCGCCGGGGCGTAGCCGTGTGGATACCTGCGCTCGCGTCCGCTGCAGCGATCGCGGTGCTGTTCGCGGCGACGGCTAGACACGTAGACCAGACGGCGACCGCGCTGGCGGCCGTTGCACTCCTGTTGGCGATGGCGCGCGGGTACGGCGAGCTGCGCCACGAGGTCGGTACGCGCGAGCGCACCGAGAAGAGCTTGCGAGCGAGCGAAGCGGACTACCGTCGGGTCGCCGACGAACAAGCCGCCCTACGGCGTGTGGCGACGCTCGTTGCACAGGGGAACCCCGCGGCCGAGGTGTTCAGGGCCGTCGCCTCCGAGGCCAGGCGAGTACTTGCCCTCGATTCGAGCGCGCTCGTCCGCTTCGAGAGCGACGGCACCGCGACTCTGCTCGCGGCCGACGCCGGGCTGCCGCTTCCCGTTCCTGTCGGCGAACGCATGACGCTCGACCCCGGCACAGCCGCCGCACAGGTCCAGAGCACCGGCCGGCCGGCACGCGTCGGAGCCTACGAGAGCGCCATGGGGCCGACGTCGCAAGAGCTCCGCAGACTCGGTTTCCGCCGCTCGATCGGTGCGCCCATCGTCGTTGAGGGCCGCATGTGGGGCGCGATGCTCGCCAGTTGGGGCGAGGATCGCGACCCCTCGGCCGACAGCGAGGAGGGCTTGGTGCAGTTCACAGAGCTCGTCGCGACCGCCGTGGCCAATGCACAGAGCCGGGTCGAGCTGATCGCCTCGCGCGCGCGGATCGTCGCCGCCGCGGACCACACACGCCGCACAATCGAGCGGAACCTGCACGACGGCGCCCAGCAGCGGTTGGTCTCCTTGGCGCTGAAGCTGCGCGCGGCACAAGGCGCAGCACCGCCGGACCTCGCCAAGGAGCTGGACGCCATCACCAAAGGGCTCAACGGCGCCTCCGAGGAGTTGCGCGAGCTCGCGCGCGGCATCCATCCCTCAATCCTCGCCCGAGACGGGCTGCAGCCGGCACTGAAGGCGCTCGCCCGCCGCTCCGTCATCCCCGTCGAACTCGACGTGCGCGCTGCGGGGCGGCTTCCCGAGCCGGTCGAGACCGCCGCCTACTATGTCGTCTCTGAGGCGCTCACAAACGCAGCCAAGCACGCACACGCCTCACGCGTGATCGTTGAAGCAGACGTTTCAGGAGACTTGTTGAGGGTCGCGGTCCGCGACGACGGCGCCGGCGGTGCCGACTTCACCCGCGGCAGCGGTTTGGTCGGTCTCAAGGACCGCGTCGAGGCGCTCGGCGGTCGAATCCAGCTCGACAGCCCACGGGGCGCAGGAACCAGCCTGAAAGCGCAACTCCCTCTTATCCTCGCGGACGGCGAGATCGCCCCTGTTCCCCCCGGCGGGCCTCCGGACAGCAACGCGTCACGCTCGGCTGCGAGTGCTCACGGCTCACGGTGAAACGGTCCGGCGAGAGGATCGCGTGAGGACGGTAGGGTTTCGCGCGGATCTCAGGCCTTCGCACACGGGTCCCCGTCGAGCGCCCTCGGTCGCCTCGCGGAGACCATTCGACCGATCGCGGGCCGGTCGCTTCGCTCCAGTGCGTTAGCCATCCGGGAGGACGGCCCATCGCGTCGACGGTGCAACGGGACGTAGTGACTGACCCGCCAGCCATAAGACAAAGGCTCCGGAATCGGGATGCCGAGGACTCGATCTGCTGATCGCGTCGGCGGGTCGGCCTCCGCGTGCAATCCGCGGTTGTCAGAACTGCCGTTTATCCCGGCGTTTCGCGGGATGTCTCGCCCCCCGCGCGGCGGCCACCATGTTCCAGGGATTCCGTCGATCGTTCCGCCGGAACGGTGAGCACCGTACTAGGTCGCGGCCGCCCGCGAAGGAGAACCGCATGACTACCAATGGCAGCCCCCACGTTGATACCCAGCAACGTCCGCGCCAATCTTGGCGCGAGGCTCTCGACGAGAACGCTCCGCTGCTCCTGCCCGTGGCGCACGACGCGCTGACGGCGAAGGTGATCGAGCAGGCCGGCTATCCGGCCTACCAGATCGGCGGCTTCGCGGTGGTCGGCTCGCGCTTCGGCTATCCCGACATCGACCTGGCGCAGTTCGGTGAGAACAGCGCAGTGATGCGCGACACGATCGCCGCATGCAGCCTCCCTGTGCTCGTCGACGCCGACGACGCCAACGGAGATGTGAAGAACGTGACCCGCGTCGTACAGGGCTACGAGGCCATGGGCGCCTCGGCGATCTTCCTCGAGGACCAGAAAGCACCAAAGCGATGCGGGCACATGATCGGCAAGACCGTGATTCCTGCCGAGGAGCACGCCGGCAAGCTTCGCGCTGCCGCTGCCGCGCGCCTCAACCCCGACACCTTCATCATGGCCCGCACCGACGCTCTCGCTCCGCTCGGGCTCGACGAGGCGCTGCGACGTGCCGAGCTCTACCTCAAGTCCGGCGCGGACGGCGTCTACATCGAGGCCGTCCAGACGGTCGAGCAACTCGAGAAGGTCGGCAAGACACTGAGTGGCGCGCCCTTGGCGACAAGCATCCTCGAGGGGGGCGGGCGCACCCCATGGATGGCCCCCAAGGATCTCCACGGCCTCGGCTACACGATGCTGCTCTACCCCACGACCGTGATCTTCCGCGTGACACGCGCGATTCAGAAGGCGGTGGAGGACCTCAGGGCGGGTCGCCCAATGCCCGCTGAGGAGGCGGTGACGTTCAGCGAGTATGAGACGCTGCTCGGGCTGCCGCAGTGGGCCGAACTCGAGGATCAGTTCGGGGGCGGGCACGACCCACTGAGCGTTCCGCACCAGAAGGCCGCCTAGTGCGCGATCTGAGCCGGCCGGGCACCCGTTCGGCAGCGAGCGGGAGGTCCCCGAGGCTGATCGATGCTGAGCGCAATAGCGGTCCTGCTCCCCGTATTCGTGACGATGGGTCTTGGTTACGGGGCTGCCTGGCACGGGCGATTCGGCGCTGCACAGGTTCCGGTACTCAACAAGGTGGTGCTGCTCTATGCCGTGCCGATGAGCGTCTCCGTGGGCATCCTTCGGCTGTCGCGAGAGACGCTGCTCGACAACGTCGGTCTGCTGCTGGTGCTCATCCTCGGGCTGAGTTCCGTCTACCTCATCGCGTTCACGCTGATCCGGTACGCCGCTCGGGCGGATCTTGCGACCAGCGCGCTGCGAGCGATGGCGATCGCGTTCCCTGCCGTGCCGTTCATCGGCCCCTCGCTGCTCACGCCGCTGTTCGGGATCAACAGCGCCATCCTGATCGCCGGGGTGGCGCTCGGAGGAAACCTTCTGCTCGTGCCGTTCACGATGGTTTGCCTGTCATTGGCCGCGGCGAAGAAGTCGGACTCCACAAACAGCGGGACGGTTCCAGACCCGCTGGCGTCGCAATCGGAACCCAAGGCGGCGGCGTCACGGGTTCAGCGCGCCAGACCCCGCGCGGCCCGTTCGATCGCCCCCCCGAAGAATTCCCCGATCCTCGTCTCGGCGTCCGGCGCCGCGACGCTTACTTCATCCGCTCAACCCTCGGTGTCCGGCGCGAGATCGTCGGCGTCAGGCGAGGGCTCCCCGCTTCGGGCCCATCTGTGGCCGGCGTTGAGCCATGGGTTCAAGGAACCGATCGTATGGGCACCCCTGCTCGCCCTTGTGATGGTGCTCGCGGACGTTCAGGTGGGGAGGACGCTCGAGAACTCGTTAGCGCTTCTCGGGCAGGCCAGTGGCGGAGTGGGCCTGTTCACCACCGGGATCGTGCTGCAATCGCAGAGCCTCTCCCTGACTCGCCAAGTCGCGGTCAATGTCGCGGGCAAGAACATACTGACCCCGCTCGCGCTGCTGGGCTTGGCCTATCTCGCTGGCCAGGGTGCGCATGCCGGCGAGATTGCCGTCACCGCTTCGATCATGACGGCCCCGATCATCACGACCTTGGCGATCGATAACGGGGTCGCCGTGAAGGAGATGTCATCGACGCTGCTGCTGAGCGCGCTTGCGTCGATCCTGACGACAGGCGCATTCATCGTCTACGCAACAAGCTAAGGAGGAAAGGTCGATCATGGCAATACGACGAGTTCGTCTCTACACCGGGGACGATGGCGAGTCCCACTTCGATGTCGGCCACGTGAACCTGCACGAGCAGGACGGTCTCAACGCGCTGTCCTCGCCCGATCGGGCAGGCGAGATCTCCTTCGAGGAGACCCCGTCGGGGTCCAGCCTCGACTGGCACGGCGCTCCGCAGCGGCAATACGTGATCACGCTCTCCGGCGAGCTCGAGTTCGAGACCCGCGACGGGACCAAGCAGCGGCTCTACCCGGGCGACATCCTCCTGGCCGAAGACACCCACGGCGGCGGTCACCGCTGGCGACTGACTGGCGATCAGCCCTGGCGCCGAGCGTACGTGACTCTGGCGACCTGCGCATGACGCAGCAATGTCGAGCTCTTGGAACCGAGGCCCGGGGCACAGCCGAGGTCGTGTTCTCGGCGTACGAGTATCTCCCCGCGACCCCGGCCAACGACGCCCTGCTCGCCGTCACGAGCGCTCATCCGGGCGCGACGGTCGTGAACCAGCCGTGAACCAGCCGGACACATCCGGTGGCAGCCTTGCCGCGTCTGGACGCGCCTGACCAGAGCCCGCCCACCCGGCGAACCCGCCGGGGCGGGCGGGGATCGTCAGCGGGCCGCAGGCGCGCCGTAGCGGCTGTGCACCTGCAGGCCGCGAATCCAGTGGTCGAACCAGCCCACCGCTGCGGCGAACAGCACCGCGAACAGCCCGTACATGAAGATCGCGAACACGATCGACAGGTTCAGGACCGATCGAGAGTCGTGGACCTTGGCCGTCGGGTACAGCGACCGGAACGGCGTCAGCAGCACGTCGCTGCTGCGGTACACCCATGCGGCGAACGGCGCGGCCGGATTGGCGCCCGTCAGCTGCAGGAAGAAGGCGATCAGCAGCAGGATCGCGGCGACGGTTGCAAAGGCGTAGACGAGCCACAGGAGCATCCGTCCCACCCACAACGAGATGACAGCCGCCTCCGGGACGCGCGAGCTCGGCGGGGGTTCGCCGGCCGGGTCGGCTGCGGGCGGACGGGTGGCCGTCGCCGGCTGGCTGTAAGGGGCCTCTCGGTATGTGGTTTGGGGCGCAGACATGACCCTTGTTATCTCGCGGCGACGGTTGGACGTGGTTGCAACGTGCCGCCGACGCACTCGCCGCGGTCGCTTCGGACGATCTCCGCCAGCGCCATCCGCCAGGCGAGCCGGCGCGGCTCGACGCCCGCGGAGCGGGACGGGAACTCCTTGCTCGCCAGGATCCCGGCTGAGGGCATCGCGGCAGCCACGCTCTCGAAGATCTCGCCGTGACGGCCGCGTTCGTGCCAGGTGATCACATACGCGTCTACGCCGGGCGTGAAGCGATGCACGAACTCCAGCGCCTGACGCGTCCCCGAGGTCGAGGAGCAGCCCCTCAGGCCCAAACGCCATATCGAGTGCGCTCCAAGTTCCCGCACGGCCTCGATCAGCATCGCGCTGAGCGCGTCGTGAGCCACCACCACATCACCCTCCCCGACGCCGGCGTCGAACAGGTCCCGCCGGGTGGCGGCTTCCGCGCAGGACTCCTGCTCCTCGCGCGGCAGATCAGCTCGCCTCGCATCGCTGCCGTCCAGCAGTCGATCGAGATGCTCCCCGGCCCGCAGTTGCCGTTCGTCGGCTTGGATGTGCAGGGTCTCGGCGCCGCCGTCCGGGGTCGCGCCTTCGATCTGGTCGCGCAGATGCTCAGCCGCACGTCGCGCTCGGGGCACGGCCGTCGCGCACCACACGGTGCGGCCGGCGAGCACATCGCCGGCCCGCTCGCCGGCGACGTGGTGGGCGCGCGCGCGGCGCGGACTGTCAGCCACGGCGAGATGCTCGATCAAGAGACTGCTCATGTCGGCCTCCTTAGCCGATCGCCTCGGCTGTATCGGTAGGCCGGCCGGGGGTCGGGACAAGCGGGCTCGGAGTCCGGAGAGGCCTCCCTGGGGTGTGGGACATCTCGGTGTGGAACGCCTGCTCGGGAGACAGGGAGGGCCCAGCCTGGGGTCCGAGGAGGCTTGACCTAGTGAGCAATGCATGGAGTCGACCGCCTGCCCGCACCTGGTCGCGGTGCGCCCTGTGGTGCCGCGCACCCCGGAGGGTTGTGAGGAGTGCCTGCGGATCGGCTCCCCGTGGGTGCACCTGCGTCTGTGCCTGACGTGTGGTCACGTCGGCTGCTGTGATTCCTCGCCGAACCGCCACGCCCGCGCCCACGCCCACGCGATCGGGCACCCGATCGTGCGCTCCTTCGAGCCGGGCGAGGCGTGGCGCTGGTGCTACTACGACGAAATCTTCGTTTAGCCGACGACCGCTACGGCGAGTGATGCGGGTGCTGGTGCACGCGTTCGAGGAAGTCGTGAATCAGGCGCACAGACATCGACCCCTCGCCGACGGCTGACGCGACGCGCTTTATCGAGCCGCTCCGCACGTCCCCGACGGCCAGCACCCCAGGGCTGCTCGTCTCCAGCAGCGTCGGTCGTCTCGAGGAGCTGCTGTTCGCCCGCGAGGCATCGGCGGCCGCCGCTCCGGTCAGCACGAACCCACGTTCATCGAGTGCCACCTTCCCGGACAGCCAGCGCGTGTGGGGCTCTGCGCCGATGAACACGAACAGCGCCTTGGCGGGCACCCGCCGCGTCTCGCGGGTCAGGCTGTTCTCTGTGACCACCGCCTCCAGGGAGCCGTCGCCTTCGAGCTCGCGCACCTCGGTGTTGAGCAAGACCTCGGTGGAGCTTCGTTCGATGCGGTCGGCGAGGTAGCGGGACATGCTGCGGTCCAGCGAGTCGCCGCGGATCAGCAGCCGCAGCTCGGTCGCGTAACGCGAGAGGAACAACGTCGCCTGGCCCGCGGAGTTGCCGCCGCCGACCACGACGATCGGATCGCCGGCGCACATCCGCGCCTCCATCGACGTGGCGGCGTAGTAGACGCTGTCGCCCTCGTACTCCTCGAGGCGAGGCACCTGCAGTCGCCGATAGCGTGCGCCGCTGGCGACCACGACGGTGCGGCTGCGAAGCTCGCGCTCGTCGGTCAGCCGCACCGTGTATTGGCCGTCCTCGTACGCCAGCGCCGCCGCCTCCGCCGGGACCGTGATCGTGGCGCCGAACTTCCGTGCCTGGATCACCGCCCGCTCGGCGAGCTCCGCTCCGGAGATGCCGGCCGGGAAGCCGAGATAGTTCTCGATTCGCGATGAGGTGGCCGCCTGTCCACCCGTGGCGACGGCGTCCAGGGTCATCGTTGTCAGGCCCTCCGACGCTCCGTAGACCGACGCCCCCAGCCCCGACGGCCCGGCGCCGACCACCAGCAGATCGCAGACCGCCCGCGGCGTCTGTCCGGTGGACAGGCCGACGATGCGGGCCAGCTCCTCGTTGGAGGGGTTGCGAAGGACCTCTCCGTGCCAGATCACGACTGGTGTCTGCTCGGGGGAGACCCCGAGCTCGCGCAGGGCCGCCTCGGCGCGCTCGTCCTGCTCGACATCGATCCAGCGGTGCGGCAGCCGGTTGCGTGCGACGAACTCGCGCAGACGTCTGGTTTCGGGGGAGAAGCGGGAACCGATGAGCCGCAGGCCCCCGCCCAGCCCGATCAGCAGTTCGCGCCGCAGGAAGTAGGCACGCAGCAGAAGGTCGCCGAGGCCCTCGTCTTGGGTGATCAGCGCGCGCACACGCTCCCCCGGCACCACGAGCACCTCTCCCGGCTCCCTGACGACCGCGCTGAAGAAGGCTGCCTGACCGGTCAGCAGGCCCAGCTCGCCCAGAAACCTTCGCGCTCCGTGCACCGCCACGGTCCGTTCATCCGGGCGGCCATAGTCGTCGATGACCGCCACCTTCCCGCCCAGCACGACGAAGAGGTCGTAGCGCTCGTCACCTTCGCGGAAGAGCACCTCGCCATCCAGTGTCGGCCTGCGCTCGCCCTCTGTTTCGAGCCTTCTCACCTGGTCCTCGGTGAGCCGCGGGAAGGCACCGTCCTTGTCGGGCGTCTCCGCGATGCGCTCGCTCGTCGTGCTCATGGCAGGGGCCTCAGCTCGAGGTCTCCATGTTCCCGCCTATAGGCCGCCGATCGCGGACTGCAAGCGGGCCGCCGCGCCGGTGTTCGCAGGCTCGCTAGATCTGGGCCAGCTCGCGCGCGCGGCAGGCGAGCTGCAGCAGCAGCAGGTCGTCGGGGCTGTCCTGATCGACTTCGAGCAGCTCGAAGGCTCGCTTGATCCGATAGGCGACGGCGTTGCGATGCAGGTTGAGGCGCTGCGCGGTGCGCGTCAACGAGCAGTGCTCGTCGAGGTAGACATGCAATGTCTGGATCAGGCGCTCACCGCGCACGCCGCCCAGCGTCGTCAGTGGCGCGAGCACCGTCGTGGCGGCCTCGCGAGCCGTGTCCGAGGCGTACCAGTCGACCAGTGCGCGGCGCAGGCCGAAGTTGTCGAAGGCGACCACTGCGTTGGCTGGCCGAGAGGTGCGGGCGGTGACGACGGCGGCTTTCGCCTCTGCCAGCGACGAGAGCAGCCCGCTCGGGCCCGCGGCGGCCATGCCCACGCCGCAGCGGATGATCGACCCATGGACCGGGGCGCGGAGCGTGAGGAGAACCTCTTCCATCGCGCTCGCGACGCGGCTGGCGCCGGCCGCACCCGGGTCCTCCGGGGAGGTGTTGACGAGCAGGAACGCCTCGCCGAGGCGCGCGTCGTGCCAGGTTCCCCCGTTGGCCCGGGCTATCCGCAGCATCGCGGCGCCAACACGCATACGGGCCTCGTAGGTGGCGAGCTCCTCGCCCGGCGGCGGGTCGGCAAGGCTCTCGAAGTCCATCAGCACCACGACGTGCCAGGCGTCGATCGGCACTCCCGTGCCGCGGGCCCGCAGCACCGCCTGCTCCCGGCCTTTGGCCGGCGCCGAAAGCAGGGCCGTGAGGCTCTCCTGACGGGATTGCGTCGGGAGCGCCTGCTCGCGCCGGTCATGCGCCATTGTCCTCGCCACGCTTGCGCCCACCGCCTGCAGGACGACCTCGACACCCATCGCCAAGTCGCCTTCCTGCTCCGGGGTCGTTGCCCAGGCCTCGACGCTGTCATCGACCACGATCGGCCGTGCTGTTCGCCCCGTGGGCTTGGAGGACTCGATCGAGATCGGCACCCCCAGCGCGGCGCCGGTCCGTTGCAGCAAGGCGTCGATCGTGCCGTCACGCGGATGGGCCTCGATGACGCGCACAGCGGTGTGAACGCACAGCAGCGCCGCAGCGGCGTCACCGGCGAGCTCGCGCCCGATCGCCAGCGCCAGCGCGGCGAGGTCGGCATCGGTGCTCGTCCCAAGGATCGCCGTGCCGGAGCCGTTTGCGATCGCCGTCGTGATGGAGGTGACGCTGTCGACGTCGGCAGCGTTCAGCACGACGGCGGCGATGTTGCGGTTGCGCGCTGCCTCGAGCGTCATGTCGAAGCGGTAGCTGCGGACCTCTGTCGAGACGCTGCGGGTCAGGAGGACGATGCCGTGCTCGGGCACACGCTCGAGGTGGCCGAGATCCTCGATCAACGACACTCCGCGTACGACAGGGTCCTGCCCCGGCCGCGACACGTATCTCAGCAGCGGGGCGAGCGCCGAAGAAGCAAGAAGCTCCCGGAGCGTGGCCACCACCCCATCGTAAACCTCGGCTGCCGGCTCGTTTGTTGTGCACAAGTGACGAATCGAGAGCGCGGTTCGTCGACTCCGCCAACGGCCGGCGGACCGGGAGGGGGTAGACCAGCGAGGCACCCGCATCGCGCGGCGCGTCCAGTCGCTGCGTCACGCGCAGGCGGACGCTCCCAGCGCCCCCCAACCGACGGAGGTCTCCGACTCATGCCGGCGGACGACTCAGCCGATCAACCGGTGCTCCCTGACCCGCCACGCCTCACCACGAGGCTCATCCCGCCGGCGAGTCCGACGGCAGGAGGCCTGACAGGGGCACTTCCCCGCGAGGAGGCGCAGGCTCAGCTGGTGCTCGCCGCCCGCGCTCATCAGCAGGGAGCCCGCGGGCAACTGGTCGAGTCGTTCATGCCGCTGATCGGAAGCGTCGCGCGGATCTACAGTCGCGTGCCCGCGGTCGAGCGCCGCGAGCTGATGCAGGAGGGGGTCGTGGGCATGCTGCGAGCGCTCGACCGCTTCGACCCCGAGCTCGGCACCCCGTTCTGGGCCTACGCCTCTTGGTGGGTGCGCCAGGCGATGCAGGAGCTCGTCTCGGAGCTGTCCCGCCCGGTCGTCCTCTCCGACCGCGCACTGCGCCAGCTCGCCAGGATCCGCGGCGCCCGACGGACGTTCGTGCGCGCCAACGGCCGCGAACCGTCGCTGCGAGAGCTCGCCGAGGTGAGCGAGCTGACCGTCGACCAGCTCCAGAAGCTGATCCTCGCCGACCGTCAGCCGCGCAGTCTCGAGGAGCCGGCTCACGAGCAGTCCGAAGGAGGCGTCACGTTCGGCGACCTCGTGCGGGACCCCGGGGCCGAGGAGGCCTATGACGAAATCGCCGCTCACGCAGAGGTGTCGGAGCTGGCTCGGCTGCTCGACCACACGAGTGCCCGCGAGCGAGCGGTTATCGAGGGACGCTTTGGCCTCGACGGCCAGGAGCGCACACTGCGCGAGCTCGGCCAGCGGATCGGCGTCAGCGCCGAGCGTGTTCGACAGATCGAGGAGACAGGGCTCGAAAAGATGCGCGTCGCCCTCGCGGAGGATGCTGTTCTCTCCGCCCCCCGCAACGGGCCCGCCAGGCGTCGTCGCGCGAGCGATCCCGGTCGGCAGCGGACGCGGTCCACCCGCCCCAGGCCGGTCCGGGGTGCGGCTGCATGAGGCGCGCTGATCAGCCCGCGACTGCGACCTGTTGATCCTCGCGGTTCGCCGGCTCGCTCACCTCTTCGGTCGCCGCCCAGCGCACCAGCAACTCCTCTCCTTCCGCGTCGATCGTGATCAGGGCTCGTTCCGGGATGTCCCCGGCGACCAACGCGCGGGCGAGCTTGGTCTCGACCTCGCGCTGGACGAAACGCCGCAGCGGACGAGCGCCATAGACCGGGTCGTAGCCGTGCCGCGCGATCAGCTGCCGGGCCGCCTCGCTCAGCTCCAGGCGCAGGCCGCGGTCGATCAGGCGCGACTGCACGTCGGCGATCTGCAGGTTGACGATCCGCTCGATCTCCTGCAGGGTGAGCGGCTTGAACAGCACGATGTCGTCGACCCGGTTCAGGAACTCCGGGCGGAAGCCCTCGCGCAGCTCTGCCATCACACGCTCGCGCGCGTCCTCGCGGATCTCCCCGTCAGGGGTGACTCCGTCGATGAGATACACGGATCCGATGTTCGAGGTCATGATCACGACCGTGTTGCGGAAGCTGACGGCGCGCCCCTGCGCATCGGTGAGGCGACCGTCGTCGAGGATCTGCAGCAGCGTGTTGAAGACGTCCGGATGCGCCTTCTCGATCTCGTCGAACAGCACGACCGAATACGGCTTGCGGCGTACCGCCTCGGTCAGCTGACCCCCCTCCTCGTAGCCGACGTAGCCGGGGGGAGCGCCCATCAAACGACTCACGGTGTGACGCTCCTGATACTCGGACATGTCCAGGCGCACGATGTTCTCCTCGGAGTCGAACAGCGCCGCCGCCAGCGCCCGCGACAGCTCGGTCTTGCCCACGCCGGTCGGCCCGAGGAAGATGAAAGAGCCGATCGGACGGCGCGGGTCCTTGATCCCGGCCCGGGCGCGCAGCACAGCGTCGGCAACCAGCCGCACCGCCTCCTCCTGGCCGATCACCCGCTCGTGTAGCACCTCGTCGAGGCGCAGCAGCTTTTCGCGCTCGCCCTCCAGCAGCCGGCTGACCGGGATGCCGCTCCAGCGGGCCACGATCTCAGCGATCTCATCGTCGGTGACCTCCTCCCGCAGCATGCGTGTGCCCCCCTGCTTCTCGTTCAGGCGCTCCTCCTCCGAGCGCAAGCGACGTTCCAGCTCGGGAAGGCGCCCGTGGCGCAGCTCGGCGGCGCGATTGAGGTCGTAGTTGCGCTCGGCCTCCTCGATCTCACGGCGCACCTGCTCGAGCTCCTCGCGCAGCGCCTGCAGCTTGTGGATCGCCTGGCGCTCCGCCTCCCACTGCGCTGTCATCGCGTCGGCCTGGGCGCGCAGGTCGGCGAGTTCCCTGCGCAACGTCTCGAGCCTTTCCTTGCTCGGCTTGTCCTTCTCCTCCTTGAGCGCCGCCTCCTCGATCTCGAGCTGCATCACGCGGCGGGTGATCGCGTCGAGCTCCTGCGGCATCGAATCGATCTCGGTGCGGATCACGGCGCAGGCCTCATCGACCAGGTCGATCGCCTTGTCAGGCAGGAAGCGGTCGGCGATGTAGCGGTGCGCGAGCGTCGCGGCGGCGACCAGGGCGGCGTCCTGGATACGAACCCCGTGGTGCACCTCGAAGCGCTCACGCAGTCCGCGCAGGATCGAGATCGTGTCTTCGACGGTCGGCTCGTCGACCGTCACCGGCTGGAAGCGGCGCTCGAGGGCGGGGTCCTTCTCGATGTGGCTGCGGTACTCAGCCAGCGTGGTCGCGCCCACGCAGTGCAGTTCGCCTCGCGCGAGCATCGGCTTGAGCATGTTTCCGGCGTCCATCGCGCCCTCCGCGGCGCCCGCGCCGACGACGGTGTGCAGCTCGTCGATGAACAGCAGGATCCGCCCCTCGCCGGCCTTGACCTCCTGCAGCACCGCCTTCAGCCGCTCCTCGAACTCGCCGCGATACTTCGCGCCGGCGATCAGCGATCCCATGTCCAGGGCGAAGATCGTCTTGTCCTTCAGCCCCTCGGGGACATCGCCGCGAACGATCCGCTGTGCGAGGCCCTCGACGATCGCGGTCTTGCCCACCCCCGGGTCGCCTACCAGCACGGGGTTGTTCTTCGTCTTGCGGGACAGGATCTGGATCACGCGGCGGATCTCGGCGTCGCGGCCGATGACCGGATCGAGCGTTCCCGACCGAGCCGCCTCGACGAGGTCGCGTCCGTACTTCTCCAGCGCCTCGTAGGACCCCTCCGGAGTCGCGCTCGTCACCCGCTGTGCGCCTCGCACCTCGGTGAGGATCCCGAGCAGGCGGTCGCGGTCGAGGCCATGCTCGCGCAGCAGCCTGCCGACGTTCGTGTCGTTGCCCGACGCGAGCATCGCCAGCAGGATGTGCTCGACCGACACGTATTCGTCCTTTAGCCGCTCGGCCTCCTGCTGGGCAGCGTCGAGCAGCTGCGAGAGTGAGCGCGTCACACCGATCTGGCCGCCGTTGGCTCCTGGGCCGCTGACCCGCGGCCGGCCCTCCATCGAGCGTTCGAGCGCAGCGCGCAGCGCCCCCGTGTCGACGTCGGCTCGTGTCAGCAGGCGCGGGATCAGGCCATCTGGCTGTTCCACCAGGGCAAGCAGCAGGTGATCGCCGTCGATCTCGGTGTGCCCGTAGCGAAGGGCCTTGGTCTGGGCGTCGTGGAGGGCCTCCTGGCTCTTGACGGTGAGACGGTTCGGGATCCATGGGTCACCTCCTGGGTAGGCGTGTCGGCGCGGCCGCCCGCAGCCGCCGTTCGAGGTCCTCGATCCGGGCAACCAGTTCGCTCGCGAGCACGGCGCCTGCGTAGTTGAGGCCGAGATCCCCGCGCAGGCGCACCGCGCGCACGAGCAGCACCGCGTCTTGCGATCTGTACAGCGGGGCGGCGGCGGTGCCGCCTCCCGGCTCGAGCAGGCCGAGCCGGATCAGCCTGCGCACGACCTCGGGGTGCAGACCCGCTTCGCTGGGCGAGCAGCTCCGGCCGTCAGCAACGACGCTTCGCGCCGCACCAGCGGCCGGCTGCGCCCGCGGTCGCGTCGCGGAGGCCATCAGCGGCCCTTTCGCGGGTCGAAGTTCGACGTCTCGGCCAGCTGCTCGAACAGCTCACGTTGCCGTTTTCCAAGCCGTTTCGGCACGTGTATCTCAACAACCGCGTACAGGTCGCCGCTCGAGCCGTTTGTGCCGGGAAGGCCCTGTCCGCGCAGGCGCAGCCGTCGTCCCGAGGAGGACCCCGGCGGCACTTTCACGCGCGCGTCGCCCTCGAGCGTCGGCACCGGCACCTCGGCGCCGAGCGCTGCCTCCCAGGGCGCCACGGGGAGATCGACGTAGAGGTCGCGTCCCTCGACGCGGAAGCGGGGGTGCGGTTTCAGGCGCACCCGGAGAAACAGGTCCCCGGCGGGACCGCCGCCGATACCTGCGCTGCCCTGTCCGGCCAGCCGGATCCGTTGCCCGTCACGGACGCCGCGCGGGATCTCGACCTCGTAGTCGCGCCCGTCGCCGAGTGAGATGCGGCGCTTGCCCCCGGCGCGCGGCTTCCTCGAGGCTGAGCTCGAGGACTGCCTCGTGGTCGCCGCCACGCATCGAGAAGCCGTCGAAACGGCGTCCGCGACCGGTGTCTCCGTCAGCGCGGCGACGCCCTCGCTGGCCGAACAGCCCATCGAAGAAGTCGCTGAAGTCGCCGTTGCCGAAATCCACGCGCACGTCGCCGGGAAGCCCGGGCCGCCGGAGAAGCCGTCGAAGCCGCCCGCGCCGGAGACGTCCTGGCCGGCTTTCCAGTTCTCGCCGAAGCGGTCGTACTGCGCCCGCTTGTCTCTGTCGCGCAGAACCTCGTATGCCTCCGAGATCTGCTTGAAGCGATCCTCGGCACCCGGCTCTTTGTTGATGTCAGGGTGGTATTTGCGGGCCAGTCTGCGGTACGAGCGCCGAATGTCCTCCTCGCTCGCGTCGCGCGGCACCTCGAGTGCCTCGTAGTAATCCTGGAACGCAACCGCCATCAGCCCGCATGGTCGCCCGTTCGCGCGACCACGACCTGGGCGGGGCGGATCACGTGCTCGCCGCGCGCGTACCCCGACCGCTGCGCTTCGAGGACGGTGCGATCGGGCACATCGGCGCCGGTGCGGGTGGCCACGGCCTCGTGGCGCTCGGGGTCGAAGCGCTCGCCCTGCGCTCCGATCCGTTGCACGCCGTGACGCCCGAGCACGGCATCGATCTGGGCCAGGACGGCCTGCAAGCCCTCTCGGCACGGGCCGTCGGCCTCCATCTGCATCGCTCGCTCGACGCTGTCGACGACATCGAGCCAGTCGTGCAGCACCGCCTCCCTGGCTTCGTCGACGCGGCGGTCGAGTTCGCGCGCAGAGCGCTTGCGGTAGTTGTCGAGGTCCGCGAGCGCCCGCCGGTAGCGATCCTCGATCTGGGCCAGCTCGACGCTCAGATCACTGTCCTCGGTCTGAGGTGCGGGCGGCACCTCGTCGTCAAGGGGGTGCTGCGCCGCCGCGGGCTGCGCGTCGGCGTCAATCCCGCGTGAACTCTGCATCCACGACCTCTCCCTCCTCGGCCTCGGCCTGTTCGCCGGCGCCCTCGTGATGCTCGCCGGCCCCGTTGCCTGCGGCGGCGCTCGCCGCGCTGGAAGCGCTCGCGGGCAGCCCGTGCACGAGCTGCTGCAGGTCAGCGATCAGCGACCGCGCACGGTCGAGGCCGACTTCGTCTTTGATCGCCTCGCGGGCCTCCGCGACGAGCTGTTCGGCGCGAGCCTTCTCGTGCACCGGCAGGCTCGCCTGCAGCTCCCTGAGCAGCTGCTCGACCTGATAGGCCAGCGAATCCAGCTCGTTGCGAGCGTCGATCTCCTCGCGATGGCGACGGTCCTCCTCGGCGTGCGCTTCGGCGTCCGCGATCATCTGCTCGATCGCGCTCTGGTCGAGGTTCGTGGTCTCGGAGATGGTGACCCGCTGTTCCTTGCCGGTCTCCTTGTCGCGCGCGGAGACGTTGAGGATGCCGTTGGCGTCGATGTCGAACGTGACCTCGATCTGGGGGACGCCGCGAGGCGCCGGGGGGATGCCCTCGAGACGGAAGCGGGCGAGCTGGCGATTGTCCATCGCGAGCTCGCGCTCCCCCTGCAGGACCACGACGTCCACCGCCGTCTGGTTGTCCTCGGCGGTCGAGAACACCTCGGTGCGACGCGCGGGGATCGTCGTGTTGCGCTCGATCACCTTCGTCATCACGCCGCCGAGCGTCTCCAGGCCGACCGACAGGGGCAGCACGTCGAGCAGCACGACGTCCTCGACCTCGCCCTTGAGCACGCCGGCCTGCAGCGCCGCGCCGATCGCCACCACCTCGTCGGGATTGACGGTCATGTTCGGCTCCTTGCCGCCCGTCAGCCGGCGCACGAGATCCTGCACCGCCGGGATCCGTGTCGAGCCACCGACGAGGATCACCTCGTCGATGTCGTCGGCGGAGAGCTTGGCGTCGGCGAGCGCCTGTTCCACGGGGCCCCGGCAGCGCTCGATCAGCTCTTTGGTGAGCTGCTCGAACTGGGCGCGCGTGAGGGAGATGTTGAGGTGCTTGGGCCCGGCCGCGTCGGCGGTGATGAAGGGCAGGTTGATCTGCGTCTGCGTCGCGGTGGAGAGCTCGACCTTGGCTCGCTCCGCGGCCTCGTAGAGCCGTTGCAGCGCCTGCGGGTCCTCGCGCAGGTCGATGCCCTGGTCGGCCTTGAACTGATCGGCCAGCCAGTCGACGATCCGCTTGTCGAAGTCGTCGCCGCCGAGGTGCCCGTCGCCGCTGGTGGAGCGGACCTCGACGACTCCGTCGCCGACGTCGAGCAGCGACACGTCGAAGGTGCCGCCGCCGAGGTCGAACACGAGGACCGTCTCCTGGCCCTTCTTGTCCATCCCGTAGGCGAGCGCCGCCGCCGTCGGCTCGTTGATGATGCGCAGCACCTCCAGGCCGGCGATCCTGCCGGCGTCTTTGGTCGCCTGGCGCTGGGCGTCGTTGAAGTACGCCGGCACCGTGATCACGGCCTCGGTGACTTTCTCGCCGAGGAACTTGGCGGCGTCCTCGGCCAGCTTGCGCAGGATCTGCGCCGAGATCTCCTCCGGCGCGTACTGTTTGCCACGGATCTCGAAGCGGACGGCGTCGTTGGGCCCTTTGTCGACCTTGTAGGAGACGATCTTGGCCTCCTCGTCCACTTCGCCCCAGCTTGCGCCCGATGAAGCGCTTGGCCGAGTAGATCGTGGCTTCCGGGTTGAGGATCGCCTGGCGCTTGGCGACCTGTCCCACCAGGCGCTGGCCGTCCTCGGTGAAGGCGACCACCGACGGGGTGGTGCGGCTACCCTCGGCGTTGGGGATGACCTCTGCCTGGCCGCCCTCCATCGTCGCGGCGACCACCGAGTTGGTGGTGCCCAGATCTATTCCCACTGCCTTGGCCATGCCGGCTCCTCTCGGTCGCGCAAGCGAATCTGCCCACGTGGTACCTAGGGCGAACGGAGCGCGGTTCAAGGAGTCAGGGGGGCGGGTGCCCGGGCCCCGCTTGTCTTTCTCGGCCGCGGCCTATCTCCGAGAAGGCAACTGACGAAAGGAGTGACATGGCTCTCGCAGTACAACGGAACGACTCTCCGCGTCGCTCGCAGCAGCAGCAGCAGCGTCGGTGGGAGCCGTTCACCGAGCTGGAGCAGTTCAACGAGCAGTTCGAGCGCCTGATCGACCAGGTGTGGTCACCGGCCGGCGGGGGAGGTGCCGCCCCGTGGATGCCGCTCGGCGACATCGAGGAGACCGACGACGCGTGGATCGTCGACTTGGAGCTCCCGAGCGTCGATCGCAAGGACATCGACGTCGAGCTGCGAGACAACGAGCTGGTCGTGACCGGTGAGATCAAGGAGAAGGAGCGCAAGGGCGTGATCCGCCGGCGCACGCGTCGCACGGGCGAGTTCGAATACCGCGTGGCGTTGCCCGGCCAGGCAGACGAGGAGAACATCGAGGCGAATCTGCACGACGGGGTGCTCACCGTGCGGGTCCCGAAGTCCGATCGGGCGCGCGCCAGGCGCATCGAGGTCAAGGCCGCCTGACGTGCCGATCGGTTCTCCCCGCATGCGGCGCCAGTCCGTGCCCCCGGGCTGGCGCCGCCGGGACCGGGCACTTGTTCGCGAGCTCGGCGACGTCGTCGTCGAGGGCGGCAAGGTGCATCACGTCCGGGCCGAGATCGAACTGCGCGAGCTGATCGTGGCCTGCAGCCTGCGGTCTGGGCTGCCCGTCGACGTTGCCGGCTCCGCACAGCGCGAAGGCGCCGGCCCCGACCAGCTTGGGAGCGCCTCATGAAACCCGGCGGGACAATCGTCACCTGCCCCAACTGCGGCACCAAGAACCGGGTACGGCCGTCCGCCGAAGGCGTCCCGCGCTGCAGCATCTGTCACACGCTGCTGCCGTGGATCGTTGACGCGAGCGGCGAGACATTCGACCAGGAGATCGCGGCTTCGATCCCCGTGCTGGTTGACTTCTGGGCGCCGTGGTGCGGGCCCTGTCGCATGGTCTCGCCTGTGGTGGAGAGCCTGGGCGAGAAGTGCGCCGGCCACCTGAAGGTCGTCAAGCTCAACGTCGACGAGGCACAGGCGATCGCCGGGCGATACGGCGTTCAGGGCATTCCTCTGCTTGTCCTGATCCGCGACGGCTCGGAGGTCGACCGACTCGTCGGCGCGGCACCCCGGCCGCGCCTGGAGGCTTGGCTTGCTCCTCATCTGCAGGCAGCCGACAAGGCTCAGACGGCCGCCGGCTTGTGAGGATGCGCTCGCAGCCGGTATCCGGCTTCGGGCCGGGCGCCGTCGGCCGGCCGGTCGGGCTTGGCCGCGGTCATCTCCCTCACACGGCAGTACCAACTGCAGGTCCCGTCAGCCCAGCGCGTCCTTGATCGGCGCGTCGGCGGGCATCGTCACGATCAGCTTGCGGTTCGCGAATTCGGTCGCGCCGATGTGCGACAGCTCGCGACCGTAGCCTGAGCGCTTGATGCCGCCGAACGGCAGCTGCGGCTCCGAGGCGGTTGGGTGGTTGATGAAGACCATGCCGCTCTCGATGCGCCCGGCGACGATGCGCGCCCGCTCCAGATCGGAGCAGAACACCGAGCCGCCGAGGCCGTAGGGCGAATCGTTCGCGAGCGCGACGGCCTCGTCGTCGCCGGCCACGCGGTACACGACCGCGACCGGCCCGAACAGCTCCTCGCGGTAGGCGCGCATCTCCGGTGTGACACCTGTCAGCACGGTGGGAGCGAAGAAGCTGCCAGCACGGTCCAGCCGCTCGCCACCAACCACAGCCGTGGCGCCCTGCTCGCGCGCGTCCTGCACCTGCTCGAGCAGCAGCCGCACGGCCCGCTCAGAGGACAGTGGGGCGAGCTCCGTGCGCTCGTCGCTCGGGTCGCCCGGCTGCAGCGAGCGCATCCGCTCCGCGATCCCCGCGACGAACTCGTCGAAGACCCCGTCCACCACGATCATTCGCTTCGCGCTCGTGCACACCTGGCCCATGTTGTGCATCCGCCCCACCATCGCCGACTCGATCGTGCGCTCCAGCTGCTCGCCGTCGAGCACGACGAACGGATCGCTGCCGCCGAGCTCGAGCACCGTCTTCTTCGTCGCTCTGCCCGCGTTCTCGCCGACGCTCGAGCCGGCACGGTCGCTGCCGGTCAGCGACGCTGCCTGGACGAGCGGGTTGTCCAGGATCCTGCGCACCTGTGGAATGTCGATGATGAGGTTCGTGTAGACGCCCGGCGGCGCTCCCGCGTCCGCGAACAGCTGCTCCATCGCGATCCCCGACTGCGGCGTGATGTTCGCGTGTTTCAGCAGGATCGTGTTGCCGAGCACGAGGTTCGGCGCGGCCATGCGCACCACCTGGTAAACCGGGAAGTTCCAGGGCTCGATCGCCAGCAGCGGCCCCAGCGGCTCGTTGACCACGACCGCGGACCCGCCGTCGATCTCGAGCGGCTCGTCAGCGAGCAGATCCGGTCCTCTCTCCGCGTAGTACTCGAGGATGCGCACGCTGAGGTCCAGCTCGGCGCGGCTGTGACGGATCAGCTTGCCCATCTCGAGCGTGATCGTTCGCGCCACCTCCCCGCTGCGCTCGCGCAGCAGCTCAGCCGCACGTCCCACGACCGCCGCGCGCTCGGCGACGGGCCGACTGGACCATGACCGGTACGAGGCCGAAGAGGTGCGGATCACCTCATCGAGCTGCTCGTCGCTGATCAGCTCGAACTCGCGCACGGTCTCGCCCGTGTACGGGTTCACCGTCGCGAAGGGGCTCCGCGTCGCAGTTGCCATCGCTCCTGGCTGAAATAGGTCGGCGCGCCGACGCGACAACCCTCCTGCGCCGGGAGGCGCCGAAGCGCGCGCCTGGAGGCCAGGCGCAGCTCGACGAGCCTGCGACCTTCCGCGCCGAGTCTCGCCGCCGCTGGTGCTGCTCCTGTTGGCCGCCGCTTTCGCACGCCGCGATTGTCACTGCGGGCGCGGGGCCTATAGGAGCAGGCATGGACGTCGTCATCGCCGGGGGGCACGGCAAGGTCGCACGGCGGCTGAGCCGGCGCCTGCACCTCAGGGGCGACCGGGTGCGCGCGCTGATCCGCAACCCGGCCCACGATGACGGCGTGGTCGCGGACGGCGCGGAGCCGGTGGTCTGCGACCTCGAGCACGTCGACGACGAGTTCGTGGCCACGGCGATCGCCGGCGCCGACGCCGTCGTGTTCGCGGCCGGCGCTGGACCCGGCAGCGGGCCGGAGCGCAAGTGGACCCTCGACTACGGGGGCGCCGTCAAGCTCATGCGCGCCGCGCAGGCGGACCGGATCGAGCGCTACGTGATGCTCAGTTCTCGCGGGGCGGACCCCGAGGCGCCGGGCGAGGACACGTTCGCGGTGTACCTGCGCGCGAAGGGCAAGGCCGACGCCGCTCTGGGCGAGAGCGGGCTCGCGTACACGATCGTGCGGCCAGGCCGGCTCACCGACGACCCCGGCACGGGCCGGGTGCGCGCCGGAGCGGACGTCGGCGAGGGCTCGATCAGCCGCGACGACGTCGCCGCCGTGCTCGCCTTCGCCGTGCACGATCCGTCGCTCGCCACCGTGACCTTCGAGGTCGTTGCAGGCGAGACGCCGATCGCGGAGGCGCTGACCGTCTGCCGGTCGGCCGGCGCCCAGCGCTCACCGGGCCCGGCGCCGGCGAAGGCGTCGTGAGGATCGAGGTTGTGTCCTGCCATGCCGGGGCGGTGACCGAGCCGTGGCCGGGCGGACGCTGACAGGCGCGGGTGTGACTTCGGTCGCCCGATGGCGGCCGGGCCCCGCCCGGGCCCGGCTCGGCCACCCCAGTACGGCCGACCGGCGGGAGCTCGGCAAGGCAGCCCGGGCAGCGGTTCCGCGCTCGAGACACGGCGATTGGCAACCGCACCCGTCCCGGCCGGATGCGATTGAGCTGCTCCAGGAGCAGGCGAGCACCCGTCTGCCGGAGCTGATCCCCATCCGGTACGGCCGCATGCTCGTCTCGCCGTTCACGTTCTTCCGGGGAGCCGCGTGCGTGATGGCCTGGGACCTCGCCCAGGAGCCTCGTACGGACCTGAAGGCCCAGCTTTGCGGAGATGCCCACCTCACCAACTTCGGCACATTCGCCGGCCCGGACCGCCGACTCGTGTTCGGAATCAACGACTTCGACGAGACGCTCCCCGGCCCGTTCGAGTGGGACGTCAAGCGTCTGGTTGCCAGCTTCGAGGTCGCCGGACGCGATCGCGGCTTCGATGGGGATGCGCGGCGGTCCGTCGATCTCGCCGTCGCACGCTCCTATCGGCAGGCCATGCGCAGCTTCGCGGATCTGCGGACACTGGAACTCTGGTACGTGCACCTCGATCGGGACCTCGAGGAGATCGTCCGCGAGTGGGCATCCCGGGTCAGCCGGAAGCAGCTCAGGCACTTTGAACGCAATATCGCCAAGGCGCGGGCGAAGGACTCACTGCGTGCGTTCGCCAAGCTCACGCGGGTGGTGGACGGGCAGCCGCGGATCGTCCACGACCCGCCGCTGATCGTCCCGATCGAGGCGCTCGCCCGCGCCGATGACCCGGAGACGCTCGCCGCGGCGGTCGACGCCGCCATGCACTACTACCGCGGCACGCTGCCACGAGACCGACGCGGGCTCCTCGAGCGATACCGGTACATCCACGCCGCCCGCAAGGTCGTGGGGGTGGGCAGCGTGGGCACGCGGGCCTGGATCATGCTGATGCTCGGCCGCGATGACCGCGACCCGCTGTTTCTGCAGATGAAGGAGGCCGAGGCGTCAGTGCTGGAGTCGTATCTCGGCCGCAGCGAGTACGAGAACCACGGACGGCGCGTGGTGGAGGGCCAGCGGCTGATGCAGGCGGCGAGCGACATCATGCTGGGGTGGATCCGGACGACCGAGTGGATCGACGGCGTCAACCGCGACTTTTACGTTCGCCAGCTGTGGGACGGCAAGGGCTCTGCCCCCGTCGACGTGCTCGACGCCGATGCCCTCGGCCGCTACGGCGAGTTGTGCGGCTGGGCACTCGCCCGCGCCCACGCGCGCTCAGGCGACGCGGTCGCGATCGGCAGCTATCTCGGAGCCGGGGGCACGTTCGACCGGGCGATGTGCGCCTTTGCCGACGGGTATGCGGACCAGAACGAACGCGACTATGAGACTCTCAGGCATGCCTCCGACGCCGGCCGGATCACCGTTCGGACGGGGCTGTGATGTCGCCTGGGGGAACAGGAACGCGATCACGTCGCCCTCCTCCTCGGCTGCGACGAGCGCCTTTGCTCCTGAATCGAATCGGTTACAAATTGCCGCCGCTCTGCCCGACATAACGGGAACGCATGGAAGGTCGGCGAAAGCCTATGCCGGATGTGAGCAGTCGTTCACATCCGGCGAGAGTGCGTGAGTACGATCGGCGTTCAGTGCGCCCACTGGGCGCAGAGATGCGTGCGCACGCGGTCGTTGAGCCCATCGGTGCAAGCCGGCGCGCGCCACGGAGAACGCAGCCCATCAGGGCTAGGAGGGGACATACATGAAGCTGAGATCGACATCAATCGCGGTGGCGTGTGGAGTGCTCGCGTCGCTCGGGGCGTTCGCCTCGAGCGCAGCCGCAAAAGAACCGGTCGTCAAGACGAGTACTCCGTTTACCGCCGAATACGGCGGTGGCGAATATTTCGGCCCCGAAAACACGCTTCATTGCAAAGGGGTTCACAGGACCAATTCTGTGAAATACCCGGGGAGCGGTGGTAAAGGCGGCAAGGACGTGGAGACTTGCAAGCTCTCGAAGGGAGAGACGTTCCCGTCGCGGTGGCAGACCCCTGGAAGCCCGATCAACATCGACGACAACTTCTGGGGCTCGGACTTCGACGGCCAGGAAGTGCCCTTCATGGAGCAGCTGCCGACTTACGGTGTCGTCTACAGCAAGGTCTCGGCCCACGACAACTCTTTCAAGATCAAGGTCGTATTCCCGCCGATGTGAGCGGTTCGGCGCGCGGGAGACCTCCCGCGCGCCGGCCTCGGCCCTTGGCGGTCCCTGCTCGACGGCTGCCGGGGGCGGTCCCCGATGGAGAAGGCCGGCCGGAGCGACCTACTCCGTCGTCTCGCGGCTTTGAGGGCTTCGGCGAGCCCCGCACGCCCACGCCGGGTCGAGAAGCTCACGGTCGATCACTCGCCGGAGGGGCCATGAACGTGTCCGAGCGGTTACTCGGCGATCCCGGGTCCTCCCGCCTTCCTGCCCCCCGTTTCGATTGCTTCGAGGATCGTCCGCAGCCCGCCCTGCGTTTCGGTGTTCAGAGCGTCGAGGATCGCCTGGGCGTCCTTGAGGGTGTTTTCCGCGCGGGCTTCCGAGGCGATTGACTGGACGTCTTGGCCGACCATGATGATCGAGAGCAGCACAAGCTGGATGAACGTCTGTGCGACCCAGGCGACGATCAGGATCAGGCCCGGCTTTGTCAGGAAGCCGGGGACGTCGCTCTTGGTCAGCACGCCGGCCTCGATCAGGATCGCCGGCAGGCTGGTGAGCGCGATCAGGCTGAACAGATAGGCGCAGACCATCGAGCCGACGCCTTTCGTGATGACGACCGCGAGCTTCGCGTTGAAGCCTTCGACGTCCTTCAACGCCCGCCGGATTTCAGACGGGCTCAGGCGAACCGCTGTTGCGAGGTGGTGTCGTGTCTTCGCGCCGGCCGGCGGCGCGAGCCGCTCGGCACTCGCTGCGCCGGATGTCGGGTCTTGCGATTGCATTCGGCCTATCCCTTCGGGCGGTTGGGCTCCGGGGGGTACCCGGCGGGCTTCCGTAGCTCCGCACGGCGCGGCTGCTTCACCGACGATGCCGGGGCTACCGGGAACCGAGCGCAGTATCGCCGTACGGACCGACACGCAGGCGCATCAACTCGCCGGCATGACCGGGCGCCCGATTGGCTGGTCGTCGGTTGCGGGAGGGGGCCGGGAAGTGCCCGGGCCGGAGGAGGAGCGCTTGTTCTGAGTCGCCCTGCGTCTACCGCGCGCCCGCGGTGGCGCCCGCGGCGACCTCATGGCCGGCGATCCCCAGCAGCCACAGGTAGACGATTTCGTTCTCGAGCTCGGGCAGTGAGCTCACGCGGTCCTGCCGGACGTATTCGGTCGCGACCTCGAGCACGGCGAGGACGCTCGCGCGCACCACGATGTCGGGGACCGTCGGCACCCCCGGCTGCTCGGTGGCAGCTCGCTCGGCGATGATCCGGAACAGGCGCCCGAAGCTCGCGAGCGTGCGCTCACGGTGGGCGAGCGCCTCCTCACCGGCCGCCATCACCTCCAGCGTGCAGACGCGCGCCGCGCCGGGGTGCTCGGGCCAGAACCTCAGGTAGGCGCGGATGCCGTCGCGCACGGCGTCGACGTAGCTCGCCTGGCCCGTCCCCACGGCCACGACTTCATCGAGCAGTTCGCGCGTGATGGCGTCGTATGCGGCCAGGAAGCACTCTTCCTTGTTGGCGAACTGCTCGTAGATCGTGTCGCGCGAGACGCGCGCGACACGGGCGATGTCACCGATGGTGGTCGAGCCGTAGCCCTTCGTTCCGACCGTGGCGATCACCGCCGCGAGGATGCGCTCGCGCTGATGGCTCCTGACCTCGTCGCGAGAGAGGCGGTGGGGGCCGCGAGGGAGCCGATCGGTAGCGGGTTGTGTAGTGGTGGACACTCTGGTACCTTACTCGAAAATTGGAGGACTGAGTAGTCCGCCATTGGCTGGGCGCCCATCACCCGGTGGGGATCATCGAGAGGGAGAGTGGAGGGAATGGGGATGGATTCTGGGCGTTGCGGGGACGACGGTCGCGGTGAGGGCAGGCTGTTGTGGAGGGGCCGTTTGCTCGCGTTGCTCGCCGTGGCCGTGGCGGGGCTGTGCCTCCCGGCTTCGGCCGGCGCTTCGTACAAGGTGTCGCTGACGAGGACCACGGGCGGCGTCGCGAACATCTCCGGGGCGAACTTCGGCGACGTCGGCTTCGGGGTCGGTTATGCACAGGCGCAGGACGGAATCTGTCTGCTTGCCGAAACGTTCCTGACACTCGATGGCGAACGCTCTGCGTTCCTCGGCCCGGCCGGGACCTTCAAGAACGAAGCCCAGGGCGGCCTGGTGTTCACCAACCTGAACTCGGACTACTACTGGACCTCGGTCAAGGATCGGCACGTGATCCAGAAGCTCCTGCAGGAGCCGTACCCCCAGGGCCCGTCGGCGGAAGCCAAGCAGGTCACGCGTGGTTACGCCGCCGGCTATGACGCCTATCTCAAGAGCATCGGCGGCGCGGCCGGCGTCACGAACCCGGCCTGCAAAGGAGCGGCCTGGGTGAGGCCGATCAAGGCGATCGACGTCTGGCGGCGCATCTACGAGATCGACGATCTCTCGGGCAACTCCGCCCTCGGTCCTTACGTCGAGGCGAATCCGGCCTACAGTCCGCCCTCTTGGAAAGCGAAGCGGCAGAGCGCCCGGAAGGCCTCGACGTCGACCGTGTCGCTCGCGGAACTCGCGAACATCGGGCACAGCAAGCTGCTCGGCTCCAACGGGCTCGCCGCGGGCGGCGAAGACACCACCAACGGAGGCGGGGTCGTGCTCTCCAACCCGCACTTCCCGTGGCATGGGTCGGAACGCTTCTGGGAGATGAACGTCGAAGTCCCCGGCTCCTACCACGCCACGGGCGTCGGCATCTGGGGGCTGCCGGGGATCAACATCGGGCACAACCAGGATGTGGCGTGGACGCACACCGTCTCGGCCAACGCGACGCTCCTGTTCTGGTATCTGACGCCGGTGGGACCGGGCAAATACCGCTACAAGGGCAAAACGCTGACGCTGACGAAACGCAACGTGAAGGTGAAGGCGCTGGAACACGGCGAACTGGTGCAGCGCACCAACACCCTCTACTACAGCGAATACGGCCCGGTGTTCTCCGAGAAAGGCGCGCTGCTGGCGGTGCAGGACGCCAACGCCGACAACCTCCGCGGTCCCGACCAGTGGCTGGCGATCAGCAAAGCCGAAAACGCCTCTCAGGTGATCGAATCCGAGCGCGCCATCCAGGGTGTGCCGTGGGTGAACACGATCGGTGCGGACGAGGAGGGCAACGCCTTCTACACGGAGCTCGCGGTGACCCCGAGCCTGACCAAGGCCTTCATCGACTCGAGCTGCAACCTCTCGCCGGGGACGATCACGGGCCCGTACCTGGGCAACGGCGAATGCGAAATGCCCGAAAGCCCGGGCTCGGTCGTGCCGGGGATCCTCGCCGGCAGCGACGAGCCGTCGCTGGTCCGCAGAGACTACGTCGAGAACTCGAACAACTCGTTCTGGCTCGCCAACGCGAACAGCCCGCTGACCGGGTTCTCGCCCGCCCTCGGCGGCGAAGAAGTAAACCCGGGCATGCGCGCCCAGACGGGTATCGACATGGTCGCCCAGCGCATGGGCACCTACAACAGCGGCGTCCCGACTGACGGGCTCTCGCCGACGCCGGGGTTCACGGCCCAGACGATGCAGGAATCGTGGACCAAGTTCCGCGCTCTCCCGGCTGAGCGCGCCCTTCCGGGTCTGCGCGAAATCTGCGCCGACGCGGTGAGCGAAGCCGGCGGCGTTATCAACGGCGTCAACGTCAGCGGCGCGTGCCCCGTGCTCGACGCCTACGGCGCCACCGCCACGCTCGACGACAGAGGGGCCTGGCTGTTCCAGGAATGGTACGGGCGCGCCTACGCCCAGGCCGGCTTCTGGGTCCATCCCTGGACGGCGAGCGACCCGGTCTACACGCCGAACACGCTGAATACCTCGCTGCAGGGGACCAAGGAAGCGCTCGCAAATGCCGTGAGCTCGATGGAAGCGCGCGGCATCCCGCTCGACGCCGGCACCGGCGAAGTGCAGCACGCGCCGCAGGCCGGTGCGGCGCCGCTGCCCGGCTGCTCCGACGGGGGCGAATGCTTCGCGGCCATCGGCGGGATCTTCCCGACGCCCACCTCGAAACAGACCGAAGTGACGGGGGGGACGAGCATCGTGATGTTCACCGAACTGCTGGCCGGTCACGAACCGCTCGCGAAAGCGCTCCTGGCCTACTCGCAGTCGGAAGACCCGACGTCTCCCTACTACGAAGACCAGACCCAGCGCCTGTCGAAAAACGAATGGATCACGCTGCCCTGGACGCCGGCCTCGGTCGCTGAAGACGCGATCGGTCCGACGCTCAACCTGAAGTAACCGCAGGAGGGGGTGAGCGCAGCTCACCGGGTACGGTCTCGCTCGGGCACAGGCTCGGGCGAGACCGTGCTTGCGCTGGCCGTCTTGACCGTCGTTCAAGCACCTGATTGAATAGATCCGTGGGTTCGGTGAAAGTCGACCAGCGCCGCGAGGCCGGCCAGCGCACGCGCGCGCGACTGCTCGAGGCGGCGCTCGACCTGCTCGCTGAGCGCGGGGAAGACGGCGTGTCCCTCCGGGAGATCACAAACGCCGCCGGGGCCAACGTCGCCGCCGTGAGCTATCACTTCGGATCGTTGAAGGCCCTGTGCGATGCGGCGGTCGAGCAGGGCCTCGTGACCTACCTTGCCGCTCAGCAGGAAGCGGTCGGCCGCCTCGGCGCGGACCCTTCGCTCGAGGAGCTTGCGGCTGCCTTCGCACGGCCGATGATCACTGCGATGTCCGCCGGGGGAGGGATCTGGCGGTGATCCGGATCGTCGCGCGGTGCGCGATCGAGCCGCCGGACGGGTGGGAGCGCTTCGACGCCAGCTTCGCGCGCATCCGTGCGGATGTGCTGCGGGCGCTGAAGGCGACCGTCCCCGGCGTCAAGGACCGCGAGCTCATCTTCCGCATACGCTGCGCGGCCGGGCTGATCAACTGGTTGATGCTCGCGCCGGTCGGCACGGAGCTTCGCGGCTCCTCCGCGAAGCAGATCGAGAAGCTGCTCGTCCCGCCGCTGGCCGGCACGCTTCGCGGCGTCAGCCCCGCCTGAGCCGGCCGGCGCGGCGCGACAGCCGACCGTCCCGCGGGCCGCGCGCGCCGGCCGAACCGAGCGGTGCCATGGTCTGTCGCGCAAGCTCTTGACAGCCGTCGCTCGATCTGAATATAGTCAAGCAATCGTTTGATTTGTCGGTTTCCCAAGCATGAGGAGGATGGCGATGAACCGGGATCTGGGTGTGTGGACGAGCGAGGAATGCGCCCTGGTGCTGATCGACTATCAGCGCGAGATGTTCGAGGTGATCCGCTCGGAGACGAGCGCGGAGCAGGTCGAACTGAACGTCCGCCTGCTCGCCAGGACAGCGAGGGCGCTCGAGATGCCGATCGTGCTCTCAACGGTGGGCGTCGGTTTCGGCTTCAACGGACCCACCCAGCCCGCGGTCCTAGACGATCTGCCCGGCGTCGAGCCGATCGACCGCTCCTCGATGAACGCGTTCGAGGACGAGGCCTTCCGGAACGCGGTCGAAGCGACCGGGCGCAGGCGGCTCATCATCGGCGGGCTGCACACCGAGATCTGCCTCAGCTTCGCGAGCGTCTCGGCGCTCAAGGCCGGGTACGAGGTGATGTATGTGACGGACGCCGTCGGCGGCCGCTCGCAGGTCGCGCACCGGACAGGGATCGAGCGCCTCCGCGAGGCGGGAGCGGTGCCGAGCACCTCGCTCGCGGTCAACACCGAGCTATTCCGCGACTGGGCCTCGCCGCTTGCCGGACCGGCGCGCGAGGTCATCTACTGGTACTTCACCGAGGTCTCGAAGCTGACCGACCAGGTCGGCGTCGCCGAGGGCGAGAAGAAGGCCGCCGCGGAGCTGCTCGCCGCCAGGTAGTGCGGGCTGTCACCGACCGACAAATTCCGATCCCAAGGAGGAACCAGAGATGGCAAGTGCCCCGGTGCGCGACCAGCTGAGCGACCCTCTGATCACCCCGCAGAACTCGGCGCTCGTCCTGATCGACTACCAGCCCTCGCAGTTCGCGACCGTCCGCTCGATGGACACCGGCCTGCTGTTGAAGAACGTCGTCTCGACCGTCAAGGCGGTGCGGGCGTTCGACGTCCCGATCGTCCACTCGACCGTCAACGTCGCCAGCGGGCAGGGACCGACCGTTCCAGAGCTTGCCGAGCTGCTCGAGGACAGCCCGCCGATCGACCGCACGACCGTGAACTCGTGGGAGGACATCGACTTCCTTGCCGCGGTTCGTGCCACCGGCAGGCGCAAGCTGATCTTCTGCGCGCTCTGGACGGAGGTGTGTATGGCGTTCGCCGCCCTCGACGCGATGAGGGAGGGCTACGAGGTCTACCCGGTGGTCGATGCGATCGCCGGCACCTCCGTCGAGGCTCACCGCGCCGGCGTCGAACGCGTCGTTCAGGCGGGCGCCGTGCCGATCGGCTGGGTCTCGCTCGCATGCGAGCTGCAGCGAGACTGGGGGCGGCTCCAGACCGTGCCGCAGATCGTCGAGATCGTCCTGAACGAGCGGCTGCTCAAGGAGTGATCCCATGGGCCGAGAGGTCTGCCGGCCGAAACGAACAGGTGCCCGAGCGTCAGCCGGGCGGAAGCTCAACCAAGAGGTGGCACATGCCCGAGCAGGTTGACCACAATCATCTACTTCTGATCGGCGCCGGCCCCGGAGTGGGCGCCGGCGTGGTGCGGCGCTTCGGCGGCGAGGGATTCCGCAGCACGCTGATCTCGCGCACGGTCGGTCCGGTCGCGTCCGAACTGCGCAGCGGCGGCCTCGAGATCGAGGAGGTCGCCGTGGACATCGGGAACCTGGCCGACTACCGCGAGACGCTCGAGCGGATCTTCGGCGCCCCGGGGGCGCCCGGCGTCGTCGTGTACAACGCCGCCCTGCCCGATCCGGGCCAGATCCTCGACGCGAGCCTCGAGCGGCTGCGGACCGCGCACGACGTCGATGTCCTCGGCGCCGTCGTCGCGGCCCAGGTCGCCGCGCCCGTGCTTCGGGTTGCAGGGCGTGGCACCCTGCTGGCAACCAGCGGCGGTTTTGCGGACAATCCGGTATCCGCACTCGCGACTCTCTCGATCGGCAAGGCCGCCCTGCGCTCGGCGCAGACGCTGATCGCTGCCGACGTCCGCGACGACGGCGTCCACGCCGCCACGATCACGATCGCCGGTGCCGTCGAGCCGGGGACCGCCTTCGATCCGGACAGCATCGCGGAGCTGTTCTGGACCGCACACACCGATCCGAAGGACGCCTGGCAGGCCGAGTACCGGTTCACCGGCGCGTAGCGGGCGCCGGCCGGGCCGCGGCCACCGGGGCGGAGCAGCCGTTGTCGGCGCGAACCGCCTCGATCCTGCGTTCGGCGTCGTCGGCGCCCCTGTGGGCCGCCGACGGGAGCCGCCTGCGGAGGTACCCGGCACCGCCGAGCAAGCCGCCTCGCATGAGCCCGCGATGACCCCGGGATCGCCCCCAGTGATCGACAAGCCGGTCGTCCGGCGCGGGGATCTCGACGCACCCCCCGATCTGACCGGCGCGCCGGTCCGGCGTCGTCTGCTCCTCTTGGCCGCCGTGACGATCGGGGTGATCGCGGTGATCACGCTGGTTCCCGGCCTGGCCAGCCTGCGCAGCCGCCTCGCACATGGCGATCCGCTCTGGCTTGCGATCGGCGCAGTGTTGAAGGTGCTCTCCGCGATCTGCTACTCGGTGGCGTTCCGCAGCGTCTTCTGCCGTCAGATGAAGTGGGGCGTGAGCATGGACATCGGGTTCTCCGAGCTCGGCGCGAACGCGATCCTGCCGATCGGCGGAGCCGGCGGCCTGGCCCTCGGCGCCTGGGCGCTGCGCCGCGGCGGCATGGACGGAAGGCGGATCGCCCGCAGGAGCGTGGCCTTCTTCTTCCTCACGAGCGTCCCGAACGTGCTGGGCGTGATCGTGCTGGGGTTCGGGCTCGCGCTGGGCGTGATCGCGGGCCGGACCTCGCCGGTGCTGACAGCGGTTCCCGCCGCGGTTGCGCTCGTCGCCGTCGTTGCGACGATCCTCGCCGGACGCCTGGCGGCGACCGTCGAGCAGCGCGTGAGCGAGCGGCGGGGAGCGGGCTCGCGCATCGCCGCGTCGTTCCGGGCTCTCTCAGAGGGCGTGCAGGACGCGCTCGAGCTACTCCGCCACGCCGACCTGCTCCTGCTGGTCGGCCTCGTCGGCTATCTCGTCTTCGACGTGATGATCCTGTGGGCCACGTTTCACGCGTTCGGGGACGTCCCGCCGCTGGCGATCATCTGGATCGGCTATCTGCTCGGAGAGCTCGGCGGGCTGATTCCGGTGCCCGGTGGCATCGGCGGTGTCGACCTCGGCCTCGTCGGCGCGCTGGTCCTGTATGGCGTGCCGGCGGGCGCCGCGACCGCGGCGGTGCTCGGGTACCGGGCGCTCGCGCTGGTGGTCCCGCTGCTGCTGGGCGGGATTGCTTTCGTGCGGTTGCGTCGTGCCGTCGCACGTGAGACGCTCGACGTCGCGGGCTGCGGCCCGGGAGATCTCGTCGAGATCGTGGGAGTCGGGGAGGCGCAGCTGGAGGGCTGAAGCGCCGTTACAAGCGCACTTCGCCACGGGTGATCTCGTGCCAAGCGGTCATGGGTCGTTCCTGGCGCAAGACCTCGACGACCGCACCCTCGAACCGGGATGATTCCGCCAATGCGACGTCCACCGCCAAACGCATCGAGATCCGCAGGTCCTCCTCGTGAGCCGCTCAGGCGGCGCCCGGCGGCCGCGGCCTTCACGCTTCTCGCGATCCTGCTCGCGCTTCCGAGCACGGCATCGGCTCTGGGCGGTGGCGGCGTAGGGGGCTTCGGTGGCGGTGGCGGTGGCGGAGGCTTCGGCGGCGGCGGCGGGGGAGGGGGCTTCGGCTTCGGCGGCGGCGGCGGAGCGGCCGGCGCAGGCGGCGGCTCGCCGGCGGTGTTCTTTCTCTTCCTCCTGATCCTCCTCATCTACGTGGGGATCGGCCTCTATCGGCACAGACGCACGGCCTACAGCGTGCCCCGCTCCATGCTGGGAGATCTCAAGCGCGTGTTCGTGTGGCCACTCGACATGGTCCTCGAGTGGCGCCGGCTCGGCCGGCGCACGAAGCGCGTCAGGCTCGCAGCCGCCGAGGCCGCCGAGATCGATCCGCGGTTCGCGCCGGAGGTCGTCGGCGGTGAGGCCGAGAGGCTGTTCCGCGCGGTTCAGGTGGCGTGGACGAGCGACAATCGGTCCGAGCTCGAGGGGATGGTCTCGAAGGACCTCTGGGTGGAGTGGGAGCGCCGGCTGAAGGCGTTCGCCTTGCGCGGTTGGGCCAACCGGATCGACATCGAGGGCCCGGTCCATGTCGCGTACGTCGGTCTGCACAACGCCTCCGAGGACCGGGCCAAGCGTGCCGTCGTGCGGCTCGCGACGCGGGTCCGCGACGTGGTGATCGACCAGCACGGGAACACGATCCATCGTGTCAACAGCGTCAAGGACACGCATCACGTGTGCGAGTACTGGACCCTCGGCGTCGCGGGAAGCGGTTGGATGCTGCTGTCGATCGAGCAGCACCACGAGGGCATCCATGAGCTCTCCGAGACCCTCGTGCCGACGCCGTGGGCGGACACGAAGGCGCTACAGCGGGAGGCGACACTCGAACAGGCGGCGGACACGCGGGTCGCGAACTCCCAGGTCCACGAGATCGCGGGGGCGGACTTCGCCGCGGACGCGCACGCCGCCGCGCTCGACATCTCGCTGGTGGACGACCGCTTCGCTCCACGGGTCCTGGCCGCCGAGGCCGAACACGCGGTCGAAGCGTGGGCGGAGGCGATCGACGGGGACGACACCGCGCTCGAAGTCATGGCGACCCCGGGCGCCGTGCAGGAGCTTCTCTACCCCGGGGACCCGTCGTGCGGCCGGCGGCTCGTCGTCCGCGGTCCGCGGGTTCGCGAGATCCACATCGCGGCCATCGACGCGCACGCGACGCCTCCCGCGATGACCGTCGAGATGCGTATCAGCGGCCGCCGCTACATCGAAGACCGCACCACCACGACGATCCTGAGCGGCGACCGCTCAGTCGACAGCACCATGAAGCTCGCCTGGCGCATGGAGCTCACGGACGACGACGAGCACCCGTGGCGGATCGCCGCCGTTCTCGACGGCGGCGAGTCGCGATCGGAGCTCGCAGACACCCGAGCCGGCTGAGGTCGACGGCAAGCGGCCGCCCCGGCGCCTCTAGTCGCCGAGGTGCGAGCGCGTCAGCCCCCGCAGGAAATCCTCGTCGCTCGGCCAGCGCATCTTCTGGCCGATCTCCGGCATCACGCTCTGCAGCGAGACGAAGCCGTGCAGGCCGGTCCAGAGCTGCAGGGCGACGCCGAGCGGGTCCGGGTCATCCGGCACCGCTCGCGTGGTCACCTCCACGAGTGCCTCCAGGGCCCTCTTCCCAGGGTCCTGCTCCGGCGGTCGCTCGCCACCGCCGAAGCGCCCCGGCGTCGCGAACAGGACACGGTAGAGCGCGGGCCGGTGACGGGCGAACTTGAGGTAGGCGAGGCCCATGGCTTCGAGCTGCGCGCGGGCGTCGCCATCCGCCTCGGCGGCCGCCTGCTCCAGGAACGCGATCAGTTCTTCGAAGGCCTCGTCGCAGACCGCACGCAGCAGCTCCTGCTTGTCGGCGAAGTGCAGGTAAAGGGCGGTGGGGGAAACGCCCGCGCGCGAGGTCACGGCCCGGATCGAGAGCTGGTCGGAGCTGCCCCGCTCGAGTAGGAGCTCGACCGTTGCCTCCATCAGGGCAGCGCGAAGGCGCTCGCCCTCCCCGCGCGGATTGCGCTTCCTCGTCCCGGTTGCGGAAGCCATCGCGACACGATCGTAACAAATAACTTGACACATGTACATCTACAAGCGTATATATACGGAGGTCACATACCTCTCATCCCCCTCGAGGAGCACGCCATGTTGCAGCGGATCGCCGCCCTAGCCCTCGCTCATCCCCGACGCCTCGGCGCCGTCCTGCTTCTCGCCTTCGCGCTGTTCGCGCTGGCCGGCGGTGCCGCCAGCAAGGTCCTCGACGCGCGGCACGACTTCGCCGACCCCGGCTCGCAGTCCACGGCCGCGCGCGCGAAGGTCGAACGCGCGACCGGCGCCCAGCCCGCGCCGGGGGTGCTCGCCCTCGTGGCCGGCGCGCCGCAGAGCGCCGCCGCCGCGCAGGCCCTCGCGACGCTGCGCTCGGACCCGGACGTCGCGCGCGTGACCGGCCCGCTGCCCTCCCGTGACGGGCGCAGCTCGATCGTCACCGCGACCCTCCGTGCCTCGGCCGAAGAACGTGCCGCGGTCGACCGCATCAAAAGCGCCTTCACGGGCGACCGCGCCGTCACGCTGGGCGGGGCCTCCGTGGCCGGGCGCGAGGTCAACCAGCAGGCCACACGCGACCTCGGTCTCGCCGAGGCGCTCGCGTTCCCGCTGCTCGCGATCCTCGCGTTCCTGATCTTCCGCGGCATTGCCGCGCTGCTGCCGCTGGCGGTGGGGGCCGCCGGCGTCTTCTCGGCCTTCGCCGCGCTGCGGGCGGTGAACGTCGCGCTGCCGCTCTCGGTGTTCGCGCTGAACCTCGTGATCGGCCTCGGCCTGGGCCTCGCGGTCGACTACAGCCTCTTCATGGTCTCGCGCTTCCGAGAGGAGCTGGGCGCCGGGCGGGACGTGCCCGAAGCGGTCAGGACGACCATGGCGAGCGCCGGGCGCACAGTTCTCTACAGCGCCGTCACCGTCGCGGTCGCGATGAGCTCGCTGACCGTGTTCCCGCTGCGCTTCCTGCAATCGATGGGTATCGGCGGCATGATCGTCGCGCTGACGGCGGCCGCGTCCGCGCTGACGATCCTGCCGGTGCTGTTCGTGCTGACGGGGAGCCGCATCGGGCGGGTCACGCCGGGCGACCCCCGCAAGGGCCGCTGGTACGCGCACGCTCACCGCGTCCTGCGGCGACCGGGCCTGGTCGCGGCGATCACGGCGGGGGCTCTCCTGCTGCTCGCCCTGCCCGCGCTGAGGACCCACTGGAGCGGGGTGGACGCGCGTGTCCTGCCCGCGTCGGCGAGCGCCCGCGTCGTCGAAGAGGAGGCGTCCAGCCAGTTCCCGCAGGTCGCGGCCAACCCGGGTTATGTCGCGATCCACGCCGGGCCGCAGGCGGGGACGTCCCTTGCCGCCTATGCGCAGCACCTGCGTGCGATCCCTGGTGTCGCGTCGGTCACCCAGCCGCGCTACGTGGGCGACGTCACGTGGGAGATCGGCCTCACGAGCTCCGGCGAGGCGATCGGTCCGGAAGCCCAGCGCGCGATCAGGGCGATCAGAGCCGTCCCGGCTCCGTTCGCAGCCGCCGTCGGCGGTCCGGGTGCCGAATTCGCCGATCAGCGGGCGGCGATCAGCTCCTCGCTGCCGCTCGCGCTCGCGATCCTCGTCCTCGGCACCATGCTCGTGCTGTGGCTGATGACCGACTCGGTCGTGCTGCCGGTGAAGGCGCTCGCGATGAACGCGCTCACCGTCGCCGCCGCGACCGGGATCCTCGTCCTGATCTTCCAGGACGGCCGGCTGCGCGGGCCGCTGTCGTTCTCGACCCAGACCGGGATCTCGCAGGGCAACTACCTGGTCCTCGCCGCGCTGGCGTTCGCGCTCTCCACCGACTACGGGGTGTTCCTGCTGACGCGCATCAAAGAGGCCCGCGAGGAGGGGGCACCGGACGGCGAGGCGATCGCGCTCGGGCTTCAGCGGACCGGGCGCATCGTGACCGCCGCCGCCGTGCTGCTCGCGGTCGCGATCGGCGCCTTCGCGACCTCGCAGGTCGTGTTCCTGAAGGAGATCGGGGTGGGCGCGGTCGCGGCCGTTCTGATCGACGCCTTCATCGTGCGCACGCTGCTCGTACCCGCGCTGATGGGCCTGCTCGGACGCTGGAACTGGTGGTCGCCCGCCTGGCTGCACAGGCTGCACGCGCGGATCGGGCCCAGCGAGGGCCGGGGCACCGTGCGGCCCTCCTCGCAGGCGCCCGGCCGCGCGCGCCCCGAAGGCGCATGACCGTATGCGCGCGCAGCCCTGGCTCCCGCGCGGCGGGTGCGCGGGCCTAGCCGGGCTGCGCGGCGCGCACGAGCTCGCGCACCGGCCGCGCGGTCTCGAGCTCGGTCAGCGCGAGCAGAAGCGCGCCCGCACGCTCGTCTCCCAGCACGGGCTCGGCGAGCACGCGGAACTTCTCGCCCAGCCGTGCGCCCTGCGCGGCGAGGTCGGCCTCGGGCGTGTCGACGTCGTGAGCTGCGGAGAGCCGGCTTCCGTCGCTCAGCCGTACGTCGATCCGGGTCGGTGCGCCGGGCTGGCCGTCGTGCGTCAGGACGACGCGGGAGCGGAGCGCCACCGCGTCAGCATCGGCCGCGTCCGCGTCATCGACGCTGGCGGTCGAGCGGCCGAGGACCGTCATCGCGGCGAGATGGGGGAGGCTGAACTTGACCTCGAGCCCCGTCGCGGGCTCGGGGATCACGCACGTTCCCAGCTCGACGTCACTGACGTGGATCTCGATCTCCTCGATCTCATCGGCCGCGAACGGCCGCTCGCGCTTCAGCTCCAGCAGCCCCTCGATCGTGGAGTGTGTGAAGAAGCACGACGCATGGTGCTTGAAAAGGTTCGCGCGCAGGTGCCAGCCGTCTGTCAGCGCCGCATTCACCTCACGGCCGCCGCCGGAGACGGCGGCGAAGCCCTGCTCGGCCTCGATCGCGCTCGGGTCCGCTGTGAAGCCGCGCTCCGCGAGCAGCGCTGCGAGCAGGCCGCTCTGGCAGGCCTTCCCGGCGTGGAGCGACTTGGTCATCGTGCCGAAGTTGCACTTCAGGCCCGCCGCTTGGCTGGCGGCGATGCCCAGCGTCCGGGCGGTGCTCTCAGCGTCCAGGCCGAGCAGGCGGGCACAGGCAGCGGCGGCCGCGAAGGTGCCGCCGGTCCCGGTCGCGTGAAAGCCCCGCCGGTAAGGCTCGGGGCCCAGCGCGACAGCGAGCCGGCAGGCGGTCTCGTAGCCGGCGACGTACGCGACGGCCGCATCGGCGACGGAGAAGCCGCGCTCCTCTGCGAGCGCCAGCACAGCGCCCAGCACGGCAACCGAAGCGTGCCCTAGGAACGCCAGGTTCACGTCATCGAAGTCGAGCACATGCGAGGCGGTCCCGTTCACGAGCGCGGCGTCGAGCGCGCTCAGGCGCGTGTCGTGACCGATGACGCCGGCCGTGCGCGGGTCGGCGGGGTCACGCGCCGCGACGATCGCCAGCAATGCCGCCGGCGCGTCCCCGCGACAGCCGCCGAGGGTCACCGCGAACCAGTCGAGCATCGACTGGCGAGCCCGCTCGAGGATGTCGTCCGGGAGCTCGTCGAGCGCCGAGGCGCGCTCGGCGAGCCCAAGCGTCAGCGCGGCGGGGGCCGAGACCGGCATCTCTACGCAGGCGTGGCGACGGCGGCGGAGAGCATCTCGACGGCGGGATGCTCCGGCCAGCCGGGGTCGCCGCTCTCGACGAAGCGCACCCACGCTCCGTGCATGCGGTCGGTGAGCTCCTGCGGGCCTCCGGCAGCGCCGAGCACGCGGTCGTCCGTGCCTCCGTACTGCGGGTCCTGCGCCGCGTCGAACACGAACGGGACGTCGATCGCGTGCGCGGCGCCGAGCCTTCCGCCGAGCGCGCCCGAGCGCCACGCGAAGCGGTAGCTGTAGGTGCGGCGGTCACCGAGCGAGGCGTGACGCTCGCGCACGGCCCTCGTGGGCGCGTGAAACGCGACCTCCGTGATCGCCTGAGCGGCCAGCTTCCCGGACGTCGCGTCCGGTTCGGAGGCGCGGAGCTGGGCGACCAGCGCCCCGGGCTCGGGCGATAGCCTCGCCGCGAAGGCGTCGAGCGCCTCGGCTCCGAAGTCGTCGAAGCCCGGCACGCCCGCAAGGTAGAGCAGACCCTCCTCGCTCGTGTCGCCGATCAGCAGGTCGGCCCTCGCGCCGCGGCCGATCGCGGCAAGCGGCTCCTCGGCCACGACGTCGCCGTCGCGGACCGGCGCCACCCAGAGCATGCCGCCGGTCGGGTCCCGGTGCTCGGCGGTATCGAGCTCGAGCTCGCCGGGAGCGATCGCTTGCTGAACGTCGATCACGCTCGCGACGGGGACCTCGCGCATGGCCGCGGCCGTGGGCTGCGCCCCGGCGCGCTCGGCGACGCTCGCCGCGACACGGGCGGCCTGCTCGGGCGAGTACGTCAGCTCGACCCCGCCGCTCATGCTGATCGCCCGCCGGAACAGGCCGCGCGAGCGCTCGCTGCCGAGGAGCCAGCCGAGCGACATCGCGCCTGCGGACTGGCCGGCCAGACACACGCGCGCCGGGTCGCCGCCGAACGCGGCGATCTCCTCCCGGACCCATTCCAGCGCGGCGAGCTGGTCGCGCAGCGCGACGTTCGTGTCACCGCCGGCGAAATGCACGAAGCCCTCGACGCCCAGGCGGTAGCCGACCGTCACGAGCACGACGCCGTCGCGCATCCACGCCGAGCCGTCGTAGAGCCTGGGCGAGCCGGCGATGAAGGCGCCGCCGTGCAGCCACACGAGCACCGGCAACCCGGCAGCCCCCGGGTCCGGCGTCCAGACGTTCAGCGTCAGCTCGGGGTCGCGGTCTTCGCGCGAGCCGAGCAGCGGCTCGCTGAACAGGCCCGGGAGCCTGCGCGCGGGCTGTGGGAGCGGCCTGCCGAGCGTGCCCGCCTCGCGCACGCCGTCCCATCTCGGTGCGGCCGCGGGCGCACGGTAGCGCAGCTCGCCGACGGGGGGCGCGGCGTACGGGATCGCGCCGAACAGCACCCCTGTCTCGCGCGCGGCACCCCTGAGCGCGCCTCTGGAGGTATGCACCACCACCGCTCCGTCCACACAGCGGACGGTACCCGAATCCCCGCCCGCGGCAGGCGAGGCTCTACAGCTAGAGCAGCTCGCGGCGCACGAACGTCAGCTTCACAACCGGCAGGCAGGCCACAGGCTCGTAGCCCTGCGCGGCGAGGCTCGACACCAGGGCGCGGGCCCTGGAGACGCTCGCGACGTGGTGCATCTGGGTCGCGAACACCTCGACGCCGAGCGCTCGCAGGTCGAGCTGCGGGATCACGTCGTACTCGCCGCCCTCGATGTCGAGCTTCAGCAGCTCGACGCGCGAGTCGCCGAGCTCGGCCATCAGCGACGCCAGCGTGCGGCCGTCGAACTCGACGTAGCTCTTGGAGTCGTACAGCCCGACCGGGGAGACCGATTCGCTGTTCGGGTCGTGGGTGAGCTGCATGCGCACTGTCCCGTCGCTCGTCGCGATCGCGAACTGGTGTGCGGTCAGCCGATCGTCGCCGTCTGCCTGTTCGAGCGCTCGCCTGATGTAGTCGGGTACGGGATCGATCGCCCGCACGCGGACTCCCCAGCGCTCGATCAGCTCCATGTCGAAGCTGATGTCGCCGCCGGCGCCGACCGAGTAGCACAGCCACTCCGGGCGGATCAGCCTGCCGGGAACCGTCCAGCTGCCGTAGTCCCCGCCGATCGTGACGAGCCCGTCCATCCTCTGCAGCGGAGTCCGTTCCATCTCGTGCTCGAACCAGCGCCGGCGCATGCCGGCGCGGATCTTGGCCGGGTGCAGGCGGCTTCGCGGATGGCGCGTCTGGACGCTGTCGTCTTCTTCGCGGTCGATCGGCAACGGTCCTCCAAGTTGCGCACGAGACGTCGGCTAGAGCAACATCGGCCGCTCGCGGCCGATCCATGAGCGACCCGAGGGCCGTAGCCGTAAGGCCACCGCCAGCGGCTCGGGCGCGCACCGGCCCCGCGCGCCTGCAAGGATCGGTGCGACTGCGAACAGGTCCTGCGCCGTGCGCAGCTCGGGCAGCCGCTCAGTGGCGGGGGAGCAGAACGGGCTCGGGCGCGCTCGGGTGCTCGCCCTCCTCGCCCGCAGGGTGCTCGACCAGCGCGATCACACGGGAGGCCATGAACCGCGCGGTCCGCACGGGTTGGCCGGTGCGCGTGACCTCGGTCACCTCGACGACCCCACGGGCGTTGCCGATCTCCACCCGCCGACCGGCGCGCGAGGCCGTGATCTCGTAGGTGCGCGAGCCGTCGTCGGCTGACACCACCACCTCGACGCGATCGCCCTTCACGGCAACAGCCTACCCTCAGCCGCGCGCCGCGCCGTAACGCCAGGGCCTGATCTATCCTTGCCGCGAGTTGTGCCACCGGAGGGGGGAAGGGAAGTGAGCGGGGCTTGACCGGAGTGCTCTACAAGGTCTCGGGGGCGTGCGTGCGGGCGCGCTGGGTCGTGCTCGCGGCCTGGGTGCTCGCGACGATCGTGCTCGTCGGCCTCTCCCACCGCCTCGGCGAAGAGACGAACGACAACCTCTCCCTGCCGGGTACCGGCAGTCACGCCGCCCAGTCGGCGCTGACCGGGCCCTTCCCGGGCCAGGCGAACGGATCCAGCCCGATCGTCCTGCACGCGGCGCACGGCAAGCTCACCGAACCGAAGCTCAAGGAAGCGGTGGACAAGGCGGCGGCCGAAGTCGCGAAGGCTCCGCACGTGGCGGGCGTGGTCAGCCCGTTGACGCCCCAGGGCGCCGCCGCGCTCAGCAAGGATCAGGGCACCGGCTACCTGTCGGTGACGCTGGACGTGAGCCCCGGGGAACTCTCGGCGGGCGAAGCGAACACGATCATCGATGCCGCCGCGCGTCCGGCGCGCGCCGCCGGCCTGGAGGTCGAGACCGGGGGGCAGCTCGGCCAGAAGGTGTCGAAGCCGGCAACGGAGTCGAGCGAGCTCGTCGGGATCGTCGCCGCGATGATCCTGCTGGCGCTGACCTTCGGGACCATCACCGCGATGATCCTGCCGATCGCGGTCGCGATCTGCGCGCTGCTCTCGACGCTCGCGATCATCCGCATGCTCGGGCATGTCGTGACTGTGCCGACCGTCGCCCCGACCCTCGCGACGATGATCGGCCTCGGCGTCGGCATCGACTACGCGCTGTTCATCGTCACGCGACATCTGCGCTGGCGCGAAGAGGGCGTCGAGACCAATGAGGCGGTCGCGCGCGCAGCCGCCACCTCGGGTGGCGCCGTCGTGTTCGCCGGCTCGACGGTGACGATCGCGCTGGTCTCGCTCGCGGTCGCCCGCATCCCGCTTGTCACGACGCTCGGCTTCATGGCCGCGATCGCCGTCCTCGTGGCGATGCTGGCCGCGATCACGCTGCTGCCCTGTCTGCTGGGGATCGCCGGCGAGCACATCGACTCGCTGCGGGTGCGCCCACCGCGCTCGCCCGAGGACGCGAGGGACGGCCTGTGGGCGAAATGGGCGGGGGAGATCGGCAAGCACCCGCTGATCAGCGGGCTGCTGGCGCTTGCGATCCTGATCCCGCTGGCGATCCCCCTGCTCTCCCTGAACCTCGGCCAGCAGGACACCGGCGCCCTCTCCACCTCCACGACGGCGCGACGCGCCTACGACCTGATCTCCGAGAACTTCGGCGCGGGCGTGAACGGCCCGCTGCTCGTCGCGGTCACGCTCGGCACGCCGGCGCAGGCGCCGGCCGGCTCCCCGCCGGCGCAGGGCGCCGAAACCGATCCGCGCGCGGCGGACCCGCGTCTGCACACGTTGCAGAGCGACATCGCCGCGAACCCCGACGTCGCGGCCGTCACGCCCGTCCAGATCGACAAGGCGGGGACCACCGCCTACTTCAGCGCGATCGCCAAGCAGGGGCCGTCGGAGAACAGGACCGCGGCTCTGGTCGAAGCGCTTCGCAACGAAGCGATACCGAAGGCCGAGAAGGGGACCGACCTCAAGGCCTTCGTCGGCGGCAGCACCGCCGGCTATGTCGACCTCGCGGCGCAGATCTCCTCGAAGCTGCCCTTGCAGATCGCGGTCGTGATCGTGCTCAGCCTGCTGCTGCTGGTCGTCGCGTTCCGCACCGTCGTGGTGCCGCCGCAGGCGGCGTTGATGAACCTGCTCTCGATCGGGGCCGCATACGGTGTGCTGACCGCGATCTTCCAATACGGCTGGCTGAGCGGCGCGATCGGGCTCAGCGGGGCGGTGCCGATCGTCTCCTACGTGCCGCTGTTCATGTTCGCGATCCTCTTCGGCCTCTCGATGGACTACGAGGTGTTCCTAGTGAGCCAGATCGAGGAGCACCATCGCGAGGGCGAGGACAACCGCACCGCGGTCGTCTCGGGATTGGTCACCAGCGCTCGTGTGATCACGGCGGCAGCGCTGATCATGGTGTTCGTCTTCGGCAGCTTCCTGCTCAACGGCGATCCCACCGTCAAGCAGTTCGGGGTCGGGCTCGCCGTGGCGGTCCTGCTCGACGCGACCGTGGTGCGGTGCCTGCTCGTGCCGGCCCTGATGATCCTGGTCGGGGATCGCAACTGGTACATGCCGCGCCGGCTCGAGCGCTTCGTCCCGCGTCTGAACATCGAGGGCGAGGAGTTCTTCGCCGAGCGCGACGCCGTCGCCTCGCGTGAGGCTGCCGCCGCGGCCCTCCGGTGAGCGCCGCCTACAGCTTCGCGATGTGGAACGTCTCGTCCATGTAGGCGTCGGCGGCGGGCGCCGCCTGCTCCGGAGTCGAGCCGCTTTGACGTGCGTGCATGTAGGCCGCGTACCAGTCCCACCAGTTGTGCGGGGCGTGGCTTTTCTCGTAGCGGTCGTGGTGTTCGGCGGTCTCCTGCAGCAGATGCGCCAGCTCCGGGGTGTCCATGGCGCTCACTCCCACACGCGGCCGGGAAGGCGCGAGGTGATCTCTTGGAGGACCCACCCGTTGCCGTCGGGGTCGGCAAAGGTCGCCCACGACGTGTAGGAGTGGCCGTCGGGGTCGCGCCCGGGCTGGCGCGGCGGCGCCGGGTGCAGGAACCCCGCGCCGGGGCCGTGGAAGACCTCGCTCACCTCGGCTCCGTGCGCGATCAGCTCCTCGCGGGCAGCTTCGACGTCCTCGACCGCCAGCATCAGCGTCTGGATGGACCCCGGCTCCGCGGTGGAGATTCCCTTCCCGAAGTTGATCGAGGCTTCCGAGAGCGGCGGTGTCACCTGCACCACGCGGAATGCGTCCCCGGCTGCGATGTCCGCGTCCAGTCGCCATCCGAGCCCGGTGTAGAACGCCTTCGCGCGGTCGACGTCCGCGACGGGCAGTGTTATCACCTCGAGCTTCATCGCCACACCGAGCGGCTTGGCTCCGCTCGCGTCTGCGCTGCCGGCAACTTCGGTACCGCTCATCTCGGCCTCCGTTTCGGTCGGTTTCGGTCTCCTGTCGTGCGCTTCAGCCCGCTGCGGCCCCCGCGATCGAGCGCCGCAGGTCCTTCAGCGCCGCTTCGTAGATGTCAGAGAAGCTCGGGAACGGCTGGATCGTGTCGCGGAGCACGTCGAGGGGCACCCGCGCGCGGATCGCCAGCGTCGCCTGCTGGAGCCACTCGCCGGCCTCGGGTCCGAGGGCGTAGGCGCCGGTCAGGCGCTCGCCGTCGCTGAGCAGCGTCAGGAACCCGTTCGAGTCGGCGTACTGATGCGTGTAGGTCGCGGTCCTGGACACCCCCGAGAGCGCGGCGGTGCCCGTGAACGCCCCCTCTGCCGCGCCGACCGCGGCCGCCTGCGGGTCGGTGTAGATCACCCGCGGCACGGCCTCGTAGTTGGCCTCGCGCGGTTCGCCGAGGATGTTGGACGCCACCACCTCGCCCTGATACTCGCCGACGTGGGTCAGCTGCAGGATGCCGGTCACGTCCCCGATCGCGAACAGGCCCTCGGCGGCGCGCATCTGCCCGTCGACCTTGATCCCGTGCGGGTCGGGCTCGATCCCCATCGACTCCAGCCCGATGCCGGCGACACGCGGGCGCCGCCCGGTCGCGACGAGCAGGCGATCGCCTTCGAGGTTGCCGCCGTCTGCGAGCTCGAGCACGAAGCTCTCGCCCTCGCGTCGCGCGGCCGCGGCCGTCGCGGAGAGCACCAGCTCGATGCCGTCGCGGCGCAGCGCCTCCGCCAGCGCTTCGCCGAGTGGTGCCGGCTCCCGCGACAGCACGCGGTTGGACATCTCGACGATCGCGGCTTCGCCGCCGAGGCTCCTGACGACCTGGGCGAGCTCGACCCCGGCGGCGCCGCCGCCGAGCACGAGCATCCGCCGCGGGACCTTCTTCATGCTGGTCGCCTCGCGCGTGCCCCAGACGCCGTCGAGGCCGCGAAGGCCCTCCACCGGCGGGACGAACGGGTCGGCGCCCGTCGCCAAGACGATGTTCGGCGCGGTGTAGCGGACGCCGTCGACGTCGATCGCGCCGGGGCCCGCGAGCCTGCCGGTCCCGCGTACGGTGGCGATCCCGCGGTCGGTGAGCCAGCGCGCTTCGCCCGCGTCGGAGTATTCGCTGACGATGTAGTCACGCCACGCCAGCGCGGCCCCGACGTCGACCTCGGCGTGCGCGCCGGCCGCCCGCGCGCCGGCGACCGCCTCGCCGGGCCTCAGCAGCGTCTTCGAGGGGATACAGGCCCAGAACGAGCACTCGCCGCCGAAGCGCTCGCGCTCGACGACGGCGACACGCAGCCCGCCTTCGGCGAGCGCCCCGGCGCAGTGCTCGCCCGGGGCGCCGCCGCCGAACACGATCACGTCGAAGCTGGTGCCCTCGGTGTCGCTCATCCGCCTGCGACGAGACTACCTGCCCTCGCGTGCGCCGTGCCACGGCGAATACGATGCGACACCGTGGTCGGGGCGGCGGCGCAACGAGACGGTTCGTGGGCGGTCGTGTTCGACCTGGATGGGGTTCTGGTCGAGTCCGAGGGCGCGTGGGACCGCGCTCGCCGCGAGCTCGTCGCAGCGACCGGCGGCACCTGGCGCGAGCAGGCGACGCGGGCGATGCTCGGGATGAGCGCGCCGGAGTGGTCGCGGTACCTGCACGACGAGCTCGGGGTGCCGTTGGCGCCGCAGGAGATCGACCGCCGCGTGGTCGAGCGGGTGCTGGCTGAGTACCGCTCCTCGCTGCCGCTGCTGCCGGGGGCGGTGGCTGCTGTGCGCGCGCTCGCCGCCTCATGGCCACTCGGGCTCGCCTCCTCGTCGAACCGCGCCGTGATCGACGAGGTTCTGGAGCTGGCGGGGCTGAAGGACGCGTTCGCCGTCACGGTCTCGAGCGAAGAGGTCGCGAGGGGCAAGCCCGCACCCGATGTGTACCTCGCGGCGATAGAGGCGCTGGGCGTGGCCGCGCGCGACGCGGTCGCGATCGAGGACTCGGCCAACGGGCTGCGGTCCGCCGCGGCCGCCGGGATGCTCATCGTCGCGGTGCCCAATCGCGAGTTCCCGCCGGCCGCCGACGCGCTGGCGCTCGCCGACATCCGGCTTACCTCGCTTGCGGAGCTGACGCCCGCGACGATCCGCTCGCTGCAGCGCTGAGGCGTTCCTCAGCCGACGGCGAGCTCGCGCTCGCGGCCCGCCGCGCCGCCGGCGGTGACCGGGCGCTCGTGCAGCACCACCAGCGCGCCGCGCGCCGGGCTGAGCGTGATCCCGCGCCGGCGCGTGCGTTCGGGCTCGGGCGAGCCGGGCGCGAGGACGCAGCGCGAGAGCACGGCCCGCAGCACGATCCTCATCTCCAGCAGCGCGAAGCTGGCCCCGATGCAGCGCCTGCGCCCGCCGCCGAAGGGAATCAGCGTGTACGTGCCGGGCGGCTTTTCGAGGAAGCGCTCGGGCCGGAACGCCTCCGGCTCGGGGTAGATGTCCGGGTCGTGGTGGACCAGGTAGGCATTCGCGAGCAGCACCACGCCGGGCGGATAGCTCACGCCGCCGATCTCCACCGGCTTGCAGACGAGCCGCGGCTCGGCGTTCGGGAGCACGGGATGCATGCGCATGACCTCGTTGATCGTCGCGCCGAGGTAGTCCTCGCTCTCGCCGGCGTCGATCTCGGCGGTCAGCCGCGCGAGCGCAACGGGCTCCCGCGAAAGTCTCGCGAAGGCCCATGCGAGTTGCGAGGCCGTGGTCTCGTGTCCCGCCACGAGCGCGGTCACGAGCTCGTCGCGCACCTCCTGTGCGGACATCGGCGAGCCGTCCTCGTGCCGCGCGGCCAGCAGCATCCCGAGCACGTCCTCGGAGTCCTCCTCGCCCTCTTCGCGGCGCTCCTCGATCAGCGCATAGACCTCGCGGTCGACGAGCGCACCCACCTCCTGGCGCCGGCCGACCGAGGGGATCGTGCGCGAGAGCACACGAGGAAGGGGGGGCAGCAGCGACAGCGGGCTGTCGGCGAACGAGAGCAGCTCGGTCAGCAGCTCTCGCAGCTGTTCCAGCCTCGTCCCGCGATCGAGCCCGAAGACGGCCCGCAGGATCACCTCCAGCGTGAGGCGCTGCAGCCGCGGGTGCAGCGCGATGGCCTGATCGCGCGGCCACGACTGGACCTCTGCCTCAGCCAGCTCGGCCATCAGCCCCGACAGGCGCTGCATCCGCTCGCCGTGAAAGGCTCCCAGCAACAGCTTGCGCTGCTCGAGGTGCGGTGCCTCGTCGAGCAGGATCACGGAGTTGGGTCCGACGACCGGTTCGAGGATGCTCGCGCCCTCGCCGGGATGAAGGACGTCGGCAGGCGCCTGGAAGATCTCCTTGATCTGCTCGGGATCGGCGATCACCACGAACGTGGGCGCGCCGATCTGCCTCATCGTGAACGGGCTGCCGTAGCGACGGCGCGCGCGTCTGAGGAACGGGGTCGGCCGCTTCCAGTTGCCGAGCGTCTGCAGGATCGCGGGCATGCGCGGTCCGGGCGGGAGGGTCTCGTTCATGGCTGCTCCTCCGGGGGGCGGGTGTATATACTGGCGAGTATATCTACTTGCGAGTATATGAGGATCCGCGATGCCGCGAGGTGAGTTCGATCGTGGCGCGCGCAAGGCGCAGACCCGCGCCCGCCTGCTCGAGGCGGCCGCCGGCGTCTATGCTCGCCGCGGCTTCGATGGCGCCACGCTCGACGAGGTCGCCGCCGAGGCGGGGTTCACGAAGGGAGCTGTGTACAGCCACTTCGGCAGCAAGGAGAACCTGCTGCTCGCGCTCTCCGAGCAGCAGCGCGCCGCGCAGCTCGCGGAGCAGCGCGAGCTGTTCGACCTCGGCCGCGACCACAGCGAGCGCCCGCTCGCGGGCAGCGACCGCTGGATGGAGATCCTGCGCGAGGAGCCGGACCGCTTTCGGCTGTTCGTCGAGCTGTGGGTCCGCGCTCAGCGCGACGACCGGTTGCGGGGCATGCTCGCCGCGGGCGTCGAGGACCTTCGCGAGACGCTGGCAGGGTTCGCGCGCGCCGGCGCCGCTGACGCCGGCTTCAAGCCCGACGCCGACGCCGAGCGCCAGGTCGCGAACGTCTTCGTCGCTCTCACGATGGGCATGGGGCTCGTCTCGCTGCTCGACGAGGACGCGGTGCCGCCGTCGTTGCTCGGCGACGCGCTCTCGCTCTTCATCCGGGCGCTCGAGGAGGACCCCCAGGCGCGGGCGCGACTCGCCGAGCGCTCCGGCGCGAGCGCCTGAGCCGTACCGCCGGGCCGGGTGTGGTGCCCTTGCGCGCGCCGATCCCTGCGTGGTAGACCTCACGTGGTTCTGGTGGGGGAGAGCCAGTCGAGCCGCGGGTGAGCACGGGCATCACTCCGTTTGACAGCAGAGAGCGGCTGGACGGGCCCGTCGCTGGCACTGCCCTCCCAAGCGCAGGAACGTGTTCGGCAGAGCCGAAATCGCACTTGAGGACACGGGAGTAGTGTGCAACAATTGACACAAGCCTGCGGATGAACCGGACTGCCTGAGCCGGGCCCTTCGCAGCGAGGGGCACGGGCAAGGCGACGGCCGCGGGTCGGATAGAAACAGCGCGGCGCTGCGCCGCCGCGCGACCCCATACAGACATGGAGGCAGCGATGAACGAGCCGGATCTCATGACAGACGAGATACGGGACGCGACGTCAGCCTGGTGGTTGCTGGTGGTGATCGGGCTCGTCGGCATCGCGGCCGGCGTGGTCGTGCTGCTGAAACCCGAAGACAGCCTGTCGTTCCTGGCCGTGGTCGCAGGCATCTTCATCCTCGCCAGCGGCATCTTCGACGTGGCGATCTCATTCAACCGGCGCACGCCCAACCGAGGCCTCGCGGCCATCGTCGGCGTTCTCAGCGCGGTGATCGGCGTCCTGCTGGTCCGCCATCCGATCGGAGGCGTGCTGTTCGTGGCGCTGCTGATCGGGATCTGGCTGATCGCCATCGGCGTGGTGCGCTTCGTCGAAGCGTTCGACAGCGATCGCCGGGCCTGGAACATCGTGGTGGCGCTGCTCGAGATCGCCGCGGGGATCGTGATCGTGGCGGCGCCGCCGATCGGCTTCGCCACGCTGGCGCTGCTGACCGGCATCGCGTTCATCTTGAACGGCGTCGCGATCTTCGCGCTCGGCTGGATGATGCACACGGTTCGCCACGAGGCCGGGGGCACGGCCTACCAAGCCGGCGCGCCCGCCTAGCTGACGCGTACAGGGCGGCGGGTGCGAAAAAAGCGCCTGGTCCCGGGGCTCCGAGCTCCGGGGCCGGGCGCCTGCCCGCGAGAACTTAGCCGCCGGTTAGAAAGAAAGGCCTGACCGGGACGTCTCAGGGATTACACGCACTCTCCCGTGCGAGCGCCGCCCGCCCGGCGGCGCCCCCCGACCCGAAGGAAGGCAACATGAAACCGACCCCTGAAAGGGTGGCGGCGCTGATCGCCGCTGCCGTCCTCGGCCTGAGCGCGGCCGCGCCCGCGCTCGCCGAGACCCACCACCATCACCGCCGCCACCACACAACTGCGATCCCCCAGCACAACGGGGGCGATCACGACGGCGACAACAACGGCGGGCCCAGCGACGGCGACGGGAACGTGTGATGGTGCGCGTCGCGAAGCTCAAAGCAGGCGCCCCGCTGGCGGTGCTGCTCGCCGCGGCCCTGGTCGCCGCGGGCTGCGGCGGGTCGAGCTCCGGCTCCGCCGCGGGCTCGAAGCCGCAGTCGGCGCCCGCGAGCGGGCAGACCGGCGGCATCCCCCAGAACAACGGGGGGGACCAGGACGGCGACAACAACGGCGGACCCAGCGATGGCGACGGCAACGTCTGACCGCCGGCGGGCGGCCGGGTGGGCGGGAGCGTTCGCGCTCCTGGCCGCCGTCGGCGTGACAGCCGTCGCGGTGGCCGAGGGCGGCCCGGCTCAGCGCAGCCGGGCGCGGCATGCCCTCGCGCCTTCGGCGCCGCAGCTGCTCGCCGCGCTGGGTCCCCGCGCCGCGCCCGGCAGCTGGCCCGCCGCCACGATCCCGTCCGGTGCCGCGACCCTGCGCCGTCCGCCGGGCTGGTCATCGGAGCGGGGTGACAGGGGCACGATCACATTCGCGCTGCGCGACCGCACCGGGCGCTACCTCGGCTACCTGAACGTGACGCCGCACCAGGGCGGCGAGCGGCTGCGCGGCTGGGCCGCGTTCCGGATCGGGCGCAACCGCGAGGAGGGCGACCGCTCCGTGCGTGAGCTCGCCGCGCGGGAGGCGATCTCGTTCACGGGCGCCCGCGGGTCCTGCCTGATCGACGACTACGGCTCGCGCGCAGGGGGGAACCCCTACCGCGAGATCGCCTGCATCGTGCGGGGGCATCGTGCCGAGAGCGTCCTGATCGCCGCGGCGCTGCGGCCCGAGTGGCGGGCTGTCGAGCCCGCGCTCGCGCAGGCCGTCGAGTCGTTCACCGAGCGCTGAGCCGCCGGTAGGAGGGGGCGGCGGCCTCGCCGCCCCCTCCTCACCCGGGTCAGTCAACCTCTCGCCACAGTTTGAAAACCGCTCAGCGCTGCTGGGAGACGACCTCCTCGAGCGTCCGTCCGCTGAGCACCGAACGGGGGGCCTCGGCGACCACATCCGATCCCGTCCGGGCCTCGTCGTCGCGGCGCTTGAGCAGCAACCACTGGGGTTTCGCCCCCGTCCCGTGCGCTGGAGCGCAAAGCCGCCGTGCAGCTTCTCGCCGTGCAACACGAACACCGCGTGCCCGCGCTCGAGCGCCTCCGGCCACGGCACTCGGCCGCCCTGCTCGTAGGGGCCGCGGTCCCACACGATCACGCCGCCCTTCTCGCCGGTCGGGCCTTCGAAGTCGTTGTGCGCGAGCTGATGATCCTCGACCTGGACGGCGAGGCGCTTGACGGAGGGATCCATCGAGGGGCCCTTCGGGACCGCCCACGAGCGCATCGCGCCGCCGACCTCGAGGCGCAGGTCGAAGTGGTGGGTGCTCGCGCTGTGCTCCTGCACGACGAACACGCCGGCGGCGACGCCGCGGATCGCGAACTGCTCATGACCCTCGGTCGGCACCTCGCTGACATCCAGTTCGCGCACCGATGCGCCGCGGGGACCGTGGCGAGGTAGTCGAGCAGCGCCTGCACCGCGTCCGCCGGTCCCTCCGCATGCACGGCCACGGCTCCGTCCGCTTCGTTGCGCACCCAGCCGCGGACGCCCGCGCCGAGCGCTCTGGCGCGTGTCGCCTCCCGGAAGCCGACGCCCTGAACGGTCCCGGCGACACGTACCCGCACCGCGCGCTCGGTCTCCGAAATCGAGGCTGCCCCGTCTGCCCTCACGCCGTGCCCACGCTAGCGAGCAGCTCCAACAGCAGGGTGCGTGCCTGCTCGTAGATCCCGGGCGCGCCGCTCTCGCGCGGGCCGGCGACGTTCAGCGCGCCACCCGGCGGGAGCCCGGCGAGGAGCGCCGACGCCTGCCTTCGCGCGTCCGCTGCATCGAGGTCGACAACGCCGAGCAGCCGCCCCAGCTCGGTGGCGGTGCCGAGCGTCAGCGCCGTCCCAGACCCGGGTTCGGGAGGGCTGCCGAAGACGAGGATCAGCGTCGCGTCGCTGTCGCGGACGTTCCAGCGCGTGCGCTGCTCCGGCTCGCCGCTGGGGGTGGGGCGCAGCCCCGGGTAGCGCGCGAGCAGCCCGGGCGGGACGATCAGGTCCTCGGCCCGGCCGCCGCGCGGGCACCAGCCGCCGTAGGGGATGCCGAGTCGGACCGCGGCGTCCAGCGCGGCGCGATCGACGCCGGACTGTCCCCCGGAGACCACGCGCCCGATCGCTCCCATCGGGGGAGTATCGCCACGCCGGGCGCTCTACAGCGACTGCTCGGCGCGCTTGTAGGCGATCTGCAGCAGATCCGAACCGAACAGCGCCGTCAGCGCGGCGGCGATCCAGCGCGTCGGCCGTGGCGCCACCACGAGCCCCGCCGTGAACGCGGCTGCGATCCACATGCCCACGCAGTAGGGGCAGATCAGCAGCTCGCCGACGGCGCGGCGCAGCCCGCGCCCGCGCGCTTCCTCCTCGACCTCGCCGGGCCCGGCGTCGTCCTGATAGCGCGTGAAGGGGCGCCGCAGCGCGCTCGTCACGCGCTCCTTGGTGATCAGCCGCGACAGCTTGTGCGTGGCGGTGGTGATCAGCAGCAGGTCGGCCGCCCCCACGCGCTCGGGCAGCTCGCGGTCGCTGCGCCGCATCCACTCGGCGAAGGCGACGCAGAGCCCCCCGAACAGAGCCGTCAGGGTCGCGTAGCCGCCGATCGGACGCTCGTCCTGGGGGTGCGCGCGGCCGGCCTCGCCGCTCGGCCGCTCGCGCTCGCCGTGCACGCGGTCGCCGGTGTCGGTGCTCGCCATCCCTCTGTACTACCACGTCGCAGGCAGGGCCAAGCGCCCGCGCCGAGGATTGGCCGGCGCCGCTGTGCGGGTAGTCCTCTGGGGCCGCGGCGTCGTTGACGGCGCCAGAGCGACATTGCACCGGCATGGGCGTCAGCAGCCTCAGCAGGCGTGGGGAACATCCCGGGAACCGAGCGAACACGGGAGCTCATCCGATGACCCTGTCATGCCCCAGCTGCGGTCTGGTCCTGGCTCCGAGAGGACCGCAGATCGAGTACTGCCCGCGCTGCATCGCCAGGCGCCGCCAGCCGGTGCCGCTGATCGCGAAAGCGCTCAACGGCGGCGGGACGCGCGATCGCGAGCCCCGCAACGAGGCCGATCGCGGCAATCGGCCCCCGCGCCGGCCCGGCGCGCCGGGCTAGCGACCCAGGGGGCATAGGCTTCCTCGGATGCCGCCGGAGAGCCCAGAGCCACAGCTGACCGACCTGATGCACCTCGGCCGTCCGGAGGTGATCGGCGCCTGGCGGGTGGGAGATGTGATCGTCGATCCAGGCCCGGCCTCGTGCCTGGCCGCGCTGATGGCGGAGATCGAGGGCCGGCCGCCGCGCGCGCTCGCGCTGACGCACATCCACCTCGATCACGCCGGCGCGGCCGGCTCGCTCTGCGCGCGCTACGAGGGCCTCGAGGTCTGGGTGCACGAGCGCGGCGCCCCGCACCTCGTCGATCCGAGCAGGCTGCTCGCGAGCGCGGGCCGGCTCTACGGCGAGCAGATGGGGCGCCTGTGGGGGGAGGTGCTGCCGGTGCCGCCGGAGCGCATCCGGGTGCTGAGCGGCGGCGAGCGCCTGCCCGAGGGGCTGCGCGTCGCCTACGCCCCCGGTCACGCCTCCCACCACGTCGCCTATCTGCATGAGCCCACGGGATGGGCCTTCACCGGCGACGTCGCGGGCGTCCGGATCGAGGACGGCCCGACGCTGGCGCCGACCCCTCCGCCGGACATCGATCTTGCCGCCTGGCGAGCGTCGATCGAGGTCGTGGCCGGCTGGCGCCCCGAGGCGCTGGCGATCACGCATTTCGGCTCCCATCGCGACGTCGAGGGTCATCTCGGCCGGCTGCGCGACCACATCGGCGAAGCCGAGTCGGACGCCGCGCAGCTGAACGAGGAGGCGTTCGCCGCGGCGTTCCGCGCGCGCGTGGCAGCGGCGGCGGGCGGAGCGCTCGCCGCGACCTACGAGCAGGCGATGCCCCCGGGCCAGAGCTACGCCGGGCTGCGCAGGCACCTCGAACACGCCGGCTCCGCGCCGGCCCGAGGCTGACGCTCGGCTCGACACGACGCGCCGGGAAGGAAACGTTCCTCGCGGAGTCCGAACTTCTGCAGGTCCTCGCCTCCGAGGTCCCGCGCCGCCGGTGCTGCGCCCGACCGCAGCCGTCGCCGCCGCTTCGTGCCTCGCCCCTTCGTAGGTGCGGATGCGGCGGCGGCGCGGTCAGGCCGCGCGCACGCCGCGGGCCTGCGCGGCAGCGACGCGCACCGCCAGGATCGCGATGTCGTCGCGCGCGCCTTGGGTCAGGTCCACCAGCCCGAGCAGGGCGGCGATCGTGTCCTGGGCGGACTCCGGCGCGGACCCGGCGAGCGCCGCGATCATCTCCTCCCCGCTGAGGAACCGGGCCGGCGCATGCGCCTCGGCCAGGCCGTCGGTGTACAGCGCCACCGAGTCCCCGACCCGCAGCACCGTCGAGTCCTCGCCGATCTGCGCGTCGGGGAAGATCCCCAGCAGCGTGCCGCCGGTGCCGAGCTCCTCGGTTCCGCCGCCGCGCCGCGAGACGAGCGCGGGCGGGTGCCCGCCGGCGGCGACGGTCAGCGCGATGCCCTCCGGGGCGAAATCCAGGCGCGCGAGGATCGCCGTCGCGAAACGCCCGCCGAAGTCTGCGGCGAGCATCGCCTCGTTGACCCGTTCGAGCACCCGCGCCGGGCGCTCGCCCTCGCGGGCGTAGGCGACGGTGGTGTGGCGCAGGAACGCCGTCATCACGGCCGCCTCGGCGCCCTTGCCGCAGACGTCGCCGACGACGAGCCAGCAGCCGTCGCGGTCGGCGAAGACGTCGTAGAAGTCGCCGCCGACTTCGCTGCCGGCGCCCATCGGGCGGAAGAAGCACTCGAGGTCGAGCCCCGGCACCGCCGGCAGCGCCGCGGGCATCAGGCTGCGCCGCAGCGTCTGTGCGACCCTGGCGCGCTCGGCGTACAGGCGCGCGTTGTCGAATGCCAGGGCGGCGCGGCCCGTCAGGTCCTCGAGCACGCGCAGCTGCCCGGGTTGGGGCGCGCCCGCGTGCACGAAGGACATCACGCCCAGCAGCCGGCCCCGCGCGACCATCGGCACGACGGTTGCCGAGCGCGAGGGCGCTTCACCGCCGGGCAGGATGCTGGCGGTCGTGATCGCCTCGCCCGAGGCCGCGGCGGTACTGCCGTCCACGTCGGCGACGACGTGCGAGGTGCGCTCCTGGAGCGCCCGTGCGACCGGGAGCCCGGCGAGTCGCTGCGGGCGCTCGTCCGGGCGCATCCGTTCGACGCGCGAGGCGACCTCGGGATCGACGCCCGCGGCGACCGTGGTGGTGATCGCGCCGTCCTCGTCGACGAGGTCGATCACGCACAGCTCCGCCAGCTCGGGCAGGGCCATCGCGGCGATGCGCCGGAGCGTCTGCTGCGGTTCCAGCGAGGTGTCGAGCTTGGCCGTGGCCGCGATCAGCAGCTCCAGGCGCCGGCGGTCCGCACGCATCCGTTCGAGGGCGAGATGGACCGCGGCTGTGGTGAGAAGCGCCAGCACCGCCCCGACGCACGCGATCGCCGCGAAGTTCGAGCCGACGTCTTCGTAGGCGAGCGGCGCCAGGAAGGCGAGCAGGCCGATCACGGACGTGATCGCGAAGCGCCGGCGCGGCTGGAAGGCCGCCGCATGGCCGACCGCGAAGAAATAGAGCATCGCGAAGGGGCTGCGTGCCCCGCCGGTCGACGCGCACAGCACGACGATGATCGCGATCCCCCACAGGTCGGCGGCCCACGCCAGCTCGAGGCTCTCCCGCCCGCGTGAGAGGAACCAGATCAGCGCGAGCGCCGTCAGTATCGCGTCGCCCGCGACGGCCGCTGCGCCCGCGGGCGAGCTGACTTCCGGCAGCAGGAAGGAGGTCGCGATCAGCGAGCCGCCGATCACGTAGAGGCCGGCGGCGCTCGCGACCGCAAGCCGCGTTTCCCCACCCGGCCTCGCGCCTGTCAGTGATTCTCCTCTCGGCCTTCACCGTCGTCCCAATCGTCTCTCGGGCCGTTGCCTCCCCGCCGGCAGAGCCTGAACGGTTGCCCTCACCCCGACCAGCCTAGAGCCAGCGGTCCGATCGCGCCGCCGCTGCGAGCTTGCGCCCGGGGCTCAGGCGCCGGCGCCGAGTCCGCTGAGACCGCTCGTGGGCAGCGCGTACGTTTCCGAGGCGGCGGGGGCCTGGACCTGGGGCTGGGGGCCGAAGTCGAAGAATTCCTCGGTGACCTTGGTTTCGATCTGCCGCCCGGCGAGCGAGAGCGGCATCGTCAGCGCGAGCTTGCGGACCAGCTTCTTGGAGTCCACCCATGCCTGGACCGGGATCGTGCTCGTGCCGGTCGCGGCGACGATGCCGTCGATCGCCTGTTTCGCGGCGGCGGAGTCCGCGCCGGGGACCTTGCGCAGGTCGATCGTGCCGCTGTAGCGCGTGGTCTCGACGCCCCGCACCCGCTCGGTGCCGGTCACGATCACGCCGCCGCCGCTCGCCCGCAGGTATTCGAGGAACTGCGCCGGGTTCGACTGGCCGCTGCTCAACGCGCTCGGGTCGAGGCCGAGCTTCTTGACCGCTTCGGCGAGGTCGATCTCGACCCAGCTCGCCCCGGACGGGAGCTTGCCCGCGAAGGCCGAGGAGCCCATGAACATCTTGCCCGCGACGAAACGCTCGTCGATCGTGCCGCCTTCGCCGAGGCCGGCGGCGGCGGCGCCGGGGACCCCGTTCAGCTGCATCGTGAGCTCGCCTTCCTGGCTCTTGAAGGCGATGCGCCCGTCCGCGTCGATCGTAATCTGCTGGGGCACGCCCGTGACCGTGACCGCGATCCGCATCGCGACGCGCGCGCCGTCGGCGTTGTTGGTCCGCTGCGCCGCGTTGGCGACGGGGTCGAGCACCGCGCCTGCGCTGCCGGACCCGCAGCCGGAGGCGAGCCCGCCGGCGACTGCCGCAGCGGCGAGCACGGGCAGGGTTCTGAGCGCTGCGCGGAGCTGCATGCGTAGATGATCGTTCCCGGCGGCGGCCACCATTAGTCGCGAGAGCATCTGCAAGACGAATATTCTCAGCGGCATGGAGCTGAATGCTCGCGCGTTCGCCGGGGCGGTGCTGGCAGTGCTGCTCTGGCTCGCGCTCGCCGCTCCCGGCGCCGGGGCGGCGCAGCCCGTGGAGCTCGCGGCGCCCTACGAGTACCTCGGCTGGGGCGCCCCGCAGCCGCCGGTGGAAGTGATGGCCCGCAGCGGCGTGCGGGACATCACGCTCGCGTTCGTGCTCGCCGCCAAGGGCTGCAACCCGGCTTGGGACGGGCGCCGCCCGCTGCTGGGTGGAACCGACGCGGCGGCGATCGAATCGATCCGCGCCGCCGGCGGGGAAGTGGATGTCTCGTTCGGCGGCTGGAGTGGGCGCAAGCTTGGCAGCGTCTGCAAGTCGGCCCCGGCCCTGCAGGCGGCCTACCAGAAGGTGATCGACGCCTACTCGCTGCGGGCGATCGACATCGACATCGAGCACGGCGAGTTCAATAGCCGCCAGGCGCGCCAGCGGGTCGTGCAGGCGCTGGCCGGGGTGCAGAGCGCCAATCCCGGCCTGGAGATCTCGATCACGATGGGAACCGAAGAAGCCGGTCCGGGGCGCACCGGCCTGGCGTTGATCGCCGAAGCGGCCGCGATCTCGCTGCGCCCGAGCGCCTGGACGGTGATGCCGTTCGACTTCGGGACGCCCGCGACCGACATGGGCCACGCCTCGATCCGGGCGCTCGAAGGGCTGGACCGGGCGCTGTCATCCGCCTACGGAGTCTCGGCGGCCGCGGCGTATGAGATGGCGGGCGTCTCCTCGATGAACGGGCACACCGACGAAGCGTCGGAGACGGTGAGCCTCGAGGACTTCCAGGCGATCGCGGCGTTCGCACGCGAACACCACCTTGCGCGGCTGACGTTCTGGTCGGTCAACCGCGACCGGCCGTGCCCGGCGCCGGAAGGCGAATGCAGCGGCATCGCCCAGGAACCGTTCGCGTTCGCCGGCATCGTCGCCGGCTACCACGGCTGAGATTCCTCAGGCCCGCGCGCTCGCCTGCGGGTCGAGCCGCGACATCTTGACGGCGGCCTCGAGCGTCGAGGTGGCGCCGCCCATGTAGAGACCCTTGACCGGCGGCACGTCGGCGTAGAAGCGGCCGTGGCCGATCTTCACGTGGGTCTCGCCGGTGAGCCGGCGGTTGGTCGGGTCGGCGCCCACCCAGACCGGCTCGCCCTGGCGCGCCGCATGCCGGGCAGCAGCGCCTCGAGCCAGGCGTGCGTGTCGACCTCGAGCGAGTCGGTGCCGTCGTCCTCGGGGGCGGCCCACAGGTAGCCGGAGACGTAGCGCGCGGCGATCCCGTGGCGGCGCAGCAGCACCAGCGAGAGGTGGACGAAGTCCTGGCACACGCCGGCCCCGGCCTCGAGCAGGTCGCGACACCTGCGAGCCGACGTAGGTCACGCCGGGCCGGTACTCGAAGCGGTCGGGGATCAGCTCGCAGAGCGTCTCGAGGGCGCTCCAGCGGCGACTCCGCGTCCAGCTCGCCCTCGAGCTCCTCGAGCCCGGCGATCGGCGGGCTGGTCCTGCCAGGGCAGGACGAACTCGCCGGCCGCGTCGAGGTAGGCGCGGCTCGCGAGGCTCTCCCAGTTCCCCTCCGGGGGCTCGGGCGGGTCGGAGGTGACGACCCGCGCACGCACGTCGATCGTGAGGTGCTCGTGGGCCGCGGGGATGCCGAACTCGATCACCTCGGTGCCGAAGTAGTCGAGGTGGCGGCTGACCCGGGCCTCGGGCTCGATGCGCGTGTGGAACTCGTCGCAGCGCTGCGTGGAGGTCGTCGCCGGTCGCACCCGCAGCGCGTTGAGGTTGTCGGTCACCGGGGCGTCGTAGCGGTACTCGGTCAGGTATCGGATCGCGAAGTGCATTGGTCTCTCAGCTCTCAGACTCGCTCGGCTGCCGCCGCGCCTGCGAAGTAGCGCTCGGCCACGTCCTGGTCGATGCTGCGCGAGCTCCTGCTGGGTCTGCTCGCAGATCCCCGTGAGCTCGGCGGCGTCGGGCAGCGCCCGGCGCTGGAAGTCGAGGTCGGCCGCCAGCCGGCTGACGCGCAGCACCGGCTTTGAGTTGCGCGGGCCTGCGTCGGCCATCGTGAAGACCTCGTGGAGCGAGTCGACGCACGCCGCGACGCTGTCGGGGTAGGCGCGCTCGAAGAGCAGGAAGCGCGCGACCGGGCGCGCGTTCGGGGGGGCGGTGACGGCGCGCAGGTAGGCGTGGAAGCCGCCGACCGCCTGGAGCAGGATCAGCGCGTGGGCGTCGGACCCCTCGGCGCCCGGGGTGTCCGCTCCCGCGGGCGTCGGCGGGAGCGCGACTCGCAGCATCCGCAGCACCATGTCGGCGGTCTCGATCAGCCCGCCCGCGTCCAGGAAGCACTTGGCCTCGTCGCGCAGCATCGAGCGGGCGGCGACGCCCCAGATCAAGCGCGGTGCGCTCCTTCACGTACTGCGAGGCGACGGCCGTGCCGGCAGCTGCCGACCACCCCGGCTGGGCCCCGCCGCGGAGGTTGAGGCTCGTCGTGTTGATCGCCTCCCACATCTCGGCGCTGATCACGTCGCGCACGGTGCGCGCGCCCTCGCGCGCCCGCTCGATCGAGGCCAGCATCGACCCGGGCCGGCCCGGGTCGAGCGCGAGCTGGTCGAGCGCGCTGCCGTCGAGGGTCCCGTCCGTGGCGCCGAGCATCGCGACCAGTCCGCCCGAGCCGAAGCTCACGCCCGGAACCGCCTCGCTGGTTGCCTGCAGCTCGGCCTGGAAGACGGCATCGACTGCGCGCGCGGTGAACTCGGCGCGGGCGAGGTTGCGCCCGAGCCAGTAGAGCTCGTGTGCGATCCGAGCGAGCATCAGCGGCCGAGTGCTGTGCTGCTGCTGCTGCTGCTGGCTGCTCCAGGCGCCGTAGCGCAGATCGGGCAGCGCCGGCGGCTGGGTGTCGGCCACCGGGAAGCCGCTCGCGCTGCCGGCGCGGTCGGCCTCGCCGGCGTCCTCCAGCACCCAGGTGTCCTTGGAGCCGCCGCCGCGCGATGAGTTGACGATCAGCGAGCCCTCTTCGAGCGCTACCCGCGTGAGCCCGCCGGGGACGATGTCGATGCGCTCGCCGAAGACCGCGAACGGGCGCAGGTCGACGTGACGCGGCGCGAGCGATCCGTCCTCACCGACGGTCGGCACGGTCGAGAGGCGCACGACCTCTTGCGCGATCCAGCGGTCGGGGTCGGCCACGATCACCCGGCGCATCCGCTCGATCTCCTGCTCGGAGGCGTGCGGGCCGATCATCACGCCGCGCCCTCCGGACTCGCCGGTCGGCTTGAGCACGAGCTGCTCGAGCCGCGCCAGCACGTGCTCGAGCTCCTCGGGCTCGGAGAGCAGGTAGGTGCGTACGTTCTCGAGGATCGGCTCCTCGCCGAGGTAGAAGCGGATCATCTCGGGCACGAAGCGGTAGATCGCCTTGTCGTCCGCCACGCCCGTACCGAAGGCGTTGGCGATCGCGACGCTGCCGGCGCGGTAGGCGCGCACCAGGCCCGGAACGCCGAGCAGCGAGTCGGCCCGGAACTCGAGCGGGTCCACGAAGTCGTCGTCGAGGCGGCGGTAGACCGCGTGCGCGCGCTCCAAGCCGCGGGTCGTGCGCATGTAGAGCACGTCGTCGCGCACGACGAGGTCGGACGCCTCCACCAGCTCGACGCCCATCTGGCGCGCGAGGAAGGCGTGCTCGAAGTACGCGGGGTTGGCGGGTCCGGGGGTCCACACGACGACCGTCGCCTCGCTCTCCGCGGACGGCGCCACGGCGCGCAGCGCGCCCAGCAGCAGCTGCGGGTACTGCTCGACCGGCCGCACGCGGTAGGAGGCGAACAGGCCGGGCACGAGCCGCGCCATCGCGGCGCGGTTCTCCAGCACGTAGGAGATGCCCGACGGGATGCGCACGTTGTCCTCGATCACCTTCCAGGTGCCGTCGCTGTGGCGCACGAGGTCGCAGCCCGCGACGTGCGTGTAGACGCCGCCCGGCGGCCGGATTCCGTGCACGGCGCGGGCGAAGTGCGGGCAGGAGGCGACGAGCCGCCAGGGCACGATGCCCTCGCGCACGATCTCGCGGGCGTGGTAGACGTCGTCCACGAAGTGGTTCAGCGCCCGGATGCGCTGGGCGAGGCCGCGCTTGATCGCGCGCCATTCCTCGCCGCTGAGCACGCGCGGCACGAGGTCGAGCGGGAACGGCCGTTCGTGGGGGCCGGGGCCCGCCGCGTCGGTCCCGGCGCCGGTCTCGAACGTGATCCCCTGCTGCATGAAGAGCGCATCGCGGCGGCGCCCGGCGTCGGCGAGGCCGTCGGCGCCGAGGCGCTCCAGCCCGGCGATCAGCGGCGCGGCCGTCGCGCGGGGGCTGCCGCCGGCCTCGAACAGCTCGTCGAGGAACGGGGGCTGTGGCCGGTAGCCGGACAGCGGCGGCGTCTGCACACGGGAGCTCACCATCGGATTCTCCCCCGGTTACTACCCGCTCGCCTTGGACGGCTGGACAAACGCACCGCCGGCGCCGCCCATCAGATGTCGCAAGCGGATCTCAGTCCGGCCAGCGCCCATGCCGGTCGAAGTACTCCCGCGCCGCGTCCTCGCGGTCACGCTCGCGCTCGCCGTCCGCGCCGGCGCGGAACAGCCAGTTGATGAAGAAGATGGCGAGCCCGGCGCTGACGATGCCGGCGCCGCCCTCGAGCCCCGCTTCGCTGCCGAGCGCCATCACGACCAGGCCGGCGACCACCACGATGCCGGGCAGGACGTAGCGCAACAGGATCAGGGGGATTGAGGGAGGGGTTGGGGTGGGGCGGTCGTTCATCCTCGCCTTTAGTTCTAGCGATCTATGCCGGCTGTGCCTCGGCGGCGAGGGCCGCCGCTGCGCGCTTGGCCGCGCGCTGGGCGCGGGCGCCGGTCGAGGCGGCGCCCAGCGCGAGCACGGCGGCGCCGCAGGCGGCGATCACCCACCAGGCCGGGTGGCTCGCGCCGGCGAGGCCGTGGCCCGCGACGCCCGCGGCGGTGCCCACGATCGAGCCGATCACGGCCACGCCGAGCGTCTGGCCGACCTGGCGGCTGGTCGAGGCGACGGCCGCGGCGACGCCGGCCTGGCTGTTCGGCATCCCGGAGACGGCGGTGTAGGTGATCGGCGGGTTCACAGCCCCGAAGCCCATCCCGTAGATCGCGTATGCCACGAGCAGCATGCCGAGCGGGGTCGTCGGCGAGAGGCCCGTGAGAAGCAGCGGCGCGATCGTCATGCAGACGCCGCCGAACAGCAGGGCGGGGCGGGCTCCGCGGCTGCCGACGATGCGCCCGGAGATCGGTGCCAGCAGCCCGGCGAGCACCGCCATCGGCAGCGTGCAGAGGCCGGCCTCGAGCGGCGAGTAGCCGCGCACGTCCTGCAGGTAGAGCGTGTTGATCAGCAGGAAGCCCGCGAAGCCCGCGAATGCGCACACGGCGATGATCGTCGCCCCGGCGAACGGCGGGCTGCGGAAGAAGCGCGGCTCGATCAACGGCTCACGGCGGCGCAGCTCGTAGGCGACGAGGAAGGCGAGCGAGCAGGCCGCGACCACGAACAGGGCGATCGTCTGCGCCGAGAGCCAGCCGGCGTGGGGGGCGTCGATGATCCCGTAGGTGACGGTCGCGAGCGTGACGATCACGAGCACCTGGCCCACCGGATCGAGCCGCCGCGGGCGCGCCGCGCGGGACTCGGGGACGTAGAGCGCGGTCAGCACCACGGCCGCGAGCGCGATCGGCACGTTGATCCAGAAGATCGCCCGCCAGTCGATGGCCTCTGTCAACGCGCCGCCCACGATCGGTCCGAGCGCGAGGCTGATGCCGACCGTCGCCCCCCAGGCGCCGATGGCGCGCCCGCGCTCGCGGGGATCGGTGAAGACGTTGGTGATGATCGACATCGCGACCGGGTTGAGCATCGATCCGCCAATGCCCTGCACGGCGCGCGCCGCGATCAGCCAGCCGAGCGTCGGCGCCAGGCTGCAGGCGAGCGACGCGCCCGCGAACACGCAGAGGCCGGTCTGAAAGGTGCGCTTGCGCCCGAGCCGGTCGCCGGTGGAGCCGGCCAGCATCAGGAAGCTCGCGATCACGAGCGTGTAGGCGTCGACCGTCCACTGCAGGCCCGAGAGCGAGGCGTGGAATTCGCGGCGGATCGAGGGCAGCGCGACGTTCACGATCGTGTTGTCCATCGCGACGATCAGCAGGCTCATGCAGCAGATCGCGAGGATCGCGTTGCGCCGGGCGTGGGTCAGCTCCGCTGTAGCGTTCACCCGATCTGTTCTAGCGCGAGGCCGTGAGGAGGCCGAGGATGGCGAGCATCGACGAGATCGAGATCGCGGACGAGCCGCAGCGCTGGGCGGCGCTCGGTTTCCGGCTGGACGGCGACGTCTGCCGGCTGGCCGGCGTCGATGTACGGCTCAGCGGCGCGCAGGACGGGGAGGGCGTTCGGAGCTGGTCGCTGCGCGGCATCGCCAGCGACCAGCTGGACGGCCTGGCCACTGCCCGCTCGGACGCTCCCGAGCGGGCGCCGGCGCCGGCGCATCCGAACGGGGTCGTGGCGATCGACCACGTGGTCGCCTTCTCGCCCGCCCTGGATCGCACGGTCGCTGCGCTGCAGCAGGCAGGTCTCGAGCTGCGGCGCATCCGCGAGGAGCCGACGCCCGCGGGCGCACCGCGCCAGGCGTTCTTCCGGCTCGGGCGCGAGATCCTCGAGGTCGTCCAGGTCCCGGAGCGCGCGCTCGAGCCCAGCGGCGGCGCGGACGGCCCCGCGCGGCTGTGGGGGCTCGCGCTGCTCGCCGACGACGTCGACAGCGCCGCCGCCGCCATCGACGGTGCCGGCGAGCCGCGCGAGGCGGTGCAGCCGGGGCGCCGGATCCTCACCCTCGGCCGGGGCGCGGGGCTGGCCGTCCCGGTGGCACTGATCAGCCGGGAGCTCCTCGCATGAGCGAGCAGCTCTGGCGGGCCGTTGACGACTTCGCGGAGGGCGTGCTGATCGGCGAGGATGCCGCGCTCGAAGCGGCCCTTGCCGCCAGCGCGCGGGCGGGGCTGCCACCGATCGCGGTGACAGCGAGCCAAGGGCGGCTCCTCAACCTGATCTTGCGCATCCACGGGGCGCGGAGGGTGCTGGAGCTGGGCACGCTCGGCGGCTACAGCACGATCTGGCTGGGGCGTGCGCTGCCCGCCGACGGGCGCATCGTCACGCTCGAGCTCGACCCGGGCTACGCCGAGGTTGCGCGCGAGAACCTGCGCCGGGCGGGGCTTGCGGAGAAGGCCGAAGTGCGGGTGGGCCCGGCGCTCGACTCGCTGGCCGAGCTGCGGCGCTCCGGTGAGGAGCCGTTCGACGCGGCCTTCATCGATGCCGACAAGCAGCGGACGCCGGAGTACTTCCTCGAGGCGCTCGAGCTGGTCAGGCCGGGAGGGCTGATCGTGGCCGACAACGTGGTGCGGGGAGGAGCTCTGGCCGACCCGGACACCGCCGACGCGGGAGCGCGCGGCATGCGCCGGTTCATGGAGCTCGCGGGCGCGGAGGAGCGCGTGACCGCGACGACGATCCAGACCGTCGGCGCGAAGGGCTACGACGGCTTCACGCTGGTGCTGGTCGAGCCCTAGACCGCGAGGATGTTCGCCGCCGTGCGGTGCGCGAGCGACATGATCGAGATCATCGGGTTCACGCCCGGGGCGGTGGGGAAGGCCGATGCGTCGCCGATCCACACGCCAGGTGTGTCGTGCAGCTGGCCGAGGCCGTCGGCGACCGACTCCGCGGGGTCCGAGCCCATCCGGCACGAGCCCATCTGGTGCGCGGTGAAGGCGGCGACGTCGTTGGCGGCGAGCGAGCCCGCCTCGATCTCCGCGAGGAACGCCTCGAAGTCCTCGCCCTCGCGCCAGCGGATCACGGGGCGCTGGAAGAACGTGATGATCTCGCGCGCGCCGGCCGCGCGCTGCAGGCGCGCCAGCTCGGCGATCGCGCGGCGGAACAGCTTCGCGTCCACGTCGTCCGAGAACGACCAGCGCGTCACGGCCCGTCCGTGCCCGTCGATCACGACCTGGCCCTCGCCGTGGTCGCGGGCGACCGAGATGAACGGCGCGATGTTCGCGAGCTGGGACATCGTGGCCTTGTGCGCCTCCCCGTCCTCGAAGGGCAGCGACATCGCGACGATCGCCGGGGCGACGGTCGTGGCCTCGATCAAGAAGCCCCAGTCGCCCTCGAGGTGCTTGAACTGGTCCGAGAGGGCCGACTGGATCTGCCCGATCCAGCCCTCGATCGGCGTCTCGTAGACGCCGCCGACCAGAGCTGCGGGGTGAAGGCGCAGGTGGCGGCCCACGGCGGGGCCGCCGATGCCGGAGCGCAGCAGCAGCGCCGGTGACTCGATCGCGCCCGCGGCGACGACGACGGTCGGCGCGTTCACCGCCAGCTCGGTGGCCGTGCCGTCGGCGTTCGTGACCGTCGCCGCGACCCCGCACGCGCACCCGTCGCGGGTGAGGATGCGCTCGGCGCGGGCGCCGACGACGAAGCGCGCGCCGTCGTCGGAGGCGTCCTGCAGGAAGGTCTTCATCGTGGACTGCTTGCAGCCCCTCTGGCAGCCCGTGTAGCAGTAGCCGCAGGTCCCCGGGTCCTCGCAGGAGGTGTCGGCGTTGCGGGTCAGCGGGCGGTGCGGGTAGCCGAGCTCCTCGCAGGCCGCGATCAGCCGTTTGTGGATGCGGTTCTGCGAGGTCGCGGTGTCGTTGACCGCGAGCCGGCGCCAGACGGCGTCGATGTGATCCTCGTAGGAGGGCTCCGCGATGCCCTCGATCCCCATGCGCGACCACTCCTCGCGGATCGGCTGCGGGGTGCGGATGCAGTTCATGTAGTTGACGACGGTGCCGCCGCCGAGCGTCGAGCCCGCGAGCACCGCGATCTCGCCGCCCTCCGAGGCTGCGAGGCCGCCGCCGAGGTAGAGCTCGAACATGCCGGGCAGCTCGAGCTGGCGGAAGTCCGACTCGTTGCGATAGCCGCCCATCTCGAGCACCACGACCGACTTGCCGCGACGGGCCAGCTCCGCGGCGATCACGCCGCCGCCGGCGCCGGAGCCGACGATGCAGACATCGGCCTCGAGCGTCGCCGTGGCGCCCGCGAGGCTCTCGACGCCGATCGTCTTCGGCGCCTGCTCGGGCGAGGGTGGCGCCGAGAGCGGCCCCGGGTAGCCGATCGCCGGCCAGTTCGGGTTCTGGCCCAGCTCGTCGGGCAGGCCATAGAAGAACAGGAACGTCATCGCCCGCAGCTGGCGGATGCCGAGCTTCGCCTCGGGCGCGGAGTCGGAGATCGCGTGCAGCAGGGCGGTGCGCCCGCCGAGATCGGCCGCGCCGAAACCGGCGGCGCCGATCGCGTCGAGCATCTGCCCGAAGGCCTCGACCTCCTCGGGCAGCGCGCTCTGCGCGAGCAGGCCCTCGATCTGCGCGGCGACGCCGAGATCCGACGCGCTGCGCGCGTAGAACGCCTGGCCCGTCGCGCCCTCGCCGCCGTCGAGGGAGGGCGCGAACGTGTCGCAGACCTCCTCGAGCGTGCGGCGCTGCGTGTCGCTGAGCACCCCAACCGTTACAGCCATCTCTCCTCCTCCGCTCGGGCTTGAGAACTATAGTCCCGGCCCGATGGCTGCCGGCACGCTGAAACTCGGTCTCAACACGGGCTACTGGGCCGGCGGGCCGCCGCCCGGGGTCGAGGACTCGATCGCCGAGGCCGAGCGGCTCGGCTACGACTCGATCTGGACGGCGGAGGCCTACGGATCGGACTGCCTGACGCCGCTGGCCTGGTGGGGAGCGAAGACCGAGCGCATCAAGCTCGGCACCGCGATCGTGCAGATGTCCGCGCGCCAGCCGGCCGCAACGGCGATGGCCGCGATGACGATGGACCATCTCTCAAGCGGGCGCTTCATCCTCGGCCTCGGGGTCTCGGGCCCGCAGGTCGTCGAGGGCTGGTACGGGATGCCCTTCGCGAAGCCGCTCGCGCGCACGCGCGAGTACATCGGCATCCTGCGCGACATCTGGGCCAGGCGCGCGCCGGTCACCGCCGACGGCGAGCACTACAAGCTGCCGCTGCCCGCCGGCACCGGCCTGGCCAAGCCGCTGAAGTCCTCGATCCACCCGCTGCGCGAGGACATCCCGATCTATCTGGGCGCCGAGGGGCCGAAGAACATCGCGCTCTGCGCCGAGCTCTGCGACGGCTGGCTCTCGATGCTGTTCGCCCCCTCCCAGCAGGACCACTACAAGGGCTACCTCGAAGAAGGCTTCGCCCGGCCGGGCGCGCGCCGCTCGCTCGCCGACTTCGAGGTCAACGCGACCGTGCCGCTGATCGTCTCGGAGGACCTCGATGCGGCCGCCGACGCGCTGCGGCCCTTCTACGCCCTGTACTTCGGCGGCATGGGCGCCAAAGGCACGAACTTCCACGCCAACGTCGCGATCCGGATGGGGTACGAGAAGGAGGTCGACGAGATCGCCGCCCTCTACCTCGAGGGCAAGAAGGACGAGGCCGGCGCGAAGGTGCCCCGCGAGCTGATCGAGCAGATGTCGCTGATCGGGTCGCCCGAGAAGATCCGCCACGACCTCGAGGCGTGGCGCGAGTCGATCGTCACCACGCTCCTCATCTCAGGCGACGCCGCGACGCTGCGCACCGCGGCCGAGCTCGTGCTCGGCTGAGATAGCCTCGAAGGCCCTGCGATGGCCGATCCAGCAGCAAACCCAGCCGGCGCGCCCGTGGGGATCATGTACTCGGCCTTCGGCGAGCGCTACATCGCCGAGGCCGTGCGGGCCGCGCGCTCCTCGCTGGCCCACAACGACGTGCCACACGTGATCTACTCGGCCGGCGAGGTGCACGACCCGCCGCCGGGCGTCGCCGTCGTCTCCTTCGAGCAGATCTCGAGCGCGCCGTTCGTGGACCGGATCGCGAACATGCGCCGCTCGCCGTTCGAGCGCACGATCTATCTCGACACCGACACGTTCGTCGTCGAGCCGATCCTCGACGTCTTCGAGGTCCTCGACCACTACGACCTCGCGCTCGCGCACGCGCCCGGCTACCGCGGCCTCGATGACCCGGAGGTGCCGGCGGCCTTCCCCGAGTTCAACTGCGGCTTCGTGGCCTGGCGCTGCAGCGACCGCGTCAGTGAGTTCCTGGCGAGCTGGGAAGCGACCTACCGCGCCTGGCTGGAGAAGGACGTGCTCAGAGGGCCCTATGGAGGAGCGGAGCCGAGCCGCTCGCCGATCGGCGATCAGCCGGCCTTCCGGCGCTGCGCCTGGCAGCACGGGATGCGGGTGGCGACGCTGCCGCCCGAGTACAACCTGCGCCTCGGCATCCAGACCACCGTCGTCGACCGCGTGCGCATGATCCACGGTCACAGCGACAAATACGAGACGCTCGCCGAACGCTTCAACCACCGCACCGGCTCGCGGACGTTCCCCGAGCCGCGGCCGGTGCGGCGCGTCAGCCGCCAGATCTACGACCGGCTGCGCCGCGGCCTCGGCTAGCCCGGCCAATCTGGGCAGACTGCCTATTTGTCTATTCGCGCGGCGGGTGTTCCCGGCTGTGCTAGCGGCGGCCGATGTCTCCCCCGAATGAGTGACTCGGTTGCCCACGCCTTGCCCAGCCCGGGGGCTGTCGGACATCAATCGGCCCATGCGGCCGAGCTGGACGCGCCCGGCCACGCCCCCGTCGCGAGCCAGAGCGCGCCCGCGTCGTGGCTGATCAGCGACGTGATGGACCGCGAACGGATGCTCGACATGGACCGCATGGTCGCGCCCGTACGGCGCAGGTCGTTCGTGGTGATGGCGGTCGCGTTGGCCCTGTGCGGGCCGTGGCTCGGCTGGTGGACGATCCTGTTGCTGGCGGTCGCCGGCGTGCTCTTCGCCGTCGCCGACAAGGCGATCGCGCGGGTGCGCCGGCCCGAGTACCTGCTGTTCACCGCATGGGCCGGGTCGCAGCTCATGATCACCCTCGCCGCCGTGCTGACCGGTGGCCCGCACTCGCCGGCGATGGCCTGGTTCGCGATCCCGATCGTCACGCTCAGCGCGCGTTTTCCGACGCGCGGCGTGATCCTCGGCCTGGCGGTGACCGTCGTGATGATGGTCGGTGTCGCGTTCGCGACGGACGCCGGCGCGATCATCGACCACCCGCCGCTGCTGATCATGCCGCTCGCACTCGTGACCGCCGTCGCGATCCTCTCCACCGCGCTGATGAGCTCGGACATCTCACATCGCAGCGAAGCCGTGATCGACCCTCTCACCGGCATGCTCAACCGCAACTCGCTGAAGGACCGCACCTTCGAGCTCGCCCAGGTCTCGCAGCGCACGGGACAGCCGGTCGGGCTGATCGTCGGCGATCTCGACCACTTCAAGGAGGTCAACGACGGACACGGCCACGCGACGGGGGACGCGGTCCTCCAGGACGTCGCCTACATGCTGCGCAAGCAGCTGCGGGCGTTCGACCTCGCGTATCGCATCGGCGGCGAGGAGTTCCTCGTGCTGCTGCCGGGGGCGAACCTCGAGCAGACCGCCGCGATGGCCGAGCGCCTGCGCCGCGGCGTGGAGGCCGACACCGTCGGCGGCGGCCTGCGCGTCACGATGAGCTTCGGTGTCTCGGCATCTGCGCGCGATGCGGCCTTCGACTACCGGAGCGTCTGCGACGAGGCCGACGCCGCGCTGTACGAAGCCAAGCGCCAGGGTCGCAACCGCGTGTGCTCAGGCGGCGCGCTCGCGCCCGCCGTCGCGGCCTGAGGCGCGTCGTTCATAGCCGCCGGCGGCGGGCGGGTACGGTAGCCGCATGAGCGCGCGAAGCTCGGCCTCGGTGAAGCGCCTGACGCTGGTCGCGACGATCCTCGGCTCGGGCATCGTGCTGCTCGACGGGACCGTCGTCAACGTGGCGCTGCCGACGATCCAGCGGGGGCTGGGGGGCGGGCTCGCCGCGCAGCAGTGGATCGTCAACGGCTATCTGCTGACGCTGAGCTCGCTGATCCTGATCGGGGGCTCGCTCGGCGACCTCTACGGCGAGCGCAAGGTGTTCGCGATCGGCGTCGGCTTCTTCGGGTTCGCCTCGGTGCTCTGCGCGATCTCGCCCAGCATCGGGTTCCTCGTCGCGGCCCGGGCGCTCCAGGGGATCGCCGGCGCGCTGCTCGTCCCGAGCTCGCTGGCCGTGATCGTCAACACGTTCGATGCCGAGGAGCGCGGGGCGGCGATCGGCACCTGGACGGCGTGGGGGGCGATCGCGACGGCGCTCGGGCCGCTCGCCGGCGGCGAGCTGCTCTCAGTCGCGTCGTGGCGGTGGATCTTCTTGATCAACGTGCCGCTCGCGCTCGGCTGCATCGTCCTGATCCTGACCGTGATCCCGCCGAGCGCGCCGCGCACGCCCGGCGCGAGGAAAATCGACATCCCCGGAGCGCTGCTGTGCGCCGTCGGGCTCGCCGGGCCGGTGTTCGCGCTGATCGAGCAGCCGCGGCTGGGGTGGTCGAGCCCCGGCGTGATCGTCCCCTTCATCGGCGGCCTGGCGGTGTTCGCCGGCTTCGTGCTCTACGAGTGGCGGGCGAGCGACCCGATGCTCCCGCTCGGCCTGTTCCGCCGGCGCAACTTCTCTGCGGGCAACGTCGAGACGTTCTCGATGTACGCGGGGCTCTCGATCCTGTTCTTCTTCCTCGTGCTCTTCCTGCAGCAGATCGGCGGCTACACGCCGCTTCAGAGCGGCCTTGCGACGCTGCCGGTGACGATCGTGATGTTCCTGCTCTCCCGCCGTTTCGGCGCGCTCGCAGACCGCTACGGCCCGCGCTTTTTCATGGGCGCGGGGCCGCTCGTCGCGGCTGTCGGGCTGCTCCTGTTCCAGACCACCGGGACGACGCCCTCATACCTCTCCGAAGTGTTCCCGGCTCTGATCCTGTTCTCGCTCGGCCTGTCGATGACGGTCGCGCCGCTGACCGCGGCCGTGCTCGCGGGCATGGAAACCCAGGCGGGGATCGCCTCGGGTGTCAACAACGCCGTCTCGCGCGTCGCCGGCCTCTTGGGCACGGCCTCGGTCGGCGCGGCGATCTCGGCATCGTTCGCCGCCACCTTCGCCTCGCATCTCGGCTCGACGCCGCTGACCCGCGCGGGCCGCGCGGCGGCCGCGGAAGCCAAGCGCCTGCCGCTCGGCAAGCCCTCGGTCCACGGCGTGCCGCCCGGCCAGGCGCATGCGATCACGGCAGCCGCCGAAGCGGCGTCCCTTCACGCCTTCCACGAGGGCATGATGATCGCCGCTGTGCTGGTCGCGATCGGCGGCCTCATCGGCTTCACCTGGATCCGAAACCCGCGCCGCGCGGCGAGCGACGTGAAGGCCGACGAATGCGGCGGCGGTCAGATTCTCGGTGCCCCGGGGGCGCCCTGGAGGGGGTCGGCGCCGCGCGCTGAAGGACGCTGCGAGCTCGGCCGCGCAACGCCAACCCCCCCAATCCCAAAAAAAAGGACGCTGGGCCTCGGACCCGGCGTCCTTTCCTGCCCGTCGCGACGGCTCGCTAGTCGGTCCGCGCGTACTCGCGCATCGCTTCGATCAGCGGGCCGAGCCTGCGCCCCTGCTCGGTCAGGCGGTACTCCACCGTCGGCGGGCTCGACGGGATCACCTTTCGCTGCACGAGGCCCGCGGCCTCGAGGTCGCGGAGCCTCTCCGAGAGCATCCTCGGGGAGATCCCCGCGACCGCGTCGGCGAATTCGTTGAAGCGCAGCGCTCCGCTCAGCGCGGCGTAGAGGATCGAGAGCTGCCAGCGCCGCTCGAGCAGGGAGGCTGTCTCCCTGATCTCGAGCGGCACCGGCTCACATCTACGAGAGGGGCGCGACATCGCGTGCCGGCTCCAGGGCGCGGTCGAGCACCTCCTGGACCGTCATCACCGGGTGGAACGTCATCTGCTCACGCACCTGCTCGGGGATGTCGTCGAGGTCGCCCCGGTTGCGCTCCGGGAGGATCACATCGGTCAGCCCGGCCGCATGGGCGGCCAGCACCTTCTGCTTCAGGCCTCCGATCGGCAGCACCCGTCCCTGCAGCGTGACCTCACCGGTCATGCCGACGGTGTGCTTGACCGGGCGCCCTGACAGCAGCGAGGCCAGCGAGGTGACCATCGTCACGCCCGCGCTCGGGCCGTCCTTCGGGATCGCCCCGGCGGGGATGTGGACGTGGAACTCCTTGCCCTCGAACGCGTGCTCGTCGATGCCGAGGTCCTCGGCGTGGCCGCGCACGTATGAGAGCGCGATCCGCCCGGACTCCTTCATCACGTCGCCCAGCTGGCCGGTCAGCACGAGGCTTCCGCTGCCCGAGCCGCCGTTCATGGCGGTCGACTCGATGAACAGCACGTCGCCTCCGGCGCCGGTCACGGCGAGCCCGGTCGCGACGCCCGGCGTGGCGGTCCTGGCGGCCGACTCCTGGAAGACCTTCTGGCGCCCGAGCGCGTCGCGCACGGCCTCCAGGTCGATCGTCACAGGGGTCTCGATCGCCTTCGCGCTCGGTCCCGAGCCGTTCTGCTCGGGCCCGTCGGCGCTCGCCTGCGCGGATGCGATCTTCGTCGCGGTCTTGCGCAGGATCGTGCCGAGGTTGCGCTCCAGGTTGCGGACGCCTGCCTCGCGGGTGTACTCGGTGATGACCGTCTTCAGGATCTCGTCGGAGACCTCGACCTCGTCCTCGCGCAGACCGTTGCGGTCGCGCTGGCGCGGCCACAGGTAGCCCTTGGCGATCGCGAGCTTCTCCTCGGTCGTGTAGCCGTCGAAGCTGATCACCTCCATGCGGTCGAGCAGCGGACCGGGGATGGTGTCGGCCACGTTCGCCGTCGCCAGGAACATCACCTGGCTCAGGTCGAGCTCGACGTCGAGGTAGTGGTCGCGGAACGAGTGGTTCTGAGCCGGGTCGAGCACCTCGAGCAGGGCCGCCGACGGGTCGCCGCGCCAGTCGGCGCCGACCTTGTCGACCTCGTCGAGGAGGATCACCGGGTTCATCGTCCCGGCGTCGCGCAGGGCACGGACCAGCCGGCCAGGCAGCGCGCCGATGTAGGTGCGCCTGTGGCCGCGGATCTCCGCCTCGTCGCGGACGCCGCCGAGCGACATGCGCACGAACTCGCGTCCGGTTGCCTTGGCGATCGACTCGCCGATCGAGGTCTTGCCGGTGCCCGGAGGGCCGATCAGCGTCAGGATCGCGCCCGACTTGGGGTCGGCCTCGATCCCGCGCTCCTGGCGCAGCTTGCGCACGGCCAGGTACTCGGTCACACGGTCCTTGACGTCCTCGAGGCCGGCGTGGTCGGCGTCCAGCACCGCACGTGCCTCGACCGGGTCCAGCCGCTCCTCGGAGCGCTTGTTCCACGGCACGGCGATCAGCCAGTCCAGGTAGGTCCGGATCATGCTCGACTCACCCGTCTGGTCGCCCATCCGCTCGAGGCGGGCAAGCTCCTTCAGGGCCTGCTCGGAGACCTCCTCGGGCATCCCGGCGTCCTCGATCTTCGTGCGGTACTCATCGGCGACCGAGGCGTCGTCCTCGCCCAGCTCCTTGCGGATGGAGTCCATCTGCTTGCGCAGGAAGTAATCGCGCTGCTGCTTCTCGGCGCCCTCCTGCACGTCCTCGCGGATGCGCTTGCGGACCTGCAGCTCGGCCAGGCTCTCGCGCTGCAGCCCGACGGCCAGTTCCAGGCGCTCGGTCACGTCGAGCGTGCGCAGCAGCTCGACCTTCTGCTCGTAGCTGAGGGTGGGGGAGTAGCCCGCCGAGTCGGCCAGTGCGCCCGGCTCGGCGATCGCGCGCAGGAACGCGGCGATGCGGCCGTCGTCTCCGCGCAGCTCGAGGATCTCCTCGACGGTGGCGCGGTACTCGCGCTCCAGCTCGCGGGTGCGGCCGTCCACGGGCACCTCGTCGGGACGCTCGTCCACCTGGACGCGCAGCTCGCCGGCCGGGCCCGTCTCAGCGGCCCCGATCAGCGCGCGGTGCTCCCCGGAGAGCGCGACGGCGCGGCCGCCGCCGGGAAGGCGGATCTTCTCCGAGACCTCGGCGATCGTGCCGACCTCGAGGAACTCGTTCTCGTGACGCGGGACGAGCACGACGCGCTCGTCGTCGCCGACGTCGATCGTCAGCGTGATGCCCATGTTCGGGAACACGACGGTGTCGTCGAGGGGGATCAGCCGGAGCCGCTCGCCCGTGGGCTCGGGAGGGGCTGTGATCTCGTTGGAAGATGATGGGGTCATAAGGGTTCTCGCTCCATATGAGGGTTACGAAAGTATAGGTAGTATAGCGCCGATGGTTGCGTAGTCAAGTACTTCGCGGCGATGCTCGAAACCCGCATTGCAGAGCGGTTTTCGACGTCCCGCCCGGGTCGGCGGCGAGTTCGTCGCATAATCGCGGGGAGTTTCAACCGCCCGTTCACCGACCGAGGAGAACCTATGCCCGGCTACACCGTCGTCAACCTGCTGGAGCTGCCCGACCAGGTCGGGGAGCGCGCGCCCGGCATCGAAGGCCGCTTCGGCCGCACCGCGCTCGAGTCACGCGACCTGGGGATCAGCCACTGGCGCTACGAGCCGAACTTCCGCAGCGGGCACGGCCACAGCCACGGCGAGCAGGAGGAGGCCTACCTGGTGCTCGCCGGGTCGGGGGAGATCCTGCTCGACGGCGAGGTGCTGGAGCTGCGCCAGTGGGACGTCGTGCGGGTCGCGCCCGAGGTGGTGCGGGCGCTCGCGGCGGGCCCCGACGGGCTCGAGTTCATCGCGGTCGGCGGACCGAAGCCGGAGGAGGGCGACGGCCGGCCCGGGCCGGTGGAGTGGCCCGAGGGCTGAGCCGGCCCCGGACGCCAAGAGCTGCCATCGAGCGCCAGCGGTGCGGCGCTGGAGTTCGTGGCGGCCGGCGGCCCGCAGCCGGGGGAGGGGGATGGGGAGATGGGGGAGGTCGCGTGGCCGGAGTGAGAAACAGGGGCTTCCCGGGAGCGGTTTGTCTCGCCACCTCGCTGTAGCCTCGATCTCATGGCGAGCGAACGCGGCCCAGTGGTGGCGGACCGACGGCCGGCGACCGATCAGCCCCTCAACCCCGGGGCTGAGAGCAGGCCGCTGTTCGGCACGAAAATCCGCTCTGCGCTTGAGGAGATCAAGGAGCTCCGAGCGCGGAGACGCGGTGGTCGCCTAGCCGACGAGCCTGAGCAGAAGCCGCTGTTCGGGAACCAGATACGCGAGGCGCGTCGCGAGCTTGCCGAATCTCGTGCGCGCCGGCGAGCCGGGAAAGGCATCGCACGCGACGGCTAGCCTCGCGCGGATGTCCGATCAGGTCGTCCGGATAACGATGCAGGCGGCGGTCAGCATCGTGATGCTGACCGCCGCCTGTACGTGCTTCTGAGCGGCCACGGCGACGCCGACCTTCAGAGCGCCGCGGGCGGCTGGGTCGGGGTCGTCGTCGGCTACTGGCTCAAATAGCGTCGGTCTCCGCTGCCTAGATCCCCACCCCGAATTTCGAGCAGGTCGCCTGGAACGAGCTGTTCGGACTCGAGGAGAGCTGGTTCAACACGTTCTGCAGCGCCGGGGAGTCCTCGAACATCCCGATGTGCCCGACAGGATCGCTCGGGCACTGGTTCTGGATCGTGATGTTGGTGACGGCCGAGCCGCTCAGGAACGCGTTGGTGTAGGGCGTGACGACCTCGTCGTGGGTCGTCTCGATGACGACGTAGCGCGGTCCGGAGACCGTGTCACCGCTGCCGAACGTCTTCCTGATGAAGGCCGAGGTCGCCTCTTGTTCGGGCAGCGCCGGGGCGCCGATGACGTCGAGGAACGAGTTCAGGGCGAGCGCCGCGAACGGGAATTTCTCGACCAGGTTCACCACCCCGTCCAGCGTCGTGCCGTGGTTGCTGGGCGCGAGTCCGATCAGCGTGTGCACCTTCGAGGCCCCGCCGAGGAAGCGCAGGTAGTAGTTCGGCATCATGCCGCCCTGCGAGTGCCCGACCATGTCGACCTTGCTCGCCCCCGTTTTCGCCAGCACGTTGTTGACGAAGCTCGCGAGTTCTTCGGCGGACTGTTCGATGTGGCCGAGCCCGTCGATGCTGCCGAGCAGCCCGGAGAGGATCGTCCGGCCGTAGTTGAAGGCGTAGACGCAGTAGCCGTTGTTCGCGAGCAGCGGCGCCAGCGTGACCCAGTTCGATCCCTCGTCGGCGAAGGTCGCGTGCACGAGCACCACCGGGTAGGGGTGCGCGCTCGAGGGTTTGCAGCCGTTGTTGCCGCCGCGTAGCGCGGTCGGGTTCCAGGTCTCGTTGAAGATGCCTTCGTTCAGCGCTGCCCCTTCATAGGGCACCGACAACGAGGCGCTGGCGCTCCCGGCGAATGCCGCGGCAAGCGCGCAGGCGGTCGCGAGCGCGACCAGTCCCGTCCTGATCCGTCCCATCTGTCCCTGTCCTCTCTGTCTTCGATCGCAGGGCGTGCTCGCGCAGAGCATCGCTCGACCGCCCCCGGTTCAGCCCTCTCGAATCCGACCGTAACCGGGCGACGGCGACGCTGTCAACCGTTGTGCGACGGATGTTCGGCTTTCACGCCGAAACTCCGGTGTCAGCGCGGCTGTGGCTCGTCGTCGAAGCTGACGTCGACGTTCTCCTCCTGCACCCGTTCCTCGATCTCCGCCGTGTCGGTGAGCGCGCGGCGGTCGGCCTCCAGAAGGGGCGCGCCGAAGAAGCTGCGCGGCCACAGCCTGCGCGCTTTGACGACGTTGATCTCCGCGGAGAAGACGGTGAACTGCGCTCCCAGATAGAGCCACGCCAGCAGCCCGAGCACAACGGCGAAGAAGCCATACAGCGGCTGCGTCCGTTTCAGGGTGTGGTCGATGTAGAAGCCGCCGAGGTGCTGGAGCAACTGCCAGAGGACGGTGGCGGTGATGACTCCCGGGGCGAGTTCCCGCCAGCTCGGGTCAGCCGAGGTCAGAAGCTTGAAAGCGATCCCGAACAGGATCAGGTTGAACGCGAACGCGACGACGACCCCGCCGACGACGGCCGCCGTGCCGTGGCTCGCGGCGCCGACGAAGCCAGCCGCGACGGTCGACGCGACCGCGAGCGTCCCGAGAATCGCGAACATCACGATCCCGCGCAGTTTCGAGGTCAGGAAGTTGTGCCGCTCCTTGAACGGGACGGCCCAGATGCGATCCATCGCATTTTGCGTTGCGCTCATGATCCCGAGCCCCGCGAGCAGGGCGCCGATGATCCCGACGGCCAGCGCGACCGGGCTTCCGTTCAGGGAGTGCAGCTGGAGCGAGTCGCTGAGAAGCGGAAACTGGCCCAGCGTGCCGTCGACGATTTTCTTCTGCAGGTCCGGGTCGCCTTCGAGGACGAACCCGAGCACGGTCACGAATACGAGCAGGAGCGGGAACAGCGAGACGAAGCCGTAGTAGGAGATCAGCGCGGCGAGCTGGCTGGCCTGGTCGTCGCCGAACTTCTTGATCACCGCGGCGATGAAGCGCACACCCCTGGTGTTCTGCTGGCGGTGGTCGAGGTCGTGGAGGCGGTCGGTGATGCTCATCGGCCCCTGCCGGTACCGGGCCGGACGAATTGGGAGGGGGGTCTGATGGCCTCGCAACGCGACATCCTGATGTGTCTACCCGATCCGCAGGACAGGCGCAGGGCCCCGGACGCCGCGGTATCAACCCGCTCTCGCGCGATCCCGCCGAGGCGGTGGCGGCCGTCGCTGCGGCAAAGCGCGAGGTGCTGCTGCGGGTGCACCGTCACAGGCTTCGCCGGGAGGACCTGGAGGACGCGTACGCGCAGGCGAGCCTGGAGCTGGTCGTGCTGGCGCGGAGGGGTCGCCCTTTCGCCTCTCGCGGGCACGTCGCGAACTCTTTGGAGCAGCGGTTCCTGGCGCGGGTGCAGGACCGGCGCAGGGCCGTTTCAGGGCGCAGCCCGATCGCGGCCGCGATCGAGGGGGCGTTGTCGTTCGGAGCGAGCGAGGACGGCATCGACCTCCCGGACGAGCGCGCCGATCCGCTGCGAGTGGCGATCGCGCGTGAGGAGCTTGCGCGGATTCGGAGTCACCTCTCGGCGCTGACGCCGGACCAGCGGCTTCTTCTGGAATCCCAGCTGTCGGAGATCACCTGTGAGGAGATGTGCGCCAGCCAGGGGTGGACCCGGGAGAAGTACCGCAAGGTGGCCCAGCGGGCGCGCGGGCGGATGCGATCGCTGATGGCAGATGGTGATGTCCCGCTGTCGCGCGTCGGGTCGGAACAGACGCCAGGAACGAGCCGATGAAGATGACTCCCCCCACCCATCGGCCCGCTCCCGGGGCCGCCGCCAGCCGGACTCATGCACGGCAGGCCCGGCGCGCCTCCCTGAGGGACAACGGCCGGCGCGCGGAGCTCTGCCCACTCCGTGCGCCGGCCGCCCATGACCTTCGGGAGCCGGTCATCGCATGAGTGCTCCTCGCGAATCTCTCGGATCGGCGGAGGCACTGTCCGATGCTGCGGAGGCCTGGGCGGACTTCGACCGCCCCTTCGCCGATGCCTCTTCTCCGAGGGACCGGCCGGTGACGGAGCGGGTTGCGGGCGACCTGGACCTCGGCGAACGTCCCCTCGGCGAAGGCATCCCCCGCTCGCCGGCTTTCGCCGGCCGCCGCCGAGCGCACGCCACATCCGCCGTGGCGGCCGGCTTGGCTGTGGCGCTGGCGCTCGTCGTTCACTCGCTGACCGAGGGCACGTCATCTCAGCGCGCGGCGGTCGGGGCAGCCGGGACCGGCCAGGTGGCGCGACCCTTCGAGAGGCGGCGGAACGTCCCCGGCCGCAGGTCGCGCGCGGTCGCGCGCTCCGGGCGTCGCCGGACCTCCGGCCCCCGTCGGCCGTCCGATTCGCGTCGTCCTCTCGAGGCTGTGCACCGCAACGTCGCCGCGGCCGTGACCTCGCCCGGCGCGGCACCCGCTCCCGCCGCCGAGTTCGGTTTCGAGGAATGACTCCGCACGGCCCGGGGCGCGTCGACCTGCGCACGTTCCCGATTTGGCGCGTCAGGCTCGTGCGGGAACTTCCCAGGTACGCCGCGCTCGCCCTGGCTGGATTCGGAGTGCTCGCGAGCGCCCGGTTTGCGATCGCGCCGCCCCACCCGGCTGCGGGCCCGGCGACGGCGGCCGCGGCGCCGGCCGTCGACCGGTCCGCCGAGGCTTACGCCGCGCTGTTCGCTCGCCGCTACCTGACCTGGGACGCCGCCGAGCCACTGCGCAACCAGCAAGACCTTGAACCGTTCGTGGGTTCCCAGCTCGAGCCGGATGCCGGGTTTCTTCCTCCCCCCGCAGGAGCGCAGCGCGTCGAATGGGTGGAAGTCGTCGAGAGCCGCGAAGCTGCCCCCGGGCAGACCGTCTACACGGTCGCCGCACAGACCGTTCCGGCAGGGCTCCTCTACCTCACCGTCGGCGTGACCCGGTCGCCGGCCGGCCGCCTTGCGCTGACGGGGTACCCGGCGCTGGTAGGCCCCCCGTCGAGTCAACCGGCCCTTGCCGCTCCCGTCCTGCGCGAAGTCGCCGACCCGGGCCTGCAGCTGGTCGTCAAGCGGGCCCTGACGAACTACCTCGCGGATGCGGGAACCGACCTGGCGGCGGACCTGACGACGGGAGCGGCGGTCTCCGCGCCGACGTTGCCGCTCGAACTGATCACCGTGAGCCACGAGGGATGGACACCGGGCGGCGGCTCTGTACTCGCCACGGTCCAGGCCGACGACGAACGCGGCGCTCACTACACGCTCACCTACGAAATGGACGTGACCCGAGCGCAGGGGCGCTGGGAGGTCTCCGCGATCCAGACCGATCCCGATGCATAGGCGGACTCTGCCTCTACGATCACGGCGCGCGGGTGCAGCGTTTCTCTCGGCCTGTCTCCTCGCGGCGCCGGCAGTCGCCCCATCGGACGCGCTCGGCGCTGTCAAAAGCACGGCGGGGAGCGCGACCGCCCGGGCCGTGGCCCCCTCGGAACACGGCGCGAGCTCGCTCGAAGACGCGGCGGCTAAGGCAGGGAACACCGGGCGCGCGGTCGCGATGAGCCTGATCGGCCTCGCGCTCGCCGTGGCCGCCACGGTGCTCGCGTTCCGGCGCGACTTCAAGGAGGCGGCGGGCGTCTTCGCGGTGGGCATCGTCGCGATCCTGCTGGCGACGCCGACTGGGGTCGCGCTTCTGAAGGACACGGTCGCCTCGCTCTTCGGCGGGCCGTGACGCAGATCCGCTCATACCGCCGGGTGTTCGACCTCGAGCGGCGCATCTACAGCATCGACCGCATGCGGCTCAACCCGTCGGGGGTGCCGTTGCGAGGCGTCGTCTATCTACTCTGCGCGATCGCGAGTGCGGTGTTCGCCGCGCGCCTGCCTCTGGTCGGGGCGGCCGTTCGCGCGCTCCCGTGGTTCGTGCGCGACGCCCTCGCTCCCACCGCTATCGCGGCGGGTCTCACCGTCATCCGGGTCGACGGCCGGGCCTTCCATCATGCTGCGCGCTCGATCGTGGTGTACCTCGCATCGCCGCGCAGGACGATCGCGCTGGCGCGACCGTCGCCCGTCGGCGCTCGATGGCGCCCGGTGGACCTTCTGTTCTTGCCCGACGGCTCCGATCCTGACCCAAGGAGGTTCCGGTACACGGGACCGGGCGCGGCCCTGGTGCTGGTCGCTCACCGGAGTGAGCGGGGCAGGGGCGGTGTGCTGCTCCGCTCGAGGGACCGCCTGACCGCGAGTCGCGGCGCCAGGCGCCTGGCTCGAGGTCGTGTTGTTGGCGTCGATGCCGGTGCGAGCCTGCTCGTCGGCGCGGCTCCGCGCGACGAAACGCGGTGAGGCCGCCGCTCACATTCGTGCACGGCAACTGCGTGTTTGCGCGCGGCGTACGAGATCCATGGGCCGCGTTCGCGGTCGCGCTCGGCTCCTACGCCTGGCTCGACCGCGATGAGAAGCGCTCCCGGATGTTGGCACTCGTGGGGGCGATCGAGGCGGCGGAGGCCGATGTTCAGATACTCCGGGTCGCCGGCCGGTGGGATCCCGATGGCTATGGCGCCGATCTCGACGCGGAGGCGGATCGGCGCTCGGAGTGCCGGCGCTACATCGAGGCCCAGCAGAACGAGTTGCGTGGCCGCGCGTCCGTGGTGCCCTCGCTGTACCTTCTCGTGAGCCTGACCGAGCCCGAGCTCGATCTGGCGAGCTTCCTCTCGGCGGCGGCGTCGCGCTCGTATGCCGACCTGAGCTCCCGGCTCAGACGGGCGGCATCGCCGATCGAGCGCCGGACGCTGCCGGCGTCTGAGCTCGAGGGGATCAGGGTCAGGGCGGATCGGGTCCAGGCACGCCTCTCCGACTTCCTTCCCGTGCGGGCGGTCCGAGGCGTCGAGCTGCAGTGGCTGACCAGGCGCGCGTTCTGCCGCGGGCTCGGTGAGCCGGCCGTGGACGGTCTGCATGCACCTCGGGCGCTCGCGTTCGAGCGGAATGGCGAGGCCGTCCTGGCGCCGTTGGAGGGCGACGTCCTGCGATGGCTCGACTGCGAGATCGAGCAGCGCACCAGGACGTTGCAGATCGAATCGGAGCTCGGCACCAGTTGGCAGTGCCAGCTGGTGCTCGGCGCTGTTCCCGAGCAGCTCGAGTTCCCGAGTCCTCGCGCTGAGCTGCTCTTCGCGCCGCTGGAAAGCCTGCCGTTCGGGGTGGATGTCGCGGTGACTGCGCGCTTTCTCCCCAACGACCTCGCGTTGCGGCTCGCGCGGCGCAAGATCCAGGATGCCGACCAGATCGTCCGCGCCGAGGCGGTCGGGGAGCAGGGGGTCACCGACCTCGGCTACGAGCGGACTCAGGAGGCACGTGATCTACTGGCATACCTCCAGGCGTCGAGCCGGCCTCCCCTGTTGCGCACTACGGTCGCGATCGCGGTCGGCGCGGCAACCGAGGCCGATCTGGAGTGGCGCGTGGAGTCGGTGCGCCGGGCGTATGGCGAGGTGCACCTGCACCGTCCGCTCGGAGAGCAGCTTCAGCTCTTCATCCAGCACCTGCCGGCGCAGCGGAGCCGTGTCGCCGGCTTCGACGATGTGTTCACGACGGAGCAACTGGCGGCGATGATGCCGACGGCCACCCACAGGACGGGGGCGCGGCGCGGGTTCTACCTCGGCTACACGCTGACCGGGTCACAGCGCCCCGTCCTCTTCAACCTGGGCGAGGGCTCCGAGGACGATCGGAACGCGACGGTGCTGTCGGTCGGCGCGCTCGGATCCGGGAAGACGACCCTCGCCCAGAAGCTTCAGTACGAGGCGTTCCTGCAGGGAGCCCGGGTGATCGATTGCGACCCCAAGGGCGACCATCGCTTCCACCTGCTCGAGGATGTCGCCCCGCACGTCGAACCGCTGACGCTCAGGCCCGACCGGTCGCTGCGCGGCATGCTCGATCCGCTGCGCATTGCCCCGGCGCATCTGCGCCAGGAAGCGGCCGTCTCCTTCCTTCGTGACCTGCTGCCGGGTCGAGCCGAGCCCGCGTGGGAGACCGCGATCCTCGCCGCGGTGGACCGTGTGCTGGCCCGGTCGCCGAGCCCGACCTGCTCGGAGGTCGTCCGGGCCCTGCTCGCGGGAGATCCCCTGGAGCGCCAGGTCGGCTCGACCCTCGAGATCTACTCGCGCTCCGGGCTCACGCAGCTGGGATTCGCCGATCCCGCCGCTCCACCCCCGGCGGTCGGGACGGCGCCTGTGACGTACCTCGCGATCCGCGACCTGCCAGGACCGTCGCTCGGCACGAGCCGTGTCGACTACTCCCAGGCAGAGCGGGTCGGGGAGCAGATAGTGCGCCTGATCGCGATGCTCGCTATGCATCTGGTGGCCGCTGAGCGGGCTCGGCTGAAGGTCTTCTCGTTCGACGAGGGGTGGCGCCTGCTTGGCGATCCGATCGGCCGGATGCTGCTGGCATCGCTGCAGCGGATGGGGCGCTCGGAGAGGGCGGTGCCGATCATCAGCACCCAGCTGGTGGGCGACGCCTTGATCGGGGAGCGCCAGTCGCTCGAGAACCTGATTGGAGCGACGTTCGTCTTCGGTGTCCGCTCGCAGGCCGAGGCCGCGCGAGCGCTCTCGCTCCTCGGGCTCGACCCCGACGATCGCGACATGCGCAACACGCTTCTCTCCTTCGAGGCGGGTCGTTGCCTGTTCCGCGATCATCGCGGCAGGATCGAGGCGGTCCAGGTCGACCTCCTCGTACCGGCGCTGCTGCGGGAGCTCTCGACGAGCCCGTCCTCGCGTTGACGGGGCTGGCACGGACAGCCGTTCTCGTCCGCGCGCTCTTCGGCGCCGTCCTCCTGACGCTCGGCGCGGCGCCGGCGGCAGCGGGTGCCGGGCGTGCGCGGGCGGACGCTCCCGGCGCTGCGAGGCCGGTCGCTGAGACGCGCGCCCCGACCGGGGGCTCATTGCTCGCAGCGCCCAACCCATCGGAACCGGGTCGGCCGGCCGCGGCCGAACGCCCTCAGGCCGACCCGCTCGTGAACAACGGGCTCGGCAGCCCGGCGTGCGGCTCGCCTCTGGCCCCCGAACTCGACGCCGGCGCTCGCCGCGACTGCGAAACCTCGGGCTTCACGGCGGCCGGGGCGCCCACGGGGAACTTCGGCCTGGACGTCCACATCGACACCGGCCTGATCCCGCTCAGCGGCGGCAGCCTGCTCAGCACCGTGCAAGACCTGTTCGTGGCGCCGCTCTGGCTGGCCGTCGTCTGGCTCGTCCACGTCCTCGTGGTGATGCTCGAATGGTCCTTCGGACTGGACCTACTCCAGGGCGCGTCCGCCCGCAGCCTGCAATCGAGCCTGTCGCACGCAGGCAACGTGCTCACGGCGCCGCTGCTCGCGCTCGCGCTGTCGATCGCGGCGGGGCTCCTCGCCTATCACGGCCTCGTTCGCCGGAGAGTGGGCCAGACACTCGGTGAGGCGCTCGCGATGCTCGCGATGATCGGAGGCGGGACCTGGCTGATGGTCGACCCGGCAGGCACCGTCGGGGCGCTCAGCGCATGGAGCGGCGAAGCCGGGCTCGGCACGCTGGCGGCTGCGGCGGACGGGGCGCCGGCCTCGCCGGGACGCGTCCTGGCCCAGAGCATGAGCGCTGTTTTCGCGGCCACCGTGGAAGCGCCATGGTGCTACCTCGAGTTCGGCGACGTCGCGTGGTGCCGCGAACCGTCGCGCCTCGAACACAGCCTGCACGCAGCGGCGCTGCGCCTGGCGGACCGCGAGCAGCGGGAAGCGCACTGCACCGGGTCGAGCTGCGCGGGTGACTCGCGGCTCCTCGACAGCGCGAGGTTGCTGCGCGAAGCGCAGACCAACGGCGACGAGTTCCTGGCGCTCGCCCCGAATGGCCCCGAGCGCAACTCCATCAATGACACGTCCTCTCTGCTGCGGACGATATGCCGCTCGAGCGACGCGACCTCTTGCAACGGACCGGGTGCGTCGGAGGCGGAGTTCCGCACCAACTCTGGGACCTGGCCCCGCGTCGGAGGTCTGATGCTGATCCTGATCGGCGTCCTCGGCATGCTGCTGCTGCTCGGCTGGATCGGGTTGCGGCTGGTGCTCGCGGCGATCCTCAGCCTCTTCTATCTCCTGCTGACGCCGGGCGTCGTGCTGGTGCCGGCGCTGGGGGAGGGTGGGCGCAGTGCCTTCCGCGGATGGGCCGGACGGCTGTTCGGCGCGGTCGTCGCGAAGCTCGTCTACGCGTTTCTGCTTGGCGTGGTTCTCGCGGTCATGGCCGTGCTCGAGGCGCTGAGGGGGCTCGGCTGGTGGGCCGACTGGATGCTGCTGAGCGCGTTCTGGTGGGGCGCGTTCGTGAAGCGTCACGAGATCCTCGCGCGCGCTCCGGGCACGGTCAGTCGCGCGACGCAGACGGTCAAGGCCACGCGCGCGCTGAAGCTGCGACGTGAGCTTCGCGACCTCCGTGGCGGCGCTGAGCGGCAGCGCCGCAACTCGGGCTCCGGCGCCGGCGTGATCACACCGCCGCGAGCGCCGGGCCGGCGCCCGCTCCTGTCGCGCACGTCGCCGGCGGTGAGAGCCGGCATCGCGCCCGAGAGGGACGAGCAGGCGAGGCGTCTCATGGCCGGGCAGCGCCCGCTGTCCGAGCCCCGGAGACGGGCCGCGCTCACCAGCTTTGCGGCGAAGCGCTCGCAGCTCGCGCGTATCCAGCGAGCCAAGGCGAGCGCACTGGCGGCGGGCGAGCGCCGGCGCGCAGCGAGGCTCTCGGTCCGGGAGGCCCGCGTCGAGCGCCAGCTCACGGAGCAGGCGGGGTCGGCTCCCCAGGCCGCCTCGGCCGTGGGACGCCGGGGCCAGGTGTCAGTCGCCGGCCTTTCGTCTGCCGCCGGCATGCTCGACCGTCAGGCCGAGCTGCCGTCGGCGCTCGAGCGCGCCCGGGGAGAACAGGGTCGCGACTACGTGGCGCTCGCCGGCCTCGTAGGTCTGACGCCCGAGCGTTACGCCGGGCTGCAGACCCAAGATCAGCGTCGGGCACGCCTGGAGATCGATCGCGAGCTGAGCGCCCGGCGCACGGAGCGAGGGCTGCGACGGGTCCGCGACACCCGGGTCGCCGTGCCGCGTGAGGATCGTGTGAGTCGCGCTTCCGTCCCCCGCGACCACGGTGCGGAGCCGACGCGCCCGGAGTGGCGCGAATCGGCCGTGATGCGAGATGCGCGCGAGGTCGCCGAAGGACGCAAAAAACAACTCGGGTTCGGCCGGCCATGAGGGCCGCCGCGACTTCTGGAGCTCCGCGACTTGCGATCATCGCCGCCGGCGGTCTGGCGATCGCGTGGGCGGGCGTCACGTGTCTCGCCGCCGTTGGCGGAGGCTCGGTGATGCAACTGCCGAGCTCGGAGCAGGTGCCGTCGGCCGCGGGTCTCGCGGGGATTCCGAGCACCTACCTGGAGCTCTACCGCGCGGCGGGTGCTCGCTACGGCATCGACTGGGCGGTGCTTGCCGGGATCGGGAAGGTCGAGTGCGACCACGGCCGGGACCCCGATCCGTCGTGCCGGGTCGAGGGGGCCGTCAACCCCGCGGGTGCGGGTGGGCCGATGCAGTTCCTCGCCTCCACCTGGTCCATCTACGGCGTCGACGGTGACGGCGACGGTCGCCGCGACCGCTGGGATCCGGCCGACGCGATCTATTCGGCCGCGAACTATCTTCGCGCGACAGGCGCCCCGCGGAGCTACCGGAGCGCGATCTTCGCGTACAACCACTCGTGGTCATACGTCGCGTCGGTGCTCAGATGGGCCGCCCGGTACCGCGACGCGGCGCCGGCGGCCGCCGCGTCGGAAGTGGCGGAAGGCGACGGCTGGGCACAAGCGGTCCAAGCGCGGACGCCGACGCCGGTGGAGACGATCGAAGGCAGCAGTGCGCGGTTGGCCCCCGGGGACGGCCATGTGGCGCTCATCCCGGTGCAGGCGCCGCCCGCCGTGCAGGCGATGCTGATCGCCGGAAATGAGCTCCAGTTGCTCCCCTACGGCCCAGATGGTCACCCCGACCCCCTCGGCGCTCCCGACGAGGACTGCTCGAGCACGATCAACTACGTCTTCGTCAGGTCGGGCGTCAGAGCGCTCGACGAAGTCGTCCGCGAGAACCCACTGGCTCAGGACTACGTGGGATGGGGCCGGCCGGGACCGGGGCGTTGGGTGACCATCTACGCGACCGACTCGCCGACGCCGCACGTGTTCGCGGTCATAGCCGGCCTGCGTCTTGACACGAGCCACAACGGAACCGACGTGGGGCCGAACCGCGACCAGGACGGACCGCGCTGGCGGATCTTCGACCGCATACCGACCTGGGCGCATTGGTCGGTCAGGCACCCACCCGGGCTCTGAAGCGGCCTCGAGAGCAGCCAGGCGCCCAGATGCGGGTAGGGTCCAGCCGATGCCCGACCGCGAGGTCGACTACCTCCTGATCGGCGGCGGCCTGGCCGCCGGCAACTGCTCGCGCTGGCTGCGCGAGGAAGGCGCCGAGGGCTCGATCCTGCTTGTCGGCCGCGAGCCCGATCCGCCCTACAACCGCCCCGACTGCTCCAAGAGCTACCTGCGCGGCGAAAAAGAGCGCGCCGAAACGTTCTTCCGCCCCGACGAGTTCTGGGGCGAGCAGGACATCGAGCTGCTGACGCGCACGAGCGTCACCGCCCTGGACGCGCAGGCGCGCACCGTCAAGCTCTCGACCAAGGAGGAGGTCGGCTTCGGCAAGGCGCTGGTCGCCACCGGGGCCAACGTCAGGCGGCTGAACGTCGAGGGCTGCGACCTGGAGCAGATCCACTACCTGCGGACCCTCGGCAACGCCGACCACATCCGCGAAGGCGTCGCCGACGCCGAGCGGGTGGTGCTGATCGGCGGCTCCTACATCGGCTGCGAGGTCGCGGCCTCGCTGACGATGCTCGGCAAGCGCTGCACGATCGTGATGCAGGAGGAGGTGACGCTCGAACGCGGTTTCGGAAAGAAAGCGGGGAGCTACTTCGAACGGCTGCTCACGGAGCACGGGGTCGAGGTTCACGGCCAGGACGAGCTGGAGCGCTTCGAGGGCGACGGTCGCGTCCAGCGCGTCATCACGCGCGGCGGCCTGTCGCTGGACGCCGACGCCGTCGTGATCGGCGCCGGGGTCACGCCGGACGTGACGCTCGCGGGCAAAGCGGGTCTCGGGATCGGCGACAAAGGCGGCGTGCGCTGCAGCTCGCGCCTGGAGTCCTCGGTGCAAGGCATCTTCGCCGCGGGCGACATCTGCGAATACGACTCGCCGCTCCACGGTGGGCAGCCGGTGCGGATCGAGCACTGGGATGTCGCGTTCAACCAGGGCAAGACGGCCGCGCTCAACATGCTCGGCAAGGACGTGCCCCACGAAGTCGTCCCCTATTTCTTCTCGGACCTCGGAGATTGGGGCGGCCTGGAGTACGTCGGGCCCGCCTACGGCTGGGACGAGGAGATCCTCCGCGGCTCGATCGAGGAGGGCAACTTCACCAATTTCTACCTGCAGGACGGCGCCGTCAAGGCGGCGCTCACCGTCGGCCGCTCCGACGACCTCGAGCACGCCGGGCGCCTGCTCGCCCAAGGGATGCGCCTCGGCGAGGAAGACCGCCTGGCGCTCGGCGACACCGGTAGCGACCTGGCCGTCATCGGCGCCTGAACAAGCCGCAGCGCAAGGAGGGGGGCCGATGTTCGCCGTGACCACGTTCACCCGCGAAGCGGAGCATCTGCTTCGTCGTACAGGGCAGCTCGACTGGTCGACGATCACCCTGCTCGCGCTCGTCGTCTACGTCTACGCCGTCGAGATCGAGCGGCGCAACTGGAGCGCGATCCTCGCGGGCCTGGCCTTCTGGTTCATGGACTGGGCCAACGAGCTGATCAACGCGCTCGTGCTGCATCTGAACGGCGATGCGGCCCTCTGGACGGTCACCGGCCGCAGCAGCTACGTGATCCTGATCGGCCTGACGGTCGAGATCTCGCTGTTCTTCGCGATCAACGGGGTCATCTTCACCAAGCTGCTGCCCGCCGACCGCAGCCTGCGCATACTCGGTATCCCGAACCGCTGGGCGCTGGCGATCTTGCTGTCGGTCGTCTCGGTCGGGGTGGAGCTGCTGCTTCACGCCGACGGGGTCTTTCACTGGCACTACTGGTGGTGGAACGTCGCCACCTTCCCGGTGATCGTCGTCTTCGGCTATCTGACGTTCTACGTCGTCTGCTTCTGGGTCTACGACATGAACGACCGACGACGGCAGATCGCCGTCGTCGGCACGCTCGGGGCGGTTGATCTTCTCGCCGGCCTGATCCTCGGGCCGGTGCTCGGCTGGGTCTGAGGCGCATGGGCGGCCGGCACGGCGCGCCGGGCGACCCTCGGCCTACGCGGCGCGACGGTCCTGCTCGTCGTCGAAGCGGATCTCCTGCTCGACGAGCGAGAGACGGTGACGGTCGGTCGTCGAAACATGCGGCCTGAGCTTGCGCGGGTGGGACATCATCCAGGCGAGCCCGGCCAGCAGCGTGATACAGAGAACGATGTTGAGTGCGATCGCAATTGGGAGAGACATCGAGGGATAGTCCTTTCAGTTGCTTTCCGTCGTCGAGGGCAGATTCGACGCCCGGCCTCAACGCGCCCTTGCTGTCGGCTGAGAGGTTTCTGAGACGGGCGGCTTCTCGTCCGTCTTCCTACCCATCCGGCAGCGCAGCAAGTGAGGTTGCTCTCACTTGGTCAGGGCTTTGACCGGGCCCCGCGGCGTCGCTCCGACGTTCGTCGACCCTGCGGCTGTCCCGCTCCGCGGAGGCGGGCTCCCCCCAGGTCCGCGGCCCCTGGCTCAGGCCGCCGCCTCCTCCCGCGCCCCGAACCCCGTTCGCATCCGGGTCAGCTCGTGCGAGGAGATCACCCTGTCCACGAGCCCGTACTCCCGCGCCTGCTCGGCGGTGAAGTAGCGGTCCCGGTCCATGTCGTCGTGCACGCGTTCGAGGCTCTGGCCCGTGTGCCGCGCGTAGATCTCATCGACGTGCCGGCGCAGCTCCAGCGTCTCGCGCGCGTGGATCTCGATGTCCGCCGCCTGGCCCTGGAAGCCGCCTGAGGGCTGGTGGATGAGGATGCGGCTGTTCGGAAGCGCCATGCGCTTGCCCGGCGCGCCGCCGGCGAGCAGCAGCGAGCCCATGCTCATCGCCACCCCGAAGCAGATCGTCTGCACGTCGGGCTTGACGAACTGCATCGTGTCGTAGATCGCCAGGCCCGAGTAGACGACTCCGCCCGGCGAGTTGATGTAGAGCGAGATGTCCTTCTGGTCGTCCTCGCTCTCGAGATGAAGCAGCTGGGCGACGACGAGGTTGGCGACCTCGTCGTTGACTTCGGTGCCGATGAAGACGATGCGCTCGTTCAGCAGGCGGGAGTAGATGTCGAACGAGCGCTCGCCGCGGGGGCTCTGCTCGACGACCATCGGGATCAGGGGCATGTGGGCTATCCTTTCGACAACTGGATGGTTGTCGGACCTACGATAGCAACCAATTGGTTGTCAAGGAGGAAGCGATGACGCTGGTCGAGAAGGAGCTGTTCGAGCCGGAGACGCAGGACGCCGACCGGGTGCGTCGCGAGATCGACGTCGAGGCCTCGCCCGAGGAGGTCTTCGAGGCGCTCGTGACCGAGGAGGGCCGCGAGCGCTGGCTCGAGGAGCCCGGCCGCGAGATCCACGTCGAGACGATCGACGCGCCGACGCGCCTGAGCTGGTGGTGGGCCTCCGAAGAGGAGCCGTTCACCCGCGTCGACTTCGAGATCGTCGCGCTGCCGGCGGCCGAGCCGGGGGACGCGCGCACCCGTGTCACCGTCACCGAGACCGCGCCGCGCTTTCCGATCGCCGCGATGGCGGCGAGCTTCGCGCTGGTGGCCGCTTGAGCGCGACGGCGGCGCGTCGCGGCTCGGCCGCGCTGGACGGGGTGTTCGGTGCGCTCGCCGACCCGACGCGCCGGGGAGTCGTGCAGACGCTCCTCCACGAGGGTTCGACCAGCGTGCCGGAGCTGAGCGCGCAGCTGCCGATCACCAGGCAGGCGGTCGCCAAGCACATCGCGACGCTCGAGCAGGCCGGGCTGCTGGAGCGGCTCCCGGGAGGCGGCCGCGAGGTCCGCTACGGGCTGCGCGGCGAGGCGATCGCGCCCGCCGCGGCCTGGCTGAACGACGCCGGGCAGGCTTGGGAGACGAGGCTCGGGCGGCTCAAGCGGGCCGTCGAGTCCGGCTGACGCGAGCGCTCACGCCCGGTAGGGGACGATGTGGATGTGGCGGCAGCCGACGAGGCGCCAGTGGCGCTTGCGCTTCAGCAGCCGCATCACGAGCGTCTTCAGGCCGGGCCCGTTGCAGTGGACTGTGCCCCGCCCGTACACGAGGGCGACGTGGTCCTCGCCGGCCCCTGTCCAGATCTCGTCGTGGCCGTGGCTCGAGTAGATCCAGTCGCTCCCGGCGCCGCCGTGCAGCCGGTCGCGCTCGGTCGTGTGCTGGCCGGAGGGCTGGTAGTCGCCCCAGATCACGTCCCCGTCGTTCCCGCCCCAGATCGTGTCGTTGCCGTAGCCGCCGAGCAGGAAGTTGTGCACGCCGGGCAGTCCCACGAGCGCGTGCCCGAAGCCGTACGTGCCCTTGTCCATCTTCAGGCACTGCACCGCCGGCCAGCCCGTGTGGTCGGCCATCGCGGCGGCGGCGCGCGGGGCGCTTCTGGCGGCCAGAGCCGCCGACGAGGCGCAGTAGGCGATGTACAGGCCGTCTTCGAAGTGGCCGTGCGCTGCCGGGATCTGCTCGGGCAGCGGCCCCAGCGCCGGGCCGGAGGAGAGCTGTTCGCTCGCGACCGGGGTTTCGGCGGGCGGGTAGCCCAGCGTGGTGAAGGCTCCGGTCAGCCCGTGGGTGACGCCGGCGGCGTTCACGGCCGCAAGGCGCCACGTGTAGGTGGTCCCCATCTGCAGGCCGGCCGCTTCGGCGCTCGCCGGGACGAACGAGCCTTCGGGGCTCGCCGGCCTGCACGGCGCGCTCGCTTCGAAGTGGGGCGCGACCCCCCATTCGAACCAGCAGCCCTGCAGCGCGGAGGAGCTTTCGACCGAACCGGCGAGCGTCGCGGATGCGATGCTCACTTCCGAGGCGCTGCCGGTCGTCACGGTGGGGGTCGTTTCAGCCCGGGCGGGCGCGGCGCTCGACAACGCGGCAGCCAGCAGTGCGCCGAGGGCGAGCGCTCCAAGGCGCGCCCATGGGCGAGCGCTCGCTGCGAATCCGCGAAGGATCGAGGGGTCTCCTGTCTCGCGTTGCCGAGCCGCCGAGGTTACGCGCTGGCGCGCCGCCGGTTTGACTTTCCTGTGAACCCGCGTCGGTTAGACTTCCGACGTTCGAGGTCGGTGGTCAAGGGAAGCCGGTGTGATTCCGGCGCGGACCCGCCACTGTGACCGGGGACGCCGTCTCGCAAGCGCCGTTGGCGGCGCTGGCCACTGGCCCGCAGAGGGCCGGGAAGGTGCGAGAGGGTATCCCGGGAGCCAGGAGACCTGCCGTCGACCGAAGCCCAAGAAACCCTCGTGGAAAGGGGTCGGCTCCAATGCAAGACGCACCATCCGCCCGCCGGACCGTTCCGGTCATGGCCGTATTGCTGTGCCTCCTCGCTGCTCTCGTTCTGCCCGCGTCCGCGCTCGCCGGGCCCACCGTCAAGGTCAGGGTCGAGGCCGAAGGCGAAACGCTGCTTCCGCAGACGACCGTCACGCTCTCGGCTCCCGAGCCGGTGAGCAAATGCGCCCCGAACAGCGTGGCGGCCGCGATCAACCTCGCGGTCGCCGGCAACTGGGACCACGGGGAGGCCGGCGGCAGCGGCGACTTCACCGAAACGATCCTGGGGCGCACGCTGTCCTTCGAACACGAATCGAGCACGTGGGCGGAGTGGGTCGACTACAAATGGGGAGGGGGCATCTGCACCGACACGCTCTCCGAAGGCGACGAAGTGCTGATGGTCGCCGACCGCGAGCCGCCGCCGTTCGCGCCGACGGTGCTGCCGCTGATCCTCTCCGGAGCGCCGGCGGTCGTTGCGGTCGGCCAGCCGTTCACCGTCAAGGTGCAGGTCGTGCGCACGCCGGCCGGCACATTCGCCGAACCGGGGCAGGGCACGCCCGAACCCGCCGAAGGCGCGACCGTATCCGGCGGCGGAGCGTCCGCGACGACCGGCGCCGGCGGGGCCGCGACCGTGACGCTCGCGTCGGCTGGAAGCTTCGCCCTGCAGGCCGCAGGCCATGGGTTTGCCGCGTCGGTCCCGGTGACGGTCTGCGCCCATCTGCCGGGCGACGGAGGGTGCGGCTCGGCGCCGCCGTGCGGCGACTGCCTGCCGACCTACAACGCGCCGCCGTACAGAGGGCCGTACGCCCTCGTGGCGCACCTCTCGAGCGTCACGAACGGCAGCCACTACTCCCGTCACGGCGCGCCGCGCCTGCTGGCCGGCCAGGTCAGCTCGCACAGCGCGGTGACGAGCGTGAGCCTCTCGCTGAGGCGGTCGCACAAGGGTCGGTGCTGGGGCTATGACGGCGTGCGCGAGCGCTTCGCGCGGGCGCGCTGCGGCGCCGCCACGCCGTTCAAGGTCGCCTCGACGGGCACCTTCTCCTACCTGCTCCCCTCCGCGCTGGCACCGGGGCGCTACGTGCTGGACGTGACGGGTGCGGATGCGGCGGGCAACACGATCGCTCTGGCGCGTGGGACCTCGCGCGTGGTCTTCTATGTCGGATGAGTTGAGGGGAAGGGGAGGGGTTGCGGTTGCGGGCCGGGGCTTGCTGCTTGCCGCGGTCCTCGCCGCTTCGGCTCTGATCCCGGCCTCGGCCGGTGCCCGTGCGAGGACGGCGGCCGCGACCGTACGCATCATGGTCGTGGGCGCCGGCAACGTCGTGCTCTCGCCGGCGCGCTCGGTCAGCTCCGCGGCGGTGAGCGTGAGGGTCGGCGGGCGGACGTGTGGCGTCGCGGGCGGCACACCGCTCGCGGCGCTCGCGGAGCTGCACCTCGCGGGCGGTCCCGGCTTTGCGATCCGCGACTACGGCCACTGCACGAGCTCGCCGGGCGCCTCGGGCCAGCTCTTCGTCTACTCGCTCGACGGCGAGAGGAACCACGGCCAGAACGGCTGGGAGTACAAGGTCGCCAACGCCGGCGGCACCACGGGGGCGGGCGACCCCAGCGGCGCGCAGGGCAACGGGCGGCTGCTCGCGCCGGGCGCGCAGGTGCTGTGGTTCTGGTGCCAGGCCTTTGCGGGCGGATGCCAGCGCAGCCTCGCGCTCTCCGCCGCCTCGTCGGTCGCCCGCGGCGGCGCCCTGCGTGTAGGGGTGAGCGGCTATGACAACTACGGGCGCGGCGCGGCGATGTCGGGCGCGCGCGTGACGCTCGCCGGGGCGTCAGCGACAACGGGCGGCTCGGGTGTCGTGACGCTGCGGGCGCCCTCGCGCGCAGGGACCTACGCCCTGGCGGCGGCCCGTCCCGGCTCGGTCCCCGCCTTCCCGCAGACGGTGACGGTGAGATGAAGCTGGGAGCCCTGCTGCTCGGGCTCGGCTGCGTGCTGGCGCTCGGCGGCTGCGGGCTCGGCGCCGGCAGCACGCCCGGGTCCGTTCAGTTGACCGTGACGCGCGACTTCGGCGCTCAGGTCCTGCACTTCGCACCGCGCCCGAAGGTCAGCGGGCAGGACACCGTGATGAGCCTGCTGCTGCGCAACCTCAGCGTCCACACCCGCTACGGCGGCGGGTTCGTCCAGGGCATCGGCGGCGTCGAAGGCGGCGAAGCCGGCCGCCGCCCCCACGACTGGTTCTACTACGTCAACGGCGTCGAGGCTCAGAAGGGCGCCGCGGCCACCGACGTGAACGCGGGCGATCGCATCTGGTGGGACCTGCACGACTGGAGCGCGACCGAGGACGTGCCGGCGGTGATCGGCTCCTACCCCGAGCCGTTCCTGCACGGCATCGGCGGCAAGCGCCTGCCTGTCCGCGTCGAATGCTCGCGCGAAGCCGGCAGCTCGTGCGGCGCCGTCGCCACGCGCCTGCAGCAGGCGGGCGTGCCCGCGGCGACGAGCGCGCTCGGCGCGGGCGGGGGCACGGAGCTGCTGCGCGTGCTGGTGGGCCCGTGGCGCGAACTGCGCGCCGAACGCCTGCTGGCGCCGCTCGAAAGCGGCCCGCGCGCAAGCGGCGTCTATGCGACCCCGAACGCGGCTGGGACGACGCTGACGCTGCTCGACCAGGACGGACACGCCGTGCGCGCGCTGGGCGCGGGCGCCGGTCTGGTTGCCGCGACGGCCGCGCAGGAACGCGTGCCGATCTGGGTCATCACGGGGACGGACCCGGCCGGCGTCGCGCTGGCGGCCGGCTCGCTCAGCGAAGCGACGCTTCGCAACCGTTTCGCGCTCGCGGTCACGGCCGCCGGGCCGCAGCCGCTGCCGGTGGCGCCGTGAGCGCGCTCGATGCGGCCGGGCGGATCGCCTACCGCCGCCGCGCGAGCCCTCTGCACGCCGCGCGCGCGACGGTGGTCGCGGCCTACGGCGGCGCGCTGGCGCTGTCGGCGCTGCTGCTCGAAAACCCGATCCTGCTCGGGGCGCTGCTCGCCGCGGTGCTGCTCGCCGCGGCCGCGTCGGGCGTCGGGCGCCAGCTGCTCGCCGCCGCCCGCGCGAGCGTGCTGCCGCTGCTGATCGCCACCGTGCTGATCAACGTGCTCGTCAACCGCGGCGGGCTGACCGTGTTCGCGCGGCTCGGCGAATGGGGTGTTCTCGGCCAGGTCAACCTGACCGTCGAGGCGGTCGTCTACGGCCTCGTGTTCGGGCTACGGCTGCTCGTCGTCGCGCTGGCCTGCCTGCTCGTCGTGTGCGCCGCCGACCCCGACGAGCTGCTGCTGGCGCTGCGGCGGCTCTCGCCTCACTCGGCCCTCACCGCGGCGCTCGCGACACGGATGGTCGGTGTCCTCGGCCAGGACGCCAGACGCCTCGCCGAGGCGCAACGCTGCCGGGCCGACGGCGGCGCCCGCGGCACCCGTGCGCGCGTCGCGGTGCTGCGCGCCACCGTGCAGGGCGCGCTCGACCGGGCGCTCGACGTGGCGGCCGTGCTCGAGATGCGCGGGTACGGCGCCGGCGGCCGCGCGCGCCGGCCACGGCACGCGCGCTCGCGCCACGACCTCGCGTTCGCCTGCGCAGCCGCGGGCGTGCTCGCGATCGTCGCCGCCGCCCGCGCAAGCGGCGCGGCCGACTTCACCGCCTACCCGCTCGTCTCGATGGCGAGCGGGCCGGCGACGATCCTCACGGCGCTGGCGCTGGTGGCCGTCGCGCTCGCACCGTTCGCCGACCGGCGGGGGATCGAGCCGTGAGCGCTCTGCGCTTCGAGCATGTCGGCTACACGTACGCCGGCGCCGCCGCGCCGGCGCTGTGCGACGTCAACCTGACGATCGCGCCCGGTGAGTTCTGTGTCCTCGCCGGCCTTTCGGGGTCGGGCAAGTCGACGCTGCTGAGGGCCGCCGCCGGCCTGGTCCCGCACTTCCACGGCGGCTCGTTCTCAGGCCGGGTCGCCGTCGCGGGCCTCGACACGCGCGAGGCCACCCCCGCGGACATCGGCGTGCTCGCGGGAACGCTGCTGCAGGACCCCGAGACCCAGGTCGTGATGAGCACCGTCCGGGCCGAGCTGTCCCTCGCCGTCGAGAACCTCGGGCGGGGGCCGGCCGCGGTCGCCCGCGCCGTCGAGGAGGCCGCGCTCGCGCTGGGCATCGGCGAGCTGCTCGATCGCCCCACCGCGGAGCTCTCCGGTGGCGAGCTGCAGCGCGTCGCCCTCGGCGCCGCCCTCGTCGCCCGTCCGCGGCTCGTCCTGCTCGACGAGCCGACCTCCCAGCTCGACCCGGTCGCCGGAGACGAGCTGATCTGGCAGCTGCGAAGGCTCAACCAGGAGTCCGATACGGCGGTGCTGCTGATCGAGCACCGCCTGGAGCGCTGTCTCGGGGCCGCGGACCGGGTCCTCGCGATGGACTGCGGCGCGATCACCTTCGACGGCGACCCGCGCGGGTTCCTGGAATGGGCGGCGCGGGAGCAGCGCGCGCTGCAGACGCCGGCGGCGCGGCTGATCGAGGGCGCCGGCCTCGCGCCGCCGCCCGCCGGGGTCAAGCAGGCCCGCGCGACCCTGCGCCGCCGCGGGCTGCTGCCCGCGCCTCCGGAGCCGGGGGAGCGTCCGGAGTCGACCGTCCACACCCCCGGACGCCGGCCCTGGCGGCGGCGACGGCAGGGGCCCGAGCCGGCGCTCGAGCTGCGCGGCCTCTGGCACGAGCTGCGCGACGGCCCCGCCGTCCTGCGCGGCGTCGAGCTCTCGTTGCGCGCGGGGGAGACGGTGGTCCTGATGGGACGAAACGGGGCGGGGAAGTCGACGCTGCTGCGCCACGCGGGCGGGCTGCTGGCGCCGACGCGGGGCACGGTGCGCCCATCGGGACGTGTCGCGCTGCTGCTGCAGAACCCGAACGACTACCTGCTCCACGAGCGCGTCTGCGAGGAGGCCGCGCCCGAGGCGCTCGAGCTGCTCGGGCTCGGGGCCCTGGGCGAGCGCCACCCGCGCGACCTGTCGGGCGGCGAGCGCCAGCGCCTGGCGCTGGCGATCGTGCTCGGCGGCGAGGAGCCGGCGGCCGTGCTCGCGCTCGATGAGCCCACACGCGGGATGGACCGCGCCGCGAAGGCCGGGCTCGCTGACTGGCTGCGGGCGCGCGCCGCGGACGGGACAGCGGTGCTCGTGGCCACCCACGACGCCGAGTTCGCAGCCACGTTCGCCCGCCGTGCGGTGTTGATGGCCGACGGCCGCGTGATCGCCGACGGTCCGATCGAGGAGATCCTCGCGGGAGGCTGGTACTTCGCCACCGAGACGGCGCGCATCCTCGACGGCGCGGGCGGCGCATTGCTGCCCGAGCAGGGCGCGGCGCTGCTGCGCGCCGCCCGCGAGACGCCCGCGGAGTTGGCGGACCTCGGACCGCGCCCCGTGGAGGAGGTGCCGTGAGCTGGCAGCTCGCCTCCTTCGCCCTCGTCCTCGGGGCGCTCGGCGCCGCGTTCTGGTGGTACGAGCGCAGCCGCCCGCCGGCGAAGCTGATCGCCGTCGTGGCCACGCTGGCGGCCCTGGCTGCGCTCGGCCGCGACGCTTTCGCGGCGGTGCCCGACGTGAAGCCGATCACCGCGATCGTGCTCGTCAGCGGGCTCGCATTCGGCGCCGGGCCCGGCTTCGCGGTGGGCGCGATCGGCGGCCTGGCCTCCAACATCCTGCTCGGCGAGGGCCCCTGGACGCCGTGGCAGATGCTCGGCTGGGGTCTGGTCGGGGTCCTCGGCGCGATGCTCGCGCGGCCGTTGTCGCTGCCCCGGGGCCGGCGTGGCGAGGCGCTCGCGATCGCCCTCGCGTGCGCGATCGCCGCGGAGATGTTCAACCTCGTCATGGATCTCTACACCTGGATCGGCAGCGGCAACCACAGCCTCGCGGCGTTCGGCCTCGTGCTCGGCGCGGCGCTGGCGTTCGACCTCACGCACGTCGGCGCCTCGTTCGCGTTCGGCTTCGCCTTCGGGCCCGGCCTGCGGCGCATCCTCACCAGGGTGCGCGGGCGGCTCGAGGTGCGCTGGGAGGACGCGCCGTCGCGGCGCCCGGGTGCGCTGCTCGGCGGTCCGCCCGCGGCGATGCTGGCCGTGCTGTGCGTGCCGCTGCTGGCGCTCGGCCTGACGGCGTGTGCCAACGCCTCCAAGACGGCCCCCGCGCGCGAGGACCGGGTCGCGATCGCGCAGGAGCTCAGCTACCTGAAGGGAGCGCAGAACACGGACGGCGGCTTCGGCGCGGCGCCCGGCCAGCCGAGCGGCGAGCTCTACACCGCCTGGGCGGCGATGGGGCTGGCCGCCGCCGGGCGCGACCCGGTGAAGCTCACCCGTGACGGTCATTCGGTGCTCGACGCCCTGCGCGGCGAAGCCTCGAGCCTGCATGGGCCCGGCGATCTCGAGCGCACGATCCTCGCCCTGCATGCCTGCGGCGCCTCCGTGCATTCGCTGCCGGGCGGGGACCCCGTATCCCGGCTCCTGGGCTACCGGGCCTCGGACGGCTCGTTCTCCCATCTGGCGAACCTCACGGCCTTCGCGATCCTCTCGTTGCGCGCCGCAGGCTATGGGCCGAGGGCCCCTGTTCTCAGAGCGGCCGCGCGCTGGCTCGCGCGCCAGCAGGAAAGCGACGGCAGCTTCGGCTACGCCGCCGGCGGCGGCGGCGGCGACATCGACGACACCGCCGCGGCGCTGCAGGCGCTGCACGGCGCGAGCGGATACAGCCGCGCGCTCGCGCGTGGCGCCGCGTTCCTGCGCCGCTCCCAGAACCTCGACGGCGGCTTCCCGCAGCAGCGCGGCGGGCCGTCGAACGCACAGTCGACGGCGTGGGCGATCCAGGCCTTCGCCGCCGCCGGCGTGAGCGCCGGCAACCTCATGCGGGCAGGCAGCCGCTCGCCGCTCGCCTACCTGGAGACGCTCGTTGGTCCCGAAGGCAGCGTGCGCTACTCGCGCATCGGCCAGCAGACGCCGGTCTGGGTGACCGCGCAGGCGCTCACGGCCTTCGCCGGGCGGCCGCTGCCGATCGCGCCCGTCTGACGCCTTTCAGGACCTCTTAAGCCGCCTCTCTAGGCTGGTCGCATGTCACAGCAGGCCGTGATCGACCGCCCGCGGCGCCTCTCCGAACCGGCGGAGGCCTACTCGGGCAGCCCCGCGCGGGCGCTCGCCGTCGCCGGTGCGCTCGTGTTCGCGCTCGCCCTCGTCTGGGCGCTGGCTTCGCTGGTGTCCTCGATCCATTTCAAAGACGCCGTCGTGCTCTACGAATTCACGACGCTCGACACCGCGCGGGTAGAACCCGCGCTGAAATTCCTGCTCCACCTCCTCGATCCCTCGCTGTTCATCCTCTGGGGGGTCGCGCTCGTCGCCGTCGCGCTGGCCGGCGAGCGGCCACGCACCGCGATCGCCGTCGCCGCCGTGCTCGCGCTCGCCCCGCTCAGCGCCGAGGTGCTCAAGCCGCTGCTGGCCCACAGCCACGACAGCTACTCCTACGTGTCGATCAACGCCGCCTCCTGGCCGAGCGGGCATGCGACCGCTGCGACGGCGCTGGCGCTGTGCGCGGTCCTGGTCGCGCCGGGACGCCTGCGGCCGTTCGTCGCGGTGCTGGCGGGGGCCTACGTGCTGGCGGTGAGCGTCGCACTGCTCGTGCTCGCGTGGCACATGCCGAGCGACGTGGTCGGCGGCATCCTGCTCGCCTCGCTGTGGATGGCGCTCGCCGTCGCGGCGTTGCGCGCCTGCCAGCGCGCGTTCCCGCCGCAGCCAGCGGACTACAGCTAGCTCTCGCCGCCGGCGCCGTGGGCGCCGGGCGCCCACAGCTGCTCCGCGCCGGTCTCGTTGGCGGCGCGGCTGAGGATGAACAGCAGGTCCGAGAGCCGGTTCAGGTAGCGGACCGCCTCGGGGTTGGCGTCCTCGACGGCGATCGTGCGGCGCTCCGCGCGCCGGCAGACCGTGCGGCAGACATGGAGGTGCGCCGCGGCGGGAGTTCCGCCCGGGATCACGAACGAGCGCAGCGGCGGAAGCTTCTCGTTGACCTCGTCGCACGCCTGCTCGAGCCACGCCGTGTACTCGGGCGTGACGCGAAGGCGCTCGCGCTCGTTGTCCTCGGAGGCGGGCACCGAGAGGTCTGCGCCGACATCGAGCAGGTCGTTCTGCACGCGCGAGAGCCACTCGGCGAAGCGGGCCGGCATCCCCTCGGCCTGCAGCGCCACGCCCACCTGCGCGTTGAGCTCGTCGATCGTGCCGTAAGCCTCGACGCGGGGGTGCAGCTTGGAGACCCGGCTCATGTCGCCGAGGTGGGTCTCGCCGCCGTCGCCGAGCTTCGTGTAGATGCGGGTCAGGTTCACGGTCACGGGGTTCTCTGGGGACAAGTCTAAAGACCGGGCCGCCACCTCTCCTGCAGATCGGATAGCTTTCCCGCCTCCGAGATGGTCGATCCGACGGTCCTGCGGCCCTCGAGGCCGCCGATAGCCTTCGCGAGCCTTTTGATAGAGATCCCGCCTCCCGCCCCTGCCGCCGGCAAGGGCTTCGCCCTGCGTCCGCGGCTCGCTCGACTCTCGACGGGCCGGGCGGGCACCCCAAGAACATGACCGTCGAATCGACCATCTAATGCGGATCGGAGTCCCGAAGGAGACCGCCGCCGGCGAGCATCGCGTAGCGCTCGTGCCGGAGGTCGTCAGCAAGCTGCAGGCCAAGGGCCTCGATGTGCTCGTCCAGAGCGGGGCCGGCGAGGACGCCCTGCTCAGCGACGAGCAGTTCATCGAGGCGGGGGCGAAGATCTCCAGCGACGCCGCGGAGGTCTGGCGCAGCGACGTCGTCGTCACGATCGCCCCGCCGGACCCCGAAGCGATCCGCGGCCTCGGCCAGGGCTCGATCCTGATCGGCTTCCTGGCGCCGCTGACCGCGCCGCAGACCACCAAGGCGCTGGCCGACACGGGCGCGACGGCGTTCGCGATGGAGGCGATCCCGCGCATCTCGCGCGCCCAGGCCATGGATGCCCTCTCCTCGCAGAGCAACGTCGCCGGCTACAAGGCCGTGCTGCTCGCCTCCGAGGAGATCGGCCGCTTCTTCCCGATGCTGATGACCGCCGCCGGCACGATCCCGCCCGCGAAGGTGCTGGTGCTCGGCGTCGGCGTGGCCGGGCTGCAGGCGCTCGCCACGGCCAGGCGGCTCGGCGCGCGCACCACCGGCTATGACGTGCGCCCGGAGGTCGCCGAGCAGGTCGAATCGCTCGGCGCGATGTGGCTCGACCTCGGCCTCGAGGCCAGCGGCGAGGGCGGCTACGCCCGCGAGCTGACCGAGGAGGAGCGCGCGAAACAGCAGCAGGCGCTCACCGACGCCATCAAGGGCTTCGACGTCGTCATCACGACGGCGCTGGTGCCCGGCCGCCCCGCTCCCAAGCTCGTCACCGCCGAGGCGATCGAAGGCATGAAGCCCGGCTCGGTGATCATCGACCTCGCCGGCGAGTCCGGCGGCAATGCAGAGCTGACGAGACCCGGCGAGACAACCATCGTGCACGAGGTCAAGATCGTCTCGCCCCTGAACCTCCCGGCGCAGATGGCCGAGCACTCCTCCCAGCTGTTCGCGCGCAACGTGCAGGCGCTGCTGGATCTGTTCGTGGGCGAGGACGGCTCGCTGCAGCTCGACTGGGAGGACGAGATCGTGAGGGGGGCCTGCGTGGTGAAGGACGGCCAGATCGTCAACGACGGCGCGAAAGCCGCCGTGGAGGCCGCGGGCTGATGCTCGCCAGCGTGCTGACCACCAACCTCGCGATCCTCGTGCTCGCGGGCTTCATCGGCTTCGTCGTGATCTCGAAGGTGCCGAACACGCTGCACACCCCGCTGATGAGCGGCACCAACGCGATCCACGGGATCGTGCTCCTGGGCGGCCTGCTCGTGATCGGGCTGGCCGGCAACGACACCTTCAACAAGGTGATCCTCGTGATCGCGATCATCTTCGGCACGATCAACATCGTCGGCGGCTTCCTCGTGACGGACCGCATGCTCGAGATGTTCAAGGCCAAGCCGAAACCGAAGGACGAGGAGCCGGGCGGCGGGGACGGGGGAAGCTCGTGACCCCGCTGGCGACCTCGTGGGTGCAGAGCGAAAGCTTCATCTACGTCCTCTACATCATCGCCTTCGCGCTCTTCATCCAGGGGCTGCGCGGCCTCGCGGGCCCGACGACCGCGGTGCGCGGCAACCGCATCGCCGCGGTCGGCATGGCAATCGCCGTCGTCGCGACGCTGTTGAACCCCAGCGAGGGGGAGTGGGGGCTGATCGTCCTCGGGATCGCGATCGGGGCAGCCGTCGGCGTGCCCGCGGCGCGCCAGGTGAAGATGACGGCGATGCCGCAGATGGTGGCGCTGTTCAACGGCGTCGGCGGCGGCGCGGTGTTCCTGATCGCCTGGGCGGAGTTCCGCCGCCACGGCTCGACCTACGGCTCGCACACGATCCACATCGTCGGCAACCTGGGCACGCTGACGATCAGCGGCGGCGCTGTCTCGACCTACATCGCGGTGTTCTCGGTGTTCGCGGCGATCGTCGGCTCGATCTCCTTCTGGGGCTCGAACATCGCGTTCGGCAAGCTCCAGGAAATCCTTCCCGGCCGCCCGATCACGCTCGGCGCGGGTCAGCAGATCGTCAACCTCGTCCTGCTGGTGCTCGCGCTCGCGGCCGGCATCGACCTCTGCGCGGGCGCGCACTCCGAACTCCTGTTCATCGGCATGCTCGTCTGCGCGGCCCTCCTCGGCAACTTCCTGGTGCTGCCGATCGGCGGCGCCGACATGCCGGTCGTGATCTCGCTGCTGAACGCCTTCACCGGCCTCTCGGCGGCCGCGACCGGGATCGCTCTGAACAACCCTGCGCTGATCGTCGCGGGCATGATCGTCGGCGCCTCGGGCACGATCCTGACGAACCTGATGGCCCAGGCGATGAACCGCTCGATCCCCGCGATCGTCGCGGGCGGCTTCGGCGGGGGCGGCGCGATCGAGGGTGCCGAAGGCGCCGGCGAGCACGCGGGCACCGTCAAATCGGTGAGCGCGCTGGACGCCGCGATCCAGCTCGCGTACGCGAGCAGGGTCGTGATCGTGCCGGGCTACGGCATGGCCGTGGCGCAGGCCCAGCACGCGGTGCGCGAGCTGACCAAGGAGCTCGAGAAACGGGGCATCGAGGTCAGCTACGCGATCCATCCTGTCGCCGGCCGCATGCCCGGTCACATGAACGTGCTGCTGGCCGAGGCCGACGTGCCCTACGACCAGCTGAAGGAGATGGACGACGCGAACCCGGAGTTCCAGCGCACCGACGTCTCGCTGGTGATCGGCGCCAACGACGTCACGAACCCGGCCGCCAAGAACACGCCGTCCTCACCGATCTACGGCATGCCGATCCTCGAGGTCAGCGACAGCCGCTCGGTGATCGTGATCAAGCGCTCGATGAACCCGGGCTTCGCGGGGATCGAAAACGAGCTCTACTACGAGCCTGAGACCTCGATGCTCTTCGGCGACGCCAAGTCGGCGGTCGCCGAGATCACCGCCGAGCTGGCGAACGTCTAGGGGCCGCTGCGCGGCTCGAGCCGGCGCATGCGCCGGCTCGGGGGTCGGCACATGTGCCGACCCCTGGGGCCGCACATGTGCGGCCCCTACGGAGGGCCGCATGCGGCCCTCCGCGGTCGGCCGCGTGCGGCCGACCGAACCGCCACCTGTCAGGGCGCGTCCTGTCCGCCGCGGCCGAGCCCCTCTGCGAGACTTGCGCACGTGATCGCCCGCGACCAGGCCCTGGCGGCTCTGCAGTTCGCGCTGCGTCGACGGTCCGCTCGGCGCCCTTACACGCCGAGCGCCTCGAGAGGCATGGAGGTCGACGCTAGGGGGCCGCCTCGGGCCGCCACGTCCTGCGAATCTTCATTTGGGGCGGAGGCGGCAAGCCTTTCGGAGAACGCCGAGACGAAATCCGTCGCGCGGCGGGCCCAAGAGACAAGGGCCGCCGTCCTCGCGCCATTCGATCGTGTACTGTCCGTTCGTGCGGGCGCAAGAGCACCCGTGGCCAGACGCTCCTTGCTTCCGGGTCTTGCTCGACGATGGGCGCGCCATCGAGACGGCGCTGCTCGGCCGCGAGGGCGCGATGGCCGGCATCGTCAGTCAGGGCCGCCTGCCCTCCTATTCCCGGGCCGAAGTCCTGCACCCGGGACCGCTGCTCCGCATGGACGTGGCGCAGCTGGAGGGGGCGAAGCTGAAGTCGCTGTCGATCCGCCACCTGTTCGCCCGTTACGCGGACTGCCTGATGGCGCAGGTGTTCCAGTCGGTCGCGTGCAACGCGGCGCACTCGATCGAGCAGCGGACCGCCAAATGGCTCCTCCCGGCGATCGGCCGGACCTCCGACGCGCGCTTGCCTCTGACCCAGGAACAGCTGGCCGACATGCTTGGCGTCGGCCGAAGCTATGTCAGTCGCGTGATCTAGTCCTTGAAAGCGCGCAAGATCGTCGAAACCCATCGCGGCGGCCTCACCGTCGCCGACCCCAAGGAACTCAGTGCGATCGCCTGCGGCTGCAAGGGCTCTGTCCGGCGTCACTTCGACGAAGTGCTGAAGGGCGTCTATCCGGACGAACTCGCCACCCTGAACTTTAGCTCCGGGCCTACCGTCGCAGCGCGAGACAGTTAATGCCATCGAACTGCGGGTTGCCGCGGGCAAAATCGCGCGGACGAGAATTTCCCGACGGGCGGCCCACCGTGCGCCACGAGGCCGTCGACCGTCGGCAGGAGCGCAAGCCGGATGACGGGTGCGCTCGCCCATTCGTCGTCACGCTGGCCGCGCAGGACGATCTGCTCGGCCACTCGGCCGAAGCCAACGGCAGCGAAGGTTAGCAATCGCCGCAGCTCAGCGCTTTCAGCCTGCCAAATCAAAGGCTTCCTAAGCGTCCCCCTTGGCTTGGATGGCGTCATGGAACGCGCGCCATTGCGCGTCGAACAGGGCCGCGCCGAAATCGAGGACGTCGGCCGAAGCCTCCCGCATGAGCGAGAACCCGGTCGGACGCCGCGCGCGCAAGCGGCCGGTCAGCGCGCTCTCCTCGAAGGTGAACTGCGTCTTGAACTTTTGCGCCAGCATCCGCATTGCGACGTTGTCCGGCAGGCAGACGATCTCGATCGTCTCGACGCCATGGTTGGTCGCGGCGCGCTGGATGCGCCTGAAAAGCTTCTCGCCGATCCCGCGACGCCGATGCTCGTTCTCGACCGAGAAGGCCGCCTCGGCGTGAATGTTCGCCCGAACGGCGCCTGCTCGCTCCAGATAGCCTCGTTGGACCGTAGCTCTGCTGCGCCGCACAAATGGCCCTCGACGAAGGCGCCGTACAGGAGGTCGCCCTGGCCGAAGCAGCGCTCCGCGTAGTGGATGAGGAAGTCGTCCGACATGCCGCCGCCGAAGCGTTCATGCCGGCTGCGGGCATCCAGCCGCTGCAGATGGTCGCGATAGGCTTCCATGTCCGACGGCCAAAGCCGACGAATTTAGAGCGTTAAGAGACTTTTTCTCAGTCATAACGACCCCGCCGATTGGTCCTCGGCGCTCACCCCCTGACCGCATATTGTGCAATGCAGCATAATTTGCAAGGGGCTTGAAATGATTTTTTACGTTATCTCACGTTAATTGGAGAAGCGTCTTGCCAAGCGTCTGGCGCTGGCCAATCGCCTCGAAGGCCTTCTGATAGTCCTCAAGGGCGAATTTCGCGTGAATGTGGACGCTATAAGGCCGCCGCTTTCGGCCCCGTCGAGAAGCCGAGACACATTGTCGCGATTGGCCTCAGGCTGGCGATTGACGAATTCGCCCCAGTAGACGCCGCGGATGTCGCAGCCCTTTGAGCAACGTCAGGTTGAGCGGCGGCCCGGAATCTCTCCGGACGCAAAGCCGATCACGAGGAGACGCCCTTTCCAGGCGAGGGAGCGCAGGGCGGGCTCGGTCAGCGCGCCGCCAACCGGATCGTAGACCACGTCGACCCCCTTGCCGCCGGTCAGAGCCTTCAGGGAGGCCCGCAGATCCTGCGTGGCATAGTTGACCGTCTCGGCCGCGCCGTACCGGCGGGCGAACGCGAGCTTATCCTCGGATGAGGCGCAGGCGATCACGCGAGCCCCCATCGCCGCGCCGATCTCGACCGCCGCGAGACCCACCGAGCCTCGCAGGCGCCCAGCACGACAAGGGTTTCGCCGGGCTCCATCTCGGCGCGCTGCTTGAGCGCATGCAGCGCCGTGCCGTAGGCGACCGAGAGGCCCGCCGCCTTGTCGAGCGCAGAGTCCGTCGGAGCAAGCAGGGCCAGCCGCTGCGCGGCGATGGCGATCTGCTCGCGCGCCGCCCCGTAACCGGTCGAGCCCATCACCCGATCGCCCACCGCAAAGCCGCTGACGCCCGGCCCAAGAGCGGCAATCCGCCCGGCAAACTCGCCCGAAGGCGAGAACGGAGGCTCAGGCTTCAGCTGGTACTTGCCCTCGATGATGAGCGTGTCGAAGAAGTTGAGCGCCGCATACGCGACGTCGACCACCGCTTCCCCCGGCCCGGCGACCGGCAATTCGACCTGCATCACCTTCAGGTTTTCCGCCGGCCCAAACGACGGGCAAATCAGCAAGGCTTTCATTTGCGCAAACTCCCAATTTTGTTCATTTTTCATTAACTGAATAAAGCTTTACAGGGCCGATCCCGCGGGGGAAAGCCAGAAGCCGGAATTTCGCCCCGATCCCTCGGCAAAGGGGAACGAAAAGCCGGCTCTGGAGCGGGGCTCGAGGACTGATATCGATGACGTTTCCTACACCTTCCCCTCGCTGGCGCATCCGCGCCGCTGGCCTTGCCGCAATAGGAACTGGTCCTGGCGCTCGCAACCGCCCAGGCCGCCACCAAGAAGACCGAGAAGAGCGACGCAGCCAAGCCCAGTCTCATCGCCACCTTCGGCGACTGGACCGTGTTGGTCGCCATATTTAGCCAGGGACGCATCTGCTACGTCCCTCGCCCAGCCGAAGACGCGAGGTGCCGGACGATCTGACTCGCGACCCGGGATATGCCTTCATCTCCGACCGCCCCGCCGAGGGCGTGCGCAACGAGGTCTCCTTCATCGTGGGCTTCGATGTCGCCGGCGGGGCCCCAGACCGGACGCCAAGTCCGACGCAGAGCCGGATCGGCAAGGCAGGCGCCAAAGCCGTCACGGAGCGAAGGCCAGGAGGGAAGGCGAAGGCGATCGCCGCGCCGCTTGCGACCGTCGGCGAGGAGAGCTTCGACCTTCTGCCCCAAGGGGGCCAATCTCTGGGTGAAGAACGCGGCGCGCGAGAGCGCGCTCATCGCCGAAATGAAGAAGGGGGCGAAGCCTCGAGATCAAGGCCGCTTCCCTCAAGGGTAACAAGTCGACAGACGACTACTCTGGCTCTCCGGCTTCTCGCAGGCGATGGAGCGGCTGCAGAAGGAATGCCCGGTAAAGATGCAAGCGAACAGTCAACAGTGACCGGTGACCGGTGATCAGGGGCTTTCGAGCTAATCACTGATCACTGGCGACGGACGACTGGTGACTGCGTCACGCCCGGCTTCTTGGCGGCGAACAGATAGTTCACGCTCAAGTCCTCCGACAGCCGCCGGTCCGGCGCAGCGGATCGTAGGAGACGCCCCGGCGCTCCATGACTTTCAGGCCTACGCCGCGGGCGGCGAGGGAGAATTCCTCCGGCGTGACGAACTGTTCCCACCGATGGGTCCCAGGTTCTAGCCAGCGCAGCACGTATTCGGCCCCGACGATGGCGAGCGCGAAGCTCTTCAGCGTGCGGTTCAGGGTCGATGACAGAAAGAGGCCGCCGGGCTTGAGGAGCGAAGCAGCGGCGGCGACGAACTCCGCCGGATCGGCGACGTGCTCGACGACCTCCATCGCGCTGACGATGTCGAAGCGCCGCGGCTCGGCCGCGACCTCCTCGAGGGTCGCGACGCGATAGGCGAGCGTTGCGCCCGTCTCCTCGGCGTGACGGCGGGCGACGCCGATCGAGGCGGGAGCGGGATCGATTCCAAGCACCTCGCCGCCGAGCCGGGCCAGGGGTTCGGCGAAAAGCCCGGCCCCGCAGCCGACGTCGAGGATTTCGAGACCTGCGAGCGGCGGGCCGGCCTCGGCTTCGCGCCGGAAATGCCGGACGGCGCAGTCGCGCGCCCAGCCGACGCGGACGGGCGTCAGCCGGTGCAGCTGCGCCATCGGACCGTCGGCGTCCCACCAGGAGTCGCCGAGCGCGTCGAACCGCGCGACTTCCGCCGAAATGACGCTCGACGCAGGCTTGGCGCTCACTGAAACCTCTTCCGGGCGAAGGCGTTGACCGGCGCCGCCCCCGCCTTTATACGCCGCCGCGTCTCCTCGCGCGAGCCGCGCGTTCCCCGACGAGCAGAGGCCCGTTTGCCGCGCCTGGTGATGAAATTCGGCGGCACTTCCGTCGCCAACGTCGAGCGCATCCGCAACGTCGCGGCCCATGTCAAGCGCGAGGTCGACGCGGGCTGCGAGGTCGCGGTCGTCGTCTCCGCCATGGCGGGCAAGACCAACGAGCTCGTCGCCTGGTGCCAGGCGGCGGGCTCGCATTTCGACAACGCGGAATACGACGCCGTGGTCGCGTCGGGCGAGCTCGTCACCGCGGGCCTGCTCGCCCTCGTCCTCAAGGACATGGGCCTCCATGCGCGGTCCTGGCAGGGCTGGCAGGTCCCGCTCCTCACAGACGGCGCGCACGGATCCGCGCGCATCGCCAAGATCGACGGCTCTGCGCTCGTCGAACGGCCTGAGGCGGGGCGAGATCGCGGTGGTGGCGGGCTTCCAGGGCTTGCACGCGCCGACGAACCGGGTGACGACGCTCGGGCGCGGCGGCTCCGACACCTCGGCGGTCGCGCTCGCGGCGGCGATCGGGGCCGACCGCTGCGACATCTACACCGACGTCGACGGCGTCTACACCACCGACCCGCGCGTCGTGCCGAAATCGCGGCGGCTCGACAAGGTGTCGTTCGAGGAAATGCTCGAAATGGCCTCGCTCGGGGCCAAGGTCCTGCAGGTGCGCTCGGTCGAAGTGGCCATGGTGCACAAGGTCAGGCTCTATGTGCGGTCGTCGTTCGACGACCCCGCCGACCCGAAGCTCGGCACGCTCATTTGCGATGAGGAGGATATTGTGGAGCAGCAGGTCGTCACCGGCATCGCCTTCTCCCGCGACGAGGCGCAGATCACCTTGCGCGAAGTCGCCGACAAGCCCGGCGTCGCCGCGGCGATCTTCGGCCCGCTGGCGGACGCCAACATCAACGTCGACATGATCATCCAGGTCGTCTCGCGACGACACGACGACAACCGACATCACCTTCACCGTGCCCGCCTCCGATTTCGGACGCGCCAAGGACATCTCGAGGCGCGGCAGCGAGGCGATCGGCTACGCCGGCTCAACGGCGCGCAGGACGTGGTGAAGATTTCGGCGATCGGCGTCGGCATGCGCTCGCATTCCGGCGTCGCCGCGCGCGCCTTCAAGGCGCTCGCCGAGAAGGGCATCAACATCCGCGCGATCACCACCTCCGAGATCAAGTTCTCGATGCTGATCGACGAGGCCTACACCGAACTCGCGGTGCGCACGCTGCATTCGCTCTATGGGCTTGACGCGGGGTCGTGAACCTTCGCCCGCTCGCCGGAGAAGGGGATTGGGCCGCATCGTTCCTCACTCGAGATAGCTGACGACGCCTGTCTGGAGATCGTAGATCGCCGCGGCGATCTTGAGCTTGCCCGAGCCGGCGAGGCCGGCGAAGCAGCGTGCTCGCCGCGGTCAGGCGCGCGGCGGTCCGCCTGGCGCTTTCCCCGGCGGCGTTGTTGACGAATTCGCCTGGCTCGTTCCCGCACGGCGAGCGCGGCCGGCAGGATCGGATCAATCATCGGGCCGATGGCGCCGGGGTAGGTCGCGTTCTTGGTCACGACGTCGCAGGCCGCTTTGACCGCGCCGCAGCTCGTGTGGGCGAGGACGACGATGAGCCGGCGAGCCGAGCACCGCGGCGCCGTATTCGACCGTGCCCAAAGTCGCCGTGTCGACAAGATTGCCGGCGTTGCGCGCCACGAAGAGCTCCCCGGGCCGAAGACCGCCGAAGATCAGCTCCGGGCGGCACGCGGCTGTCGGAGCAGCTGATGATCGTCGCAAAGGGCGCCTGATGCGCCGCGACGGCGCCCCGCTGC
>CAVUNG010000002.1:0-1279440 GCA_963742805.1 uncultured Solirubrobacteraceae bacterium | reverse complement strand
AGCGAGCAAACACATCGACAGCGTTTATTACGCCGGGCTAGTCGTGGGCCGAGATGACCTCCGCGACGTCGAGAGCATTGACAGAAGTCGTGCCCGTGGTGGCCCTTGTCACCTTGTGCCTCGGGACTCTCGTCGTGATCATGCACACGGGCGCGCTGCTCCGGCCCCACTACTGAAGCACCAGTACTGGTCCAGAGTCGGCCGAGTCCGCACTGCAGAAAGGACAGGTATGGGATCGCTTCAACGTCTAGCCATCGTCGTGACCGTTGCGGTCGTGATCGGAACGCCGACGAGCAGCTCGGCCGCGGAAACGCCGGTTGCGCACGCTGCTTGCTCGCGTGACGTGCCGGCGACGATCGGGGGAAGACACAAGTGCCTCGGCGCGGGCGAGTACTGCAGCCTGCGTTATGCGAGCCAGTACCGCCGGTACGGGTTCAGGTGCTCGGGAGACCCGCCGAGGCTCCACCGGACCTGACCGGCAGCCATTAGCCCGGTGCACACGACCGCCTAGCCGCACAGAAGGAACGAGGGCCTCCAGCTTCGGCCGCGGGTCTCCGGCGCTTCGAGAATCTACTTGCTGGGGGGCGGGAGCGGGTGCGGCCGCCCCGCGGACGCGATTCCTTCGAGACGACCGCACCCTCACTGCAGGAATGCAGGACACCACCCAGGCGTCCTACGGAAACGCCAATCCGGTTGGAGGTCCGGAGCTACTCGACGTGCCCGCGACCGGAACTGTTAGCGGAGTCGGGAAAGGCTCTGACAGCGTTTATCGCACCGGGCAGTTGCAACGAACGGGCGCTAAAGGAAGGCACCTTCCCTCAGGTCGGGAGTTCCCTTCCCACGCCCAATTGACACGCCCCAGATGCTTGGGTAGATTGCCAATGTCGCCGTTTATTCAGAACGGTCTACGTACCTTTAGCCGAGGAGGAGACGTGCGGGAGCCCAGGATTGAGCAGGACATAGTCGCGAGGCGTGGCCGGCGCGCGACCACCCGCGCCTCACGTCGTCCTGTCGTTGCCGTGCTGGGATCGCTATGCGCAACCCTCGTCACGCTGGCCGCGGGAGCCCCGAACGCCTCCGCCTCGCCCCCGAGCCACACGCAGTCGATCGACCCCGGAAACAGCCTGAACGCCGTTTCGTGCGTGCCGCAGACGACCGACTGCGTGGCGAGCGACAGCGAAGGCAACGCGTTTTACGCGACCAACATGAGCACGAGCACCGACGGGACGTGGACACCGTGGACCGGGCCGGCCGGCACCAAACCAAGCCAGGCCGTCGCATGCCCGTCTAGTTCGCTGTGTGTGCTCGCCGACGGCGAATCTGCAGAAGAAGGCGGCAACCTGTACTACGCCATCTCGCTTGGCGGCGCTTGGACCGAGGCGTTCGAACCGGCCTTCGGCGTGGACTCTGTCTCCTGTGCCTCCGCGTCGTTCTGCGTCGATGGACAGGCGGAAGGCATCATCCGCTACACGACGAATCCGGCGTCGGAAGCATGGGAAACGCCCGGAGTAATGGAACCGATCGGGTCAGGCGTGATGAGCGGCGTCGATTGCCTGACGGCGTCGTTCTGTGCGGTCGTGGACAACACGGGGAACGTTTACATCGCCGACACCGAAGCGAAGATCAAGGAACCGGCTGGCTGGAAGTCCACGGATGTAGACGGAACCACGGCGCTGCACGGGATCGCCTGCACGTCGAGCACGTCCTGCGTCGCCGTTGATGGCGAAGGCAACGTTCTGGATCTTGCGATCAACGGCAGCGGCGAAGCGACGGTGACCAAGAACGACATCGACGGCACGAATGCCCTGACCTCGGTCACCTGCACGGAAGAGCTCGTGTGTGTCGCCGTGGACAGCGCCGGCAACGTCTTCGTGTCCACCGACGGGGGCACGACGTGGAACGGCCAGCTCGCGCTCGGCACAGACCTGACGAGCGTCTCGTGCGCGTCAACAGCACTCTGCGTGACGGCCGACACGGCGGGCAACGTCACGGCGTTCGCCTCGCCTGCCTCTCCCCTGACCGTCTTCATCACGGGCGAGGGCGAAGTCACGTCGACCCCGGCTGGGCTCACCTGTTCGACCGAAGAATGCACCCACCCCTTCGAAGGCGACGTGACCCTGACCGAGACAGAAAAGGCGGCCTCGGGCTACGAATTTGCTGGTTGGATCGGCTGCAAGAAAGCGTCGGCGACGACGTGCGAAGTAGACGTGACCGCAGCGAGCGAAGTCACGGCCGTGTTCCTGAAGGCCGGCAAAGAAGGCACGGAAGGAAAAGAAGGGCCGGAAGGCAAACAGGGCAAAGAAGGCTCGGCAGGTAAAGAAGGCGCCTCGGGCGCCACGGGCCCCCAGGGCTCCGCCGGCGCCACGGGTGCGCCCGGCGAAAAAGGCGCGAGCGGATCGGCGGGCGCGCAGGGTCCTGCCGGCCCAACCGGCGCGGCTGGCGCCCGGGGTCCCGCGGGCCCCGCCGGCAAGGTCGAGCTCGTCACCTGCACGAAGGTCAAAGGCAAGCAGCACTGCACGGGAAAGCTCGTATCGGGCACCGTCAAATTCACCACGGCCGGCCGGATCGCACAGGCGACCCTCTCGCGACGCGGGAAGGTCTACGCGGCGGGGACGGCGAGAAGGGCGAACGGGAGCATGAGCCTGCGGCTGCTCCCTGTGCGCTGGCTCAGCCCGGGCAAATACACGCTCACGCTGATCAGCGGGGCCGGGAAGCACGAGAGACTCACAACCAAGTCCTTCACGCTGAGCTAGCGTGATGCGTTGGCCGCCAGCGTCGGCCCGTGAGTACACGAAACTCGCCACGACGAGCGAGGCGGCTTCGTAGCTTCGGAGGGTGCCCGTCCGTTCCGCAGCCTCGCGCGTCGCCAACGAGTGGCCCGCGCTCACCGGCTCAGGAGGGATATGAAGGGCCGGTGAGTCGCGAGCCGATGCTGTGGGCTGGCCGGCCCCGGATCTCGTCGATGGTCGGCCAGAACGTATCCACACTGCGAGGCCTGCCAGCGGAGGGCACAGGTAGGTCTCACCTCAACAGGGCCGGGGCGCTCACGCGAGGTTGTGGGCGGAGCAGGCGGGGCAACAGAGCACGATGCCGGCGATCTTGTCAGGAGGGTAGATGTGGTCGGCGAGGAGGTGGGAGCAGGAGCCGCACGCCGAGCGGGTTGCGGTAGCAGTCAACCTGAGCGCAGTCGCACTGCGGCCTGGCAGAGCTTGGCTGCCTCGCGCCCACGTCGGCGCCGAGGAAAATGCGCGCGATGTCGGGGCGGCTGTTGCTGGCCCCCGCTATGCAGGTTCCCGGGAGCGTGCCGGCGGCGACACTGGCGGAGGTTAGCCGGGTCGCTGAGCAGGTCGCGCGTGGCGCGACTGACGCGGGATTGGCGGCACAGGGCCAATCGCTCATGAACCGGCCGCCAAGGCGAGTCCCCCCGCCCGAGCCTTATCGGCGGCGGCGGGCGCTCCTCGCCGAACCTTTCGAACTCCCTCCCGCACGTCGGGCGAGCTGGTAGCGCTGGGGCCCGTCGCCTTCGGTCCGCCCCATCCGTTGCAGTTCTCCGAGGTCGACGAGGTCATCGAGGGCATCGACCACGGTCCAAGCGTTAGGCGTCTCGAGTACGTCGTAATCCAGGACGAGAGCGAGAGCCTCGTTCGCATCGAACGCCCCTTCGTTACCTCGTTCGAGCATGAGGGTCGTCAGCGCTACGAACTCGGCCTCCGACATTCCCTTGGGGCGCCCGTTCATGGGTGTCGGCGGTCTCGTGCTCGGACCATGTGCCAGCCGGCGTCCATCGGCGGCTCTTGGTCATGCTCGGGGCCGCTGGTCAGGTTGTACACGCCACAGATCGGGCACGCGAGAATGATGTTGTGAGCGTCATTCGAGTAGCTGCGCTCAGCGAGCATTTTCTCCAGCACTGTGTATCCGGCGGTGCTGGTCACAATCGGGAGGACGGTCCGGGGCATGGGAGTTAGAACAGGCCCGCGCCGTCACGGGGGGCCCTGGTAATGAGGACGGCGCGGACCTGCCGACGGACCCCAAACGATGAGGAGTCCACGCGGACACTCTACAGGCAAAGCGAGCACGCGCGTTTATTTTCACTCACCGGCAGACGCACCGTGGTGTTGCTTTCTCGCCGCTGTTGCTGTAGGGGGCAGAAGCGGTCGCGGTCGCCCTGGAGGGATTCCTTGAGGCGACCGCGACCCCGTGCTGCAGGGAACTGCGAGCACCCATCCGGAGCGCTCACGGCCTCGCCGATCCGGTTGGAAGGCTCGGAGCTACTCCGTGTGTCCGCCAGGTAACTGTACATCAGCGCAGAAAGGGCACTGCCAGCGTTTATTGCAGCCACGGCGCACGGGCGTGCTTATTGTCAAGGTATGACTTAGAAGGAACTTGTGTCAACCGCCTTGACGTGACTGTCGGGCCCTTGTAATCCCTTCCGTCCCACGGAAAGGAATTCCAATGAAGACCCGACTCGCGGCACTCGCCGCGCTCATGACCCTTGCGCTCTGCGCGCCCGCGTCAGCCAACCAGTGGTACATCCAGGACGGCCCCAAGCAGGAACGGAGGCGGCTCGCGGCCGGTGAATCGGCCGAAGTGCAGACGGCCGGCACCTGGAAACTGAAACTCAAGCTGTCCAGGGGTCATCAGCTGACCGCGACCTGCGGTGAGACGGGGACCGAGCTGCTAAGCAATCCGACGAGGGAAGAAGCGACGGATTCCACGACCGCGCTCACCCTGACGTGCAATGAGGGCGTAGTGGCCTCCCCGGCGCTCTTGCCGTGGACAGCCCTGCTCGCGAGCAACTGCCAGCCGTGTCTGGTGTCGCGCACTCTGTCGCTCGAGGTGACCGTCAGCGGGGTCGACCACGGCATCTTCACGGGCACGCTGTCGGGACAGATCGGGGACTTCGATCCGCCGATCAAAGACGATCTGGATCACACATACAAATGGCGCGGCGGGGGCCCGAGCGACGTCCTCTCTAACGGGACAGGCGCGACGCTCAAAATCGGCGGCCAGGAGTCCTACGGCGCCGACGGCGACCACGCCTGCGGTGAGCCGAACAACGGTAGTCCCCAGGAAGAAGAAGGCATCGGGGAGCGCCGCCGTCTCGCCCGCCGTCGCGCTGAGGGTCTCAGTGGCGACGGAGACGACGGCTAGGCACACCCTCCGACGACCGCGGTAGGCGGCAGTACCCGCAAACGCGACGAGCTGAAGGGTCTAGAGGGCGAGGTCGACACGGGCGAGCTCGACACGGGCGAGTTCGTGCCCAACGCGATGACGGTCCTCAGCTCGCGCTCACCGGCCCAGGAGGGATATGTAGGGCCGGTGAGTCGCGAGCCGATGGTGTGGGGCTGGCCGGCCCCGGATCTCGTCGTTGGCTGGCCAAACTCACACCGCGAGGCCTGCCGGCGGAGGGGCACGGGTAGGCCTCACGTGGGTAGCGCGATACGCGCTCAGGCGAGGTTGTAGGCGGAGCAGACTGGGCAGGAAAGGACGAGGCCGGAAATCTTGTCGGCGGGATAGATATGGTCGGCGAGGAGGTGGGAGCAGGAGCCGCAGAGCAGGTCGACGCCGCCGTCCCCCTTGCCCGACATGAAGGGCGAACGGTCTGAAGGACTTTCCTTGCTTAGGAGCGGCCATGGAGAAGCGTCAGGTACGACCTGGAGCGCGATCCGTCGGACCTGTGGGGAGGAGCGGAAGGAAGGGACGCCGAGCTCATGGATCTGGCCCACGGGGAGGGGAGGGTAGCACGGGAGAAACGAGAGCATTGGATTTCTATGATGCCCCGAAAGGAGGGGCGGCGGTCTCCGTCCGCAACCGCTTCCGCCCGCGGAGTCAGTGAGGCGCGCTCCGAGCGGCGTCGCGTAGGCCGCCGGACACCGCCTCGACGCGAGGCCGCGAATAAACGGACCCTTCGTCCTGATGGGCCGCGGGGATCCAGATCCAGCACGCGTTACGGTGCGTATCGGCATGAGCGATGTCAGTCGAGGCTCAGGCGAGCTGAGGACCCGCCGCCTGCTTGGGGCGCTGGCCCCGGCTCTGATAGTGGCGTCAGACGTTTGTCGTCGCCGACACCCCGAGATGCCGCTCTATATATACGGGATGTTGGATGAGGGCGCGCACCTCTTGACCGCTGCTCTCGTGCTCTCCGCTCTGGGAGCTCGGGAAAGGGACGGTTGTGGACGGTCGATGCTCGTGAGCTCGGTGTTGCTCGACGTTGATCACGTTCCTGCAATCGCGGGTAGCGACGTGCTGTCGAAAGGGCTCTTCAGGCCGGCTCCGCACTCATTCTTGACGCTCGCGGCGTTGGGGGCGCTCGCCAGGTTCATGCCACACAGGAGGAGAGCGGTCTATGGGTCTCTCGCAGGAGTTGCTTTGCATCTATTCCGCGACATGGGCGACGGGAGTGTTCCGCTGCTTTGGCCGCTGAGCAAGCGATCGTTCAAAGTCGGCTATCCGCTGTACGCGAGCGTCCTGGCGATCCTCGCATTCCGGGTCGCGACACGCGACAGCGATCAGCGGCTCGACTGTGGTGTGCCAAACGGGAAGTAGTGTCGGTGCATGGACGCGACAAGGGCGCTCGAGCGGCAGATCGCGAGCCCGCTCTTGTGCGGCGCGACCCTCTTGGGATCTCTTATCGAGCACTCGGCTCATAATCGGTAGAGGTCCCTGGTTCGGGTCCAGGCGGGCCCACAGGAGAAACCCCCGCAAACCGTGGGTTTCTTCTTTAGTGGACCGGTGAGGATTGCAGACAAATAGTGCGTGCGGGGCCACGCTCGGGGCCACTCGGACCAGACAGCCTATGAGGAGTCCCCCCCGACCGTTCCTCCGTACAGGGCATTGTCGAGCGTCGTGCGCGGTGTGTCGCCCTGCCAGAACAGCAGTGCGAGACCAACCCCGAGCAGCCCGCCGAGAGGTCCGCGGACGGCCAGGAGTGCGAGTTCGCTCAACGCCTCAGTCAGCCGCTTCGCCGGCGGCGTCGAGGTCCCGCAGACTGACTCCGAGTGCGTCGGCGATGGCGCGCACGGTGCTCCAAGATGGGGCCGCCTGGCCAAGCTCGCTCCGCATCGTGATGCGTCTCACCGGACGCACCCTTGTCGCCTAGGCCGGACTCGACGGCGCGGCTGGCGCGGCGGCGGACTCAGTCGCCTCGGCCACGGTGGCCCGAAGCCAGACCGTCTAATCAGAGACTTCCAGCGGACCCGCATACTCGGATTTACGCCTGACCGGGCCCGGCCAAAGCCTCGGGACCGTTAGGCGCGTGCCAAGCGGGCATTACGGCAAGCTCGGTAGTCACGGCCCGCGACTCCTCGGGCTTTGCCTCGCGTACTTTCGGAGCCTTCGGCTGCCACGGTTTCAGATCCTGTACGTGGTCCCGGTAGAACTCGACCGCTTGGGCACTCGTCTCGCGGACGAATGATCCCTCGGAGCGGCCCCGCTTATGACCCATCGGCCGGGAGCGCGAGACGATGAACGTGCGCGGCTCACGCTTCGGGTCCTGCGGGTAGACGAGAGTCTTCGGGTCCTCCCTGAACTTGCCGAGCGTCGCTGCGCTCGTTACGCGGGCGTTCGGGAACGTCGCTTCGAGCAGGAGATCGTCGGGGGCGTCGGAGAGTTGTTTGAGCAGCCACGAGAACCGGGCGCGGAGTTGGCCTTCGGTTGGCGCGTCGATCGTGACGCTGACCGTCGTCTGTTTGGAGCGAAGGTCGGCCTTGACCAAGAGCGGACCGATGGCATCCGGTACGCGCAGCGTCGCCTCAAGGGCACCGTCGCGAGCAAGATGCTTCGCGGCGGCGTCGATCCGCTCGGCCGTCGTCTTTTTGCGGGGCCGCTGCACCGCAACCGCGGCCCCCAGCTCCTGCGAAAAGCTGAGCGCGAGATATTGCGTGAACTGCTCCCACCGCTCGGCTACGTCCTTCGCTCCGCTGTCCGTGTGCCTAAGCGTCCCGTCGTGCGCGGCTTTGCGCACCGCGACCCAGCTCTCGCCCATGTCCTCAAAGCCGAAGGCTCCCGACGCTTCATTGCTCAGGTAGTGGATTAGCTCTCGCAGCACCCACTCCTGATCGGGGTCGGCGATCTTGCGGTAGCGCTGCTGGACGACGGCCTCGGTGAGGATTCGCCACCACGGAAGGTGCCAGAGACAGGTGGAGCGAAGTTTGAGGCCACTCACGTTGACGGGCGACTCATCGACGGTGGCGGTGATCTGCGTCGAGATCGTGAGCACCCCGTCAAACCCGTTAGCGCGAGCGATATCGACGTAGCTCGTGACCTGATCGTCCCGCAGCCGTGCGCTCCCGGTCTTGACCTCCACGAGGCACGTCCACGCTTTCCCTGCGCGCTGACAGACGATCGCGCCGTCAGGGATCGCCGTTTTGCCGTCGGCGTCCTTGAGCCTGACCTCGGCGAACGTCTCGATCAGCGGGGACTTGGGAGCGCCAAGCTCGTGCAGCAACGCGTGGCCGAACTCGGGAACGCCGTGCATCACGGCGAGCAGGCAGGACGTGGCCCGCTTCTCTTGCTCTTGCTGAGAGCGAGTCCCCGTTGCGGGGATCAGCCGGGCGTGCTTCCAGCCCTGCGGCTCGCTGCCGACCTTTCCTAGTCGCTCCCCCACCGCCGCCATCGTCGGGCGAGCCTATAGGACGCTTCCCCGCAAAGTCCAGCCATCGAAAAACGGTCGGGGTGAAGGGCTGCACATACCGTCTGCCAAGAACGCAAACATACGGAAGTGCCAGCGACCGTCAAAGTCGAGCGCCTGTCCCGCGATGGTCCGTTCCGTGTCGGGGACCGCTACGAGGTGGCTGCCCCGAACGCTGACGAGCAGTTAAGCGGCACGGTGCGGGACGTGCGCGTGGTAGGGCCGGATCACGTCGAGGTCACAGTCGAGCTTGACGAGGGCGTCTGAGAGGCTCGACCCCGTGCCGCACCCCCTGCTAGCTGAACGCACCGTAGCCCAGGCTCAGCTCATCGCCGTCATCTTGGAGGGGCGCGAGAAGCTCAACCCTCCGAGGCTCACCCTGGGGGTCGAACAAGCCGACGGGCGCCCCCTGTGGCCGAACTTCCAATACGTCGAGCGGACGCTCTACCGGCGCTTCGACCTCAATGCAAGGGAGGTTCTCTCGACCTGTCCGGTGCTCCGCACGGGCGGCGGTGGCTACGGCTGGGTCCGGCTCGACAGCCACCTTCAGGATTCAAGCATCGTCGGCGTGGCGGTCGCCGGTATGGCCGACCTCGACACGCCGCACAAATGAGCATGTCGCGCTGTTCCTAGACATGCTAACCGTGATGGTTGGTGTCGAGCGGGCCTACGAACCCGCCTGCCGAGGTCTCGCCGGTGGCCTTGTCCACCGATCGCGCTCTCCTGTTCCTACGCGATATCAATGGGCCACGGGACATCGGCCCGCGGGCGTTCGATGACCTCCGGGAGACGCTGCGGCACGAGCCCGCGACCTGGCACTCACAAGGCACCGAAGCGAGCTGGATGCTGAGCCCGTTCCTGCGCAGCTACGCAGAGATCCGTGCCGTCGATCAATACGTCGAATGGGTGATCGAGCTGAACCCGCCCGCGCCGCCCACTTCGGAACCTGCGCACCTATCGTCGCTTGCGCTGCCGGAGGCGCTCGACTATCTCAACCTGGTGTGGCAAACGTATTCGGGTGCGCCGCTGGTAAGCATCGGGCGCGCCGAGGCGACCGTGAAGCTGGCCCTCGACTACCGCCGACGAGTTTGACTCGCGCGTGAGCGCTCTCTGCTCGATCCTCGGCGCCGTCAACGTCCCCGACAGCGAGGAGAGCAAGCTCGTGACCCTTCGGAGTTACCTAGAGCAGAAGATGGGGGATCGATCCGCGCGAGCCGTAGCGGCGATCGACGATCTGCGCGCCGTGTTCGACCTGCGGGTCTGGCGCCAGCATCCGAGCACCGACGAACGTGGCGCCAGGAGAATGGCGCACCTCGGATTGTCCCTGCCGGTATTCGATTGGGGAGCCGCCTGGGAGCACGTCCAGGCGCGAGCTGTCGCGGCGCTGTCCGCACTCCGCGAGGAGATCGAGACGCTGAGCTTGGGCTGACAGGGGCGGGCGGGTGCAGGCCCCTGTCGCGAGTCTGCGCGGTGCCCGATAGTCGGGGTCGATGCCGGTCTGGCTCTTGATCTCTTCTGCGGCGCTGGCGGTTCCTGGCGCGCTGCTGGCGCTGCGGGATCTCGCGCGCGGGCCTCGGCCGGGGGCCTCCGTCTACGTGCTATGGCCAGTCTCGATGACGGTCGATGAGAGCCGGGCGACGGTGCGACTGTCGAGGGGGGCGCTGGCGAGGATGGACGAAGGTGCGCCGCTGTACCTAGAGCGTCGGCAGGCATCGCGGCTCGGGATGAGTCGGGAGCTGGTTGTGCGGCTCAGCGACGACTGACCGGGTCTTGACGGTGGAAGCCCGACCCCGTAGACCCCGGCCCCCGTGGTGGCCATCTTGGACACTACGGCTGCCACCTAGGAGTACAGAAAGCGCGGGGCGCTGAGCCGCCAATGAATCGGAAGACGGCGGAGTCCCCGCCCCAACCATCACAGAGGAGCGGGGTCCCGGCGTGAGGGCCGCCCAACGGCATCGGGCTGTTTGACGGCGCCGGGTATCTCCGTCAGAGGGAACTGAGAGAGACTCCAGCCGGCATCGTGACGGATCCGGGGATGGCCTGCAAGATGAGAGCGGCTTACGGTGCCGGTACGTTCTGTCAATAGTGTTGAGGGACTCTGAGCGGCATGTAGGGCTTTCGGCGCCTGGTTGTTGCCGTCGCCACGGTGGATCACTGTTCTCCTTCGCCTCTTGCGACGGATCCCAGCGTGAGGAGCCGACGCACCGTTTCCGTCACAAATCTCGAGCCTCGCGCGTCTACAGGAGTAGGGACCGGAAGGCCCCCTGGTGGCAGGCGCCCTCAAAGCGGGAACGATCCGAAGCGCTCCTGGGAACGCCGCCGGAGACGAGCGTAGGGTCGCAACCGTCGCCAAGGCTCGAAGAGGACAAGGAGGGGGAACGCCGTGAGGATCAAGACATCTACCAAAGCGAGCGGCTCGTCCCGAAGGGCATCGGGGGCGGTAGTCCTAGCCCTCTCGGCCGTGCTCACGCTGATCTTCCTCGTAGGCACGGCTAGCGCCGAAACGATCACGAAGACCTTCAGCTACACGGGCGGCGAGCAGACGTTCGAAGTGCCGGCGAGCGTCTCGAGTATCGAAGTGGTCGCGGTCGGGGGCCGTGGCGGCTCGGCGTTTGGAGTCGAAGGCGGCGTAGGAGCCGTCGTTTCGGGGACGGTAAACGTAACGCCGGGGCAGACGCTCTACCTGGAGGTCGGCGGGAACGGTGAGTCCGAGGAAGCCGGCGGCGAAGGCGGGTTCAACGGTGGCGGCCGTGGAGGTCCCGCGCACGTCGGCGCAGGTGGTGGCGGCGGGGCATCGGACATAAGGACGTCCGCCAGGACCGCTGGTCTCATGCCAGACCGCAGGGTCCTAGTCGCCGGCGCCGGTGGCGGAGCTGGTGGGCCGAACAGCAGCAACTGCTCTGGCGGGCGCGGCGGGGTCGCAGGGCAGGAAGGGCGCCAAGAAGCCTGCAGCAATGGTGGCGGCGCGCCAGGAACGGCGACTGAAGGCGGGAGTGGAAAAGGCGGCGGGGGCTGTGGCCTGGGCGAACCGGGGACCCTGGGCGACGGCGGGCAGGGTTCGGGCGACGGGTATGGCGGCTTCTGCAGCAACGCCACCGGGGGCGGAGGCGGAGCCGGCCTGTACGGCGGACAAGGAGGGAGCGGCGGCTCTGCATCTTCGGGCGGCGGCGGGGGAGGCGGATCCTCCCTCGTACCGGAAGGCGGATCGGTAAAGCTCGCGTCAGCGTCCGCGGAACCCGAAGTGACCATCTCGTACGAAGCTGGGGTGACCGCGACCACCGAAGAAGCGACGGAAATCACACCGTCCTCGGCGACACTGCACGCCACCATCACCCGAGGTGCCCCCGTAGCCGGATGCTACTTCCAGTACGGACCGCACGAAATCTACGAATTCCGAGCGCCGTGCGAACCGGAATCGGGGTTCGGCGAATCGCTCAGCGCGACGATGGCCCGGATCGGTGGCCTTCAGGCGAAGACCAAGTATCACTATCGCGTAGTGGTAACTGGAAATGGCGAAACGAATTTCGGGGAGGACGAGGTATTCGAAACGCTTCCCGCACCGCCTCAGATCACTGACGTCAGTCCGCCGGCCGGCTTCGAAGCTGGCGGGAACACGGTGCAGATCACGGGCTCGGGCTTTAGCGAAGCGACAGCCGTCAAGTTCGGGACCGTGGAAGCGGCGAGCTTCAAAGTCAACTCCGGGACATCGATCACCGCAACCGCGCCAGCGGAGTCGGCGGGCACGGTCAACGTGAGCGTGAGCAACGCTGGCGGGGCAAGCGAACTGACCGAAGCCGATGACTATGTGTATGTGGCGCACGGGCACGCGCCGACGATCACGGGGCTATCCGCGAAGAGCGGGCCGTCGGCGGGAGGCACGACTGTCGTGATCAGCGGGACGAGCTTCGTGGGCGTGACGAGCGTGGAGTTCGGGAGCACCGAGGCGGAGAGCTACGTCGTCAACTCCAGCAGCACGATCACAGCGGTGTCGCCGCCGGGGACCACAGGGAAGGTCGAAATCACGGCGAGCACGCCGAACGGGGAGAGCGGAGTCACGAGCAAGGACGCATTCACCTTCGGTGCTCCGACGATCACCAGCCTGACGCCCGACCAAGGTCCGATCCCGGGTGGGGAGCAGCTCGTGGTCGAAGGAAGTGGCTTCGAACCCGGTGGCACCGGAACGGTCTTCAGGTTCGGGACTCTGGTCGCGACGGGGATCAACTGTGTATCTACGACGACCTGCACGATGACGGTCCCTGGCGTGACGCACGCCGAGGGCGTCGAAGTGACGGCTACCGAGCGCGGGAAGACGAGCGCGAAGGGGCCGGCGGACCGCTTCGTTTACCAGACCCCGACGATTACGAGTCTCAGTCCCGGCGCGGGCCCACGCGAAGGGGGGACAAGCGTGACGGTCACCGGGATCGGGTTCGCGTCGGGCAAAGCGAATACGACGTTTGCGTTCGGGAAAACGCTAGCGATCCGTGTCGAATGCGCGAGTACGACTGAATGTACGATGCTCACGCCGGCGGTGGCGAAACCAGGCGTAGTGGGAGTAGTCGCGACCGTCGGGAAATCTCACAGCAGCGCGGAAGCACTGGGAGCCAAATACACCTACGAATAGCCCCAATGAGAGGGTAGATCATGGGAAAAGTTGCACCATTTCACACCGACTCCGACGAGTACCGAGAGGAGGAGCGGCGCGTGTACCACGACCAGTCCGAATGTGGGTACGGCAAGGAGATCAGGCGAAACGGTCACGACATTGCCGGCACCGACGGCCGTGATCTCTGCGACCGCTGCGCCGATCTAGCCGCGTAACCGCCGCCGCTGGACCTGCAGCGAAAGCGTCGCCGAAGGCTCCCGAGCCGCCACAGGAGACCGCTGAGATGTCAATAAACTGGCGATCCGAGAAGACCGGCAACGTCGTGAATGGTGTCCTCGCACAGACCCCAGTTCGCGTGGTGATCGACGGCTCGCTGCCGTCGGAAGCCGAGATCGAGGTCTACGAGGTCCTGGAGCCGGTGGTGCGGAGGTTGGTCGCTTTGCGCGGGAAGCGGCCGGGACGCAAGGAGTTGACGCTAGGGGTAGATCCGAAAGGGCCGAGCCTGGCGCGAGCGGGCGTGTCGACCGTAGTCTGGGAACCAGCCCACCTGCCGCCGCCCGAGTCGCCGACGAAATATCGCGCCTGGTACGAAGGCGAAGCCACTGGGCCGCTGAACGTTGGCCCACCGGTCCAGTTCGAGTGGAGTCATCACGGAGAAGCGATGGGGAACGCGACGGTTCCGGTTCCTCATGCACCGGTTGTGGCGGGGGGGCGGGCGACGCTCGGGAATAGCCAGGTTTTGAGGGGAACGGCTTACGGAGCGACGGACCCGGACATCGAATTGCGCCTACTCAATCTCGGTCCCCGGGCTCAGACAGACCCCAACGAGGATGTGTTGCGTAGCTACCTTGAGAGCTATCTAGGTGCCGTCGGGGAGCGCTATGGAGTGGACGGTCTGGCGGGCGTGTTCTACGAGTCGTACTATCGGTACACCGAGTCGGAAGGCTTCCGTGCGGTGCTTGAGCCCGCGAGAACGAGCATCAAAGAGGGCCAGACGATCGCCCTCGAGTTCGAGGTCAGCTTCGACGTCCCAGCCAATCTGTTGCTCGCACTGGCCGCATTCGACCAGGAAGGCGGCGAGCTGGTGGCGATGTCGGAGCTGATTGGGCTTACCTTCGATGGCGAATGGACGGCGATCGACTTCTAGGGACCCGCTGGAGTGAGGCGAGGGCGGACCGTGAGTGTTCGATATGGCGAATCAACGCCGCTGGTGAGGCGCATAAGCGCTCTTATCGAGCATCAGTGCCGTCCCTCGTCGTTTCTGCGAGGTTGACAGCGGCTTACTCCATTCCGCGCTGTCGTCATCTCGACCTAGGCTTACGTTTGAACCACGGTTCCCGAGACACGATGTCGGCGATCGGGGAGGCGATGCGCGTTGGACGGAGCTAGGTGTCGTCGCTGCGACCCGCCGTGGCGGCGGGCCGCGAGTGTGGCGCTGTCAAAGGTGCTATCCCAGTCGTTTCATGGGCTGAGAGCGATCAGCTACCGTGCGTCCGTCCGGCAGCAGGAGTAGGACATATGTTCGCGTTAGCGGTGGCGGGCGGGGAGCGTGGATCCATTGGTATGACGGCGTACTGGACGAACGAGTCGGTACTTGGGTTTGCGGGGGACCGTGATCCGGTAGACGCGATCGAAGAGGCGGCGCAGGGGCTCGTGCTTGGGGCGGTGGAGCGCGGCTGGAGGGGCCCCCCGTTTGATCCCTTTGAGCTCGCGCGAATCCTGGAGATTCCAGCGGTAGCCAAGCAGGAGTTGCGCGATGCGCGGACGATTCCTGCCAGTGGCGGGAAGGTATTGATCGAGTACAACCCCACGCGGCCTTCCGGCCGGCTCCGATTCTCCCTAGCCCACGAGATAGCGCACACGTTGTTTCCCGATGTGGCCGAGGCGGCGCGCTACCGCGCGAACCCCAAGAGCGGGCCGCGCGATGCGTGGCAGCTGGAGTTGCTGTGCAACATCGCGGCCGGGGAGATTTTGATGCCGACGGACAGCTTGCCTGAGCTTCGGGCGGGAGAGCTTGAGATAGAGCGGTTGATGGGCGTCCGGCGCGAGTACGGGGTATCGACCGAGGCCCTGTTGCGTCGCGCGACGAAGCTCTCTATCGGTCCGGTGGCGATGTTTGCGGCTTCGCGCACGGATCCGCAGAAGGCGGCCTCGGCGTTCCGGATCGACTACACGGTGCCTTCGCGTGCGTGGAGTCCACCGGTTCGCAGAGGACAGCGCCGGCCGTCGGATTCGGTGCTCGCCGAGTGCACGGCGGTGGGGTTCACGGCTAAGCGTCGCGAAGACTGGTCGAGCGAGCTCACAGGGATCGAGGTGGAGGCGGTCGGGGCACCCCCGTTTCCCGAGCAGCGCTTCCCGCGTGTGCTCGGACTGCTGCGTCCGCGAGGAGTCAAATCGCGTGCGGAGACGGAGCTGATGACGGTGCACGGGGACGCGACCGAGCCTCGGGGCGACGGGCGGAGGCTCGTGGTGCATCTGGTCAACGACAAGACACCGAATTGGGGGGGAGCCTTCGCACGAGCGCTGCGCGATCGCTGGCCAGAGGCGCAGGAGGCCTTTCGCGAATGGGTGCGGGAGGACCCGAGGCGCTTGAGTCTGGGGAAGGTGCACGTCGGCGAAGCGCAGGAGGGTCTGTTCGTCGCGACGATGGTTGCGCAGCACGGGTATGGCCGCTCGGCGATGCCACGTGTGCGTTACGCCGCATTGAAGGACTGTCTGGTCGCGGCGGGTGCGTTCGCGGGAGAGCATCGAGCATCGGTGCACATGCCCCGCATCGGGGCGGGGCAGGCCGGTGGACGCTGGCCGTTGATTCGCGAGCTAGTCGAAGAAGCGCTGACCCGCCATGACATACCCGTGACGGTGTATGTGCCGCCGAACCAGAGCGTCGATGAAGAAGCTGACGAGCCGGCTCTGACGCTGGGGATCTAAGGGCGGCATGGCCCGGGTGGTCGTGGTTCTCTCCGGTCCTGTCTCGGCGGGCAAGACCACGCTCGCACGTCGTCTGGTCAAACGGTTCGACGCGGTGCACTACAAGACCAGCGTCCTATTGGAGCAACGAGCGGGCGGCAAGGTCGAGCTCGAGCGCACAGCGATGCAAGAGTTCGGAGAGGGCCTTGATAAGCGGACGGGAGGGGCGTGGGTCGCCGAAGACCTCGTTCCTCAGATCAACGCACTCGATGCGCATGCCGTCGTGGTGATCGACGCTGTGAGGGTCGCCGGGCAGATCGATGCATTGCGGGAGGGGTTGCCACGCCAGGTCGTGCATGTCCACCTGCACGCTTCCGAGAAGGAGCTCGAGCGGCGTTATCGGCGCCGCCCGCGGACCCGTTTCAAGGAGAAGGCGACATATGCGGAGGTCCTCGATAACCCGACCGAGAAGCAAGTCCCGACACTCCGCGACGACGCCGACGTCGTAATCGATACGCAGAGCAACACGGAGCTCGACGTGGAGATCCGGGCGGCGGCGCATCTGGGCCTGGATACGTGTGATCCGGGCGGCCTGGTGGATGTGATCGTGGGTGGGCAGTACGGGAGCGAGGGGAAGGGCAACATCGCATTCGCGATCGGCGATGAGTACGACCTGCTGTGTCGCGTGGGAGGCCCGAATGCCGGTCACAAGGTGCCGCTCGACCAGCCCTTCACGCATCGGTTGCTTCCTTCGGCGACGATGACAAGCGAGGCACCGATCCTGATCGGCCCGGGCGCAGTACTGAAGCTCGATGTCCTCTTTGATGAGATCAAAGACTGCGAGGTCGAGAGCGACCGGCTGCGGATCGACCCTCAAGCGATGATCATCAGCCCGCGAGACGTCAAAGCCGAGCGCAAAGACGGCGGGCTCGTGTCGGCGATCGGGTCGACCGGTCAGGGGGTGGGCGCAGCAACGGCGCGACGGATCATGGGCCGCAACGCAAAGCTCGTTCTCGCACGGGACGTGCCCGAGCTGGGACCGTTCGTGGAACCCGCGTGCGAGGTCCTGCAGGCTGCCTATGCGCGCGGCGACAAGATCTTGCTCGAGGGCACGCAGGGCACGGGGCTCAGCCTCTATCACGGCTCCTACCCTCACGTGACCTCGCGCGACACGACCGTTGCGGGCTGTTTGGCGGAGATGGGGATCGCGCCGGCCCGGGTGCGCAAGGTGATCATGGTGTGCCGGACATACCCGATCAGGGTGCAGAGCCCAAAAGCGAAAGGCAAGACGTCCGGGCCGATGTCGCTGCTGACCTCTTGGACTGAGATTTCCCGGCGCTCTGAAATCCCGCTGAGCGAACTCCGCCAGGTCGAGAAGGGGTCGGTAAGCAAAAAGCAGCGGCGGGTTGGCGAGTTTGACTGGGAGCTACTGCGTCGCGCAGCTCAGCTCAACGGTGCGACCGATGTCGCGCTTACGTTCGTCGACTATCTGAACATCGGCAACCGGGATGCGCGGCGCTTCGATCAGCTGAAGCCCGAGACGATCAGGTTCATCGAGGAGGTCGAGCGGGTGGCGGCCGCGCCGGTCTCACTAATCTCAACGCGGTTCCATCTCAGAAGCGTGATCGACCGCCGGGCATGGTGACCGCATGAACCGTCAAGACATCGCGGCGACATATCCCCGCCTCTACCACATGGCCGAGGAGGGCTCGTGGGACAGCATCAAGCGTCACGGGCTGCTCTCCACACGCAGCCTGCTCGATCTGTTCGAGATCGGCGAGCCGGATCGCAGCGAGATTCTCTGCAAACGCCGACCAACCCCTCGCACGCTGACGCACCCGACGTACGGGAGCGCAGTGGTGCGCGATCAGATCCCGTTGAGCGAAACCAGGCTCGAGGCGTGCCTGACGGATATGACACTTGAGCAATGGCTAGACGTCCTGAACTCCCGTGTCTTCTTCTGGCTCAACATGAAACACCTGGAGACGCTGCTCGGCGCCCGCGCCTATAAGGACAGCGCCCACGACGTGATCTGCATCGACACGGCAGCGCTCGTGGAGCGCCACACCGGCGATATCACGCTCTCGCCGATCAACTCTGGAGCCACGATGTACAAGCCTCCCCAGCGAGGGTCGCGGACGTTCCTGCCGATCGCCGACTACCCGTTTGAGGAGCGAAAGCGAGCCCGTGGCGCCCAGGACGCGATCATCGAGCTCGCCGTCGACGAGGGGGTCCGCGACATCCTCGACGTCGCGGTCCGCGTCGAGCGCCGACAGGCCGGCCAAAAGCCCAGCCTCCTGTGGGAGCGAGACGCATGATCGTCGCCCTCGAGGGCCTACCGGGCTCGGGCAAGACGACCACGGCAAAGCTGCTCGCGGAGAAGCGCGGCGGCAGCTATGTCCACGAGTCCTCGGCAAAGCATCCGTTCCTAGAAGCGTTCTACAGCGATATCGAGCGGTACAAGTTCGAGACCGAGCTGTGCTTCGTGCTGCTGCACTACCACCAGTATCGAGACCTTCAGCGAGACACTCAGGACCTCGTGATCCTTGACTACTCGCCCATCAAGGGCCTCGTCTTGCTGACCTGAATCTGGCTGGCGAGGACTACGAGATCTTCTCAGCCGTCTACACGAGGACATCGGGCTCGCTCGCGCTTCCCGATGTCGCCGTGTTCCTACACCTAGAGCTCGAGCACACGCTCGGCCGGATTCGTGAGCGCGGCCGCGAGTATGAGCGGAACATCGATCCGGGCTATCTCGAGCGGTTGTGGGGAGCGTATGAGGCCCGCTACGCGCAGCTGGGGACTCGTGTGGAGCGCGTCAAGGTCGAGCCCGGCTGGACCCGCGAGCAGGTCACAGACAGCGTCGCCCGCGCGATCGGCTAGCGCCCTCGTCGCAGCCGCGGCACCAGGCTGCACCAACCCCTCTTAAGCTGCGACTAGCTTGCGTAGGGCATGTGCTGTCGCGATCTCGCCCATCCCACTAACAGCGCTGTCGACGCAGGCGGCGGGGAATCTCGTCAGATCTTCGGTCGGCGAGGGGAGGATGTCGCGCTTGCGCACTACGAGCGACTCGGATTCCGAGCGGTCGCCCGGAACCTGCATATGCGGGTGGGTGAGCTCGACCTGATCGTCTGGGATGGCAGGACGCTGATCTTCGCGGAGGTAAAGGCCTGTCACCGCTGCGCTTCGCGACTGGGGTCGGGCGGCTACGACTACGCGTCGCTCGGGTGGCCCAGCCGAGGACAGCTCCGCAGGGGCCGAATTGCGGCACGGAGGTGGCTCAGCGAGGAGGGTAACCGTCGACCGAGGGCACAGGAAATCAGGATCGATGTCGTGAAGGTTTGGTTCGATACGGACGGGTGTCTCGTTGACCTTCAGCAGCTGACACTCGGCTGAACAGCTTTTGCGTGCGCACCGAAGCCCTGACGCCGAGGGTGCGACGACTGACGCACGTCATCCCGCCCCGAACACTGCGGATCGGCTGTTGCGCAGGCCAACTGGAGAGCGTCGACCGGCCACAGGGTTTACGACCTGTGAATCGTTGACGGAATCCAGCCGCCGTCAGCAAGAACTCGTGCGACATAAGACGAGCAAGCGAGCACCACGCGCACAGCAGTATTGACAGTTACCCACAGCGACAGATTCGTGTCATACACGGAGCATCCCGCCGCCCGGCGGTAGGCGTGGTTTCAGATATTCTTGGTCCAGGCGACTTCGAGGGGTTTGTGTGAGCGATCGAACAGGCAGAGTCTCCGCGTTTCGCCCTCCCGAGCAGGCGGCCGGCGGCGACGACCCGATGGAGGCGTGCGACCGGGCTATCGCCTCGGTGCGGGGCAAGGCGGACCGAAACGAGCGGCTCGCGAGGAGCACAACTGCGCTGATCATTCTTGCGAGTGCGCTGATTCCGGTGGCGATCATCCTCTCGACGCAAGAACATGCCTTCGTGTGGGGCAAACTCGCCCCCTCGCTTCTGGCGGCGGTCGCCGCAGTCTCGGCCGGCCTGCTTCAGGTAGAGCGTCCGCACGAGCGCTGGAAGCTCTACCGCGGCTACCAGCGCCGGCTCGAGGTCGAGCGGCTGCGCTACCAGAACGCCGTCAGGCCATACGACATCCCCGAGTCCGACCGGCGCAGCGCGTTCGCCGCGAGGATCGGCCAGCTCCAGCTGCAGCTGCACGACGAGTGGGTGGGCCTGGTCCCGGTCAGCGCGGAGATCGCCCAACGCGACCGCGCGATCCGCCCATCAGGCGCCGAGCCCTCCCAGGAGAATGAGGTCTCGTGAGCTCGGCGGGGACGCCTACCGACTCGGAGCTGCAGGAGCTTGTCTCCCATGTGCTGGCACTCCGTAAAGACTTCGTCCAGCAGCTCTTCAGAGAGCGTGGGGTCGCGTTCAGCGGGCTGCGCAAGCCCGAGCTGCGCGAGCGTCTGTTCGACGCGCTGCACGAGCAGGAGATCTCTCCCTCGCAGGTCGCGGCGTTCCTCGACGAGATGGAGCCCGGGGGTAAGCAGCACGTGTTCCTGATGCGCGCTCGTAAAGCGATGAACGACCGCTGGCGCGACCCCGGCGCCGTGCGCCGGCGCCTGCGCGGCCGGGCTGAGCTTCGAGATCTCCTCGACGCCGCTGCGCCCCTGCTGATGCCCGCAGAGCTCGAGCTCTCCCGGGTCCGCCTCGAGGGCGATCTGATCGAGGTGATCGCGGTGGAGGCGCGGCGCTACACCGAGCGCGCCGAGGCCTACGACGACGAGACCACCAGCGAGGAGGGCCTGAAGGTCGAACTTCGAGGCTACGTCGAACGGGTCGCACGCAGCACCGTCGTGCTGCGCTGGAACACCGCGACTCGCCACGCGGCACTGCACGTCACCCAGGCCTCGGGCCGCAACCCCGGGCGCGGTCACTACCGCGATGTGCGCGAGCGGTTCGCGCAGGTGCTCGCGCCGTGGCTTGACTTCTCGCAGTTCAAAGATGTGAACCTGCGCGGCGTCGTGCACGAGCTCCACAGCCGCGAGCAGGGAGCGGCGCCGCTGACGAGATCCCGCCGCGGGCGCTTCGAATCCTCCGACGGGGCGGAGATGGAGGCGATCAGCGCCTCTGCGGGAGCATCGATCTTCGCCGACCCGAGACTGAGCGCCGCGGTGGGGGAGATGGATGACCCGACGAGCAGCCAGTCGGGCAACTTCTACTGGCTTGCTGGCGGCCCGGGCAACCTCCTAAATAACGAGCTGCACGTGTCAATCCTGGCGTTCGATTCACGCGTTCATTTCATGGTGCCCAGCAGCCCGGAGGAGGTCGACTATGTCATCGCACAGATTCGAGGCCTTCTCTGAAGCCTGTAACCCGGTCGCGGGCGCCACGGCCTGCCAGAAGTTCGCGGACTACCTGCGCGAGCGCGGTCGCGGCCAGCGCCTGCTACCCGAACGCATCGCCCTCGACCTGGACCTGGAGGAGGAGGACCTGGAGGACCTCCTCACGGCCGCAACCGCGGTCGGCCTGCTGGAGCCCTGCCCGCAGGTGCGCTGCCCGCACTGCAACGCCCGCGTCGACCTGAACGACCCGCTCGCAGAACTGGAGCAGGAGGGCGTGGCGAGCTGTCCGGACTGCCGTGATGCGATCGACGACCCCCGCTCGCTGCGGGCCGAGCTGCGTTACCGGCTCGCCGCGGACGCCGACGCCGGGGTCGCCGCCAAGCAGGCGGCACGCACGGCGCTCCCAAAGATGTGTGCAGTGATCCTCACGGCACTCCCGGTCGAGCTGGCGGCCGTCCACGCCCAGATGCAGAGCGCCGGGCCGGTGAACAGCAGCACGATCACCGGCGGGCAGATCCACCTCAACGGAGCGTTCCACGGCGAGCACGTCACCTGGGAGATCGCCTGCGCGCTCTCCGAACAGGGCAACAGCGCAGCAGCGGCCGCGCTCTCGAACGCGGTCAACGACTTCCAGCCGGACGTGGCGATCTTCGTCGGAGTCGCCGGCGGCATCGCTGCCAAAGGCGCCGTCATCGGCGATGTCGTTGCGGCCACGCGCCTGATCGCCTACGAGGGCGGCAAGGACACGAAGGATGGGCTGCAGCCGCGCCCGTTTGACCTTCCCTCCTCCTTTGACCTCAGGCAGCTGGCCGCCTATATGCTGCTCGATGAAGCCTGGCAGCAGCGCATCCTCACCCGCGAGCCCGCGATCCCGCAGACCTTCAAAGCACACGTCGAGCCGATCGCCACCGGCAGCAAACTCGTAGCCTCATCAGGCTCCCCGACGACCGCCCTGCTCGAACAGGTCGCCCCCCGAGCCGTGGCGGTGGAGATGGAGGGCGCGGGCTTCCTGGAGGCAGCAAGCCGCCGTAAGGCCCTCAGCGCCATAGTCATCCGCGGCATCTCCGACCTCCTGGACGGCAAGGCAGCCGCCGATCGCGACGGCTCCCAACGGCAAGCCTCCGCAAACGCCGCCGCTTTCGCGTTTGAGCTGCTGGCGCGGTTCCAGCCACCGCGCTGAAACGCCCAGTTGATCCCGCCCATGCCGGGAGAATCGCGCGTGCGGCAGCACTGGCAAGGAAAGAGGGCTCCGCCGCGCACACTTTGGCCGCAAATCATCCCTGGCACGGCGGTCGAGTACCGATGTCTAAGCTCCGCGCGCCGCCAGGAAAGTCCTACAAATCAATCGTTTCATCACGAAGCCGGCGAGGAGAACGGTCCGCTCGCCCGGATATCAGCGACTGTCCAGACCCTTTAGGCGTCCGTGGTGGGGCGGGTAGGGTGCGGGGCCATGGCTATGTTCGATAACCCAGGCGGTGTCCTTCAGGCGCTCGCCGAAAATGATTTCTCGGGGCATGATGAGCAGTCGATCAGGGAGCAGTGGATCTACCCACTTCTGACGCTGCTCGGGTATGGGCTGGGCACCAGAAACAGGGTCGACATCCCATACAAGGTCACGTTGCGCCCGCCTGTAACCAGGGCTATGGGCTCGACGCGGTGGGAGATCGACTATCGCCCCACGGTGCACGGGGTCGGGTTGTGGATCATTGAGGCTAAGCGTCCAAGCGAGGATCTCTTCTCAGACGAGCATCTGGGTCAGGCGTGGGGCTATGCAACTCATCCGCGCGTCGATGTGCCATTTATGGCGCTCGCGAACGGGGAGCGATTCTGCGTCTTCGATCTCACGGAGGAGGCGTGGGAGGAGCCCTTGATCGACATGGTTCAGGCAGATCTGCCGGCCCGGTTCGCGGAGCTCGACTCGGTTCTCGGCGCTCGGCGTGTTGCGGAGTACGTCCGGCGGAGGCAGCTGCGCCATCTGCGACGCGCCCTGATGGCACAGCTGGATGAGGAGGCGCTCGAGAAGACTCTGAGCGATGTCGCCGAGATTGTGGCCGAGGCGCGCCCGGCGGTGAAGTCCAATCGCGGTGCGATCTTGCTGGATGCGTTCGAGGAAAGCCGAGCAGAGCGCAGCGAGCAGTTGCGCGAGATCGGGGTCTGGGGCGTCGCGTATGCCGCGAACTCCCCGAATGTCGTGATCGGTGAAGAGGTCAAGCTTTGCGCGGAGCTCGTGAGGGAGCGGCCCCCCGAGGAGCGGGCGGGAGCATTCGATGAGATGCTGACTGCCGCAACGGTGGGGGAGACGATTCGACAGACGTTCTCGCTGCGTGTTCTGCGTCTCTCGGTCGCATTGCGGCTCATCGGCTACGAGGGGTGTGATGAGGACGCGCGGGAAATCGCCGAGCAGGCGGCCCGAGACGGAAGCCAGGGGTTCCCTGATGACCCGCTGGCGGCTGCAGCGCATCGGTTTGAGATGGTGTTGGCGGCGCTGGTTGCACGGGTGGTCCTGGTGTCCGGAACCGATCACGCGCTTGCGGCGGCCGATGCCCTCAAGCGTCAGATGGATGTCGAGCGGTGGATCCGGGAAGAGGCGCGGTTCGGCCTTCGAGCGGACGCGCTGCTCGGTCGCTTCGTAGAGCTAGGGTTTCGCCGGCTCTGGACGATGCAGAGCCCGTGGACGACGGAGGCGCTCGATCAGGCTGCTGGTGAGTTGACCGGCGCGCTCGAGAAGCTGCCGAGACGAGCGGGTGTCGAGATCGGACAGATCGGGAACTCCAACTACGAGGGGCATCTCGAACACGACCCGCTGTATCCGGGAACGCGGAACGTCCTGGCCGATGTCGCGCGTGCTGGGCGGGAGGGAGCCTACGAGCAGCACTCGGAGGAGGCCAGGTCGTTCGCGCGCGAGCTGTTGCAGCGGTACTTCAATGAGGAGTTCACCGATGGGTCGCGCTGAAAGGCTACGCTCGCGCTAGCGCGACCCACGGATACACCTGCTGACCGGGGTCGTGCTGTTCGCGACCGTCCGCGTCAAGGACGAGCTCGACCGGCAGCTCGACGAGATCGCCATCCGCCGCCGAGCTCCACGCGAAGACGTCGTGCGCGTGTGGACCAAGCCGGCAGGCGCGGGGGAAAACGACTGGATCTCTGGATCGTGCCTGAGGGCCCCGCCCATCCCGTTTAGCGTTCGACTTTCTCGATGCTCAACAGCTCCGATCTCAGCGACTTGGCGGCGCTCGCGACGGCCAGGACACCAGTTTCGAGGAACGGTCCGCACGCGGCCCTGAACGGCAGCTGATAGTCGGCGAAGACGTACCCGTCGTCGAAGGAGAGGCGCACGAACTTCAGTCGTGCGTTCTCCCGCAGCAGGAACTGCCATAGGCCTGGCGTCTCGGCGAGTATCGGTGCGACCTGGCAGGCCATGCGCACGTTGTCGGCCGATTGCGCTTCGACGGGGCAGGTGACTGTAACTGGAATATCTCCAGCACCGTGAACGAGGTAGCCGGGCAGCGACTTGTCCAGAACGACCATGTTGCCGAAGCACGATCGAAGGCGCGAGCCGACGGTCAGCAGGTCGTCATGCCATGCGCCGCTCGCCACCTCATCGAGATCGAGCTCTGCTTCGAGCATCGATGAGAACACGTCGGTGCGGTCGTCGAGGTGACTGGCGTTTGTCTTGCCTAGCGTGCCGTGGTTAGGCGTCATGGCGGGCCTCGTTGGTTGTGTTGTGCGTGATGACTCGAGAGCGGATGACCCAAAAGATGTTCGGACGTTGCCGCTCGCGCAGTTTTCCCTCGTCGCTGAAGCGCGTGGCGCGAACAATGCTTCTGGATGCTGCGTCGCGGACCGAACACGAAGGGAGAGCTCGAAAGGGCGCGAGCACGTCAGCTGCTGCGGATGAGAGCGTTCGTCCTAGCGGTTGCGGGGCTCGATGTGTTGGGATCGACCGCAGCGACGATCGTGCATGGCCCGTCGCTTTGGCTGGTGCCGCTGGATGGTGCTGGCGCGGCGATACTCGGATGGATCGTGCGGAGCCTCTTCCCGCCCGGGTAGGCAAAGATGTTGTGAACGCGTTGCTCACAGGCTCTCACCGTCGAGCTTCTCCCGAAACACTCTGCGCGCATGGGCCGAGGCACCGGCGAGGAATGCGGCTTCGCGAGTCGGGACATCGAGAGCGGGAACGTTTACGTATTTGACGTACTCGGTGGAGCGGCGGCGCGCTCGGCCGAGGTAGGGGGAATCCCCCTCCCAGGCGCGTACGGCGAGCGCGATCCGCAGCATGTCGAGCGTGTTCAGGAGCGGCCGCGTGCCTGCGATATAGGGGATGGCTAGGTAGATGTCGTAGTACCCGTTGTTTACGACGACGAGGACGAAGCGCTCGCCGTCGCGGATGTCGATCAGTTCGCCGGCCATGACCTTCGTGGGCACGCCGTTGGGCAGGTCAGGTCCCCATGCCCACACTGCACGCTTGAGCGCCGCATGCATTGGGTCTTTGGGGTCGCGTAGCGCGCGGTGTAGTTCCGTCCCGTTGAGTCGCCGGTCACTTTCGGGCGGGCTGTAGCGCAGCGCGGGGTGCAGTCCGGTGCCGGCGGATTCGCCGTCTCCGACGTGCACGAGGATGACGCGATCGGCGCCCATTGCTCGACGGAGCACGCGGCCGAAGCCGGGCTGGCGGGCGAGCGTCTCGCTGCGGGCATCGGTCCGGGAGTTCTCGATTGGACTTTCCCGCTGGATCCTGTTCTCCGAGAAGAGCCAGGCGGGATCGGTCGCCCGGTCGTGGCGCAGGGCGTCAAGACGCGAGGCGACGTGTCCGAAGTGCAGGGCGAGGTACTCCGCGGGGCGGGCTATTGCGACTGCGAGCTCTGGAGCTGCCTCGGGGCGCCGTATGTCATATGCCGTGGGAGACAAGGCGGCTCCTACAGGGAGCGCGTAGTCGCGGCGATTGTCGGGACCGTAGACCGACTGCGCGAACCCCGTGTAGAAGGACTGCTCTTTGCGTCGGGTCAGCCCTGACGCGGTACGCCGGCGCGCCTGTACGCTCGGGACGAGAGTCGTGGGGCGCACCACGACGATGGCCTCGGGATACACCGGGACGTCGAGGTCGAAGTACAAAGTCCCGATCAGGCGGTCGATCATCCCGGCAGTCACCGGCCCGGGGGTCCCGTCCGGCAGCGGCGGGCAGCCCAGAGCACACGCGAGCAGGGCCGGAGACTCGCCAGCGAGTCCCGCGAGCTCTTTGAGGCTTTTCACCGCGGGCTGGTCAATGAGGACCGCGCCAAGCGTCATCGCGGCGTCGATCACGCGTCGCATGCCGTACTTCGTGCGCGTGGCATCGGTCGGGGCGCTCTTTAGGATCTGATCGGTGGATGCGCGTCCGACGTAGCACTCCACGCCGCGCGCATAGAACGTTTGGAGCTGCGCCTGGGTTAGCACTGGGCCTCCGAGTAGGTTGAGCTCGGGGTCCTATCTGATGGTGCTCATCAGAACGCGAAAACCGGCGAAGCTCGTCCTCGTGGCCGCCGCCCGGGCCGGATCAGGCCGGGCGCTCGGTTTACCCTTTCGGAGCTCGATCCGATCGAGCCCACGGGAGCTATCGATCGGTTTACCCCTTGCGGGGAGAGTCGTCGGCGGCACAGTATGCCGATCTACGCACAACGCTGATCCCCGCCGATGGATGTAGGCGAGCGAGACAGCCCGACATCGAGAGCGTGGTTTCATCTTGCATCGCAGACAGCCCGACTACACAGGCATTCCACGTCGGGCGCCCGCGACCCGGTCTGTGATCAGGCCGACGCCGCAGGGTCGGGGCTTCTGCATCGTGATCGACGAGGACGCCGATGTCCTGGTGCTGGCGCCGCCCGGGGTGCGGATACCTACCGAGGCTGGAACCCATCCGCCGCTGTGCTCGGAGGGCTGGCGCCTTGCGACGTTCTCGCCCGTCGGAGGGCAGGCGCCGCTCGTGGACCAGCACCGTCCGGCGAGTGTTTTCGACATCGGGGTGCGCGGTGCCCTGGTGGAGGTCATCACGCGCTGCCCACAGCATTCCGCGTGGCTGGCCGACCGCTTGGAGGAGATCGTGCGCTCTGCGTGGATGATTAGTCAGCCGGATGTCAACGGAGACGTGCCGGTCCTTGCGCCGCAGCGCGTCGCAGAGCGCGATGAGATGCTCGACGAGCTCCTACCGGCACTGCAAGACCTGGCGAGCGCGTTTCCACCCGACATCGACGAGCGGCTGCTGGCGCCGTACTACTTCGCCGAGCTTCGCGATGAGCTCGATCTGTTCACGTAGACCAACTCGCGGGCCAAACGCTAGGTCTACGCGCCGATACTGCTGAGCTCGGCCGGCTTCTCCGCTTGGAGATCGGATACGTGATCGGGAAAGGCGTCCCGCAGAGCGGAGAGCAGACGCTCTGCCGCCCGCTCGGAGCACCGTCGGTAGGCGGGCTGCGGATCCTCGTCGTCGGCGGGGACACCGAACGCCCTGATCGCCGTCAACCGCTCCTGCGCGCAGATGCGTACCCAACGATGGTGCTCATCCGGAAGGAGCGTGACCAGCTCAGCCCACGTAAGTCTCTGCATCGTGTCCGGCGGCTCGGACCACACTTCGTCGGCATTCCACCAAATGGCGCGACGCCAGCAATCGAGATCCTCGGCCGACTCGCCCTCGAACGCTCGCACGCCCGCCGGGGCAAAGCACGTTGTTGGTGGGGCGCCTTCCCGGCCTGGTGCTGCAAGGGCGAACAGCACCTCGCCGACACCAAACGGGCACGGCGTCACGGTCAGGTCGTCGGGGAGGCTCACCGGCGCGGGCCGCGACTTCGTGGAGCTTCGGGACAAGGTCTGGAGAGCATTTCAGATGGCATGGACGGCCTGGCGGGTTACCGGCCCGGCGGACCATGCGCCTCAATACCCTTGCACGACTCCGCCGTTGGTGCAAAAAACGGCGAGATTCTCCTCGCAAACACCGGAATCATCCTAAGGGCGTGTCGCTCGAAGTCACCCACCGCGTGCCGATGGACGATTTCGACAGCTAGACTCCGGCGCCGCTGCGCGGAGCACCAGCGCCGGCCCCTCAGAGGCCAATGTCGACACCAGAGACGATGTCCTCAGGCCTCCCGCACACACCTCCTGGCTTCAGCCGCAAGGACGCTGATGCGGCCATCTCCCGGCTCGAAGTCCTGCTCGAGGTCGTATGGGTAGGACTCGGGGTGGAGGACAGGCCGACCGCGAACCACGCGCGCAAGACACTTCGCGTGATGACGACCAACGCAATCGGGCTGCTCACGCGGCCACAGCCCTCCCTCATCACCTGGGGCTCGCTGCTCAAGGCTTCGGACTCAAGCAGAGAGAGCGTCTCCAAGCACGCCGCCGACGGAATCCTCACGACAAGGTTTCAGAGAGTGATGCGCTGTGTCCTCGCTCTGGCCGTTGCCGACCGGACATCCCTCGAGGTCCTGTTTAGCTACCTGTTCGCCCGCCCGACGCCGTCTCCACCCGGAGAATCGAGTCGCCTAGGCGTCACCAAGGGCCAGCTGCCGGGCGTCATCGGCCTCGCTCTCGTCGACACGTCGGACGCACCGATCGCAGCTATGCGCGAGCTGATCGAGGGCTCACGAGACTCGCGCTCCCACCGCGACTACGACTCCAAACGCGCGCGCGCCTTCGCAACAGAACTCGGACTGAAAGGCGGCCTCCCGAAATCGCTCTCACAAGAGGTCACGGCGCTCTTGAGCGACGAGTGGGCGGCTCGCGAAGAGGCGAGGAGGATCGTCCCGACAGCAGACATGGATGCGCACGCAGTCAACCTGGAGAAGCTCCTGCCCAACGGGTTCCCGAACATGCTCGTCGCGACTTCGCTACGTGTGCCCCAGCACGGAAAACTCACCGAGACCCGCTTCATCGGCGCTGATCGCGCACTGGTCTCGAAGCTCATCCGCCAGGGATGGGACGTGGTGCTGCAAGCCGCCGAATACGGTAGCCGCGACGCGGCGATCCAGCCGGTCGACATCGTCGAGCAGATGTGCGGCACGGGTTCTCCGATGATCCACCAGTTCACGGCCGAAGAACTCGAGCAGGTCAACGAAACGAGCCTTCTCATCAAGACCGGCCGCGCAGTCGTAATCGGGTCGACCCGGTATTGGACCGCGACGCAAACCATGGACGACGGCCAGCGGGTGTGTCTGGTGGGCCGCAATAACTCAACGAGTGCCACCCATCAGGTTTTTCGTGTCGGGCACCTCGGCGAGAAGGACCGTCAGGCGCACATCTTCAGCGTGATTGAGGTGGCCCTGCGCCACCACCCATTATTCGGGCGACCCCCGGGCGAGGGTCAGGGCGAAAGACTGGGGGCGTTGCATGCCCAGATCGCTGCGATCCAGCCCATGAGGCTCGGAGGGCGGCGTCTGCCGGTGCAACGGATGGCGATGGCCATCACGGACACCGCGTATGCGCTGCTGCTCGCATCGCGACGAGAACGCTCGTGAGCGTCCGCTCTGCGAGCCGGCACGCCCAGCCTCGCTAGAGAGCAGCGTCCACATCCGCAGGTGGCATCTCGCGCGCGCCGGGGCCCATACTCCGCGCGCCCGGCATGGGTCGGGATGCTGTGGCTCAGAGAAGGGGCGGCTCGCATACCAGCGAGTCGCCTGGCTGTGAAGGATCTGCCCGACGTTTTGGCCCCTTCGCAAACGCCCGCACGTCGCGTAGAACTACCGCGTGGAGTATCCGGACGAAAACGCGCTCAACATCTACACCGACGGGTCGATGCTCTCCGGCCCGAGGCGGGGAGGCGCCGGCCTGTTGTTCGTCGTGATCGGCAAGGACGGTGAGGAACGGCAACGAGAGCACGTCCTAAACGGATACTCGGGAGCGACTCAGAACCAGATGGAGCTCGAGGCCGTGATCCAGGGCCTCAAGCTCGCAACCAGTCGCCACCCGCCGTTCGACCGCGACCAGTACCGGAAGATCGTCGTCAAGACCGACGCGACCTACGTGTCGGAGAACTTCGGGACAGCCCGCACCATCTGGTCCCAGAACGGCTGGAGGACGAAAGAGGGCAAGCCCGTCGACAACGCAAGGCAATGGAAGGAGCTCGTGCTGTCGTGATGATCCGCCGGCCGCGGAGTGCTTCGCGAGCTTGTCGACGGCTTTCGTCCTCGGGCTCTTCTTCCCGGGGACAGGGCCGGCCTATCACGATCGAGCGTGTGCGACTCGTGGTCCTGGCCCACAAGCATGAACCCGTCGGAGGTTCGACGAAAGCGCAGCGATCAGCCTCTTGAAATCGGGAGCGTGCCGATGCATGGCCAACTGATGACGATCCACATCTTCAAGAGCGAATACCAGCCCGTACACCGCCTCACGAAGTACTGGTACACGGTCGAGTCCAGAGGGAGCCCCTACTACAAGCGCGCCAGCGTGGTCTACTCCGAACTCGACCTTCGCCGGCGCAAGTACCGCGTGCGAGTAAACGACGACACCGGGAACCCGAGAATCGTCAAGGAGTTCGGCGAGGTGGTGAAGCCAGCTGCCGCCGACACCGGATCATCGTGAGTAGGTGCTTCCCGTGATCGCCGGGAAGCCGTGGAAACCACCTGTTTTCGGACAGTGGGTCGCTAGCGTGGGTGCGGTCCCTGCCGTCTCTCGTGTCGTAGCGAAGGCACGCAGAGCCATCTCCGAGGAGGAGCGGCGGTGCGTGGGCGCCGGGCTGGGTAACAGATTGGGTAACAACGGGCTCGCAGCAGCCGCACGAACGCGCGAGAACCGCGTCGAACGGCCCGTATCTCCGGCCGTCGCGCGGTTGGTGGCAAACTTAGGAGCCGGTGGGCGTAAGCCCTTGGGGGTTCAAGTCCCTCCGCCCGCATTAAAAAGTACCTGCAAATGATGGGATTTTGTGTCTCTCGGCTCTGTCGGGTTAGATGTCGGTTTTAGGGTCGGGTAACAGATTGGGTAACAAAATCGTGCCAGGAGCTCGGCCAAAAACCCAAAGTGGGACTGTATTTTTCGTTTAGACCCACCGGCTTATGACGCCGGCGTGTGGGAGGGGTCTGTGATGATGCGAGCTGCCCACGTCCCTGGCGCAACGGTCTGGTGTGCTCTCAGAACTCGACGACGAACTGGGGTGTGAAGGGCGTAGATGTTGGCCGCACGCCTGCTATTCGGTCGATGCGATAGCTGCGCAGCTCGCCGTGGTCGTTTACGACGAACAGGACGAGGTTGCCGTCTTGTGTCTGGCGCAGCGAGTAGGGCTCGACGATGCGTGGGCCCTGGCGGCCACGTTCTGCGCGGTAGTCGATCTCGACCATTAGGCGATTGGCGCCCGCGTAACGGATGGTCTCCAGGGGTATGCCGCGGCGCCACGATGTGATCGCGCGTGGGGGAGTCCAGTCGGGGTCAATGTTGCCGATTTCGGCGCGTGCGAGCTGCCTGTCCGGCTGCTCGCCGGCCAGCCACTGAAAGAACGGGTCGAGTGCGGTCCAGAACTCGGCGAACGGTGGTAGCGGCCGGGGGAGCTGGTGGCCGAGCATGTTCTCCCACTCCTGCTCGATCTCGCCCGCGAACTGTGAGGCGCGAATCGCGTCGGCGTCTGGCATTGCGATTCCGACGTACATACACTTGCGCGCCAGCGACTCGCGCACCCGCGCGGCTGCACCGAGCAGGTCGGGATGACGATGCATGTGAACGACGTCGTAGAGGTCACGAGGGCGGCAGCGCTCGGCGAGCGCTCGTGTCTTCTCGGCCGCGAGCTCGGTGATCGAGTAGCAGAGCACTCCATCGGTTGGGAGGGGTGCGTCTCCGTAGGGATGGACAACCTCACGCAGCACAGGCGTCTCCACTAGTGCCTCATCGCTGGTGATGTCGAGTTTGATCTTGGGCAGCGTTGGCTGCGGGTTGGGCCCGCGGTAGGCGATACGCGCCTGAGCCGTAGGATTGCCCCGCAGATTGCGTCGCTCGGCAAAGCAGCCATCCTCGACGATCAGATCGATCCCGGACTCCTGCGACAGCCATGACGAGACACGGCGGAAGATCTCGGTCAGCTGCGCTGCTTCCACCGGACCGCCATCGATCACAGTGAAGTCAAGGTCCTCGGAAAACCGGTAGGTCTCGTAGTAGCACTTACGCAGACAGGTCCCGCCCTTGAAAATCCAGGTCCCCGAGAGCTCCGGCTCAGCGGTGATCGCGGCGAGCAGCCACCCGAGCACATAGTCCTTTTCGATCACACCAACATCGAGTTGCCACTCGGCGCGCAGCTGCAGCAGTTCCTGCTTTGAGATCACGATGGGCTCTGGGGGGTGACCCGCACGTTCGCTCGAAGACCCCATGTCGGGACACGCGGACCGCCTGGAGGCGCGTGGGGGTCAAGCAGCGCGATCCCGGCCGAGAGTCGAGCTCGACACGCGGCAATCAACTCGGGCTCATCACGGCCCAAGGTCTCGGTCAAGTAGCCCAGACGCTTGAAGACCGCGCGATTGCCGAGTCGCTCCGCGTACTCGATCAGACGTGCCGAATCCTCATTGTTGAGATAGGTATCGAGGATCTCCGCAGCGTGACGAATGCCGCCGCCGATTCTCGGGGTGTCAAGGATGTCCACGACGGTTCGGGTGGGGTCAGCGATCTGGAGCCGCAAGTCTTCATTCCAGCTTGTACGCATCCCCCAGGCCAGCCTGTTCTCGGCGACGTGCATGAGGAGGTAATCGGAATCCAGCAGGCGGACTTCTGAACGCCTGACGCGCTGGATGGTCTTCACGACGGTGGTCCGGAACATCTGCTCGGTCAGCCCCCAGTGGCTGGCAGCCGTCCAACCCGTGAAGTAGCACGGCGACCACGTGGCGGCGGCGACCACGAGCGCATCCTGGGACCAACCCTCAGGGCGCTCGGCCTCTACGGGGACGGGGATGTAGAGCCCGCGACGGACCCGGCGCAGCCACCCCTTCTCGGCCCAGTGCGCGAGTCTCCGGGCAGCCACCTGTCGGTCGACCCCCAGCTCCACTGCGACATCGGCAGGCGCTATGAACCGGCGTCGGCCGGCAACCGCAGCTAGCTCGGCTCTACCAGCACCAGAGATCCCATGAGACGACATCAGCAGACCATTAGCCTCTTCGAGGGCGAAAGTATTGGACTAACGATATCACGGAGGGTCGACAGTGAAACGCCACAAACTCCGCTGACGACGAAACTACTGGCCCATGCGGCATGTATCCTCGATGGGCTGTGGGATCACGAAATAGTTCGCCTCTTCGCCTCTGGTCGGACAATCCGACCTCGGTAGACCTGCTCGGGTTCGGGGATATCGCGGCGCCCATCCTGGAGGCTATTCGTCGCGAGCGACTTGACCCGGTTGCCGTCGGGATCTTCGGCGACTGGGGCTCGGGGAAGACGACGGTTCTCGAGATTCTTGACGAGGCGCTCCGCCCGGTCGAGGACACGATCGTGGTCTACACGCGCCCGTGGGAGTACGACCCGACGCTGGATGCGCGGGCGACTCTGATCACGGAGGTCCTGGACGCTCTGCGCACGCGCGCCAAGAAGGACGAGACGCTGTGGGATACGACTAAGGAGAAGTTCGCGGGTCTCGCTAGCGGGACTTTCCGGGTTTTGGGCGGCCGGCTGGCCGATCGCCTTGAAAACGTTGGGGATTCGCGGCATTTTGGCATGTGACCTAAATTACGCCTCAGAGCCACTTTTGCAGGAGTCGGGCGTCTAGTCCCGAACCCGTTGAATGCGTTTTCTTCGGTGGGCTGGCCGAGGCGATGATGTGCGGTCGCCTTCGGTGCACGCGGTACTCATCGACTTAGGTCATATGGCCACAAACGCCGAAATCCCCCACCAACACTGGGGATAAGGGTCATCCGGCCTGCCGAACCCGGAAAGTCGCGCTAGACGCATCAAGTGGTCCAAGGCGATCACGCTCGCGAGCAGGTCAGCCGTGACGTTCACGCTGCCGAGTGTCGAGAGCCTCGTCGAAATATTCGGCGATAAGCCAGAGGTCGCCGACCCAACGCTCCAGGGTTTCCGCACGGAGTTCGCAGAGCTCATGGCGGATTTCAAGGACGTCAGCCGCGTTGTCGTTTTGGTCGATGACCTTGACCGCTGTCTTCCTGAGTCCGTCGTGATGACGCTTGAGGCGATTAAGCTGTTCCTCTCCGTCCCGAAGATGGCGTTCGTGGTTGCCGCGGACGAGGCGCTGGTGCGAGCTGCTATTGCGCGGCATTTCGATGCCAGTCAGCAGGGAGGCCGGATGGCCGGCGACTACCTGGAGAAGATCGTCCAGATCCCGCTCACGATCCCTGCTCTCGGGCAGGGCGACACCGAGGCCTACCTCGCAATGATGCTGCTCGACCAGCATCTGGACGGGGATCAGGCAGCACTCCTGAAGATCGCTGAGTCCTGCTCCGAGCGCAGGCGGCGGGGCGAGCACCGAGTCTTCTCGAATCTGCCCGACGGATTGGTTTCCGATCTCGCGGCCGAAGACGTGGCGCTCGCGGGAGAGCTCGCCCCGGTCCTCTTCGAGAAGCTCGACGGAAATCCAAGGCGTCTCAAGCGGTTTCTCAATGCGTTCTGGGTGCGCGCTGACATCGCGGGGCGCCGCGGCATTGAGCTCTCGCCCCGCCTGCTCGCAAAGCTGATGGTGCTCGAGCGGGTGGAGGAGGACACATTCGGGGAGCTCCTGAAGTGGCTCGGGGCCGGGACCCTCTCCGACAATCTCCGCAGACTCGAGGACGGCGAGCAGCTCGATCCGGCTCCACCCGCTGCGCTTGAGTGGTGGATCGCAATGCCGCCAAAGATCGCCGACACGAATCTCGGCCCCTATCTGCGACTCGCGGCCTCCCTGCGCCGCCGCACCGGGCCGAGGTCGGATCTGCGCGCTGATCTTGCCGCGCTGCTGGATGCACTCGCCGCCAGCACGCTCGTGGATCGGACCGACGCGCAGAAGAAGCTCAAGGACCTTCCCGACAGCGATCGTCGCATCGTCACGCGTGAGATTCTCGAGACGATGCGCACCGATCCAGTCACGCAGGTGCTCCTGTCGGAGTCCGTGGGGGAGCTTCTGGCTGATGAGGCACTCCTCTCGGAGATCGCGACTGGCCTGAGGCGCCTGGATGCCTCGCGCGTGGACGCAGGGCTCATCTTGGCCATCGCGGGCGGAGACGCCGTGCCTGGTGAGATGCGCACCGTCGTGCGCGAGTGGAGCGAAAGCACTCGGCTCCAGACGGTCGCGCAGAACGCAGCAGACGAGGTTCTTGGAGGACACGGCTGATGGGCACACAAAACGCATGGGAGGGTTCGGGCGGTCGGCGCTGGAGCCGGGTGGAGAGCGAGTCGGAGAACCTCTTCAATGAACCTTCGAGTACCAATGCCGAGGCTGTGCTCCCGCTGCTCTCAGACGCCCTTGACTGGCTTGGGGACGGCACCAATGAGGCCGCGACAACTACAGAAGTTCCCCAGGGAGATTCCCCGGCGCCCCTCCCAGTTGGCTCCTCGTGGACGTCACGGCCGCGCGGCGCACGAGTCCCGGGAGGAGGCGGAGGAGGAGGAGGCGGCGTCGGCGGACGTCGTGCTCCAAGCGGCCGTTCGCGCGCTCGCGCCGCAAGCGTCGGCGGACGCGTCCTTTCCGCCGGGCTTGCTTACCAGCGCGGCGATGCAGCGACGCTTCAAAGTCTCGGCCTCGACCTTGATGAGCTCCGCTCGCTCTCGAGCTTGAGGCGCGCGAACGCGATCCTCAATGCGATTGTCGGCGCCGATGGTGGCATCGAGGAGACAGAGATGCGCCGAGTAAATGCACGAGTGCTGCGGGAGATGCTCGGAAATGGCCTTGACGGCCCCGCGGCGGTTCGGCTCTTCGTCGTCGAGTACGTAATGCAGGTCTGGGCAAGCGAGACCGGTCGGGCCATGCGCAGCGGTAACCGGCCGGCAGGTGCGAGCCGTGAATCCGAACGGCAGCTGCGCGGTGCGCTCACGGCGAAGGCACGCCAACTGCAGATCGCCGCGTCCTCGAGCGCCACCGAGCTGAAAAGCTCGATCAGCAGTGCTCTGGCACTGATGCGCCGTCTAATGAAGGGCACCTGACGTGCACCGACTCCTCCTCCAGGCATCCGGTGGCACGCTCGCGTCGCTAGCCAGCACCGACCTGCTCTGGCGCCCACCGGGCGAGCCGTCATCAGTCGACACAAGCCTCGGCCCTCGGCTGGAGGGTCTCGGAGCGGTGCCGGCCCTGAACGTGGACTTCGTGCGGCTCGCCGCCCTGGTCTTCTTCTGCGACCGCACCGTGAGTCGCCCACGGATGCAGCGACGTGCCCTGGACCTCGAGGTTGCCGTATCCAGCCCTACTGCGTGGCAGCCGCACAGCGAGCGTCTCGCCGCGTTGCTCGGCCTGCTTACCGGGGACTCATGGAGCCTGTCATGGCAGCGTCGACGGGAACCACGACTCGCCGCGATCACCGAGCAGCCGGCCGTCGATCTGTGCCTGCTCTTCAGCGGCGGCGCGGACTCAGCATGCGGCGCCGTCGTCGCCGACCAGGAGGGCGCTGCTCGTCTCACACTCCGACTGGTCTAGCGTCACCGGCGAGCAGAACAGGACGCTGGACGCACTTGAGGTGGCGCTGGGAAGTCACCCGCCAAGTGTGAGATGGAGGTTCGCGCGTCAGCAGCACCAGGTCGGATCCGGGGCGAGCTTTGACAACGAGACTTCCAGGCGCAGTCGATCTCTCCTCTTCCTTGCGCTGGGCGCTGCGGCGAGCGCGACAGCGAAAACTGAGCTGTGGGTTGCAGAGAACGGCTTCACCTCGCTGAACCCGCCGCTGATGGCAGAGTCCCTCGGCGCTCTTTCGACTCGCACAACCCATCCAGCGTTTGTGACGGGATTGTCGGAGACCCTAACCGACGTGGGCCTGAACATCCAGATACGCAATCGGTTCATAGAGCTCACGAAGGGTGAGATGTTCTCACAGGTCGTTCAGGCTCTCGGGCCCCCACGAGCGAGCGCGCTGCTGTCCGCCACCCACTCATGCGGCAAGCCGCAGCGTCTCGCCGACTATGCGCCGGACGCGCCATGCGGGCTGTGCCTTGGGTGTCTCGTCCGGCGTGGGGCGTTCATAGCAGCTGGCCTCCCGGATCAGACGGAATATCTTGAGCAGGTCCTACCTACCGCACGGAGAGCAAAGTGGCTCACGCCGCGGCGTCGCGCCACCTACCAGGCTCTCCAAGATCGGCTCGAGCTTGGCTTCACGGAGGACGATGTGCTCGACCTCGGCCTGCCGGATGATGCCGACCTCGACAGCGCTCTCGGGTTGCTTCGGAGAGGCCTTGCGGAGCTCGGAGCCGTGTCGGTCCCATGACGCTCGCACTGATCGACGCTCACGCCCACATAAAGACGACGGTCCCCGAACGTGACATAGCCGACCTCGACGCGTTCGTTATCGCCGTTACCCGCGAACGTGCGGAGTGGGGGCCAGCGCTCGCTCGTGCTGACCAGTTCGCTGTGTGGGGCGTCGGAGTTCATCCCGGCCTTCCGACGGAGATCGACGCGTTCGACGCAGACGCGTTCGCAGCCGCGGTAGAGCAGGCAACATGCGTAGGCGAGATCGGGCTTGATGGGGGGGCGAAGTCAGCCCTCGCGACCCAACGAGCGGTGTTTCATCAGGTGCTCACGGTCGTGGCAGCTTTGCCTCGGCCAGCAAGTATCCACAGTGTCGCCGCCACTCAAGACGTACTCTCAGCACTGCGGGCGACCCCGATCGCGGCTCCTATCCTGCACTGGTGGCGCGGCAGCCCACAAGAGACCGAGGAGGCGATCGCGATGGGCTGCTTCTTCTCTCTGAACGGCGCGGAGGTCAGAAACCCAAAGGTGCTGAGCCTCATCCCGCCTGAGCGCGTCCTCACCGAGACCGACTTCCCGCATACGATGCGCAGTGATCCCGCCGCCTCTAAACCCGCAGCGGTCTCGACGATTGAGCGGGCACTGATGCAAGAGTGGGGCCTAGACACCCTCGACCTGCGCCGCAGGCTGTGGAGCAATCTCGCGGAGCTCTGGGAGCGATGCGAGCTCGCTGACATGCTGCCGCCCGCCGTTCAGGACACCATGCTCGCCGCGGGACTCGGCTGACAAGCATCTACGAGCCTCCTGGGCGGCACAACGATCATCTGCGCTCAGGAAGGGATTCGCGAGCACATGCGCTGCCCAGTGGGCGACATTAGCCTGTCCCTCAAGCGGAAGCTATGTCCGACCAGCGCGTCCCCGACGTTCCCCGGGACGACGGCGCCTGTGGACTAGTCGCCATCCTCCGAGCGAATCGACATCTGAGGCGGATTGCGACGCGACATGGCTGGGCACCGTGCGTTAATCCGCGAAGATCCACAGATGCCCGGTGCAAATGTCCGCTGGCGACGAGCGGAGGAAGACTTCGATGTGTCCGGAGTCGGCCGCATGTGGTTCAGCGACCAGACCACGGTCGTGGCAGCGCTCGAAGTGATCGAGCCGGCGTCGCTTACCGAACTGCGGCGAGCCGTCGCTCGCTGCCGCCGCGACATGTACCCCGGCGACTACACGTTCGACCTTTTCGATGCACCCGCTGACCAGCTCGCCAGTCAAGAGGACATCTTTGTGGCCGAACCGATCTCGCTCACCCTCGGCGAAAAGCGCACGACCATGACAGTGGCGCTCGCGCTCGCTTCGGAAGAACCAGCCGAGAGATGCGACGAGGTCAGCGAGCTACTCGCACCGATACTCCGGCGAACAGCAACCACGATCGTCGAGTTCAGCGCCGAAGAGCAGACCACCGCGACGATCCAGTACCTGACAGTCGAGGTCAACTCCCGGGGCCGCACGGTCGGGGAGGTCATTCAGCTCGGCTTCGACCTTCTACGGCTCTGGGGCGCGAGCGTTGGCGGGCAGCTGACCCCCGCGACGATTGCCGACTTGATCAGGGCACAGCGCGCCGACTTGCTCGTTGGGACCGCTGAGAACGAGTGGTTCGAGGCAAAGGGCACCGCATACTGTCTCGGTGATGATCTCGACGAGATCGAGCTGGCGAAGGATGTCTCGGCGTTGGCGAACGGCCCCCAGGGCGGCCTGTTGGTAGTCGGCCTCGTTACGCGCAAACGAGCCGGCCGTGACATCGTCGTGCGTGCACGTCCCCAACGGCTGACGTCCATCAGCCCCGGCCGTTACCGCCAGCGCCTAGACAGGTGGATCTTTCCGCGCTTACGCGATCTCGTGGTGGAGGCAGTCCAGACTGGACCCGGTGAAGGGCTGCTGGTGATCCTGATACCACCTCAGCCCGAGCCACTGTGGCCGTTTCTAGTGTCGGGTGCGGTCGTCGGGCGAAAGTACCTTGGCAACCACTTCTCCCTCGTGCGCCGACGCGGCGACGAGACGGTCGATGATCCCGCCGCCGTTGCGCACGGTCTGATGGTCGCCGGTCGCGCCGCGCTCTCAGCAGCCCCCCGCCAACCTCAGCCTTCAGGAACGACGACCTTGTGACGGCCCCTACGGCGCGAACAGCGTCTCGAACTCTCCCTCGTCAAAGTCCCTGGCCCGCATCTCGCCCCAGACTGCCGAGCTGGGTAACAGATTGGGTAACAACGGACTCGCAGCAACTGCATGAACGCGCGTCAACCTGCGTCAATCCGTCAGTATCTACGCCAATCGCCGGGTTGAGCGGGAACTTAGGAGCCGGTGGGCCCTAGGCCCTTGGGGGTTCGAGTCCCTTCGCCCGCATCAGGTCGCCCCGCCGTTGGATGACCGTGAGCGCCGGCAAACGGCCAGTGTGTTGTCTCACGAGGTCTCATGTGGCGCGCTGTTGAAGAGCGTCGTCCAGCTTGCGTGCGAATGCTGCGGGATCGATCGCCGGGTACCGGTACAGATGCGGTTCGATCCGGGCATAGAGCTCCCGGAGGCGCGCCGGCTCGACCAAGCCGTCCCGGATCATGCTCTGCACGTCTTCGAGGTCCTGTGAGAATCCCCGCTCGATCTTCGACAGTGCCTGGGAGTACGGGTCGAAGTGGCGGACCTGGACGTTTCCTGTCTCGAGGACCAGTGTGCTCCGTTCGCGCCAGCCCGGGAGCTCGGGGATGAAGTCGGGAGGCGAGGCCAGCTCGATGTTGATCTGCAACTGCTCCTTGAGCTCGGGCAGGGCGCGGAGGAGCTCATCGCTGTCGGGCTCGAAACGCAGGTCGACGTCGACCGTGGAGGCGCGCCAGCCTTCGATGACCGCTGTGGCGCCGCCTGTCAGATAGATGGTCGTGGGGACGGCCGCTGTCTCCGCGAGTCGCCGGGCGAGCTGTTCTATCCGGTTGCGATCAACTGGCGGTCGCATGCTCTGCTGCGGCCGAGAAGCTGGCGATCCTTGCCAGTAGGGCGTTGTAACGGCTGTACGACCCGCGCTCGCCACGGGCAGAAATCAGCGAGTAGAGCCGGTGCTCGGGAGAAGCCTCGCCGGCGGCGATATCAGGGACCTCGACACCGACCCCTCGCAGGCGCGGAGCCGCGATCTGGACGAGCAGCGCGGGCTCTGTTTCGGTGCCGGCACGAAGGTCGGCAAGGCCCGCCTCGACCAGGTCGGCGCCTGGCAGCCCATCCAGGTGGAGCGTCATGTAGGTGATCCTAGAGGCGCCGACAGACCGCCCAGGGGGCGGGACGATGCGAGGGACCGCCGGCACCGAACGCGTTGGCTGGCAGCCGGGACCTGCCTGACGCTGTGACGCTCGGATCTTGCTCGCCGGTAACACGCTCGGTAACAACGAGCCGGCAGCAGGCGCCGGAGCGCGCCTTGGTCGCCTCAAACCGTCTGTACGCCCCTGGTCGCGCGTTCGGAGGAGGCCTTAGGAGCCGGTGGGCCGTGGGCCCTTGGGGGTCCGAGTCCCTTCGCCCGCACTCTCGATTTGCAGGGATTCTCTATTGCTGACCCCGAGTTGATCGAGGCGGCCACGGGATTTCGGTTCGCCCCACCGGCTCCGAAAGCCGGTGCGAGAGCGCGCTGCCGTTGGCTCTGAGAAGTGGCGCCCGGCCAAGGCCGGTTGCCCCAGGCATGACCGATGAATCGGCCGATCCTGGGGTCGCTGTCGTCAGTGCTCGCCCGTCAGCTCACGGACGGCCCGAGCCTGTTCATGCTCGAATGCCGGCGCCAGCTGCTCGATCGAGTCTGCGGAGATGCCGGCCCGCTTCGCCGTCTCGCGCCACCGTGACGTCGCGCCGGATACTTGCTGGAGCACGTCCTGCGCCCCCTCGCTCGTGAGGCGGAAGACCGGCGCGACCTCCAACGCGCCGGCGATCGAGTTGCGCGCCCGCCCGCCCGAGAGGCTGGTCGAGAACTCGCGCCGGCGCGGGTTGGGGTTCAAATCGAACGCGGGGGAGAGGCTCCAGCCGGCGCTGGTGGAGCGCAGGAAGCCATGGTTTCGCAGGTGGTCGTCGGTGTTCGAGATCAGGACCCCGAACACCGCTCGCCGCCACAGCTCGGTCAGATCGACCCCGGCGGTCGGGGACTGCTCCTCGATCGCCTCGGCGATCTCGACGTAGCCGGAGCCCTCGCCGTCTCGGGCTTCGAGCAGCGTCATCGCGCTCACGTAGCCGATCCGACCGGGGAGGCCCTCATGCGCTGAGGGCTCGTCCGAGGCCTACGGCGGGGTGGAAGCCGGTCCGGGCTTGGGGTGCGGGCTCAGCAGCATGGGCGGCCGCGGCGGCTGTCCGAATTCGAAGTCGGCGGCGAGTTCGCCGGCTTTTTCTTCGCGCACGTCCGGCCGTTCGTCCGGCCTGCCGTCCGTCTTCGGGTTCAGCCTCGCGCCTTCGAGGAAGTCGTCCTCGATGAACTTGAGATAGGAGTCGTGGGAGAGCGTCTGATGGTCGATGAAGCCCGTCTTCGCGTAGGGGCTGATGACGAGGCCGGGGACGCGCAGCCCAAAACCGCCTTCGTCGACCTGGGGAGGCGTGACGTGGTCGTAGAACCCTCCCCAGTCGTCCCAGGAGAGGAAGATCGCGGTCGAGCCCCAGCAGGGGCTGCGCATGATCGAGTTGATCAGCGACGTCACATACGCCTGGCCCTGCGCGAGCGTGCCGCCGGGCAGGTTGTCGTTCGGGTGTTCGGAGACGATGAAGTTCGGGATCACCCAGCTCACGTTCGGCAGGCCGCACGAGGACTGCTGGTGGACGTTTTCGTAGAAGTGATCGATCGACTGGATGTTCGAGAGCTGGCCGTCTTCGGCGACGTCGGTGAAGTCCCTCAGCGGGTTCCAGATCCCGGCCGTGGTCGTCGCCTGCTTCGGCGGGATGCATTCGAGTTCTTCGTTGGACTCGCAGTCGGGCTCGCGCCCTTCGAAGAGGTAGTACCCCCAGCTCACGCCGTACTTGTGCAGGAGGGAGGTGATGTCCGTCCAGGGGTACCTGGCGGTGGCCGGTTTGTTGGGGTGCAGCGAGCCGAAGCACTTCTTGCCGCAGATGGCGCTCCAGGCGGAGACCATGTACATGTGCTCGGGCAGCGAGTTGCCCGCGGAGGAGGCGAACATCTGGTCCTGCAGGACGTAGTGTTCTGCGTAGTTCCAGTAGTTGGGGATCTGGCGCGCGTCGTGATACCCCATCACGTCGATGCATTCGTGCGGGTGGGTTTCGGTGCACGGGAAGCATCGGGGCATCTGGGGGGTGCAGCCCCTCTGGGCTTCGCTCAGATACGCCTGTTCTTCGATGTCGTCTTCCGCCGCGAAGTCGTTGTGGACGCCGCCTTTGTTTTTTTCTTCGCGGTTGTAGTAGGGGCGCGCGCACGTCCCCGGGTGCAGCGTGTCGGGGACGCATACCCCGTGCGGGATGCCTTCCGCTCCGGGATAGGTCCCGAAATAGGTGTCGAACGAGCGGTTCTCCTGCATGATCACCACGACGTGCTGGATCTTGTGGATCCCTTCTGGCGCCGCTGCCGCTGCCGCCGGCGCGGTCACCGCCGCCCCCGCACAGGTCAGGATGCCGGCCAGCACGGCGACACGCACGCGAATGTGCGTGCGCCCGTGGGCAGCCAGTCTTCGTGTGGCGGACGCCCAACGGACGTCCGTCATATCTCTCGGCCCCGCATTGTCCCCTCTGCTTCCCGCGTCGAGCGGGTTGGCGGGGTTGTACCAATGGGCGATATGGGCGTCAACGGTCCGAACAAATTGTTCGGCCGGGTCCTTACCACCGGAGCGGCGGCCGGCGCGACTTCCGCACCGCATCCGGTTTGATTGCATCGTGCGTCTTCGGGCGCGAACGGTCCATCGATGCCTTCCTCCCTCCCGAAAACCCGCGCTGCGCTCCGCCGAGGTCTGGCCGCCGGATGCGTGCTGGCGGGGCTGATCGCCGCCCCGAGCGCGCTCGCCGCGACGGGAGGGACCGGCGAGCCGGAATCGCCGCCCGCGACTACGCCCGCCCCTGCGCCGGCGCCCGCGCCGCCTGTCCCCGCTCCGGCTCCGACCCCTGCCCCCGCGAGCGCCGAAGCGGTGACGATCGGGCTCGAACCGGCGGCCGCGGGCAGGGCCGTCCCCGCGCGTTTCCTCGGTCTCTCCTTCGAGGTGGGCTCGCTCGAACTGATCGGCCAGCTCGGCGAAAAGGGCAACCTCGTGTCCTATCTGCGATCGCTCGGCCCCGGGGTCATGCGCTTCGGCGGCATCACCGCGGACCAGAACGTCGCGTGGGTCGACGCGCAGACGCCGCGCCCGGCGTGGGCGAGCGCCACCATCGGCCCCGCCGACATGAGGTCGATCGGACGGCTCGCGCGCCGCAGCGGCTGGACCGTCCTGCTCACCGTCGGCCTCGCCCACTTCGAACCGCAGGCGGCCGCCCGCGAGGTCGCCGCCGCCAGGAAGGCGCTCGGGCCGTATCTCGCCGGCGTCGAGATCGGCAACGAGCCGGACTCTCTCGGCAGACACGGCTTCCGCCCGCTGCCGTGGCTCGCGCAGGGCTATGAGGAACAGGTGAGTGCCTACCGCGAAGAAATCGCGAAGCTCGCGCCGGAAGTCGCGGTTGCGGGTCCCGACGTGTCGGGTTCGGGCGCGTTCCCGGAATGGGGCACGGCAGAGGCGCTCGCCCAGCAGCCGGCGCTGCTGACCGGGCATCACTACCCGCTGGGCTGCAACTCGACGCCGGCGCCGACGATCCCGGGGCTGCTCACCCCCGCGTTGCGCGGGCGCGAGGCGCAGTCGCTGGAAACCTACATCGGGGTCGCCAGGGCGCATGGCCTCCCGCTGCGGATCGACGAGGCCAACTCCGTCTCCTGCGGCGGCGTCTCAGGCGTCAGCGACACGTTCGGCGCGGCGCTCTGGGCGACTGGCTACATCGGCCAGGCGATGGCCGCGGGCGCGGCCGGCCTGAACCTGCACGGGCACCCGCTGAGCTGCAGCGGCTACTCCGAGCTGTGCCTGCCCGATCCGGCGCTGGCCTCCGATGGGCTGCTGCGCGCGCAGCCCGACTGGTATGCGCTGCTGCTGGCACGGACGCTGATCGGCTACCGGCCGATGCCGACGACGATCACGGCCGCGGGCGCCCCGAACCTCGCCGCGACCGGCTTCACGGGTCCGAACCACACGGTCAAGCTGCTGCTCTCCGACGACGACGCTCCGGGCGCGCTCCCGCTCGTGCTGCGGGTCGGGGTGGGGGCAGGGTTGGGGGAGGGGCAGGTGTTGCGATTGACCGACGGCTCGCCGTACGCAAAGGGCGGGGTACGCATCGGCGGCCGCGAGGTCGGCGCCGCCGGCACCTGGCACGAACCCGCGGGCGAACCGGCGCGGGTGAGCGGTGGCTATGTGACGGTGAAGATGGCGCCGTCCTCCGCGGCGCTCGTCACGGTCGCGCCGAAGCCTCAAAGGTGCGGCAGAAAGCAGCCACGACGCCGGGGTGGAACTGCGTGCCGGCGCAACGGCGCAGCTCGGCCAGCGCCTCCTCGACGGTGATCGCGTCGCTATAGGGACGGTGGCGCATCATCGCCACGAAAGCGGCGCACACGGCGATGATCGCGGCCGAGAGGGGGATCTCCTCGCCCTTGAGCCCGTCCGGGTAGCCGCTCCCGTCATGGCGCTCGTGGTGAGAGCGGATCAGGTCGGCGATGTGCGCCAGCGACGGCGCCGCCGCGACGATGCGGGCGCCGGTCTCAGGGTGGGTGCGCATGACGTCCCACTCCTCGGGGCTGAGCGCGGCGGGCTTGGCGAGGATCGAGTCCGGGATCGCGAGCTTGCCGACGTCGTGCAGGCGCGCCGCCAGCTCGACGCGCTCGATCTCGCGCTCGTCGAGCCCGACCGCGCGGGCGGTGTCGCTGGCGAGGTGGCCCATGCGGTTGAGGTCCTCGAGGATGCCGGGGTCGTGCTCGTTGAGCACCTTCAGGAGCAGCCCGAGGCATTCGCGCGTGTGGCGAACGGGGTGCTCATGGCGGTGGTGCGCCAGGACCGACATACCTTGCGCTCATATCGGCTGTCGGCCGGCGGCTGTTGAGAGCCGAAGCCCCGCTCGCGCGTCAGCCCGCGGTGGGCGCGGTCTCGCGGACGACCCGCCAGCCCGCCTTCAGGGGGGCCAGGAAGTACGGCGGCTCGTCGGTGGCCAGGCGTTCGTCGTAGACGTAGTTCTTGATATAGCCTTCACCGCTCGACTTCCCGACGATACCGCGGAACTTCTGGCCGATCGCGCCATAGATGTTCAGGGTGCCGAGCGGGTTCCCGCATTCGTAGTTGTCGACGAGGAACGAGTGGCTCGTGGAGAGGATCGCCGCATAGAGCCACGGACTGATCGGAGTGCTGCCGACCGGGCCGGTGGTATTCCCCGCCGAGCTCGTGCAGGGGTGGTACATACGCACGAAGCGGGTTGCGATCAGGCCGAGCGTCGACGTCCCGGTCGGCGCGCTGCCGGCTGAGACCCCCGTCGGGGTGATACTGCCCGTGACGATCACATCGGTGGCGGCCGCGATCGTCAGCGCTTTGCTGTAGGTGCCTTCCACGTAGACGGAGCCGCAGTTGACTTCGGAGTTGTAGGTCGCCGTGGTGTCGGTGCCTTCCTGCTGGAAGTTGGTGTAGCCGCACCCGCTGCCGGTGTTGGCAACGTAGATCAGGCCGTTTTTCGGCCATTCCATTGATTCTTCGGTCCCGTTCGACTTGATTACTTTGATTTTGTTGACCGAGCCTTCCAGCTTGAGCCTCGTGCGGCCTTCGAGTTCGTAGCCTTTTTCGACGTAGAATTTGAGGCTGCTGTCGCTGGGCGGCGCTTCAAAGTCTGGGCCGACGCTCGGTTTGCCCGTCGCCGTGTTGTATTTCACGGTGCCCGAGCCACAGTTGCCGTAGAACGCACCGCGGTTGATTTCGATGGCGTCGCGTGGTTCATGGCCGGGACGACCGAATTCCACGCCGTTACAGTAGAACACGCCGTCGTTGGTATGCATGGGCCCTTTGACGTCGTCGTGTTCGCCGAAGTAGATCTGGACGCACGAGAGGCCTTTCGCTTCGCGTTCTGCCTTGTACGCGGCGCATCGGGGGTCGCCGCCGTAGGCTTCGGGGTCCTGCACCTCGTACTGGGTGTAGTAAACGAAGTCGAGGAAGCCGGCGACCTGGAAGTTGGCGACCACGCTGCGGGACTCTGTCCCGGACTTGCCCGTTGACTTGACCCGGAAGGTGTTAGAGAGCGCGCCCGAGGACTCGATGACCGTCGCGAACGGATTCGCGGCGTTGCATTTTTTTTCGGCTTCTTTGTCCGTCGATGCGGCCAGCGTCGTCACTTCGAAGCTCGGCTTGTTTTTTTCGCTCGGTTCACCGGGAACTTCGCCTTTGGGTGCCGGGCAGGCCTCCCAGTAGTCCGGGTTGAACTGCAGCTGGTACTCGTATTCCTGAACCCCGGCGAGGGCCGCGTAGTAGGCCTTCTTCTGATCGCCGGTGAGCTGCGAGTTGCGGATGTCGTCGTTGGTGACCTGGAACGCGAGCGCCATCAGCACACCCGTCACGAACAGCACGCCGATCGCGATGATCATCGTGAAGCCCTGCTCCTCGCGGGAGAGGCGGCCCAGCGCGCTGCGGATCCTCATTCGCATGGCCCCGCCTTGATCGTCGATTCGGAGTTCGGGCTTGAGAAGGCGAACGTGACCTGGTCGTTGAACTGCGCGGCGCGAGTCAGCCGCGCGTCTTTGTCCGGCGCGAGCGCTTCGAAGCCCACTTCGACGCCCGCCACATTTTCGGCTTCTGCAGCAGTGAACCCCGAGCTCGGCGGTGTGACTTCCTTCAACGCGCTCACGCCGGTGGCGCCGCTCGAGGTGGAGACGGTGTTGTATTCGAAGTAATGGAACGGGCCGTTCGAGAAGCCGACCGGCATGTAGACGTTTTCAGCGACGGTCGTTTTCTTGGCCGCTCCCCAGCCCCCGTACGTCGGCCACGAGCCGGTGGATGCCTGTTCGGTGGCCAGGGTGAGCTTGTGCGAGAGGTATTCGGCTTTCTCTTTGAAGACCTCTTTCGGTTCGGGCGTCGTCCCTTCGCTGAAGGCGGTCGTGAAGATCAGCTGCGACGCCGTGCTGCCGGCTTCCACCGGCGCGGCCCCGCGGGCGATGCAGCCCGAACGCAGTGGGTCGATGATTCGGGTCATGGCCGTGTTGCCGAGCTGCTGGGCGACGACGCGGTCGCTGATGCGCGCGTTCTGTTTCAGCGAGATTTCGAGGATCGCGAACAGGGCGCCGCTGACGATCAGCCCGAGGACCATGGCGACGAGCACCTCGACGAGGCTGAAGCCGCGCTCGGAGCGCAGCCGCGTGCGGAGGCCTCGGAGGCTCATGTGCAGGTCGTCCCCGATTCGACGTGGACGGAGGTACCTTCTTTTTCTTCTTCTTTCGCCGTTTCGTAGGCTTCCTTGGCGAGTTTGTATTCTTTGTAATCTTCGGCGTATTCAGCTTTGAAGGTGTTGTATTCCGCGAAGAACGTCACGTATTCGCCGTGGGGTTTGGCCCATTCTTCGTAATGGGTTTCGGCCGTTTTGTATTCGGTTTCGAGCGTTTTGTATTCGCCTTCGGCCGTTTTGTAGCTGGTTTCGAGGGCTTTGTATTCGCCTTCGAGCGTTTTGTAGGCGGTTTCGAGCGTTTTGTATTCGCCTTCGAATTTTTTGTATTCTTTTTCGTATTTTTCGTAATTGGTTTTGTACGTGCCGTTTTTCGTTTCTTCGTATTTTTTCTTGTTTTCCTGGTATTTGTTTTTGTTTTCTTCGTATTTTTTCTTCGTTGCTTCGTATTCGCCTTTCTTTGTTTCGTATTCTTTCTTCTTCGTTTCGAATTCTTTCTTTTTCGTTTCGGCTTCTTTCTTCTTGTTTTCGTACGCGGTCTTCTTGGCCGCAGCCACGACGTTCTGTTCTTTGTACGCTTCCTTTTCTTTGTAGAGCGTTTCCTTTTCTTTGTATTTAACTTCCTTTTCTTTGTATTTCACTTCGGCCGCTTTGTACGCCGCTTCTTCGGTTTTGTAGAGTCCTTCCTTCGTAACGCGTTCCGCAGATATCGTGGCGAGCGGTCGCTGTTCCAGGTAGATGTTGATCGTGCCGCCGTTGGGCGCCGTGTTCCCGTATTCAACCTTGAAGGTCTTGGTCGAGCTCGCAAGGCAGAGCGTGAATTCTTTGCCGAACGGCTGGAACGGGTTGCTCAGGTGTCCGCCCATAGAGCTGCCCGTCGTGGTCGTCTGGGTGTGCTTGTAGCTGGCTTCCGTCTCGTCGTTGGGGGTGATCCCGGTGCAACCGAGGTTGTCGATCAGGACCGGGTAGGCGTTGGTGGTTTCGAGGCCTTCCCACCGGTGTGAGAGCCCGTTGACGGCACTTTCCTTTTTGGCGTAGACGTTCAGCGTCGTGTAGCTCGTGGGAACCGAGACGGCCGTCGTCGCCCCGGGTTTGACGATCACTTTTTCCTGCGGCTTGATAGCGCCGGCGGTGACCGTTTCGGGGTTGTTGGCGATGCAGTCGCCCGCGTAGACCCCCCAGTAGCCGTTTTCTTCTTCGGAGAACGGGAACAGGTTGGCCTTGGTCGTCGCTGAGGCGGCGAACGTGCTCGTCTTGGGTTCGAAGGGGATCGACGTTTTCGCGCCGTAGCTCGTGCTGCCGAGCTCGAAGTTCGGTTTGACTTCCATCAGGTTGTTCGCGGCGACGAACGTGTCGCCCGTGACGGTCTGGCTGACTTCGCCGCTTTCCTGGTTGTTCTTGTGGTTGGCCGTGGAGGCGCCGCTGTAGGCGAAGTTCGCCTGGATGGCCCCGGCGCGGTTGTAGACCACGGTGTCGTGGACCGTGTAGTTCGGGGCGAGCGTGACGGTCTTGTTGGGGACCTGCGGTTTGCCGTCGACCGTCACGTAGCCGAGGAGTTCGGCGACTTCGACTTCCGCTTCCAGCGAGGGAATCGCGCCGAACAGGACGCACCCTTCGCTGCCGGTGGTCTGGGACTGGGACGCGGTGCCGGAGGAGCCCTGCGGCTTGTATTTGATGTTCACGGTGACGCCGGAGACGCCGCTGGTGACGCCGGGGGAGCTGAGGACGTCGACCTCGAGCGAGGAGCCGATCGGCGGCGTGATCAGGCTCGACGCCGAAACCGGCGGGCGTTTGGTTTCTTCCTGCAGGTGCCAGCTGACGGTGGAGGTGATGCGGTAGGCGTTGCCGGACTGGCGATTCGAGTTGCAGGCGGCGGCTTTGGCGGAAGCGGCCGGCTGCAGTTCGGCGCTCTGCTTGACCGTGTAGATGGTCCCCTGGACCGTCGTCGTGTAGGTGTGCGGGGTGATCTTCAGGGTGGCGAGGACGCTCGCGGGCTCGCTGCGCAGCTGCTCCTGGGAGGCCGCCGCGAGCAGCGCGGCCTGCTCGTGCTGGCGCTCAGCGGTCGAGAAGCGCTGGGCGACGTCGAAACCGTTGAAGGTGCCAACGACGATCAGCGCTACCAGCAGGGTGCTGACGAGGACCTCGACCAGCAGGAAGCCATCCTCCCCACGGGCCGCCTCGAGTCGATCGCGGGCGCCACCGAGCAGCCGGCGCGCAGCGCTGGGCGCGCCACGGGCCGTGGCGTGACGACCGGTCGGATCGAAATTCGCAGGCATCGATAGAAAAGCCCTCTGGCCTACGGAGGTGTCGGCAGCCGCGCGGCGCTGCTTGAGCTGAGACGGCGCGTTTCGGCGCCTGTAGAGGTGGCGTGCGGGTGATCAGCGGCCGTGCGCGGGGAGCGCGGCGCGAAGCGTCGCGAGCCCGCGAACCACGTGCCTCAGCCCGCCGGAATCCTGCGAGAGCAGCGCGACCGCCACGTGCATCGTGCGATCCCGTCTCAGCAGGATGCGACCGCGCGGCGTCAGCCGCAGGAGGATCGTCTTAGTGTGGCCGGAGGCGATCTGGAAGGAGCCGCTCGCGAGCGTCACGATGGCCGGCCGGCGTTCGTGCGCCGAGATCCTCACGACCCCGCGCGTGCGGATCGTGACCGTGCCGGTGCAGGATCCGGGCTGGCTCGGGCACAGGACGCGCAGGGCCACGTTGCCCGCCGGGCCGGCCCGCAGCAAGTAGCCGCTCAGCAACGCCCCGAGCCCGGCGCTCTCGAGCGGTTGCGTCCCGTGCGTCCCCAGCGGGGGCGTCAGCGGGCCGGAGGGCATCGCTTCGCCCTGGCCCGTGAACTGGACTTCGTGCACCACGGTCGAGCCTTCGCCGTTGATCAGCCACGTGCCCGTGGCCGCGCCGGTCGCGCTCGGCGCGAAGCGCACACTCTCGACGAGGCTTTCGCCGGGGGCGATCGTCGTGTCCTCGGGCAGCGCGGTCGTGGCTGTGAACTCGCCGCCGTCGGGCGGCTTGGACTTGAAGATGGTGATCGCAACGCCGCCCGTGTCGGACACCGTGAACGACCGCGTCGCTTCGTGCCCGACCGCGACGCCGCCGTAGGCGAGCGCTTCGGGGGTGATCTGCAGGATCCCCGGCGGCGCTGCGGAGCCCGTCAGGTGCACGGCGGCCGCGCCCGCCGAGGTCTGAAGTTCGAGGATGCCTTCATAGGAGCCGATCGCGGCCGGATCGAAAGAGACCGGGATCGTGATCGACTGGCCGGGGCCGATGTGCGATCCCGATTTCGGCAGCGCGGACGCTTCGACGAGGAAGGGCGCGCCCGGCGCGGACGATCCCTGGACTTCCAGCGAGCTTGCGCCGACGTTCGTGAACGTGGCCGTCGCCGAGACGCTGCCGCCGACGGCTGTGCCGCCGAAGCTCAGAACAGTGGGGGAGGGTTCGAGCTTCGCGGCATCCGTCTGGCCCGTTCCGCTGAGCGAGAACTGCATCTTCGCCCCCGTGCCGAGCGTTGCCGTCATGGTGGCCCCGCGCGGTCCCGTCCCCGCCGGGCGGAACGTGACCGGCACGGAGATGCTCTGGCCGGCGCCGAGATGCGCCGGCAGGGAGGGCGTGGGCCCGCCGAGCGCGAACTCCCCCTGGTTGCTGCTCGAGAGTTCGGTGATTTCGAGCGGTTCGTTGGCTGTGAGCGTGACGGCCCTTTCGCTCGGGGAGCCGATCGTCGTGGTGGGGAATTCGGTCGACGGCCCGCTCAGCGGCTGTTTGACCGGCGAGCCGAACGCGAGCACGTGGCCGTCGCGCGTGCCGACGTAGAGCCTGCCCTGTCCGACGCCGGGCGTTCCGAACTTCGAGGCGGTGCCGATCGAGGCGCTCCAGCGCAGCGAGGGCTTGCCTTCGACGGGCACGGGGTCATACGCGCGCAGCTGTGCGCCGGTCCCGTTGCCGTTCGGCATCCACTCCGTCCACACCAGCGCCGAGCCCGCGGCGGTCCCGGACGAGGTGATCACCGGCGCGCCCGAGCCGAAGCCGAAAGAGTCGCTCGATTCGCCCGCGAGGGAGAGCGCCGGCTGCCCGCCGCCCGAGACGCCGTATCTGTAGACGTCGAGCTTGCCCGAGGAGCCGCCCGCCGATTTGCCGTTCGACGCCGTCGGGATGTAGACCCAGCCGCCCTGCCCGGGCCACACGCCGGGGCGCGACCAGACGCCGCCGTTCGGGCCGATCCGCTGCACCACGTTGTCACCTTCGCCAGGCCCCTCGCCGATGCCGCCCAGGTGGTCGCGGTTCAGCAGGTAGACGTAGCCATCCTTCCCGACCGCGACCGCGAGATGCGGGATCGAGGCAGTGCCGAAGTATTCGTTGGGGAGCCCCGTCACGCCGCCGGAGGCGAAGTCCGCGTCCCAGGAGGAGAGCGTGGCGGCGTCGTAGGGCGCGAAGAAGTCGGTCGCCTTCAATTCTCCGTCGGACTGGACGCGCACGCGGACGACGGACTCGCCGAGGGTGCCGGGCGGTTCGTTCCCCGGCGTCGGGGCGAGTGGCGTCTCTCCGTTGCCGGTGCTGAAGAGGATCGTGCCGGGGCCGTCGGAGGTGAGCCCCGCGCCCGACTGCCAGATGCCGCCCCCGCCTTCGCCGGTTTCCGAGGTCCAGCGGGCCTTGACTGAGCCGCTCTCGCTGACGCCGAAGATCCAGCCTTGGTAAGGGGGCACGTCGCAGTCCGAGCCGAACGCCGCGTAGACGACGCCTTCAAGGAGCAGCAGCCCGGGGCGCTGCAGCTCCCTCTGCGGGGTGAAGGTCTGGGCCGCGTCGTTCTGAGCTTTGCCGGCGAGTTCGACCGGGAAGCCCGGCTTCTCGTTGCCCGTCGCGAGTTCGATCGCGTCCATCCAGTACTTGACGGTCCCCGAGGCGTAGCCCTTGTGCGTCATGTAGGCGACGCCGGTCGCCTGGTCGATCACGGGCGTCGAGGTGACCCCGATTTCCGGCGTCAGGTCGCCGCATTTGATTTCTTCGGGGTTCCACGGCGTGGCCGAGAGCGTTGTCGACCATCTCTGTTCGCCCGTCGCGGGGTTCAAGCCGTAGACGCGGTTCTTCTCTGTCGCGACCAGGAGCGTGCCTTCGTCGAGCAGGGGCTGCGCGTAGACCTGGCCTTCGACGTTCGCGGACCACTCCCGCCCGAAGGTGCCGCCGCTGACCAGGCCCGGGGTGATCGCCGATTCGTTCGCGTACCAGCCGGTGCGCAGGTCTTCCGAGGAGTTCGTGATCCCCGAGCCGAGCGCCGCTGCGGCGGTGGCCAGGAAGACCGCGATCGCAGTAGCGAGTGTTGCTCCAACCCCTCTGAGGCTCATCTCCATCCGGCCCTCCGTGACCGCGCCCGGTCCACCCGGGACGCCGAGGTTACCGGCCGCAACGCGAATCGCAAAGCCCGGAATCCGTCTTGCGCGGTCAGATGGGCGAACGCGGCGCGGCGGCGGCAAGCCCCTACAATCCGGTGCCCCCGGGGGACTGGTGTATCGGTAACACGGTGGTCTCCAAAACCGCAACGCGAGGTTCGACTCCTCGGTCCCCCGCTCCGACGGCGTGGCTCTAGCAGGCCGTTTCTGGCTCGCTAGAGCCAAATAGCGCCTGTGCCCCGGGCCGCCCGCGATCCGCATGGAACCGCTCTGATCCGCTTCGGATCATCTGTTTCGATCCCTAGGCCGATCCCTACGCCTCCGGACGGCTGGATCCCCTCCCTACCATGGTGGCTCCGGGACTGAGGTGCGCCCGTCGCATGTCGTGCTGCCCCGGGCGATCTCCCAGCGCTGATGCGGCTTTTCGCATTACCGGCGCGGCGCTCCTGGGAGCGGTACAGAGCGCTGTTTGGCGGGGCGATGTTCCCCAGAGGTTCCCCAACTACCGTCGTTGGCCACACCGCCCGTTTTCCGCACTCGGAACCGCCCGAGCAAGCCGCGGCCTGATCGGCGGGAGAATCGCGATCAGTCACGATGCTCCATTGAATCGAGGCCGCTCACGACCCTTCACGGGCTTGGTCTTCTGCGGCGCCAAAAGCGCCGGCCTGCGTTACACGCTGGGCAGGTTCGTGTTGCCAACGAGAGCCGCGGTGCTCTGCCCCTGAAGTTCCGTTATACTGAAGTTCATGGCCAGTCGGGATTCGTGTCCTGGCTCGGGGTCGGCTCCTCGAACAGCAACCGCGGGAGGTGCGTTGTGCTCGAATCGTCCCAAGATCGAATGTGCGGAACGGCGAAGCTCAACACGAAGGTCCTCGGCACAGCGGTTGCGGCATGCGCGTTCGCAGGGGTTGCCGCCGGGGTCCCGACCGCTGCTGCCTCCCCGCCGCTGTACTGCAACGCCTACGAGTCGATCAATGCTGGCTGCCCGCCGCCAACGACCTGGATGACATTCCATACGGCGAACGAAGGCCGGAACGAGTCTGGGGGCACGGTGGCCGTCCAGGATTACACGACTGAATTCGGGTACTCAGGAGTGAACGAAGCATGTTGTGGGAACGTTGCGCGGTTTCCGTACTTCGGGCACTACTACGGATATCCCAAGGTCTGGAACCGGTCGTATGCCGTCGATCTGATCCACGGCCGTGCCTCCTGAAACGACGAAAGGAACTATGCGATGACCTTCTTCAGGCGGTGCGTCCCTGTCATAGCTCTGGCTGCTGTTGCCGCGATGGCGTTTGAGATTTCGCAGTCAGCGTCTGCCTCGTCGGGATCTGAACATCCGCGTACGTCGACCTTCGCAGGTCAGGTTCGGCCGCATGTGCCCCCCGGGACGGGCGATAGACGGCCACCACACCACCGCGGCATTGCTCTTGGACTCCGGCGCCAGTTTCGGGTGTTCAGGCGGGCCCGGAACGCCGAGAGTAGCTCCGGCCATGCTCTCCCTCCTGGCGTCGTAGAAACGATGACCGCGCCAAACATGACCAGTGGACTCGGTCTCGAACCGGCGCTGGCGCAGTTCGTCACCGTCGGGCCTGGGTTCCATGTATGGCTCGTCCCGGGGGCACACGGGATGTGCGTCACTGTTCCGCAGTCCCCGAGCGGTCGCAACGTCGGCGAAGTAACCTCATCTGAACCCGCCACCGGTGGCGAAGTCTGCGGTACAACCGCAAAGGCAACTGGTGCAGAAGTGCTGATGCGGGAGATCAACCCCGAAACCCATGAAGCAGTGGTGGTCGGCTTGCTTCCGGACAACGCCAGCGTCACGCTCGTCGACTCAGGCGGGGCAACCCGGGCTCCGACCATCGGCACGAACGTATACATGGCGCGGGACCAACAGTTGAGTGCCGTGAGAATCACGTTAGCGGACGGCACAACGCACACGATCGCGTTCCCGCAACCTTGAGTAACGGGTTAGTGTCGCGGCGCGCTCAGAATGCCAGACGAGCAGTCGGGCTCTGACCGTCGCGACACCCCGCAAGCAGTCGTGCTGTGCGGAGTCGCCCGGTCAGGGACGACGCTTCTTCGCCTGATCCTGGACTCCCACCCGGAAATTGGGTGTCCCGCGGAGGCCGGTCTCCCGGCGTTGGCGATGCACTTGGAGAGCGCTTGGGGCGTCGTTGGATCCTCTTGCGCTGGGGTCGAGCTTCGCCCAGACGAGTTCCCCGGCGAGATCAGGACGAGCATTTCCGAGGCGGTCCGCGGTCCGATGCGTTACTACTGCGCCCCGCGTGGGAAGACGATCTACTGCGATAAGTCGCTCGATTCTGCTGGCTCGCTCGCGCCCTTTGACCGCGCGTGTCCGGAGGCGCTGTACCTGCTGCAGTTCAGGCACGTCATGGACGTCATCGCATCGGGGTTGGAGGCATCCCCGTGGGGCTTCGCCCGTTTCGGCTATCTCCCGTACGTACAACAGTCGCCCGACAATCTGGTCGCTGCCCTCGCTGCTCACTGGCTTGCAACGGTGTCCACGTTGTTGGCTTGGGAGGAACGGCATCCCGGTCGGTGCTACCGCGTCGGCTACGAGTCGCTGGTCACCGATCCCGCTCCTACCGTCTCCGGGGTACTGAGATTCCTCGGGGCGGCCCCTGTCCCTATCGATTTCGCCCAGGTGCTCTCGGAGGCACGTGCGGCGCCCGGACCCGGGGATCACAAGGTCGCGTTCACGAGGCAGATTGCGAGCATCTCTATCGGACGGGGGAAGCGGGTGCCGGTCGAAATGCTGCCCGAGAACCTTCGCCGTGACCTGAACGGTGCGCTCACAGCGTTGGGATATGAAACGATCTCGGATTCGTGGAACGTTGAGCCCGGGATCGACATCTCGGGCGCGGGTAGGCCGGGGCTGGTTCTGGAGAGGCTGATCGCTGGAGTCGCAGAGCGGCTTGCGAGGGAGCCGCGAACAGGACCCGTGTTTGCGGTGATAGCCGAAGATGACCCGAGCCTGCGATGGGTCATCGACCCGGCAGAAGGCACGACCGGCCAAGGCGACGGCGAAGTCGACGCCGCGATCATCGGGCGTGCGGTTGACCTCGTCGCTCTCATCCGAGGCGATGCCAACGCGGGTGCGCTCGTGCGGGCCGGGCGGGTGAGGCAACTTCAAGCCAGCCGCGCGTTAGAGGGGTACGCAAACCCCACGGTGCTCCTGTGTGCAATCGCCGAAATACTGGGGCCCATCGAATTGGACCTCAGCGAGGGACTCGACCCCGTCGGGAACGGACCAAGTGGCTGACGGAGTTAGCTCGAGCAGCGACATCGCAGACCTGGTCGCTTGGCTTCGAACCGCTTCCGATCGAGAGTTTACGCTCGAAGGTGAGTTCCGACGTCGGGATCCTGTCCTTTCTGCGCCAACTGTGCGCCTCAGCTCTCCAAGCCGGCCCGGGCCCACCGCGAGCTGGGAGCAGATCGCGCCGGACCCGACTCGGTCCGCCCGTCGGCTTCGAGTATGGGCGACGACTCGGAGGCAGATACGGGTTGAGGCTCGAATCGATGACGAACTCGTCGAGTTGCAGCTTCGCGATGGACACAAATGGGGCAGTTGGAGTATCGAGGCCGGCGCAGCCACGGGATACGGCGCCGCCGATCCTCGTAGTCCGCCGCTCGTCTCCGTTCTCGTCGAACCGGCTCAGCTCTTGTCCTCCCTCAGGTTGGACACGTGCGTCGGGGGGTCTTGTGCGGGTCGCGACACGCATACGGTGGAAGCGCGGCCGTTGGAGCGGGCCGACCGCAGACGCGTGTTCGAGCTCGAGTTCGACGCCGAGTACGGTGCGCTGCTCCGCAGCGAAGTACGGCGCGACGGACTCGTCACAAGCGTTTCCAAGGCAGAGTGGGTCGCTTTCGATCAGGTGATGCCGTCTCACCTCTTTGATACCGGACTTGTCGTCCGACTTGGTCAGAGCCGGAGCGCGCACCTTCTTCCCGATATCGCTGGGTACTGGTCGCCGCGCGACGTCCGGCGCTTCCAGAGCCCCGGCCAACCGGTCCCGCGTCTGGGCCCGGATGCGAAAGTCCGCCAGTCCGGCTCGGGCCCGGCCGTCTGACGGTCTGGCCCAAGGAAGGGGGGGACCCGCGGGCGAGCACGCTGCCCGTCAAGGCCGCCTCGCTGGCCGTGCGTACGGCCCGCGGCGGGGAGCGCATTCGCAGAGCGGTGGCGCGCTTGGCGCGGCGCGCCGGTCGGTGCAGTCGCGGTCGCCCGCAGGATGGTCTTGGTCTGCCGGCAACTGCTCAACCGCGAGCAGGACTACGCCTTCCAGCGCCCGTCGCTGACCCGGCAGAAGACCGGGAGGCTCGAGCCGCTCGCTGCCGCCCCGGAGCTGCGGTCCGGCGCCGGGGAGAGCAGGTGACCCCGAGCCGGACCAAAGCGCCGCCGAGCAGGCCCGCCAGCCCCAAGCAGAAACTCGCCTACCGCCGCCTGGCAGCAGCAGCCCGAGCCCGCGCCGCGCCAACGGCCTCCCCGTCGCGCCCACCACGCCAACGCCAGCAGCCGATCGCCACTACCCGAGCGAGCCGCCGACACAGCAAGACGGCCTGAACAGACGGCCCGAGCACACCAGATGCACGAGGGTGCGATTGGTGTCTGATCGGTACCTCACTTTTCGGCCGTATTGAGGCCGCCGCGGTCAGAACGATGCGTGATGAGCGCGGCGAGCATCGGCGCCGGGAAGGCGCCCGGGTACGCGCGCTACCTGGAGGGCAAGACGGTAGCGCCCGAGCGTGGCGACTACTACTTGCGTCCGGATGGGAGCGTCACCGAGGCGCCGGGCAAATGGCTCTCGGATCCGCGCACGCTGGCGGACGTTGGAGTTAGCGGGGCCGGACCTTTAGGGGGTCCGGCCTTTGTCGCTGTCATGGAGGGACGCCACCCGCAGACAGGACGATGGCTGCGCCGCGCCGGTGCGGACGGCACGCGTGGGGGAGGGATCGACGTCACGTTCAGCGCCCCGAAGTCCGTCTCGGTCGTGTGGGCGCTCTCGGACAGCTGGCAGCGGGAGCAGCTCGAGGCGGCGCACGAACGAGCCGTGCAGCGCGCGGTGGAGCACATGCGCGAGAACGTCGGGCTGGTGCGCCGGCGGTACGGCGCGGGGGTGGTCGAGGAGCCCGCGCGCGACGTGGTCGCGGCTGGCTTCCTGCACACGACCGCGAGGGGCGTGGAGGGTGCCGCTGCTCCGGACCCGCAGCTGCACACGCACGTCGTGATCGCCGGCGCGATCAGGAAGGACGGCCGGTATGTCGCAGTCGCCTCCCGGCCGGTGTTCCGTGCGGCGCGGGAGGTGGGCGCCTTCTACCGTTCCGCGCTCGCGCAGGAGCTGACGGCGGCGGGTTACCCGATCGAACAAGGCACCGGCAGGGACGGCAAGTACTTCGAGATCGCCAGGGTTCCCGAGGCGCTGCGGGACGCGTTCTCCGCGCGGCGCCGGGAGATCGTGCAGGCGGCCGAGCGGTTCCGTGCGGCCTACGGCCGAGCTCCCGAGCGGGGTGAGCTGCGGGAGCTCGCGCTGGAGAACCGCCGCGCCAAGCAGCGCGCTACAAGGGGTGATCTCCAGCACGCGTGGAGTCGGACCGCCGCCGAGCACTGTTTCGGCCCCGACCAAGCCGTGAGCCTGATCGGCGCTCCGGCGCCGCGAGCGCTGAACCGTTCGGTCGCCGACCGTGTCGAGACGAAGCTGACCGAGCGCGAGGCGGTTTTCGACTCCGGTCGGCTGCGAGCCGTCGCGCTCGAGCAGAGCGCGGGCGAGCTCGCGCCCGAGCAGGCGCTCGAAGTGGCGCGCGAGCTGATCGTCGAGCGGCGTGTGCTGCCGCTCGAGGGCGGAAGGATGACGACGCTCGCCGTGCGCGCGCAGGAGCAGCGCATCGAGCGGCGCGCCAACGAGCTCGGCCGCCGGGCCGGCCGCGAGGTCGGAGGGGTTGCGCGGGAGCTCGCCGAGGAGCAGGTGGCCGAGCGTGTCGGGTTCGCGCTCTCCGTTGAGCAGCGGACTGCGCTCCGGGCTTTGACCGGCCCGGAGCGCCTGGCCGTCCTAATCGGACCCGCCGGCACCGGCAAGGGCGTCGTGATCGACGCCGCCGCTCGCGCCGAGCAGAACAACGGCCGCGAAGTGTTCGGCGTCGCGGTGGCTGGGTCCACCGCCGAGCGGCTCGGCCGCGACAGCCCCGCTCTCGCCGGCTCGACGATGACCCTCGACGCGCTCGTCTCCCGCGCCGCCCGCGGCGCCGTCCGCGTTGGCGCCAACACGACGGTGCTCCTGGATGAGGCTGGGATGGTCGACCACCACCGCCTGGACTCCCTCACCGCGTTGATCGATCGCTCCGGCGCGAAGCTCATCGCGGTCGGCGACGGCCGGCAGCTTCCCGCGATCGGCCCCGGCGGCATGTTCGACCGGCTCGCACTCCACTCACCCAGCGCCGAGCTCGCCGATGTCCACCGCACGCTCGACCCGGCCGAGCGCAAGGCCTGGGCGGCGCTGCGCGCCGGCGAACCCGAGCGAGCGTTGGCGCACTACCGGGCCAACGGACGGCTGCACTTCGCCGACACCCGCGACCACGCCGGCGAGCGCGCCGTGCAAGCCTGGGCGCGCCTGCTCGACCACCACGACCCCAGGCAGGTCGCGCTGATCGCCGACGCCTCAAACGTCGAGATCGACCGGCTCAACGCCCGCGCCCAACACCTCCGCGCCCAGCGTGGCGAACTCGGCGACCAAGAGCTCCCGCTACCAAACCGCCACTACGGGCTCCGAGCAGGCGACCTCGTCACCTTTACCGCCCAACACCACACGCCCGGAGCGCCACGCGTCGAGAACGGAGCTCGCGGCCAGATCAGCACCATCAACCCGCGCGAGAGCTCGCTGAGCCTCATCGTCGACGGGTCAGGCCGGGAGCTGCAGCTTGCCGGCGAGCAGCTCGCCCACCTGCGGCTCGCATACGCCCAGCACGTCTACCGCCAGCAAGGCGCCACCGTCGAGCGGGCGGTCATCATCACCGGCGGCTGGCAAACAAGCCGCGAGAGCGCCTACGTGCAAGCAAGCCGAGCCCGCGACGGCAGCGACTGGTACCTGGGCCGCGACGAGCTCGGCCAGGACGGCCAAGACGAGCGCCGCATCGAACGGCTCGCCGCCAAGATCCGAAGCAGCCGCGCTCCCACAGCTTCGCTCGCCCACCCCGAGAGCACGGAGCCACCTCGCGGCTTGGAGTTCCTGTGGCATATCGCGCCGAGACGGAGTCGGGTTCGAGAGCGCGACGCGGAGTTCCAAAGGGGACGGTGACCGACTGCGGCAATCAGACAATGGGCGTTCTCCGCTCGCTGCGGTCAATGCTCGTGATGAGCAACCGCGTTCGCAGGGAGGTACCACGCCTCGCGTTCAACCAGACCGAGGCCGCCGAGGCGCTCGGGATCTCCGTCGACCACTTCGAGCGGCACATCAAGTCACAGCTCGCGGTCGTCTACTCCGGCTCGTTGCGTCTGTACCCACGCAGGGAGCTCGAGCGCTGGCTCGAGACGCACACGATCTCTCGCACCCGCCGTGTAGCTTGAACGGCCCATGCCGAAGGACACCAGCACGCGCTATGAGGGTGTCTACGCGCGCCACCGCCTGAGCTGCGCGCTGGAGGCCGGCGGGCGTTCGTGCAACTGCTCACCCTCCTACTGGGGGCACATCTGGGATCGGGCCGCTGGCAAACGCCGCAAGACCCGCTTCTTCGCCATGCTCGCGGAAGCGCGCAACGCCCGCGCCGACCTCCAAGCGAGCGTCCGCGCCGGCATCGTCCCTGCATCAAGCAGCACGCGGGTCGCGGCCGCCGTCGAAGCGTTTCTCGCCGCGATCGAGAACGGATCGGCGCTGAACAAGCACGGCCGGCGGTACAAGCCTTCGGCTGTCCGTGATCTTCGAGGCGCCCTGGAGGGCCATGTCGAGCCGGCGATAGGCGCACGCAAGCTGGTCGACGTGCGCCGCGGCGAGGTGCAGCGTCTGGTGGACAGCCTCACCCCAACCCATTCCGGCAGCCGGGTACGCACGATCGTGAACGCGATCCGCAGCCTGTACTGGTGGGCGCAGGACCGCGAACTCGTCGACCACAACCCCGCGCTGCGTGTTCGGCTGCCGGCAATGAACGCGACCCCACGCAACCGCGTGGCAAGCGTGCCCGAGATGGAATCACTCCTGGCGGCGCTCGAGCCTGCCGACGCGCTGCCCTACGCCTTGGCCGTCTACGCCACCGCCCGGCGCGCGGAGATCCGCCACGCCCGCGTCGGTGACGTAGACCTCGACCTCGGTGTGATCTACCTCGGCGCCGATGAGGCCGGACGAAAGAGCCGTGCCGCCCAGCGCGCGGTGCCAGTTGTAAGGCCGCTCAAGGTATTACTGCGCCAAGAGCTGATGCGCCGCGGACGCCCAGGCTCGAATGAGCTGCTCTGCCCCGGCGCGAAGCCGGGCGGGCGCAACAGCGGCATGCTCTCGGTCGAGGCGCTGCAAGCGCGGTGCGACGCAGTCTGGGAACCCAGGGATGAGCACGGAAACCGGCAGGGGCAGCCGGTCGGACAGCGGATCACCCTCCACGAATGCCGCCACACGTGTGCGACCTGGTTCGACGCGGCAGGTGTCCGGCCGGTTGTGGTCTCCGAGCTGATGGGCCACGCCGCCCCGGCGCACCAGCCGGGCGCCGCCCGCATCACCCAGGAGCGATACACGCACGCTCTTCCCGGCGAGCTGGAGGAGGCGCTCAGATCGGTGGACGCTTGGCTCGCGGCCGCCAGCGAGCGTCCACGCGGCGAGAGCGATCGCCGCCGCCCGGCCAAAACGCACCGCTGAGAACAATCCGCGAACGCCTCCGCCTCACTGCCGTCGCGCCGACTTCGATCCCTAGGCCGATCCCTAGATCCCACGACGCCCCGTCGTTATTGGTCGAAACCGCGTTCTAAGCGGGTCTCCAAAACCGCAACGCGAGGTTCGACTCCTCGGTCCCCCGCTCCGACGAACTGGCTCTAGCAGGCGGCTTCTGGCTCGCTAGAGCCGAATAGCGCCTGTGCCCCGGGCCGCCCGCGACCCCTAGATGTAGAACCTGAGGACGTTGTTCATCCGGTCCTCCTTGGAGGCTGGTGGTGTCAAAGCCCCAGCACCAAGGAGAAACCGGATGAAGCTGCACCGTAATGCTGCGCTGTCATTTAGGCAGCGTGAGCGGATGGCCTGTCGTGTTGTCGATGAGGGGTGGTCTGTGAGAGAGGCAGCCCTGGCGGCCGAGGTCAGTGCCCGGACGGCCGGGAAGTGGGTCGCGCGGTATCGCGCTGAAGGAGCTGCTGGGTTGTTGGATCGCTCCTCGGCGCCTTTGCTGGTGGCGAACCGCAGCGATGAGAGCACGATCCAGGCGATCGCAGCGTTGCGGCGCCTTCGGTTCACCGGGCCTGAGATCTCAGAGGTGCTCGAGATGCCTTTCTCGACTGTCTCGGGGATCCTCAAGCGGATCGGGATGGGCCGACTGGGCAGGCTCGGCCTGGAGCCCGCTGAGCGCTACGAACGGACGGTCGCTGGTGAGCTGATCCATATCGACGTCAAGAAGCTGGGACGGATCCAAGGCGGCGCCGGGAAGCGCGTGACGGGCGTCAAGCGTAACCCGAAGAACAGCAGGCTCGATCGGGACGGGATCGAGCGACGACGCACTGGCTGGGAGTACGTGCACATTGCGATCGATGACGCCACACGCCTCGCCTACGCGGAGGTCTTGACCGACGAGAAAGCCACGACAGCGATCGGGTTCCTGCGCAGAGCGATCGCTTTCTATGAGCGTCACGGGATGAACGTCAAGGAGCTCTTGACCGACAACGGAGCTCCTTACCGCTCCGCTGTGCACACGATCGCCTGCAAAGCCCTGGGCATCCGCCACCTGCGCACCAGGCCCTACCGTCCCCAGACCAACGGGAAGGCAGAGCGGTTCATCCGGACCATGCTCGCCGGCTGGGCCTACGGAGCGATCTACCGCAACAGCACCGAGCGCACAGCAGCCCTTGACGGCTGGCTATGGACCTACAACCATCGAAGACCACACCAATCAATCGGGCGACAGGCACCCATCACCCGCATGAACAACCTGCTCGGGTCTTACACCTAGATCCCCCGCTCGGCCTCACAGCGGGGAATCGCGCTTCAGCGCGCGGGAATTCCGTGCGGACGCCCCTTTCGATCCCTGCGTTGCTCCTGCGGCACTCTCAGCCGGTTCTGAGCTTCGTCCCCCATCATGCCTCCCAGGATCACCACTCCCCCGACGGAAGGCACGACATGCGAATCTCGCGAATGATGGGAGCGACGATGGTGGCGGGCGCGCTCGCCTGCGGAGGGGCGGCTGCCGGAATCGCGGGCGCCTCGGCGGCCACAGGGTCGACGGCCACCGGTACGACCGGCACGAGCTCAACGCCCGCGGCGCCGACGACCTCCACGCCGACACAGACACCGCAAGCGCCCAAGACCCCGAAGTCGGGATCGTCGACGAAACACCCCTGCCCGAACATGGGGTCTGGCTCGAAAGGCGGCTCTTCGAACGAATCAGGTTCGTACTACGGGCCCGCAGGTCCGGCCGTCACCTACCAGTGATCGGCGCTCTTCGGTAGCTCGAGCGACGGCGTCGTTCCGCGGGCGCCGGGGCCTCGAGCGGCAGAGGGGCTGACCGCCCGCGACCACGACGGCGAGGTTCGACTCCTCGGTCACTGCGACGCGGGATCCCGCTCTGGCATGCGGGATTCCGCCATCGCGCGCCGGCGCGCTCGTGCGCCACGCGATGTCCACCAGCGAGGAGCTGCGGCCGCGCGTGGCGGCCTGACGCCTAGCTCTTGGCCCCGGCGCGGCGGCTGACGCCCCCCGGCTCGCCGATCAGCACGAGGCTGACCATCTCCGGCGCGAACAGCCCGTGCCCGATCAGACCGGGCGTGGCGTCGAGGCGGGCGGCGAGTCCGGCCGGGTCACCCACGTCGCCTGTGTAGTCAGCGATCAGCCCGCCGTCGGGGCTCGGCGGCGCATCGCGCAGGCGCGCGGGCGCGAGCTGCGCGAGCGTGTGTGCGACGCCGAACGCGAGCAGCTCGAGCGGCACCGGTCCGGTCAGGGCCTGCACCGGCTTCTCCGCCGAGACGATCACCACGAAGCGGCGCGCGGCCGACGCGACGATCTTCTCGCGCGTGTGCGCGCCGCCGCCGCCCTTGATCAGCCAGCCGGCGGGGTCGACCTCATCGGCGCCGTCGATCGCGAGGTCGAGCTCGCCGAGCGCGTCGAGGGGCTCGACGTCGATCCCGAGCGCGCGCGCCGCCTGCTCGGTGGCAGGCGAGGTCGCCGCGCAGCGAAGTCCGCTGAGTCCCCGGCTCGCGATCGCCGGCAGCAGGTGCGCGACGGTCGAACCCGTGCCGAGGCCGAGCTTCATCCCGTCCTCGATCAGCTCGGCGGCCGCTTCGGCCGCAGCCCGCTTCTGCTCGGCCGCCGGATCGGCCGTGCTCAGCGACGGCCCGCCTGGCCGCCCAGTCGCACCAGGGGACGCCATGGCGCGGACGTTACAGCCCCGGCCGGGTCCCTGAAGCGCAGGTCGCCGGGCGCCGCCGGTCCCTGCAGCAGGAAGCCCTGGCCGACGGAGCAGTCGAGCTGGCGCGCGAGCGCGAGCTGGCGATTGGTCTCGATCCCCACCGCCACCGCGGTCAGACCGGCCTCTTTGGCGAGCGCGATCGTCGCCGCAAACAGCGCGCGGCGCTCCTTGTCGTGGTCGAAGCTCGTCGTCAGCACGCGGTCGAGCTTGACGACGTCGAACAGATGCCTGGGCAGGCCGAACGAGAGACCCGAGGCGCCGAATCTGTCGAGTGCGACAGAGACGCCGAGCCGGCGCACGTCGCGCAGCGCCTCGCGCGCGCGCTCGGGGTCGCGTCGCACCGCCTCCTCGCTGACCTCGATGCAGAGCGCGTGGCCCGGCAGCCGGCAGTACGTGAGCTCCTCGCGAACGCGCTCGGCGAGGTCGAGCTCGGTCAGCTCGCGGGCGGAGATGTTGACCGACACCGGGATCGCGATCCCCGCCCGGCGCCAGCGCTCGGCCTGCTCCAGCGCGGTGTGAAGCACCCAGCGCCCGATCTGCACGATCAGCTCGCTGTCCTCCGCCGGCGGCAGGAAGGCTGAGGCGAGCAGTTCCTCGCCGATGCCATCGCGCGTCGGGCGCCAACGCACGAGCGCCTCGATCCCCACCGCCTGCCCGCCGGTGAGGGGGAGGATCGGCTGGTAGTGGAGCATCAGCTCCTGGCGCGGCAGCGCCTCGCGCAGCATGGCCTCGAGCTCGATCTGGGTGCTCATCGCCCGGCGCAGGCCGTCGTCGAACAGCTCCAGGCGGCGTCCGCCGGCGCCCTTGGCCTTGTACATCGCGAGGTCGGCCTCGCGCAGCATCGCCTCGGGGTCGCTCTCGGAATCCTGGGCGATCGAGATGCCGACGCTGGCGAGCATCGCAACTTCGGCGGTGCCGAGCGGGAAGGGCTCCTCGAGCGCGTCGATCACGCGCGAGGCGAGAGCCACCGCCTCGTCCTCGCTCTCGAGTTCCTCGGCGAGGATCACGAACTCGTCACCGCCCAGGCGCGCGATCGTGTCGCTGTCGCGCATCAGCTCCGAGAGGCGCTCGGAGACCGAGATCAGCAGGCGGTCGCCGACGTCGTGACCGAGGTTGTCGTTGACGGCCTTGAACTTGTCGAGGTCGATGAAGAGCATTGCCAGCACGCCCGGGCTGCGATGCAGCCGGGACATCGCCTGGCGCGCGCGGTCCATCAGCAGCGTGCGGTTCGGGAGCTTCGTGAGCGGGTCGTGCAGAGCCTGGCGCTCGAGCCACACCCGGTCGGTGACGTCCTTCGCGGCCGCGTACCAGGTCGCGCCGTCGCGCCGCGCGCTCCACAGCAGCCAGCGCCACGAGCCGTCGCGGTGCCGGTAGCGGGTGGTGAAGTTCTCGACCTCGGCGGGGTGCCCGCCGCCGGCGCGCATCGGGCCGAGGAGCTGCTCGGCGTCCTCGGGGTGGACGAACTCGCTGACCGGGCGCGACTGCAGTTCCTCGCGCGACCAGCCGAGCAACTGCTCCCAGGCCGGGTTCAGGAGCGTGAAGCAGCCGTCGAGCGAGATCGTCGCAAGCAGGTCGCTCGTCATCTCGAACAGCTTGCGCACGCCGGCATCGGCTGCCGGGACGGTCGCCGGAGCGGCTGCCTCTGCGCTGGGGTTCCGAAGCTCCATCGGTAGTGACCACGTCGGCCGCGGCGGGCCGGGCGCCCGGCTTCGAGCGCCCGCGATGGACGCATGGACAGTCGAAAGCTCCGCAACCCGCCCCAGCGCGCGTTTACGTGGCGAGTGCGTGGTTCCCGACGGCTACGCGCGCGCCGCGGCGGCCGGCTGCTCGCCGGCCGGTGCATCGTCGGGCTCAGCGGGTCCGGGATCGGGCCCGTCGCCGCGCAGGAAACGCCACGAGGACAGCGCGAGCAGGATCGTCAGCAGGATCGCGCTGGCGACGCAGTACTCGCAGATCTCTTCCAGCGTGAAGACCTCGCGGTATGTGAGGTAGGCGCTGAAGCCGAAGCCGCCGAGCGTGAGCGCGACGGTCGCGAAGCGCCAGCGCTCTTCGTCGGGCGCGAGGAGCGTCGCAAGGATCGCGATGTAGCCGATCAGCCCCATCAGCGCCACCGGCACGCCCGCGAGTTTCGAGTACTGCGAGGTCTGCACTTTCAGGCAGGTCCCGCCGCCCTTGCCGCAAAGCGGCTTGACGTTCGCGTAGTGGATGTAGGTGAGGTAGGTCGCCAGGGCCACGCCGATCACCGTCAGCACGATCAGCGTGATGCGAAGCGTCCGCGCGCTCATTCGCGGGCCTATTCCTTGGCGGCCTTTTCGATTGCTTCTTCGAAGCCCTTCGGGTCTTCCAGGGAGCTGTATTCGTATTTCTTGAGCGTGCCTCCGGACTTCCCGATCAGGAAGGAGGGGGTGCCGCTGAAGCCGGCGTTGTTGGCCGCCTGTGCATCGGCGGCGATTTCGGCTTCGTACTTGGGGTTGCTGCGTTCGGCCTGCCACTTGGAGAGGTTGAGGCCGGGGATCTGCTGGGCGAGGTTCTGCAGGTACTGTTCGGTGACGTAGCCGGTTTTCTCAGCGCCCTGCTCGTTGTAGAAGAGCTCGATGTAGTGCCAGGCCTTGCTCTGCGGGCCCGCGGCATAGGCCGCCTTCTGCTGGGTGTTGAAGACTTCCTGTTCGGGCGTCGCGGTCTGCATGCTCAGGTATTCGATCTTGGCCTTGCCTTCCTTGACCGGCCCGGCGATCAGCTTGGGCAGCGCGCCCGTTTTGTCGGAGAACTCCTTGCAGATGGGGCACTGCAGGTCGCCGAAGTACTGGATCGTCACCGGCGCGCTCGGGTTGCCGATGGTGCGTCCGCTCTGCGGGACGCCGTTGAGCTCGGCCGCGACTTCCTGCGCGATTTTCGGCTGTTCGGTCTTGGTCGGGACCGTCGTCGTGGATTTGCCGCCACCGCCGGTCGCGATCAGGATCACGACGATCGCCACGACGACGACTGCGGCGACCCCGGCAAGCTGGGTGATGCGGCGTTTGCGGGCCGCGTCGGAGGCGGCAGCCTGCTCGGCTGCTTTGCGTTCCTCGCGCGCCTGCTCGCGGCGCTGCTTGCGGGTCAGGTCTTCCTCGTTGGTGGCGGTCACGACGAGAACTTTTACAGATTTCCCCTCAACGGGCCCTAAGTTCCTCCTCGCGGCGCTGCGCGGGGGGCGGCGAGCCGCCAAGATGGGCGCAGCGCCCAGCCCCTGTAGCTCAACTGGATAGAGCGCCGGCCTTCTAAGCCGGGGGTTGCTGGTTCGAGTCCAGCCGGGGGCGTCGCGCCGTCAGCCTGTGGCCTCGGCGGCGCCCGCCGTTCGCGTGCGAGGCGGCGCGGGGCGCCCCGGTGCGCCTGCAGCGTCGACCGCGCCGGCGGCGCCGCGGCGCGTGCCCCTGCGTGCCGGCCGGCGCAGGCGCGCGCGCAGCCCGGGCGGCAGCCGCCCGTCGGTCGAGAGCCACGATCCGGCGAGGATCAGCAGCAGCCCCGCGACGGTGCCCGCGCCGGGCTGCTCGCCCAGAACGAGCACGCCCAGGGACACGGCGACGAGCGGGTTGAGGTAGGTGATCACGCTCGCTCGCGCCGGGCCGGCCTCGCCGATCAAGACGCTGAAGATCACGAACGCGAGCGCGGTGCAGAGGAGGCCGAGCACGGCGATCGAGGCGATCGCGACCGCGCTCGGGAGCGTCGCAGGCGCCGTCGCCACGGCCAGGGGCGCCAGCACGACCGCCGCGATCGCCAGGCCGGCGCCCATGGTCGCGCGCGGGTCGAGCTCGACCAGATGACGCTCGAGGATCAGCGGGCCCGCCGTGTAGCCGGCCGCGGCGCCGAGCAGCGCGAGCACGCCGGGCAACTCGCCCGGGCTGCCCGCGACGTCGATGCCGACCAGCGCGATCACGCCTGCGAATCCGATCAAGAGGCCTGCCATGCGAACCGGGGTTGGCCGCTCGACGCGGCCGTAGCGCAGCGAGACGAGGGCGAGCAGCAGCGGCACCGAGGCGATCAGGATCGCGGCCATCGAGGACGGGATGCGCGTCTCGCCGAACGCGATCAACGGGAACGGGATCGCGATCTCGACCACGCCGTAGAGCGCGACCCACCGCAGCTTCCCGTGCAGCGTGCCGAGCACGCCGGCGCGGCTCGCCAGCACCAGCAGCACGGCCGCGGCCAGCGTGACGCGCCCGGAGGCGACGAGCGCCGGCGGCGCGCCGCCGTCCTCGGCGACCTTGATGAACATGTAGGGGACACCCCAGATCGTCGACATCGCCGCGAAGGCGAACCACGCGCGTCTGCTCACCTGCTCACAATGCCAAAACGGCGCGCCCGTCCATCGGGGCCTCGCCCTAATCTCGCCCGATGGACCCGGCCGCCCGCCAGCCTGAGCAGGACCAGATCCTCCTCGGCGAGAACCTCGAGCTGCTGCCCGGCTTCGCCGACGGCAGCTTCCAGCTGATCTACATCGACCCGCCGTTCAACACCGGCCGCCGCCAGGAGCGGCGAACGCTGCGCGCCGTCGGAGACCCGGCGGCCGAGCGCGTCGGCTTCGGCGGGCGGCGCTACCGGACCGAGCTGCTCGAGCGCTCGAGCTATCGCGATCAGTTCGAGGACTACCTCGGGTTCCTCACGCCGCGGCTGGAGCAGGCGCACCGCCTGCTGGGAGAGGAAGGGACCCTCTACTTCCACATCGACTACCGCGAGGCCCACCACTGCAAGCTGCTGCTGGACGAGATCTTCGGGCGCGCGAGCTTCCTCAACGAGATCATCTGGGCGTACGACTTCGGCGGCCGCGCGCGCCGGCGCTGGCCGGCCAAGCACGACACGATCCTCGTGTACGTCAAGGACCCCGAGCGCTACCACTTCGACTCGGAGGAGGTCGATCGGGAGCCCTACATGGCGCCCGGGCTGGCCGGAGCGGAGAAGGCCGCCCGCGGCAAGCTCCCGACCGACGTGTGGTGGCACACGGTCGTCCCGACGAGCGGCGCCGAGAAGACGGGCTACCCCACCCAGAAGCCCGCGGGCGTGCTGCGGCGCATCGTCGCGGCCTCCAGCCGCCCCGGCGACTGGTGCCTGGACTTCTTCGCCGGCTCGGGCACGCTGGGAGCCGTCGCCGCGGCGATGGGACGCCGCTACGTGCTGATCGACTCGAACCCCGAGGCGGTGCGCGTGATGCGCCGGCGGCTGGCGACCGTCGCGCCGCGGGATCGCGACGGGGAGGCGCGCCGCGGAGCCGCGGGCGCTTAGACTCGGCGGCTCCGATGCCCAGCTACCACGTCGAGATCCGCGACTTCCCTCGCAACGCCAACCGCTTCAACATGAGCGGGGAGGAGATCGGCGTGGTCCTGCTCGCCTGGGCGCAGCAGCGCGTGTTCGAGCTCGGCGATCAGCGCTGGGATCCCCACACCGCCGAGATCACGGTGATCGAGGGACCCGAGATCCCGATCCCCTCGCTCTCGCTCGGGCGCGGCTGGACGACTGCCGTCCGCGAGGGCCAGGACGTGACCGCGCGGGTGATCGCCGAAGCCCGCGAAGCGATCGTGGACGGCAGCGTGGCGCGCATGGCCCAGGAGCAGGAGCAGGAGGCCGAGCAGTCCGCCCGAGCGAGTCAAGCGGCCGAGATGGCGCCGCTGGACGAGGGCTCGGGCGAGGCGGCGCTCGCCGCCGTCGAGGGCTCCGAGGTCGATCAGCTGGCGCTCGGCGTCGAGCTGGCCTCGCTGCTCGGCCCCGACGCGTCGCGGCTGCTCGCCGCCTGGCGCGAGGTCGGCGCCCGGGCGAGCGGGCTCTCGCCCAGCGAGAGCCTCGCGCTCGCCGAACGGCAGCTTCGCGACCGCTGAAGCCGCCGGCGGCCGGGGCGCCGCTAACATCTGCTGCGCAGTACGTGGTGGGCGTAGCTCAGCTGGTAGAGCTCCTGGTTGTGGTCCAGGCGGTCGTGGGTTCGAGCCCCATCGCTCACCCCTCGGGAAGGCCCTGCTGAGGCGGGGCCTTCTCGCGTCTCCAGCACGTGGAGGGCCCGCCCATGAGCGGCGGCGGACCCTCCATTGTCTCGTCGCCTCCTACGGCCCCGTGAAGCTCCCGGAGTAGCAGGGACCTTTGCCGCAGCGGTCGGTCGTCGGGATCGATCCTCCGAAGAAGTCCGACACCAGCTGCTGCTCGGCCGGCGTGGCCCGCGGCAGGCCGTGCGGGTCTTCGCCGGACCGGTTCGGCAGGTTTTCGTGCGGCGGCGGTTCGGTGCCGACGAATTTGCCGGAGCCCGCCGGGCTTTCGCGGACCGGCCCGCTGTCCCAGACGTAGATCGCCGAGCCCGTGAACGGGTAGTGCGTCAGCGCCGGCAGGCCCCAGAGCAGGTTCGTGTTCGGCCAGCGGCCTTTGAACAGAACCGGCTTGTGGGCGCTGGCCCCGATCGTGCGTGCCTCGACAGCCGCCTGGTAGTCGCTCACCTGGTGGTCGCCGAACGCGACATCCAGCAGCACCTGGTGGGGTGGCGTGTCAGGCAGCGGGTCGGAGGTCATCCGCGCCGCGTACCCGTCCGGCTCGCCGCGGTCCCACAGCAGCTGCATCAGATCGAGGGTCAGCGGCCGTGCTTCTTCGTCCGGATAGTTCGGGTACAGCAGAGCGGAGAATTCGTCGAAGTCCACCGATCGCGGCAGCAGCACCGAGTAGTTCATGGCCGGGACGCCGAGCGATGCGCGCGTGAAGTCCGGCGAGATCGCCGTCAGCGCGCCGCCCATGATCCCGCCCTGGCTGTTGCCGTTGTAGTAGAGGTGGCTGATGTCGAGCACCGACGGGGTCGACGACGTCCCGTCCTGGTGGAACGCCGCGTTCGTCGTCAGGCCGCCGGGGCTGACCATCAGCCGGCCCAGGTACAGCTCGTCCAGCAGGCCCTGCTGCAGGCGGTCGGTGATCTTCGGGAACGCGGAGAGGTTTTGCAGCGCTTCGATCACCGAGCCGACGTCCGATTCGGACATGCCGATCTCGTCGGTCGCGCACTGCACGATGTCGTGGCCCTGCGACAGGCTCCGCTGCGGGCTCGAAGCGACCTCGCTGGCGTCGCCGAAGAGCCCATGCCCGTAAAGCGACGGCCGCGCCGATTCGCCCGCGCCGGTCGTCGCCGAGTCGGGGATGATGCAGTCGAAGTTCGCGGTCCAGACCCCGTTTTCGAGCGGGTGCCCTTCCGCGTCGAGCACCATCGTCCCCCCTGGTGCGCAGCTCGGGAACAGGAAGCAGGGAACGGTGAACGTGCCCTTGACCCGCCTGGCGATTTCACCCGGGTTGGGGTCGTTTTCGACGCTCGTCACGGCGAAGGTCGGCGAGACCCCTTCGACGATGCCGTTGGCGAGGTTTTCATCGCCGAGCTCGGCGAACGCCCGGTTGCGCATCGAGAGCTCGCGGCCCGTGTTGTTTTCGTCGCTGGCGACCGTGAAGTCCCACGCCAGGTACAGGCTCGAGCGGCTGACGCCGGCGCCTTCGAGCTTCGAGAAGAGTTCTTCGAAGTGGGGGCGCCGCACGTTCACCTTTTCTTCGCTCGAGGGAAGGTCGTCGCGGTAGATGCGGAAGCCTGCGGGCGCTTCCAGGTGTCTCCGGTGACTGGTCGTCAGATCCCGCAACGCCACGATGTAGCGGTCGCCCGAGCGGAAGTTGACGGCGGGGTGGATCTCGAGGTTGGCCTTCGCCGGACTGACCGTGGAATCGATCTCGACCCAGATCGGCCACCGTTCGCCGGTGCTGGCGTCGATCACCACGACCGGAGCGTCGGCCTTCTTGTAGCGCGCGATCGCGTTGACCGGAGCCGCGCCCATCGCCTTGACGTTCGTCGTGGTTTCGATGCCCGGCACCTTCAACGCGATCACCGAGCCGGGGCTGAAGCCGTCGCCGCTGTTGTACGGCCCGACTTCGATGTGCTGGTGCGCCGCGTTTTCCGGCATCGCCGATTCGCGGAAGTCGATCCGCCGCCCGGTCGGGCTCGTCGGGTCTTCGCGCGTGTAGTAGTCGTCCGGGAACGGCAGCATGCACTCGCTGCTCCCCGGGCTCGCGATGAACTCGCATTTCGATTCGCTCGGCAGTTCGACGGCGCCGCTCGGCGCCGCCCCCAGCGCGAGCGCGGCAAGTGCCACGCCGACCGAGCACAGCGACAGACGCTTCTTGAGAGATCTCATCGGTAGTCCCCTCCCTCGTGCGTTTGCCGGACCCCCCGGGACTCCCAGGGCCTCCAGCCCCAACCGGGGCTGACGCTAACACCTCGGCCGCTGCGCAGGTGGACCGGGTGCTCGGAGGGCCAGGCCGCCTCAGCCGCTGTTCTGCGCCGGGGTCGCGGCGGCGACAGCGCGTTCTCGCGCGGTTTCCAGCAGGACGCTCTCGGTCGCGTCGAGCAGGTCGTAGCCTTCCAACGTGAGCGTGACTTCCTGCTCGGCTCCCTCCGGGCCGTCGATGTCGAGGTAGCCGAGTTCGTGGAGCTCGACCAGGAGCCGCGCCACGGTCGCCTCGTCCTCGCCGGTGCGCTGCGCGAGGCGGGCTGTCGTCTGGCCGTCGGGGCCGGGCGGGTAGAACAGCGGCACATGCCGCGCGGCGGCGTCGGCGTGGCGACCGTTCCTCCAAGCAGCAAGCACGCGCTCGACCGTCGCACCGTTCAGCATCTCCGCCGCCTCGGGCAGGCGGCCGACCTCGCGACGGCGGCTGCGGCTGCGGTGGCGTCCGTACAGCAGCAGCGCGACGACGGGGACCACGAAGGGGAGGGACTCCTGGACGGGGATGCCGCCGATGTGGGCGAGGAGCTCCATGCGACCGATTGTGGCGGAGATGGGCTCGTCGCGGTACGGCTCGCACCGGCTGCCGAGACCATAGACTCGCCCGCGCAATGAGTCGACGTCGGCTGCTCCTGTACCTGGTGGGCGCGCTGGGGGTGGCCGCGCTGGCGTATCCCGCGGCGAGCGCCGCGCACGGGATCGTCGGCCGCGCGGACCTGCCGATCCCGGTGTGGCTGTTCAGCTGGGCCGCCGCGGTGGTGCTGGTCGTCTCGTTCGTCGCGCTGTCGACGCTGTGGACGAGGCCCCAGCTGCAGGTCGAACAGAGACGAGTGCTCTTCAAGCTGCCGGAGGCTGTCGCGGCACTGGCCAGCGCGGCCGGCCTGGCGGTCTTCGCGCTCGTCCTCTACAGCGGCTTCGCCGGGACCGAAGTCTGGTCGGCCAACTTCAGCGTCACGTTCATCTACGTCGCCTTCTGGGTCGGCGTGCCGATCGCGAGCGTCATCTTCGGCAACATCTTCGCGACGCTCAGCCCGTGGGGCACCGTGGCGCGGATGCTGACGTGGGGAATCCGCCAGCTGCCCGGCGAACGCCGCGAGCCTCCGCTTCGGTACCCGGCCAGGCTCGGGCAGTGGCCCGCGGTCGTGCTGCTGATCGGCTTCGCGTGGCTCGAGCTCGTCTATGTCGAACGGGACAGTCCCACGGTCCTCGCGGCCCTCTCGCTGGGGTACTTCCTCGCGATGTGTGCGGGGATGCTCGCCTTCGGGGTCGAGGAGTGGTCATCGAAGGCCGACGGGTTCGGCGCGTATTTCGGGATGCTCGGGCGCATGGCGCCGCTGTGCCGCGAAGCGGACGGGACGGTCTGCGCGCGCCGTCCGCTGAGTGGCCTGACCGGCATGCCGGTGATCTCCGGGACGACCGCCCTCGTCTGCGCGGTGATCGGCACGACCACGTTCGACGGGTTCTCCAACGACGCGGTCTGGCGCAAGCTCGAGCCTCATCTGCAGAGTGTCTTCTCGGGAACCGGGCTGCACACGACGCCGGCGACCGAGCTCGCCTACACGGTGGGGCTGTTGGCCTGCGTCGCGCTCGTCTATGCGGTCTACGAGCTGGGGATCAACGGCGTCGCGCACGTGAGCCGGCGATACGGCAACGACGAGCTGAGTCGCAAGTTCGTGCACACGCTCGTGCCGATCGGCTTCGCCTACGTGCTCGCGCACTACTTCTCGCTCTTGATCTGGCAGGGGCAGGCGATCGGCTACCTCGCCTCGGACCCGCTCGGGAACGGCGCGAACATCTTCGGCACCTCCTCCTACCGGATCGACTACACGATCATCTCGTTCGCCGCGATCTGGTACGTCCAGGTGGCCGCGCTGGTAGCAGGGCACGTCGGCGGACTCACGCTCGCGCACGACCGCGCGCTCGCCATGTACCGCAACCCGACGGAGGCGGTGCGCTCGCAGTACTGGATGCTCACGGTGATGGTCGCGTTCACGAGCTTCGGACTGTGGCTGCTCTCGGCGGTCGGCACCTGAGCGGCTGCGATCGCGGCGCCAGGGGAGTAGGTTTCCGCTGGTGACGCGGCGCACCGCTCACAGAGGCGCGCTTCCGGCCCACGGCCGGCTGCTGCCCTTCGCGGTGTTCGCGGCGTTCGCATGTGCTGCCGGCGTCGCGGCCGCGGCAGGCGATACCGGGGTGCTCGCGCTCGTGCCGGCCCTGCTGGTCGCGCTGGCGGTCTGTCGCCGGCGTTATCCGGGTGCGCAGCTGCTGCTGGCGATGCGCACGCGCAACGCACGAGCTTCCCGCGAGCGCGGCCTCGCGCCGATCCGCTCGGCCGGCCGGACATTCTTCGCGGCTCCGCGCGGCGGCCTTCTGCTCGCCCGCTCGCTCGCCAACCGGCCTCCGCCGGGTCTGCTCCCGGCACGCTAGGCACGCTCGAGGCTCCGGCGCTCGCCGGTTGAGCGGGCCCTGTCCTGCCGCCAGAACCGGTCCCGCAACCCAAGGAGCAGCTTTGAGAAGCCGTCTCGTCCCTGTGCTGCTGGGGGTGCTCACGCTGGCCGCTGTGCCGGCGGCACCCGCAGACGGGCAGGGCAACGCCACCACGCAGGAGAGCGGCAGCCCGATCAACGATCAGGGCTCCAGCTACCACTACCGCACCTACATCACCTCGATCACGCCGCACACCCCTGGGCTCAGCGTCGAAGTGCTCGAGTTCGCCGACCGCCTGCTGCTGCGAAACCACACCGGCAAGACGGTCACGATCTACGGCTATGCAGGGGAGCCTTACGCGCGGGTCCTCCCGGGGGGCGCGACCGAACAGAACAAACGCTCGCCCGCCGTCTACCTGAACACCAGCTTCTACGCGCAGGTGACGGTCCCACCGTCCGCGAGCGCGACGGCGACGCCGGCGTGGGAAGCGGTCGACAAGACCGCGCAGTTCGAATGGCACGACCACCGCATCCACTGGATGAGCCCGGTGACGCCGCCAGAGGTCAAGGACACCTCCAAGCGCACGAAGATCTTCGATTGGTCGGTGCCGATCAGGGTCGGCGACCAGCCGGGTGCGATCCGCGGCGAACTGTTCTGGGTTCCCGAGAAGTCCTCGGCGCCGGCCGGGCTGATCGTCGGCTCGATCGTGCTCGCGGTCCTCGCGGTGGCGGCCATCATCCTCGCGCGGAGACGCAGACGCAGACGCACCCCGCCCGCGGGAGGCGCCGACGCGCATGAGGCCGAGGAAGCGTGGTGATGCGCCGGGGCGGCAGCCGCACGAGGGCCACAGCCCGCGTCGCGGCGCCACTGCTGCTTGCAGCCGTCGCCCTCTTCGCGCGTGCCACGCCGGCCCTCGCGCATGCGCAGCTCCTCGGTACGAGCCCACTGTCCGGCGCGACGTTGGCGCGTCAGCCCCAAGAGGTGATCTTCAAGTTCAACCAGAACGTCGGCGGAACGCTCGGTGCCGTTCGGGTCTACAACGCCGTCGGAGACGAGGTCGACAACCTCCAGGTCGGTCACCCCGACGGCAACGAGCACTGGATGGGGGTCGGCCTGAAGCCCGGCCTGCCCGACGGCACCTACACCGGGACCTACCGGGTGATCTCGGCCGACACGCACATCGTCTACGGCGGGCTGGTGTTCAACATCGGCCACGCAAGCGCGAACTCGAGCGTGACCGTCGCCGGGCTGATCGGCCGCAACGAGGCCGGAGAGGTCACACGGGTCTCGTTCGGGGTCGTGCGGTTCCTCGACTACATCTCGATCGCGCTCTTCATCGGCGGGCTCGCGTTCGCCCTGATCGCTTGGGGGCCGGCGCTCGGCTCGGCCGGTGCCGAGCCGCGCTGGCGCGACGGGGCATCTGCCGGGGCGCACAGGTTGGTGATGCTGCTGGCGGCAGCCGTCGGGGTCGGCCTGATCGCCAGCGTCCTGGGTGTGCTGCTACAGGGCGCGAGCGCGGCCGGCGTGTCGCTGTGGACCTCGCTGAAAGCCACGGTGATCGAAAGCACGCTCGAAAGCCGCTTCGGCGAGGTCTGGACGGCGCGGGCGGCCGTCTGGCTGCTGATCGGCGCGGTGCTCCTCGCGGCGCGTGCGCTCGGCGGCACGGTCGTACCGCGGCTCGACGACGGAGAGGACGTCCGCGTCGCCCCGCGGCTGCTCCGCCCCGCGTGGCCGCTCGTCGCGCTGCTGGTGCTCGCCTGCGCGTACCTCACGGTCACGCCCGCGCTTGCCGGTCACGCGAGCATCGAGAGCCCGCGCGGCGTCTTCTTCCCCGCGGATGCCCTCCACGTCCTCGGCGCCAGCGTCTGGGTGGGGGGGATCGTCTGCCTGCTGTTCGCCGTTCCCGCGGCGACCAGGCGTCTCGAGGGCACGGAGCGGACGGGGCTCCTGCTCGGGACGCTGTCCCGGTTCTCGCCGCTGGCGCTCGCTTCGGTGATCGCCATCGGCCTCACCGGCGTGATCCAGGCGTACATCGACGTGCGCACCCTGAACGCGCTCGTGACGAGCACCTACGGGCTGCTCGTGCTCGCCAAGTCCGTGCTGTTCCTGGCGCTCGTCGCGCTCGGCTGGGTAAATCGCGAGCGCCTGCTGCCGGCGCTGCGCCGGCTGGCCGAGGCGGCCACGACGCCGGGCGAGGCGGGAGTGCTCGCGCGCCGCAGCCTGCGCACCGAGCTCCTGCTGATGACGTGCGTCTTCGGCGTGACTGCGGCGCTCGTCAGCTACGCGCCGCCGGTCGATGTCGCTGCCGGCCCGTTCTCGACCAACACCAAGCTCGGAGCAGCCGAGCTCGAGATGACCGTCGAACCGGCGCGGGTGGGGCCGAACACCGTCCACCTGTATCTGATCGACGCCCGCACCGGCGCGCCCTTCACCGCGACCAAGGAACTCAGCGCGAGCGCGAGGCTGCCCGCGAAGGGCATCGGCCCGCTGCCGCTGAAGGCGACGCTCGCCGGGCCCGGCCACTACATCCTCAACTCCGCCGTCCTCAGCCCCGGAGGGGAATGGCAGATCACGATCATCGACCGCGTCTCGGAATTCGAATCCAGCAGCCGTGTCGTGAAAGTGCCGATCCATTGAGCATGAGCCGGCGGCGTCGACTGACGGGGCTCGCACTCTGCGTGGGCGCCGCGGCGCTCGCGCTCCTGCTGGCGCACGAGCCAGGTCTCGTGCGCGCGCTGGCGGTTCTGGCGCCCGCGGCGGTCGCATACCTCAGCCTGCGGGCCGGTCGCTACCCGGCCGAAAGCGCTCTGGTCCGGCTCTCTTCCCGCCGCCGGCGCTCTCCAGCCAGCTCCGCGGATGACCGGGAGCCCGGGCTTGTTCGGATACTCGCGCGCGGCGGGCGTCTCGTCGCGATGGCGATGGCGCAGAGGGCTCCTCCCGCCGCAAGGCAAGGCCCCCCGAGGGCCACGCGATTGCGCCGGCGGCGCAGGCCGCCGGGAGATCTGAACCTGATTGGAGTGATGAGCATGAAGAGGAGACACCTTGCCGCCGCGATCGCCGCGGGCTCGCTGCTGTTGCCGGCGAGCGCGGGCGCGCACGTGAGCCTGCACCCGAACACGATCCCCGCCGGAGCGTTCGCGACGATCGACGTGCGGGTTCCGGGCGAGGAGGAAGGCGCCTACGTGACGAAGGTCGACACGGAGGTGCCGCCGGGCTTCGTCGGCGTCGACTACGCCAACGTGCCCGGCTGGAGCGCGAAGATCGTCGAAACGAAGCTGGCCACGCCGGTCACCGAAGGCGGCGAAACGATCGACAGCGAGGTCTCGCAGATCATCTGGACCTGGAAGGGCCCGCAGGGCAAGGTCGAAGACGGTCAGTTCGTGAACTTCCCGGTGTCGGTGGCGATCCCGGACTCGGCGAGTGGGAAGGCCCTTGAGTTCAAGACCGTTCAGACCTACAGCAACGGCCACGTCGTGCACTGGATCGAACCTTCGCTCGAAGCCGAACATCCCTCGCCGCGGATCAACATCACGGCAAAAGGCGGCGTCATCGAGGAAGTGGCCGGCGACGAGGCCGGTCCCACGGCGGGCGCGAGCGGCGGCTCGACGTCGACCCCTGCGGCGAGCTCCTCGAGCTCCGGTGGCTCGAGCGAAGGCCTGGCGATCGCCGCGTTGATCGTCGGCGTCGCCGGCCTTGCCGCGGGGGCCTTCGCCCTGATCAGGCTGCGGGGCGCGCGGACGTCCGGATAAGCGCCACATCCCCGCACGTCTCCTGTACCCCCGCCGGGTCTCGGCGGGGGTACAGTCTTTGGCCGGTCTTAACCTCGATCTGGGAGTTTGATCAGCTGTATGAGCGCCGAAGAGCCAGACTCGGCCGGCCAAGCAGACGGGGGTGAGGTCCAGCCGGACAGCGCGCAGCCGCCCGGCAGGACGCGGCGCGTTGCGCTCCCGATCGTCCTGATCCTGGTGATCGCAGGCGGTGCGGCCGCGCTGATCGCAGCGAGCTCTGGGGGCAAGGAGCAGCTCCCCGCGGGGGAGCACAGCTCTCACGCAGCGTCCTTCGAGGGGGCGTTGCTCGAACCGGTCAGGCAGGCGCCGGCGCTCTCGACGCTTCACAACTACAAACACGAACCCGTGAGCCTGGCCCAGTACCGCGGGAAAGCCGTCTTCCTCACCTTCCTCTACACGCACTGCCCGGACGTCTGCCCGCTGATCGCCTCGCAGCTGCACAACTCGCTGACCGCGCTGGGCGCCAAAGCCTCGGATGTGCAGCTGATAGCCGTATCGGTCGACCCTCGCGGGGACACGCCGCCGGCCGTCGCGAAGTTCCTCTCCGAGCACGGGCTGACGGGACAGATGCAGTTCCTGATCGGCTCGGCTCACGAACTCGGGCCCGTCTGGCAGAAGTGGGGCGTGGGCTCCGAACAGGACGCGAGCAACCCCGAATTCATCAACCACTCCGCGCTCGTGTACGGGATCACGGCGAGCGGCAAGATGAGGACGCTCTACTCGGCGAACTTCAAACCGAGCGAAATCGTCCACGACGTGCCGGCCCTGCTCGCCGGCTGAGGCTGGCCTGCGTCTGCGGCGGTGCCGCCGTGGCCGAACGTACACTGCCGCTGTCGCCGGCGACCGAAGGGGGCCCACATGAAGGGGGCGAGCACCAGCTCGACGTTCCGCGTGCTGGTTCTGGCCTGCGCGACGGCCCTTCTGGCGGCATTGCCGGCCGGCGCGCTCGCGCTCACGAACGTCACCACCGCGGGCTACAACAACCTCCGCGACGACTGGGACGCCGCCGAGCCCGCGCTGGCGCCGGCCGCGATCCAGTCGGCGAGCTTCGGCAAGCTGTTCACGACCAAGCTCGAAGGCGCGATCTACGCGCAGCCGCTCGTCTACGAAGGCAAGGTCATCGTCACGACGGAGAAGGCCGACGCGTACGCGCTCGACCCCGCGAGCGGGTCGATGCTCTGGAAACGGGCCTTCGGCAAGCCGTTCAAGGCCGCGACGATCGGCTGCTCTGACCTGAAGCCCGAGGTCGGCTCGACCTCGACGCCCGTGATCGACCCCTCGACGGGCACGATCTACATGACGACGCGGCTGCAGACCGGCAAGGGCATCGGCGGCTCGCACTGGTACCTGCAGGCGCTGTCGGCGGCCACCGGCGAAGAACGCCCCGGCTTCCCCGTCCAGATCTCCGGGACGCCTTACAACACGCCCGGAGTCCCGTTCAACGAAAACTTCTCGATGCAGCGGCCGGCGCTGCTGCTGCTGAACGGGGTCGTCTACGTCGCGTTCGCGTCCAACTGCGACATCGCCCCCTATCGCGGCATCGTCGCCGGCTGACACCGCCGCCGGGGCGCTGACGAGCATGTGGAGCGACGAGTCGGGCGTCGGCACCGACGAAAACTCAGAGGCCGGGATCTGGCAGAGCGGCGGCGGCCTGGTCTCCGACATCCCGGGCCGGATCGTGCTTGCCAGCGGCAACGGCGTCTCGCCTTCGCCCGCGGCGTCAGGCGCGCCGCCGGCGACGCTGTCGGAGTCGGTGATCGGGCTGACGGTCGGCGCCGGCGGGCAGCTCGCGCCGAGCCAGTTCTTCGCCCCCTCGGATGCGTCCACGCTCGACCAGAACGACGAGGATCTCGGCGCGGGCGGCCCGATCGCGCTGCCGCCCGAATCGTTCGGAACCAAAGCCGTTCCGCACCTCGTGGTCGAGGACGGCAAGGACGGGCGGGTGTTCCTGATCAACGCCGACAACATGGGCGGCTATGAGCAGGGACCGGGCGGCGGCGACGCCGTGCTGCAGACGCTCGGTCCGTTCGACGGCGTCTGGGGGCACCCCGCGGCCTACGGTGGGCAGGGCGGCTGGGTCTACGTGCTCGAGAGCGCGGGAGGCGGCTTCCTGCGCGCGCTCAGCTACGGGCGCAGCGGCGCAGGCGTGCCACAGCTCAGCTCGGCGGGAACGAGCGCCGAATCGTTCGGGTACGCGTCCGGCTCGCCACTCGTGACGAGCAACGGGACCACCGCCGGCAGCGCAGCGGTGTGGGTCGTCTACGACAACGGGGCGGGAGGCGGCGCCGCGCAGCTGCGCGCCTACCAGGCGATCCCCTCCGGCGGCAGCCTGCAGCTGCTGTGGTCGGCGAAGATCGGGAAAGCGTCGAAGTTCTCCGTGCCGACGGCCTACGAAGGGCGGGTCTACGTCGGCAACCGCAGCGGCCAGCTGATCGGCTTCGGCTCCTCCGCCGCCGCGCCCGTCCAGGCCGGCGCCGTCGATGCGGGCTCGGCGGAAGTCGGCGAAACGCGCACGATCACCCTGCCGGTGTCGGCGACGCGCAACGTGACGGTCACCGGGCCGGTCACCGTCGAAGGCGTCGAAGCCACCCCCAGCCCCCAGGCCACGAAAGCGGGGACGGCTCGCAACGCCGGCGGCTCGGCCCTGACGGCCGGCCCGTCCAAGATCCCGCCGTCGGGCACGGGCTCGCTGACCCGCGGTGTGATCACCGTCGCCCAGCCGCCGCTCGGCGCCGCCCTCGCCGCCGGCGCTACGCTGACGGTGAAGGTCCGCTTCCGCCCGGCGCACGCGGGGCCGGTCGTCGCGAGCATCGACATCCCGACCTCCGGCGGCACACGCTCGGTCGCGTTCAGCGGCTACGGCTCTGCCCCGGGGCTGCTGCTGTCCTCGGGCTCGCTCGACTTCGGCGCCGTGCAGACCGGCGCGGGCGGCAAGCAGCTGAGCGTCACCTTCGCGAACTCCTGGCGCGGCGCCGAGCGCATCACGGCGCTGACGGCGCCGGCAGGCCCGTTCCAGATCACGGGCCTGCCGGCGGCCGGAACGGTGCTCGCGCCGCGGCAGGCGGTGACGGTCTCGGTGCTCTTCGACCCCGCCCGCGCGGGCACCTACGCCTCGCGCCTGAAGATCGCCACGGACCGCGGCTCGATCGTGGTACCGGTGCTCGGCAGCGCGGCGACCGGCCACTCGCTGCTGACGGTCAGCGCGCGACGGCTTGAATTCGGGACGATCCCCGTCGGGCACCACCGCTCGAAGATCCTGACCGTGAGCAACCACGGCAACGTGCCGCTGACGATCACACGCGCGATCGCGCCGCTCGAACCGTTCGGCGCCCCGGTCGCGCTGCCGGAGGGCATCACGCTCGATCCGGGCGCCTCGGTGCACGTGAGGGTCGTGTTCGCGCCCACGGCGGCGGGGCCGGCGCACGGCAGCTACATCGTCCACGGCAGCGACGGCCGCGCCGCGACCGTCGTGGCGCTGGCCGGCAGCGGCTCCTGAGCGGCCGCCGGCGATGGCGGACACGCCGGCGACGGAGCTGACCGGAGGCCTGTTCCGCTGGACCGCGCCGCATCCGGACTGGGAGCCCGGCGCCGTCGCCGACAGCCCGGAGGACTGGGGGCCGCTGGTCGGCTCGGTGCTCTACGACCGCGGCGAGACCGTCGTGCTGATCGACCCGCTGCTGCCGCCCGCGGGCGCAGAGCGCGAGCGGCTGCTCGTCTGGCTCGACGAGCGGGTCGGCGCGCGCGCCGTCAGCATCCTCACGACGATCAGCGATCATCGCCGCGACCGCGCGCTGCTCGCAGAGCGATACGCCGGCCGCTCCGCGCGGGCCTGGAACGCCGTCCCGGCGGGCGTCGTGCCGAAGCCGCTGCGCGGCGCGGGGGAGACTGACTACTGGCTCGAGGCGGCCGCAGCGCTCGTCTTCGGCGACCGACTGCTCGGCGACGGCGCCGGCGGGGTGCGGCTGTGCCCGGAGAGCTGGCTCAGCGACGTGCGCGTCGACCGTGCGGGCCTCGCGCACCAGATGCGTCCGTTGTTGGAACTTCCGGTGCAGAGGCTGCTCGTCTCGCACGGGGAGCCTGTTCTGCACGATGGGCGCGCGCGGCTCGCTGCCGCCATCAGAGAGGCGGAGCCGGGCTAGGGCGGCCGGCCGCTCAGCGCTCGAACACCAGCTTCGTCCAGCCGTCCTCGACGAGCGCCCGGGGAGCGTCATGCCACGGCACGACGGTGCTCGTGACGAGCTCGGGATGCAGCGCGCCCGAGGCCGCCAGAGCCAGCACGTGCGGCATCGCCTCGCGGGCGTTCGCGCGGCCGGTCACGAGCGTGATGCCCTTCGTGTACATCTCGAGCATCGGCAGCGAAGGCTGCTCGCCGAAGTAGATCGCGCAGCTGGTGCAGATGCCGTCGGGCGCGGTCGAGCGCAGGGCCAGACCGAGTCCCGCCTCCTCGCCGCAGTAGTCGACCGTGATCGGGAAGGGCCCGAGCCGCCTGGCGATCTCGCCGCTGGTCTGCGCGCCCAGCGACTCGGCCACCGCGCGGCGCCGGGCGTCGGTGTCGACGTAGAGCACGCGCGCGGCCCCCAGCGCGACGGCGATGCCCGCCGCGTAGAGGCCGATCGAGCCCGGGCCGAGACCTCCCACCACCAGCACCTCGGCGCCGGGCTCACGCTCGAGCGGCGGCCCCACGGCCCGCCAGGCGTCCGCGATGTTGTCCGACGCGCTCGCGGCGCTCGCGGGGGAGACCCCGGCGGGGAGAGGCACGAGCATGTGGTCGGCGTAGGGGACGTGGACGGCGTCGGAGAGGAAGCCGCCCCAGCGCTCGACCGCCGGCCCGAAGCCGTAGGTCGCCATGAACGGCACCGCGCCGCAGTTGGCCGAGCGCCCGCGCAGGCAGCTCGCGCACTCGCCGCAGGAGATCTGGAACGGCACGCTCACGATCGTGCCCGGTGGGGTGAAGGCGCCGGCGATCTCGCCCGCGTCGAGGACCTCGGCGACACACTCGTGTCCGAGCGGGAAGGGCGCCGGGAACGGCGAGCCGCCCCGCACGATCAGGGCATCGAGGTCGCACGTGGCGACGGCCACCGGGCGCACGAGCGCCGAGCGGTCGGACTCCAGCGCCGGCGACGGCGCTTCGCGCCACTCGAGCTTGCGGGGGAGGTGTAGACGAGCTGCTGCACGGCTGCCTCGTTTCCGTTGCTGATATATCGATCGATATAATAAGCGGGATGGGCGAGCGCGCGTCGAGTCGCAGCAACGGCCGGGCCTCACGGAAGGCGTTCCTGTCCGCCACGGGTGTGCTGCTGCGCCGCCAGGGCTACGCGGCGACGGGCCTGAGCGAGATCGTCGAGCGCAGCGGCGCGCCGCGCGGCTCGCTGTACTTCCACTTCCCCGGCGGCAAGGAGGAGCTGGCGGTCGCCGCGATGGAGCGATCGGGGGAGGGGCTGCGACGCGCGATCGCGGCGCTGATGGCGGCGCCGGGGGGAGCCGGGCAGGCGGTGGCGACGTTGATCGACGGCCTCGCTGCGGGCCTGGAGGAGTCCGGCTACACCGACGGCTGCCCGATCGCGACGGTCGCGCTCGAGACCGCCGCCGGCTCCGAGCCGCTGCGCGCGAGCGCCGCGGGCATCTTCGCCGCGTGGCTCGCCGAGCTCGAGCAGGCGCTCCTCAGCGACGGCGTCGAGGCCGGCGCGGCCGAGCGCCGCGCGATGCTCGCGCTGTCGGCGATCGAGGGCGCGCTGCTGCTCTCACGGGCGCGGCGCGACACCGCCCCGCTGCGCGCGGTCCGCGACGAGCTTGCGTCGATCCTGTCCGCACCGTGAGAGGACCGCGCTCATCCGGGTAGTGCCTGTGCCAGGAGAAGCGAGCGAAAGGAGCCCGACGTGCCGCCGCGTGGCGTCAAGAAAGCAAGCAGGCGAGGCAAACAGTACGAGCACATCAAGGACTCGGAGAAGAAACAGGGCCGCTCGACCAAGCGGGCCGAGGAGATCGCCGCGCGCACGGTCAACAAGGAACGCGCGCGCAGCGGCGAATCGAAATCCAGCTCGCGCAGCTCGACGAGCGGCAGCTCGGCCAGCAGCAGAGGCGGGAAACGCTCGGGCAAACCGGGGCCGCGCGGGCGCACGCGCGAACAGCTCTACAACGAGGCCAAGCAGCTCGGCGTCGAAGGGCGCTCGCACATGAACAAGAGCCAGCTGCAGCGCGCGGTGGACGCGAAGAAGGGCTAGGCGGCGCCGTCAGGGCACGCCACCCGCCCCGGCGCCGAGAGCCGGCGCCGGGGCGGGGTCAGGTGCGGGCGCAGGAGGGATGTCCGGCCCTGGAACCGGGGGGCCCGGGTCCGGGCGCGGCGTCGGCGGTGCTGGGACGGGCTCGCCGGGCGCCGGAATCGGCGTCTCCCCGACGCTCCTGGAGGGGGTGAAGCGAACGGGTCGCGTCCCGCAAGGAGACGCCTGCGAGCACGGCATCGATGTCGCTGCCGGCTCGGGGCCGGCCTGTGCTGCTCGATGTGGTCGCACCGCGATTCTCCTTCCCTCCTGCGCCGCGGCACGCAACTGTGCCGCTGATGCCGCTGCTACCCGTACGCCGGGCGCCCAAACGCAAGGGCGTGTCGCACGGCCGCGGGCGGGGTAGCAACCGTTTGTGAGCGAGAACGGAAGCGAGCGGCTGCCGGCGCTGGCGTGGGATGAGGCCGAGGTGCACGACGGCGAGCTGCAGCTCGGGCTGACGGCCGATGCGCCGCGCGGCTGGGCCGCCCGTTTTCGCCTGCTCCTCGCCCGACTGGGCGCCGACGGCGAGGGCCGCTGGGGACGGATCTCCGTCTCGCGCCACGAGCTCAAGGTGGCGGACGTCGCCGAGGGCTGCGAGGGTGAGGTGCGACACCTGCTGGAGAGCGTGCTGCTGCAGGTCAACACCGACTTCGCGCCCGACGGCGAGCGGCGCGAGGCGGAGCCTTCGGCCGAGGAGCAGCTCGACGCCCGCCTGACCGAGACCTTCCGCGGCTTCGCGAGCGGCAGCTGACTCAGGCCGCGATCGGGATGTGCCCGGGCTGCGCGGCGACGCGCCGCAGCCAGGCGGCGATCGCCTCGTAGCGGTCCATCTCGAAGCCCGCCTCGTGCGCGACGTGGGTGTAGGCGTAGAGCGCGATGTCGGCGACCGTGAAGCGCTCGCCGACGAGGAACGAGCGCCCGGCCAGATGCCGCTCCATCGCATCGAGCGCCGCGTAGCCGCCCCGGCGTCGCTCGTCGATCTCCGCCTGCCCCGGGGGATCGGCCGCGAAGCAGACCCAGAAGCGCACCACGGCGATGTAGGGCTCGTGGCTGTACTGCTCGAAGAACAGCCACTGCAGGACGCGGGCGCGCTCCAGGCGGTCCTCCCCGAGCAGCGGCGTGCCCTCGGCCAGGTAGCAGAGGATCGCGTTCGACTCCGCGAGCGCCTCGCCGTCGTCGAGGACGAGCGTCGGCACCCGCAGCGCCGGGTTCAGGCCGCCGAGCAGCTCGAGGCGCCCGGAGCGGTCGACGACATCCACCTCGCGGCGCTGGAACTCGATGCCCTGCATCGTCAGCAGCAGCCGGACCTTGTAGCAGTTGCCCGACACCGCGGAGTCGTAGAGCAGCATCGCGCCGGAGATTATTCGTCCTTGACAGGTGACCAAAAGGTCACATATAGTCGTCCGCGTGATGGACGAGGTGTTCAAGGCGCTTGCCGACCCGACCCGCCGCGGGTTGCTCGACGAGCTGCACCGCGAGGACGGCCAGACGCTGAGCGCGCTGCAGGCGCGCGTGCCGATGAGCCGCTTCGGGGTGATGAAGCACCTGCGGGTGCTCGAGGACGCCGGGCTCGTGGTGAGGAAACGGCGCGGGCGCGAGAAGCTCCACTTCCTGAACCCCGTCCCGATCAGGCTCATCCACGACCGCTGGGTGAGCCGCTACACGGAGCCCTGGGCGGCGACGCTCACAGGGCTGAAGCGAACGATCGAGGAGCAGACGATGGAGAAGGTTTTCGAGATCTACATCAAGACGACCCCCGAGCGGCTGTGGGAGGCGATCACCGACCCGGAGCTGCGCAGCCGCTACAGCTTCGGCCTCGCGCCCGAATCCGACTGGACTCCGGGGTCGGAGTACAGGGGGGTCCACCGCGAATCGGGGACGACGATCCTCGAGGGCGAGAACCTCGAGGTGGAGCCGCCGCGACGGCTCGTGCAGAGCTTCGAGGCGCTGTGGAGCGAGGACGTGCGCGCCGAGGGGACCTCGCGGATCACCTGGGAGATCGAACCGGTCGGCGACTCCTGCCGGCTGCTCGTGATCCACGACCAGCTGCGCGAGGGGGCCAACGGCGAGATCTACGGCGGCTGGCCGCAGATCCTCTCGGGGCTGAAGACACTGCTGGAGACCGGCGAGGACCTGACCACGCCGGGGTCGCTGAAATACGCGCAGACGGCGCCGGGCGCGGCCTGATCGCGGCAGAACGGCCCCCGCGCGGGTCAGCCCGCCCGCGCGAGGGCCGCACGGGTTCCAGATGCGTAGCTGAGGTGGCGGAGCGCGGTGGCCGCGCTTCGCCTCGAACCTCGCGGTCCTGCTCCCGAGCTGCTTCTTCGCGCGCGGCCAGCTTCGCTTTCGAGCTCGGCGTGATCGGCTGGCCGCTGCCGCTCGCGGGAGGCCGCCGTCGAGCGGTTGCCGGCGCCGCCCCTCTCAGCGCTCCTCGCCCGCCTCGAGATCAGCGAGCATCGCCCGCAACGCCTGTGCGTTGCGCGGGGCAAACGCCTCCCAGTCGTTGTTGAAGTAGACGAACAGCTCGGCCCGCCGGCGCATGTCATGCAGCCGCCGCGCCCACTGCTGCAACTCCCGCTCGGAGTAGTTGCCGCCGCGCCCGCGCCGGCCGTGGTGGAAGCGCACGTAGCTGAAGTCCGCGGTGATCTCGAACGTCTGGAACGGGCGCTGCGGGTGGTCGCCGATGACGAGCGAGGCGCCGTGCCGGCGCAGCAGCGCGTAGACATCACCGGCGAACCAGCTCGGATGGCGGAACTCGAACGCGTGGCGCCCGGGCGGGGCCAGCTCGAGCGCGTCGGCGAGTCGCTCGTCGTCGCGGTGGAAGTTCTCGGGCAGTTGCCACAGCACGGGGCCCAGGAGGCCGCCGGCGGCGAGCGGCTCGATCCGCTCGTAGAAACGGGCGAGCCCGTCGCCGATGTCCGCGAGACGCTTGACGTGTGTCAGATAGCGGCTCGTCTTGACCGCGAAGCAGAAGCCCGCGGGCGCCTGCTCGACCCAGTGCTCGACCGCCGTCCGTGCGATCAGCCGGTAGAAGGTCGTGTTGACCTCTACCGTCTCGAAGCGCTCCGCGTAGAGCTCCAGCCAGCGCCGCGCCGGCTCGCGCCCGGGGTAGAAGGCGCCGCGCCAGGAGCGGTAGTTCCACCCCGAGCAGCCGACGTGCACGGGCTGCAAGCTCGACGCCCTCACGGTGTGATCGTTTCCCCTCGGCGGGCGCAGCGAGCCCGGACGCCGCTCAGGCGGCGACGGTGCCGGCCGGCGACGCAGTCCTGCGCGCGCGTCCGGACCCCGGCGCGGGCGTGAAGCCCGGCAGCTCCAGCTCGATGCGCGCGCCGCCCGTCGCGGCGGCCGTCGCGCGCACGGTGCCCCCGTGGGCGTCGGCGATCGCCTTCACGATCGCCAGCCCGAGGCCCGTGCCGCCCGCCGCACGGTTGCGCGCCGAGTCGGTGCGGTGGAAGCGCTCGAAGACCGCCTCGCGCTGGTCGGCCGGGATGCCTGGGCCGTCGTCCTGGACCACGAAGCGGACGCTGCCGGGCCCCGCCGGCTCGACGTGGAGCAGCACGCGGCCGGTGCCCTCCTCGGTGTGCTCGATGGCGTTGCGCACGAGGTTGCGCAGGGCCTGGGCGAGCCGGTCGGGATCGGCGCGCAGCCGGCCGTCCGGCACCGGCCCCAATTCGAACCGGCGTTCGGCCTCGAGCACGGCGAAGCCGTCCCACAGCTCCGAGACGAAGCTCTCGAGCGGCACCTGCTCCACGCGCAGGAACTCGGTCTGTTCGCTGCGCGCCAGCACGAGCAGGTCGTCCACGAGGCGTGAGATGCGCGAGACCTCGGCGGAGACGAGCTGCTCGACCCTGCGCACCTCGTCCCGCGAGGGACGCTCCTGCGCCGCCAGCACCTCGAGCTGGCCCTGGATCACCGTCAGCGGCGTGCGCAGCTCGTGCGAGGCGTCGGCGATGAACGCGCGCTGGCCGGCGAACGCGACGTCGAGGCGGTCGAGCATGTTGTTGAACGATTCGGCGAGCACCTGCACCTCGAGCGCACCGCGGTCGCCGCCCCGGATGCGCGGGTGCAGCTCGCCCGCGTCGACCCGCGCCGCGACGCTCGCCATCCTGCGCAGGGGGTTGGAGATGCGCGTCCCGATCAGCAGCGCCGCGAGCAGCGCGGCGGCGACGGCGAGCGCGCCGGCGAGGATGAACGCGCGGGCGACGCTCTCCTGGGCATGCGAGACGGGGTCGAGCGGCGTGCCGACCCAGATCGAGGCCCGCACCGTCTGCTCGCCGACCTCCAGAGGCACCGTGCGGTGCAGCAGCCGCAGATCTCCGACATCCGGCGCGCGCAGCGTCGAATAGCCGGGGCCCGCCGCGCGCAGTTGCGAGGAGAGCGCGTTCTCGCGCCCCTGCTCGGTCACCGACTCGCCCGGGTCGGGCTGCGAGGGGCTCAGCAGCTCGGGCTGGTTCGTGATGGCTCCGACGCCTGGGATCGTCACGATCAGCGCGGTCGAGCTGGCACGGAACGGCTGTCCGCGCATGTACTCGGCGGCGGCTTTCTGCAGCTGCGTCACCGAGCGCGGTTCGGAGGCGGCGAGCGTGTGGCTGAGCTCGTCCGCGTCCCCGGCGATCTGCGCGTCGATCTGATGCTTGAGCTGGGTCGCCGTGCCGCGGTAGACCGCGACGAATGTGATCGCCGAGGAGGCCATCACCACCAGCGCGACCCAGCCGGCCAGGCGCCAGCGCAGGCTGAGCGGCCGCGCGCGCCTAGGAGCTCGCACGGCCGAAGCGGTAGCCGACAGAGCGCACCGTCTGGATCGGCGCGGGGCTGTCGGGCAGGCGCAGCTTGCGGCGCAGGTAGCCGATGTAGACGTCGACGATGTTCGTGGCGGGGTCGTGCTGGTAGCCCCACACGGCGCTCAGGATCTCCTCGCGCCCCACGACGCGGTCGTGGTTGCGCATCAGGTGCGCGAGCAGCTCGAACTCGGTGCTCGAGAGCGCGATCGATTTCCCCTGGCGGCGGACCTTGCGACTCAGCAGCTCCAGCTCGACGTCCTCTGCCTCCAGGCGCGTGCCGCCGCCGAGCGAGGCCGAGCGCAGCTGCGCCCGGATGCGCGCCGCGAGCTCGGCGAGCGAGAAGGGCTTGACCAGGTAGTCGACCGCGCCGCCGTCGAGTCCGGCCACCCGGTCCTCGACCTCGCCCCGCGCTGTCAGCACGATGACGGGCAGCTCGGGCTTGGCTGAGTGCAGCGTGGAGAGCACCTCGAGGCCGCTGCGCCCCGGCAGCATCAGGTCCAGCACGACCATGTCGACCGGCTCCTCGAGCGCCGCGCGCTCGCCCGCGATCCCGTCCGTCTCCGCTCGCACGCGGAAGCCGTGACCTTCAAGGCCCCGCCGCACGAAGTCGACGATCCCCGGTTCGTCCTCGATCAGCAGCACCTGGGCGCCGCCCACCGCCTCCGGGGCCGCCGTTGCAGCTTGCTCGGAACTGGACGCCATCGCACCAGCATAAGACTCCCGGCACACGGTCCCCCAGATGGCCTGTTTTCAAGAGCTCTCTCATTGGACGCTTCTCATCCTGCGGTTATCGGTTGCTTAATGCAGCTGCCGACACTCAACTCGAGGACATGACCACGACGCGAACCGAACACCCCGCCGAGATCGGCGCCACGGCGGACGAAGGCCGCGCCGGGGCCGGCGAGGAGCGGGGGTCCTACGGCCTGCTCGCCGGGGCCACCGACGGCAACGAGCGCCTCACGGTCCAGGCGGGCGCTGTGCTGTTCGTGCTGCTCGCGGTGCTGGGCATCACGATCGTCCGCATCGGACAGCTGACGTGGCTTCACCTCTTCCTCGGCCTGCTGCTGATCGGCCCGCTCATGCTGAAGCTCGCCAGCACCGGCTACCGCTTCGCCCGCTACTACACCGGTGATCCCCCGTACCGCCTCAAGGGGCCGCCGCAGGCCGCGCTGCGCGTGATGGCACCGCTGCTCGTGGTGGACACGCTCGTCGTCTTCGCGAGCGGGGTGGCGCTCCTGTTCGCGGGACCCTCCTCGCGGCACACGCTGTTGCCGATCCACAAGGTCAGCTTCTTCCTGTGGCTCGCGCTGGCCGCGCTGCACGTGCTCGGCCACCTCGGCGAGATCGCCAAGGGCCTGATCGCGCCGCGAACCGTGCGTCGCGACGTTCTCGCCGCCGCCGGCGTCGAGCCCGATGGGCCGCGCCGTGAGCCGAGCGCCCCCGGTGTCGACGGGTGGACGCTCGCGCCGAGGCTGCCGGGCAGCTCCGGGCGCGCGGCGGCCCTGACGGCCTCGCTGCTCGGCGGGCTCGTGCTCGCCGTCGTCCTGATTCCCGAATTCGCGCCCTGGGTGGAACATGCCGCGCACCGCTAGCGTGGGAGCTCTCGCATGAAGCCGATCCGCCGCGATTCGATCCCCCACGACAGCCGCAGCCGCGACGCCGCGCTGCGCAGGCTCCGCCGCACCAACCGCTGGCTGATCGCGGGCAGCGCCGTCCTCACCGGTGTGTTCGTGGACCTGGCGGCGAGCGCCTTCTCCGGTCACGGCTCGAGTGCGTCCGCCCATTCCTCGGCGGGCTCGAAATCGACGCACCACAGCTCGACGCAGCCGCTGAAGGCGCCCGCGCAGGCGCCCAAATCCGCCGAAACGCAGTCGGCGCCGACGACCACGGAAACGCCGGCCCCGGCCGGAGAAGAACGCGCCCCGGAAACGAGCGCGCCGCAAGTGACCGCCCCGGCGCACGAAGCCGCGCCGGAACCCGCGCCTGAAACGCACGAACCGGAACAGCACGAAGCGGCGCCGGAACCGGCCCCCGAACCGTCCGAACCGGTCGTCTCGGGCGGCTCCTGAGCCGCGCCCTCAGGGCCCCCGAACCGTCCGAACCGGTCGTCTCGGGCGGCTCCTGAGCAGCGCCCTCAGGGCCCCCGAACCGTCCGAACCGGTCGTCTCGGGCGGCTCCTGAGCAGCGCGCTCAGCGACGGTAGACGGCGAAGAAGTCGCGGTCGTCGGGTTCGAGGTACCGCGTCGCGGGCCGTTCGGTTTCGGCCAGCAGCTTGCCCGGGTGCAGCGCTCCCGGCGCGGCGTAGGTGTTGAAGCTGATCCAGTAGGAGTTGATGTCCAGCTCCATCGCCCGCACGGCGCCGGCGTGCTCGAGGATGTGGGCCAGGCTGCCGGCGGTCTGGTCGTTCGCCGCCGCGTAGAGCAGGTTGCCGTGGGCGTCGATGCCGATGCCCGAGCGCCATACCCGTACCGCGTTGCCGAGCGTCGCGCCCCATTCGGAGCCGTTGCTGAGCCGCGGGCTGTCGTGTCCGCCTTCGACGAGAAGCGGCAGGTTCTGCCGCGCGAACACGACGTTCGGGCCGGCGCTCGGACCACCCTGCCAGGAGATGATGTCGTAGTGGCCGTCGGCGTAGCGGACGAAGGTCGCCTGACCGGCTCGCAGCGGCGCGTACGTGCGCCCGCCGCGCACCCAGCCGCCGTGCGAGTCGGAGAGCTTGAAGCCGCTGTTGAACGTCGCGATCAGCCGCGAGCGCATCGAGGACGGCACCTCCATCGGTCCGCGGTTCGGGAGTTCGACCGCCGGCTCCTGGCGGCCGGCGAACAGCTGGATCCTGGTGCGCGATGTGTTGATCCACGCGACGCCCGCGACCAGCCGGGGGTATTCGGCGGGGTCGCTGCGGAAGGTCGTGACGAGAAGGGCCGGATCGGTGCGGCTCTCGCCCATGTACGTCGGGCTCCACGAGCCCTCGCCCGGCAGCGGCGTGTGGGAAAGCGGGGCGACCGGCGCGGGGCGGTCGATCACACCGGCGCGGGCCTGTTCGCGCGCCGCCTGCGCCGCAGAGCCCGCTCCGGGGCAGCGCGTGCAGCCCCGGCCCGCCCTTGGCCGGGGCGTTCAGCGAGTAGTAGATCGACTCGACCTTCGAGACGATGCCCGCCGCGCCGTGATCGCGCAGCCACTCGACCGACCGGATGCCGAAGCTCGAGTTCGACTGCTTGCTCATCGTCGCCACGTAGGAGATGCCGGCCGGGACGAGCACGACGACAACCGCGGCCAGCAGCACGCGGCGCAGCCGTCGTGCGGTGGCGCGCGCCGGGCCGCGGCTACGCCGACGAAGGGCGTACTCTCGAGTACCCGGCATCGAGGCGGCCGAGGAGTCCATGCAGCGATGCTGGCAGACGCGAAGGTCGTCAGAGCCCGTAAAAGTGCTGCGTAAGAGCATTTTCACCGGTTCCTGACCCCCGCCTCATCTAGGAGTAGTGCCATGTCCGGTGTCGTGCCGAGGCCCTCAGAGCAAGCTGCGCCGCCGCAGGCGGCTCCTCCGTACTCGCTCGGCGGCCGTCTTCGGGCGCGTCAGCTGCCGGCGATCGTGCGCGCGTGCCGCCCCCGGCAGTGGACCAAGAACGTGCTGGTGCTCTCCGCGCCGGCCGCCGCCGGCGCCCTGGTCTGGGCCGAGGTGCCCGAGCGCCTGATCGCGACGTTCGTCGCGTTCTGCGCGTTGTCGAGCTCGACGTACCTCTTCAACGATCTGCACGACCGCGACGAGGACCGCCTCCACGAGCGGCGCCGCACGCGCCCGATCGCCGCGGGCGAAGTCTCGGTCCGGCTCGCGGTCGCGACCGCTGTCGTGCTGGCGGCGGGAGGGCTCGCGCTCGCCTTCGCCGTGACCCCGTGGCTCGCCGCGGTCGGGCTCGGCTACGTGCTGCTGACCGGCAGCTACACGCTCTGGTGGCGCCAGATCGCCGTCGCCGACATCGCCGCGGTCGCCAGCGGCTTCATCCTGCGGGCGCTCGCCGGCGCCGTCGCGACCGATGTCGCCGTCTCGCGCTGGTTCCTGGCGGTGACCTCGTTCGGCGCCCTTTTCCTCGTCGCCGGGAAGCGGTACTCCGAGCTGCGCGCCGCCTCCTCCGGCAGCGCCACGAAGCGCGCGTCGCTCGAGCAGTACAGCGAGCGCTATCTGATGTTCGTCGTCGGCCTTGCCGCGACCGTGACCGTGACCGCGTACTGCCTGTGGGCCTTCCAGCGCTCGCACCAGGCGCGCCTGTCCTGGTACGAGCTGACGGTGATCCCGTTCGTGCTGTGGCTGCTGCGCTACGCGCTGCTGATCGACCGCGGCGCGAGCGAAACCCCCGACGAGCTGGTTCTCGGCGACCGCTTCCTGCTGATCGTCGGCGCCGCCTGGGCCGCGCTGTTCGTGGCCGGGGTGTATGTCGTCGGCTGAGACACGCAGCCACGCGGAGCCGGGCGCCGCTCCGGCCAGCCGTGCCGGCGCCCCCGAGGGCCCCGGCACGCTGCTCAGCGGCTGGGGGCGCAGCGCGCCCACACGCGCGCGCGTGCTGCGAGCCCGCGGCGGCGAGGAGCTGGCCGCGCTGCTGCGTTCGGCGCCGAAGGGCGGCGCGATCCCGCGCGGCGCGGGGCGCAGCTACGGGGACCCGGCGCAGAACGAGGGCGGGGCCGTGATCGACATGACCGGGCTCACGGGCGTGCACGCCCTCGACGCGGAGCGCGGCGAGGTCCGTGCCGGCGCCGGCACCAGCTTTGCGGTGCTGCTCGAAGAGCTGGCCGGGCACGGGCTCACGCTGCCGGTCGTCCCGGGAACCCGTCACCTGACCGTCGGCGGGGCGATCGCCTCCGACGTGCACGGGAAGAACCACCCCGTCGCCGGGAGCATCGCGCGGCAGCTCGTCTCCTTCGAGCTGGTCACGCCGGACGCCGGCGTGCACGAGGTCTCGCGTGAGAGCGACGCCGAGCTGTTCGCTGCGACGACCGGCGGCATGGGGCTGACGGGGGCGATCACGGCAGCGACCCTCAAGACGGTGCCGCTGCGCGAGCCCTTTGCGATCGCGGACGTCGACCGCGCCGACTCGATCGAGGAGGCGATGGCCCTGATGAGCCACGGCGGCCACACGCACGCGATCGCGTGGCTCGACCTGCTGGCGAGCGGCGAGCGCTTCGCCCGCGCGGTGGTGACGCGCTCGCGCGAAGGCGAGGCGCCCGCCGGCGCCGGCTCGCTCGGGATCGCGGCGGCTCCGTCGCTGCGGGTGCCGCAGGGAGCCCCCGGGGGGCTGCTGCGCGGCGTGGCCGTGCGCACCTTCAACGCAGCCCTCTGGCATCACAGCCCCCTCCGGGACCGCAGTGTCGCCATGGGGCCCGTCGAGCAGCTGTTCCCGCTGGACCGCGTCGGCGACTGGAACCGGCTCTACGGCCGGCGCGGGCTGCTGCAGTACCAGTTCGCGGTCCCGCCGGGCGAGGAGTGGGTGATCCGCTGCACGCTGGAGATGCTGCGCGCGCGCCGCGTGCCGATGTTCCTCGCGGCGCTGAAGCGCTTCGGTGCGCCGAGCGGCGGCCTGCTCTCCTTTCCGATCGAGGGGTGGACGCTGGCCATCGACATCCCGGCCCGCGCGCGCGGGGTCCGCACCGTGCTCGACGCGGCCGACCGCCTGATCGTCGGCGCTCAAGGACGGGTATATCTGGCCAAGGACGCGCGCATGAGCGCCGAGATGCTGCAAGAGACCTACCCCGAGCTGGCGCGGTTTCGCGCGGTCCGCGAGCGCGTGGACCCGCAGGGGACGCTGCGCTCGGACATGGCCCGGCGGCTGGAGCTCAGCGCGTGAGCGCGAGGCGCTTGCTGGTCATCGGCGGCAGCTCGGAGATCGCCGCGGCGATCGCGGGCGAGCTCGCCCGCGAGGGCGTGAGCGACGCCGTGCTCGCGGGCCGCGACCAGAGCACGCTGGACGCCGCCGCCGCCGAGCTGCGCGCTGCCGGCGCCGCGCGGGTGGAGACGGTGCCGCTGGACGCGCTCGACACGGCAGCGCACCGGCCCGCGCTCGAGCAGGCCTTCGCGCTGCTCGGCGAGGTTGACGTCGCCGTGCTCGCCGTGGGCGTCCTCGGCGCTCGCGGAGGGCTGCCCGACGACATCCCGGCGGCCGTGGAGCTGCTGCGCGTGAACACGGTCGGCGCGGGCTCGCTGCTGATGGAGACGGCCCGCCTGATGCGCGCGCGGCGGCGTGGCACGATCGTCGTCCTGTCATCGGTCGCCGCCGAGCTTCCGCGCGCGTCGAACGCGGTCTACTGCGCGTCCAAGGCGGGACTCGACGCGCTCGCGCGAGCGCTCGACGACGAGCTGCGCGCCGACGGCGTGCGGGTGATGGTGGTCAGGCCCGGCTTCGTACGCACGCGGATGACCGCGGGACTGCCGGAGCCGCCGCTCGCGACGAGCGTCGAGGTCGTGGCGCGCGAGACGAGCCGCGGGCTGCGGCGCCGTGCCGGCATCGTCTGGGCGCCCTCCGGGCTGCGCTGGGTGGCGGCGGCGCTGCGCATGCTGCCGCGCTGGATCTTCCGGAGGCTCCCCGCGTGAGCCGCCCGGCCCGGTTGGACACGGCCGAGCTGCCGCTCGTCGAGCTCGACACGAGCGCCGAGGTGCGCCGCCGCCGGCTCGACTCCCAGCGCGTCCGCCGCCGGCGGTTGCTGGTCGCCGACCTCGGTATCGGCGCTGCGCTCGGCCTCCTCTGCCTGATCCTCACGCCGGGTCTTGCGATCGCGGTCCTCGTGGCCCTGATCGCGCTCGCGGCCATGGGCATCGCCGGGCTCGCCGGGGTGGTGCGCAGGCGCCGCGCGCGACGCCGGCCCTCGCGCGAGGGTTGGGGGCAGCCGTGAGCGCCGCGGCACGCTGGCCCGCGCTCGGCAGCACCGCCGAGCTCCGCATCGAGGAGCCGGAGGCCCTCGACGACGCGGTCGCTCTCGTCGTCGGCGAGCTCGCGCGCTTCGACGCCGCGTGCAGCCGCTTCCGCGAGGACTCCGAGCTGTCGCTCGTGAACGCGCGCGCCGGGCGCCCGGCCGACGCCGGGCCCCTGCTGCTCGACGCCGTGGAGCTGGCGCTGCGCGGGGCGCGGCTGACCGACGGGGCGCTCGACCCGACGATCGGGCTCGCGCTCGAGCAGGCGGGCTACGACCGCGACTGGGAGCTGCTGCGCGAGCTACCCGACGCCGACGCGGACGCTGCGGGGCCGCCGCGGCTGATCGCGCGCCGCCGCGGCGGCTGGCGCGACGTGGTCGTCGACCGCAAGGGCGGACGCGTCCGTATCCCGGCGGGCACGAAGCTCGATCTCGGCGCGACCGCGAAAGCACTGGCGGCCGACCGCTGCGCCGCCGCGGTGAACGCCCGCTTCGGGTGCGGCGTCCTCGTCGCCCTCGGGGGCGACATCGCGACCTCCGGCCCCGGGCCGGCGGGCGGCTGGCTCCTGCACGTCACCGACGACCATCGCGACGGGCCCGACGCTCCCGGGCAGCGCCTCGCGATCGCCGACGGTGGGCTCGCGACCTCCAGCACCGCCGCCCGCCGCTGGCACCGCGGGGGCGAGCCCATGCACCACATCATCGACCCCCACACAGGGCGCCCCGCGCAGACCCCGTGGCGGACCGTCAGCGTCGCAGCGGCCGACTGCGTGGACGCGAACATCGCGAGCACGGGCGCCCTGCTGCAGGGCGCGCAGGCTGTGCGCTGGCTCCGCGGACTCGGGATGCCCGCTCGGCTTGTCGGCCATGACGGCCGTGTGGTGAAGGTCGGAGCGTGGCCCGTCAGCGGCGAGCACCGAGCGGCGATGGAGCACGCGCCGGCATGACGGTCCTCGCGAGCACGACCACCTACTGGTACCTCACGCGGTCCACGGGTGCGGTGGCGCTGCTGCTGCTGAGCGCGACGGTCGCGCTCGGCGTGGTCGACCTGCGCCGCACCGCGAGCGCGCGCTGGCCGCGCTTCGTCGTGGACGAACTGCACCGCAACCTCGCGCTGCTCACGCTCGTGTTCCTCGTGCTGCACATCCTCACGGCGGTGCTCGACAGCTTCGCCCCGATTTCCCTCACCGCCAGCGTGATCCCCTTCATCAGCTCCTACCGCCCGTTCTGGCTCGGGCTCGGCGCGGTCTCCTTCGACCTGCTGCTGGCCGTGATCATCACGAGCCTCGCTCGCAGGCGCGTCGGCTACCGGGGCTGGCGCGCCGTGCACTGGCTCTCCTACGCGGCGTGGCCGGTCGCGCTGCTGCACGGGTTCGGCACCGGCAGCGACGTCAAAACCGGCTGGCTGCAGCTGCTGAGCGCCGCCTGCGTCCTCGTGGTGCTGGCGGCGGTCCTGGTGCGGATCGGCGCCAGCCGGCAGGTCTCCCCGCGCGCCCGCGGCGCGGCCCTCGCGGGTACCGGCGCCTTCGCCGTCTTCCTCGTGATCTGGCTCCCGGCTGGGCCGCTCGGCTCGGAATGGGCGCGGCGCTCGGGCACCCCGAGCTCGCTGCTTCCGAAGTCCAGGCAGGCGCACAGATGAGCGCGGCCGTGACCAGAGGGACGCTGCCGCGCCTGCTTGCGGGCGTGGGAGAGCTGAGCTCGCTGGACCTCGACGCGCACCTCGGTGTGCACGGCCCCGCGCCCGAGCTCGCGCCGGCGCGCAGGGGACAGGCCGGCGAGCTGATCGACGCCGTGGAACGCGCTGGGCTGCGTGGCCGCGGCGGCGCCGGCTTCCCGACCGCGCTCAAGATGCACGCGGTGCTCGGCGCCCGCGGCCGCCCGGGCGGCCGGACGGTGGTCGTGAACGCGCTCGAGGGCGAGCCCGCCAGCTTCAAGGACCGCACGCTGATCGGCTCGGTCCCGCACCTCGTGCTGGACGGCGCGGTGCTGGCGGCCAGTGCAGTGTCGGCCAAGGAGGTCTTCCTCTGCGTGTCGGAGCGCTCGGCGGAGACGGTGGATGCCGCGCTGCGCGCGAGCGCCGAACGGCGCGCGCTGCGCGAGCGCGTGCGCACCCGGGTCGTGGCGGTTCCCGACGGCTATGTCGGCGGCCAGGAGTCGGCTCTCGTTCACTTCCTGAACGGCGGCCCCGCCAAGCCGACGTTCACGCCGCCGATGATCTTCGAGCAGGGCGTCAACGGGCGACCGACCCTGCTCAGCAACGCCGAGACCTTCGCGCACGTCGCCCTGATCGCGCGCCACGGCGCCGACTGGTTCCGCGAGCTGGGGACGCCCGAGCATCCGGGCTCGGCGCTCGTCACGCTGTCCGGGCCGGTGCCCGGGCCGGGGGTGTACGAGATCGAGCACGGCGCGTCGCTGGCCTCGCTGATCGACGCCGCCGGCGGTCTCGAAGAAGCCGTGCGAGCGGTCCTGATCGGCGGCTACGCCGGCACGTGGATCGACAGCGCCCACCTCGGCACGCTGACGCTCGATGACGTCGGCCTGGCCGCGCACGGGGCCACGACCGGCACGGGCGTGATCGCGCTGCTCGGCGCGCGCTCCTGCCCGGTCGCCGAAACCGTGCGGGTCGCCGAGTGGCTGGCGCGCGCGAGCGCCCGCCAATGTGGCCCCTGCGAGCACGGCCTGGCCGCTGTCGCGCGCGGGCTGCGGGCCTGGGCGGGTGGCGCCGCGGCCGCGGACGGCGCGGCAGAGCAGCAAGGGCTGGCCGCCGTGATCCGCGGGCGCGGGGCGTGCAGGCACCCGGACGGCGCGCTGCGGTTCGTCACGAGCGCGCTCGCGGTGTTCGGGCCGGAGTTGGCCGAACACGGCGCGGACGGTCCGTGCGAGGCGTGCGCCTTGGCGCCCGTCCTGCCGATGCCGCGCCAGCGGCCGCGCGCGGATCTCGCGATGGCGAGGGCCGGGCTGTGAGCAGCCACCTGAAGGTCAACCCGATCGCCTGCGAGGCGCACGGGATGTGCGCGGAGCTGCTGCCCGAGATGATCGCGCTCGACGAGTGGGGCTATCCGATCGTCGACGGGCGGCCGGTCCCGGAGCAGCTCGTCGAGTACGCCGAGCGGGCCGCGCGCGCCTGTCCGACGTTCGCGCTGCTGATCCAGCAGCGCGTCAGCCGGGAGCACCCTCGCGGTCGAGCCGTTCGAGGTACGGGCCGAGAAAGCGCGCCGCGATCTTCGTCGGCGGGCTCCACGTCGGCGTATCGCTGACTTCCGAGCTGACCGCGCGACCGGCCTCGAGTCGCGCCGTCAGGTACAGGGGCCGGCCGTCGGTCAGCAGCATCGCGTGCAGGACAGGGTGGAAGGGCCGAGGTTCGATCGCGACGCCCGCAAGCGCGGCGATCGACTCGGCGATCACGTCGGCCTGCTGGGTGCTGAGGCCCCCGTGCTTGACCGGGTTGTCGGCGGCGTCCCCGGCGGCGAAGACAGGGCCGGCGTCGCGGACGCGGCCGTGTTCGTCGACCGGCAGGAAGCCGTGCTCGGCGACGGGCAGGCCGCGGACGGCGGGACCGTAGAGCTCAGGCAGCGCGATCGTGCGCCGGGGCTCCAGGCGCCGCGCTCCGGGCTCCACCACCACCTCGCCGCTGTGCGGGGTCTCCGCGGTCGCTGAGGTCAGCACCTCGACCCCCGCACGGTCGAGCGCCTCGGCCACGCGCGCGGAGACCGCGTCGCCGAACAGGGCCAGCGGCGTAGGCTCGGCGGTCACGATCGTGATCGCGAGCTGTGCCTGCATGTCGAATGCGCGCCCGGCCATCATCAGCGCGATCTCATACGCGGGCAGCTGCCAGCCGATCCGCTCGGGGATGAGGACCGCGAGGCTGTCGAGGTAGCCCCCCTCGATGTCCTGCACGAGCCCGTGCATGCTCTCGTCCATGTGGCGGTCGTCGATCGTGACCGCGTGCGGGTACCGGGCGCGCGGCTGGGCGCCGACGGTGAGTGCGAGCGCCTCGTAGGGGAGATCCAGCCCGCCCTCGGTGGGCACCGACCGGGCGTCGCGATCGACGCTGTCGAGCCGGTCGACGACCAGCTCCGCACCGAGCGCGCGCACGATCGGCGCCAGCTCGTAGCGGCCGGCGGCGGCGAGGGCGAACGGCTCGCGCACGGTCATCGGCCGATACAGAACGTCCTCGTTCGGCGCCAGCACGGTCACGGCGACGCGCTCGCCGGCCAGCTCGCGCAGCGCCAGCAAGGTCTCGAGCGCCGCGATGCCGCCGCCCGCCACCAGGACCTTGAGCTTCTCGTGGCTGTCGGCGCCGGCCGCCATGCGCAGATCCTAGGCCTCAGCCGAAGAAGAGCTCCGCCGTCTCGTACAGCTCGGGGTCCAGCAGCTTCGGCTCGGCCAGCGACGCGGCCATTGGAAGCTCCACGACGGCCGTCCCGCGGAGCGCGACCATCGCGCCGAAGCGACCAGCGGCGACCGCCCGCACGGCGGCGACGCCGAAGCGGGTCGCGAGCACCCGGTCGAAGGCGACGGGGGTGCCGCCGCGCTGGACGTGGCCGAGGATCGTCACGCGCGCCTCGTAGCCCGTGCGGCGCTCGATCTCGCGCTCGAGCACGACGCCGATGCCGCCAAGCCGCTCGTGCCCGAAGGCGTCGGTCGAGGAGCTCCGTGTGACGACGCCGCCGTCGTCACCTTCAAGTGTTCCCTGCAGCGGCGTTGCGCCCTCGGCCACCACGACGATCGAGAACTTGCGCCCGCGCCCGTGCCGGCGCTGCAGGTGCGCGCAGACCTGCTCGATGTCGAACGGGCGCTCGGGGACGAGGATCGCGTCGGCGCCGCCGGCGATGCCCGCATGGGTCGCGATCCAGCCGGCGTGGCGCCCCATCACCTCGACGACCATCACGCGGTCGTGGGACTCCGCGGTCGTGTGCAGGCGGTCGATCGCGTCGGTGACGATCTGGACCGCGGTCTGGAAGCCGAAGGTGAAGTCCGTGCCGCCGAGGTCGTTGTCGATCGTCTTCGGCACCCCCACGACGGGGATGCCCGCTTCGTGCAGCTTCACGGCGACGCCGAGCGTGTCGTCGCCGCCGATCGGGACCAGTGCCTCGACGCCGCGCTTGGAGATAGCGCTGCGAACCGCGGCGATCCCGTCGGCGCCGTCGGCGAACGGGTTGGTGCGCGAGGTGCCGAGGATGGTCCCGCCGCGCGGCAGGATGCCGATCGTGCTGTCGAGCGTCAGCTCGATCGCCTCGTCGGCCAGGACCCCGGCCCAGCCGTAGCGATAACCGGCAAACGTGTGCCCTTCTGCCAGTCCGGCGCGCACCGCGCCGCGGATCACCGCGTTCAGTCCGGGGCAGTCGCCGCCGCCCGTGAGCATGCCGATGCGCGCCACACGCGCACCTTAGGCCAGCGGCGCGCTGTCCGCTACGGCGTGCGCGGCTCGACGAGCGGCGCGTAGGCGTCGGGGCGGCGCGTGGCCAGGAACGGGAACAGCTCCAGCCAGTCGCGGCGCTGGTCGAGATCGAGGTCCGCGACCAGCACGGCGGGCTCGTCCCGCGGCGCCTGGACGAGCTTGCGTCCATACGGATCGCAGATGAACGAGGAGCCGTAGAAGCGCAGCGGCGGCTCCTCGCCGGTGCGGTTGACGGCGACCATGAAGACGCCGTTGGCGATCGCGTTGCCGACGATCACGCGCTCCCACAGCGGCTCGGTGTCGAACCCGGGATGGTCGGGCTCCGAGCCGATCGCGGTGGGGTAGACGATCACGTCGGCACCCTCCAGCGAGTACGCGCGGGCGAGCTCCGGGAACCACTGGTCCCAGCAGGTCGGCAGCCCGAGCTGCGCCCCGCCGAGGGTCAGCAGCGTGAACGCGTCCTCGCCGGCGGGACCGGGGCGGAACCAGCGGTCCTCGTAGTAGCCCGCCGTGACAGGGATGTGCAGCTTGCGCGTGCGGGCGACGATCTCCCCGCCCGGGGCGACGACGATCGCCGTGTTGAAGCCCAGGTCGTCCTCTGCATCGGCCCGCTCGTAGAGCGAGGCGTGGACGTGGACGCCGGTCTCGCGGGCCAGGCGCGCGGCGAAGCGGTGCGTGGGGCCGTCCGGCAGCGGCTCGGGCTCGACGCCGCCGCCGGCCGGACCGGACTCGTCGACGGCGAAGTACGGGGACAGCGTCAACTCCTGCAGGCACACCAGCTTCGCGCCGGCGGCCGCCGCGCGGCGCACGCCGGCCGCGAGCGCCTCCTCGTGGTCGGCCGGGTGCTCGTGCCAGCGCTCCTGAACCGCGCCGACGCGGAACAGGCCGCGCTCGGGCGCCCGCGTGCGCGCCGGGGAGTCGAGCACGCCCTCGGCGACGATCAGCGGCGCTTGGACTGCCATCGGCTTGACTCTAGTCTCTGGCGATGGGCGCGACGCTGACCTCTACGCCGGCCGCGGACGGCTGGCGCATGCCCGCCGAGTTCGAGCCCCACGCGGGCTGCTGGATGGCCTGGCCGCAGCGCCCGGACAACTGGCGCCACGGCGCCGAGCCGGCGCAGCGTGCGTTCGCCGCGGTCGCGGAGGCCATCGTCGCCTCCGAGCCCGTCACCGTCGCCGCCGACGACGAGCAGTTCGAACGCGCACGCGCGGTGCTGCCGTCCGAGGTGCGGGTCGTCGAGCTCTCCACCGACGACGCGTGGATGCGCGACATCGGGCCGAGCTTCCTGACCGGGCCCGAGCCGGGCCTGCGCGGCGTGGACTGGCGCTTCAACGCCTGGGGCGGGCTGTACGCCGACTGGGCGCGCGACGAACGCGCCGCGGCGAAGGTGCTCGAGACCGAACGCGCCGGGCGCTACCGCGCGCCGCTCGTGCTCGAGGGCGGCTCGATCCACGTCGACGGCGAGGGCACGGTGCTGAGCACCGAAGAGTGCCTGCTGAACCCGAATCGCAATCCGTCGCTCTCGCGCGAGGAGATCGAGCGGGCGCTGTGTGAGTACCTCGGCGCCACGAAGGTGATCTGGCTCGGCCGCGGCGTGCCCTGTGACGAGACCGACGGCCACGTCGACAACCTCGCCTGCTTCGTGCGCCCGGGGACGGTGCTGCTGAGCGTCTGCGAGGACCCCGGCGACGAGATGTACGAGGTGGGAGAGGACGCACGGCGCCGCCTGCAGTCCGCGCGCGACGCCGCCGGGCGTGAGATCGAGGTGCTGACCGTTCCCGCGCCGGGGCCGCTGCACATCGAGGAGGGGGAGGCCGCCGGGGTCACACCGCGCCCCGGTACGCACCCGCGGCGCGCCGGCGACAGGCTCGCGCCCTCCTACGTGAACTTCTATCCGGCGAACTCGCGGATCGTCTTCCCGCTGCTGGACGAGCGCTTCGACGAGGAGGCGGCCGCGGTGCTCGCCGCGTGCTTCCCCGAGCGTGAGGTGGTCGGGGTTCCGGCGCGCGAGATCCTGCTGGGCGGCGGCAACGTCCACTGCATCACCCAGCAGGTGCCGCAGGCCTAGCGGAGGTGTGCCCGCTTCAGGCGGGTGCCGTCGCGGGGCTCTGTGGATCGATCAGGATCTTGGCGTGCCGCTCGGGGTCGCCGAGCGCCTCGAACGCGGCCGCGACCCCGTCCAGGCCGACGCTGCCGGTCATCATCGGGCGCGGGTCCACCTCGCCCTCGGCCAGCATCATCAGGGTGTCGCGGAACTCCAGCGGCGTGTAGCCGAGCACGAAGCGCAGATCGATCTCCTTGTTGATCGCCATCGCGGGCGTGAAGCGGTCCGCGCCGACGCAGACGCCGACGACGACGACCCGCGAGAGCAGCGGCGCGTCCTGGACGATCGACTCGATCACGCCCGGCATCCCCACGCACTCGAAGATGACCGGGCGCTTCGGCTTGGCGCCCAGCGCCTCGCCGAGGCGCCAGGCGTGCCACCAGCCGAAGGGCAGCCGCCCCAGCTTCTCGCGGGTGCCGACGAGCAGCTCCATCGCCGCCGGCATGTCGCGGATGTGATCGCGCCCGCTCGGGCCCGCGTAGGGCGAGCTCGCGGCGGGGTCCACGACGACGTCGGCGCCGCACGCGCTCGCGAGCGCGCGCCGGCCGGGCGAGAAGTCGCTGGCCACCACGGTGCGCACGCCGCGCGCCTTCAGCAGCAGGATCACCGCGAGCCCGACCGGTCCGCAGCCGATCACGATCGCGACGTCGCGCTTGTTGACCTCCGAGCGCCGGACCGCGTGCAGCGCGACCGCCATCGGCTCGGTCAGCGCCGCGACGTCCGGGGCGAGCCCGTTCGGCACCGCCATCGTCAGCGGCTCGTGGGCCACGACCTGCTCGGCGTACGCGCCGGGCGCGTGGGGGGAGAGGCCGATCGTGTCGACGCCCGCGCTGCCGCGCAGCAGCGGCAACGCGACGACAGGGGTGCCCGCGGGGATCGAGCGCTTGCATCCGGGCCCGTGCTCGGCGAGCTCGCCGGAGAACTCGTGGCCGAAGACGACGCGCTCCTGCGAGCGCATGAAGCGGTCATAGCCGAGCTTGGCCGCGAGCGCGGCCCACTCGTCGCAGCCATGGCGGGCGTGGAGGTCCGAGCCGCAGATGCCGCAGCGCAGCACCCGCAGACGCACCTGCCCGCGCCCGAGCGGCCGCTCGGGCAGCTCGACGACCTCGAGCTCCCCCGCGTGCATCCGACCGCCCTCATGCCGGCGATTCTCTCAGAGCGGGTCGGTCCCCGCTGGCCGAGAAGCTCGTGGGCGAGACGGGCAACGCCCCGCACCGCGGCGCCGTCAGCGGCTGCTCGTCGCGGCCGGGACCGGCGGGGCCAGGCGCATCGCCCGGCGGACGGGTTCTGGCAGGTACCAGTTCCACTTGCCCAGCAGCTTCATGGTGGCCGGAACGAGGATCGCGCGCACGACCGTCGCGTCGAGGAAGATCGCCGCCGCAAGGCCGAGGCCGAACTGCTGCAGGCCGACGAAGCGGCCGGTCATGAAGCCGGAGAACGCGGCGATCATGATGATCGCCGCGGCGGTGATGATGCGGCCGGTGTGCTCGAGCCCGTAGGCGACCGCGCGTTCGTTGTCGTGGTGGCGGTCCCACTCCTCGCGCACGCGCGAGAGCAGGAAGACCTCGTAATCCATCGAGATGCCGAAGATCGTCGCGAACAGGAAGATCGGGATCCAGGCTTCGACCTGGGGGAAATGGGCGAAGCCGAGCCAGTGCCCGTCCCCGTTCTGGAACACGAGCACGAGCACGCCGTAGGCGGCGCTGACCGAGAGCAGGTTCATCAGCACCGCCTTCAGCGGCAGCACCACCGAGCGGAAGGCGCGCAGCAGCACCAGGTAGGTGATCGCGAGCACGGCCAGCACGAGCCATGGGAACGCGGCATATGCCTTGTTCTTGAAGTCGACGCCGAACGCGGGCGCGCCGGTCAGCGCGACGATGTCGGTCTTGGGAAAGGCGGCGGCCGGGATGAGGCGGCTGCGGATCGTCCCCACGAGCGCCTGCGCCTCTTTGGTGCCCGCGTCGGTGTGGCCCGCTGCGCGGATCTGGAACGTGCGCAGTTCTGCTTCGGTCAGCCCCGCCTTGATCGCGGCGGCCGGCGTGCCGAGCGAGGGCGCCTGGATCGTGGAGGCCTCGATGTGCGGATCGGCGCGCAGGGCAGCGATCAGACGCCGCTCGGCGGCGACTGTCGCGGGCGCGATCGCGCCGCCGCGCGTGCCGGTTTCGACCACGATCTGGTGGGGGGCGAGCTCGCCCGGCCCGACCGTCGACTCGAGCTCATAGAGGCCGTCTGTCGCCTCTGTGCCGCGCGGCGCGTTGCGGTTGTCGCCGCTCGTCAGGTGCAGGCCCAGCGCCGGCGCCGCGATCGCGAGCAGCAGCGCGAGCGAGACCGCGAAGTAGAGGAGCGGATGGCGCATGATCGAGTGCGCGAGCCGCGACCAGAACCCGGGTGCGCCGCTCGCGCGCCGCTCCAGCACGCGCCGCGGCACCACACGCAAGCGGTTGATGCGCGCGCCCATCAGCGAGAGCAGCGCCGGCAGCAGCGTCGCGGAGGCGGCGATCGAGACCAGGGGGATCAGCACCGCGCCGGCTCCCATCGAGCGCATGAACGGCAGCGGCATCAGCAGCAGCAGCGCGAGGCCGATCGCGACCGTCAGCCCCGAGAACAGGGTCGCGCGCCCCGCGGTGGCCATCGTCGTCTCGAGCGCCTCGGCGGGCTCGGAGCCGCCGTCGAGCTCCTCGCGGTAGCGGAACACCACGAGCATCGAGTAGTCGATCGCGATCGCCAGCCCGATCAGCGTGACGATGTTCGTCACGTATTCGGCCATGTTGCCGAGGTGCGCGATCACCCACACGAGCCCGAGGGTGGTGGGGAGGGTGGCGAAGGCGAAGATGAACGGCACCGCCACGGCCGCGAGCGTCCCGAACATGAACAGCAGGACCACGATCGCGATCGGGATCGCGATCGCCTCGCCCTTGGAGAGGTCTTCGCTGTAGAGCGGCTGGACGTCGTGGCTCAGCGCGGGGAAGCCGGTCAGGTAGGTGCGCACCCCCTGCACGGGACCGATCGCTGCGCGCATCCGCTCGGTGTAGTTTTTGGCGTCCGCCGCTTCCAGCGGCACCGTGATCTCCACGTAGACGACGCCGTGCCCGGCGTTGCGCACCGGACCGGCGCGGCCGCCGGGGATGTGGCCGGCGGCGCGCATCGCCGCCGCCTCGGTGGCCGGCGCGAGCGTCGCTCCGGCGCCCGGAGCCGTCGCTCGCGCGACGAGCGTGAAGCCGCCGTCGCCGCGCTGATGCAGGCGCGAGTGGAGGATTTCGAGGCCGCGTTCGGCCTCCGATCCGGGGACGCTGAAGCGGTTCGTCAGCAGGCTGCCGAGGTTGCTCGTGGCCCAGCCGCCGAGCACGAACAGGATCGCCCACACCGCGAGCACCGCGCGGCGGTGCGCGACCACCCGCCGCGTCCATGCGACGAGCCCCGGCACCTCGCTCTCGCGTCGCCTCATCGCCACGGCCTAGGTGACGTGCCTCGGGAGGTTCCGAACGGTTGAGTAGGCATCCGGGCCGTTCCGGAGGCTGTGTTCCTTCCAAAGATCACGGCTTAGGAGGCGACCCGGATGCAGGACAAGCGTAGGTGGCTGCCCCGCTGGCAGCGCGTCGAGCTGGTCGAGAAGTGTTTGGTGGAGGGCATGACTCGCCGCCAGGCTGCGGAGTGGCGGCGGGTGTCGGTCTCGACGGTGCAGTACTGGGTGGCGCGTTATCGCGACGCTTCTGATCAGCAGCGACATTCGGGAGCTTGGGCTGATGATCGGCCTTGCACGCCTCACCGCCAGCCGACGCGTTGCTCAGAGCGCGTGCATGACCATGTCTGCCGGGCACGGGAGCGGACGGGCTGGGGGCCGAGGCTGATCGCCTCAGAGCTTCAGATGAGCCACGCCACTGTCTGGCGGTGCCTTCGCCGCCGCGGGCTCTCCAAAGCACCCAAACCAGCACGCGAGGAGGTTCGCCGCTTTGAGTGGCCCTGCCCCGGTGACCTGTTGCAGATGGACGTCAAGCGCTTCGCGCGCTTCACCAGGCCCGGACACCGCGTCACCGGGGACCGCTACCGCAGCGCCAACGAGAAGCGCAACGGGCCCGGCTGGGAGTTCTGCCACTCGATCATCGACGACCACTCACGGCTGGTCTACAGCGAGCTGCACACCGACGAGCAAGCCGCCACCGTCACAGGCTTCCTCGACCGAGCACTCGTGTTCTTCGCCGGCCACGGGATCAAAGCCCAGCGGTTGCAGACCGACAACGCGTGGTGCTACATCCACAACCGCAGCCTCCGAGAGCTCCTGGCGCGCCACGGCATCCAGCACCGGCGCATCCCGCCACGAACTCCCAAGCGCAACGGCAAGATCGAGCGATACCAGCAGACCCTCGCCAAAGAGTGGGCCTACGGGCAGCGCTACCGCTCAAGCAACGCCAGAGCCAAAGCGCTACCGCACTGGCTAAACCACTACAACACCACCAGGAACCACAGCGAACTCGGCGACCGGCCACCCATCAACCGCGTTCGGAACCAGCTGAGGCAGAACATCTAGGCGCGGACGCCGGCGACCGGCGAGGCGATCGCGCGCCCTGCCAGGCGGCCCGCCGGGCTCGGGCCGGCCCCGGCCCCGACATACGAGGGCGGAGCGATCGCCAGATACTGATCGAAGGCCCAGCGGCTCAGCCGGCGGGACTCGAACGCGCGGACGATGTGGGTGATCGCACGGCTGGGCGTGATCTGCCCGATCGCGCGCTGTGCGTTCAGCAGCCAGCGGAACTTGCGCTCGTGGGCATCGGAGAAGGCGCCGTAGCCGAGCAGCGCCTGCTCGCGGGAGCGGTGTCCGCTGACGACGGCGCGCAGCTCGCGCCCGCACGCCAGGCCGAAGTACAGCGCGGTGCGGATGCCCTCCGCGGTGAGCGGCAGGCAGTGACCGGCGGAGTCCCCGGCGAAGAAGACGCCGTCCTCGGCGGCACGCCGCAGCTGGTGGGGTATCCAGTTCCCCTGGTAACCGTGCGGGGGCAGGCCGAGATCGCCCGCGAGGCGCACCGTCGGCTCCTTGACGTGATGCGAGGGCCAGAACGAGCCGACGCCGACGCGCAGCTCGTCGCCGGCCGGGAAGCTCCAGGAGTAACCGGCGCGTACGTACTTCGCGTCGATCCACAGCTCCATGTCGGTCCCGGAGCCCGCCGGGTGCACCTCCAGTCCGCGGGAGAGCCTGGCGTCGGGCGGCTGGATCGGAGTGCCGTTGGAGAGCACCCGGCGCCAGCCGAGCGCGTCGACGATCAGCGGGGCGCGCAGCTCGCCGCGATCGGTCACGACGGTGTCGCCGTGGCGGCCGGTCACCGTCGCCGTCTCGAACTCCGCGTCGCCGGCGCGGTCCCAGAGCAGAGCGCAGAGCTCGCGGTAGTCGAAGGTCGAGAACGACCAGGGCAGCTGCCAGCGGGCGGTGCGCCAGGGGGTGTGGACGAGCAGCTCGTCGAAGCTCTGGCGCTCGGACGCGGTGAGGTCCATCGCGCGCAGCCACTGCGTGGGTATCCCGCACGCCGAGGTCTGGCGCTCGCCGATCTCGTAGCGGTCGAGCACCAGCACGTTCGCGCCCGCGCCCGCCAGCTCGCCTGCGACCGCGAGCCCGGCGAAGCTCGCGCCGCACACGAGCACGTCGCAATCGCGCTGCAGGGCGGTGCGGTCGGCTCCCCGCTTGGTCGCTCTCACAGGCATAGGCCCCGGCAATGATAAGGCTGCGCTACGCTTCGGCCGGTGCAAACTGTGATGGACAACCCGCAGGCGCGGGTCGTTGACGGATCCAACGGGCTCCTGCTGGAGATCGACGGGCAGATCGTCCCCAACTACGACGCCACCTTCCGCGAGATCGAGGAGGGCGAGGTCGTCACCGGGAACGTCGTCCGCATCGACAAGGACGAGGTGCTCGTCGACATCGGTTACAAGTCCGAGGGCGTCATCCCGGCCAACGAGCTCTCGATCCGCAAGGCGGTCGACCCTGCCGACGAGGTCCACCTGGGCGAGGAGGTCGACGCGATCGTCCTCACCAAGGAGGACCAGGACGGGCGTCTGATCATGTCCAAGAAGCGTGCGCGCTTCGAGAAGGCCTGGCGCCGCATCGAAGCCGCCGCCGAGTCCGGCGAGCCCGTCGAGGGCACCGTGATCGAGGTCGTCAAGGGCGGTCTCATCATCGACCTCGGGGTGCGCGGCTTCCTGCCCGCCTCGCTGGTCGACATCCGCCGCGTGCCCAACCTCGACGAGTACATGGGCACCAAGATCGAGACCAAGGTGATCGAGCTCAACCGCTCGCGCAACAACGTCGTGCTCTCGCGGCGCGCGGTGCTCGAGGAGGAGCGCAAGGAGGTCCGCCAGCAGATCCTGGACCGCCTGCAGCCGGGGCTCGTGGTCGAAGGCCAGATCTCGAACATCGTCGACTTCGGCGCCTTCGTGGACCTCGACGGCATCGACGGCCTGATCCACATCTCGGAGCTCTCGTGGTCGCACGTGAACCACCCGAGCGAGATCCTCTCGATCGGCGACACCGTCAAGGTCAAGGTGCTGGACATCGACCGCGACCGCCAGCGCATCTCGTTGGGCCTCAAGCAGACCCAGGAGGACCCCTGGCAGCGGATCGTCGACACCTACACCGTCGGCGATGAGCTTGCCGGCAAGGTCACCAAGGTCGTCACGTTCGGCGCGTTCGTCGAGATCCTCGACGGGGTCGAGGGCCTCGTCCACATCTCCGAGCTGGCGCCGCATCACGTCGAGAGCCCGCGCGAGATCGTCCACCCCGGGGATGAGATCCGGGTGAAGATCCTCGAGATCGACTCCGAGCGCCGGCGTCTGTCGCTGTCCGCCAAGCGGGTCGAGGACCAGATCCTTCCGGTCTCCCGCCCGGGCGGCACCGAGGAACCGGCCGATGAGCTGCAGGGGGAGGCCGCTGAGGGCGCGCCCGAGGCCGCGGCCGTCGAGGCCGCGCCTCCGGCTGTCGAGGCCGCGCCTGAGGCCGAGGCTCCGGTGGTGGAGCAGGCCGCGCCCGAGGCCGAGGTCGTCGAGGCCGCGCCCGAGCCGCAGCCGGAGGCAGCCGCTGAGCCTGAGGAGGCACCCGAGCCTGAGGCGCCTGCCGCCGAGGCCGTCGCGGAAGCACAATCTGAGAACGGGGAGCCCGCCGGCGAGAACGTGGCCGGTGACGCCGTGCCGCTTCCCGAAGCAGCGATCGCCGAGGCGGAAGCCGCCGGCGGCCCCGAGCAGAACTAGCGTCGCCGCAAGCGGCCGGCCCGGGGCCTGAAGCGAGTTGTCGCAGTTGGTTCCCTTCGTCGGGCTGACGGGCGGCCTCGGCGCGGGCAAGTCGACAGCGCTCGACGCGCTGCGTGACCTCGGCGCCGAGACGATCTCCAGCGACGCCGTCGTCCACCAGCTCTACGGCTCGCCCGAGCTGCGCGACGCGGTCGTCGCCAGGTGGGGTGGGGAGGTGGCGCCCGACGGCGTCGTCGACCGCGCGGCGGTGGCGCGACGGGTCTTCGCCGAGGAGGCCGAGCGCCGCTGGCTCGAGCAGCTGCTGTGGCCGCTGGTGGGAGCCCGCGTCGCCGGGTGGCTGCAACAGGCGCGTGAGCGCGTGCCGCCGCCGCCGGCCGCCGTCGTCGAGGTCCCGCTGCTCTTCGAGGCCGGCCTGCAGGACGCCTACGACGCGACGATCGCCGTCCTTGCCGCCGAGGAGGTGCGTTCCGAGCGGGCGGCCGCGCGCGGGCACGAGCACGTCGGCGAGCGCGACGCCCGCCAGCTGAGCCAGGAGGAGAAGGCCTCGAAAGCGACATATGTCGTCCGCAACGACGGCACGATCGACGAGCTGCGAGCGCAACTGTCGGACGTGCTTGGCAATCTACGGGCATGAGCCACGTCGCCACCGGCGCGCACGTGACCCGTCCGCGGCGCGGCACCGGCTGGGTGCTGGGGCTGGCCGCGGCCCTGCTCGTGGCCGTGATCGTCTACCCGTTGCTGAACGGCGGCGTGCAGCGCAACGGGCTGCCGCTCACGGACGCCTCGATCATCCGCGAACAGGCCGCCGCCAAGCATCTCGACCCGGCGCTGATCGCCGGCGTGATCTACGCGGAGAGCAAATTCGAACCGCGCCAATCCTCCGCCGGGGCCGAGGGCCTGATGCAGATCCTCCCCGAAACGGCCTACTACCTCGCCAAACTCTCGGGCGGGAAGCGCTTCACCGCCGCCGACCTCGCGACGCCCGCGATCAACGTCGCCTACGGCAGCTACTACCTGCGCTACCTGCTCGACCACTACAACGGCAATGAGATGCTGGCGATCGCCGCGTACAACGGCGGGCTCACGAACGTCGACCGGTGGGTCGCGCACGCGCGGGAAGCCGGGGAAACGCTGACGATCGGGGCGATCCCGTTCACGGAGACGCGCGAATACGTGCAGCGGGTGCTGGCGGCGCAGCGGGAATACCGGGAGACCTACCCGCGGGAGTTGGGGATCAGCTAGAAGCGGCTCGTCGCTGTCAGTCGGCGCCGCCGAATGCCATGAGGGCCCGGAGCCCAAGGCAGGCCGCCCACGACCGCGCCGCGGTCGCGGATCGCGGCCAGCCCTTGGCCGCAACCGCCGCTACCGTAGTCCGGTGCCTCCCTTCAAGCTCGACAACGTCTTCACCCCGACCGCGGACCAGCCGCGCGCCATCGAGTCGATGGCGGAGGGGATCGTCTCGGGCGAGCGCTTCCAGACGCTGCTCGGCGCCACCGGGACCGGCAAGACGATGACGATGGCCGGCGTGATCGAGGCCGTCCAGCGCCCGACGCTCGTGATCGCCCACAACAAGACGCTGGCGGCCCAGCTCTGCAACGAGTTCCGGACCTTCTTCCCGGACAACGCCGTCGAGTATTTCGTCTCGTACTACGACTACTACCAGCCCGAGGCCTACGTCCCGAGCCGCGACCTCTACATCGAGAAGGACTCGGCGATCAACCAGGAGGTGGACCGGCTGAGACACGCGGCCACCGCGGCGGTCTTCGCTCGCAGGGACGTGATCGTGGTGGCGTCGGTGTCCTGCATCTACGGCCTCGGCTCGCCCCAGACCTACGAGATGAACATGCAGATCCTCAGACGGGGCGAGGAGATCGACCGCGACGCGCTGCTGCGCAAGCTGGTCTCGATCCAGTACAACCGCAACGACAGCGTGCTCTCCCGCGGCACCTTCCGCGTCAGGGGGGAGACTTTGGAGGTGTTCCCGGCCTATGCGGAGACCGCGTTCCGCGCGACCATGTTCGGCGACGAAGTCGAACGGCTGCAGCACTTCGACCCCCTCACCGGCGAGCTGATCGCGGACGACCTGGAGCACGTCGCGATCTGGCCCGCAACCCACTACAACGTCAAGGAAGGCACGATCGAGGCCGCGGTCGAGGCGATCGGCGCCGAACTCAACGGCCGCTGCGAAGAACTCGAGTCCGAAGGCAAGCAGCTCGAGTCCCACCGCCTGCGCCAGCGCACGCAGTACGACATGGAGATGCTGCGCGAGGTCGGCTTCTGCTCGGGGATCGAGAACTACTCGCGCATCCTCGACCAGCGCGAGCCCGGCTCGCGGCCGTACTGCCTGATCGACTACTTCCCGAAGGACTTCGTCTGCTTCATCGACGAGTCCCACCAGACGGTGCCGCAGATCGGCGCCATGCACGAGGGCGACCGCTCGCGCAAGCAGACGCTCGTGGACTTCGGGTTCAGGCTGCCGAGCGCTCTCGACAACAGGCCGCAGACCTTCGAGGAGTACCTGTCGATCACGCCGCAGCTGATGTTCGTGTCGGCCACGCCGGGTGAGTACGAGCGGACACGCTCCACGCGTGTCGTCGAGCAGATCGTGCGTCCGACCGGGATCGTCGATCCGAGAGTCGAGGTGCGCGAGACCAAGAACCAGATCGACGACCTGATGAACGAAGTGCGGGTGCGAGTGCAGCGTGACGAGCGCGTGCTCGTCACCACCCTGACCAAGAAGATGAGCGAGGACCTCTCGCAGTACCTGCTCGAGATGGGCTTCAAGACGCGCTACCTGCACTCCGAGATGGACACCCTCGAACGGATCCAGATCATCCGCGACCTCAGGCTCGGCGAGTACGACGTCCTCGTCGGCGTGAACCTCCTGCGCGAGGGGCTCGACCTGCCCGAGGTCTCCCTGGTCGCGATCCTCGACGCCGACAAGGAGGGCTTCCTGCGGGGCGAGACCTCCCTGATCCAGACGATCGGGCGCGCTGCCCGGAACGTCGACGGAACGGTCCTGATGTACGCCGACAAGGAGACGAAGGCGATGCGGGCGGCGATCGACGAGACCGACCGCCGTCGCGAGATCCAGCTCGCCTACAACGAGGAGCACGGCATCACGGCCGCGACGATCGTCAAGGGCATCTCCGACATCGCCGAGTTCCTACAGGCCGAGTCCAAGGTGCCGCGGGGAAGAAAAAGGCGCACCGCAAAGCGCGGAACCGCGGACGAGCTGCCGCAGCACGAGCTCGAGAAGATGATCGTCGAGCTCGAGGAGGAGATGCTCGCGGCGGCCGAGGAGCTGCGTTTCGAGTACGCCGCGCAGCTCCGCGACGAGCTTCGCGAGCTGCGGCGCGACCTGCAGGAGATCCGTGCGGAAGAGGCGCCCCCCCGGCGGAGCAGGCAGCCGAGGCTTCCGCCGGGGACATGCCGTAGGATCGGCCCGTGGCGCTGGACCGTCAGGCAATCGAACGCCGCGACTTCCCGATCGGCCGCCGCGGCTACGACCCGGCCGCCGTCGACGCCCATCTGCGGGCGCTCGCGGCCGAGTTCGAAGAGCTGCAGCGCGCCGCGACCACCGGCAAGCCCGACCTGTCGATGGCCTCCACGGCAGGCACGCAGGTGCAGAGCATCATCGAGGCCGCCGAGTCGGCCGCAGCCGAGATCGAGCGCGGCGCGCAGGAGAACGCCCGCCAGGCACGCGACGAGGCCGCCAAAGACGCCGAGCGCACGCGCCAGGAGGCGATCGAGAAGGCGCGTCTGCACGTCGGCGCCGTCGCCCAGGTGACCGCGACGCTGCTGGAGCGAGTCGGCTCGATGGACGCCGAGGTCAACGCGCTGATCGGCAGCCTGCGGGCCGGGGCCGGGCGCCTCGCCGCAGACCTCACCGCCGTCGAGGGCGGGATGGCTGAGCTCTACGGCGCCGCCTCGGGCACAGACAGTGGCGCAGAGGACGAGCAGGTGCCCCACGTCGAGCCGGCGCTCGCCGGGCCTGCGGCACCTCCCGAGCAGCCAGTCGAATCGCCGCAGCAGTCGCTGGGCGCGTTCGAGGCCGCCCTGGACTCGGCACTGGCGGTGCCCGCGAACGAGGCGCCCATCGCGCAGGAGCCGCAGATCCAGGCCGAAGCGGCCGGGGCCGGCGCCGACCTCGACGGCGCGCGTCTGATCGCGCTGAACATGGCGCTGAACGGAGAATCGCGCAGCGACACCGAGCGTTATCTCGCCGAGAACTTCGAGCTCCCCGACAGGCTCGGGCTGATCGACGAGGTATACGCGGCGATCGAAGGGTAGAGGTCGGACGGCCGCCGGGCGCGGCTACGGCCCGCGCCCCCACACGAACATCTGTTCGCCGTCATAGAATGGCCCCTCGATGGCAACGGGCAACCAGATCGTCGTCTCCGGGGCGCGCGAGCACAACCTGAAGGACATCTCGCTGGAGCTGCCGCGCGACGCGCTGGTGGTGATCACCGGGCTGTCGGGCTCGGGCAAGTCGAGCCTGGCGTTCGACACGATCTACGCCGAGGGGCAGCGCCGCTACGTGGAGTCGCTGTCGGCCTACGCGCGCCAGTTCCTGGGGCAGATGGACAAGCCCGACGTGGACTCGATCGAGGGGCTCTCGCCGGCGATCTCGATCGACCAGAAGACGACCTCGCGCAACCCGCGCTCGACGGTCGGCACGGTCACCGAGATCTACGACTACCTGCGCCTGCTGTGGGCGCGCGTGGGCAAGCCGCACTGCCCGATCTGCGGCCGGCCGATCGTCGGGCAGTCGGCCGAGCAGATCATCGACCAGGTGATGGAGCTGGCCGAGGGCACGCGCTTCATGGTGCTCGCCCCGGTCGTGCGCGGGCGCAAGGGCGAGTACGGCAAGCTGCTGGAGGAGCTGCGCGCGGACGGCTTCGCGCGCGTGAAGATCGACGATCGCATGCGCATGCTCGAGGAGTCGATCGTGCTCGACAAGCGCTACAAGCACGACATCTCGGTCGTCGTCGACCGGCTGGTGATGCGCCACGACGTGCGCAAGCGGCTGGCCGACTCGATCGAGACGGCGGTGGGCCTGGCCGACGGGCTGGTCGAGATCGAGATAGTCGGGGGGGCTCCGGCCGTTCGGCCTCCGCCGTGGCTCCCGAGCGCGGCGTGGAACCGGGCGCAGCGGGGGGTGACGAGGCCAGCGCACGCGACGGGCGCCAAGGGCGCGCGCGCCGCGGCGCGCAGATCGTCGCCGGACATGGAGCCGGAGGAGGGGACGATCTTCACCTTCTCCGAGCGCTTCGCCTGCCCGGAGCACGGGCCCGTCGCTGGTCGAGCTCGAGCCGCGGATCTTCTCGTTCAACTCGCCGCACGGCGCGTGCGACCGCTGCACGGGGCTCGGCTCGCAGATGGAGATCGACCCCGAGCTGGTCGTGCCCGACCCGTCGCTGTCGATCGCCGAGGGCGCGCTCGCGCCGTGGGCGGGCAGCAGCTCCAACTACTACGAGCAGGTGACCGAGGCGATCGCCGAGCAGCTACGGCGTCGATCTCGACGCGCCGTGGGAGGAGCTGCCGCGAGGCAGCGCGACCTGTTCCTGCACGGGACGGGCGGCGAGCCGCTGCAGATCACCTACCGCAACCGCTACGGGCGCCGGCGCTCGTACGCGACGCGCTTCGAGGGGATCGTCGGCAACCTCGAGCGCCGCTACCGCGAGACCGACTCGGAGTGGACGCGGGAGAAGATCGAGGAGTTCATGTCGCTGCGGCCGTGCCCGGTCTGCGGCGGCGCGCGGCTGCGGCCGGAGTCGCGCGCGGTGCTCGTCGGCGGGGACGCGGATCGAGGACTTCTGCGCGCTCTCGGCGCGGCGGGCGCTCGAGTGGCTCGAGGAGGTCGAGCTGTCGGAGACCGACCGCCACGTCGCGCGGCTGATCCTGCGCGAGATCTCCGAGCGGCTGCGGTTCCTGGAGAACGTCGGCATCGGCTACCTGTCGATGGACCGCGCCGCCGCGACGCTGTCCGGCGGCGAGGCGCAGCGGATCCGCCTGGCGACGCAGATCGGCTCCTCGCTCGTCGGGCGTGCTCTACATCCTCGACGAGCCCTCGATCGGGCTGCACCAGCGCGACAACTCGAAGCTGATCGCGACGCTCGAGCGGCTGCGCGACCTCGGCAACACGGTGATCGTGGTCGAGCACGACGAGCAGACGATGCGCGCGGCCGACCACCTCGTCGACCTCGGGCCCGGGCGCGGGCGAGCACGGCGGGCGGATCGTCGCGCAGGGCACCGCGGCGCGAGGTGCAGCGCGTGAAGGACTCGCTGACCGGCCAGTTCCTCTCGGGCGCGCGCACGATCGCCGTGCCCGCGAAGCGGCGCACGCCGAGCGGCTACGTCGAGATCATCGGCGCCACCCAGCACAACCTGCGCGACATCGACGTGCACGTCCCGCTCGGGGTGCTGACGTGCGTGACGGGGGTGTCGGGCTCGGGCAAGTCGACGCTCGTCAACGACGTGCTGTTCAAGGCGGTCGCCAACCGCCTGCACCGCGCCCGCCAGCGGCCGGGCGCGCACCGCGCGATCCACGGCCTCGATCAGCTCGACAAGATCATCGCGGTCGACCAGTCGCCGATCGGGCGCACGCCGCGCTCGAACCCGGCGACGTACACGGGCCTGTTCGACGTGATCCGGGACCTGTTCTCGAAGACCCAGGAGGCGCGCGCGCGCGGCTACAAGCCGGGGCGCTTCAGCTTCAACGTCAAGGGCGGGCGCTGCGAGGTCTGCCGCGGCGACGGGCAGATCAAGATCGAGATGCACTTCCTGCCCGACGTGTACGTGCCCGTGCGAGCAGTGCCACGGCAAGCGCTACAACCGCGAGACGCTCGAGGTCCGCTTCAAGGGCAAGAGCATCGCCGACGTGCTCGACATGCCGGTCGAGGAGGCGCTCGAGTTCTTCGAGCACATCCCCAAGATCCGCCGGCGCCTGGAGACGCTGGAACGCGGTCGGGCTCGGCTACGTGCGCCTCGGCCAGCCCGCGACGACGCTCTCCGGCGGCGAGGCCCAGCGCGTGAAGCTCGCGACCGAGCTCTCGAAGATCGCGACCGGCCGCACGCTGTACATCCTCGACGAGCCGACGACGGGCCTGCACTTCGCCGACGTGCAGCGGCTGCTCGAGGTGCTCCAGCGGCTGGTCGACGCGGGCAACAGCGTGGTCGTGATCGAGCACAACCTCGACGTGATCAAGTCGCGCCGACCGGCTGATCGACATGGGCCCGGAGGGCGGCGAGGAGGGCGGGATGGTGATCGCGCGGGGCACGCCCGAGGAGGTCGCGGCCGAGCCGGCCTCGCACACCGGGCGATTCCTCGCCGAGCTGCTCACGTCCGCGGCGAAGCGTCGTGAGTGCGAAGAAGCCGCGCGGCAAAGCCGCGCCCAAACGCAAGTCGCCGCGCGACAGGTCGCCGCTTGAGCGACACCGACGTCGCGCCGGCAGGCTCGAGCTGTGGGCGCAGAAGTGGCGCTGGTACGAGCGCAACTCGCTGCCCTGGAACCGCGCGCGGATCCACTGGGAGGCTGATGCGCCGCGAAGCGTTCGTGCGCTGGCCGGTGCACGGCAACGTGCTCGAGGCGCTGCGCGAGGGGCGCCTGGAGGTGGGCGCGGGCGCGCTGCTCGAGCCGGACGTGTGGATCACCGCGCCCGGCAGCGCGCGCGTGCGGATCGGCGCGGGCACGTTCCTGAACCTCGGCGTGATGGTCGCCGCCCAGGAGCTGGTCGAGATCGGCGATCACTGCATGCTCGCCAACGGCTGCTTCGTCTCCGACGCCAGCCACCGCTACGACGATCCCGAGCAGCCGATCACCTGGCAGGGCTTCGAGAGCAAGGGGCCGACGCGGATCGGCGACAACTGCTGGCTCGGCGCGAACGTGGTCGTGACGAGCGGCGTGACGCATCGGCGAGCGCTGCGTGATCGGCGCGAACAGCGTCGTCACGCACGACATCGAGCCGCTCTCGGTCGCCGCCGGCGCGCCGGCGAAGGTGATCGCACGGATCGAGTACGGCCGCGCCATCCACGGGCCGGATGCGCACGGCGAGCCCGTGGCGTGAGCGCGACGGAGCGGCTTCGGAGCTCCACTGGCGACCTGGCTCCTCGCGGCGGGCCGGGCAGCGCAGCACCGGCCTCCGTAGAGATGAGGCAGATGTTCGGCGGGCGGCACCGAGCACGGACTTGAACAGCGTCGTGCCCGCAGCGATCTGGTAGCCGGCGCCGTCACCTTGTTGGCGTATTCGAGCTCTTTGGCGAGGTCACCGACGCCGTTGCTGGCGGGCGTCGGCGCGAGCTCCACCGTCGAGAGCACGCCGAGCGCGTCGCCGGCGGCGTCCATGAAACCGCTTCCGGAGTCGCCGGGGATGCCCGGGCGTGAGCGTGTAGATCTGCTGACTCCAGCCGTCCTTTTCTTCGCTTTCGCCGAGGCTGGCGCCGGTCTTCGGCGCTGAGCACGCTGATGCCGAGCGTCGCAGGATCGAGTTGCCGTAGGCTGTAGACCTGGCTCGCCGGCTGCGGAGCCACGCTCGAGGCGAGTCCCTCCGGCCCGCCCGAGAAGGGGACGGTCGGGTTCACGTTGGCCACCTGGTTGGCGGTCGACCTTGATCAGGGCGAGGTCGTTGTACGCGCACGGCGCCGGGTCCTCTCGCCTGCTTTCTGCATTGAGAGCCACGAGTTGTAGGCGAGCGTCCCGATCAGGGTCGCCCTTCTGCAGGCCCCCGTTGACGATGTCCGCCCGAGTAGATCTGCGGACCCGATCGGCACCGACTTGGTCGAGCAGCCGTTGTTTCGGTGCCTTCGCCGATCGAGGAGCGAGTGTGCGGCCTGGCCGAGGTAGACGTGGCCACGGCGTCGATGTAGACGAAGTTCGCCGTGCACTGCGAAGCGCCTTCGAGGAACGAATGAGCCGTTCGTGCAGGTATCGCGCCCGGGTGGATCGTGGCGCTGCCCACGGCGAGCCCAGCGCGAGGAGCCGCGGACGCCGGTCGCGCATGAGCAGGTGAGGCAGCGACGGTCAGTAGTGAACCGGCCTACGACGAAGAGTCATCGATGCGGCCTCCTGTCGTGGGTCGGCGCGACGCCGACGGGACGCGGATCAGCGACGCTCCGTATGTCGGCTGTCGCCCGCTCAAGCCGCCGTAGACGCGGTTCATTACGCTCGCGCACGTCAAATCGCTCTGCGGGCGTCAGAGCCGTGAGCGCCGGCCCGACCGGATCGTCCTCAGCTCAGCCGCGCGTGCAGCTCGGCCAGCTCGGCCGGGTCGATCGAGTAGGTGTGCTCGGGGCCGGGGTAGCGGCGCGTGCGCACGTCCTCGGCGTAGGCGGCGACGCCGTCGTTCATCTCCTGCTGGAGGTTGGCGTAGCGCTTGACGAAGCGCGGCGCCGAGGCCGTCGCGGATGCCGAGCAGGTCGTGGAACACGAGCACCTGCCCGTCGGTCGCGGGACCGGCGCCGATGCCGATCACGGGGATCTCGATCAGCGGCATCAGCTCCTCGGTGACGGCGCCGGGGATCGCCTCGAACACGAGCGCGAAGCAGCCGGCCTCCTGCAGCGCGAGCGCCTCGGCGCCGATCCGCGCGGCGGCGCGCGGCGGTGCGGCCCTGAGCCTTCCAGCCGCCGAGCGCGGTCGAGGTCTGCGGCGTGAGGCCGACGTGGCCCATCACGGGGATGCCCGCGCCGACGATCGCGCGGGCGCGGCTGACCGAGGCCTCGCCCGCCGCCCTCGAGCTTGACGGCCTCGCAGCCGGCCTCCTTGACCATCCGCATCGCGGTCGTGATCGCCTGCTCGTCGGAGACCTCATAGGAGCCGAACGGCAGGTCGCCGATCAGCAGCGGAGTGCTGCAGGCCGCGGCGCACGGCGCGCGCGAGCACGAGCATGTCGTCGAGCTCGACCGGCGTCGTCGCGTTGTAGCCGAGCACGGTCGTCGCGGCCGAGTCGCCGACGAGCACCAGGTCGACGCCGGCCGCCTCGGCGGCGCGGGCGCTCGGGTAGTCGTAGGCGGTGACCATCACGATCGGTTCGCCCAGCCGCTTCTTCTCGGCCAGCAGCGGCAGGGTCATCGGCAGGCGGCCGGGGTCGGACGGGGCCTGGATGGTGGGCATGACTGGCGTGGCTTGACATGGGTGGTTCCTCTCTGACGACGTGGTTGACGCGCGGCTGGACGCGGGCTCAGGTCAGCAGGGTCGCCACCTCGTCGTCGATCGTGATGATGCGGTTGGTGTTCGCCTCGACGTGGACGACGCGCGGCTCGTAGCGCTCCAGCTCGGCCTCGTCGTAGGCTGGCGTAGGAGATGACGATGATCGTGTCGCCGCGGTGCACCAGGCGGGCGGCGGCGCCGTTGACCTGATCTCGCCCGAGCCGCGGCGCGCCGGGGATCGTGTAGGTCTCGAAGCGGGCGCCGTTGTCGACATCGACGACGTGCACCTGCTCGTGCTCGAGGATGTCGGCGGCCTCCAGCAGATCGGGGTCGATCGTGATCGAGCCGACGTAGTGCAGGTCGCAGTCGGTCACCGTCGCCCGGTGGATCTTCGACTTGAGCATCACGCGCTGCATGTGCTCGGCTCGCCTTTCCGCGGTCGTGGTGCCGGATGGTCGGCTCGGCGCACAGTCGCGGGCTGCAGCACGACGTTGTCGATCAGGCGCACGTCGCCGACGCGCGCGGCGACGCGCGAGCAGCGCCGCGCTCGTGCACGAGCGCGTCGAGCGGCTCGAGCGTCTCGGGTCGACGAGCGCCAGGTACTCGGGCTCGACGCTCGGCCCGCGCCAGCGCGCGAGCGCGCGGCGGCGAGCAGCGCCGCGGCCGAGCGCTCGCCCGCGGCGCCGGCCGCTCGGCGGCCGCGCGCAGACGCGGCGGGCAGGGCCAGCGCGCGCTCGCGCTCGTCGGGCGAGAGCAGCGCGTTGCGGCTGGACATCGCCAGGCCGTCGGGCTCGCGCACGGTCGGGCAGCGCCTCGATCGCGACCGGGCAGGTTCAGGTCGGCGACGAGGCGGCGGATGACGACCACCTGCTGGGCGTCCTTCTGGCCGAAGTAGGCGACGTCGGGCAGGGCCATGCACAGCAGCTTCGTCACGACGGTCGCTGACGCCCCGGAAGTGCTCGGCGCCCGCGCGCCTGCGCCCTCGAGCCGCTCGGTCACGCCGAGCACCTCGACGGCCGTCGCGAACCCGGCGGGGTAGACCTCCTCGACCGACGGCGCGAACAGCACGTCGGCGCCGGCGTGCGGCCGCGAGCTCGGCGTCGCGCTCCTCGTCGCGCGGATAGCGCTCCAGGTCGCGCGCGCTCGTTGAACTGGGCCGGGTTGACGAACAGCGAGACGACGACCACGTCGCACTCCCGGCGCGCGCGCGCGATCAGCGACAGGTGGCCCTCGTGCAGCGCGCCCATCGTCGGCACGAGGCCGATCCGTCGCTCCTGGACGCGCGCGGGCGCGAGCGTCTCGCGCAGCTCGGTGACTGTGCGGACCAGCCTCATCAGCGGGCAGGGGTCGTTGGCTCGATGTTCATGCTCGATCCAGCTCCTTACGGAGTCGGCGCGAAATGACGATCAGGGTTCTTCTCAGGTCCATCCCGGGAATCGCCGGTGACGGCCTGAGGTCGATGATACAGACGGGTCGGCGTGACGCAAGCGCGAGTGTGTGATGATGGGCACACACCATGGTGCTCCTGATCCTGATCGTGTCCGTGATCGTCGTCGCAGCCGTCTCGATCAGCCTCGGGCGCTGGCTGCAGCGCAAGGGCACGGCGATGGAACAGCACCACGAGAAGCGGCCGCCGGAGCCGTAGGCCGCTCGGCCGTGTCCTTCGAGGAGAACGTCGAGCTCGCGGTCGTGAGCGAGGTCGGCAGCGAAGGGGAGGCTGCGATGGTGATCGGGCGCCTGGAGGCCGAAGGCATCAGGGCCGTCGCCAACCCGCCGATCGGCACGCCCGGCGCGAGGGGCTGGATGCAGCGCGTGGTGCTCGTGCGCTCAGAGGATCTCGAGCGCGCGCGTGAGGCTCTCGCGGCCGAGGCCTGAGGCGTCAGTCGCCGGCGCCGCGCTCGCGCGCTTCGCGCCCGGCCTGCTCGCTCAGCTCCGCCAGCTCCTCGTCCGTGAACGCGGGCTCCGCGTCCGCAAGCGCCGCGCGCGCCCGCTCGACGTCCTCCTCCTCGACGAAGATCGTCCGGCCGCCCCCGGCGCCGAGTTCGACATCGCCGGTCGAGCGCCTCACGATCGCGCTGATGCCGGCGGCCGTCAAGCGGGCGAGGATCAGCTCGGCCTCGGGTTCGCTCGTGGTCCCGGCGACGCTTCTCAGCACAGGCTCATTCTCACAGAGCCACGAGCCGGGCCCGGCCCATGGTTACGTGAGGGCCCCTAGCCGAGCTCGCGCAGCCGGCGCGCAGGTACCCCCGCGTAGAAGCCGTCCCGCTCACAGTCGGCGGTCACGACGGCGCCGGAGGCGATCACGCACCCGTCACCGATCGTCACGCCCGGCAGTACGGTCGAGCGGGCCCCGAGCCAGCAGCCGCTGCCGATCTCGATCGGCGCGCTGAAGGAGAGCCCGCCCCGCCGCTCGGGGTCGCCGATGTGGTGGGAGGCGGTGCAGAGCAGCACCTCCATCGCGAGCTCCGTGCGCGGCCCGATCGAGATCGGCGCGAGGCTTTCGAGGTAACAGCGGGTGTTCACGAACGCGTCCTCGCCGAGGCGGACGTTGGCCGGCGCCATCACGAAGCACTGCCCGCGCACCTGGGCACCGGCGCCGATGCGCATCCCGCAGGCTCGCAGCAGCAGCACCCGGAGCCCGACCGGCAGGAGCACCGAGGCGAGCACCGAGTTGACGAAGATGCTCTGCAGCTTGCGGGGGAGCCGTCCCGCCACCTTCACCACGCGTCAATGTTCGGGCGCTTCTTGCCGGGGCGCGAGCGCCAGTCCCGGGGCTCGGGGTCGAACAGCGTTGCGATCCAGCGTCGCGAGTCGGCGGGGTCGATGACGTCGTCGATCTCGCCGTAGGCGGCCATGTTGATGCCGCGGCCGCGCTCGTAGGCGGCCGCCACGGTGGCCTCGAAGACGCGCTCGCGCTCCTGCTCGTCCTCGATCGCCTCCAGCTCCCGTCGCATGCCGAGCCGCACCGCCCCCTCCAAGCCCATGCCGCCGAACTCCCCGGTCGGCCAGGCGACGGTGAACAGGGGCGCCTTGAAGCCGCCGCCGGCCATCGCCTGCGCGCCGAGCCCGTAGCCCTTGCGCAGGACGATCGTCCCGGTCGGCACGGAGACGTTGGCGCCCGCGAGGAACATCCGCGCGAAGTGGCGCACGGTCGCCGTCCGCTCCGCCTCCGGTCCCACCATGAAGCCCGGGGTGTCGCAGAGGAGCAGCACCGGCAGCTCGAACGCGTCGCAGAGCTGAAGGAAGCGAGCCGCCTTGTCGGCGGCGTCGGCGTCGATCGCCCCGCCCAGGTGCATGGGGTCGTTGGCGACCACGCCGAGGGGCCGGCCGTCGACGCGCGCGAGCGCCGTGACCATGCCCGCGCCCCATCCGTCGCGCAGCTCGAGCACCGATGCCTCGTCGAAGAGGGCGTCGATCACCCGCCGCACCTCGTAGACGCGCTTGCGCTGCTCGGGGATCAGCTCGCGCAGCAGGTTCTGATCGCGCGGAGGGCGCGCCGCCGCGGGGCGGCCGCTGAAGTAGGAGAGGTAGCGCTTGGCTAGCGCGACCGCCTCGGCGTCGTCGGCCGCGCGGAGGTCCACGACGCCGTTGGCGTGCTGGACGTCGATCGGCCCGACTTCGGCGGGGTGGAAGACGCCGAGCCCGCCGCCCTCGATCATGGCCGGGCCGCCCATGCCGATGCTCGCGTCCTCGGTCGCGATCACGACGTCGCAGCAGCCGAGCAGCGCCGCGTTGCCCGCGAAGCAGTAGCCCGAGGCGATGCCGACGAGCGGCACGAGCCCGCTCAGCTCGGCGAACAAGGCGAAGGCACGGCAGTCGAGGCCCGCCACGATCGGCATGTCCACGTCACCGGGACGCCCGCCGCCGCCCTCTGCGAACAGCACGACCGGCAGGCGCCGCCGCTCGGCGACCTCGAACAGGCGGTCCTTCTTGGCGTGGTTGCGCCAGCCCTGCGTGCCCGCAAGGACCGTGTAGTCGTAGGACATCGCCACGCACGGCCGGCCGTCGACCGCGCCGACCCCGCCGACGAGGCCGTCCGCCGGCGTACGTGTGATCAGCTCCTCGCGGCTGCGCCGCTGCTCCTGGGCCGCGAACACCAGCGGGCCGTACTCGACGAAGCTCCCCTCGTCCACGAGGTCGTCGAGGTTCTCGCGTGCGGTGCGGCGCCCGTGCTCGTGGCGGCGCGCGACCGCGTCCGGACGCGCCGGGTCGAGGCCGACCTCGTGGCGCTCACGAACCGCGCGCAGGTCCGCGCGCTCCGCGCCCTCGGATGCCGCCGCGGGCTCCTCTCCGGCCGGGGCTGCCACGCGGCTCGCGCCCGTGCCCGCCTCGAGGCGCACCAGCAGCTGGCCCTCCTCGACGGCGTCCCCGATCGCGACGGCCAGCTCCGCGACCACGCCGCCGGTCTCGGCCAGCACCTCGTGCTCCATCTTCATCGCCTCGAGGACGACGATCGGCGCGCCGGCCGAGATCCGCTCTCCCGGGGCGCCGCTCAGCGCGACGACGACCCCTGCGAAGGGGGCCCTCACCGCCAGCTGGTCCGTGGCCGCCATCCGCAGATCATCGCCCACCGGCGGCGTTTGCGCGGCCTCGAAGTCAGGAACTAGCATGCGCCGATGAGCTCGACGCCCGAGTCGCGTGGTGCCGCAGAGCGCCGCGAGGCCCTCAAGGCAGTGCTGACGCAGGCGCGTTCGTGCACGCGCTGCCCCGAGCTTGCCGCGACCCGCAAGACGGTCGTCTTCGGTGCGGGAAACGCCGACGCCGACCTGATGTTCGTCGGGGAGGCTCCGGGCGCCAGCGAGGACGAGCAGGGGCTGCCCTTCGTGGGGCGGGCGGGCAAGCTGCTGGGTCAGCTGCTCGGGGAGATCGGCCTTGACAGAGAGCAGACGTTTATCTGCAATGTTCTCAAGTGCCGGCCCCCCGGCAACCGCGATCCCCAGCCGATCGAGATCGAGAACTGCCGCTCCTACCTGCTGCGCCAGGTCGAGCTGATCGAACCGTCGATCATCTGCAGCCTCGGCAACTTCTCGACCAAGCTGCTGCGGGCAGACCCGACCGGAATCACGCGCCTGCACGGCCGGCCTGAGGTGATCGAGCTCGGCACGAGGGCGGTGCGGCTCTACCCGATCTACCACCCGGCGGCGGCGCTCTACACGCCGCGCATGCTCGAGACGCTGCGCGAGGACTTCGCCCGGCTGCCCGAGCTGCTGGCGCTGGGGCCGCCCGAGCAGCCCGCCGCGGCGGTTGCCGAGCCCGTGGCCGATCCGGTCCCCGAGCCGGAGCCCCCGGCGGCCGCGGCGTCCGTCGGCGAGACGGAGTCCGAGGCCGATCAGCTCGGCCTGTTCTAGTACGGCGTCCACATCCCGTCCAACGGTCTGGAGCGCGAAAAGGCCTGCAAGGGAGGGCCTTTTCGGGATCCGTCGAAGAAAAGTGTCCAGGGCCTAAAGTCGTCAGCGGATGCTGCCGATGAAGGTCCTGTCTCCATCCCTCCAGGAGTAACGACCGGCCCGCGCACCATTCTCCCGCGGGCCGGTCTTTTTCTTGCCCGAGCGGCCCCGGGGGGGCAGTTCTCTAGAGTCGGGGGATGGCCAAGCGCAGCCTCCGGACCAGCGGTCCCGAAGAGACCGAAGCGCTGGGCGCGGAGCTTGCCGCGACCCTCGCTGACGGCGACGTCGTGCTCGTTCGCGGCGAGCTCGGCGCCGGCAAGACGACGCTCGTACGCGGCGCCGCGCGCCGGCTCGGAGTCGCCGATCCGGTCACGAGCCCGACCTTCTCGATCGGCCACCGCTACCGCGGCAGCGCCGTGACCGTGTCCCATCTGGACCTCTACCGTCTGGCCGGGCTGGCCGAGGAGGAGCCGGACATGCTCGCCGACTACCTCGGGCCGGGGCGGATCGCGTTCGTCGAGTGGCCGCCGGAGGCCGAGCCGGAGCTCGGCGCCGCCCGGCTCGCGGTCACCTTGGCGCACGGCGGGGGCGACGTGCGTCTGGTGGAGGTCGAAGACCCGCTTGCGGCGGCAACGGAGACGCCGCGGTGATCGTGCTCGGGATCGACACGGCGACCAGCGCGACCGCCGTCGCGCTGCGCCTGTCCGACGGGAGCGTCAGCGAAGCCCGCGACGACCCGCCCGCGGGCGCGCACCCCGGACACGCGACCAGGCTCCTCGGAATGGCCGCCGAGCTGCTCGACGGAGCGGGCATCTCCGCGCGCGAGCTCGACCGCATCGCGGTGGGATCCGGCCCCGGGGCGTTCACGGGACTGCGCGTCGGCGTCGCGACTGCGCGCGGGCTCGCGCAGTCGCTCGACGCCGAGCTCGTCCCGGTGGCGAGTCTCGCCGCGCTGGCGCGCACCGGCCCGGCCGGGCGTCCGCTCTTGGCCGTGATCGACGCCCGGCGCGGAGAGGTGTTCGCTGCGCCGTTCGGATCGCCCGAGGGGCCGCAGCTCGTCCCGGCCGCCGTACTGGCGCCCGAGAGCGTCGGCGACCTGGCCGGGGAGGACGCCGTGGCCTTCGGCGACGGGGCGAAGCGCTACCGCTCGGAGGTGGAGGCGGCGGGCATCGAAGTGCTGCCCGATGACGCCCCCGAGCACCTGCTGCGCGCCGCCGCGGTCTGCGGGCTCGCGCTCGAGCGCGACGCTTCCGGCGCCTTGGAGGGCGTCGTGCCGGACTACCTGCGCCGGCCCGACGCGGAGCTCACGCTCCAGGCACAGGGCGCCAGATGAGCGAGCGCTCCACCTACCCGCCGTCGGCCGACCGTCCGCCGCCGATCCAGATCCGACCGCTCTCCTATCCCGATCTGCCACAGGTGATCGCGGTTGAGCGCCGGGTGTTCCCGACGCCATGGTCGCTGGCGATGTTCGTGCTCGAGCTGTCCAAGCAGTCCGGCGTCTGCCTGGCCGCGTTCGACGACGACCGCCTCGTCGCCTACATGATCTGCTCGCGCTACGACACCGTCTGGCACATCATGAACATCGCCGTCGACCTCGACCACCAGCGCCAGGGCCTAGCGACCGCGCTGCTGCACGAGCTGTACGACCGGGTGGGCGACCCGGAGGCGCGCTACACGCTGGAGGTGCGCCGCTCGAACGGCGTCGCGATCCACCTCTACGAGCGCGAAGGCTTCAGGGCGGCGGGAATGCGCCGCCGCTACTACCAGGACAACGGCGAGGACGCGCTCGTGATGTGGCGCACGCCGGCCACGCTGGCAGGCACGCTCGACGACGTCCCGAACCCGGGCCGGGTGGAGCTCGATTGACGATCCTCGCGCTGGAGACGAGCTGCGACGACACATGCGCCGCCGTGCTCGATGACGGCGGGCGCGCGCTGTCGAACGTGATCTCCTCTCAGACCGACCACGAGCGCTTTGGCGGCGTCGTCCCCGAGATCGCCTCGCGCCACCATCTCGAGCTCGTCAACGCGATCCTCTCCCAGGCGCTGGATGATGCGGGGGCGGCCCTCGACGACGTCGACCTCGTGGCCGCCACCCAGGGACCGGGTCTGGTCGGGGCGCTCCTGGTCGGGCTCTCGACGGGAAAGGCGCTCGCCGCGGCGAGGGAGCTGCCATTCGCGCCCGTCGACCATCTCCAGGGACACGTGGCCGCGAACTTCCTGGCGAACGGCGCCAAGCCGTTCGAGCCGCCGTTCGTCTGCCTCGTTGCCAGCGGCGGGCACACGCTGCTCGCGCTGGTCTCGGAGCACGACGGCTTCGAGGTCCTCGGCAGGACGCTCGACGACGCGGCGGGCGAGGCGTTCGACAAGGGCGCCCGGATGCTGGGACTCGGGTTTCCCGGTGGGCCGGCGCTGTCCAAGCTGGCGCAGGGCGGTGACCCCGGCGCGTTCACCTTCCCGGGCTCGCCGGGGGAGGCCTCGCGCGCGAGGCCGCGGAAGGCGTTCGCAGACGGTCTCGACTTCTCCTTCGCCGGGCTGAAGACCGCGCTGCTCTACACCACGCGCGAGCTTGGTCCCGAGCAGACCGCCGGGCGTGCGGCCGATCTTGCCGCGTCCTACGAGGCGGCGATCGTGGAGAGCCTGCTCGTGCGGGCGCGGCGAGCGCTCGACCGGACCGGGCTCGGCCGTCTCGCGGTCGGAGGCGGCGTGGCAGCCAACCGCGAGCTGCGCCGGCGACTCGGCGAGCTCGGGGTCGACCTGCACGTCCCCGACCCGCAGCTCTGCACCGACAACGCGGCGATGATCGCGAGCGCCGCGCGTTACGGGCCCATCCTGTCCTACCCGCACTATCTCGGGCTCGACGCGTACGCGACCGGCGAAACGGCGCGCTAGAGGGCGCCCACGCAAGGGAGCCGAGGATCGTCCGCTGGCGGACAAGGCGCCGTGAAACGGCGGATAATCGGAACCGCCCCGGATGCCCGCGGTCCCCCTCATCACCGTCTACTCAACGCCCGACTGCCATCTCTGCGACGACGCGATGGAGGTCCTGCGCCGTCTACAGGGCGAACTCGCCTTCGAGCTGACCCAGCTCGACATCACCCAGGACGAGCAGCTCCACCGCGCCTACTTCGAGCGCATCCCGGTCATCGCGCTCGACGGCGAGGAGCTCTGTGAATTCTTCGTGCAGGAGGCGCTCGTGCGCGAGCGTCTAGAGTCACGGCGATGAGCTACGGCGAACCGACGGGGGCGGTTCCCCACCGCGCGACGGCGCGGCGGGATCGAGCGAACGGCTGTCGCTGGGCGTCGCGGCGCGGCTCTCGCGCTACCTGCAGGTGCTGACGCAGGCCAAGAAGATGGGCAAGGAGACGATCTCCTCGCAGGAGCTGTCCGACTACACGCACGTCAACTCGACCCAGATCCGCCGCGATCTCTCGGGCTTCGGAAAGTTCGGCAAGCGCGGCGTCGGCTACAACGTCGAGGCGCTGGTCTCGCAGATCCGCAAGATCCTCCGCACGGCCGGACAGCACAACATCGCGCTGATCGGGGCGGGGCACCTCGGACGGGCGATCGCGGGCTCGGAAATCTTCGCCGACCACGGCTTCCGCGTGGTGGCGATCTTCGACAACGACCCGGCCAAGGTCGGGCACGAGGTCGGGACGCAGAAGATCAGGGGCATCGACGAGCTGCGCCAGGTCGTCGAGGACGAGGACATCGTGGTGGGGGTGCTTGCGGTGCCAAACCACGCCGCCCAAGGGCTCGCGGACGAGCTCGTCGACGCGGGTGTGAAGATCATCTTCAACTACTCCGAGTCGCTGCTCGACGTGCCGCCGGAGGTCACGGTCCACACGTCCAGCCCAGCCGTCGATCTGCTCTACGCGCTGTACTTCTACCTGACCTGATCGGGCGCCCCTGAGGGCATCTTCGACAGAGACGAAACCATGAACAGCGAGGATCTGGACAGGGCCGAGGAGCGCTTCGCCGCCGCCGAGGACCTCACGGTCGGGCTCGAGGAGGAGTTCTCCATCCTCGACCCCGAGACGCTCGAACTTGCGCCGCGCTACGAGGAGCTGCGCGCAGCCGCGGACGCGGACCCCGGCCTGCACGAAGCCGTCACGGGCGAGCTGATCTCCTCCGAGATCGAGATCATCTCCGGTCCCGGCGCGAACCTCGCGGACGCGATCGCACGCCAGCGCGAGCGGCGCGGGCACATGTTCGCGCTGGTGGCGCGCCACGCCGCCGCCCTCGGCTCGACGGGCACCCACCCGTGGGCCGATTACCGGCGCCAGCCGATCATCGACACCGAGCACTACCACCGCGTCGAGGAGGGGCTGAAGTACGTCGCCTGGCGCAACAACACCTTCAGCCTGCACGTGCACGTCGGCTGCAACGACATCGACCGCGCGGTGAAGGCCTGCGACCGGTTGCGCCCGGTGCTGCCGCTGCTGCTGGCGATCTCCGCGAACTCGCCCTACCTGGACGGGCGCGACAGCGGCCTGCACTCGGCCCGCACGCAGAGCTTCACCAAGAGCTTCCCCCGCTGCGGCGTCCCGGACCCGTTCGGCGGCTGGGACGCGTATCGCAGCTACATCGAGTTCCTCATCGAGACGCGCTCGATCGTCGAGTTCACCCAGGTCTGGTGGTCGGTTCGCCCGCACTTCAGCTTCGGCACGGTCGAGGTCCGGATCTGCGACGCGCAGGCGACCGCGCAGGAGTCCGAGGCGCTCGCCTCGCTGATGGTGGCCTGCATCGCGCAGGCGATGCGCGACGTGGACGAGGGCGCCCCCTTCGCGCACCCGGCGCCGCGCCTGATCGAGGAGAACATGTGGCGGGCGATCCGCTACGGGCTGGACGGCCGCATGATCGACCTGCCCGCAGCGCGGGAGTACCCCGCGCGCGAGGCGATCGACCGCCTGCTCGAGTGGACCGAGCCCGTGCGCGCCGAGCTCGGCGCAGAGCCGTCCTTCCCCGAGCACAACGGGGCACAGCGCCAGCGCGCGATGATCGAGGGCGGCGCGAGCCGCGAGGAGGTCTTCGCCGCTTCCGTCGCCGAGACCGCGCGGACCTACGCGGAAGGGGCGCGGGTATGAGCGGACCGCCGCCGCCCGGGGCGACCCCGAGCGAAGAGGAGCTGCGCGCCGCCTACGAGGCAGAGCTCGCGCGCATCACCGCCACCGACATGATCGCCCAGGCGGCGGTGTCCCTTCTGAACATCGGCGCCCGCCGGATGGGACCGCCGCCCGGTGCCGAGGAGCAGGCGGCCCCAGGGACCGAGCGCGACCTCGAGCAGGTGCGCGACGCGATCGACGCGGCGATGGCGCTGATCGGGGTGCTCGGGCGCACCGTGCCCGCGGAGCAGCTCGGCCCGCTGCGCGACGCGCTGTCACGCCTGCAGATGGCATATGCCGCCGAGGTCGGCGGCTCCGGGGGGGCAGACGAGGGCGGCGAGGATGACGGTCCCGGCGAGGCCGGCCCGGGGAACGGCGGGGGTGACGGCGATCCCCCTGCCGGCGGTCCCGGCGGCGGCACGGAGCCCGACCCCGGCGCGGGCGGCGCAGCAGAGCAGGGCGGGCCGGGCCCCGCCGAGTCCAGCGGGCGGCTGTGGGTGCCCGGCCGCTGAGAAAGCGGGCGATCGGGTTCCGGCAATCGGTCTTGCGCGGGCGACGCCAGCAGGCAAGCGACCGCGGCGCACGATAGACTGCGCCCGCGTTTTGCGCCGGTGCTCGCTCGTCTCCGAGTGACCGGCTCTCATACGTGCGCGCGACGGTCCTCGCGCGGCACTTCTAATCAGACCGCGGAGGATTTCTGTTGAGCAGCTTTCTGACGAACCATGGGGTCGTCGTCGCCCTCGTTTGCGCCGTGTGCGCCGTGGCCTACGGCCTCGTCACCACGCGCTCCCTGCTGGCGCTGTCGCCGGGCAACGAGCGGATGCAGGGCATCTCTCGGGCGGTCCAGGAAGGCGCCCAGGCGTACCTGAACCGTCAGTACGCGACCATCGCGGCGGTCGGGGTGGTGCTGTTCATCGCGCTGATCTTCATCCAGAACATCGCCGTCGCCTGCGGGTTCCTGATCGGCGGCATCCTCTCGGGCTCGACCGGCTACATCGGCATGAACGTCTCCGTGCGCTCGAACGCGCGCGTGGCCGAGGCCGCGCGGGGCGGCGTCTCGCCGGCCCTGAACGTCGCCTTCCGCGGCGGGGCGATCACCGGAATGCTCGTCGTCGGCCTCGCCCTCTTCGGCGTGGCCGGCTACTACGGCCTGCTGACCGCGGTCTTCAACGACAGCCCCAAGACGGCCGTCGACGCCCTCGTCGGGCTCGGCTTCGGTGGCTCGCTGATCTCCGTCTTCGCGCGACTCGGCGGCGGCATCTTCACCAAGGCGGCTGACGTCGGCGCCGACCTGGTCGGGAAGGTCGAGGCCGGGATCCCCGAGGACGACCCCCGCAACCCTGCGACGATCGCCGACAACGTCGGCGACAACGTGGGCGACTGCGCGGGCATGGCGGCCGACCTGTTCGAGACCTACGCGGTCACCGCCGTCGCGGTGATCCTGCTCGGCGTGCTGACCTTCCACGAGGCGACCAAAGTGGCGCTCTACCCGCTCGTCATGGGTGGCGCGGCGATCATCGCCTCGATCATCGGCACCTTCGCGGTCCGCACGAAAACCGACAACGTCGAGCGCGCGCTCCTGCAGGGGCTGCTCGTCTCGGGCGTGATCGCGGCAGCGGCGTTCGCGCCGATCACCTACTGGCTGATGCGCGGCCTCACCTTCAGCCACGTCGGAAGCACAGTCAACACGCCGTCGTGGGGCAAGTTCTACCTGTGCTCGCTGATCGGCATCGCCGTCACGGCGCTGCTGTTCGGAATCACGGAATATTACACCTCGACCCGTTTCAGCCCGGTCAAGAAGACGGCCAAAGCGTCGATCACCGGTCACGCGACGAACATCATCCAGGGCTTCGCCTCGGGCCTGCAGGCGACGGCGCTGCCGGCGCTCGTGATCGTGCTCGGCGTGCTCGGCGCCTGGAAGCTGGCCGGCGGCGGCGTCACCGGCATCTACGGCATCGGCGTCGCCGTGATGGGGCTGCTGTCCCTGACCGGTCTGATCGTCGCGCTGGACGCCTTCGGGCCGATCACCGACAACGCCGGCGGGATCGCCGAGATGGCGGACCTGCCGGAGGACGTGCGCAAGGTCACCGACCGCCTCGACGCGGTGGGGAACACGACCAAGGCCGTCACCAAGGGTTACGCGATCGGCTCAGCGGTGCTCGCCGCGGTGGTCCTGTTCGCCGGCTTCCAGAAAGAAATCGAATCTAACGTCGGGCACGCGATCTCGTTCGGCATCAACGAACCGCCGGTCCTGATCGGCCTGCTCCTCGGTGGCCTCATGGTCTGCCTGTTCGCCTCGCTGTCGATCGAGGCGGTCGGTCGCGCCGGCGGCGCCGTGGTCGAGGAGGTGCGCCGCCAGTTCCGCGAGCACCCGGGGATCATGGACGAAACCGAAGAGCCCGACTACGCCCGCTGCGTGGACATCGTCACGCGCACGGCCCAGCGCGAGATGATCCTGCCCTCGCTGCTGCCGATCGGCCTGACGCTGATCGTCGGGCTGATCGACGTGCAGGCGCTGGGCGGCCTTTTGATCGGGGTGATCGTCGTCGGCTTCTTCTTCGCGGTGATGATGACCGCGGGCGGCGGCGCCTGGGACAACGCGAAGAAGCTCATCGAGGACGGCGCCTTCGGAGGCAAGGGCTCCGACGCGCATGCCGCCTCGGTCACCGGCGACACGGTCGGCGACCCGTTCAAGGACACCGCCGGCCCGGCGATCAACCCGATGATCAAGGTCGCGAACATCGTCGCGATCCTGATCATCCCGCTGATCACCTGATCGGATCCTGGATTTCGCCTCGCGCGGCCCCGCCGGGTCCCGGCTCCCGGCTGGGCGGGCGGGTCCCGATCCCGTGCGCGGCCCTAAGCTCACGATGAGATGAACGGTGGCGGAGTGCATCGCGGCGGGACGTTCGTGCTGTCGTTCGCGATGCTCGCGATCGGCGTCGCGCTGCTTGTGCAGTCGCTCGCGAGTCACGCGAGCGCGCTGTCAGGGCGGCTGCTGATCTCGATCCTGTTCATCGCCGCCGGGGCGGGGCGGATGTGGGTCGAGGTACGCCGGGGCAGGGGCGCGTGAGCGCCGCCGGCAGCTCGGCCGACGGCGCCGACGCGCCGACACCCGACGGCGCGCATCCCGACCACGAGCGCCGCTCGGCCGAGCTGGCCGCCCGCTCGCGGGTGATCGTCAAACGCAGCATCGGCTCGCCGATCCTGTTCACGATCGTCTACTCCTCGCTTGCCAGCGCGATCTACTTCTCGCTCGGGGTGATCGCCGGCCACGCGCTCGGGCTCACGCCACTCGTCTTCCTGATCGCGGCGGGGATGTTCGCCGTCACCGCGATGACGTACGTCGAGGGGGCCTCGCTGCACCAGGACCGGGGCGGATCGACGGTGTTCGCGCGCTACGCGTTCAACGAGCTCGTGAGCTTCGTCGCCGGCTGGGCGATCCTCCTGGACTACGTGATCCTGATCGCGATCACGGCGTACTCGGCGACGCAGTACCTGCAGGTCTTCTGGGATCACCTCGGGGACAAGGGCGCGGCGCTCGGGCTCGCGCTGGTCTTCATCGCGGTCGTCGTGCTCAGCAACATCCGCGGCTTCGGCACGCGGCGCGCGCGGCGCGTCGGCATCCTGCTGGCTGGCGACATCGCGCTGCAGGCCTTCATCGTCGTGCTCGGGCTGATCCTGTTCTTCGACCCGAAGGTGTGGCTCGACCCGATCAACCTCGGCACCGCGCCGACGTGGTCGAACCTGATCTTCGCGCTGACGGTGACCGTGGTCGCGTTCACGAGCCTCGAGTCGGCCTCGGGTCTCTCGGGCGAGGTGCGGATCAGCCGCGTCGGGCTGAAGCGCCTCGTGTGGAGCACCACCGGCACGGTCGCTTTCCTGTATGTCGGCATCGCGCTCGTGGCGATCACGGCGCTGCCCGTCCACGGCTCGCACACCGCGCTCGGCGGTCAGTACGAGAACGCGCCGATGATCGGCGTCGTCTCGGCGGTGCACCCGCACTGGCTCGAGCAGACGCTTCGCTACCTGGTCGCGGGCATGGCCACCGTGACGCTGCTGGCGGCCGCCAACTCGGCGATGCTCGGACTCTCGCGGCTGGCCTACTCGCTGTCCACCAACCGCCAGATCCCCAGCTCGCTGGGACGTCTGCATCCGGTTCGCTCGACGCCATACGTGCTGATCGTCATCGCGGGGCTGATCGCTGCCGGGCTGGTCGCCTCCGAGGACCTCAGCTTCCTGATCGGCATCTACGCCTTCGGCGCCACGCTCGCGTTCACGATCGCCCACCTGTCGATCATCAAGCTGCGCTTCACCGAGCCCGACCGCGACCGGCCATACCGCATCCCGGCCTCGGTGCGGATCAAAGGCGCGGCGGCTGCCGCTCCCGGCCGTCGTCGGCGCGCTCGCCTCCGCCGCCGGCTGGTTGGCGGTGATGGTCGTGCACGAGCCGGCCCGCTACGTCGGGCTCGGCTGGATGCTGTTCGGCCTCGTGCTCTACGTCGTCTACCGCCGCGCCGACGAAGCGCCGTTGCTCAAGCGCGTCACCGTCTCGCCGCAGGTGCTGCGCGCCGAACCCACCCATGAACGCGACTACGGCTCGGTGCTGGTGCCGCTGTTCGGCACCGAGCTCGACGACGACATCGTCCAGACGGCGGCGCTGCTGGTCGCCGGCGAACAGACCGACGAGGCGGCGATCGACGAGGCGACGATCGAGGCGCATCTGGATCTTCGTGATGCCGATGTCGCTGCCGCTCGACGCGAGCCTGCCCGACGCCCAGCTGCAGCACGCCCGCCAGGTGCTCGCCCGCGCGAAGGCGGTCGGTGAGGAGTACACGGGCGTCCAGGTTGCGACCGCGACCGTGCGGACACGGCGCGCCGGCTACGCGATCGTCGACGAGGCGCGCCGGCGGGGCGTCGAGGCGATCGTGCTCGGCGCCGAGGAACCGTCGACGATCCGCGGCGGTCAGCGGCTGGGCGGGCGCGGCGGCCGCTGGAAGGCTACGTCGGGGACATCACCAAGTACGTGGTCCGCAAGGCGAACTGCCGCGTGATCGTGACCGCCCCGGCCGCCAAGGACTCGGCCGTTGAGGTCGCCCGGCGGGCGCACCGAAGCGGCGCGCCCATCGTCTAATCTCCCGCCTATGGAGATCTCGGCGACCAGATGTTCGTCCTGATCGTCGGCGCCGGCCGCGTCGGGTCGGCCGTCGCCAAGTCGGCGCTCGCCGCCGGCCACGAAGTCTCCGTGCTCGACGAGGACCCCCTCTCGCACGAGCGGCTCGACGCGGGGCAGAGCGCAGAGCTGGGAGGACTCCGGGCGGGCAGTTCACGGTCGGCACCGCGCTCGAGACAGACGCGCTGATCGAAGCCGGCATCGAGCGCGCCGACGCCTTCATCGCCTCGACCGCCGGCGACAACACGAACCTCGTGATCGCCCAGATCGCACAGAAGCGGTTCGGCGTCGACAAGACGATCGTGCGCGTGATGGACCCGGCCCGGGCCGACTGGTACGGCGAGCAGGGGATGCAGACGATCTCCCCGACCAAGCACGCGATCGAGATGTTCGAAGCGACGCTGACGGGCGAGGAGGGGTAGATGTACGCGATCATCGCCGGCGCCGGCAAGGTCGGCCGCAACCTCGCCCGCGAGCTGCTCGCCAAGGACCACGAGGTCACGCTGATCGAGAACTCGCGCCCCACGCTACCTCGCCAACGAGGAAGAGTTCGAGCACGCCGTCCAGTACGGCGACGCGACCGAGCTGTGGGTGCTGGAGCGCGCGGGCATCCAGCGCGCCGACCTGGTGATCGCCGTCACCGGCGACGACGAGGACAACATCCTCGTCTGCCAGGTCGCCAAGGAGAAGTACCTCTGCGACCGCGTGATCGCGCGCGTCAACAACCCGCGCAACCACGACCACTTCCGGCTGCTCGGGATCCATGCCGGCGGTCTCCGCGACCGACCTGATCCTGCGGCTGATCGAGCACGAGGTCCCGCGCTACGGCCTCGTGCACCTGCTCGCGCTCGAAGAGGAGCGCCTGGAGATCATCGAGCTCGAGGTGGCCGCCGACGCCCCGACGGTCGGTCAGCGCGTCGCGGACATCAGCCTGCCCGAGGGCAGCCTGATCATCTCGGTGCTGCGCGGCGGCACCGGCTTCGTGCCGAAGGCCGACACGACGATCGAGGAGGGCGACGAGGTGCTGCTGGTGCTGGACCCGGGACTCGAGGAGGCGATCACCGCCTACTTCGCCCCCAACGCGTACCCCGCCTCGCTGTAGCCTCTTCGGGGCGGGTCGCGACGGGCCGCTCGACTATCCTTTGGGCGCACCTTCCGGGATGGTGTAATTGGCAACACGCGACACTCTGGATGTCGAATTTGGGGTTCGAGTCCCTGTCCCGGAGCTACGAGCGGCCCCGTTCTGCGGGGCTTTCGCGTCTCTAGGGTCTACTCGGGCGAGGATTCAGGCCAGTCCTGATGTGCCTTAGGCTGCCGCGATGCACCAGCGACGGCATGAGCCCCCGGACGCGAGATGTTCGCGGGTCAAAGACAGGGAGCTCGAACTCGAACGCGGACTGCAGGGCGCGCAGGCGATGCGTGATGGCTGAACGTCGCGCGTCGAAACGGCGGCGCCCCGAGGGGCGAATCGCGACCTCGGGGCTCCACGGCTGCGGTGCCGATCTCCGCTCCGGCAGGATTGATATTGGCAGGCACCGGGCTAACTTGAGCCGGTTCGTCGCCGAGGGACGAAAAGAGGCGTGATGGCGCCTCGGCGATCCGACGGCAGCCAGCTCCACCGAGCGGTTCGGCTGAGCAACAACCTCAGTGCGATCGCGTCCGGTGGACCCGGGCGCGTGGCGCTCGGGGCCAAGAACATCACCATCGGCCGGGCGTTGGGCCGGGCCGGCGTCTGGAGGAGGCTGTGGAAATGAACTACGACATCACGACCCCGCACGACCTGCAAGCCGTGTTCGGAAAGCCCAAACTCACGTCGGAGGAGGTCGATTCCTTCATCCACGACGCCGACGCAGATGCGGCCGTCAAGCTCCGGCTGCTGGAAGACGTGGAACCGCAGGGCTACGGACCGCAGGGCGATGCGTGATGGCTGAGGAGGGATGGGTGTCCACGAGAAATCCGCTGTTCGCACTGAACGACCTGTGCGGGAAGCGGGTCCGGGCGCGTGTTGCCGACGGCGACTCGGACTACATGGCTGCCGTGCGGTGCTCGGCCTCGCTCGGCGCAACAGGGCGCGACGGGCGATGCGCAGCAGGCAGCTACTCCCGTTCCCGGGCGAGGCCTTCGGCGGCAGCGCGGGCCTCGTCGACCTCGGAGGTCGTAAGGCGAGTGATCGAGCCTCCCGCAAAGAGGTAGACCCATCCCTCACGTTGTCGAATGTGACCGTCGCTACCAACCAGACGCCCGTCCTGGGTCACGACCGCGAACACGACCCCACCGCCGAGGTGGCTGACCTCCTCGAGCTCGTAGTCCAATTCCTCGTAGGCCTTGAACCATTCGTCAAGAAAGCCACGGATCGCCGCCCGGCCCTCGATGAGGTCGGCCCGCCCGTCCAAGACGGCATCCTCGGCGACGCTGGTCATCACCTCGTCGAGATCACCGCGATCCGCAGCCTCGAGCTGCATGCGCACAAGCTCAACCGGATCGGACGTCGTGGGCTCCTCGGACATCGCCCGCCGAGTATCTCGGACTGGGCCGAGGCCTGACTTCCGCCCCTGCGCGACCCGGTCAGCCGCTGGGCATCAGCCGGCGAGCCCCACATCGGCCAGCGCGTTGCGGTGGTCGAAGTAGATCGCGAGCCTCGTGACCGCGCCGTCGCCGATCGTGAAGATGCAGGCGCTGCGATCGGAGGCGCCGATCACGGCGCCGCTGGTTTTGCCCCGTCCGCTCGCGTGCAGGAGCACGAGCACGCGGCCGTCGTCGAGCTCGCGGAAGTCCTCGCCGGTCGTCGCATAGTCGTCCCACGCTCTGAGGAACTCGCGCCAGGTCTGCGAGAGGGCGGCCGTCCCCCGGATCGCGCGCTGATCGGGGCCGTCGGCGATCGCGAACACGATCTGCGGGTCGGCCCACTCGGCGTCGCTCCAGTCCCCGCGCTCCCAGCGCGCGAAGATCGAGCGCACGAGCTCGAGGTTCGGCTGCATCGGAGGCCAGTATCTCCACTCCTCGCCACGGCTGGTGCTGGGGGATACTGGCGAGGATGCTGCAGGCGCAGTCCGATTTGGTGGCGCTGACCCGCCGGGGATCGATCGCTGAGGTCGTCGCCGGGCAGGGCCCCGCGGCCTCGCCGGCGCCCGCGCGCGAACTCGCAGGAGCCGAGCGGTGAGCGTCGAGATCACCTGCGGGTCCTGCCAGGCCGTCAGCCCGGACGGCGCTTCGTTCTGCATGTCGTGTGGCAAGCCGCTGCAGCGGCTGTGTCCGAGCTGCGGGGCCCAGGCGCCCGGCGGCGCCAACTTCTGCGGGAGCTGCGGGACGGCGCTCCCGGAGGGCTCCGCATCCGCCCCGGAGCCGTCGAGCGCGCCGACCGACAACGAGGAGCGGCGCATGGTGACGATCCTGTTCGCCGACCTGTCGGGTTACACGTCGATCTCCGAGCGCCTGGATCACGAGACCGTCAAGGCGCTCGTGGAGCGCTGCCTGACCCGTCTCGCCGCCGAGGTGGACCGTTACGGCGGACGTGTGGACAAGTTCATCGGCGACAACGTGATGGCGGTCTTCGGCGCCCCGGTCGCTCACGAGGACGACCCGGCGCGCGCGGTGCGAGCGGCGCTCGGGATGCAGGCGGCGATGGAGGCGCTACGCGAGGAGCTGGGGGCGCGCTTCGGGATGGAGCCGGAGCTGCGGGTGGGGGTCAACACGGGCGAGGTTCTCGCGGGGCACATCGGCGGCGCGTACACGGTCGTCGGCGATGCGGTCAACGTCGCCGCGCGCCTGCAGGCGGCGGCGCCGGTCGGCGGCGTCCTCGTCGGCGATCGCACCCGGCGTCTGAGCGCGGCCGAGATCGTCTACCGCGCGATCGAGCCGCTCGCGCTCAAGGGCAAGTCCGAGCCGGTGCCGGCCTGGCAGGCGGTCGAGCTCGGCGGCGACGCGCACGCCACGCAGGGGAGGAGCCGGGCCACGCCCCTGATCGGCCGCGCAGAGGAGCTTGCGCGCCTGGACGCCGCGCTCGACCGCGTCTCGCGGGAGGGCGGCGCGCATCTGCTGACGCTGATCGGACAGGCGGGCGTCGGCAAGTCCCGCCTGATGCTGGAGTTCGAGCTCGGGCTCGCCGCTCGCGAGACTTCGCCGTTGCTGCTGAACGGGCGCTGCAGCGCCTTCGGGCAGAGCGGCTCCTACGGCCCCCTGATCGAGATGCTCCGAGGCGCGTGCTCGATCTCCGAGGGCGACGACTCCGCGACCGCACGGGCGAAGCTGGCGGACCGGCTGGCGCCGTTGCTCGCCGAGCGCGAAGGCGCCGTCGAGGCGGACAGGCGGATCGCTCAGCTCGCGCGCCTGTTCGGCGCAGGGGAGGGCTCGGCGGCCGCGGCCGAAGACCAGCTGAGCGCGCGCGAGGGCTTCTTCGGCTCGGTGCGCGCGGTCGTCGAGGCGCTCGCCGGCGAGCGGCCGGTGGTGCTCGCCTGGGAGGACATCCACTGGGCTGATGAGGGCTCGCTCGACCTGATCGAATACCTCTCGCGCTGGCTGCGGGCGCCCGTGATGCAGCTTTGTCTTGCGCGCGATGACCTGCTCGAGCGCCGGCCGGAGTGGAGCGTCGTGCGGCGCACGGTCTCGACCACGTTCCTCGAACCGCTGCCGGCCGAAGATGCCCGCCGCCTGGTCGAGTCGCTGCTCGCGGCGGCGGGCGCGGAGGCGGACCGTCCGGCGGAGCTGGCCGAGCGCTCGGGCGGCAACCCGCTGTTCGCCGAGGCGATGGTGCAGCGCATCGCCGAGGACGGCGACGCGAGCGCCGAGCTTCCAGACACCGTCCAGGGCCTGCTGGCCGCGCGGCTCGACTCGCTCGAGCCCGCCGAGCGCCAGCTGGTCGCCGATGCGGCCGTGCTCGGCCGCACCTTCTCCGAGGCCGCGCTGGAGCCGCTGGCCGGGATGACGCGCGCGCAGCTCGAGGAGACCGTCGCCGGCCTGCTCGAACGCGGCATCCTCGTTCCCGGCGAGGGCGCCGAGGCGGGCGGCTCACGCCGGCTGACGTTCAAGCACGTCCTGATCCGCGACGTGGCCTACGAGATGCTGCCGCGGGCGGCGCGGGCGCGCCGCCACGCCGAGGTCGCCGCGTTCATCCTGGACGGGCCGGGCGGCGGTGAGGGTGCGAGCGCGGTGGTCGCCGAGCACTACGCGCGCTCGGCGGCGTACGCGGCGGAGGCGCATCTGCCCGCCTCCGAGCAGGGGTCGCTGCGTGACAGCGCCCTGCGCTACGGCGAGGCGGCCGGGGACGCTGCGGCCTCTCTGTACTCGAACCACGAGGCGCTCGGCCACTACGGCGCCGCCGCGGCGCTGGCAGGCGAGGACGAGGCTGCCGCCCAGCGCATCGCCGAGAAGACGGGGGACATCGCGCTGCGCCTCGGACGTGTCGAGCCTGCGATCGAGGCCTGGGAGAGTTGCCTGGAGTACCAGGGCCGCCAGGGCGAGGAGGTCCACGTCGCCGAGCTGCACCGCAAGATCGGCGCGGCGTTCGCGCACAAGGGCGAGCGCAAGCGCGCGATCGAGCATCACCAGCAGGGGATCAACCTGATCAAGGACCGTGAGCCGTCGCTGACGCTGGTGCGTCTCTACGAGGACGCGGCCTGGCTCTATGTGCAGGTCGGGGACAACATGCTCGCGATCTACGCGGCCGAGAAGGCGCTGCGCCTCGCGGAGGCGCTCGGGGAGGCGCGGGCGGCGAGCCGCGCCCACGGGATCTTCGGTCGTGTGTTCGGGCGCATCGGCGACGCCGCCAAGGCGCGCGAGAACCTCGAGCGCGCGGTCGCGCTGGCGCGGGAGTCGGACGCGTCCGAGACGGTGCTCGCGCTGCAGGCGCTCGGGCACAACCTGGAGCACACCGAGGGCGACCACGAGGGCGCCGGCTCGCGCTACGGCGAGGCGCTCGCGCTGGCCGAGCGGATCGGCGACGTCCCGGCGCAGATCGAGCTGCACGCGGCGCTCGGGCAACTCGCCTTCGAGCGCGGCGAGTGGGTTCAGGCCCAGCGCGCCGCCGAGGCCAGCGCCGAGCTCGCAGAACGCGAGGGGCTCGTCGGCAAGCTCTGCGTTCCGAACGTCCTGCGCGGGCGCCTGCGCATGCACGAGGGCGCGCTGGAGACGGCGTGCGGGCTGTTCGAGTCCGCCGCCGAGCTCGCCGAGCAGGCCGGCTGGTCGGAGGTGGCGGCCTCCGCGCTGATGGGGCTGGCCTCGGCCCAGGAGCGGAGCGGCGACGGCGCGGCCGCGCGCGGCACCCTGCTCGACGCGCTCCGTGTGTGCGAGCGGGCGGGCCTTCTGCCGCAGTCGGTGCAGGCCAACGCGAGGCTTGCGGCCGCCTGGCTGGGCGAGGGCGACACCGCGGCCGCGCGGGAGGCCGCGGCGCGCGCGGTCGAGGCCGCCGAGCGCGTGCACGACCCTGCAGCGGTCGCGGCCGCGGCCGAGGCGGAGGCCGTTCTGGCGAGCCTGGACTGAGGATCGCAGCCGCAGTTGTCACGCTGACAGGGCTGAAACGTCCGAACACGGACAATTTGTGCCCGCAAATTGCGAATGTTTCTTCGGTTTGTAACGACCAATTAGCGGCGGTTTGGGTAGCGATGTGCTTATCTGCCCACTTCTGAGGTACGACGGAACGTCATAGCTCTCCGAGAGGGGCGCCGGGTCGACAGTGGTCGCACCGCGCGCCGGGAGGTCTAGTCCGGCATGATCGCCGCGCTGCTCACAGCACTCGTGCTGGTACCGAATCTTTCGGTGTCCGGCAAAACATTGAACTGGACGCCTGCCGGCTCTGCCGGGGTCTACCGCGTGCAGGAACAGGCCGGCGAACAGCGCCTCGCCAGCGTTCGCGTCGAAGGGACGTCCTACACGCCCGAAGCGCACCCCGGCGAAACGATCAGCTACCGGGTGCGTTCCGTCGAAGGGCGCGAATGGTCGGACACGGTCAACATCGCCTTCCCCGGCCGCAAAACGGGCAAACCGGGAGAAGAACCGCCCAAAGAAGAACCGCCCAAAGAAGAACCGCCCAAGAAAGAACGGCCCAAAAAAGAAAAACCGCCGGAAGAACCGCCCATCGAAGAACCCCCTGGGAAAGAAGAAACGCCGCCTGAAGAACCGCCGCGGGAAGAAACCTCCGGCAGCTTCTTCGTGGGCCTCAACGCCGGCTACTGGGGCAGCGGCGAACCCGGCGACGTCAAGCACCTCGGCACGGTCGTGAGGCTCGACACGCCGCCCAAGCTGACGCCCTGGGAAGCCGTGGGTCTGAAAGTGATCGCCGACGAGTCCGGCCCGTACTCGTCGTCCGGGGTCAGCGGCCTGAACCACGCCGCCTACGTCGAAAAGGTCGTCAACTTCGTCAAGGCCAACCCGCACGTGTACGCGGTCGAGGTGCTCAACGAGCCGGGCGGCAGCTGGTTCTGGGGCAGCAGCTCCGAATCGCAGGCCAACCGCGAAAGCTACGCGCGCCTGCTGATCGAAGTCCACCAAGCGCTGGTGGCCGACTTCGGCGCCGCGCGGCCGCTGGAGCTCGCCTCATGGGACGGCGGCCACGACTCCTCGAACGCGTGGGGTGAAGCGTGGTCGAAGAACGCCACGGCGCTCGCCGACGTCGACGGGGTCACGAGCCACCCGTACGGTGGCACGGGATCGCGCGCGAGCGCGATCCTGGGCAACCGGCACCTCGTCGAAGCCGCCCACAACGCCTCGCAGAAGCCGGTTTACATCACCGAGATCGGGTTCCCGACCAAAGGCCCGACCGGCGACTCGCTCCAGTACACCGAACTCGAACAGGCCTGGGCGATCTTCCAGTTCTCCCTCTGGGCCCGGAGCACCGGCTATGTGAAGGGGGTGACGTTCTACGGGTATCGCGACGGCACCGAAGGCGGCGGTTATGGCGTCGAGACGCACCAGGGCGCGAGGAAGCTGGCCTTCACCGCGCTCGAGGACATCACGGAAAACCTGCCCTGCGCGATTTGCATCGGCGGATGAGCGCGCCGACCGAGCGCGGCTAGGCGGCGCGCTCGGCGGGCGGCTCCGGCCGATGCTGCTCCTCGGCGTGGCTCTCGAGAAAGGCTCGCATGCGCTCGTCCTCAGCCGGCGAGAGCTGGCTCGACGGCTCGGTCAGATCGCGAACGAACCGCCGCCACTCGCGGTCGCGGCGCGACTGCGCACGCGAGACCCCGTGCCTCCCGAGGCCGCCACGGAGCCCCGGCCGGTTTCCCTTCCCGAGGCCGCCACGGAGCCCCGGCCGGTTTCCCTTCCCGAGGCCGGCACGGAGCGCCGGCCGGTTTCCCTTCCCGAGGCCGGCACGGAGCGCCGGCCGGTTTCCCTTCCCGAGGCCGGCACGGAGCGCCGGCCGGTTTCCCTTCCCGAGGCCGGCACGGAGCGCCGGCCGGTTTCCCTTCCAGAACATCGTCCCTCCCGAATCGATGCCGTGCGCCCGAACCTATCCGGAAATCCCTGTCCCGCGCAAGGGTCCGTGTCGCCGCCGCTGCGGCGGGTAGATATATGGGGCATGAGCGCACAGCGGCCGGCAAGGGGCAGACGGTGATCAGGCGCAGGCCCCAGCGCCGCCACGTCACGCTTCACGGCGACCGCTTGGCCTACCGCGTCGCGGGGGAGGGGCCGCCGATCGTCCTGATCCACGGCATCACCTCCGACTCCGGGGTCTGGGAGCGGGTGATGCCGGGGCTCGCGCGCTCGCATACGGTGATCGCGCCCGACCTGCCCGGTCACGGCTCCTCCGACAAGCCGAAGGGCGACTACTCGCTCGGCGCGCACGCCTGCTGCGTTCGCGACCTGCTGCTGGCGCTCGGGCACGAGCGCGCGACACTCGTCGGCCACTCGCTCGGCGGCGGCATCGCGATGCAGTTCTCCTACCAGTTCCCGGAGATGTGTGAGCGGCTCGTGCTGGTCGACAGCGGCGGGCTCGGCCGCGAGGTGAGCCTGCTGCTGCGCGCTGCGTCGCTGCCCGGCTCGGAGCTGGTGCTGCCGCTGCTCGCCGCCTCGCGCCTGCTCGGCGTGGGCGCCCGCGTCGGCGGCGCCCTGGACCGTGTCGGCCTGCGCCTCGGCACCGATCTGGAGCAGATGGCCCGCGGCCACAACACGCTCTCCGACGCGGCCAGCCGAGCCGCCTTCCTGCACACGCTGCGCGCGGTCGTCGACCCCGCGGGCCAGCGCATCGACGCCACCAACCGCCTCTACCTGGCCGAGCGCCTGCCGCTGCTGCTGATCTGGGGGGAACGGGACTCGATCATCCCGGTCGCCCACGGCCGCGACGCGCACGCGCGGCTGCGGACCAGCCGCCTCGAGGTGCTCGAGCGCTCGGGCCACTTCCCGATGCTGGACGAGCCGGAGCGCTTTCTAGAGGTGCTCCTCGACTTCATCGCCGAGAGCGAGCCGGCGCTCGCCGCGGCGAGCTAGTCGCGGCTACGCCGCGGCCTGCGTGGCCCAGTCGCGGTAGAGCTCGTAGTAGCGGCCTTCGGCCTCGAGCAGCTCTTCGTGGGTGCCCTGCTCGGCGATCTGGCCGTGCTCGAGGACGACGATGCGCCCGGCCTGGCGGATCGTCGAGAGGCGATGCGCGATCACGATCGACGTGCGCCCGGCGAGCAGGCGGCGCAGGCCCTTCTCGATCTTGGCCTCCGGTGTGCAGGTCGACGTTGGAGGTCGCCTCGTCGAGGACGAGGATGCGCGGGTCGGCGATCAGCGCGCGGGCGAAGGCGATCAGCTGGCGCTGGCCGGCGGACAGCTGCGCGCCGCGCTCGCCGACTTCGGTGTCGTAGCCGTGCGGAAGCTCTGCGATGAACTCCTCGGCGCCGACGGTCGCCGCCGCCTCGCGGATCTGCTCGGCGGTCGGCGTCGGGGCGCCCGAACGCGATGTTCTCGGCGACCGTGCCCGAGAACAGGAACGCCTCCTGGGGCACGATCCCCATCTGCGAGCGCAGCGAGCGGCTCGACACGTCGCGCAGGTCGTGGCCGTCGACGAGCACGCGTCCGGAGGTCGGGTCGTAGAAGCGGGCGACGAGCTTCGCCATCGTCGACTTGCCGGCGCCGGTGGCGCCCGACCAGCGCGACCGTCTGGCCGGGCGGGATCGTCGAGGCTCACGTGCTCCAGCGCGAACACCGGCGGCGGCCTCCTCGCTCGGCCGCGGCCTGCTGGGCGCGTAGGCGAAGGAGACGTCGTCGAAGGCGACCTCGCCGCGGATGCGCGCGAGGTCGATCGCGTCCGTCGCGGTCGGTCAGCGTCGGGCGGACGTCCAGCAGCTGGAAGATCTTCTCGAGCGCCGCCATCCCGGACTGGTAGGTCGCGTAGAGCTGCGAGAGCTGCTGGATCGGTTCGAAGAGGTTCGAGAGCGCGGCGACGAACGCGACGACCGTGCCGACCGTGACGTGGCCTGTCGATCGCCTGGTAGCCGCCGTAGACGACGATCGCCGCGACCGCGAGCCCGGAGAGCATTTCGACGGCTCGGGAAGTACGCGGCGTTCAGCTTGCACGGTGACGTCATGTTCGCGTCGCGGTTGTCGCCGTTGAGCGCGGCGAAGCGGTGCTTGGTGGCGCGCGCTCCTGGCGCGAAGCTGCGCACGACGCGCACGCCCGAGAGCGCTCTCCTGCAGGTCGCCGGTGATCGCGCCGATCGTCTCGCGCGTGCGGCGGAAGGCGCCGGCCGAGACGATCCGGAACCAGAGCGAGCCGAGCAGCAGCAGCGGCAGCACGCACGAACGTCAGCAGCGCGAGCTTGGCGTCGAGGTAGATGCAGGATGCACGATCGTCCCGATCAGGGTCAGGCCGGACTGGAACAGCGTCACGACCGAGTCGGTCACGAGGCTGTCGAGCGCCTCGACGTCGTTGGTCATGCGCGAGATCAGCACGCCCGCCGGGCGGCTCTCGTAGAAGCCGATCGGCAGCGACTGCAGGTGCGTCGAAGATGCGGATGCGCAGGTCGGCCAGCGCGCGCTGGCCGACCCAGCCGACGAGGTAGGTCTGCACGTAGGTCATCAGCCACACGAGCAGCGCCGCAGAGCAGGAAGGCGACGACGACGAGCAGCAGCGCTTTGCGCGTCGTGCTTTTCGATGCCCTTCGTCGATCGCCGGCCCTGGCGAGCAGCGGCGGCGCGAGCGCGGCCGCCGTGCCGACGATGCAGCGCGCGAGCATCGCGAGCGCGCTGCGCCGGCGGTAGGGCTCGCAGCGAGCGCGCAGCAGGCCGCGCAGGTTGCGCCCGCGCGTGCCCCGCGCTCGCGCGCGCGCCGTCCCACTGCCGGGCCCGGGCCGCGTCCGACCATCGGGCTCACAGGCCGCTCACCTCCGGCTCGCAGCGGCTTGCGCGTCATGAACACCTGGTCGGGCAGGCCCTTCTCGACGATCTCGCGGTACAGCTCGGAGGCCTCGAGCAGCTTCTCGTGGTCGCCGTGGGCGACGATGCGGCCGTGGTCGAGCACGACGATCTCGTCGGCCAGCGCGATCGTCGAGAGGCGGTGGGCGATGACGAACGTCGTGCGCCCGCGCCATCGCCTCGTCGAGCGCGCGCTTGATCGCCTGCTCCGTGGAGGCGTCGACCGAGGAGGTCGCGTCGTCGAGGATCAGCACGCGCGGGTCGGCGACCAGCGCGCGGGCGATCGCGAGGCGCTGGCGCTGGCCGCCCGAGAGCGTCAGCCCGCGCTCGCCGACGCGCGTGTCGATAGCCCTGCGGCAGGCGCTCGATGAACTCGTCGGCCTGCGCGCGGCGGGCGGCCGCTTCGATCTCCTGCGCGCGCTCGCGTCGGGCCGTGCGTAGGCGATGTTCTCCGCGACGCGTGGCCGAGAACAGGAACGGGTCGTCGCTGACGACGCCGACCGCCTGGCGCAGCGAGCGCAGGTCGCACGTCGCGCACGTCGGCGCCGTCGAGCAGCACCTCGCCCGCGCTCGCGTCGTACAGGCGCGAGATCAGCGAGACGAGGCTCGTCTTGCCCGAGCCGGTGGCGCCGACCAGGGCGACGGTGGTGCCCGGCCGGGACGTCGAGGTCGACCTCGCAAAGGGCCGCACGCGTGGTCCGGCCCCGTCCGGCCCGTCGCCGTTGCCGGAATGGCCGCCTTCGAGCTGCAGCGCGGCGCCGTGGCCGCCGGCGTGCACGTAGGCGGCGCCGAACTCGTCGCTTTCGTCGTAGCGGAGCGTCACGTCCCGCAGCTGCACGTGCCCGTTGCCGGGCGGCAGCGGCGCGGCGTCCGTGCCGCTCGACGATCCGCGGCTCGCGGTCGAGCACCTGGAAGATGCGCGCACCCGAGGCGGTCGCGCGCTGGGCGAGGCCGAGCGTCACGCCGAGCGAGCGCATCGGCCCGATCAGCATGTTCAGGTAGAGGTAGAAGGCGGTGAACTGGCCGAGGGTCAGGTGCGGCGTGGATCACGGCTTCGCCGCCGATCAGCAGCACGGCGGCGAGGCCGAGCTGGGGCAGGAAGCCGATCACCGGGTTGTAGCGTGGCCTCCAGCCGCGTGGCGACCATCGACTGGTCGAACACGCGCGCGACGCTGTCGCGGAAGCGCTCGAGCTGGTGCGGCTCGCGCGCGAAGGACTTCACGACGCGCACGCCGGAGATGTTCTCCTCGGCGTCCGCGGTCAGCTCGCCGATGCGCTGCTGGACCTCCTGGATCGCCGGACGCGCTCGCGCGGCCGTATCGCTGGGAGATCAGCACGACGAACGGGACCGGGATCAGCGCGATCAGCGCCGAGCTTCGGTTCGATCGCGATCATCGCGATCGCCGGCGAGCACGATCGTCAGCGCCGACCTGCAGGATGAACACGAGCCCGTAGCCGAGGAAGAAGCGCACCGCCTGCAGGTCGACCGTGGCGCGCGACATCAGCTGCCCCGTCTGCTGGCGGTCGAAGAAGCCGAGCTCGAGGCGCTGCAGGTGGCCGTAGATCAGCTCGCGCAGGTCGTACTCGATCGCCGAGCGAGACGCGTCCGGCGATCATCCGCCGCCCGTACGTGAGCCCCCAGCGCACGCAGCACGGCGCGCGACGATCACGACCGCGAGCACCACCAGCTCGTGGCGGTCGTGCGCGCGCATCGCGAGCTCGTGCAGCCTCGAGTGCGTTGGCGCCCTTTCTGGATCGCTTCCGACCGCGCGGCCGGTGAGCGCAGGGGATCAGCACCGTCATGACCATCGCGAGGCAGGCGAGCGCCCAGGAGACGGCGAGCCGCGCCGGTAGGGACGCAGGAAGCCGAGGAGTCGGTAGAACGTGGTCATAGTTGTGCAGTCAACGATTATCGCACGGCGAGGGCGCGTCCGTCCGTAATCTGGATGCGTGCCCGCTCCGCAGCCATCCCAGCGCCCCGGCGGCATCGGCGCGGGGCTCTGCGACCGCTGCACCCATCAGCAGATCGTCCGGAACACGCGCGGCTCCAGCTTCTCGCTGTGCCGTCGCTCCCGTGAGGACCCAGCGTATCCGCGCTACCCGCGCGTCCCGGTGCTCCGCTGCAAGGGCTTCCAGGAGTCCGCGCGGCGAGAGCTCGCCCTGAGCGCCGGTCGAGCGCGGTCAGCCGGCCGCGACAGTCGCCGGCTGCGCCTCGCCCTCGGCGCCCGGGCTCATAGGAGGCGACGAAGTCGCGGCTGCGGATCAGGGCGAAGCGCGGCGATGGCGCCGAGCAGCGCGATCGCCGAGGCGATCACAGGATCGTGGTGAGCGCGCCGGTGAAGCCGACACGGTAGGCGTGGATGCAGCGCGGCGTGCGGCCGGTGCGGGGAGCCGTTCGGCGATCGGGCGCACCGCCGCCGCGAGACGAGCGCCGGGTTGAAGCCCGTGCGCCGAGGCGAGACGTGCGCCGACCGCGGCCGCCGCCGAGCGCGCTCGTCGTCGTTGATCGCGATCTGGTGCTGGAAGACCGCGCCGAGGCCGGCGATCGCCGGTTGCGATCGCCCACCTGGCGGAAGGTGTTGTTGATGCCCGAGGCCATGCCGCTGCGCGAGTGGTGCACGACGCCGACGGCGGTCGAGGCGAGCGGCGGGTTGATCATGCCGATGCCGGCGCCGGCGAGCAGGAAGCCGGGGATCAGCGTCGTCCAGCCCGGAGCTCGCGTCGATCGCGGTCATGCTCAGCAGGCCGCCGCTGACGAGCAACAGGCCGGCGCCGATCAGCAGCCGGATCGGCACGCGACACGCGACACTGCCCGGAGATCGGCGCGACGACGAACGAGATCAGCGTGATCGGCAGGAAGCGCAGGCCCGCCTGCAGCGGGTGTAGCCGAGCACGTCCTGGATGTAGAGGGTGAGGTAGAGGAACATCGAGAACATCGAGGCGGAGATCGCGAGCGCGACGAGGCTCGCGCCGGTGAAGGCCGGCTTCGGAACAGCGAGAGGTCGAGCATCGGGCGCTCCTGGCGCAGCTCGGCGATCAGGAAGATCGCGAACAGCACCACCGATGCCGACGAGCAGCGAGACGATCTCGGTCGAGCCCCAGCCCTTTTCGTTGCCCTTGATCAGGGCGAACACGAGCAGTGAACAGCGCGCCCGGAGAAGGTGACGAGGCCGATCCAGTCGACGCCCGTGCGCGTTCGGGTCGCGCGACTCCTGCGACCTGGCGTCAGCGTCGAGCGAGCACGGCGGCGATGCCGATCGGCACGTTGACGAAGAAGATCCATTCCCAGCCGATGCCCGTGGTGATCACGCCGCCGATCACCGGACCGACCGCGACGGCGGCGCCGATCACGCCGCCGTAGACGCCGAAGGCCGAGCCCGCGCTCGCGGCCGTGGAAGGCCTGAGGCGATCAGCGCCAGCGAGGTCGCGAACATCATCGCGCCGCCGATGCCCTGGACGCGCGGAAGAGGTTGAGCGCGAGCGGCGAGCTCGAGAGCCCGCAGGCGGCCGAGGCGGCGTGAAGACCACCAGGCCGAGCACGAACACGCGCCGGCGCCCGACGAGGTCGGCGAGCGAGCCGGCGGTGAGCAGGAACGCCGCGAGCGTCAGCGAGTAGGCGTTCACGACCCACTGCAGGTCGCTGAAGCTCGAGTGCAGCGAGCGCTGGATGTCCGGCAGCGCGACGTTGACCACGGTGATGTCGAGCAGCAGCATGAAGATCGCGACCGACACCGCGATCAACGTCCACCACTTGCGCTCCACTCGAGGCCTCCTCTCGATCCGCACGGGGGCCCGCGCGGCGCCGGATGCGCCCCACTATATGAAGGCCGGGCCGCCAGCCTCTACGATCGGCCGCAGAGTTAGGCCGTGCCGCAGGAACGGCACGACGTGCTCCCACAGCCGCGCGCGCCGGCTCGGGGCGGTAGGTAGGGCCGGTAGTCGGCGAAGAACGCGTGGCTCGCGTCCTCGTACACCTCGGCGAGGACCTGCCGGCCGCTCTTGGCGGCCGCCTCGGTCAGCGGCCCGGCGAGCGCGGGCGAGGGGTTCTGGTCCTCTTCGCCGAAGGCGGCGTAGAGCGGGCACGACAGCTGCGGGGCCAGCTCCAGCGGCGGCGTCGGGCGCTCGGGCGTCGAGCGCTCCTCGTTGGTGGCGCGGTCGATGAAGCCGCCCCAGCAGTCGACGGCGGCGTCGAGCTGTTTGCGCGCGGTCGCGAACAGCAGCGTGTAGCGACCGCCCATGCAGAAGCCGATGCAGCCGACCTTGCCGGTCACGTCCTCACGGGCGCGCAGCAGATCGGCGGCGCCGTCGAGGTCGCCGAGCACGCGCTCGTCGGGCATCGAGAACAGGCGCGCGAAGATCGCCATCCCAGTCCCCCGGCGTCGGCGGGCCGCCTTCGCGCGTGTAGAGGTCGACGCCGAGCGCGACGTAGCCGATGTTCGCGAAGCGGCCCACGACGTCGCGGATGTGATCGCCGAGCCCGCCCGCCTCGTGGATCACGATCAGCCCTGCGCGCGCCCCTTCCTCGACGGGCGCGCGAGGTAGGCGTTGATGGGATCGGCGCCGTGGCCGGGGTACACGAGTCGTGGCCGAGGATGCGGGACGGGTCCGTGACCGCGCCGGGAACACCCTCGGGGCTCGGCTGCGGATGCGCCTCGCTCATAGCGGCGAGCCTAACCGTTGGGCGCCCGCCGCTGGGGCTCCTCGCCGCTCAGGAGGAGCGCTTGACGGGCTCCTCCGGCGGAAACGAGCCCTCGCTGTGCGCGTCCAGCTCGCGGATCTTGCGGCGCACGCGCTTGCGCGTCTCGCTCAGCTCCTCCTGCAGCTTCCCCAGCTCGGCGGCGCGATGGCGGACCAGCTCGAGCTGCCGGTCGATGTGCCCGACCGGCCTCGAGCAGCAGCTCGCGCCGGCGGGCCGGCGCCACGTCCTCGCGCCGCAGCTCGGCGCGCACCTCGGCGCGCGCCTCCTCGACGGCCAGCAGCTCCTTGAGCTCCTCCAGGGTCAGCCCGAGCAGCTCTTTCAGGCGCATGACCTCGCTGCAGCCGCGCGACCTCTTCGTCGGTGTAGAGCCGGTGCCCGCCGGAGGGTCGCTCCGCCGGCCTCGGGCAAGCAGGCCCATTTCCTCGTAGTAGCGGATCGTGCTCGGGGTGGTGCCGACCAGGCGTGCGACGTCGCCGATCCGCAGCGTGTGCTCGCCCTTCTTGCGCGCGGCCATCAGACCGCCACCGACTCCGCCGCCCGCGCTTCGTCCTCGGCGACGATTTCCGCGAACGGCTCCTCCTCGTCGTCGAGGGCCTCGGCGTGCGCCGGGCGCAGCAGGCACACGCCGGCGCCGATCAGCGAGACGATCGCGAGCACCCACAGCGCCACGTGCATGTTGTGGATGAAGGGGGCCAGGCGCGCGGGGGAGAGGCCCGTGGCCAGGCCGGAGAAGATCGCGAACAGGGTTGCTTTGGGAATCCCCGAGGTGACGACGGCCATCACGAAGGCGATCGAGAGCACCGCGCCGGTGTTCTGCAGCAGAGTTCGCGCGCCCGCGGCGATGCCGCGGCGGTGCGGCGGCACGGTGCCCATCATGGCGGCGGTGTTGGGGCTGTTGAACATGCCCGAGCCGATGCCCACGAGGGCCAGCCACGTCGCGCTCTGCCAGTAGGGGCTGCCGGCCTCCAGGGTCGTCATCAGGCCGAGCCCGGCGGCGCTCACGACCATCCCGATCGCGGCCAGCGAGCGCGAGCCGTGGCGGTCGGCGTAGATGCCGGCCAGGGGGGAGGCGATCAGCATCCCGAGGGCGAGGGGGATCAGCTTGACGCCGGCCAGGACGGGGTCGTCGCCCTGAGCGCCCTGGTAGTAGAAGACGAACACGAACATCAGCGCAAAGCGCGCGAGGCCGTTGATGAAGGCGGCGGCGCTCGCCGCCGCGAACAGGCGGTTCTTGAAGATCGTGAGGTCGAGCATCGGCGCGCGCGAGTGTTTCTCGATCGCGACCCAGGTCGGCAGCAGCACCGCGGCGGCGGTGAGGCCGACGATGACGACCGTGTTGTTCCAACCGGAGAGCCCGCCCTTGGAGACGCCGAGCACCAGGCCGGTGAGCCCGAGCACGAAGGTGACGGTGCCGAGCACGTCGTATCCGCGCACCTCGTCCGGTTTCGCGAGCTCGCGGAGCACGAGCCCGCCCCAGGCCGCGCCGGCGAGCGCGAGCGGCACGTTGAACCAGAAGACCCAGTGCCAGGAGATCGAGACGAGCACGCCGCCGAGCACGGGGCCGAGCACGAGCCCGATCGCCGCGACCATCGTGTTGGCGCCCATCGCGAGGCCGAGTTCGCGCTTGGGGAAGGCGTCGGTGACGAGCGCCGCCGCATTCGCGAACAGGAACGCCGAGCCGATCCCCTGCAGCACGCGCCAGACGATCAGCTCGGTCGCGCCGGAGGAGAAGCCGGCGCCGAGCGAGGCGAGCGCGAACAGCACGAAGCCCGCCACGTAGGCACGCTTGCGGCCGAACAGATCGCTGAGGCGCCCGGCCATCAGAACGAGCACCGTGGCGGCGATCAGGTAGGCCAGGATCACCCACACGAGCGCGAGCAGGCTCGCGTGCAGCGAGCGCTCGAGATCGGGGAGGGCGATGATCAGCGTGCCCGAGTTGGTCGCGGCCAGCAGCATCCCGAGGCTCGTGCAGGACAGGGCCCACCAGCGGTAGTTCTCGTGGTCGGCGCCGACGCCGATCCGCCTGTGTCCCGTGCGCTTCGCGATCGTCCGCACTACGCGAACCTCCAAACCCTTAAGAATCAAAACCTGACGTGAACGTAAGGATCAGAATAGCACGCCGCGAGCGCGGTTCCGGGGCTTGAACGCGCTGCTAGAACCTATGTATGGCTACTGACGAGAAGCGTGTGGTGAAGACCGACGAGGAGTGGCGCAGGGAGCTGACGCCCGAGCAGTACGACGTGCTGCGGCGGGCCGGCACCGAGGCACCCTTCACCGGCGACTACACCTACAACAAGGAGTCCGGCGACTACACGTGCGCCGGCTGCGGCGCCACGCTGTTCAGCGGCGACACCAAGTTCGACTCGGGCACCGGCTGGCCCAGCTTCACCGAGCCCGCCGTCGCCGAGGCGGTCGAGCTGCGTCCCGACAACAGCCTCTTCATGCGCCGCACCGAGGTTCTCTGCCGCACCTGCGGCGGCCACCTCGGACACGTGTTCGACGACGGCCCCGGGCCGAACGGCCAGCGCTACTGCATCAACTCGGCGGCGCTGCAGTTCGCGCCCGAGAACGCAGCCGCCCGCCAGGACGCCTCCGAGCAGGACGCGCCGGCGGCGAGCTGATCATCTAGCCTTCGGGCATGGTGATGCAGGAACAGGCGCGGCGGCTCTCCGAGCCGCTGCGCTGGGGCCGGCGCGAGAAGACGGTCATGGGCATCGTCGCGGCGATCGTCGCGATCGCCGCGGTCGCGCTGATCGTGTTCGCGGCCTCCAGCGGGGCGCCCGCCCGCGCGGACTGCATAGACCTGGAGTTCCCGAGCACTCTCGGCGCCGCCGAGGTCAAGGGCTGCGGGGAACGCGCGCGCCAGCTCTGCGCCTCCGGGGCCTACAAGGGCCTGAAGGACGAGATGCGCGTCGCCTGCGAACACGCGGGCTTCCCCTTCCGAAACCCCGAATAGGGCTCCCGCCCCGCCGTTGCGGGGCTTTCTGCCTCCGTATCGACAGCTGTCGAAAGCCGGGCGCGAACTCTTGGGCACGGTGGCCCTAGCCGCCTCCCGGCGCTCCCGGTTGCATGTGCGGCACTGTCGTCGGTGCCCGGGGGGCCCCGTGGCCTTCGGCGCTGTCCACCAAACGCAAACGTAGGAACGGAGGCATATGGGTACTTGGCTTGCATACCCACACTGGCTGAATGCCGGCGACAACGCGTGGCAGATGACCGCCGCGACGTTCGTCGGGTTGATGTGCCTGCCCGGCCTGGCGGTTCTGTATGGCGGTGTCATGCAGAAGCGCTGGTCGGTCAACAGCATGATGCTCACGTTCGTCGCCTTCGCGCTCGTGCTGATCGCATGGTGGGCTGGGGCTTCAAGATGGGCTTCGGGACCCCGATCGGCCATGGCAAAGGGTTCTTCGACACCTTCTGGGGCAAGTCGGGGACCGTGCTGTCTGCAGGCGCCGAGGAGGGGCAGGCGATCATCCCGTCGATCACGGAAGGGCCGCCGTTCCACTTCCCGGAGGCCTCGCTGGTCTACTTCCAGTTCGTGTTCGCGGCGATCACGCCGATCCTGATGCTGGGGTCGGTCCTCGGGCGGGTCAGCTTCAAGGCGTGGATCCCGTTCGTGGTGCTGTGGATCACGTTCGTGTACACCGTCAACGCGTTCCTGATCTGGGGCGGCGGCTTCTTCGCGGCCCACGGCGCGCTGGATTACTCCGGTGGATACGTGATCCATCTCTCGGCCGGCATCTCCGGGTTCGTGGCGGCGGCGGTGATCGGACCACGGTTGCAACGAGATCGCGAGATCGATGCGCCCAACAACCTGCTGATGGTGATGGCGGGGGCGGGGCTGCTGTGGCTCGGATGGAACGGCTTCAACGGTGGTGACTCCTACTACGCGGGCGCCAACGCGTCGGCGGCTGTGATCAACACGAACCTGTGCACCGCTGTCGCGATGATGGTGTGGATCGCGTGGGACTACATCTTCCGCGACAAGCCATCACTGATCGGCTCGGTCAACGGCATGATCACCGGGCTCGTGGCGATCACGCCATGCGCCGGTTTCGTCAACGGCTGGGGTGCGCTGTGCGGTCGGGATCATCGCCTCGACGATCGTGTGGATGGCGATCAGGTTCCTGAGCCGAGCGCCCGTGTTCCGAAGTGTGGATGACACCTTGGGAGTCGATCTATACGCACGGGATCGCGGGGCTCGTCGGCGGGTTGCTTGTCGGCGTCTTCGCCGAACCCGAAGCTGGTCGAGTACATCGGCATCGGCGGCGCGGCGAACCTGCCGGGGAAGGAAAGCGTCTTCCACGGCGGCAGCTGGACGCTGCTGCGCTGGCAGGCCGAGACCGGGCTGTGGGTGATCCTCTTCAGCGGGGCCGTGACGTTCATCCTGCTGAAGCTGGTCGGGATCTTCCTGCCCCTACGTCTCTCCGACGAGGAGCTGGAGATCGGCGATCACGCGATCCACGGCAACGAGGTCTACCCCTCAGACGTGCCGACGCTCGGCGGGCCGCACGCGCCGGGTTGGCAGCCGGGCGGTGGTGCCGTCCAGCCGGCTGGAGCCGGAGCCTAGGGGGCGCGCCCGGGCAAAAACGTTGGTCTGCGCGTCCCGCTCTCGGGCGGGCGCGCAGGGCAGCGAACGGTGGACAGTCGACGGCCCCGTCCTTGTGGCGGGGCCGTTGCTGTGCAAAGGCTCAGCTGCCCCCGCCGCAAGTCCCGTCCGGCTAGACTGGCGGACTCGTCGCGACGGCCAGGGGGGCGCAGGGTGAAGGGTCTCATCGCATTGATCTCGGTGTCCGCGGCCGCGCTCGCGGTCCTCGTCCCCGGCGCCACCGGGGCGCCGGCGAGCGGCGTGGTGCCGCGGGGCGAACGGGTCGCCGGGAGGAACTACACCCAGTGGCTGGTGGCGGAGTGGCAGTCGCTGCTCGCTCACGGCCACCTCGACATCGAAGCCCCCAAGGCCCCGCTGAAATGCCTCACCCAGGGCCAGACGGCCAAGGTGTGGTTCCTCCAGGACGCCTACGAAAACGACGCGCCGGCCACCGTGACCTGCACGATCCCGGCGGGCCGCTACCTGTTCCTCGAGGGTCCCGGCTTCGAGTGCTCCACCGTCGAGCCCGCGCCCTATCACGCCACACGTGCCCGTCTCGCCGCCTGTGCGGCGAGCTTCAAGCTCAAGGGTGATGAAGTGAGCGTCGACGGCACGCCGCTCACGCCGGCCTTCTACCCCGTTGCCACCCCCGTCTTCCACTTCACGATGCCCTCACGGGGCAACGTGCTCAAAGTGGCCGGGCGCACGCGCGGATACGGGGCCGCCCACGGCGACGCCCTGATGCTGCGCCCGTTGGCCCCCGGAGCGCACACGATCGTCCAGGTGGAGCACTACGCGAGCGGGATCTCGCTGCAGACGACCTGGCAGCTGACCGTCGGCTAGCGGCCGGCCGCAGGCCCGGGGCGGAATGGGTCTCCCGGCGGGTGGATACTTCCGCCGATGGCAGGCGAGAACGTGGAGCTCGTGCGGCGAGGCCTCGCGGCGTTCAACGCGCGTGACGTCGAGGGCTTCGCCGCCCTCGTGACCGAGGACTTCGTCTGGATGCCCTCGCTCCCCGGCGCGATCGGCGCCGGAGCCTACGCCGGGCGCGCGGGCATCGACCGCTACTTCGCCGAGAGCCGCGACACGTGGCAGAGCCTCGCCGTGGAGGGCGAGGAGCTCGTCGAGCTGCCGGGGGGCGCCGTGCTGATGCTCGGGCGCGCCGTCGGGCGCGGAGTGGGCAGCGGCGCGCCGGTGGCGATGCCGCTCGCGTTCCTGGCCGAGTTCCGCGACGGCCGGCTCGCGCACGTCGAGACGTTCTTGAGCCACGAGGAGGCGCGCGCGGCGGCGGCGCGGCGGGAGTGACCGGGGGCGTCGCGCTGCGCGAGGACCCGGCACCGGCGCAGCAGCGCGGCTGCGGCCGGTGCGAGGATCTCGGGGTCAGGCCGAGGGCGTTCCCGCGGCCGGCGCCTGAACGCCGAGCCCGATCGGGCAGGAAACCCCAGTCGAGTGGTTCGGGCAGTACCCGCCGGGGTTCTTCGCCAGGTACTGCTGGTGGTAGTCCTCGGCGTAGTAGAAGGGATGCGCCTCGCCGCCCTGCTCGAGTTCGGTCGTGATCGTGCCGTAGCCCTCCGCGGAGAGCTTGTCCTGGTACATCGCGAGCGACGCTTCGGCGGCCGCCTTCTGGTCGGCGCCGTCCCACAGGATCAGCGAGCGGTATCCGGTGCCGACGTCCGCGCCCTGGCGCATGCCCTGCGTCGGGTCGTGGTCCTCCCAGAACAGCTTCAGCATCTGCTCGTAGCTGGTCTTCGCTGTGTCGTAGGCCACGAGCACCACCTCGGCATGACCGGTGCGCGCGCTGCAGACCTCCTCGTAGGTCGGGTTCGGCGTGGTGCCGCCCGCGTAGCCGACCGCGGTCGTGTAGACGCCGTCGGCTTCCCAGAAGATCTTCTCTGCGCCCCAGAAGCAGCCCATGCCGAAGATCGCGGTGCGGACGCCCTCCGGGAACGGTGGCTTCAGCGGCGTGCCGAGCACGAAATGACGGTCGGGGACGGCGATCTCGCTCTCGCGGCCCGGCAGCGCGCTCGAGGGATCGATCAACGTTGTCTTGTCACTGCCAAACAGTCTCATGTACTCAGGCTAGCGCCTGGCTCAACCCCTCGAGCGGACGCGCGCGATGCGTCCTCGGACGGCCCGGCCGGCGGGCCCTGGAGAGGCCTCCGGGCCTAGCGCGGCTCGAGTGCGAAGACCGGGATGTCCTCGCGGCCGGCCTTGGCCCTGTAGGCCTCGAAGCCTTCGTACTGCGCGTTCATCGCACGCCAGAGCCGCTCGCGCTCCTCGCCCTCGGTGAGCCTGGCGCGCACCTGGCTGTGCGCCGGACCGATCTCGACCTCGGCATCCGGGTCGGCCTTGAGGTTGAACGACCAGGCGGGCTCGTGGTTGCCGGCGTTCGAGCCGATCACGACGACGTTGCCGCCGTCGTGCATGAACGCGACGGGCGCCGTGCGCTGCTGGCCGGAGCGGCGGCCCGTGGTCGTGAGCAGCAGCACGGGGGCGTTGCCGACCTTGCTGCCGACGCGCCCGCGCGTGAGCCGGTAGACGGGCACGTTCAGCTTGCCGCTGGCGCGGACGGCCCAGGCCGGGACGGCCATCGAGAAGCGCGAGAGGGTCTTGTCGCTCGGCATCGGCGGGGAGTATCGCGGATGTAGAGTCCGCGCGATGAGCGAGCGTGGGGCGGGTGAGCCCGTCAAGTACGAGGTGCGCGATCGTGTCGCGCGGATCACGCTCGACCGGCCCGAGCGCGGGAACGGCATCACGCGCGAGCTGGTCGACTCGCTGACGGCCTGCGTCGAGCGCGCGGACCTCGACCCGGCCGTGCACGTGATGCTGCTCGCCGGCAACGGGCCCGGATTCTGCGGCGGCTACGACCTCGTCGAGAGCGCGGAGGGGATGGGTGGCCGCTCGCCCGGCGCCGAGTCCAGGGCAGAGGGCCCGCCCGCCGGCTCGCCGCTGGACCCGTCAGGTGATGGCGGCCAACCACGACCCGCGCGGCACCTGGGACCCGATGGTCGACTACGCGATGATGAGCCGCAACGTCCGCGGCTTCATGAGCCTCTTCCACGCCGGCAAGCCCGTCGTCTGCATGGTGCATGGGTTCTGCGTCGCGGGCGGGACCGACATGGCGCTGTGCTCGGACCTGCTGGTGATCGAGGACGAGGCCAAGATCGGCTACCCGCCGGCGCGCGTGTGGGGGTCGCCCACGACCTCGCTGTGGGCGCACCGCGTGGGCGCGCAGCGCGCCAAGCGGCTGCTGTTCACGGGCGACTCGCTCTCCGGCTCCGAGGCCGTCGAGTGGGGCCTCGCGATCGAAGCGCCGCCGGCGGCGGAGCTGCGCGAGCGCACCGAGATCCTGGTGGAGCGGATCGCGCGCGTGCCGGTGAACCAGCTGATGCTGATGAAGCTGCTCGTCAACCAGACCCTCTACGCGCAGGGGCTGCACAGCACGCAGGTGCTCGGCACCGTCTTCGACGGCATCACCCGCCACACCGCCGAGGGCTACGCCTTCCAGCAGAAAGCCGCGGCTGAGGGCTTCCGGGAGGCCGTGCGGGAGCGCGACGAGCCGTTCGGGGATCTCGGGCGCTCGACGTTCAAGGGGTAGGGGGTTGGGGGGGTGGGGTGGTGCGCGCGGACAAGCTGTCCGTGTGGCCGCGGACGCCCACGCTTTGCGCCGCGCCCGGGCGAGGGCTAGAATGCCTGCTTCGCGCGGATGTAGCTCAGCTGGCTAGAGCGTCGCCTTGCCATGGCGAAGGTCGAGGGTTCGAATCCCTTCATCCGCTCTCACACTTGCGCCCCGGCGGCGTTTTTACAGGGCCGCTGCCGGGGCGTTGGTGTGCGTTGGGTCGTGAGCGACATGGTGATTGGCAGTCGCGAACCCGAGCCCGACGCGATCGGCCCGTGGAGCCTCCTGGTTGCCGAGGTGATCGAGGGCGTCGAGAAGATCCTCACCGGCTGGGGCCCGAACTCGGGCTCGCCTGTCCCGAGCACCCGAACGGCTCTACTCGGCCAGCCCCACCGCTTTGAGGGCCGCAGCGCGATCGTCGCAGGCCGTCACCCGCACGATCTTGCGGTCGCGCAGACGGTAGTGCCAGACCACCTCGGCCTCGATCTCCGCGCCACTTGCTCGGCCGATGGCGTGATGCTTGGCAACCAGCAGCACCGAGCCATCGTCGGCTTCGGTGATCTCCTCGATATCGAAGCGAGCGTCTCGGTCGAAAGTGGAGAGCCAGTCTCCAAACCAGTCGCCGACCGCCTGAAGCCCCTTGAAGGTCCCGGCGCGGATGCCGAACGGCACCACCATCTCGACGTCCTCGGCGTAGTGGGACATGGCGCGGCGGAAGTCGCGTTCGTTCGTCGCCGCGTATTGGTCGAGCACCACCCCGACGTTCTCCTCCGACATCGCCCACCGAGTATCCCGGTGCGCGCCGATGCATGACCTCCGCCACCTCCGCCGTGGTCTCGCCGCCTTCTCGCAGGCCGTCGGCTCCCCGCTGATCGAGCGCCAAGCGGGCTCGTGCTCGACGAGAGCGCGAGCCGGGTCGAGCTTTCCAACGGCTCGCAGATCGCCGGCCTCATGCCGCGCCGGCTTCACTTGATCGCGCGCTTTGGCTCCCGCGCTAAGGCGCGGGCGTGCCGGTCGGTCGCGAGGACGCCGGTCGTTTGGCGGCGTCGCGCTTGCCGCCGCCCCGCCGCCCCGCCCGTCGCGCAGCGGGGGCGCCGTGCTGCTGGCGCGGCCAGTCGCGCAGGAACCGCTCCGCCGCGTCGGCTTCGAGCGGGCGAGCAAACAGGTAGCCCTGACCGCTGTCGCAATCCTCCTCCTGCAGGAGCGCCAGCTCCTGGCTGTGCTCGATGCCCTCCGCGAGGGTCTCGATCGACAGCGCCTTACCGAGCTGCACAAGCGTGCGCAGAAGCGTCTCACCTTCGGGGTTCTCCTCGAGCTGGGAGAGGAAGGAGCGGTCGATCTTCAGCGAGTCGACGGGGAAGCGCTGCAGATGGGAGAGCGAGGAGTACCCGGTGCCGAAGTCGTCGATTGCGATCCGCACGCCGAGCTGCTTGATCGCGTGCAGCCGCGCTGCGGTCTCCTGGGCGTTGCGCATCAACGCGGTCTCGGTGATCTCGAGCGTGAGCGCGTGAGGGTCGATGCCGCTGGTCGCGAGCGCCCGCTCGACCACGTCGATGAACTCGTCGCCGTCGAGCTGCCGGGCCGAGACGTTGACCGCGACGCCGACCGGGTGGCCGGCCTCGCGCCACCGCGCCCCCTGCGCGCAGGCCTGTTCGAGCACCCAGCGCCCGACCGGGACGATCAGCCCGGTCTGCTCCAGCTGGGGAACGAAGTCGTTGGGCTGCACGAGCCCGCGGCGCGGGCTGCGCCAGCGGATCAGCGCCTCGACGCCCGTCGGGACCATGCCGCGCAGGTCGAACGTCGGCTGGTAGACGAGGAAGAACTCCTCGCGGTCGATCGCGCCGCGCAGATCCTGCTCCAGGGCGGCCTGGCGCTGGACCACGTCCTGCATCCCGGACTCGAAGGTCATGCAGCGGTCCCTGCCTTCGACCTTCGCCCGGTGGGCGGCGATCTCGGCGTCGCCGAGAAGCTCTTCGGCGTTCGCGCGCGCCCCCGTGGCGACGCCGATGCTCGCCGTGATCGCGAGCTCCGTGCTGCCGATCGAGAACGGCGTCCTCAGCGCTTCGAGGAGCCGCTCGGCGATCAGCTCGGCGCCCGCGTCGAGCGAGGCCTCCTCGGCGACGACGACGAAGTCGTCCCCGCCGAGACGCCCGAGCGCGTCGGTGTCGCGGACCAGGCCGTCGAGCCGGGCGGCGACGCCGCGCAGCAGCTCGTCGGCGACGCTGTGGCCGAGCGTGTCGTTGACGATCGTGAAGTTGTCGAGGTTGACGTGCAGGGCGGCGACCGGTCCGCCGTTGCGCCGCGCACGGCTCAGCATCTGCTCGGCGCGGTCCAGGATCAGCGTGCGGTTGGGAAGGCCCGTGAGCTGGTCGTGCGTGGAGAGGAAGGCGAGCTCCTCGCTGCGGCTGTCGAGCTCCTCCTCGACACGGATGCGCTCCTGCTCGAAGACCTCGCACATGCGCACGAGGGTCACGTCGAGCGTCGCCTGTGCCATCGCCAGGGCGCGCCGGCGGGCGTGGTCGCAGGCGCCGTGATGCGCCGCGGCCTCGCGCAGCACGTCGCCCACGCTGTCGCGCCAGCGCAGGCAGCGCTTGGTCACCTCGTGCAGCGGTGCCGCGCGGTGGGCGGCCAGCTGCCCGAACAGCTCGAAGGCTTCCTGGGCGGCGTCCATCCCGGCCTCGGGGCGCCCGCCGGACATCCATTCCGCCACCGTCACGGTTGCGATCGTGCAGATCCGCTCGAGGCTCTCCTCGACCTGCGGGTCGAGCTCGCTGTGCGCGTCGGCGGAGCGCACGACGACCAGCTCCAGAACCCGCCCCGCGCGTTCGCGCAGCGTGGATCCGATCAGCCGGACCTCCTGCTCGACCTGCTCTCTCTCGTCGTTTTCGGAAGCGCGCACGGCTCTCACATCCCCCGCACCACGCTGAGCTGATCCATCATCTCCCCCCAAGCGTCGGCCAAAGCCGAACGGCACTTGAGTCCTGGCCTCGCGGCCTCGTACAACGGTGCGCGGCGGGAGACCGCTTGAGTCGGCGTCCGCATGGTGTCTCGGCGCCGGGCTCGGCGCGCGGGAGCCGCGCGACGTCGCCTACTCCTGCAGCCCCGCGTCCTCCAAGGCGCGATTGCGGTCCCAGTAGAGAGCGACCCGCGTCACCCTGCCGCCGTTGATCTCGAAGAGATTTGCGACCGAGCGCTGATCCATCTCCAGGTCGCTGACCCGCCCGCGCGCGCTGTTGTGCACGAAAGCAAGTATCCGGGTCGAGTCGACGACGATCAGCTCTTCCAGCTCGGCGCGGAAGTCCTTCCAGCCGCTCAGCCATTCGCCGTAGCGTTCGGCCATCGCCGATCGGCCCGACCAGCTGCCTGGTTCCGGCCCGTCCACGAAGGCGAACTCGATCTCGGGATCGGCCCAAACGGCAGAGCTGAAGTCCCCACCTCCCCAGCCTGCGTAGATGGAGCGCACCAGCTCCACGTTCTCCTGCGACATCGTGCAGGGAGTATCCCGCTCCCGGATGCTCAGCTGCCGATCGCCGCGGCCCCACCTCTCGCCGGCGCGGCGCCGCGGAGCGCGAGCGCCGCCGCCAGGTCGACCTCACGCACGCGCGCTCGCCCGGCGAGGTCGGCGATCGTGCGAGCGACGGCGAGGGTCCGGTGCTCGCCGCGTCCCGTCAACTCCCCCCGCCGGCGCGCGTCGCGGAGGACCCGCTCGCCGCGCGCGTCCAGCCTGACGTGCCTGGCGAGCGCGGCGGCGCCGAGCTCGGCGTTGAGCATCGCGTCCTCGCCCGTCAGCCTCGCCCGCTGGCGCTCACGGGCCTCCGCGACCGCGGCGCGTGCCTGCGCGCTGGTCGCCGCCGCCGGTTCTAGCGCGAGGGCTCGCGGGGCGGGCTCGATCGCGACCCGCACCTCGATGCGGTCGAGCAGCGGACCGGACAGCCGTCGCGCGTGCGTCTGCAGCTCGCGGGGCGAGCAACGGCAGGGTGCGGCGCCGCAGCCGCACGTGTTCGTCGCGCACACCAGCACGAAGCTGGCCGGCAGCTCGTGGCAGCGGCGGGCGCGCGCGATCCTCACGCGGCCCTCCTCGAGCGGCCGGCGCAGCGCCTCGAGCGCGGTGCGGGAGAACTCGCTCACCTCGTCAAGGAACAGAACGCCGCGATGGGCCAGCGCGAGCTCGCCGACCCAGCCGTTGCCCGCGCCGCCCAGCAGCCCGGCGGCCGTGGTCGCGTGATGCGGGGCGCGGAAGGGCGGGCGCCGATCCAAGGCTCGCGGGGAGGAGTCCGCGAAGCCGTGGATGCGCGCCACCTCGACCGCCTCCACGTCCTCGAGCGGCGGCAGGATCCCGGGTAGGCGTCGCGCGAGCATCGTCTTGCCGACGCCGGGCGGACCGCTGAGCAGCAGGCTGTGCCCGCCGGCGGCCGCGACCAGGAGCGCGCGGACCGCCTCCGGGGCACCGCGGACGTCGGCGAGCTCGGGCTCGTCGTGCTCGGCCGCGCCCGCGCCGTCTTCGAAGCGCGGCGGGAGGGGGTCGGCCGGTCCGCCGCGGAGCAGGCGCGCAGCGCTGTGCAGCGATGTCAGCGGCGCGACCTCGACGCCCTCGACGAGCGCCGCCGCGTGGCCGGCGGGCGCCGCCAGCGCCAGGGTGCCGAGCCCGCGGCGGCGCGCCTCGGCCGCGACGGCGAGGGTGCCCTGGGCGGGGCGGACGCTGCCGTCCAGTCCCAGCTCGCCGAACATGCCGATCTGCGCGAGCCGCTCGGCGGGCACCTGGCCGGTGGCGGCGAGGATCGCGCAGGCGAGCGCCAGGTCGAGCCCCGGCCCGGCCTTGCGCAGGTCGCCCGGCGCGAGGTTCGCCGTGATGCGCCGGCGCGGCCACTCGAAGCCGCTGTTGCGGACCGCCGTCTGAATGCGCTCGCGCGCCTCGCGCACCGCGGCGTCGGCGAGCCCGACGATCGTGAACGCCGGCAGGCCCGAGCGCACGTCGAGCTCCACCACGACGTGGCGCGCGTTCGGACCCTCGAGCGTGAACGTGTGAGCCTTGGCGACCATCTCAGCCCGCGCGGCGTGCGGCGGAAGGCCGAGCCTCTCAGGCGGGTGCGACGGGACTCGGGCGCGGCGCGCTCAGGGGTGGCCGGCCCGGGCCGGAGGGAGCGGCCCGGGCCGTGCGGCCATCCTTGGCAAACCTGTCAGAGACCGGCGGGGTGGCGTGCGACGAAGCCCGCCGTCGAGGTCATGCTGCTCGACCAGCGGGTGCCGGTTTCTGCGAGCGCGACGGTGTCGAAGCGTTTGCCGTCGACAACCATGAACGCGTGTTCGGAGTTCGCGTAGATCGTAATGAACTGGCCCGGTCCGGGTTCGCCGTAGGACTCGAGCCCGGTCGAATCCTCGGGGGAGCTCAGCAGCCCGCCGCCGTGCAGCGCGTAGGAGACCGAGCCCGAGCAGTCGTAGCCTTCGGACGCGAAGGAGCCGTGTCCGCCGCCCCAGACGTAGGGACGGGTAGCGATTTCGTCGCCGGCGGCGATCACCTCGCCAACTATCGACGATCCACCGGACGAGCTGCTTTCCCCGCCTCCTTCGGAGGAGGTGGAGGAGGTGGAGGAGGTGGAGGACGTGGAGGCGGAGTGCAGCACCGCGTCGGAGGGCTTGAGTTCGCTCTCGGTGTTGATGCCGAGCACCGCCCACGTCGCCGGGCCGACGACGCCGTCGACCGTGAGCCCGTGGCGCGCTTGGAGCCGGCGCACGGCCGCCTCCGTTGCAGGACCGAATTCGCCGTCGGGGCTGATCTTGAGCGCTTTCTGGAGCCGTTCCACAGCGTTGCCGCTGGCTCCGCCTTCAGCGGAGGCCGTGGAGGCCGCGACCGCGGTGCTGTGGTGATCGTGGTGCACCGGCAGCGCGGAGGGGGGAGGGGTCAGTTCTTCCTCGCCCGTGATCCCGATCACGCTCCACGTCGCCGGCCCCACGACGCCGTCGACCGTGAGGCCGTGGCGCGCCTGCAGGCGCCTGACGGCAGCCTCGGTTTCGGGTCCGAAGTCGCCGTCCGCCGGCAGCTTCAGCGCGTTCTGCAGGCGCTGGACGGCGTTGCCCTTCGTTTCGCTCCTCGAGGAGCCTTCGGTTTCGTTGACGGCGTCGTGCGCGGTGCCTTCTTCGCCGGGGGAGACGCTGGCGATCGAAGCGGTCACGCCGCCGGAGCCGCGCAGCGCGTTCCACGTCTGCGGCCCGACGATGCCGTCGACCGAGAGTCCGTTGCGTTCCTGGAACTGCTTGACCGCGGCTTCCGTTTCCGGGCCGAAGATGCCGTCGGCGCTGAGGCCGAGCGCATGCTGGAGCAGCTGCACCTGGCGGCCTTCGGCGCCTTCGGTCAGGACCACCGTGTTTTCGGTCGTGGTGGTCGGTTCGGGGCTGGTGGCCGCGGATGCGCTGGCGCCGCCGGCCGCGATGCTCGCGGTCGGTCCGACGGTCAGCGCCGCGAGCGCGCCGAGCGAGACGCGCTTGGCGCGGGAGCCGGCCGGCACGAACTGCAACTCGGCGGCGCGCCGCCGGGCGCGCGAGCGCCCCAGCGAGAGCTGCCAGGGCTCATCGTCGGCCAGGTCGCGCAGGCGGGCGGCGCGCTGCGCGTCGAGCAGCGCGATCCCTCCTCCTGCGGCCGCGAAGGCGCGGCCGCCCTTCTCCGAGCGGCGGCGCCCGGCGCGTTCGCGGCGGGCGATTGAGCGTTCAAATGAATTCGTCCAGGGCTCGAGATCTGCAAGATCACGCGGGCATCCCGACATGCGAGGCGTCCTTTCTCCATCTCCGATTGGCGCCTACGGGGTTAGCTGTCGGGCTCGCGTAGACATCTACGCTACGCCACACGTGTGACGATTCGCCCCCGCAGCCGAAGCTGCATTGGGTCCCCCGATCCTCCGCCCCGTGGGGAAGAGGACTCGGCACGAACGGGCGGCAAGCTAACACGTTTCCCTGCAATTTGCGTTACAGGGGCAGGAGTGCAGGATTCGTTGCCGACGGGGCCCGAATTTCCGCACGTTGCGTGCGTTCCGGACCGAACAGCGGAACGCTCTCGTTTTTTTGGGATTGGAGATCGGACGCCGCGCGCGAAGCTGAAGACCGCTACGCCGCCCTTACGAGCGTGGTATTTTCGCGGCGATGGCTTCCCCCCGGCCACGGCGGTCCGCTCTGCGGCTGCCCGCCGCAATTGCTGCTCTCGCTCTCGCCGGGGTGCTTGCGGGCGGCTGTGGGTCCTCGACCAAGAGCAGCAACACGCAGGGCAGCACCACCGCGGCGGCCGCCGCCGCCAGCACCAGCAAGTTCGAGTCCGCCGGTGTGCTCGAACCGGTGCGCCAGGCGCCCCCGTTGCAGCTCAAGAACTACCTCGGCCAGCCGGTCAACATCGACAGCTACCGCGGCAAAGCCGTGCTCGTCACGTTCGTCTACACGCACTGCCCGGACGTGTGCCCGATCATGATCGGCAACCTTCACCTCGCCCAGCACCTGCTCGGCAAGGAAGCCTCGAAAGCACAGATCATCGCCGTCTCGGTGGACCCGAAGGGGGACACGCCGAAGACCGTCGCCGCGTTCCTCGCGGCGCACCAGCAGACCGGTAAAATGCAGTACCTGATCGGCAACACCAAGGAACTCTCGACGGCATGGAAGGCCTGGGGGGTCGGCGCCGAACGGGACGCGGGCAACCCCGACCTGATCGAGCACTCCGGCCTCGTCTACGGCATCACCGGCTCCGGCAAGCGCCTGACGATCTACTCGGCCAACTTCAAGCCGGCCGAAATCGCGCACGACGTGCCGCTGCTGGCAGCGGACTAGGAGCGCGCGGGTGAGCAGGGGGGCACGGCGGGCAGTGAGCGTCGCGCTCGGCTGCGCGGCGATCGCGGCCCTCGCCATCTTCGGCTTGAAATCGAGCGGCAGCCCGCCCACGGGCCGCCCGGCCCCGCAGCTGCCGCGCGAACACCTCGCCGGTGCGCCGGCGACGCTCGCGAGCCTCGAGCAAGGCGGTCACGGCCGGCCTTCGCTGGTCGTGTTCTGGGCCAGCTGGTGCGACCCGTGCAAAGCCGAGGCGCCCGCGCTCGAGCGCTTCTCGCAGAGCGCCGAGGGCAAGGGTCGCCTCGTGGGCGTCGACTGGAGCGACGCCAAGTCGGGTGCGAGCGCGTTCGTACGCCACTTCGGCTGGACGTTCCCGGTGCTGCGCGACGGCGAAGGGACGGTCGGCAACCGCTATGAAATCGCCGTGCTTCCGACGACCTTCGTGCTCGACTCCAGCGGCCACATCCGGCGCACCCTGCGCGGCCCGCAGACCGAAGCCGCGCTGCGCCAGGCGCTGCGCGCGGTCGAAGCCGCCTGAGCACCCGCGGCGCGAGGGCCGCGCAGTCGCAGGGCGCGAAGAGGGAGTAGGTTTCGCGCCATGGGGGTGGAGGCCGACGAGCTGAGGCAGGTGCGCTTCCTCGAGCCGCTCAAGGATCGCGTGCTGAAGAACCTCGCGAAGGGCATGACCGAACGCAGCGCGGCGGCCGGGGAGGTGCTCGTCGGGCAGGGTGATTCGGCGGTCGCGTTCTTCATCGTGCTCGAGGGCGAGCTGTCGGTGCAGATCGCCGGCAAGGAGGTCCGCAGGCTCGGCCGCGGCGATCACTTCGGCGAGATCGCTCTGCTCGTCCCGGAGGCGGGCCGGACGGCGACAGTGCTCGCCACCACCCCCGTGCGTGTCGGCGCGCTCAGCAAATGGAACTTCAAAGGGTTCGTCAAGGAGCACCCGGAGACCCACTGGCCGCTGCTGGTGGGCCTGGCCCGGCAGATCGCCGGGGCCGACGGCTGAGCGTTTCGCAGCGTGCGATCGCAGGCCGTGGCGGCGCCGGGGGACCGGTGAGGAGGGGCGGATGAACGGCGAGGAGACTGTGCTCGTGACGGGCGGCTCGGGGTTCCTGGGCGGCTGGTCGGTCGTGGAAGCGCTGCGGGCGGGCTACCGGGTGCGCACGACGGTGCGCAGCAGCTCGCGCGAGCCGCAGGTGCGCGCCGACATCGCCACTCAGCTGGACGCGGGCGATCGGCTCGAGGTGGTGCAGGCCGACCTTCTCAGCGACGAGGGCTGGTCGCAGGCGGTCGCCGGCTGTCGCTTCGTGCTGCACGTCGCATCGCCGTTTCCCGAGGCGCAGCCGAAGGACCCGGACGAGCTGATCGTGCCCGCGCGCGACGGCGCGCTGCGCGTGCTGGCGCAGGCTCTGGACGCGGGCGCCGAGCGGATCGTCATGACCTCCTCGGTGGCGGCGGTGCGCAACGAGCGCGACGGTGCGCTGGAAGGACGTCGCGAGATGGACGAGTCCGACTGGAGCGATCCCGGCGACCCGCAGATGACCCCGTATGCCAAATCCAAGACGCTGGCCGAGCGCGCGGCGTGGGAGCTGGTGGCCGAGCGCGACGCGAGGAAACGGCTCGTCACGATCCAGCCGGGGGCGATCGTCGGCCCGCTGCTCGGAGACGACCGCTCCTACTCGCTGCAGGCGATCGCGCGGCTGCTGGAGGGCGGCATGCCCGGCCTTCCGCGGATGGGCTTCGCGTTCATCGACGTGCGCGATGTCGCCGCGCTCCACGTCCTCGCGATGACGGCCCCCGCGGCTGGCGGGCAGCGGCTGATCGCGGCCAGCGAGTTCCTCTGGTTCTCCGAAGTGGCGCAGATCCTGCGCGAGGAGCTGGGCGCCGAAGCCCGCAAGGTGCCCACGCGCAAGATCCCCAACTTCGTCGTGCGCGCCCTGGCCCTGCTGGACCCCGGAATCAGGACGGTGGCCGGGGAGCTGGGCCAGGAATCTCGGTTCTCGATCGAGAACGCGAGGAGCCGGACAGGCTGGGCTCCGCGCCCCGTCCGCGAGACGATCGTGGACTGCGCACACAGCCTGCTCGCGCACCCGGTGCCGGCGGCGTAGGCGAGCCGGCGCGGGCGCTCGGGGTCCCGCCGCAGAGGGACGAGCGGGACCCCGGTCAAGCGCCAGGCGTTACTTCAGCACGAGTTCGAAAACGGGCTGGAATCCACCCCAGCCGGTCGCTTCGAATTTGCTGTTGTAGTAGATGCTTTCGGGCAGCGGGTCCGAGCCCACGGCCGGCACGCCGCCGTTGGCCGGCGGTTCGGCCTCGCCCGGCGCCGACGCGTTGAACGAGGTCTGAAGCCCCACGTTCACGACCTTGCCGGCGCAGGCTTCACAGCCGTTCGTCAGCAGCACGATCGCCTTGACCGGCAGCGGTTTGCTCACGGTGAATTTCTTGAACACCACCGTCTGTTTGTAGCCGCCGACGTCGCAGTTGGGGCCGAAGCCCTTGCCTTCGCTGGTTGCCGGGCAGCTCACGTTGGTGGTCGGGCGGTAGTGCAGTTTCGCCGTCGTGTTGGCGGTGGCGATCAGCGCACCGGGTTCGTTGCCCGCCCCGACTTCGTAGATGCTGGCCGTCCACTGCTGGGGGAACGTCTTGTTCGGTTTGATCGTGTAGCAGTTTTCGAGCTGGTATTCGCCGTGTTCGCAGGCGAACACGTCGACCTGCGTGGTGAGCGACTTGACCACGCGGCTGTTCGTGATCACCGTTTCGATCTGACCGCCGAACATCCCCGCACCCGTGAACCCTTCGTAGTCCTGGGACCATGTGTCTTCGTTCGGGCCGCCGTTCACGGTTGCCGGCACCGTGTTGAGGTTGTTGTAGCCGACCTCCGTGACCGCGCCGGCGCTGCTCGCCGAGACGACGGCGAGCGCCAGCAGCGCGACGAAAGCGAGCACGAGCTTCTTGAGACGTTGCGCCTCCATGCTTCCCCTCCTGTTCGTTGAGGACGCGCCGCGCGCGCCCGCCGAGGACCGCGCCAAGCCCTTCCCGAGAGGCTCTGAGCGGGTGTCTGGCAAGTCTCTGCGAAGGCCCCGGCCGGGTCAAATACTTTTTCGGTCTCTGGCATAAGCCGGAACGATGGAAAGCGCGCGGCACGGCCCGCACCGCGAAACGCGACCTTCGGGCCGCGGGCGCGGAATACTGGATGCCGATGCCTCGCGCTCCGGACCTGGCGGGATCCGCGCTTGACGGCCGCTACGAGCTCCTCGAGATGCTCGGGGAGGGGTCGTTCGGACGGGTCTACCGCGGCCGCGACCTTCGCCTCGGCCGCGCGGTTGCGGTCAAGGTCATCAAGCCCTGGTGGGCCGAGGACGACGCCTGGGTCGAGCGCTTCCAGCGCGAGGCTCGGCTGCTCGCGCGCGTCAACGATCCCGGGGTGGTGCGGATCTACGACTTCGGCGAGGCCGAGGAGGGGCCCTACTACGTGGCCGAGCTCGTCGAGGGCGAGAGCCTCGCCGACCGCCTGCGCCGCGGGCCGCTCGCGCCGCAGGACGCGTGCGCCGTCGCCGAAGAACTCTGCGGGGCGCTGGGCGCCGCACACCGCGAGGGTGTGCTGCACTGCGACGTCAAGCCGGCCAACGTGCTGCTCGGGGAGGACGGCAGGGTGCGGGTCGGCGACTTCGGCGTCGCGCGTCTGGCCGAGGGCACCTCGCAGGCCCCCGCGGCCACCGTCGCCGGGACGCCTCTCTACATGTCACCCGAGCAGGCACGCGGGCTGCCGACGACCGCCGCCACCGACGTCTACAGCGCCGGCGTCGTGCTCTACGAGATGCTCGCGGGCCAGCCGCCCTTCGCGCACGGCTCGGTCGTCGAGCTCGGCCTGCGCCATCTGCAGGAGGAGCCCCCGCCGCTGCCGGCGAGCGTGCCCGGCCCGCTGCGGGCGGTCGTCGAGAAGGCGATGGCGAAGGAGCCGCGCGAGCGCTATCCCGACGGCGGCGAGATGCAGCGTGCGCTGGGCAAGGCGGCTCCGGGCGCGAACGGCGAGTCGCCCCACACAGCTCTGCCCGTACCCGCTGCGCCGGCCCAGGACGCCGGCGCGACGCGCGTGATCGAACGGGGGGCGCACGCGACGCGGGCGCTCGACCGCGGGGCCGCGCGCACGAAGGTGATCGGCGCGGACGGCACGCCGCCGCCACCTGTCACGCCGAGGACTGCACGCCGCCGCGGCGGCCCGCGCCGCCGGCGCGCGTGGATCGCCCTGGCGGCCGTGCTCGGCGTGGTGATCGCGCTCCTGGCTGTGCTGCTCGCAGGCGCGGGCGCCGCGAAGACCAAGGTCCCGGACCTGGTGCGCCTGCCGCGGGGAGGGGTGCAAGCGCGCGCCGAGCGGCTGCACGTGCATCCGGTCTTCTCCGAGCGCCACTCCGAAACGCCGGCCGGGATCGCGATCGCGCAGAGCCCGGCGCCGGGCGCGCGGGTCGCGAAGGGCTCGGACGTGCACGTCGTGATGAGCTCGGGCCCGCCGCCGGTCGCAGTACCGAACGTCGTCGGCAAGGCCGCCCCCTCGGCCGAGAGCGCGGTCGCGGACGCGGGCCTTCGCTATTCGCTCGCGCACGTCCCGGCGCCCGGCGCGATGCCCGGCATCGTCGTCAGGCAGGCGCCCACCTCACCGGCGCGCGCCCCGCGCGGATCGACGATCGCCCTGTCGCTCGCCGAGACTCCCGAATGGCGCACGCTGACGACCTTCGCCGGGACCGACGACGGCAAGTCGGTGCCGTTCCGCATCCTCGGGTCGCGCTGGCGGGTCCTCTACGACATGAGCTACAAGGGAACGTGCCTGCTGATCTTCGTCTGCGAAGGCCCCAGCGCGCAGGCGCGCTCGCTGAGCGCGGCCGGCGATGAAGGGAAGGGGAAGGCCGGCGATCACGGCAACGGGAAGGCCGGCGATGAAGGCAGCGGGAGCGCCGGTGGCTTCGAACTGGGCGAGGGCGAAGAACAGAGCCACGTGTTCACGACCGGCCCGGGCGTCTACGAGCTCCGCATCTCGGGCGGTCGCGACTCGGCGCAGTGGTCGATGACGGTGCAGGACTACTACTGAGGGGGCGGCGGCTGATGGAGCCGCGAGCGACGTAAACTCCCCGCCGATGTCGTCCTGGAAGCAGAAGGCCGCGCCCCTACGCGGCCAGTTCGTGGAAGGCCGCGACGGCCGCGAGGCCAGCGGCCCCGGCGTCCTCGCCGGCCGCCTGGCACGCCTGCCGGAGTCCGCGCGGTACTTCGCGCGCGGGTATCGCTACGCCGAGTCGATCGCGCCGCCGAAGCCGGCGCTGCAGGCGGCGGAGGCGTCCGAGCCGAACCCGCTCGAAAGCTACTTCGAGAGCCACGCCGAGGGGCTCGGGCTCTGGAAGTGGCGCCATTACTTCGAGATCTACCACCGCCACCTGGCGCGCTTCCGCGGCCGGCCGGTACGGATGGTGGAAGTCGGCGTCTTCGGCGGCGGCTCGCTCGGCATGTGGCACGAGTACTTCGGCCCCGGCGCACACATCTACGGGATCGACATCGACGAGACCTGCCGCGAGCTGGCGGGCCCCGGCACCGAGATCTTCATCGGCGACCAGTCCGACCCCGAGTTCTGGCGGACGTTCCTCGCGGGCGGACCCGAGATCGACGTGGTGCTCGACGACGGCGGGCACACCCCCGAACAGCAGATGGTCACGCTCGAATGCCTGCTGCCCGCGATCAACCCCGGCGGCGTCTTCATCTGCGAGGACGTCAACGGCGGCTGGCAGCCGTTCCACGCCTTCGTCGACGGGCTCACGCACCCGCTCAGCTCGGTCGGCTACAGCACCGACGAGCTGCCCCGCAGCGCCTTCCAGCAGCAGGTCGCCTCGGTGCACCGCTACCCGCTCGTGACCGTGATCGAGAAGCCGCCAGCCGGAGCGCCGCCGTTCGAGAGCGTCAAACGCGGCACCGAGTGGCCCTCGCAGCGGCGCGCGAGGTTGGAGGCAGAGGCGACGACCGGAATCGAACCGGTGTAGACGGCTTTGCAGGCCGCTGCGTAGCCACTCCGCCACGTCGCCTTGGGGGCATAAGGGTATCTGGCGCCCGCGCGAATCCGGGCGCAACCGCCGGCCCGGGGGCGGTCCGAGGCCCGCTGGACTCGCTGTCATGATCCTGACGCCGTTATTGACAGGTTTGCTGCACGTTGTTACGGTGCGCGACGCGGAGGGGCCGTGATCGCTTGAGGGGGTCGGGCCATCCTGCGCGGATCGCCACCGTTGGCGGTCCTTACATTCATGGCCCTGGAGGGGGTCGATGGCCGGGCGGAGCCCGGCCGCAACGACACGGAATGGAGTCAGACATGGGTGCAAGGCCCCGGAGGGTGATCAGCGCTGCTGTTGCGCTGGTGGCCGTTGCAGCATTGGCCGCGATCGGTGCTGGGAGCGCCGGCGCGGAAGTCGTCTACAACAACGTCCCGAGCCCGCTGCCGGGCAACTTCGCCTCGATCGGTCTCGCGGCGACGTCGTCGACCGAATTCGGCGGCGAGATCGAACTGGCCGGCAAAGCGCGCTCGAAGCCGACGATCACGGTCGTCATGAGCAGCTGGGCGTGCGAAACCGGCGGTGTCTACGAAGGCAACTGCAAGACCCTGAAGACCAAGGGCTTCAAGGTGCCGGTCACGATCAAGGTCTACAACGTCGGCGAACTCGACGAAGGCCCGATCGCCGAAGCGACCCACAACGAGAAGATGTCCTACCGGCCCTCGTCGACGCCCGAAAAATGCGCGGGTGACAACCAGCGCTGGTATGACGCGGCCGATGGCCACTGCTACCACGGGTTCGCGTTCCCGATCTCGATCAAACTCGGCAAGCTCAAGAAAATGCCGAGGCGCTCGGTGATCACCGTGTCCTACCCGCACTCGAGCGGGCCGGCCCAGTCGCTGAACGTCGCGAACAGCGAACCGTCCGAAGGGACCCTGTCGCTTGGGGCCCAGCCGGTCGAAGAATGGTTTGTGAACTCGACGTGGAGCGGGATGTACTGCACGGGCACCCCCGGGACCCTCGGCCCCGAGGGCGGCACGTGCTCCTCTGAGGAGGAAGGCTCCACCTACCAGCCGGTCTTCGCCGTCAGCGCCAACTAGGCCAGGCGACCACCGCAGAGGGGGCACAGAAGGCCCCGTCCCGCCAGCGGGACGGGGCCTTCTCCCTGTCGGGCGCCGGCCCCGGCCTCCACCGCAACCCCTCACCCGCGGGCGTGTCTATAGCCGTACGCGCCGCCCGTGTAGCACCGCGCGGCGCCGCACAGCCCCCCGACACCCGGAGGATGACGTTGCTCCGACGCAAGCTCCAGCTCGTGCTGCTCGCGGCCGTTCTCGCGGCGCTCGTCCTCGCCTCCCCGGCGGGTGCCTCGAGCGCTGAGCAGACCTTCTTCGAGTCGCCGAACCTGCTCCTGAACCCCGTGACCCGACCGGCGACGCTGGCGAAGCTGCAGCGGCTCGGCGTGAAAGCGCTGCGGATCGAGCTGAGCTGGCACGCGGTCGCGCCGGGCGCCAACAGCACCCACCGCCCGGCGTTTGACGCCACCAACCCCGCCGCCTACAACTGGGCGCTGTATGACCCGCTGGTCGAAGAGGCCCAACGCCGCGGCTGGGAGGTGCTTCTGACGGTCACCTCACCGGTACCCCGCTGGGCGGAGGCGAGCCCCCGCCCGCGCTCGCTGCTCTACCGGCCGAACGCCGCCGAATTCGGCCGCTTCATGACCGCCGTCGGGCGCCACTACGGCGGCGAGGTCCAGCTGTTCTCGATCTGGAACGAGCCAAACCACCACGAATTCCTCGAACCGCAGTTCAACCGCAACGGCAGCCCCGCCTCGCCACAGCTCTATCGCGCGCTCTATCAGGCCGGCTACGCCGGGCTGCGGGCCTCCGGCATCGCCAGCCCGAAGGTGCTGATCGGCGAAACGGCCCCCGAAGGCGAAACGCGTCCGGGCGTGCCGGTGCTCGGGCCGCGCCACAACTTGGCGCCGCTCGCGTTCCTGCGCGGCGTGCTCTGCCTGAGCGCCTCCTACCACCGCGCCGGCTCCTGCGGTCCGCTGCCGGCGAGCGGCTGGGGGCTGCACCCGTACCGCAGCGGCGCGAGCCCGTACCTGGTCCCCAGCAACCCCGAAACCGTCTCGATCGGCTCGCTCTCACGCATGACGCGCGCGCTCGACGCAGCCGCGCGGGCGGGCGCCCTGCCGAGCCGGCTGCCCCTCTACATCACCGAGTTCGGGGTCATGAGCCGGCCGAACCCCTACCAGGGGGTGCCGGTGGCCCAGCAGGCCGAGTACGACGCGATGGCCGAGCAGATCGCCTACCGCAACCCGCGCGTGGCCTCGTTCTCGCAGTACCTGCTCAAAGACGATCCGATGCGCCGCCGCAGCGTCGGCTTCCAGACCGGCCTGGAGTACTACAGCGGCCGCGCCAAGCCTTCGCTGACGGCCTTCCCGGTGCCGATGACCGTGACCCGCTACGGCTCGCGGTACGCGCTCTGGGGTTTCGTGAGGCCCGCCGGCGAAGCGACCACGGCGACGATCGAAATCCGCCACAGCGGATCGAGCCGGTTCGTGCCGCTAGCCGAAGTCCACACGAACGCGCTCGGGTACTGGACGCTCTCCTCGAGCGTCGCCGGCGCCGCCTGGCGCGTGCGCTGGAGGAGCCCGAGCGGCATGCGCTACACCGGGCCGCCGATCCGGGCATATCGGCCAGGCGCGCGTTGATACCCTTGGCTCCTTCCCAGGGCGATTAGCTCAGCTGGGAGAGCGCCGCCTCGACAAGGCGGAGGTCACTGGTTCGAGCCCAGTATCGCCCATGCCCGGCCCGTGGCGGGCGCCCGCCGGTGTATAAGCGAGAGCGTGAGTTCGGCCTCCATTCGCTCGCGACGAGCACTACTGCCTGCCCTCACGTCTCTCGCGGCGGCCTCCTTGGTCGTCGGCTGCGGGGGGACCTCGAACAGGTCGAACGGGGCCGCTCGCGGCCATGGCGTGAGCGCGGTGACGACGGTCGTCGCGAGCGCCGCTCCTTCGGGGCCCGCGCCGTCGGGCGAAGCGGTCTCATGCGGTGCTGCCCCTTGCCTGGCGCCGCGCCAGTTTCGGATCGCGTACGGCATCGAGCGATTGCTCGAACGGGGGATCGACGGCCACGGCGAGACGGTGACGGTCGTTGCCCCGCTGCCGGATCGAAAGGAGGAAGCGACCGACATCCGTCAGGACTTCGCGAGCTTCGACAGCAAGTTCGACCTGCCCGCTGTGCGGATCGAAGTCGTCACCCGACTCGCCGGCTCGACGTCGCCGTGGCTGGCGACCGGCGAGGAGGTGGGTGATACCGAGATCGTGCACGCGGTCGCTCCTGGGGCCAAGCTGCGCGTGATCCTCATTCCCGCGTCTTGGGGCCGGAGCGCCGCGAGCGCCACTGCTGACATGCTCGCGGCGCTGCGGCTCGTCGTCTCGGATACCGATGTGGCTTCGATCAGTTGGAGCATCGGCGAGCACTACTTCTCCCCGGTTCAGGTGGTCGAGCTTCACTCCCTGCTCGTCGCAGCAGCCGCGCACCGCATCACCGTGATCGGCAGCTCGGGCGACGAAGGCCGACTCGGTCGCGGTCGGTGGGGCAGAGCGGTCGAAGAGGTCAGCCTTCCGGCCTCCGATCCACTCGTCCTGGGGGTTGGCGGAACCACGCTTACAGCGAACCGCTCGACGGGGGCCTACATCCGCGAGAGCGCTTGGCCCGAGTCGGGGGGAGGCTTCAGCCACCTGTATGCGCGCCCCGCCTATCAGGGCGGCGTCCCGGGGATCTCGACAGCGAGGGGCGTGCCGGATGTTGCCGGCGATGCCGCTGAAGTCGGCGGCATGGCGCGAATCGAAGCTGTCGGTGGCGAGGGATACCCCACATCCGCAGAAGGGACCAGCAACTCCGCGCCGCTGTGGGGAGGACTGATGGCGCTCGCCGACCAATACGCCCGCCACGACCTCGGCTTTGTCAATCCCGCCATTTACCGCATCGGCCGGAGTTCCAGCTATCACAGAGCGCTCAACGATGTGACGAGCGGGCTCAGGGCCGCTCCAGGATGGGACGCCGTCACTGGCTGGGGGAGCCCGAACGCACAGGTGCTCGTACCTCTGCTGGCCACCCTCACCAGCCACGGCCGGACGTAGCATGCGTCCCCACCGCGGCGCCGTCCGCACATATGCCGAACGGTCGCGACACGATCGAGAAATGGCTCTGCCAAGCCAGGTTTCGCACCCCTTTGACCAGTATCGCCCATGACCAGCCCGTGGTCGGCCGGCGCCTCGCTCACCCGAGTGATACGACCGACGTGCTGAGGCCTGGAATGTGCTCAAAGTGGCGCTGGTTGGCGGTTGCGACCGTCCAGCCGGAGGCGATTGCGGTGGCGGCGACGATCCGATCGTGGGCTCCGATGTCGCGGCCGGTGGCAGCTAGTTGCGCCCAGATGCGCGCGTGGACACGGGCGGCGAGGAGATCGAAGGGCAGGGTCGGGAAAGCGTTCAGTGTCGTCTCGACGAAGGCCTCGCGTCTGGCGCGGTGATGCTCGGAGGCTCGGTGCACGCCATGGAGCAGCTCGGAGGCGGTGATCGTGGCGATGCCCACCTCTTCTTCGGCGCCGACCGCCTCTTCGAGGCGATCGCCCACGGCCCGCATGGCGAGGGTGGGGGGCAGCTCGCGGGTTGCCCGCTCGAGCTCGACGAAGACGGTCGTGTCTAGGAGCGTGCCCACGGATCTGCAGGCGCTGGGCCGACGTCCTCGAGTACCGCTTTCATGTCCGCGGCGAACTCCTCATCCGGAGGCGCGATTTGGGCGAGGATGTCCAGAGCGTCCCGCAGCGGGCGTCCACGAACGGCTGTGGTGCGGCGCTCCTCGTCGGGGTGGAGGATCAGGAACGCGGGTCGCTCGCGGTTCATGACGATGACCTTCTCGTGTTGTGCGACCGCTTCGCGCGCCCGTCGCGGGATACGCACTTCCTCAGCTTTGATCTCAGTCACTGTGCTGAAGTCTAGCACGCGCCGTACGGAAGTGTACGGATCGGTACAGAAGGCCGTATCGGTCTCGGGCCGGCGAACGCCGACGGTCGCAGGTGTTCGGCGCCCGCTTTCTTCCCACAAACTTCCCACACGAGCCCGTGTTACTGCCGAAAAGTCTGCACCGGCCTCGCCCTTGCGAAGCTCCCCGGGAGAGACTCGGAGACCGCCGGATCAGGGAGGCCTCTACCAGCTGCCGCCGCTGAGTCGGGCGACCAGTTCGAGCATTGCGTCGAGCGCGGCCTCTAGCGGCTTGGTGTCGCGTTTGACCTGAGTGAGGAGCAGGCCGCCCTGCAGGGCGGCTAGCAGCGCGAGGGCGAGGGTGTCGGGGTCGGTGTCGGGCGTGAGCTCGCCGCGTGCTTGCATCTCTCGTAGACCGCTCTGGATCTCGGCTTCCCAACGTTTGAAGCCCTCGGCGACGTGGGCTCTTGCGTCGGGATCGGTCTCGGCTAGCTGGCCTCCGAGAGAGCCGATTGGGCAGCCGCCGCTGCAGTCGTGCTCGCGCTGGGACGCGACCAGGAAGTCGCGCCAGGCTCGGAGGCCCTCGAGGGTGCTGAAATCGAACTTCTCCTGCCCGCCGACCATTGTGTCGGCCTGGTGGTCAACGACTGCCCGGACCAGGGCCGGCTTGTCGTCGAAGTAGTGGTAGAGCTGCGAGCTCGAGACGTCCGCTGCCGCGCGTACGTCCTCGATCGTCGTGTGGGCGACGCCCTGCCGGAAGATCAAGCCGGCCGCCGCGTCGACTATGCGCTGACGGGTCTCCTGGCCCTTGCGCGTCAACGGGCGAGGGGAGGGGCTAGTCGTGGTCATACCGCAGATTCTACCAACAGAATGGATCGCACCATCCATTCTGTGCTAGAGTGGAACGCGCGATCCATTTCCTGGGGTTCACGACAACCACTCGAAGGGAGCACGCGACGACATGGCACTTCAAGGCAAGACCGCCCTTATCACCGGCGGCACATCAGGCATCGGCCGAGCGGTCGCAGAGCGCTTCGCCAGCGAGGGCGCCGAGGTGATCATCACCGGCCGCGATCAAGCCCGTGGCCGCGAGGTCGTGGAGGCGGTCGAGGCCGCTGGGGGCAAGGCACGGTTCATCGCCGCTGACCTAGCGAGCTTCGAGGATGTAAGACGCCTCGCCGAGGCCGCGAGCGAGGTCGACGTGCTGGTGAACAACGCGGGTGTCGCTCGCCGGCGGTCCAACCGAGCAGACGGCGGAGGAGGCGTTCGACGTCACGTTCGATGTCAACGTGAAGGCTCCGTTCTTCCTCACGGCTGCGATCGCGCCGCGCATGGCGGCGAAGGGCGGTGGCTCGATCATCAACATCTCGATCGATGGCCGCGACCATCGGCATGAACGGATTGGCAGCCTATGGCGCGTCCAAGGCTGCACTCGAGTCACTCACCAAGGCGTGGACCGCCGAGTACGCCGCCCAAGGCGTCCGTATCAACACGGTCGCACCCGGCCCGACGCGCACCCCCGTCGCCGCGGCGATGGGCGAGATGGTTCGATGTCGTTCGCGTCGAGCACACCGGCCGGCCGCGGCGCAACGCCTGACGAGATCGCCAACGCCGTCACCTTCCTCGCTTCGGACGCAGGCGAGCTACATCTACGGCGCGATCCTGCCTGCCGACGGCGGCCGCGTCGCCGTCTGAGCGCCGAACGAAACCGACATCTCGACCGCGACGGAGGCATCGTACGTGATTCTCATCACTGCGCAGCTCGTGCCACCCCTAACTCTCCAAAATGAGGTCGTGAACCTATGACACAGAACCAGGGAAAGACAATCCTTATCACGGGCGCCAATACCGGCCTCGGTAAGGAGATGGCGAGGCAGCTGGCGCTGCGCGAGGATTTCGAGCGGATCTATCTCGGCTGCCGCAATGCGGAGAAGGCGGAGCGGGCAAAGCAGGACCTGGAGAAGGTCAGCGGGCGCAAGATCTTCGAGGTAGTGATCATCGACCTGGAAGACCTTGCGTCGGTACGTGCTGCGGTGGCCGCGATCGGCGCTCCGTTGAACGCGCTCGCAATGATCGCCGGCGGCATCGGCGGCCCCACGCCCGCATCGTTGACGCAAGACGGGGTGACTGAGCTATTCGCCCAGAACCTGCTCGGTCACGTGGTTCTGCTCGAGAATCTGCTGGCAGCCGGGCTGCTCACCGATGTCGCGGTCCTCGCAGGCAGCGAGGGGGCGCGCGGAATCCCGAAGCTGCGGATCGCCCGACCAACGTTCACCGATCACAGCTCACAGGAGTTCGCGTCGGTGATCGACGGCTCGTTCTTCCAGGGCGGCAAGTTCGACGTGATGCTCTCCTACGGCCAGATCAAGTACCTCGGCGCGCTGTGGATGGGCGCGATGGCCCGCATGCACCCCGAGCTCAGGTTCATCACGATGTCGCCGGGAAACACCGCGGGAACCGACGTGCTGCGCGACCAGCCCGCGCCCGTGCGGATCATCGCCAGCCGGATCCTGCTCCCATACGTCGCGCCTGCCCTTCGCATCGGGCACAAGCTGGACGTTGGGGCCGAGCGACTCGTCAAAGCCGTCACGGACGCGTCACTGCAGAGCGGCGTCTTCTACGCAAGCGCCGCCAAGACGATCACCGGACCGGTCATCGACCAGGCCGAGATCGTTCCCGACTTCCGCGACCCTGAGATCCAGGACCACGCATACGAGGCGATCCAGCGGTTCGTACCGAGGCTCGCCGCGACTTGACGCTGTGCGCGCCGGCTGGCACCAAACCAGGGGAGCCGCCACCAGCGCCGGTACGCCCGCCGAGGGGCCGGCGCCGGTCGCAGCGTCGATCGCCTCGCGCGCGTGCGAGGACTGCGACGCGGGTTCGAGAGATCGGCCCGGCAGGGAGCCCGTTGACCTCCCGCCGGGGCCGGTGGGTGCTAGAGGTCGTTTGCCGAGGGCTGCCGCAGGCCGCGCGCGAGGGTGTCGACAGCGATCTTGTGGACGTCGCAGATCCGTCCGAGATGCAACAGCGAGTCGGTCTCCGCGGCGACCTCGCCGTCTCCGAGGCGGAGAACGAGCGGAATCCCGGGCGAGAGCTCGTCGGCGGCGAGCCCGACGGCGACGTTGACGAGGTCCGACGAGGTCACTGCAGCGATCGCGGCACAGCGGCGAATCCCCGCTCGCTCCAGGATCTCCCGGTCGTCTCCGCGCCCGATCGCGACCGGGATCCCGGCCCTGGCTGCAAGCCGCAGGCACGGCGCCTCGGGATCGCGCTCGATGCCCAGCGCTGCCACGCCGCGGCGCCGCAGCTCCTGGGCCAGGCGGAACCCGACCTGGCCGAAGCCGATAAGCAACACGTGTCCTTTGGACGGCGCCGCGCGGGGGCCGAAGATCGTCGTGAGCCGCGGCCCGCTGAGGCGACGAACGAGAGCTGCTGTGAAGATCGCGACGAACACGAGCGCGAGTACCACGTCGGCCGCCGTGGCCACCTTGAACCACACCGGTGCACCCGTGGCCCCCGGCACCCCGGCGACGGTCGCCACCGACCTCGTGCTGAAGTAGAACGCGTCGACGACCGACTCGTGCAGCGCGATCATGCCGATCGCCGCGTCTAGCAGGAGCAGCAACACCAGGATGGCGCCGGCCCGCACGAGCAGTCGCAGAGAGTCGTCCACCAGCCGGATCCCGCGCCAACCGCCTACGGCGGCATCGCCGGCGACCTCCACGCAGTGCCGCGCCAGGTCGTCTGCGGCGAGCTCGGTCGGCGAGATCACGTGAACGTCCGGGGCGACATGCTCGAGCTCGCGCGTGATCGTGCGGTCGAACATCGTCACCCAAAGTGGCAAGTCGGGACGCAGGTGGGCGCTCAGCAGTGTCAGCCGCAGCGTCAGGACGTCATCCCGTGACAGGACGGCGACGGCCCGCCAGCTCCCGCCGCGGATCGCGTCCGAAACCTCGCTGTCGCGCAGATCGACCGCGGTCCTGACCGGCACGCGTTCTTGTTCCAGCCTGCGGACGAGCGCGGCGGCAAGGCCGCCCGCCTCGCCCAGGATGAGCACTGCGCCAGGGTCCCCAGGCGTGTTCACGGCGAGCGCGACCTCCGGCCCTGCGGGCAGCGCGCAGCGGCGCCGCAGGCTGGCCGCTGCCGGCACGTCGCATGTCCGGGCACGCTCTGGACTATCCCACGTCGGCCTACGCTGATTACGCTCGGGAGGCCCTCGCGCGGAGGACCGGGGGGTCCGGCCGAGCGCGCGGCGCGAGCTCGACATAGCCATCTCCTTGTGCACGGCGCTCGCCGGACGGCTGCCGGCGGCGCTGGAGCCTCGGGGAGCAGTCTCAGTGCTTCGTGTGCGCTTTTATCTCGCGGCCTCGAGGCGTCCCGGCTGCTCGTGCCAATCCTCGAGGCCTGGGACAGGCTGGCGGTCTCGTCGCCCTGCCGTCGTTCGCATGGCGTACGCACAACCTGCGGGAATACGCTCGGGTGCAGCCTGTTTCGCGCCGGTTCGACCGGTATCGCCCACTGACGGCGCCTGCCACCGAGCCGACCTAGTGAGCGGACTCCGCGTGATCCGGAGCGTCCTGCGCCGTACTCGAGGCGATCTCGAACCCGCCTGCCCCATTGCGCGTGACCACCTGCCCGTCCCATTCTCTGAGCGGGTGCGCCTCGACTCTGGCGAGCCGGACACAGATCCGACGGGTCACTGCGAAGACAACCACCGGGACCAGGAAGACCATGACGCGGAAGAACCAGATCGCGCCTTCGTATCCGAAGCCGAACTGGAAGAACAGACGGTCGGCCGAGCCCGCGGCGAACACGACGAGGACGCAGCGAGAGCACCGCGGCGGCGAGCGCGCTGCGCCGCGGATTATCGCGCGGACGCTCCAGCAGATCGTGGCGGCGATAGTCGTGCGAGATGAAGCGCCGGTCAAGCCATGGCAAGGCGTAGAGCAGCGCGAAGATGATCCCCGGAAACAGGACGCCCCCGAAGAATGGGTTCGGCACGAGCTGTGTGGCCCGATGACGCTGATCTCCAGGTTCGGCATCAGCCGCAGCGCGCCGATCAGCCAGCCCAGGTACCAGTCCGGCTGGGCGCCGTTGGTGCCGATGTACGGGTGGTAGGGGCCCCACAGCCAGATCGGGTTGATCTGGATCAGCCCGCCCATCAGCACCAGCACCGCAGCGACCGCGGCGAACAAGCCCAGCGAGCGCAGCGCATAACCGGGCCACATCGGCGTGCCCACGACGTTGTCCTCGCGGCGTCCCGGCCCGCGGAACTGGGAGTGGCGCTGGATCATGATGATCGCCAGGTGCGCGGCGATCAGGCCCGCCGAGCAGCGCCGGGATGATGAAGACGTGCGCGATGTAGAGCCGCGACTCGAACGTCGTCGAGCCAGGGAAGCGCCCACCCCACAACGCGAACGCGAGCGGGCCGCCGATCAGCGGCAGCGACATCGCAACGCCCCAGGCGATCGCGAGGCCCATCCCCGAGAGCAGATCGTCGGGCAGCGAGTAGCCGGCGAAGCCCTCGAGGATCGCCAGGATCAACAGCGTCAACCCGATGAAGAAGTTGATGTCGCGGGGCTTGCGAAACGCGCCGGTGAAGATGATCCGCAGCATGTGCAGCGTGATCGCCGCGACGAACACCAGCGCCGCCCAGTGGTGGGTCTGTCGCATCGAGCAGCCCGCCCGAGACGTTGAACGAGAGGTTGCAGCGCCGATGCGTAGGCGGCCGAGATGGTCTGGCCCTGAAGCGGCGCGTAGCTGCCGTGGTAGACGGTCTGGCCGGTGCTGGGGTCGAAGAACAGCGCCAGGAACGTGCCCGTGGCGATCAGGACGACGAACGAGTAGAGCGCGATCTCGCCGAGCAGGAAGCTCCAGTGATCGGGGAAGACGTAGTCCAGGAGGAAGCGCACCCCGCGTGCGGCGCCGAGGCGTTCGTCGACGAACGCCGATCGCGTCAACGGTCCGGTCGTCGCTGCGCGGTGCGGGCCTGCTCATCGGCTGTCTCCCCACCAGGACGGCCCGACCGGGCCGGACATCGGCCCGCCTGCGATGCAGCGCACCGGATGCGTCGATCTGCAGCGGCAGCTGCGGCAGCGCCCGTCCGGCGGGACCGAACTCGACGCTGCCGCCGTCGAGCACGTCGAACGTCGAGTAGTGGCACGGACAGACCAGTGCCGGCCCGCGCGACTCGGTGGTGGGACTCAACGGTGAACGGAACAGCGAGATCGCGCAGGCCGCGTGCGTGCAGATCTTCGAGTAGGCGAGGATGCCCTTCGGCGCCCACGCACGCCCGCTCGGCGGGCAGCGCGAGCGTCGCGGGGTCCACGCGGACGACGCACCACGGGGGAGCCCAGGTCGTCCTGTTCCGCGCCCTTGCGGAAAGGCGGTCAGGAAGCTCCCCTCGTTCGACGTCGGCGGCGAAGATCGGCTTGCCTTCCTCGTCGACGAGCGCGCGCCCGGCCCGCCAGGGGGTCTCGCTCAGCTGCTCCTCCACGCCTGGCCCGAGGGCCACGACGGGGATCACGACGGCCGCGGCGATCCCGGCGCCCGCGATGCCCGCCGCTCCGCCGAGAAGCCGTCGCCGTGTGATCCCGTCCAGACCGCTCGTCGAGCCTGCTCGGCGACCTCCGCGCTTGCCTCGCGGTCGCCGTACATCGGGCGCTGCTCGACCTTCGTCTCCTGCGGGCACCAGGAAGCGGCCGGCGAGGACCAGCGCGCCGGCGAGCAACGCGAGCGCCGCGCCGAGGCACAGGCCGAGCAGCTGGGTGTTCGGGTCGAGCACGAACAGGGCGACGAACGCCGAGCGCCCGCGAGCCGCGCACAGCACCAGCATGCCGGGAACCACGAGCTGCGCCCACTCGCGGGCGCCGGTCTCGCGGCGCGACGGGTCTCTTACCTCGTGCTCCGGCGGCTCTGGCCGGCGGCGGCGCAGCGCGCCGATCCGCCAGAGCGTCACCATCAGGATCGCCTCCCACAGGCGGCTCAGGATCCGCGGCCGGTGCGGGCGCCCGCTCATGCGGCCTCCTTGGCTCCCGGGCGGGGCCCTCGCTCGGTTCGGCGGGTGTGCGCTCTCCGATGGCCCGCGCGATCGCAACCAGCGCGGCGATGGCCAGCAGCCACGCGACCATCCCCTCGGGGATCGGGCCGATCCGCCCGATGCCCCAGCCGCCGCGGTCATCGGGAGCCTGGATGCGTGTGGATGTAGCTGGCGATCGAGTCGATGTCCGCTTCGGAGATCTCGCCTGGCCCGAAGCGCGGCATCACGTACGGGCCCGATCCGGATCGCCTCGGCGATCTGACGCGGGGTGGCGACATTCAGCGAGGGAACGACGGCGCCGGTCACGATCCCGCCCGAGCCCTGGATCGAGTGGCAGCCCGCGCAATTCAGAGCGAACAGGCTCTGCCCCTTCGCGAGCGAACCCCGCTTCGACGTCGACCGTGGGGATTGCGGGGCCGCCGAAGGAGGCGACGTAGTCGATCAGCGACTTGGATCTTCGCCTGGGAGAACGCCGGGCGGGTGCGCATCGGCTGCGCGCGGGGCGACGGCAGCGGCATCCGCCCGGTCTCCAGGTAGAAGTCCGCCGCGAGCGCGCCGACGCCGTGCAGGCTCGGGGCGCGCCCGCGGATGCCCTGCGCGTTCATGCCGTGGCAGGCCGCGCAGGAGGAGAGAAACAGTTCGTGTCCCTGGTCCACCGATGCTTTGCTCGGCAAGGGCGGCGAGCTCGTAACCGGACCCGAGGTGACGCCTTGATCTTCGGCGTGCGCGGCGAAGTCGAACAGTGACAAGCCGGCGCAGACGAATCGCCGCAACCATCAGCATGCCGCGCCTCATACGCCCGCCAGCTCCTCGGCGACGCCCCCGGCAGATCGGCCGGACCCTCACCGTCGGCGTAGAGGTAGGCGTCACGGCGCAGCTGGCGGCGCTCTTCGCGGATCATCGCTCCCATCGACACGAGGATCGCCAGCACCGCCATCGCCACGCCGCCCGCGAACAGCATGATCATTCCCGCCGCGTGCTGGTCTGCGAGCGCCGATGTGTGCAGCGCTCGCGCCGGCAGCGAGGTAGAACGGGTAGCGAACGTGTTCATCGAAGATGAACAGCGCCGCCGGGATCGACATCACGGTCATCGCGGCCATCAGCCACGAGAAACGCGCGATCGCGCCCGGCGGGCGCGGGATCGGGTCCGCCGCCACCAGCGGCAGCAGGAAGATGACGCCGGACCAGAAGTAGGCGGCGTGCTCGAGGCTGTGCACCGTCGCGTTCCGAAGCGCCAGTTCGTAGAGGCCGGTCAGGTGGGTGCGCGAGCACGACGATCGTGAACAGCGCGAACCCGAGTGCCGGTCTTGTCAAGAGCCCGACCCAGGGGCGGCGCAGCACCCAGCCAATCCGGGCGCGGGCGCCGGAGGCGACGAGCTCAGCGCCAGGCGCACCGGCGCGCCCCACAACAGCAGCGATCGGCGCGACGAGGATCAGCAGCAGATGCTGCACGACATGGACCGAGAGCAGCTCATCGGAGTAGGTGTCGATCCCCGACAGCAGCGCCGTCCGCCAGCACCACGCAGGCCCGCGAGGAACGAGGCACTGCGCGCCAGCGGCCAGCGTTTGTACGAGACCGGACCATCACCGTATCCGTAGAGCGCGGCCGAGACGGTGCAGAGGGCCAGCACGGTTGGGTCGAGCTGCCAGTCGCCCAGCAGCCGGGCCAGCGTAGGGGCGCCGGCCCTCACTGCGTGCTCCGTCCGCCCAGCGCTCGCCGGCGCGCGCGCTGCTCACGCACGACGCCGCCGAGACCGAGCGCCGCGACACCGACGCCGATCAGGATCAGCCACAGCCCGAAGCCCGCGCCGATCAACGCCAGCGCCACCCCGGCGACGAGCGTGACCGTGGCGAATGAGCTGTCGGCGATCAGCCGCGTGCCCTCGTCGCGGCGGCGACGCGTGTCGAGCACCCAGATCGTCAGCCCGGACGCGATGCAGGCCGCCGACGCGACGCGCCGGGAACCGCGAACTGGATCAGTTTCGGCGCGAACAGCAGCCTGCACGCGCGGTCAGGACGCCCAGCCACACCCCCCATGCGAGCAGCCAGATGGCGCCCCGCCTCATGCCGGCACCCCGTCGCGAGAATTGCGCGAGCCAGGGCTCCGCGGCTCCTCGCGGGCTTCCCGCAGATCCAGCAGCGGCGCGTAGGAGCGGATCGGCGGCAGGACGTCGAAGTTGTGCCGCGGCGGCGGCGAGCTCGTCGCCCACTCGAGCGTATGCGCCTCCCACGGGTCGTCCCCCGCGTGGCGGCGATCACGCAGGGAGAGCGACTACGTTGACGATGAACACGAGCACGGAGACCGCGATCACCACTGAGCCGGCCGTGGCGACGATGTTCAGTCCCTGCCAGCCACTGGAGGCCGGATAGCGGGCGATTCTGCGGACCATGCCCTCGGCGCCGAGGAAGAACATCGGGAAGAAAGTGAGGTTCGCGCCGATCACCGTCAGCACGAAGTGCAGCTTGCCGAGACGCTCGCGCAACATCACCCCGGTCGACCTTCGGAAACCAGTAGTAGATGCCGCCGAACAGGCCGAACGCGCTGCCGGCGAAGATCGTGTAGTGAAAGTGCGCCACCACGAAGTAGGACATGTTCAGCCCGTAGTCCAGCGGTGGCGAGGCGAGGATGATCCCCGTCAGGCCGCCGATCAGGAACTGCACGAGGAAGCCGAGGGCGAACAGGAAGGCGGTGGTGAAGCGCAGCTTGCCTCGCCAGATCGTCGCCAGGAAGTCGAAGTACTCGATGCCGGCGGGGACGATCAGCGCGGTGGAGGTCAGGGCGAAGTACTTGTTGGAGAGCACCCCGAACGTGAACATGTGGTGCGCCCAGACCGTCATCGACAGCCCGGAGAAGATCAGCAGGGCCACGATGAATGCCGAGTAGCCGAAGAACCGCCGCGCGGAGAACGTGGCGATTATCTCCCCGACCATCCCCACGAACGGGAAGAACATCACGTACACGACGGGGTGCCCGTAGAACCAGAACAGCGCCTGGTAGTCCACCGCGCCCGCCCCGCCGGTGAGGACGCCGCCGAGGTGGCGCTGCGCCCACAGCAGACCGAGCGCGATGATCAGGGCAGGGAAGCCGAACACGGTCATCGTGCAGGTCGCGACCATCGTCCAGGTGAAGACCGGCATCCGCATCAGGGTCATTCCCGGCGCGCGTCCGCGCAGCGCGGTGAGCAGGATGCAGCCCGCCCACAGGATCTGCCCGAGCGTTGCGAGCATCACCCCGAAGATCCAAAGATCCATGCCGCTGCCGGGCGAGTGGATCGATTCCGAAAGCGGATCGAAGCCCCACCAGGATGCGCTCGCGGCGCCGCCGCTGGTGAGAAAGCCCGACCACATGCAGATCCCGCCGAGCACGAACAGCCACAGGCCGGCCAGCGCGACACGGGGGCCCGCGATCTCCGCCGCGCCGACCTGCAGCGGCACGAAGTACAGGCCTGCGGCGAGCGCGACCGGCACGATCACGAGGTAGACCATCGTCGAGCCGTGCATCGTGAAAAGTTCGTTGTAGGTCTGCTGGGAGACGACGCCGCCGTCGGCGGCGAGCTGGCCGCGCATCAACAGCGCCAGCAGGCCGCCCGCGAGGAAGAAGACGAACGCGATCACGCAGGCCGCGCCGGCGATCCGCTTGTGGTCGGTCGAGGCCAGCGTGCGCAGCGACGGTGCACGGGCAGGGATCGCAACCGCGCTCACGCTGAGGCTCCTGGCCCTTTCGGCGAGGACGCTTCGTTCAGCCGTGTGCCTTCATGCGCGAGCCATTCGCGGAAGCGTGTCGGGCTGACGGCCTCCACGGCGAAGTGCATCTCGCTGTGGTCCTCACCGCAGAGGACCGAGCACTCGCCGGTGTAGATGCCGTCGCTTTCGAAGGTCAGATCGAAGTGGGTGGTGTAGCCCGGAAGGACCTGGCGCTGGTAGTGCAGCCGCGGGAATCCAGAAGCCGTGGATGACGTCCTCGGAGGTGCCGACTGAATTCGACCTCGGTGCCCGCTCGGCACGTACGCCGGCGTCGGGTGCCACGTGTCGATGTCGGCGACCTGGACGCCGTTTGAGTAGACGAAGCGCCAGCTCCACTGCGCGGCGATCACCTTGAGGCGCAGCCCGGGGTGCGCCGACGAGCCGGTCGATCGGCGTCTCCGCGCGGAAGGTCACCCACACCAGGAACGGCTGCCACGCACGCCAACGCGACCGCGTACCCGAACTCCAAGCGCGGAGCCTCCGAGCGCCGGCCCGGCCGCGAGCGGCGCGCGCCCAGCGCCAGCAGGACGATCAGTGTGCCGATGCACGAGCGCGAACACGCCGATCGCGATCGGTAGGTAGATCCCCCAGACGTGGTCGTAGGCGTGCTTGGTGTTCGGCACGGACGGCCCCTATCCCCGGCCGGCCGTTCGCCGAGCGGGCCCTGGGCTCGGGTCCGGCGACGGACGGCGCAGCGACTCTGTCACCTGGCGGTACCCGCGTTCATCGGCGGTGACGCGCCCGCGGGCGACCGCGACCTGTGCCGAGTTGATCAACAGGTAGAGCGTCGTCGCCAGCAGGCCGCTCAGTGCCCATCCGCCAGGGCCGTCCACGAGGTGATCCGATCCCCAGACCGCGAGGATCGCGAGGCCCGATGAGATCCAGTGGGCGCTCCCCCAGACCGTCACCTCCGGGGGCGGGCCGACCCGGATGCGAAGGCCACGGATCCGTAGGCGAATGTCTCGATCGAGACGAACGCGCAAACCGCCCCCGCCATCAGCAGCAGCACGTCCAGCAGGTCGGGCGCTCCGAGCAGCGAGATCGCCATAGCGCCCGATGCCCAGACGGTCAGGGTGTAGCCATATGGGGCAGTGCTGGCAGCAACCGACGAGCGCAGGCTGTCGCGCAGCTCGCTCATCGACGGCGCAGCCCGCAGCGCAGGCCGTAGCTCGACAGTAGTGCTGCGACCGCCGCGCTCGCGAGCGCCGGGCGGGACATCCTGGTGCTGGTGCGGGCCAGCAGCACCATGCTCGTCGCGTGCAGCGCGTCGACCGCCGAGCCGGCGAGGATCCGGGATGCGCTCGGGCGCGCTGCGATCAATGTCGCCTGTGCGAGCTGCCGGGCCCCGAGGATCCTGACGAGAGCGCTTCACCGGGGCGGGAGAGCGTCCGGAGGGGGAGTCGGCCTGGCGCTCTGCCGAGAAGCCACGCACCCCACGCCGCCTCCAGCGCGAGCAGAAGCCGCGGTGGCCCGGGCTGGCTCTCGTGTGGCTGGCCGCGGCGCACCGTTCAATCACCCCCTGCCGCATGCTCTCCCTGCACGACCGCGCATTGGAGCAGCAGCGCGTGGACGAAGGCCTGCGGGAGGTTGCCGCGCAGCTGGCGCTGGCGGACGTCGAACTCCTCCGAGCACAGGCCCGATGGCCCGCATGCCGCTCGGCTGCGCTCGAACCAGCGCGCCGCGTCGACGTGCTCGTCTCGCTGGGTGTGGGCCAGCGACATCAGGTAGCCGCAGAGGAGGAAAGCTCCCTCGGCTTCGCCAAGCGGCCGCTCGTCCGGCCGGAACCGGTAGCAGTAGCCGTCCTGGGTCAGTTCCTCGCGCACCGCCCGGAGCGTCGCCACCGACCGTGGATCGTCTGCGTCGAGCGCGCCTCTGATCGCCGGCAACAGGAGTGCGGCGTCGACTCGCGTATCTGTAGGTGAGCGCTGCCAGCGCCCCGATGGATGCAACGAGTGGCGCGCCGTGTCGGAGACGATGACGTCCGCCAGGGAGACCCAGCGGGCCGCCTGCTCGCCGGAGGGCCGACAGGCGGCGATCCTTCGCAGGCCGGCCGCACAGATCAGGCGGCTGTGGGTCCAGGAGTCGGGCTCGAGCTCCCAGATTCCCGCGTCGACGTTCGGCTCAGCCCAGCGCTGTTCGATCGCCGCCACCGCGATTTCGGCCGCCCGCCAGCCCTCGAGGTCGAGATGGTCGTGCTCGGCGGCCGCCGCAAACAGAAGCAGGGCCTCCCCGAACGCGTCGAGCTGAAACTGCTTGTTGACCCGGTTGCCGACGATGTCGGTGCCACCGGGATACCCCGGCAGCGACAGCTTCCGTTCGTCGGGGACATCGTCTTCCAGGACCGTGTAGGCGGGCCTCAGCGACGACCCGTCAGCGATCAGCCTCGCCGTCATGAAGCGGACGGCGTCGTCCATCAGCGGATACGGCCCCGCGCTCGCAACCGCCTGCCCGGCGAACGCCTGGTCGCGGATCCAGGCGTAGCGATAGTCATAGCTGCGCCCCGCACGCGCCCGCTCGGGCAGCGAAGTCGTTGCGGCAGCCACCATGCCGCCGCCCTTACTCGTCAGTCCGGCCATCACCGCATACGCGTGGCGGGCATCGCGCTGTGCGACGACGTGCTCGAATGTCGGCACGCGCTCGGACCAGGTCGCTTCGGTTCCGTGCCATGCGCGCCCGGGATCGGGCGGCTCGCCATCCGCGCCGCCGGCGGCGATGGTCGAGAACGAAGTCGTGGGCCTCTCCTTGCTCGAGTGACAGAGGGAGGGACAGGGCTCGCCCTCCATGCCCGTCGGGGCCCGCCACCGCGCCCGGGGCACCGGTCCACGAGAAGCTGCTCTCGCCGACGGTGGCCGTCCACGTGTTGTCATCGCGCAGCTTGACGGACCGTGGGGCCGACCGCCCGAATTCCCCGCGCGGGTTCAGCACGACATCCAACCGTGCCGTTCCCCGGATCGCCTCCACCCGCCGCAGCACGACGGCACGCCCCGGACTGCTGGGCAGGGCGAGTGCTTCGCGGCACTCGATGACCGCCTCTGGGGTGATCCAGCGGCTGCGCCAGATGAGGCCTCCCGGCTCGTAGTAGCCGCCCCAGACATGGCGTTCGGTGGGCGTGATCGCGTACGCCCCGTGTCCGCCGACCAGCGAGGAGAACAGGCCGTCCGAGTCCCAGCGCGGGAAGCACATCCACACGAAATCGCCGTGCGGATCGACGAGGATCCCGCGCTCCCCGTCGGCCAGCAGCGCATACTCGCGCAGGACGTGGGGGGCGCCCACGGCGCCTGCGACCGCGGGAGCGCTCATCGACCGAGGCGTGCGAGCGCGCTCGCACCCACGGCGGCGGCGGCCGCGAGCGCGCCGCCGAGCAGCGGCCGGTGGGTGGCCGCCCACATCTGCGGGCTGCGCGACTTGGCCTGCTCATCGAAGATGCCGTGGGTGGCAGCCTCGCGCTCCATCGGCTGAAAGAGATTCCCGTCGCGCTCGCCTTCGACGGGCATGCCCTCGACCTGCTGGCCCGAGAACCCCGTCCGTGCGAGGTATCGGTCGACGAGAAAGCTCGGCGCGAGCTTGCTCCCCACGATCGCCTCCACGGCGGAATAGCCGACCCAGAGCTCACGGCGGCGGTGGTGGGCCGCCCAGTAGACAGCCTCCGCGGGTATCTCGGGCTGGTAGATGGGGGGGACCGGTTTGGGGTGCTCGGGCAGCTTTGAGCGACACCAGTTGAACTGTGTCGTGTTGACGCCGGGCAGCTGCACCATCGTGATCTGCACGGCGCTGCGCTCGTGCAGCAGCTCGGTGCGGATCGAGTCGGTGAAACCGCGGATGCCGAACTTCGCGCCGCAGTAGGCCGCTTGCAGTGGGATCGCGCGATAGGCGAGTGCGGATCCGACTTGTACGATCTTGCCCCGGTTACGGGGCCGCATCCTCTTGAGGGCCGCCATCGTGCCGTAGACGGTCCCCAGATAGGTGACCTCGGTTGCACGTCGGAACTCCTCCGGCTCGGTGTCGACAAAGCGGGCGAAGACGGTCGACATCGCGTCGTTGACCCAGATGTCAATCTCTCCGAATCGGGCTTCGACTGCTGCTGCCGCTGCCTCGACCTGCTCGTGATCGGCGACGTCGGTCGGCACCGCCAGCGCCTCGCCACCGAGCGATTTGACCTCGTGCTCGGCCTCCTCCAGGCCCTCGGTACCTCTTGCGAGCAGGCCGACGTGTGCCCCTCTGCTGGCGAAGGAGTGGGCGATGGCCCGCCCGACCCCGCCCGACGCACCTGTCACAACGACTACCTCGGGGTGATTGCCTGTGCTCACACGGACTCCTGTCTTGGTCGTTGGTCGAATTGGGCCGGTCGACGCGTCGGCGACGAGGACGCGGAACGGCGACGGCCGGGCAGGCGGGCCCGCAGGAGGGGCCGTCCGCTCGCCTTCTTGCCTGCCAGCAGCTCGGCGAGCCGGGATGAGAGCGCCATGATCGTGAGTGCGGGGTTTGCCGATCCCTGGGTCGGGCAGGCGCTGCCGTCGGCAACGAACAGGTTCTCCACGCCCCAAACGCGATGGTCGGCGGCGATCACGCTGTTGTCGGGGCTCGTGCCCATCCGGGCGCCGCCGATCAGGTGGGCGTAGCGCTGGATGGTCAGGATGTCCTGGGCGCCGGCGGCTTCGAGGATCGTCTTGATGACCGCGCGCGAGTACTCCATGTTGAGCCGGTCGTTCTCGCAGCGCGAGTGGGTGAACTGCGCGATCGGCATGCCTCGCACGTCCTTCTCCTCGGCGAGGGTCACGCGGTTCTCGGCCTGCGGCAGCAGCTCGTTGAGCACCCCGATCGTGCTCCAGTGGTTGTAGTCGCGCATGTACTCGCGCAGCGCCCTTCCTCGGTGCCCCTCGGCGATCACGTGCTCGGCCCAGCCGATCGGCAGGGGTGAAACGGTCTGGATCGAGAAGCCGCGCGCGAAACCCCGCGCCGTGTCGGTCTCATAGAACTGCTCGGAAGACACCTCGGGAGGCGGGGCCTTGTACATCCGCTGTTCGTCGGGGAAACGTCCCGCGCTCTGCGTGGCTCCCTGCACCATCACGTAGCGCCCGAGGAGATCGCTGCTGTTGCCGATCCCGTTCGGGAACCGAGCGGACCGCGAGTTCAGGAGCAGACGGGGAGTCTCGATCGAGTAGCAGCAGACGGCGACCGCCCTCGCCGCCTGGAAGCGCTCGAGCTCCTCGCCCGTGCGCATGTAGGTGACGCCGGAGGCTCGACCGGCCTCGTCGAGCTCGACCCGGATCGCCATGCAGTCTGCGCGGATCTCAACGCCGTGGGCCAGCGCGTCCGGCAGGTGGGTGACGTAGGGGCTTGCCTTCGCGTTGACCTTGCAGCCCTGCAGGCAGAAGCCTCGGTAGATGCAGTGCGGGCGGTTGCCGAAGGTTCCGTTGACGATCCCGACGGGGCCCGCACGCATCTCTATGCCGCTGGCGTGAGCGCCCTGCCAGAGAGCCTGTGCAGTCCCGCTGACGGGGTGCGGTGAGAACGGGTAGGAGTGCGGGTCGCCCCACGGCCAGTCCTGGCCGGCGACTGGTAGCTCGCGCTCGATCTCCTCGTAGTGAGGCTTCAGCTCGTCGTAGGAGATCGGCCAGTCCGCGCCAACTCCGTCACGACTGAGGGTTTCGAAGTCCGAGGGGTGAAAGCGGGGTGTGTAGCCCGCGTAGTGGATCATCGAGCCCCCGACGCCACGGCCCGAGTTGTTCTTCCCGAGCTCGATGGGGTCCTCGCCGTCGATGATGCGCTTCTCGTTCCAGTAGATCCGATGAGAGCCCGCCTCGTCGGAGACCCAGTCCCGGTCGGGATCCCAGAACGGCCCCGCATCGAGGATCACGATCCGCCAGCCCCTGCGCGCGAGGCGCTGGGCGAGCACCGAGCCACCGGCGCCGGCGCCGACGATCAGCAGGTCGACCTGCTCGCTGTCGGAGTAGCTGCACATCGCCTCCCTGCCCGGGCAGGTCACGTCGGTGGACGTCGAGCAGGAAGCGAGAATCGTTTTCGGCTGGCCCGCGGGAGCCCTTGAGGACGTTCGTCATGTGCCACCGCCGAGTTCCGTTCGCGGCGCGCACGGGATCCTCATCGGTCGCTCCGGCACGCTCGTCTGGCTCGAGCGTCCCGATCGGGCCGAGCCGCATGTAGCCCCGCGGGTACGCCGGACCACCGAAGCCGATCTCGTTCCACGCCCAGGGGTGGGAGTAGAAGGCCTCGAGCATCATGCGAGTGCAAACAGACCATGCGCGTGCGACGTTCAGGTCTTCCCATGGACCGCCTGCCAGTCGGCCCGCGGCGAGAGCGTCGACGATTCCGCCGCGGTCCTCGGGCTCGCACACGGCAAACGACTCCCGACCGTGCAACTCGGCGGCACTGTGGTCGAGGCCGGCGAGCGTGAGCCGCCAGGTCTCGCGGTCGTCCGGCATGTCGGCGTACTGGTAGCCGTCGAGACGCCCGGCGGCGAGCTTCTCGTCGATCAGGGCTGCGACCGGGACGCGCGGCTCTTCATCCTGCGCGAGGACCACGTCACAGAATGCGTGCAGCGTGGGGAGCTCCGGCGTCTGGAAGAAGCACGGCTCTTCCCTGGGCTCCACCCGTGCGAGCACCACCGCGCGCGTGGTCTCATCCCAGCTGGCAGCGGAGGCCAGAACGTCATAGTCCGGAAAGCGGCCGATCATCTGCGGTGTCGTGCCCGCCCGCTGGCGCGGCAGCCAGTCCGGCCGGGGCGCCTCGCCGCCGGGTCTGCGGTTCGGCAGATGGTCGGGCCGTCGGAGGTCGCGCATCGCTCAGTCCTCTCGACGCAGCAGTGCGGCGAGGACACCCATGGCGCCCACGATCGACATCAGGCCGGGCGCCATGATCGGCGGGCCCATCGGGATGTTGTAGGTCGCGTTGGAGAATCCTCCGGGGCGTCGAGCGACGCCCCGGAAGTGGTAGTACTCGCCGATCAGTCCGTCGAGCATGTAGATGGCCGAGGCCACCGGTAGCGCGGTCTTGGCCCAGCGCCTGCTGCGGATCCCGGCCACGCCGGCGATCACGACCGGGGGTGTGACGACGATCGGGCTCCACATCATCTTGTTCCCGAAGCTCGCGCGGTAGTGCTCGGCGTAGACCTCGGCGGTCGTGACGAGCGCGGCGAACGCGGTCAGGCCTGAAAGCGAGCGCTCAAAGCGACCGTGTTCGATGTTCGCGACCCACCGGTCGATGCGGTGCTCCGCGGGCTTCACCGTGGCGCTGCTGCCCCAAGCGCGGAGCCGCATCTCAGCGGCCCGGGAGGAACTCGTGCACCTTGGTGCGAACGGACTCGACGGCGCCGGGCAGCCCGGAGGCCGGATCGGCGAGAACCGACTTTGTGAAGTTCTCGGCCTGTTCGAAGGAGATATGCGGCGGCAGCGGTGCCTCGTTCGGATCGGTGAGAGCATTGATCACGACGGGTCGGTCGGCGCTGAGCGCCTCGCGCCAGGCTTCATCGATCTCGCTCGAGCGGGTGAGCTTGATGCCCCGCAGCCCGATCTGCTCGGCGAAGGCCGCGTAGTCGACGTCGGGGATCTCCTGCGATGCAGCGAACGCCGGGTCGCCCTCCATCACTCGCTGCTCCCACGTGACCTGGTTGAGGTCCTCGTTGTTGAGCACGAGCACGACCAACCTGGGGTCAGACCAGCTCCTGTAGTACTTCGCGGCGGTCAGCATCTCGGCCATCCCGCCCATCTGCATCGCGCCGTCGCCGACCATCGCGATGGCTACACGGTCGGGGTAGGCGAACTTGGCGGCGATCGCGTAGGGGACCCCCGGCACCATCGTTGCGAGGTTGCCGGAGAGCATCGCTTTCATCCCGCGCCGGATACGGATGTGTCGCGCGTACCAGTTCGCAGCCGACCCCGAATCGCTGGAGAGGATCGCGTTATCAGGGAGTCGGCCGGACAGGGAGCTGAAGAGACCCTGGGGGCGGATACGGCCGTCGCGGTCCGCCGGCTCGCCGCGTTCGTCCATCAGCCGCCACCAGTCCTCGACGTCCCGCTTGATCTTGCTCTGCCACGAGCGGTCCTGCTTTCGCTCCAGCAGCGGCAGCAGCTCCTTGAGGCTCTCGCGGCTGTCGCCCTCGAGCGCGAGATCCATCGGATAGCGGATGCTCAGCATCCGTCCGAAGAGGTCGATCTGCACGGCTTTGACCTGGCCTTCCCGGGGCAGGAACTCCGAGTAGGGGAAGCTCGAGCCGACCATGAGGAGCGTGTCGGCTTCCTGCATCATGTCCCAGCTCGGCTTGGTGCCGAGCAGCCCGATGCTGCCTGTGCAGAACGGGACGTCGTCGGGCACCGCCGCCTTGCCGAGGAGCGCCTTCGCGATGCCGGCACCGAGATCGTCGGCGACCGCGATCACCTCGTCGGTGGCATGCAGCGCCCCCTGTCCGACGAGCATCGCGACCCGCTCGCCGCGGTTCAGGATCTCCGCTGCATGCTCGAGTTGATCGCGTGAGGGTATGCGGCGGCCGGGCCAGTACCCGGTGCCGGAGTGGACCGTGTGGGTCTTGTGCGGTTGAGCCTCGACCGCGTCCATGTCCTGGACGTCGGCGGGCACGATCACGCAGGTGACGGTTCGCTCGCTCTTGGCGATCCGGATCGCCCGGTCGATCAGGTGGCGGATGCTCGAGGGCTCGTTTGCCTGCTCGCAGAACGCCGAGGCGACATCGCTGTAGAGCTGCATCAGGTTGACCTCCTGCTGGAAGTCACCGCCGATCGCTCTGACAAAGGTCTGACCTACGATCGCGACGACCGGCTGGTGGTCGAGCTTGGCGTCGTACAGCCCGTTCAGCAGGTGGATCGCGCCCGGCCCGGAGGTTGCCATGCAGACGCCCACGTCGCCCGTGAACTTGGCGTGGCCGCAGGCCATGAACGCGGCCATCTCCTCATGACGTGTCTGTACGAATCTCAGCTCATCCTCGTGGCGTCGCAGGGCGCCGAGAATGCCGTTGATGCCGTCCCCGGGAAACCCGTAGATCGTGTTCACGTCCCATGCGATCAGTCGCTCGCACAGGTTGTCTGCTGCGGTCATCCCGCGCTCACCGCCTTTCGAAATCGCCGGTCCAAACCGAATCGCTAAGTCGCGGCTACCCCGTGCCACCCACGATCTGTCACCGAGGTCAGCCAGCTGACATCTCCGGGGCGCCTGGGGCACGTAAGGGGCAATGCCAGCTTCAGCAGCCGACCCCACCGGAGGGCCCCCGTGCCGAGCCATCCACTGATCGATTCCGTCGAGGTCGATGCGTACACGATCCCGACGGACACACCCGAGGAAGATGGGACCCTCGCCTGGGATCAGACGACCATCGTCGTCGCCCACGCGCGGGCCGGGAACCAGACCGGGCTCGGCTACACCTACGCGGATCTGGCGACGGCCAAGCTGATCGAGAGCAAGCTGGCCGACGTGGTCAGAGGTCTGGACGCCACGGCACCGCGCCGCGCATGGGCAGCGATGGTCAGGGCGATCCGCAACCTCGGACGGCCGGGCATCGCCTCGATGGCGATCTCGGCCGTAGATGTCGCGCTGTGGGACCTTCACGCCCGGCTCTTGGACACACCGCTCTGCAGCCTGCTCGGCGATGCCCATGAGTGCGTGCCCGTATACGGCTCAGGAGGCTTCACCAACTACTCCGACCGGCGACTGCAATCGCAGCTCGCGGGCTGGGTCTCTGAGGGCATCCCACGGGTCAAGATGAAGATCGGCGCCAACCCCTCTGACGACGCGCGCCGAGTCGCGCTCGCCCGCGAGACGGTCGGGTCCGAGGCCGAACTGTTCGTCGACGCAAACGGCGCCTATCAGCGCAAGCAGGCGCTCGACCTCGCTCACAGGTTCCGACAGGACACCGGCGTGAGCTGGTTCGAGGAGCCCGTCAGCTCAGACGACCTCGCAGGGCTGCGGCTGCTGCGCGACCGCGGACCCGAAGGGATGGCGATCGCCGCCGGGGAGTACGGGTACGACGCGCCCTACTTCGAGCGGATGCTCGCCGCCCAGTCGGTAGACGTCATCCAGGCCGACGTCACCCGTTGCGGCGGCGTGACGGGAATACTCGCCGTTGGCGCGATGAGCGACGCGCGCAATCTCCCGATCTCCTGCCACTGTGGCCCCGCCATCCACGCGCACGTCGCGGCGGCGATCGGCAACCTCCTTCACCTCGAGTACTTCCATGACCACACTCGGATCGAGCGCATGATCTTCGATGGACTGCCCGAACTACGCGATGGAGCCCTCTGGCCGGATCGCGGCCGGGCGGGAATGGGACTCGAGCTCAAGCGCCGCGACGCCCAGACCTACTCAGCATGACATCACCGGCAGATCCGAAGCCGCGCGCGCCGCCGGTGCTCAGATCGATTCCTCCACGATTTCGCCGAGCTCCCCGGGCGGCGGCGCGTGCAAAACCCATCCGCTGAGGGTGTGCGTGACGCGCCCGCTCTGCTGGAGGGTCCCCAGCGCGGTCGTAACCGTGGGCCGACGCGCCGTCAGAAGCTCTGCGAGCACATTGTGCGGCAGCTGCGTCGGAAGCAGCACCTCACCGTTTCTCAGCACGCCCCAGCGGTCTGCCATGTGCCACAGCAGCATCAGCAGTCGCAGGTCGATTTTCGGCTGGTTGAGGATCGCGATCGTGACCGCCAGGTTCCGCGAGCGGCGAAGCGTTCGCGCCATGAGCTGGCCCTGTATCTCCGGAAACGGGGCGATCCGCCGCGCAAAGTCGAGATCGAGTATCGCGACGCTGCAGTCGCGCAGGCAGCGCCACCCGGAGGTTCGGGACACCGACGCCACGGCGTCGTCCTCTTGCCAGGGGCGGAGCACATCACCGGGCCCGAGCAACTCGGCGGCGAACCGCCCGCCGATCTGAATGCGCCTGATCAGCAGCCCGTCAAGCACGAGCAGCCCCAGACCCGCGCGAACCTCGGCAGGCCACCGGGGCGGGCTCCACTCACCATCTGGGAGCGAGACCTTGAGAGCCCGAACCTTCGGCGCAGCAGCCATGAGCTGCTCGGACGTCAGCAGCTCACCGAGCTCAGGATCGACATCGAGCACTTTTACGACCTGCCCGGCCATATCGCTGGTCCCCGCTTGAGAATCCGCCGACTACTCTCGAACTGCTCTGAGGAGCCCGAGCTTAGCATCGGGTTTCGGGCCCGAGCGCAGGAGGCGAGACGCGCCGGGTACGCGCCGAAGCTTGCTGATGCAAGGGCCACGCGTGAGCGAGGAAACGGGCACGCACAAACCCGGGAGCGAGACGTATGGCTCGGCTCCCGGGTTCGACCTCCTCCGCATGGCCCTAGGGGGGCTTGGGGCCATGTCCGGCCCCCATGGAACCGGGACCCCGAACGTAGAGCCCGGGTCCCGCCGCGGTCAACACGCAGGTCAGCGCCCTGACCTCAGCGCGGCGATCGAGCAGCGCGGTGCATCGACACCGATGACGCAGACCGCCGAACCCCGCCGCTGGACGTGTGGCGGCCCTGTCATACGCGGCGCGTGCGGCTGCAGGGTGCCCGACGCGCCCGGTCCGTCCCACGACCCGCGAGCGCGGGACGCGTGAGGAGATTCGCGCCGAAGGGAGCCGACGATCCAGTCTCGAGGGCTCGACAGGCCTGACGCTGCTCGCGCTGCTTGTCGGGATCGGCGCCGGGGGTGGCGCGGTTGCCTTCCGGTCTCATTGACGTCACGGTGCTGACGCCCTCGCCGGTGCGCGTCGCACCTCGCCGCTATTGGTCTCTGTAGCGATCGAAAAGGACCGAGAGATGAACGACACAAAGGTGCTGACAAGGCCGCGCTCACGCCGCGTCAGAGCGCCGGCGGCCGCGCCCAGAGTCGATCAGCACCGAGGCCACGCGAGCCCTTCGGCGCGAGGGCTCGCGTTCGACACCATCGCGCTCGGAGCATCCGCTCGGGCGCTGCGGGTCAGCGGAGAGATCGATCTGGCCTCGCGAGACGCGCTCGGCACGGCCGTGAAGAACGTACTCGCCGGAGGCGTCACGTTGTTGCTTGTTGACCTGACCGATGTCGGCTTCATTGACGTGGCCGGTTTGCGCGCGGTGGCCGCGGCCGTGGGCCACTGCCGTGAACGTGAGTGTATGCCGGTGCTGCTCGCGCGCCGCGCGGGCCCCGTCGAACGGCTGCAGCGGCTGCTCGAGCGCACCGGGCGGTCTGGCTCGGCCCCATTGGCCGACGTTGCCGCGCACTTCCTGCCCGAGGGTCGGTGACGCGCCAGTGTCGACCACCTCAAGGCCGCGCCGTCTGGTGACACCCCAGCGAGGCCAGGGTGCCCTGAGGCGTCGCCGCCGCGAGGACGCGGTACGTCGTGAACGCGCGACCGTGGTGAGGGCAGGCTGGAATGCGCGCCATTTCGAGGCCGTGGTCCAAGCCGAGATACGGGTCCTTTCGGCGCACCTCCACACGGATTTACCGGTCTTGGCGCGCCGGTTGGCCGAGGGTCCGGATTCGTGAGGCGACGCCGCGCTGGAGGCCTGTGGCGGGATCGCCGGGAGTGACGTGCGCCGGCGACCCATTTCCCGTGCGGCGGGTGCGGACGTGGGGGAGGCCGATCCAAAACTTCTGCCCGGCGCGGTTTTGGGACACCCCTGGCCGCGCGAGATGCGACGCTTGCGGACGGGGGCTCTAGGCCCCCCCGATCGGCGCCGGACGTCCGAGGTAGAAGCCCTGAGCGAAGTCGACGCCGTAGCCCCTGAGTAGGGCGAGCGTCTCGGCGTCCTCCACTCCCTCGGCGATCGTCTCATAGCCAAAGCCGTCCGCCAGTCCGACGATGGCCTTGACCAGGTGCTGGTTGGCCGGGTTGGACGCCAGGTCCCGCACGAAGTCGATGTCGATCTTCAGGTAGGTGACGGGGACGGCCTTCAGGTAGGTGAAGCTGCCGAACCCTGTGCCGAAGTCATCGAGAGCGAGCTGGCAGCCGATCCCGGCCAGCCCGTGCGCGAAGGCGGTACCGGCCTCGACGTCCTCCATCAGCGCCGTCTCTGTGATCTCGAAGATGAGATTCGACGGATCAGCGCCGGCAGCGCGCAGTTGTCGCTCGATCAAAGACAGCAGGTCGAGGTTGCCGATCGATGCTGCCGAGAGGTTCGCCTCCACGCGCAGGCCGCCGGCGGCCAGACGGACCGCCTCGCCGATCACCCAGCGATCGATCTCGCCGATCTGCCCGTACTCCTCGGCCACCGGCAGGAAACTCCCGGGCGCGATGATCGCGCCGTCCTGCCCGCGCATCCGCAGCAGCAGCTCTTGGCTGGGCTGCCCGGCTGTGAGGGGAACGATCGGCTGCGAGTAGAGAACGAACCGGTCTTGCTCGATCGCGTCCTGGATGCGACCAACCCAGGCGAGCTTGTCCAACTCGCGCCTGGCTCGGTCCTCCGCGGCCTGCTCGACGCTGGTGTCGCGAAACACGACCACGACTCCCCGAACGTGCGTCCCGCTCATCAGCGGCGCTCCCGAATAGGCGACGGGGAGGATGCTGCCGTCCTTGCGGGTGAACGCGTCGTGCATCATGCGCACGGGGCGGCCGGTCACCCTGACCTTCGACAACTCGCATTCGTCGTCCGCGTGTGGCGATCCGTCCGCATGCTGGAAATGGATGGCGGCGTGCATCGGCTTCCCAAGCAGTTCATCCTCGGTCCACCCGAGCAGCTTTGAAGCTGCCACGTTCATGAACGTCAGCCGGCCCTGGTCGTCGAGCGCGTAGAGCCCCTCCACCATGGTGTCCATCACGGCCGCGCGAAAGTGCTCCGCTTCCTGGCGCTCGGTTATGTCGGTCACGATGATGCCGACTCCGAGCACATCTCCATCGACCCGAACCGGGTAGTAGCTCCCAAGCCAGTGTCGAAAGTCGCGCTCACCCTGGGTCTGACGCTCGATCTCGATGTTCGTCGCGGGCTCGCCGGTTTCCAGCACGCGACGGTACACGTGCTCCATCTGAGCCCACACGTCTGGGGCCATTTCGGCGACGGTCCGGCCGATGTGCTCCGCCGGAGGAGCTCCGTTGACTTCGGCGAGCGTCTCGTTGATTCGCACGATGCGGCAATCGCGATCGACGAAGGCAAAGCCGACCGGAGCGGCCAACTGGAGTGTTTCCATGAGTGTCAGCGACTCAGCCGTGTGCTGCTGCGATTCGGTGAGAGCCGTCACGTCTTGGACCGCACCGACGAGACGGCTCGGTCGATCCTCGTGCTCGTCCGCCACAGCCGGATAGGAGCGCAGGACGTGCAGCGTGCCATCGGGCCAGATCGTGCGATACACGGGGGCGGGCAGGCTCCCATCCCGTCTGGCGAGTTCAACCTCCCACTCAACGCGGTCGCGATCGTCCGGGTGCACGCGCCCGATCACGTACTCGGGGCTGGGAGCGACCGAACCCGGCTCGACACCGAGCAGGCGAAACATGTTGTCCGACCAGTACAGGACGTCCGTATCGAGGTCCCATTCCCAAGTACCTGTCTGCGCGAGCTGTTCCGCTCGCTCGAGCGCCGTTCGGCCGGGGCGCGCTCGCGCGCCGTCACGTCTGCTCGTCACCGGGTCCGCGCCGGCGCTCCGGCGAGCAAGGCGCTGGGATCGCTGCCGGTTGCTGGGCTTCGGCGGCATGGGGGGACTGCTTCAAACAACGGCCGAAAACGCGACTTCCTTGAGTACGCGCTGACGCAGCCGCGGTCGGGTCGGCACGTGGGGCTGCGTCCTTCTCGCCCGATGACGCCGACGATACCCCCCTCCTGCAACGGGTGAGAAGCGCGCGTCCGCCGGGGCGGCTCGCCAGGCTCGGATGGCCAGCCCGACAGGTGGAGGCCGTCGGCTGCGTACGCAAGCGTTCCGAGCCAGGTCCGTGGCCGCCTCTACCAAGCGACGTCTCGCACCGCATCGCCCGGTATCGCCGGCTGACAGGCGAGTGCCGAGAGGGCCCGGCTTTTCCGGGGTCTTTCGCGTTTCTGATCCACCGGCGCGGATGTCTCCTCGCCCGGCTGGGACGCATGTATGCAAGAGTGCGCAGCGAGGATCGAGGTCTTTGGAGAGACGGGGGTGGGGAGATGAGGGAGACGTCGCTGATGGGACGCATGAGGACCCTGGGGCTTGCGGTGGTTGCCGTGTTCACGCTTGCGGGAATCGTGGCCTCCGGTGCGTCCGCGGCTCCGGAATGGAAGGGCTGCGTCAGGACCGAACTCAAGAACACGGGCAGGTACACGGACAAGCTCTGCACGACTGAAAGCCCGACCGGCGAAGGCAAGTACGAACTCGCCCCGAGCGTCGGCAAGGGCAAGGGGTTCAGGGCCAAGGGTGGCCCGACGACGCTGCACGTGATCCTCCCCTTCCATTGTTGCGTGACCCCGATAGAAGGCGGCCACCTGCACGTCAAGTGCACCGCGGTCAAAGGCAGTGGCCAGCTCGCCTTGCCGAACCTGATCAAAGAAGCCGTACTCGAATTCAAGGGCTGCAAGGTGCTCGCAGCGCCGTGCCAGAGCGGCATCAAGAAAGGCGTCATCGTCACAAACAGCCTCGCGGGCGAAATGATCGACATCGAAGGGGGGAGCGGCGTCGGCGCGCTGCTCGAAGCCGCAGCCGGCCCGACCGCGCCGCTGGCGACGTTCACCTGCCGCGAAGTCGCGACGCAGAACCTGCTGGGTTCGGTCATCGCCGAACACACGGGCGACGTCGGCGTGATCAGCAAGGAATCCCAGGACCACTTCGTCGTCGGGCCGGGCCTCGGTGAAATCGAAGGAGAATCGATAAACAACGACAAAGCACTGGTGAAATACACGCCCCTCGTGAACCTCCCGACCCACAAGACCGGTGGTGCCACCGGCGAACACTTCCTGGGCTTCGGCTTCATGGAAATCGGCGGAACCGAAACGAGCCCCGCGTACCCGTCGGGCCTGGAAGGCGTTGTCGGCGAGAAGGGCGAAGCCCTCATGATCGCTCCCTGAGGGCTCGGCGCTAAGGCTCGGAACATTCGCGGATGCCGGCCCCACCGCGAGTCCCGCAAATCGTCAGGAGGAGAGGAGATGCATCCGCCTCTGCTCTCGCGGCGTAGCGGGCGTCTCGCCCGTTACCGGGGGGCTCGCGCTCGTATGTGGGGAGTTGGCACGCCGTAGCGTCCGCGCGCCAGCCGGACGAATCTGGGGGCCGGGCCCGCGAGGTTGCCGGCGAGGGTCGCCTTTACTGACGCCCACCGAACCGTTTCGCCCAGGAGAGCCTCTACGCGCGCGTGCACGTCGCGCGCCTGCATCGGGTGGTGCTCTTCGATTAGGACATGCGAGATGGCGTCGATGATCCGGCCCCGCCGTGGATGTGCGGCGCCGAGCAGCGTCCCCGGCGTTCCGGGACCGCAAGTTCGAGGGTCAACGGTCGCCTCGGCGCCAGTTTCGGGGTTGCAGGGCGCCCCGTCGAGGAGAGCCTCCAAGGGTGCTGGCGGGTTTGAGCGATGTCCACTAAGGCCCGTCGCACGAAGCGCCGCCTACTCCTCCCGCCCCACGGCTTTGAGGGCCTCCTGACGGTCGAGAAAGATGCGGATGTGACTGATCTTGCCGTCGATCAGGTCGTACACGTTGACGATAGTCAGCGCCAGTCGGATGCCGCTGGCTCGGCCGGTGGAGCTGGTGCGCAGAAACGCGAGCACGCGCTTGCCCTCGACCTCTTCCATGCCGTCGATCTCGATCCGGAAATCGGGTCCGGCTTCCTCGATGTCCGTGAAGAAGCGCTCGATGCCGTCGATTCCTTCGTACTCCCCTCCAACGGCTGCCACCGGCGTCTCCAACCGGACGTTCTCGGTGCAGCAGGCGAGATAACCCTCGATGTCCCTCGCGTTGATCGCCGCGATCGCACGCTCAATCAACCTCACGTTCTCCTGCCACATCGCCTGCCGAGTATCGCCGAGGCGCCCGATACGCGACCCGCGAGCACTTCTTCGCCGAGGCGAGGGGCTCCCCGATGGCGGCGTGGCACACGGAGGCCTTACCGCCGCTGAAGGCTCGGGCTGCCCTAGACTCCCGGCGCGTGCTGCGCGGGTCTGGGCCGCAGACGACTGGAGGAGGGCGAGATGGGAACACAGCTGACCCGGGGGGATGGCGTTTGAGCACGGTTCCTCACGCTGCCGGCGGCGGTTCCGGGTCGCACGCGCGCCGCCTTTCTCGCCCGGGCGCGGTGCTCACCGTCGCGGCGCTCGGGACGTTCATGGCGTTCGTCGACGCGACGATCGTCAACATCGCGATTCCCAACATCCACGCGGACTTCAGCGGCTCCTCGCTGACGAGCGTCTCGTGGGTCCTCAACGCCTACAACATCATCTTCGCGGCGTTCCTCGTCGGCGGCGGCCAGCTCGCCGACCTGCTGGGACGCCGTCGCATCTTCAGCCTCGCTCTGATCCTCTTCACGGTGGCCTCGGCCGCCTGCGCCGCAGCACCGACGCTCGGGCTGCTCGTTGCCGCGAGGCTTGTGCAGGCCGCCGGTGCCGCAGCGCTCGTCCCCAGCTCCCTCGCCATCGTGCTGGAGGCGCACCCAGGCGAGAGGCGCACCCACGCCGTGTCGCTGTGGGCCGCGATTGCCGCGCTGGCAGCCGGTATCGGGCCCGGGCTGGGCGGGGTGCTGATCACCGCCTCCAGCTGGCGTCTGGTGTTCCTCGTGAACATCCCGGTGGGGATCGCCGCCTACGTGCTCGCTGGACGCGTGCTCGTCGAGAGTCGCGCACCGGGACGCCGGCGCGTGCCCGACCTCGTGGGCGCTGCGGTCCTCGCGCTCTCCATCGCCTCACTCGTGTTGGCGATCGTCAAGGGGCAGGAATGGGGTTGGGGGAGCGCCCGCATCATCAGCGCATTCGCGGTGTCGGTGCTGCTCGGCATCTACTTCGTGTTCCGCTCCAGCCGCCAGCGGGTGGCCGTGGTCGACCTGGCGCTGATGCGAATCCGGGCGTTCTCGTTGTCGAATGGCGTGACCGTTGTCATGGCCGGCGGCTTCTACGGCTACACGCTGTGCAACGTGCTGTTCCTGACGACGATCTGGAAATACTCGATCCTGAAGGCGGGCCTGTCGATGACGCCGGGGCCGCTCGTCGCGATCGCAGTGGCCGCGCCCGCGAGCCTTGCGGTGAGACGCTGGGGCCATCGCGCCGTAGTCGTGCCCGGGGCGTTGATCTGGGCGCTCGGCGTCGCGTTCTTTGCCACACAGCTCGGTGTCTCCCCCGACTTCATCGGCGCCTGGCTGCCCGGGATGGTGATTCTCGGCATCGGGGCCGGCCTCACGTTCCCGACGCTGAGCGGAGCGGCGGTCGAGTCCGTGCCCGGTCCCCGATTCGCGGTCGCCACGTCGCTGAACGCGGTCGCGCGACAGATCGGGGCGGCGCTGGGCGTCGCGGTTCTGATCGCGATCGTCGGCAATGGGTCGGCGCCGCGGGTCCCGGCAGCTCTCCCCGCGGGCCTGCTCGCCGCGATCGAGCACTCGGCCCTCGAGCATGCCCTGACCAGGTTCCAGGGCGGCTGGTTCTTCGCGTGCGGCTGCTTCCTCTTCGGCGCTCTCGCCTGTTTGGCGCTGCGTGTCAGTGCGAGCTCCGCAAAAGAGGCCGAGCAGCCGGACGCCGGGCAGGAGCCGGTGGTGGCGGCGGCCCATGTGCCGAGCTCTGCGGAGTTGCCCAGCCTCGCGGAGTCCGACGGCGTCCGGGCCGTCGCCGAGCCGGAGCCGCTCGCCGAGTTCCTGCGCAACGCGCCGGTCTTTGCCGACCTGTCGCCGCCGCTCCTGGAGCGCGTCGCCTCGCTCGCAGGCAGCGTGACGCTGGACCGCGGCGAGTGGCTGTTCCGTGAGGGCGAGGCCGCCGACGCCGTGTATCTGGTGCGTGTGGGGCATCTCGAGGTCCTGCGCAAGGCCGAGACCGATGGCGCCGGCGACCACGAGGCGGTGAACACGCTCACGCGGGGTGCCGTCCTGGGGGAGTTGGCGCTGCTCAGCTCGTCGACCCGGAGCGCGTCGGTGCGGGCGCTGCGTGACACCGAGCTGCTCCGGATAGACAAGTCCGACTTCGACGAGCTGCTGCGGTCGGAGCCGGAGCTCGCCCTCAGTCTCACGAGCGTGCTGAGCTCACAGCTCCGGGCGAGCCGCGCGATCCCGGCGGTCCGTCGCGGGAGGCCCGTGACGATCGCCCTGCGCGCCGCGGGGCCCGACGTGCCGCTGCTCGAGATCGCCGGCGAGCTGAGCCGCTCGCTCTGCGAGCGGGGCAAGGTCGCCGTGCTCTACCCGGGCGAGGATGACGCGAGTGTCCTCGCCGCGGGCTCGCGGGCCGAAGCAGCCGCCCGCTACGGGCCGGTGGTCGAGAGCTCTGAGCTCGACCACGACCACGTGATCATGGTTTGCGGGTCATCCGAGCACACGACCGCCTGGGACGAGTTCTGCATCTCGCGGGCCGACAGGGTGCTGGCGGTCGTATCGGGGGCCCCGGCCCACGAGGGCGACGGCGCAGACGGCCACGGCGCGTGGGCGACGGGCCTGCGAGGTGCAGACCTCGTCGGCTTCGCGATCGCCGATGGAGCCGGTGACCTCGAGGCCTGGATCGAGCTGCTCGGTCCCGCGAGCATTCACGTCCTCAGAGCCGGCCCGGACATGCGCGGTGACGTACAGCGGATGGCGCGATGTCTCTCCGGAGGCGCGCTGGGCGTCGTGCTCAGCGGCGGGGGAGCCCGCGCCTTCGCCCACCTCGGCGCGCTGGAGGTGCTGATGTCCGCCGGGATGCCCGTGGACCGGGTCGGGGGCGTGAGCATGGGGGCGTTCATCGGCGCCCAGCTCGCAATGGGCCGGGGGATCGCCGAGATCGACGCCTGCTGCTACGAGGAGTGGGTCAGGAACAACCCGATCAACGACTACACGATCCCCCGCCACGGACTGATCCGAGGGCACAAGGCACGCGCGATGCTCGAGCGGGTGTTCGGCGACGCGCGCACCGAGGAGCTGCCCCGCTCGTTCTACTGCGCAAGTGTGAACCTTCGTCAGAGCCGTCTCGTGGTCAATCGCGAGGGGCCGCTGGTCGAGAACGTCGGGGCGAGCATGTCGCTGCCGCTGATCGCGCCTCCGCTCCGGCACGGCGGTGCTCTCCTCATCGACGGCTCGCTGCTCGACAACCTCCCACTCGAGCCGATGGCGGCGAGCGGCGAGGGGCCGGTGCTCGCGATGGACATCAAGGCCGGCTCCGAGCGGCCGGCGCCGCGCGACGGCGCGGTGCACGAGGTGGCAAAGCAGCGGTTGCCGTCACTGCCGGAGACGCTGGGTCGAATCGCGCTGCTCAGCAGCGCGAACACCGACGAAGCCGCGCAGCGTTATGCGGACATGACCATCAGCATGCGGGTGTCCGGCGTCGGTCTGCTGGAGTTCCACCAGATCGACCAGGCGCGCGAGGCCGGTCGGCGCGCCGCGACGGAGGCGCTGGCAGGGGACGCGCCGTCGTGGCTCACATCCGGCGCACCGTCCGCCGGCGACCTCGCGGATCGGCGTACGGTGGTTCGGGTCTGAGCGGCCGCGATCTCCCGGGAGTTCGTCGCACCGCTCGCAGACCGCCCTCAGCCGCGTCTACACCTCGTCGAGCCCCGCGGCGCTGAGCGCCTCCTGCGGGTCCGAGTACATCTCCATCCGCGCCTCCTTTCCGTCGCGGAAGCTCCAGACCATCGCAAAGGACATCTCCGCGCGCATCCCGCTCGCCTTGGAGCGGCCGCCCTGGCGCAGGATCGTCACGACCTGATCGCCGGCCTCGCGCATGGCCTCGACCTCGACCCGCCACTCCTCCCACGTGGCGCCCCAGGCAGCGAGGAACTCGTTCGCGCCGTCCATCCCGTCGTAGACCTGCTGCTCGGGCCAGCCGTGGAAGTGCGACATGTCCCAGGTGAAGTCGGACGTTGCCAGGTGACCGGGGAACCGACCATGCTTGCTGAACCACGAAAAGCCCTCTTCGAGCGTCTCCATGTTGTCCGCCGACATCACCCGCGAAGTATCCCGCTCGCGCCCGTGGCAGCTCGCAGATCACGCGCGCTCTCCGTAGCGGAGGCGTAGGCTTGGAACCGTGGAGGAGACGGGATCGGAGCGCTACGAACGCGCGCGCGCCGCGCATGCCTGGAACGTGCCGGAGCGCTACAACATCGCGGCCGACGTGTGCGACGCGCGCTCGCCCGACGCTCTGGCGATGGTGCACGAGGACCCCGCCGGCCTCGTAAGGGAGGTGCACTGGGGCGAGCTGCAGTCGCTCGCCAACCGCGCCGCGAACCTGCTCGCCTCGCTCGGGGTCGAGCCCGGCGACCGCGTTGCGGTCGTCCTCCCGCCGACGGCGGAGACGGCCGCCGTCTTCTTCGCCACCTGGAAGCTCGGCGCGATCCTGCTGTCGATGTCGGTTCTCTACGGGGACGAGGGGATCGCGCACCGGCTGCGGGACTCCGAGCCGCGTGTGCTGGTGACGGACGCCGAGAACGCGCCGCGCTTCGAGGGCTCCTCGCTGCCTCGCGTGCTGGTGCTCGACCCGGCCGACCTCGCCCGGGAGAGCGACGCTTTCACCACCGCCGACACGGCGGCGGACGACCCGGCGCAGCTCTACTACACCTCGGGCACGACCGGCCTGGCAAAGGGGATCGTGCACGCCCACCGGTACCTGCTCGCCCACAACGAGTTCGAGTACTGCCACGACGTGCTGGAGGGCGAGCGCTTCCACGGCATGGGGGAGTGGGCCTGGGCGGCCGGCATCTGCCCGCTGCTCGGCCCCTGGCGGCTCGGCGCGGTCCAGCTCGTGCTGCAGCGCCGCGGCGGCTTCGACCCGCACCGCCAGCTCGACTTCCTCTCGCGCCACCAGGCGCGCAACGTGTTCGCGACGCCGACCGCGATCCGCTCGATGATGGGGATCGGCGACGCCGGCAGCCGCTACCCCCAGCGCTTTCGTGTCGTCTGCTCGGCGGGCGAGCCGCTGAACCCTGAGGCGATCCGCTGGTTCCGCGACCAGTACGGCGTCACCGTGCTCGACTACTACGGGCTCACGGAGTCCTATCCGCTGTGCGGGAACTTCCCCTGGATGGAGGTGCGGGAAGGCTCGATGGGCAGGCCGATGCCGGGCTGGGAGGTCGCGATCCTCGACGAGGACGAGCGCCCCCTGGCGGCCGGCGAGCGCGGCGAGATCTGCCTGCGGACGCGGTCGAACCCGCACTACCCGCTCGGCTACTGGCGGCTGCCCGACGCCACCGAGGAGACCTTCGGCGGCGACTGGTTCCACACCAAGGACGCGGCGCGCATGGACGAGGACGGGTACGTCTGGTACGAGGGCCGCGCCGACGACGTGATCATTGCCGCGGGCTATCGGATCGGGCCGTTCGAAGTGGAGTCCGTGTGCCTGGAGCACCCCGCTGTGGCCGAGGCGGCCGCGGTCGCCGCGCCGGACGAGCGCCGCGGCAACGTCGTGAAGGCGTTCGTCGTGCTGGCAGAAGGTGCCGAGCCGTCCGACGAGCTCGCCGAAGGGATCAAGGCGTTCGTGCGGGAGCGGCTTTCCGCGTACGCCTATCCGCGGCTGATCGAGTTCGTCCCGGACCTCCCGAAGACGCTCACCGGGAAGATCCGGCGGGTCGAGCTGCGCGAGCAGGCGCGTCAGGCTGCTCGCTGACGCGTCCTCGGGTGCGGTGAGAGGCAGCGCGTCACGGGGCTAGACTCGCCCGCATGAGCGCTGTCGTCGCGCCTCCTCGGGTCGTCGAGCTCGAGCCCCACGCCCCCGATGCACGGGGCCTCGGTTTCTCTGTGCCGGCGCTGTGTCTGGAGCATCTCGGGCGACTGGGAGACGTTCATGTGGCCAGCATCGAGCCGGGGCACGTCCGGGGCGATCACTTCCACGTGGAGCGCCGCGAGATGATCCTCGTGCTGCCGCACGATCGCTGGACGCTCTGCTGGGACGGGGGCGAGGGCACGCCTGCCCAGAGCCGCGGCTTCCTCGATGCATCCGCGACCGCGGTCCTGATCTCACCGTTGAGCTCGCATGCCGTCAAGAACGACGGGACGCGGACCATGTGGATCATGGCCGCGAGCGACGGCGCTTATGACCCGGATGCTCCCGACGCCTACCGGCGCGTCGTCAGCGGTTCCGGGTAGACCCGGTCTGAGACCTCGCCGGGTCGCCCTCGGACGTCTGGCCGGCCTCGCCCGGCGGCGATCCATCCTCTGCCTCGGGGGCCGCGGTCGGCGTGTCGGTAGCGGCCGCCGGCGCGAGCGTCCACACCCGCAGCTTCGCCTCACGCCCGCGCACTTCGAACTCGTCCACCCAGACGAGGTCTGCGCCCTCCTCCCGCATCCGTTCACGGGTCGATTCCGCGACGAACAGCATCGTGCCGCTGCCCTTGGTCATCCCCTCGAGCCGCGATGCCGTGTTCGTGGTGTCGCCGATCGCCGTGTACTCGACGCGCTCCTCGGAGCCGACGTTCCCCGCCATCACCGGCCCGCTGTTGAGCCCGACGCCCATCACGAACGAGTGCGCGAAGCCCTGCTCTCCGATCCAGGCGTTGAAGGCCTGCAAGCGGGGGCCGATCATCTCGCGCGCCGCGCTTAGCGCCCGGTCGGCGTGATCGGACTGCTCGAGGGGCGCGCCGAACACCGCCATGATCCCGTCGCCCATGTAGGCGATCAGGGTGCCACCCTCGGCGAGGATCGCCTCGGTCATCTCGTTCAGGTAGTAGTTCACGACCTCGATCACCTGGGCGGCGGGCTGGGACTCGGAGAAGCTCGTGAAGCCGCGCAGGTCCGAGAACAGAACGGTGCAGTCGCGCTCGACGCCGCCGAGTCGCAGGTTCTCGTTCGCGCTCGCGAGCACCTCGTCGACCACGTCGGCGGGGACGAACCTGGAGAACACGTCGCGCACGCGCTGACGTTCGAGCGCTTCGTTCATGTAGAGGACGGCGAGCGTGCCCAGCGTGCCCAGGGCGAGCGCGAGCAGGGGGTAGACGAAGCTGAGGATCAGCCCGTGGTTGAACGCCAGCTGGGTGGCGATCGTGAACACGATCGCCAGCGCGAGGGCGTCGAGCAACGAGCGCCAGCCGCGCAGGCGCAGGCTCCCGAGCGGCACGATCGCCCCCAGCAGGCAGATCAGCACGACGTCGAGCCAACCCGGCGCGAACCTGAGCGGCGCACCTCGAAGCAGCGTGTCGACGCCGTTGGCCCAGATTTCGGCGCCGGGCATCTGTCCGCCGTTCGTGGTCGGGGTGGCGTGGATGTCGCCGAGGATCGGCGCCGAGACGCCGACGATCACGGTCCTGCCCTTCACTGCCTGCGGGTCGAACTGCCCGTTCAGGACCTTGGAGTAGGAGATCGATTTGAACGTTTCCGGCGGCCCGACGTAGTCGATCGGGAGGGTCCCGTGTTCGAATTCGCCGGCCGGGATCGGACGACCTCGCGTCACTTCGGCCGTCACCACCGGGAAGCTGCGCAGCCGGTTGTAGGAGTAGCCGAGCTTCCTTGTCACGCCATCCGTGTCCACCTCGACCTGGGGCCGCAGCCTGACATCGCCGGCGCGTGCCCCGATTTCCCTGAGGATCGACGGGGTCGCGCCGAACAGGACGCGGGGTTTTCCGCCGCGTTCGACCTGATCGGCTGCGAGAACGATTTTCCCGTGCGCCCGTTCGATCGCTTCAACGAGGGCGAGGTCGTCTGGTTCGTCGGTCCTTTCGGTGAACTCGAGATCGATCGCGATGGTGCGCGCCCCCGCACTTCGCAGCCGGTCGATCACCTTGGCGTCGTATCGGCGGGGATACGGGAACCGGTGTCCGCCTTTCGCGAGTTCATCCAGCGTCGCGTTGTCGATCGACACGAGCACGATGTCCCGCGGCGGCTTGCCGGCGCCGCGGATCGAGAACCGCGCGTCGATCGTCTGCAGCTCGCTGCGCCGCAGCAGATGCGCGGCGTAAGCGGCCACGCCGGCGCCCGCCGCGAGAACTGCGACGACGATCAGCATCCGCATGCGTCTTTGCCTCCCGCGCACGCCGTCAGACCCTGATGACCGTGCGGCTGCTCGACTCCACGCTCGCTTCCCGTGCGCCCCCGAGCAGCCAGTCGGGCGCGTCCTCGAGCGCGGCCTGAGCGGCGCGTCGCCCGGCGTCGCGGGCGGCGTCGATCTGGTGATACTCGAGCAGCCCGACGCCGGCGAGGGGGACCGCGATCGTCATGTCGGCGTGGCGCCTTGCCGACTCGTCCGTATTGGTGCTGCTCAGCAGGGCGATCCGCGACATCGTCTGCGTCAGGGGCGGCACTCGCCGGCGCGTCGCCTGGCGGGCGCCTTCGGCGGCACGCGGGTCGGCGGAATCCTCCGCGTCTTTGATATCGACAGCGAGCACCGGACCCTCTCCGGAGCTGCTCATCGGGCCGAGCGGGAGGTTGTCGAGCAAAGAGCCGTCCACGAGCAGCGCCTCCTCGAGGCGGACCGGGGGTGCGATCAGGGGCAGCGTCATGCTCGCCGCGACAGCTCGCGCGAGCGGGCCGTCGCGATCGATCACGAGGCGCGCGGCGCGTAGGTCGGAGCTCGCGCAGTAGAACGACCGTGAGAGCTCCTCGATGCGCGCTTCTCCGAAAACGCGCTCGAGCATCGCCCGCGCCTTGTGCCCCTTGACCAGCGACGCTCGGGGGACGGTGTAGTCGTTGAGAGGGTTGCGCCGCACCCACTCCTCGTAACAGCATGCGTCGATCGATGCGCTGTCGTATCCCTGGGCGAGCAGGCCGCCGACGAACGCGCCCATGCTGACACCGGCGATGCGGTCGATCGGAGCCCCGGCGTCGAGGAGGACCTCGAGCACCCCGAGGTGGGCGAACGCCCGGGCGCCGGCCCCCGCGAGGACGACACCGAGCGAGCGCCCGTACAGGCGGCGCGCCATGCGCCCGAGGTCGGCGCGACGGTGATCCGCGCCGCCGAGCGCGAACGTCGCCGGAGGCTCCAGCGCATCGATCCACCCGGCCAGCTCACCCGTGCCTGGTTTGACGTCGTAGCCGACGAGGTCCGCGCCGTGGAGGCGCCGGACCGTCGCATCGCGCTCCGGGTCCCCGACGTCCGGGATGGGCCCGTCGACCACTGCGAGGATGCGGTCAGCTCGCGAGAGGCAGAACTCATCCCACGGGGTCGGCTCCGCTTCTCCGCCGCACAGCATCAGCACCTGGTCGTGGTCGCGCTCGCAGCGCTCGATCAGCGGGGCGAACCGGGCCGCGCTCTCTGCGCGTGAGCGCTCGCGGCCGCCGGCGTCCCCTGAGACATCCAGATGCACCACAGCTACGTGCCCGTGCAGGCACATCGCCCGGCTCAGCTCGTCGGCGAGCTTCACCAGCGGCACGTGCACACCGGTCGCGTGCAGCGCGATCGTGACCGGGCGCGGACGCTTCACCACCGGGATCACGCGGCTTGCCTGAAGCTGGCGGGAGAGCGTGCGCGTGAGACCGAGTGCGAGCTCCGGCTCATCGCTCAGCAGCCTGTCGAAGTGCGCCTTGTCGATCTTGAGGATCTCGGTGTCGCGCAGCGCGCGGATCGAGGCGCTGCGCTCGGAACCGCTGAGCAGCGCCAGCTCGCCGAGAACCGCGCCCCGCGTGAGGGTGTTGATGGCTTGCGCCTCCGATCCCTCTGCGAAGACCTCGAGGTGGCCGACCCGTACGACGTATAGGCCGTCTGCGGGCTCGCCCTGGCGGAACAGCCACTCGCCGCGGCGCAAGCTGACGTCGGTCGCGAGGGCCGCGATCCGCTCCAGCAGCGCGGGCTCGAGCGCCGCGAACACGTGGACGTTGCGTAGGAACTCGGCGTCGCTCTGCGGCGTCACCGCTGCCTGCTCGCCGTCGGCTTCGGCGAGGTGCGGCAGGCCCTGGACCCGTGCCCAATCTCGATCTTCGCCGTCCGGTTGCGCGGGGGCGGCGGTGGCGATCCCTGCTTGCTCGTCCTCCTCGTGGGTGGCCAGGCCAAGGCAGGCGGCGGCGCCGGCGACGAAGCACGCCGCCGAGAACAGCCAGCCCTGCTCGAAGACGTCGAGGACGTGCGCCTCGCCGACGATCGCGATCAGCACGGCCACGCCGAGCGCGGCGCCGATCTGAGTCGAGACCGAGTTCAGCGACGTGGCGATGGCGAAACGTGGTCCCGGCACGGATCCGACGGCGACGCCGCTGAGGGTGGGGAAGGCGAGTCCCGAGCCCACGCCCAGGATCAGCATCCCCGGCAGCCATCCGCCGAGGAAGTCGGGCGACGAGCCGAGAGCGAACGCGAAGTAGGCCATCCCGCCTGCCCAGATGAGCGCGCCGATGACCATCACCGGGCGATGCCCGATCCGGCGGACGAGGTGGATGGTCGGAGTTGCAAGCGCCATTGCGAGGAACGGCTCAGGGGTCAGGGCGAGGCCGGCCTTGAGGATCGAGTAATCCCACACCTCGGTCAGGAACAGCACGTTGCACAGCGCATAGGCGAAGAAGCCGCCGGCCATCACGAGCGCCGCGCCATTCGAGAGCCGGAAGGCTCGGATGCGGAGCAGGGCAGGGTCGACGACCGGTGTGCGGGCGCGCGTCGTGCGCAGGGTGAACCAACCCGTCAACGCGCCCGCAAGTGCGAACGCGCCGACGACACGCGCGTTGCCCCAGCCCCATTCGGAGCCCTTGAGGATCGCCAGCACGAGCACCGCGATCGCGCCCGCGAGGACGAGCCCGCCGAGGAGGTCGGGCAGGCGGCGGCGCCCCGGCGCCCGGCTCTCGACCAGCACCCGTCTTGCGAGCAGCAGGACGACGACGCTGAGCGCCACGTTGACGACGAACACGAGCCGCCAGCTGGAGGCCGTGATCAGCGCACCGCCGACCGGGGGCCCGAGACCGGCCGCGAGCGCGGCGACGGCGGAGCCCAGCGCGACCGCGTGTACGCGGTCCTGTGCGTGGTGGGCCTCGAGAACGATCGCCAGCGCGCTCGGCACGAGCATCGCGGCCCCCGCCGCCTCGAGTATCCGCGCGGCGACGAGCACGCCCAATGACGGGGCGATCGCGCACAGCCCCGAGGCGGTGGCGAAGACGAAGAGGCCGATCGAGAAGACGCGGCGCCGGCCGAGCAGGTCGGCCAGCTGCCCGCCCACGATCAGGAAGGCGGCGAAGACGATGTTGTACGAGTTCAGGACCCAGGAGATGCTCGACAGCGACTCGCCCGGGAAGTCCTGGGCGATGTTCGGGATCGCGATGTTGACGCTGCTGCCGTCGGCAGCCGCCAGGGAGCCGCCGAGGACCGCGACGAGGAGCACCGCTCGCGGAGTCGAAACCCGGCGTGTGCGCAGCGGCGCGGAGCGGTTCTGCGCCCGCGCCTCCGTCGCCATCAGCCCGCTACCAGGAGCGCGACCGCGGCGAGCGCGAGCAGGTGAGTGCTCTGGTCGACGCCCAGGCGCACCACGGTGCTCGGTTGGCCGCTCACGTGCTTGACGTGCCGAATCCACCAAGCGACGAGCAGCCCGTCGTCGACGATCATGTGGGGGATGCAGATGAGGCCGGCGGCCCCGATCGCGACGCCGGCGCCCGATTCGACCCCGATCCACACGAGCGCCGGGATGAACGCGGCCGTGTAGCTCGAGCCGTGGAGGGCGAGGGCGCGGCGGTTGCCCCGGCTGCCGCCGATCAGCCCGTGCGCCTTGACGCTCGCCTGCCAGTCGGTCTGCAGCAGGAAGTCGCCGACGAGATGCGAGAGCACGAAGGCGCCGAAGAGCGCGGACCAGCTCATCGCGTTGCTCCTCGGCGTCGCCTCTGCGCCGCTGGGCATGTTCGGATCGTCCCCCCCAAGATCAGGTCGGCGAGTGTATGCCAAGCCGGCGGCGCCGGCTCGGCAGCGAATATGCTCGCGCCTTCGATGTCCGCCCGCCGCAGCCCCGTGTCCAGTCCGCGAGCTGTGAGCTTGGGACACATGTCGATAACGAACTGTCTACCCTTCGGTGAGGGTGATTGGGAGCCCGCAGGACACGGAAGGCCCATACACGCGCTGGCCGCAGGGGGCGAGCGGCGCCGCATCGTTGGAGGGGACATCGTTTTCGCAAGAGGATCGGAGCGCTCGCCGCGAGCGGCGAGCGGCAGTGTGGCTGAAGTGGACGCTTCGCGGGCGACGAGGGCTGTCACGACGCGCGGGCTGGTCTCGGCGCTGCTGCTGGCCGCCATCGTTCTCGCGCTCTTCTGCGGCGAGGCCGGCGCGGCGGATGGCGCGCTGCTCGCCGCTGCGCCGCCGCTCGAAGCGAACGGCCTGCTGACGCCGCTGGGTGAGGAAGGCGAAGCGCACTTCGGCGGCTCTCTCGCGGTCTCAGCGGACGGGACCACGGCACTCGTGGGCGCGCCGGCAGACGGTGGGCTCGTCGGCGCCGTGTGGGTGTTCACGCGCAGCGGATCGGCATGGACCCAGCAGGGCGCCAAGCTCACGGTGCCGGAGACACCAGGCGAAGAACCGGGCCTCTGCGTGGATGAACCGGGCGAATGCGGAATCGGTGCATCGGTCGCCATCTCGGCGGACGGGAACACGGCGCTGGTCGGTGCGCCCCGGCAGCTCCGCGAACGCGGCGCGGCGTGGGTCTTCACGCGGTCGGGCGGCGTGTGGACGCTGCGCGAACAGCTGACCGCCGGCGAAGAAGAGCAGGGCGCCGGACGCTTCGGCGTCAGCGTTGCGCTGTCGGCGGATGGCAAGACCGCGTTGGTCGGCGCGCCGCGCGAGGACAGCCAGCGCGGCGGCGTGTGGGCGTTCCGCCGCACCGAATCGGGTTTCGTCCACGACGGCGCGAAGCTCACCGGGGTGCTCACGAGCGGTACGGCCTTCTTCGGGCGGGCGCTCGCGCTCTCCGCTGACGGTGGCACGGCGCTGATCGGCAGCCCGGGCGCCGAAGGCCACGCCGGCGCCGCCTTCCTCTACACGCGCGGCGCGACTGGCTGGCCGCGCATCGGCACGGAACTCGCCGCCGAGGGGGCGGGCGGTGAAGCACGCTTCGGCTCCAGTGCGGCGCTCTCCGCCGACGGCCGCACGGCCCTCGTCGGGGGACGCGGCGATACGGCAGGGATGGGCGCCGCCTGGGTCTTCACCAAGGGGGAAGCAGGTTGGTCTGAGCAGGGTCCGAAGCTGACGCCGGACGACGCGAGCGGCATCCCGTGGTTCGGCTACAGCGCGGCTCTCTCGGCGAACGGCGGCCTCGCGCTGATCGGAGGGCCACGCGACGGCAAACCGCTCGGAGCGGTCTGGACATTCCAGCGCGAAGCCGGCGTCTGGTCTCAGCAGGGCGCGAAGCTCACGCCCCAGGAAGCAGGGGCCGCCGGTTCGTTCGGCTGGAGGGTGGCCCTCGCCGCCAACGAGTCGGTCGCCCTGGTGGGCGCACCCCACGACGACGCCGGCGCCGGCAACGCCTGGGCCTTCACGGGCACTGCGCTCCCGCCCCCGTCGCTCAGCGAAGTCACCCCGGCGTCCGGGCCGGCCTCCGGCGGCACGTCCGTGACGATCACCGGCAGCGGTTTCCTCCCCGGCGCGACCGTCACCATCGGCGGCGAAGCGAGCTCGGTCGAAGTGCTCTCGGAAACGGAGATCAGGGCGCTCACGCCGGCCCACGCGGCAGGCGGCGCGCCCGTTGTCGTGAGCGACGAGTACGGCAGCTCCACCGGCGGGCCGGAATTCACCTTCCTCGGGCCCGCGACCCCGCACGTGACGCCGCTGGTGACGGTGATCCCGGCCGGGGGCGTGCTCGAGAGCATCACCGCGTCCGCGCCCGCCGGTCCGAAGCTGGGCGTGAGCGGCAACCTGGCGCCGGTGTCCGGCAAGGTCCTGATCAAAACGCCGGGGTCGCCGAGATTCGTCTCCGTCGGCACCACGATCCAGGTTCCCTTCGGCACGATCGTCGATGCGACGGCGGGGAAGGTCTCGATCACAACGGCCGCCGCCGCGGGCGGGACGCAGATCCAGAGTTTCTACGAGGGCGAGTTCAAGCTCACGCAGGAGAGCAACGGCACGGTCCTCGCGACGCTCATCGGCGGCAGCTTCGCGGGCTGCCCGCGGTCCTCTCACCGCGCCCACCGGCGCGCGGCGCACGCCGCCAAGCGCAAACCCGCCCGCAAACTGTGGGCCGAAGGCCATGGCAAGTACTCGACCAAGGGCAACTACGCGACCGGCGCGGCGCTCGGCACCCGCTGGGTGATCGAGGACACGTGCGGAGGCACGCTGATCCGGGTCGTGCTCCACAGGGTGTTCGTCACCAACCTCGTGACACACCGCCATCTGACGGTGTACGCCGGTCACAGCTACTTCGCGAAAGCCCCCTGAGCCCCCGCGGGGCGCCGTGACGGCCCCGACCCGTCAGGATGCGGACCGCCCGGCGGCGCATTCGGAAACCCGCGTTGCAGCAATCGCGGAGCGATCGCGCAGCGCCGAGCCCTTGAGCGATGCGTCCTCGCGCTTTGCCCTCGATCCTCGTGCTCGTACTCGCGTTCGCGGTGCCGTCCGTCGCGAACGCGGCGTTTGCACACATGGTCGCGCCGGGCGAGACGCTGTCCTCCGTAGCGGCCGCCGACGGGCTGAGCGTAAGTCAGCTCGCGGCGGCGAACGGACTGTCCCCGGAAGCTCAGCTGGTCGCTGGGACCGCGCTCGCGATACCCGCGGCGGAAGCCGGCGCCGAAGCTGAACCGGCTGACGTCGCCGCTGCCGCGTCCCCGGAAGTGGGCGGCGCCTACGTCGTCCAGCCCGGCGACACCCTCTCGGCGATCGCGGCGCGAGCGGGGATCAGCGTTGAAAGCCTGGCCGCGCTGAACGGGCTGGAACCTGAAGGCGTCCTGCTCGCGGGCTCGGTCGTGAGATTGGCCGGCGCTGCGAGCGGAACTCCCGTCAGCTCGGAAGGCGAACCGGCCACGGTGCCAGCGGTCGACTCGGCCCCCTACCCGACCGAAGAAACCATTTCCCCCTCCGAGGTCGGCGCGATCGCCGAAGAAGACGGCGTCCCGTCCTCGTTCGCCGAGGCGATCGCCAATCAGGAGAGCGGCTTCAACAACGCCTTCAGATCAGGCTCCGACGCCCGCGGCGTGATGCAGATCCTCCCGGGCACGTGGAGCTGGATCGGTCACAACCTGGCCGGCACCGAATTGGACCCCGCATCGGCTTCCTCGAACGTGCGCGGCGGGGTGCTGATGCTGCACTGGCTGCTCGGCGAAACGGGGGGTGACCCCGCGCTCGCGGCTGCGGGCTACTACCAGGGCCTCGAATCGGTGCGCAGCCAGGGTGAGCTGCCCGAAACCGAACAGTACGTGAGCAGCGTGCTCGCGCAGCAGGCGCGCTTCGCAGGCGAATAGCGGGCCGGCACCGATCGGCAACCGGCCGAAGTCGCGTGAGCCGAGCCCGCGGCTGACAGAGCGCAGCACGAGGCGTGCCGCCGGTGGGAGCCACCCACCGGAGGCACGCCGGCGCGCTCTAGCCGAATTCGACGGCCGGCGTCGCGAAGGAGCCCGACTTGACGGGCTTCGCGGCCTTCTTGCCTTCCGCCAGCCCGCAGGTCGGTCCGCCCTTGAACGACTCCGACACGAAGGCTGAGGTGAGCGGCGTCGCTTCGCCGAACGGGCCGCCGCTGAGCGATCCCGTCAGGCCGGCGAGCTCGCCTTCGCCGACCGGGAACTGAATCGTTCCCGTCGACTTGCCTTCTTCGTGAGGCTGCCACGTGACCGAGAGGGTGCCTGTGCTCGGCGTGAGTTCTTCGGTTCCCGAGAGCAGGCCGCAGGTGGCTCCCCCGGTGGTCTGGAACTTCGCTTTGTAGGTGCCGCTTTCGGGGCCGCCTTCGCATTCGCTGAGCGTGCCTTTGACGGTGACGGTCTGGACGGCCGGCGTTTCGGTGAGGCCAGGGGAGAGCTTGATCGTGCCGGAGTCCAGGGTGCACGCCGGCTTGCCCGGCGGTCGTTCTGTTTCGCCGTCCGAGTTCGGCGTCTTGATTTCGACCGGCGTGCTCGGGACGCTCGTGCCTTCGGCGTCGGTCTCGGTCACCGTGACCCTGTACGTCGTGTTCGGTTCGACAGGCGCAAGCGTGCCTTCCGAGAAGTAGGGGATCCGTTCGGCTTCGACGACGGGGGCCGGCGAACCGCCGACCGGTTCGGCCCGCATCGTCTGCTTGGTGATCAGGCCGGCTCGTTCGGCGTCCTTGGTCCAGCTGACACGCAATGCCAGGTATTCCTGTGAGCCGCTTTCGGCGAGGAACGCCGACGCCTGAACGTTGCCGGGCGCAGCGGGCGGTTCATAGGGGGGAGAGCCTGTTTCGAGATAGGCGCGGGTGCCGACGTTGTAGAGCTTGTCGCCATGGGAGTCTTCTGCCGGGGCGCCTTCCGTGCCGCCGCTGAGCGCTCCCCACTTCCAGGTTTCGCCGAGCCACGTCCAGACCACGGTCGCGCTGCCCGTGTACGTCGTCGTATGCCCGCCGCCCCCCCGTCCGCTGCCACCGCATCTCGTTTCGAGGTACGCGTTGCCCTGCGGATAGCCGTCGGCGGCGAACCCCGTCTCGTAGACCTTCTCTTGGATGCCGCCGCACGAGTGCCCGAGCACGCTGAAGGCAGCGCCCTGGCTCATCGTCAGCTGGATCGTCGCGGCGCTCGCTGAGGCGGCGGCGATCGCGTATAGGGCCGTCGCGGCGACCATCGCGAGAACGAATCTGCGGATCATTTTTCTCTCTCCCGTTCGGCTTCGGCGGTGGGCACGGAAGGCGACTCCTCGCCCCTCTGTCAATTAGACACGCCAGCCGGCCGAAACTCACGCGTCAGGCTGAGAACTCTCTTACGGCCCCGCGGGCCCCTCGCGGCCTCCGCCGGCATCGCTCCGCATCCGCTTTGCGGCCGCGTATCCGGAGACAGCGGTCGTCTGGGGCACGCGGGGTGCGGGTGAGACGTTCCTAACGGCCGGGTTAGGCCGACGTTAGGCCTGGCGAGAAGCATCCTGCGCCGCAAACACCCCCCGACCAAGGAAGCGATACGTGAAACGGATATCGACGATGTACGGCCCTGCCATCCTCGCTCTCGCCACCGCGCCCCTGGCCGGTTGCGGCGGCAGCGGCTCGTCCTCCACGGCCGCCACGACGAAGCTGAGCGCGGCGACCGTCACGAACGCCAGTGCCTCTGCCGCAGCGAGCTCGCTCGTGATCGGCAGCGACAAGACCCCCGAAGACGGAACCCTGATCACCGGTTCCGGTGGCCGCACCCTGTACGTGTTCAAGCCGGACGAAAAGTCGACGGCAGGCCACGACAAGCAGAGCACCTGCTACGGCGCCTGCACGGCCGTGTGGCCCCCGGTGCTGGCATCGGCGGCACCCTCGGTGTCCGGCAGCGCGAGCTCCTCGCTGATCGGGCTGACGACCCGTCGCGACGGGTCCCGACAGGTCACCTACAACGGCATGCCGCTCTACTACTACGCGGCCGACACCAAGCCCGGCCAGGCGACCGGCAACCACCTGAAGGATGGCTTCGGGCTGTGGGTGGGAATGCTCCCCGACGGCAAGCAGGCGCCCGACGGCGCCAGCTGACGTCATGGCCCCGGCCGGCGAGCGCCGGCCGGGGCGCCGCTCGCGTTGCGGGTGCCCGCGGCTGGACGCCCGAGTGCTCCCAGACCAGCGCTGCGCGCGAACCGCCGCGCTCAGGAGCCGTTGTTCGAGTAGGCCTGGTAGGCCCGGCAGGGCTCGTTGCGCAGGCTCGGGCACGGCGGCAGGGGGGTGGGGATGCTGACCCCGGGCACGACCGGAAGCGTGATGTTCGACGGCATTTCAGGCCCGAAGCCGATCGAGACCTGGGCGGTGCCGCCTTCGGGCTGGGTCTTCGAGAAGGACCAGACCGGCTGGCTGCCGTTCGGGGCCGAGATCGTGACCCTGATGTGCGACCCGGCCCGGTAGGCGTGTCCCTCGTAGTAGAGCGGGATCGTGAGCGGGACGTATTCGCCCGCGGGCATCGGCTGCACGTCGGCCGCGCGCAACGTCGGGATCGGTTCGAGCGCCGTCGGTTCCTGCTTGAAGATGTTTTCCGCGTTGGTGGAGAGCTTGCGCTCGCTCGCCCGCAGCCAGCCGTTCTGGACGAAGGACTCGTTGCCGTCGGGACGCACTTCGCTGACCGTTGCCTGCAGGTCCACATCCGGCGTGGAGGACTTCACCCACAGGTTGACGGCGCCCGCGCCGACCACGGTCGTGTCGCTCGCGAGCGGGGCCGAAACGTAGGAGACGGCGTCGCCGGATGTCGGCTGCGCCCAGTTCCATTCCCACTGCGAGGCGGCGCCCCACAGCCCGCCGGGGCCGGCGTTCGAGGAGTAGTCCCTTCCGGGGCCGGCGCTCGCGTCCGAGGTGTAGCTGTCGCTGCCCGGGCTGGCCGGCGCTGATTCGCCGAGTTCGCCGTTGGGCGCGAGGTACCAGGCCTGCGCCGTGGTGCCCGGCACCGGCAGGGAGGAGAAGGTCTTTTCGTAAGCCGGGTACGGGTTGCCGGCCGTCGTGACGTGGGTCGGGGATTCGCCGGCGCCGTTGTCGAACAGCACGCGGACCTCGGGCAGCGCCGAGAAGGCCGCGAGCGCTTCGGAGTATTTGGACTTTTCGGCGATCGGATCGGCCGGCAGCTTGACTTCGTCGCCTTCCGGGAGCCCCATCGCGGCCGAGTAGATCGTGGGCGCGGCGAATTCGACGAGCCCGCGCGCGCTCCCGGGCGCCTTGCGCGCGACGAACAGCTGCAGGAAGTCGAAGACCCGGTCGAATGTGTACGGATCGAGCGAGTCGATGTGGGCGCCGTTCGTGAAGGTGAACCACTTCTTGCTCGTGCCGGTGAAGTGCTGGACGAGATCCGCGCAGTGACCGCCGGTCTGCTCGTCCTCGAACTGGCAGGCCATGAACGTCGGCACGGAGATGTTGTGGACGAACGAGTCCGGGTCGAGAGCGTCGGCGACCGCCGGGTTGTAGGTCGCGTTTTCTTCCGTTTCCTGGTGCAGGTCGGTCGCCTCTTCATGCAGATCCTGGTTGGCCGCGCAGGTCGCGTCGCCTTTCTGGATCTGTTCGTAGGCCCAGTGCTCGCCCGTCGAGGGGCCGGCGGGCTCCGCGTCGAACTGGCGGTCTTCGCCCCACGGCACCGCGAAGCCGGTGTTCAGAATGCCACCCGGGTAGAGCGTCGAGGCGGTGGCGTCGATCACCGACAGCGGCGCGATCGCGGCAAGCGCCGGCGGTTTCAGCTGGGCGGCGAACAGCTGGCTGATGCCGCCGTAGGAGATGCCGAACATGCCCACTTTGTGGTGCAGCACCCACGGCTGGTGGGCGATCGTCTCGATCACGTCGTAGGCGTCGATGTTCTGCAGCGGTTCGAAGTAGTCGAAGGCGCCCCCCGAGCAGCCGGTGCCGCGCATGTTGACGTCGACGACGGCGAAGCCCATCAGGTTCGCGACCTGCGCGATGCCGCTTTCGGGGCCTTTGGGGTTCGCGTAGCCGTACCCGGCGTATTCGATCAGCGTCGGCACCGCGCCCGCTTTGCTCCCGCGCTTGAGCGCCTGGAGCTCGGCCCGCACCTTGGCGCTGCCGATGAGCAGGTGTGCCGCCGCGCCGCCGGAGAAGCCCGGCGGGTGCACATCGATCGCAAGCTGCGTTCCGTCGCGCGTCGTCAGGTAGCCGTAGCCGCTGCTGGGAATCGTCTGGTGGTAGCCGCTCGCGCCCCAGCCTTTGGGGTTCTGGCTGTGAACTACGAGCAGTCCGGATTCTTCGGCCGGCGAGCTCAGCTTGAGGCGGTATTTCTTGCCGGGGGCGACGTGGCGGAACAGCACGCCCCCGAGCGCGTCGGCGTTCTGCACGGCGAGCGTTTCACCTTTCGGGCCGAGCAGCGATACCTGCGCGCCCGATTCTAGCCCGGTGGCGTAGACCTGTTCGACGCTTCCACGCGCCGTGAAAGCAGCCGCGCTCGCCGCGAGCACGAGCATCAGGACGGGAACGAGGAGCGCAACGACCGCGCCGCGGCGCAGCGCCGCGCCACCCAGGTGCGCCCTCTCCGGCTGCGGATCCCTCCTCAGTGCCCCCACCTCGACCCGCATTAAACACGACTTCGGCCGTCCCTGCATCCCGGCCTCGAGATCAGGCTGCCGGAACGTCCGTGAGGTGCTGCGCGTCGGTGGTCAAGGTGGTGATCGACCAGGATGCGGCGCGGCCGTCGCCGATCACCGGCGGGGTGGGGCTTCACGCCCGGGCGGCCTGCGCCGCGCTACGGACGCGGGCTTCGGGGGCTCCCCCGCCCCAAGGGAAAAGTAAGAATCGCCGCAAGCCCCAAACCTTTCGGCCCGCGGCTGGTTATTAGCGTATTCGCGAGACGAGCTCATTTCCAGCAACGGAACGGCTCCTGCGTAGCACGGCAGGTGCCTCGGCGATGCTGCGTGCCGCCGGGGGGGCGGTTCGCTTCCTGCTGCGACCGCTCGGCTACCTCGCGTTCGCGATCTCCCTCGCGGCGCTGATCTCCTGCGCGCGTCTGCTCGGCGAACGGAACGAGCTCGGCTTCTTTGCGGCGCGGCTCTCGGACACGCTCAGGCGCTACCCCGAGGTGAGCCGGCGAGGAGTGCAGACGGCCTGGGTCGGCTGGCTGCTGCTCTTCCTGCTGACGATCAGCCCTCTTGACCCTTTGGCGACGGACTGGGACGAGATCGTCCTGGGGATCGTCGGTGTGCTGGTCGCGCTGTACTCGCTTTACGCGAGGCGAGACGGCCGCTGAGGTTCTCGAGCGCCTGCTCGAGTCCGACCAGGTTCGGATCCAGTTCCTTCATCGCCGCCGAGAGGCGGTACTCGGCGAAGTACTCGGGCTCGACCTCGAGCGCCCGGGCGATCAGGGTCATCGCTCGTTCGGAGGGACGCTCCCGGCCGTTGCCCAGCATGTTGATGTGGGCGTGGGTGAGGCCCTTCCCGTCGATCTCGCGCGTGAGCTGCGAGAGCGCGCGGTAGGTGAGCCCCCGCTCGGCCATCATCGACTGAAGCGCCTCCCCGAAGGGCTTCTCGCTGTCCTCGCGCACGCGAGCAGCTTAGCCCGTGGCCCCTGGAACGACAGCAATCCGGCTGGTAGGGTAACTACCTGACAGCGGGCCGGATGGCTCGGACGGTCGAGGAGCGGAGGAGGCGGGGAGTGGGCTCGCAGGTAGAGCGAGCGGGGAGGCTGCGCGCGGCGGGCCCCGTCGCGGCGCCCGACTTCTTCATCGCCGGGCACAAAAAGTGCGGCACCACCACGCTGCACGCGATCCTCCGCCGGCACCCGCAGATCTTCATGCCGGCCCTGAAGGAGCCGCACTTCTTCGCCACCGACCGCAAGGCGCGCTTTCGCAACCCGCGCGGAGCGGAGCTGCCCGCGACGGCCGAGCAGTACGGCGCCCTGTTCGCGCAGGCCGAGCCCGGTCAGCTCGCGGGCGAGGCTTCGGCTTCATACCTCTGGTCGCGGGTGGCGGCGGATCGCATCGCCGAGGTTCGGCCCGACGCGAAGATCATCGCGCTGTTCCGCGAGCCGGCTGACTTCCTGCGCTCCAAACACATGCAGTACCTGAGGATCCACTTCGAGGATCGCGCCCGGCTCCGCGACGCGCTGGCCGCCGAGCCCGCGCGCCGGGAAGGCAGGTGCGTGCCCGACTCCTGCCCCTACCCGGCGATGCTCCTGTATTCCGAGCACCTCCGATACGTCGAGCAGCTGCGCCGCTACCGGCTGCGTTTCCCTCCCGAGCAGATCCTCGTGCTGATCTACGAGGACTTCCGCGCCGACAACGAGGGCACGGTCAGCCAGATCCTCAGGTTCCTCGGCATCGATGAGGCAGTTACGCTCGCGGGCGCCAACGCGAACGCGACGGTTCGGACGATGCGCTCTCAGCGCGTCGACGACGCGCTCCACACGGCGGCGCTGGGGAGCGGGGCGGTGACCCGGGCCGGGCGCTCGCTCATCAAGGCGCTCAGCCCGAGGCGCGCTCGCCGCGGCGCCGCGGGGCTGCTCAGACGGCGCGTCGTGTTCCGGGAGCCGCCCCCGCCCGACGAGCGGCTGATGCGCGAGATAAGAGAACGGTACGCCCGCGAGGTGGCGGACTTCGGCGACTACATCGGGCGCGACCTGACGCGACTCTGGGGATACGACCGGCTCTGACCTCAGCGTCCGCGCGGCGTGAACGTGACCCACTTGGGAGGCAGGGCGGCAAGCGCCCGCGCTCGCCCCGCGATCCCCCGCGGCGCGAGCGCGCGGCGCAGCTGCCCGCGGCCCGCCGGCCGCGCGTCCGTCTCCGGGGCCGCCTGAAAGCGCCGGCGTGCGAGCTCTCGCACATACGCCGCCGCCCCCGCGTGGCCTTCGCGCCGGAGGCCGTGCTCGAGCTGCGAGAGCGTGAGGCCAGGGCGGGCACGACCGAGCCGGACGAGCGCGTGGCGCAGCTCGGCGAGCGCGGGGTCCTCGTCCCGCCGGTGGCGCCGGCGCCGGCGGGCCCGGATTCCGAGGCGGGCCGACGCACCCAGGGCGAGCAGGGCGGCGAGCCCGAGTAGGATCGCGGCGAGCGGCAGGCCTGATCCCTGCCCCCGCACCGAGCGCGCCCTGCCGGTCGCCGTCGTCGCCGCTCGCTGTCGATGAGCCGCCGAGCCGGCGCCGAAGACGGCGCTCCTCGAGAGGGCGGTGTTTTCCGTCCCGGACCCCGCCGCGGTCGCAGGCGTCGGGTCGAAGGAGACCCAGCCGATCCCGCTGAGAAAGACTTCCGCCCAGGCGTGGGCGTCAGAGGCGCGGATCTGCCAGGTGCCGGGCCGGGGCCCGCGGACGGTTGGCAGGAAGCCCACGCCGACACGGGCGGGCACCCCGTCCATGCGCAGCATCAGCACCATCGCGCCCGAGAACTGCTGGCAGTAGCCGCGGCGCTGGCCGAAGAGGAATTCCTCGAGCGGGTAGCGCGTCAGCGGTACCGCGCGGTCGTAGGCGTAGGTGCTCTGCAGGTAGCGGTCGATGCGCTCGGCGATGTCGAAGTCGGAGCCGGCCCCCTTGGTGAGGCCGCGCGCGAGCGCGAACATCGGCCCGTACGGCGAGGCTTCGATCAGCGCCCGCGTCTGCGGATTCGCGGCCGGCGTCAGGCCCGGTGCGCTCGGGCCGACCAGGCGCGCGCCGGCGGGCGGGGCGAGGGCCTCCGCTCCCAGGTTCGGAGGTACGAGCGCGCTCGCTTCCGCGCCCGGCAGGTCGAACTGCGCGTAGGGGAGGTACGCGCGCGGATAGGCGCGCGGCGCGCGGCGCGCGGCCTGCAGGGAGGGCTGGGGGTCATAGGAGACGACTTCGTAGCTCGCCCCGCTCGATGCCACGGTCGGCGTTGAGGCCGTTCCGTCCGCCTGCTCGGCCGGAATCGGCTCGACGCCGTCGAACGCGCGGATGCGTGTCGGCAGGCCGCCGCCGCTGGCGAGCAGCGCCGAGCGCAGGCCCCGGATTTCGACGACCGCACGCTGGCTCCATCGCCCGTAAGTCGTCGCCGGCTCGTCGAAGGTGGGCGAGCCGGGCGGCGCCGCCGAGCGCAGGAAGCGCAGCCCGTCGAAGGTGTCGAGCGAGGTCATCCGCAGCAGCTCCGGCTGGGCCTCAGAGACGATCATCATCGGCGCCTGGGTGCGGGGGGTGCGGTCGGGTCCGTAGAGCTGTGCCCATTGGAACGTCACGCCTGCCGTCGTCGCGGCGGCCGCGGACGGTTCGCGGTAGTGGATCCAGGGGCCGTCAGAGCGCAGCGCGGCCTGCACGGCCAGCGCGACCCCCGCGCATGCCGCCAGCCAGCACAGCGCCCGGCCGATCTCGGACGCCGCGGTCAGCGGCGCCAGCAGCGTGCCCGCGAGCAGCGCCATCAGCACCACCCCGTCGAAGGCGGGCACCGACGCGGGCGCGTTCGCGGTGCCTGTCACGAAGATCGCGAGCAGCCCCGCCAGCGCGAGCGCGCGGCGGGTGGCGAGCAGCGTTCGCGAGGGCCAGAACCAGGCGCAGCCCGCGATCAGCAGCACGGCCGGGACCGGGAGCAGCACGGCGACCTGAGCCCAGCGGTCGCCGCCACGGTAGGGCCAGAGCCAGCCGCTCAACTCGTGGGTGCCGCTCGAGAGCCGGTCGGCCAGGTGGTGCCACTGCCCCGGCGCGAGCAGATGCGGCGGGATGTGCAGCGCCAGCATCGAGAGGGCGAAAGTGCCGAACACGAGCGCGACGCGCAGGAGGGCGAGCACCGGGCCGTTGCCGCGAACGTGCCCGCTGGCGACCAGGAAGGCGCACCCGGCAGTCACGCAGGCGGCGACGAGCACGGCGCGGCCGGCGGGGGGCGTCGCGATCAGCGTCGAGTAGCGAACGGCCGTGAACGCCGCCAGGCCGAAGAACGCCAGCAGCCCCAGGCCGGCCTGCTCGCCGCCGGTCGCCTTGCCGGCTGGGGCACCTGGCCGCGGGCCCGTGACGCTGCTCATGCCGCCCTCCCTGCGCGCGCACGCGGGGCTGCTCCCACGGCACAGCCGGCGACGCTGAACAGCACCTCGGCGCCCGCCTCGGGCAGCGGCGACACCGAGCAGCTGACCGGCACGTCGCCGGGCGCCTGGCTGGGCCCTGGGTGGACGAGCACGATCCTCCGCGCGTCCCGGACCAGCTCCCATCGCGGCGACGCCCCGTGCGCCACCAGCGCGAACAGCTCGTGCAGCCGTCCCCACGCCTCGAGCCCCGGGCCGAGATCCTCGACGCGCGGCTGGCCGGCGATCAGAACCGCGCAGCCGCCGCTCGTCGCGAGGCCGAGGCACAGCGACGCCGCCGCCCGCACCGCCATGTCGAGCGCGGCATCGCTCGCCGCGGAGCGCCCGTCGAGCACGACCGTGAACGGGCGCCGGTCCTCATCGCCGCGAAGCCGCCGTTCCATCCATTCGCCGCTGCGCGCGAGTGTCAGCCAGTGGATGCGCGACGCCGGCGCGCCGGGGACGCTCTCGCGCAGGCCGTCGAGCTCCATCCCGTCCATCGGGGAGGAGCGCGGCTCGGGAAGCGAGGCGATCCGCTCGAGGTCGCGCCGCCGCAGCCTCTGCACCCGCGGGAGCACGAGCAGCTCGCGGGGCGCGCTCCCGCGCTCGCGGGCGCACAGCCGGAAGGGGTCGGTCCAGCGCGCCGTCGCCGGTCCGACGCTCGCGCGCCCGCGGCGGACGGTCCGCAGGATCTGCTCCGCCGAGCGGCTGTGCCAGTCCAGCCGGGCGGCCGGCGCACCGGGGAGGACGCACAGCGTGCCGCGGCACGCCGGCGCCAGGCCGCCGCTGACGCGCGCGGTGACGGTCACGTCCTCGCCCTCCTCGACGCGGTCGGCGGTCAGGTCCAGCTCGACCCGGGCGCCACTGGCGGCGATCGACACGAGCACGGTTGCCGCCAGCGCCACGAGTAGGAGCGTGACGCCGGGGACGTACAGGGCCGCGACCGCGAACGCGGCGGCGAACAGGCACATAGCGGCTCCGAGGAGACCGAGCTGCAGGCTGCGCGTCACAGCGCCGGCACCGCGGCGAGCGCATCGTCGAGGATCTCGCGCCTGGCCGTGTCCGCGAGGCCGGGGGCGAGCAGCAGGCGATGGCAGAGGACGACGTGGGCGAGCGCCTGTACGTCGTCTGGGAGCACGTGGTCGCGCCCCGTGAGCGCCGCGTGCACCGTCGCGGCCTGCAGCAACATGAGCGCCGCGCGCGGGCTCGCCCCGAGCTGGGTGCGGGGGTCGCGGCGGGTGGCGGCCGCGAGCGCGACGACGTAGTTGCGCAGCGGCTCGCCGGCGTGGATGCGGGCGACGGCGTCCTGCGCCGCGACGATCTCCGCGACGGTGCTGACCGGCACGAGATCGAGGACGCGGTCGCCCCCGGCGTGCTCGGCCAGCATCGCCGCCTCATCACGGGCCGAGGGGTAGCCGAGCGACAGGCGAACCATGAAGCGGTCGAGCTGCGCCTGGGGGAGGGAATAGGTGCCGTCGAACTCGATCGGGTTCTGGGTGGCGATGACGATGAAGGGGCGGGCCAGCTCGTGGGTCACGCCGTCGACGGTGACCCGCCGCTCCTGCATGCACTCGAGCAGCCCGGATTGGGTCTTGGGGGAGGCGCGGTTGATCTCGTCGACCACGACGATGTTCGAGAACACTGGACCGGGGCGGAACTCGAAGCGCCCGTCTCGCTGCACGTAGACGTTCGCGCCCACGAGGTCGGCGGGGAGCATGTCGGCCGTGCACTGCACGCGTGCGCAGTCGGCGTCGATCGACGCCGCGAGGGAGCGCGCCATCGCGGTCTTGCCGACGCCGGGGTAGTCCTCGATCAGGACGTGTCCCCCCGCCAGGAGCGCGATCAGCATCGACTGGACGGCCTCGGGCGGGACGCGCACGGCGCTCGACACGTTGGCCGCCACCCGCGTCCCCAGCGCGGCCAAGTCTGCTGGCCCCCGCTGGCCGACCAGATCCATGCCAACAGCCATCGTAACTGCGTCGTACTCCCGGCACGCCGACAGGTCCACGGCTCGCGCGCCTCGCCCGAGGACCCATCCCAGCCCGCGGGGCGCGGGCGGTCGAGTGGCGCCTTCGCCGACGCGCTCGGCGGCCCTTCCGCTGGCAGCAAGCTTGCACCAGTTGACACAAGGGCGCCCCGGGCGCAAGGTGCAGTCATGGGAGCGAGGGGCGTCGGCGTGGTGCTCGACCCGGTGCGGCGCGGGCCCCTCGAAGGGGCGTTCAGGGTGCGGCGCCGGCGCCAACCGCTCGGCCCGCTCAACGGCCGGCCCGACGGCGGGGGAGCGCTGTCGCTGCTGGAGGAGTTCGTCGCCGGTGACCTGATCGTGCAGGCGCCGAGCGGACGCATCCTCGCCAGCGTGCTGTTCACCGACATCGTCGACTCGACCGCGCGCGCCGCGGCGCTCGGGGACGGGCTGTGGGCGCAGTGCCTCGACCGCCACGACGCGATCGCCCGCAGCGCGATCACCAGTTGCGGCGGGCGCTTCGTCAAGGAGACCGGCGACGGTGTCCTGGCGGTCTTCGATGCGCCGGCCCGCGGCATCGAATGCGCCAAACGGCTGCGCTCGGCGCTCTCGCACGCCGGGATCGCGATCAGGGCGGGCATCCACACGGGCGAAGTCGAGCTTCGCGGCGAGGACGTCTCGGGCATCGGCGTCCACATCGCCGCGCGCGTCGCGGCGCTGGCCGGCAGCGGCGAGCTGCTCGTCTCGCGCACCGTCAAGGACCTGGTGGCGGGCTCGGAGTACGCGTTCGCGAGCCGCGGCACGCACCGGCTGCGCGGCATCCCCGAACGCTGGGAGCTGCTGAGCGTCCACTGAGGGGGCCCAAGGCCGGCATGGAGCGCCGGCCGAGCCTCCCCAAGGCCGGCATGGAGCGCCGGCCGAGCCTCCCCAAGTCCGGCATGGAGCGCCGGCCGAGCCTCCCCAAGGCCGGCATGGAGCGCCGGCCGAGCCTCCCCAAGGCCGGCACGGAGCGCCGGCCGGCGCTCCCAACCCCCGCCAACCTTCGCGGCCCTGCTGCGTTTGGCTCTCACGGGGAGGCACGCACTCGTCCATCCGCTGACAGGAGACGTGGGCGCCCCTACAATCACTCGGCTGGGACGGGAGAGAGTTCGATGAAGGACGCGCAGACCGCACGGACGGCTAGGAAGGCACGCAGCCGGGGCCCCTCACGGCGCCTCGTGCCGGCGCTGCTGCTCGCCCTCGCGGCCATGGCGTTCGCCGCAGCGAGCGCACAGGCCGTCATCGTCACGGTGGGCGGCCGGCGGGTCAGCCTCGAACTGCTCGGAGGAGCCGCCTCGCACCGCGCGGCATCGCCGGCGCTGCGCGCGGCCGCGAAACCGTCGAGGAAATCGCTGCCGCTAGAAAACGCGAAAGGCGGCCCGGTGATGGCGTCGAACACGAACTACGCGATCTACTGGGACCCGTCCGGGGGCGCCGCGTTTCCGGCTGGTTACGAGGCGGGCATCGACCGCTGGTTCGAAGACCTCGCCCACGACAGCGGCGGCCTGCTGAACACCGACTCGGTCCTCACCCAGTACGGCGCGAGCTACAACTCGCACTTCGGCGGCGCCTACATCGACACCGACCCGTATCCGGCAAGCGGCTGCGCGGCGACGCCGAAATGCCTCGACGCCACGCAGGTCCGAGCCGAGCTCGTCTCGTTCGTGCAGTCCCACTCGCTCCCGACCGACGTCGAACACATGTACTTCCTGCTCACGCCGAACGAAGTCGAAAGCTGCCAGGACGAAGCGGAAAAAGTGTGCTCGGCCGGAACCGGCCCGCAGCACCGCTTCTACTGCTCCTACCACCAGTTCGTCGAACTTCCGAAAGGCGTCCTCATCTACGCCTACACGCCTTACATGGGCGGGCTCAAATGCGGTGATGAAAAGAACACGCCCAACGGCAACCCCTCCGACGAAGAGCTCTCCGGCGGCCTGGTCCATGAGCACAGCGAGGGGGTGACGGACCCCGAGCTGAACGCCTGGTTCGACGCACAGGGCAACGAGGTCGGGGACAAGTGCCGGAGCCCGATCGCCAAGACCCAGGCGGAAGAATTCGGCACCGCGCTTGGGCAGGCGCCGAACGGCTCGGACTACAACCAGCTCATCGACGGCAACCGCTACTGGTACCAGCAGGAGTGGAGCAACGCGGCCGGGGGTTGCGCGCAGCGCGCGGCCGTGGTCCCGAAGATCAAGAAGATGGCTCCCAAGAGCGGCCCGGCCACAGGGGAAACCGCGGTCACGATCACCGGCACGGGATTCGTCGGCGCGGTCACCGTGGACTTCGGCACGGCGCCGGCGAAAAAAGTGACGGTCGAATCGCCGACCACGCTCGTCGCGGTCACCCCGGAACACGAAGCGGGCAAAGTCTTCGTGACCGTGACCACGCCCGGCGGGACGAGCGAAGCCGAAAACAGCAAGGCCAAATTCAAGTTCAAGAAGGTCAAGCTGCCGAAAGGGCCGCGCTGATCGCCGCCGGGCCGTTCCCGGGACGGTCCTAGGGGAGGCCTGGGCCGCCGGCGGCGAGGCGGAAGCGGGTCGCCCGCTCGAGGGCTACGGCGCGGGCGCTTCTCCTTCAGCTGCGTGTTTTTCTTCTTCTTCGAGCTTGCGCTTGCGCTTTTCTTCCAGCTTGCGCTTGTGGCGTTCGCGGCGTTCGGCCCGTTCTTCTTCGGTTTCGGGGAAGCGCGAGTGGCCTTCGGGCGAGCGTTCTTCGTGCTCGAGCTTCCGGCGTTCGTGCCGTTCGGCCAGTTCCTGTTCGCTGGGGGCGGTGCGCGGAGGCTTCGGAGCTTCGTGCGCGAGGTGGCGTTCTTCGGCCGAGCGTTCGCTCGATTCGTGACGCAGCCGCACGCGTTCGCGCGTGTTGGTGGCCCTCGTTTGCCGTTCGCCCGCCGGATCGCCCCCTTCACGGATCCGGCGCCCGGCCTGCTGCGATCCATCGCCGGCGCCGGCGGTGCCGCTGTGTCCCCGCCCGAGATCGTTCCCGGCCGCGTCCTGAGGCTTGACGGCTTTGCCGCGTAGCCCGGCGGGCGCGTCTTCGCTCACCGGCAGTCCGCTGTCCGTCCGGCGGCCGGACCCCCCGCCCCGGCGCGCCTTGGCGCCGATGCCGCCCGCGAAAGCCGGGAGCGTCGCGCTCCACCCGTTCGCGCCCCCGGGTCCCTGTGCAGAGGCGAGCGCGCCGGCGCCGATCGTCGCCGCCGTCGTTCCGTGCCCCTGCGAGCCGGCGGGGGCCTCGAGCGCAGAGACCCCGACCCCCGCGCCCGCGCTCAGGCAGACGACCCCGGCCGCGACCTTGCAGGCCAGGACTTTGAGCCCGCCCCCCGCCAGGTCCGCCGCCGTCGCGGCGGCCGATGCGCCGACGGCTGCGCCGCCTGCTACGGTCGCGGGCTCCGAGGCCCCGGCGTTGATCGCTTGCTCGACCGCGCGGTACTTCAGCGCGAGCGAGGGAACGATCGGAAGCAGCGCACCGAGCTGGCGGCGCTGACGCGCCATACCGTCGGCGAAGCGGCGGCACTCCGGGCACGAGCGCACATGCCGGCGCAGCCGTCCGCGCAGCAACGCCGACCCGCGCGCGCTGGCCAGCTCTTCACGGATCTCGTGGCAGTCGGCGTCGCGGGCGCGCCGGTCGGAGATCAGCTTGGAGCGTGCCTGGTAGACGTAGGCCTTGACCTGGTCGGTGCGTACCCCGAGCACGCCGCCGATCTCCTGCTGGCTGAGCCCGTGCACCTCTGCCATCACGAGTGCTGCGCGCTGGTTCTCGGGCAGCTCGCGCAGCCCGTCGAACACCTTCCTGACCTCGTCCTTGACCTCGATCTGGGCCACGGGGTCCAGTCCCGGGTCGACCTCGCCGTTCAACTCGACCACAGGCCGACGACGGCGCAGGATCGTCAAGCAGTCGTTACGCGCGATCGTGAACAGCCAGGGGCGCAGCGTCACCGGTCGCTTGTCTGCCCGCAGCGCCCGGTAGGCCGAGGTGAACGTGGCCTGGACGGCGTCCTCGGCGTCCTGGCGCGAGCCCAGCATGTACATCGAGAACGCGAGCAGTTCGCGTACGTGACGGTCGTACAGCGCCTCGAAGGCCGCGGTGTCGCCGCGACGGACGCAGGCCACCAGCCACTCGTCGGACGCCAGGGCCAGCCGGACCTTCGAGCCCGCCTTCACAACCCGCCCGTGCTCCGACACCCACCACCTCCCTCGGTCCCCTTCACAGGACTCGATTCCTTGCAAAAGCTACTCATGTATACCCGACTCTGCAACGTCTATACGCGCCATTCGGAGGCAGGGCTCCTCCGGCGCAGACGCCCCCTACGACGCGCAACGCAGACCCGATCGAAAGGTTGGGGAGGGGGGAGAGAATTTCGGTGCTAGCCGTTCGGGAGGTTCTCGGGGAGGGCCACCTCCTGGGGCGGGCGTCCCGGCCCCGGCTCGTCCCAGTCGCTCCACGCGGCTCCGTCCCGCCCGGCGTGCTCGCCGGCTGCGCCGAGCGCGAGCAGCACGAGCGGCTCCGCGCCGGCGTTGGCGATCTGGCGCCGCAGGCCGGGCGCCACGCGGACGGCGCTGTCCGCGCCGAGCACCGTCGCCTCTCTCTCCACGGACAGGGTCAGCTCTCCTGCGAGCACCAGGTAGACCTCCTCTTGGCGCTCGTGCGAGTGGATGCGGCCGCGCTCGCCCGGCGCCAGTACGATCAGGTTGATCCCGAAGCTCGAGACGCCGAGCTCCCTGCGCAGGGTCTGGAAGCGCTCGCCGCCGCTGCGATCCAGCCTGGCGACGGTGACGTCGCCTTCGCTCACGCCGGCCCCGCGGCCGCGGTCACGAGCCACGTCGAGGACATGGCGCTCACGCCGTCCGGGCCGACCATCTCGGCCATCCCAGCGCGCAGCGCCTCGTCGACCTGCCCGTGCAGGTGCTCTGCGCGCTCGCCCGCGAGGCGCAGGATCTCGCCCGCGGGGCCTAGCGCGGTGACGATCTCGATCGCATCGTCGAGGTCGGCGCCGATGCGCATCGGCAGATCGCAGCGCCGCAGAGCGACGTCATGGAAGCCCGCGCGGAGCATCACATCGCTGGTCGTGTCCGCGTCGGCCATCGAGAACGGCCCCGGGCCGCACGTCGGCTCGTCGTACTCCTCGGGACGGCTGACGATCGCCTCGACGATCGTCTGCGCGCGGTAGAGCCACTCGTTGTCCTCGCGGCGCCGCCACACGGCCATCGCGATGCGCCCGCCGGGAACGAGGGAACGGCGGACGTTGCGCATCGCGGCCACCGGGTTCGCGAAGAACATCGTGCCGAAGCGCGAGAACGCGAGGTCGAAGGGCTGCTCTGGCTCCATCGCCTGAACGTCGGCGACGGCGAAGACGGCGTTCGCAACGCCGTGGGCGGCGGCGGCCTCGCGCGCGTGGTCGATGAAACGTGGTGCGGCGTCGACGCCGACCGCCGTGCCGCCTGGGGCGACGAGGCCGGCGAGGCGCTCGGTGGTGTCGCCGAACCCGCAGCCGATGTCGAGCACCCGCTCGCCCGGCCGGGGGTCGAGCAGCTCGATCGCCGCCTCGCCGTGCCGGGCGAAGCTCCCTTCGATCACGTTCTGGAAGCGCAGGAAGCGGTCGAACAGGGGTCCGTCCCAAGCCCGGATCGCCTCCTCGTTCGCCGCGGCCGCTCCTGCCTGCTGCTCGATGCCGGCCATCTTCAGCCCCCGCTCGCCGATGCTCTTGCGACGCGCACAAGAAGCGGCGCCGCCGACGTCAAGGTAGCGCGCAGGCGGCTCCGCCGCTTGTCCAAACGGTCTCGGGCGATCCTGGCCACCGGGCCGTGGCAGGCGGCGCGTGGGCGCTCGATCATGCCCCCATGGAGCGCGCCGACGCCGCCAGCACCCTGCTCGCGCCCCGCATCATCGGCGGGCCGACCCTGATCCCCGCGCCGCGGGAGGGGGAGACCTACCGCTTCAAGGTCCAGGACGGGCGCGCCGAAAAGCACGTCTACGTCCAGATCGCCGCCACGCTGCGCGCGACGGCGTTCGAGGACCCGCTGCGCTCCGCGATCGAGACGAAGGGCGAATCGGTGCTGCTCAGGTTGCTCGACCGCGGCAACGTCCCGACCCGCATCAAGATCACCTCCGCCGGCCTCACCGAGGTCGGAGTCGATCGGCGCGCACGTCCCTGCGATCTCTGAGCGCGCGGCGCGGCCCGGACGCGAGGGCACCGAGAGAGAAATGCCCGCGCGCCCGGGATCTAGCCGCGACGGGAGGACGGAGGCTGTCCTCCATTCGCCCTGGACTTCGCCGGGCCCTCTCGAGAAAGGTCCGGACGTCCAAGCCCCGATCTCACTCCAGGAGTTGCATTGCAGTCTCTTCCCGAACAGCCCAGTAGTCCAATAGGACTTCCCCGTGGAGTCATAGGCGCGCCTTATCGGTGGAGTCGAACCTCCGGTATCGTTCACAGTCATCGCTGCCCGTAGGGAGGACGATGTCGTTCAGGCGAGGCCACCTCGAGTACTTCGTCGCCGTGGCAGACGAGGGGCAGGTCACCAGTGCCGCGCGCAGGTTGGGCGTCGCCCAACCTGCCGTTTCGCAGGCGATCGCCCAACTCGAGTCGGAAACAGGACTGCAGCTTCTGGAGCGGCATGCCCGCGGCGTGCGGCTGACCCCGGCCGGCGAGTCCTTCTACGCGAAGGCGCGCTTGGCGGTGGCGGCGACCGGTGATGCGATCAGCACCGCCCGCTCGCTCGCCCGCGCGCAGCAGGGCACGATCGAGTTCGGCTTCCTGGGCGCGCCGCCCAGCATCGAAGGCCGGATCGAGATGGAAGGCTTCGCGATGGCCTACCCGGACATCGAGGTGCGCTACCGGGACCTCCCGTTCCCGACCAGCTCGACCTCCGCCTGGCTCGGGGACGTGGACGTGGCCGCCTGTCATCTGCCCCCGCCCGACGATGCCGTCTGGCGCAAAGTCATCCGCCGCGAACCGCGCGTCGCGCTGATCCCGCGCGGGCACCCGCTCGCCGACCGCAAGCACGTCGCCGTCGAGGACGTGCTCGATGAGACCTACGTCGGCTTCGACCCCTCCGTCGATCCCGAGTGGGCCGGCTTCTGGTGCCTGAACGACCACCGCGGCGGGCCGCCCGAGCGCACGACCGCCGACCGCGCCGGCAACGCCCAGGAGGTCCTCGCCGCCCTCGGCGCGGGCTCCGCGATCACAGTCGCACCGCTCGCGGCCGCCAACGTGCTCGCGAACGTCCTCGCGAGCACGTGCGCCGTGCCGTTGCGCGACGCCGAACCGGCGCGCATCGCGCTCGTCGGCCACCGCGACCAGCGCAACCCGCTCGTCGCCGCGCTGCTCTCCTACGCCGACATCTTGGCCAGCGCCGCTCGAGTCGAGAGCGGGCAGGGCACGCGCGCCGCGACCTAGCTGACGTGCCTCGGGAGGTTCCGAACGGTTGAGTAGGCATCCGGGCCGTTCCGGAGGCTGTGTTCCTTCCAAAGATCACGGCTTAGGAGGCGACCCGGATGCAGGACAAGCGTAGGTGGCTGCCCCGCTGGCAGCGCGTCGAGCTGGTCGAGAAGTGTTTGGTGGAGGGCATGACTCGCCGCCAGGCTGCGGAGTGGCGGCGGGTGTCGGTCTCGACGGTGCAGTACTGGGTGGCGCGTTATCGCGACGCTTCTGATCAGCAGCGACATTCGGGAGCTTGGGCTGATGATCGGCCTTGCACGCCTCACCGCCAGCCGACGCGTTGCTCAGAGCGCGTGCATGACCATGTCTGCCGGGCACGGGAGCGGACGGGCTGGGGGCCGAGGCTGATCGCCTCAGAGCTTCAGATGAGCCACGCCACTGTCTGGCGGTGCCTTCGCCGCCGCGGGCTCTCCAAAGCACCCAAACCAGCACGCGAGGAGGTTCGCCGCTTTGAGTGGCCCTGCCCCGGTGACCTGTTGCAGATGGACGTCAAGCGCTTCGCGCGCTTCACCAGGCCCGGACACCGCGTCACCGGGGACCGCTACCGCAGCGCCAACGAGAAGCGCAACGGGCCCGGCTGGGAGTTCTGCCACTCGATCATCGACGACCACTCACGGCTGGTCTACAGCGAGCTGCACACCGACGAGCAAGCCGCCACCGTCACAGGCTTCCTCGACCGAGCACTCGTGTTCTTCGCCGGCCACGGGATCAAAGCCCAGCGGTTGCAGACCGACAACGCGTGGTGCTACATCCACAACCGCAGCCTCCGAGAGCTCCTGGCGCGCCACGGCATCCAGCACCGGCGCATCCCGCCACGAACTCCCAAGCGCAACGGCAAGATCGAGCGATACCAGCAGACCCTCGCCAAAGAGTGGGCCTACGGGCAGCGCTACCGCTCAAGCAACGCCAGAGCCAAAGCGCTACCGCACTGGCTAAACCACTACAACACCACCAGGAACCACAGCGAACTCGGCGACCGGCCACCCATCAACCGCGTTCGGAACCAGCTGAGGCAGAACACCTAGCCGCTCGGCACTGCCGTTTGCCCCGGGTCCGGGGCCAGGCACGCGGGCGCCGGGCCCTCGATCAGGAGCGCCCGCATGGCGATGGCCCCGGAGGGCAGTTCGTAGGCCTTCAGCACGAGGGTGTCTCCGGACGGGATCGCCTTCGGGTCGATGCGGATGCTGTAGCCGCCGTGCCCGCCCTCCGGTTCGAAGGCCCTGCGTGACTGTTCGGGCGTCAGGCGCGCGGCCCGCAGGTCGGCGCTGCTGGTCGGGCAGTCGCTCCGCGTGGGCGGTATCCGCGCCGGGATGCCGAGCGCTTCGAGCCGTTCGTCGGCCGGCTGGACGCCCACCAGTTCTCTGATCGTCACGGTGACGGACCCGTCGGGGTTGCTGACGACGGCGTACGCGCTGGTGGCGCCGCCGTGCCCGAGCGCGATCACGAGCGCGGCGAGAGCGGCCGCCACCGTTAGCGCGACGGCGGCGATCGGCCCGCGCCGAACACGCCGCGTCCGCGCGTGAACGAGCACGGGCTGCTCGGCGAGCGCGGCGCCGTGCTGCTCCACGAGTTCGGCCCAGAGGCGGTCTTCGAACCTAGACATGGCCACCTGCTTCTCTACGCAGGCGCGCGCGCGTGCGTGCGAGCCGCACGCGGAGCGCGCCGGTCGAGACGCCGAGCTCGCGCGCGGCCTCCGCCGGGCTCAGCCCGCAGATGTCCACGAGCTCGACCGCTTCGCGATCGAGAACGGACATCGGTGCGAGCCGCTCCATCAGCTCGCGACTCGATCGCTCGACGTCGATCCACCACATGAGCTCCTTCGTCTCCGCCCGGTCGAGCAGCTGCTGGGCGGACTGCAGGCCTCCCGGCCGGCTTTCGCGTGGATCGGATTCGCGGTGGCGCGCGTATACCCGCCTCGCGACGCCGATCGTCCATGCCAGGTCGCTCGTGCGCGCCGGATCGCGCTCGTTGAAGGAGCGGATCGCGGCGACGAACGTGTCGGCCGTGAGATCCGCGACGAGCTGCGGCTCGGCGCAGCGTCGTGCGAAGTACGCCGCGATGGCTCCGAACTGCCCGCGGTAGACGCGTTCAAACTCGGCCAGGCGCGGCGGAAGGGGCTCGGGGCTCGGACCCCGCAAATCTTCCGCCGCGGAATCATTCAAACTTTCTGACTGTCGGGCATCGTCGTCGCCGGGGCGGAGGGGGTCTTGTTGCATGCCTCAAGCCACCGGTGTCGACGATTCTACATTCCGAGATCCGGAACTGATCCGATGAAGGGATGTCGTGCCCAGTCCCATGATCCGAATGTTCGAAACCGACGTTCAATCGAGCCTACATAGAAAGGACCGATGAAATGGGATCCAGAACCACCGGGCCGCGCCGACGGCTGCGGCCGAGTTGGCTACTGCCGCGAGTGGCCGCGCCGGCCGCTGCAGCCGGGGTCGGGGCACTGCTGCTCAGCACCGGAGGCGCGGCGGCCGGGGCCGCGCCCCAGGCCGCTCCGGCCTACGCCGCACTCGGCGGGACCGAACCGACCGGCCTCACCCTCGTCACGCCGGGGTCAGCCCCTGTATCGGGGCCGACCTGGCCGGTGAGCCCGCCGGCGGTCACCGGCGGCGCATGGCCTGTGACGTCCTCGATCAGGCGGTTGAAGCTCGCGACGCCGGGGGTCTCGGCGTGGATCGCGCGCTCGCAGGCCGGGGGCGTCTGCGTGCTGGTCTACGACGGCCGGCAGGTGCAAGGCGTCGCGGCGGTCGGCGCGAGCTGCGCAGCTCCCGAACGCCTCGGCGCGGGCGCGAGCCTCGCGGTCGAGGAAATACCGGGCGAGCCGGGCCGCATCCTGGAAGCGGGCGTCGAGCCCGACGGCGTGACGGCCGTCCGCACGACGCTCGCAGACGGCTCGACCGCGACGACGGCGGTCAGCGGCAACGCCTGGGTGCGCAGCGGCGATGAGCCCGCCGCCCCCGGTTCGGAACCCACGGCGAGCACTGGAGGTTGACGACGATGAGAAAAGCACTCCTCTCGACACTGGCGGCGCTCCTGTGCCTGCTCTCGGCGGGGGCATCCAGCGCGGCGGCGGTCGAATGGGCCCACCACGTGGGGATCGGCGGTGGCGGCAACGCGTTCGGCCCGCTGGTGCGGCTCGACGCCTCGGAAACCGTCGGGTACGGCAGCGGCCTCGGCTGTGCCGGCATCCGCGGCTGGGGCAGCATCTGCGAGACCTCACCCGGTCAGTACGTCGTCGTGACCACCGGGGGCGACGTCAGCGCCGAACCGTACATCCACAACCACTCGACGTTCGAAAGCTTCTTCAACGGCTGGTACTACTCGTGAGCCGGCGTTGAGGACGCGCCGGCCGCCCGCGGCTCCGCACGGGGCCGCGGCAGCCGGTAGCGGCGGCTGCGCGGACATCGCTCGAGCAGCCCCGTCTCCAGCAGCGTGAGCACATAGCGGTGCGTCGTGCTCGCGCTCATGCCGAGCTCGCGCGCGAGCTCGAGGATGCCGCGCTCGGGTCGCTCGAGCGTGAAGCACGAAAGGACCGCCAGCCCGCGCAGGAGCGAGCGCGACAGCCGCCGGTCGCAGTCGTCGAAGGACGGCGGGCGCCCCACCGCCTCCCCGCCCAGGACGCCGTTCGTCGAGCCCGAGAGCGTCGAGCTGATCAGCGTGGCCAGTGAGGAGGCGCTGTCGCCGGAGGCGCAGCGGAGCACTTCGTCGACCTGGCCGGGCGAGAGCGTGATGGCGATGGAGAGCTTCGGGCCGGGCGCCATGCGGCGATCGTCTCAGCCGTAGACAGCTGTCGGCAAGGAGTGTTTCTGGCAATGCGGCGATCTGCCCGACGCCCGGCCACCGGTACCCTCCGCGCGATGCCCGTGACAGTGACACTCCCCGACGGAACCGCGCTCGAGCTCCAGGACGGCGCGACCGGCGCGGACGCCGCCGCCGCGATCGGTCCCGGCCTTGCGAAGGCGGCGCTCGCGATCGAGGTGACCGAGCCGGGCGGGCAGCCCGAGCTGCGCGACCTCTCGCGCCCGCTGCCCGGCGGCGCGGGGATCTCGATTCTCACCGAGCGCAGCGGCGCGCAGGCGCTCGAGCTGATCCGCCACGACGCCGCCCACCTGCTGGCCACGGCGGTGCTCGAGCTCTACGAGGGCGTGAAGATCTCGATCGGCCCCCCGATCGAGGACGGCTTCTACTACGACTTCGAGTTCCCCGAGGGGACGGTCCTCACGGAGGGCGACTTCCCGAAGATCGAAGAGCGCATGCGCGAGCACGTCAAGGCGGCGGAGCCCTTCGTGCGCGAGGACGTGACCGTGGGCGCGGCGCGGGAGCGCTTCCTGGCCGAGCGGCAGGACTACAAGGTCGAGCTGATCGACGATCTGCTCGCTGCATCGGAGACCGGCGTCGCCGGCGGACATCCGACCCTCGAGACCGTCTCGCTCTACACGAACGGCCCGTTCACCGACCTCTGCCGCGGGCCCCACGCGCCGAGCACGGCCACCGTCAAGGCCTTCAGGCTGAGCTCCGTAGCCGGCGCGTACTGGCGCGGAGATTCGGCGCGCACGATGCTGACCCGCATCTACGGCACCGCCTTCTTCTCGAAGGCGGCGCTGGAGGAGCACCTGGAGCGGCTGGAGCAGGCGCGGGCGCGTGACCATCGCAAGCTCGGACCGGAGCTCGGCCTGTTCCGTTTCTCGGAGGTCTCGCCGGGAGCAGCCTTCTGGCTGCCGGCCGGGACCGGCGTCTTCAACTCGCTCGTCGCGCTCTCGCGGCGGATGGGGGCCGAGCGCGGCTACAGCGAGGTCAAGACCCCGCTGATCTTCGACTCCGAGCTGTGGAAGACCTCGGGGCACTGGGACAAGTACCGCGACGACATGTTCCTGCTGGAGGCCGTGGAGGGGCGCCAGATGGGCGTCAAGCCGATGAACTGCCCCGGCCACTGCCAGCTGTTCTCGATGACGCGCCACTCCTACCGCGACCTGCCCCTGCGGTACTTCGAGCCGGGTCTGCTGCACCGCAACGAGGCCTCGGGCGTGCTGCACGGCCTCCTGCGGGTGCGGCACTTCGCCCAGGACGACGGGCACATCTTCTGTACCGAGGAGCAGGTTCAGGAGGAGGTCCGCGGCTGCCTGGAGATGGCGTTCGCGACCTATGAGCTGTTCGACTTCGAGGTGCGCCTGGAGCTCTCGACTCGCCCCGATCAGCGGATCGGCGACGACGAGCTCTGGGACCGCGCCGAGCTGAAGCTGACCCAGGCGCTCGAGGAGATGGGGCTGCCGTTCGAGCTGAACCCGGGCGACGGCGCCTTCTACGGGCCGAAGATCGACATGCACATGACCGACTCGCTCGGGCGCTCGTGGCAGACCGGCACGGTCCAGCTCGACTACTCCATGCCCGCCCGTTTCGGGCTCAGCTACACGGGTGCGGACAACGCCGAGCACACCCCGGTGATGATCCACCGGGCGATGTTCGGCTCCTACGAGCGGTTCATCGGCATCCTGATCGAGCACTACGCCGGGGAGCTGCCGCTGTGGCTGGTCCCCGTGCAGGCGGTCGTGCTCCCCGTCTCGGACCGCTTCAACGACTACGCGGCGGCGGTCGCCTCCGAGCTGCGCGAGTCCGAGCTGCGCGTCGAGGTCGACGATCGATCTGAGTCGGTCGGCCGCAAGATCCGCGAGGCCGAGCTGCGCAAGGTCCCCTTCATGATGATCGTGGGGGAGAGGGAGGAGCAGGACGGCACCGTGTCGGTGCGCTCGCACGGTGAGGGCGATCTCGGCCCGAGCACGACCGCCGAGTTCGCGCAGAGCCTAAAGGGACAGCTATACTCAGCTGCGTTGACGTCCCGCAAAACCTCACAGCGCCCCTCATAGCTTCAGCTTGACGCGCGGCCACCACAGCTAGTGCCGGTCCCCCGCAGGTTCGACCGGCGCCCGCCAGAGCGGGACACGACGAGGATCAACGAGCGCATACGCGTGCCCGAGGTGCGCGTGATCGATGAGGAGGGCAAGCAGGTCGGCGTGATGAAGACGCCCGACGCCCTGGCCCTCGCGCAGGAACGCGACCTGGACCTGGTCGAGGTCGCGCCCGAGGCGCGCCCGCCCGTCACCCGCATCCTCGACTACTCCAAGTACAAGTACGAGCAGGCCCAGAAGGTCAAGCAGGCGCGCAAGCACCAGCAGCAGATCACGGTGCGGGAGATCAAGTTCCGTCCCAAGATCGCCGAGCACGACTACGACACCAAGAAGCACCACGTCGAGCGCTTCCTCAAGCACAAGGACAAGGTCAAGGTCACGATCATGTTCCGCGGGCGCGAGGTCACGCACCCCGAGCGCGGCACGGCGATCCTCGACCGCCTCGCCGAGGAACTGCAGGAGCTGGGCGTCGTCGAGCAGCGCCCGATGCAGGAAGGGCGCAACATGACGATGATGATGGCCCCCTCGAAGGCCGTCCTCGCCGGACGTCTGGACGGCGACGCCGACGGCGAGGAGGGCGGCTCGCCGACACCGCCACCCGAGGTGGCGGGCGAGGCGAACCCCGAAGCCGCCGAGGTGGCCCAGAGCATGGAGAGCCCCGCCGAGGAGGCCGCAGAGGCTCCCGCCGAGCAGGCTGCGGAGGCTGCGGCGCCGGCCGAGCAGTCCGGCGACGAGGCCGCCTCAGCCGCCTGAAGAGAGCCGCTCGCGCAGCTCTGAGGCCGGCATGGAGCGCCGGCCGATCCCCTCCTGAGGCCGGCATGGAGCGCCGGCCGATCCCTCCTGATGCCGGCATGGAGCGCCGGCCGATCCCCCTTCAACGACGTTGCACCGGGACCGCGGCCCTTCCGTGCCATAATCAGCCGCTCGCCATGCCGAAGATGAAGACACACTCGGGCGCCAAGAAGCGCTTCAAAGTGACCGCCAAGGGCAAGGTCCGGGGCCGTCACGCCTTCACGAGCCACATCCTCGAGAAGAAGTCGCCCAAGCACAAGCGTGCGCTCGGCGCGCCCGCGATCCTCTCCGACCACGACGCCCCTCGCGTCAAGAAGCTGCTCGGGGTGGGCAAGTGACCCGCGTCAAGCGCTCCGTCGCCGCACGCAAGAAGCGGCGCTCCACGCTCGAGCAGACGAAGGGCTTCCGCGGCGAGGCGCACTCGAACTACAGGCGCGCCAAGGAGGCGCTGCTCAAGGCGGACGCCTACGCCTACCGCGACCGCCGCAACCGCAAGCGCGACTTCCGGCGCCTGTGGATCACCCGCATCAACGCCGCTGCGCGCCAGAACGGCATGAGCTACTCGCAGCTGATGCACGGGCTGTCCCTGGCCGGGGTGCAGCTCGACCGCAAGATCCTCGCCGACATCGCCGTGCGCGACGCCGACGCCTTCCGACGTTTTGCGGAGCTCGCCCGCGAGGCGTCGGCTGCCTGACCGAGAACCGGCAACCGACACGAGACAGCCTCCCGGGCGTCGCTCCTGACAAGGACGGCGCCCTTTTTGTTTCCCGAAACCGACACCAGACCCAGACATGACGACCATCGCCTCCACTTCGAACCCCCGCCTGAAGGGCCTGCGCAAGCTCCAGACCAAGCGCGGGCGGACGGCCAGCGGCCAGTTCGCGGCCGAGGGCGAGGACCTGCTGGCGGCCGCCGAGCGCGCGGGCGCCGTCCCGCTGGAAGGCTTCCGCCTGGCCGGGAGCGGGCTCGGCGCGCCGGCGTTCGCGGACGTCGAGGGCCCGGCGCTCGCCGACGCGTCCGTGCTCGGGTCGAGCGCGCGTGTGATCGGCGTGTACGCCCAGCGCTGGGCCGCGCGCCCTCTCGGACCCCTCTGCATCTACCTGCATGGGGTGCGGGATCCCGGCAACATCGGGACGGTCCTGCGCTCGGCCGAGGCCTTCGGCGCCTCCTGCGTCGCGCTCGGGCCCGGCTGCGCCGATCCTCATTCCCCCAAGGCCGTGCGGGCGAGCATGGGAGCGATCTTCGCCGTGCCGATCGCGCGGGCGGACGCGGCGACGGTGTTGCCGGGCCGGCGGATCGCGCTGTCCGCCCTCGCGCCGCAGACGCTCGCCGAGGCGCTTGCGGGCGCCGGCGAGGAGATCACGCTGCTGATCGGCGGCGAGCGCGAGGGGCTGCCGGAGGCGCTCGCCGCAAGCTGTGAGGCGCACGCGCGCATCCCGATCGCGACCGACTCGCTGAACGCGGCGATGGCGGCAACCGTGGCGCTCTACGAGACGACCCGCAACTCATCTAGGGTGCCCGCGTCATGAGCGATCGCATCGCTGAGCTGCGCACCGAGGCCGAGGCGGCGGTCGCAGCCGCCGCGGATACCTCCGCGCTCGAGGAGCTGCGCGTGCACTACCTCGGCCGCAAGGCGGAGCTGCCGCAGATGCTGCGCGAGGTCGCCTCGCTGCCGCCGGAGCAGCGGGCGGCCGTCGGCAAGGCGGCCAACCAGGCGCGCCAGGCGCTCGACGAGCTGATCGAGGCGCGGGCCTCGCAGCTCGCCGGCGCGGAGCTCTCCTCGCAGCTCGCCGAGGACCGTGTGGACGTCACGCTGCCGGGCGCGCCGCCGCAGTCGCTGGGCGCGCTGCACGTCCTCAGCCAGACCCGCCGAGAGCTCGAGGACATCTTCCTCGGCCTCGGCTTCACGGTCATGGAGGGGCCGGAGATCGAGACCGTCCACTACAACTTCGACGCGCTGAACCACAGCCCGACGCATCCGGCGCGGGCGCACACCGATACCTTCTACGTGTCCGAGGAGGTGGTGCTGAGGACTCACACCTCCCCGATGCAGGTGCGCGCGATGGAGCAGCACCCGCCGCCGCTCTACGTCGTCGTGCCGGGCCGCGTGTACCGGCGCGACCTCGACGCGACGCACACCCCGCAGTTCCATCAGATCGAGGGCCTGGCGGTGGACGAGGACATCACGCTCGCCGACCTCAAGGGAACGCTGCTGCACTTCGCGCGCGCGTTCTTCGGCGACGAGCGCGACGTGCGCCTGCGCCCGCACTTCTTCCCGTTCACCGAGCCCTCGGTCGAGGTCGACATCTCCTGCTTCAACTGCGGCGGCAGGGGTTTCCTGCGCGACGGCTCGCGCTGCCCGCTCTGCAAGGGCGAGGGCTGGCTCGAGGTGCTCGGCGCGGGGGAGGTCGACCCGAACGTCTACGCGCACGTGCCGACGACGGAGGCGAACGCGCCCGGCTACGACCCCGAGAAGGTGCAGGGCTTCGCCTGGGGGCTCGGCGTCGATCGCATGGCGATGCTCAAGCACGGCGTGCCCGATCTGCGGGTCATGTTCGAGAACGACCTGCGCTTCCTGGAGCAGTTCTGATGCGCGCTCCGCTGCCCTGGCTGCGCGAGTACTGCGATCCCGACCTCGACGTCGCGGCGATCGCGGAGCGGCTGACGCTGACCGGCACGAAGGTCGAGGCGATCCACCACGTCGGGCCGCCCTCCGGCGAGCACTTCGTGGTCGGGCACGTGCTCAGCGCCGAGCAGCACCCCGACGCCGACCGGCTGAGGGTCTGCACGGTCGACCTCGGCGAGGACGAGCCGGCGACGATCGTGTGCGGCGCGCCGAACGTCGCCGCGGGGCAGACGGTGGCGGTCGCCCGCCCCGGCGCAGTGATGCCGGGCGGGACCAGGCTCGGGAAGGCGAAGCTGCGCGGGATCGTCTCGGAAGGCATGATCCTGGCGGCCTCCGAGCTCGAGCTGGAGCCCCAGGGCGAGCGCAGCGCGGGGATCATGGTGCTCGACGAGCTGACGCCGGACGCCGAGTTCGGCGCGGGGGCGCCGCTGGCCGAGGTGCTGCCGATCGTCACCGAGGTGATCGAGCTCGAGATCACGCCGAACCGGCCCGACTGCCTCGGCATCTACGGTGTCGCCCGCGAGCTGCACGCCGCCACGGGCGCCCCGCTGGCGCCGGCGCCCTGGGAGCAGGACCCGGGGTCGGCGGGCGAGCTGACCGCGGCCGCCGTCGAGGTGCGCTGCCCCGACCTGTGCCCGCGCTTCACCGCCCGCGTCTTCGAGAACGTCACGATCGCGCCCTCGCCGCTGTGGCTGAAGGCGCGGCTGACCGCCGCCGGACAGCGCCCGATCAACAACGTCGTCGACATCACCAACTACGTGATGCTGGCGACGGGCCAGCCGCTGCACGCGTTCGACCTCGACCGCGTCGCGGGCGGGCGGTTGGTCGTGCGCCGCGCCGGCGACGGCGAGGAGATCGAGACCCTCGACGGGCAGACACGCACGCTCGACGGCGAGATGGTCGTGATCGAGGACGAGCAGGGGCCGACCTCGATCGCGGGCGTGATGGGAGGCGCGCGCTCGGAGGTGGCGCCGTCCACGACGCGCGTCCTGCTCGAGGTCGCGACCTGGAACGGCCCCAACATCCACCGCACCTCCTGGGCGCTCGGGCTGCGCAGCGAGGCCTCGGGACGGTTCGAGAAGGGCCTGCAGCCGGAGCAGACGCTGCAGGCGCAGGCGCTCGCGAGCGCGCTGATGGTCGAGCTCTGCGGCGCGAGGCTCCTGCCCGGGACGATCGACGTCGGCGGCGAGGGTCCTGCGCTGCAGGCGATCGAGCTGCGCGAGCGGCGCGTCGAGGCGATTCTCGGCCTGCCGGTCGCGCGCGCGCGCCAAGCCGAGATCCTGGCGGCGCTCGACTTCGCGACCGAGCCCTCCGCCGACGGCCTCATCGCGACGGTGCCCGCGTTGCGCCGCGACGACGTCACGAGAGAGATCGACCTGATCGAGGAGGTCGCCCGCATCGACGGGCTCGAGCGTCTGCCCGCGACGCTGCCGGCGCGCCGCGGCGCCGCCGGGCTGCTGACGCATCCCCAGCGGGTGCGGCGTTTCGCCGAGGACGCGATGGCCGGCCGCGGCCTGTACGAGATCGTCGGCTGGAGCTTCACCGATCCGGGCCTGCTCGAGCGGCTGCGACTCCCCGAGGACCACCCGCTGCGCGCTGTCGTGAGGATCGAGAACCCGCTCTCGGAGGAGCTGTCGATCATGCGCCCGACGCTCGCGGGCTCGCTGCTCGACGCCGCCCGCCACAACCTCGCCCACGGCGCCGGGGAGATCGCGATCTTCGAGTCCGGGAGCGTGTACCGGGCGAGCGCGGGCCCGACCGGCGCCGACGAGCACCACGCGCTCGCGGTGCTGCTGAGCGGACCGCTGACAGCGCGCTCGTGGCGCGGGGAGCGCAGCGAGGCCGACTTCTACTCGGCGAAGGCGCTGCTCGCGGGAATGCTCGAGAGGCTGCACGTCGAGTGGACGGTGGAGGCGGCCGAGCCGGAGCGCTGGCCGTTCCTGCACCCGGGCCGCAGCGCGGTGGTGAGCGCCGGCTCGGAGACGCTCGGCTTCCTCGGGGAGGTGCACCCGCTCGTGGCCGCGGAGTGGGACCTGCCGCGCAGCGCGGCGTTCGCGATCGACCTCGGCAAGCTCGCCGCGGCCACGCCCGAGGCGGTGCTGTTCGCGCCGTTCGGCGCCTACCCGGAGCTGCGCCAGGACATCGCGGTCACGCTGCCCGAGGACGTCGGCGCGGCGCGGCTGCTCGAAGCCGTGCGCGCCGCCGCCGGCGCGAAGCTGGGCGATGCGCGGGTATTCGACGTCTACAGCGGCGAGCAGGTCGGTGCGGGGCGGCGCTCGCTCGCGCTGGCGCTGAGCTTCCGCTCGCTGGAGGGCACGCTCACCGACGAGGACGTCGCGCCCCTGCGCGAGAACATCGTCGCGGCGGTCGCAGAGCTCGGGGGTGAGCTGCGTGGCTGAGCAGCGCGCAGAGCCGGGCGCCCCGCGCGTGATCGTCGCCGGCGCGACCGGTTTCGCAGGCGCGCTGGCCGCCGAGCTGCTCTGGCGCCACCCCGGGTTCGAGCTCCTGGCCGTCACCGGGCGCTCAGAGGTCGGCCGCCCGCTCGGCGAGCTCTACCCGCGCTACCGCGTGCCGCTCGCGATCGAGGAGCTGCAGAGCCCGGATGCCTGGGGGCCGCTCGACGCAGCAGTCGTCGCCTACCCGCACGCGGCGGCCGCGCCGACCGTCGCGGTCCTGCGCGAGGCGGGCGCCAGGGTGGTCGACCTGAGCGCGGACTTCCGCCTCTCCTCGGTGGAGACCTACGAGCGCTGGTACGGGCCCCATCCGAAGCCCGACCTGCTGGCCGAGGCCGTCTACGGGCTGACGGAGCTGCACCGCGAGCGGATCGCCGGTGCGGGCATCGTCGCGAACCCCGGCTGCTATCCGACCGCAACGGTGCTCGCGCTCGCGCCGCTGGCGCGCGCGGGCCTGATCGCCGACGTCGTGGTCGATGCCAAGCAGGGGATCTCCGGCGCCGGGCGCGCGTTCGACGAGCAGACCCACCTCTCGATGGCGGGCGAGAACATCCTTCCCTACAGGGTCGCCTCGCACAGGCACACTCCTGAGATCGAGGAGCAGCTCGCGCGGCTCGGCTGCGACGTGCGCGTGCAGTTCCAGGCCTCGCTGGTGCCGCTGGACCAGGGCGAGATGGCCAGCTGCTACGTGACGCCGACGCGCGAGGTGGGCGCGGAGGAGCTGCGCGAGCTCTATGCCGACGCCTACGCGGACGAGCAGTTCGTCGAGGTCGCCGCGACCGTGCCGGGAACGCGCGAGACCGTTGCGACCAACTACTGCCGCCTGTTCGCCGCCGCCGACGGCCACACCGGCAAGGTGCTCGTGTTCTCCTCGCTGGACAACCTCTGGAAGGGGACCTCCTCCCAGGCCGTCCAGAACCTCAACGTGATGTTCTCGCGCCCCGAGGGCGAGGGGATCTCGTGAGCGCGAGGAGCACCGAGCCGTTCTTCCGCTCGCGCTGGGTCCCGCGCCCGGCGCACGTTCGCGAGCTGGCCCTGGACTCCGGCCTTCCCGCCGGCTTCCGGGCGGCGGGTGTCGCCGCCGGCCTGAAGCCGAGCGGGCGTCCCGACATCGGCCTGCTCGTCTGCGACGCCGAGCGTCCCGTGAGCGCCGCCCGCTTCACCGCCTCCGGCGCTGCCGCCGCGCCGGTGCTCCTGAACCGCGAGCGCTGCCGGCTCGACGCCCTGCGCGCGGTGCTCGTGAACTCCGGCTGCGCCAACGCCGCCACGGGCCGGCGCGGGCTGGAAGATGCCGCCAAGACGCAGGGTGCGGCTGCGGCGGCGACCGGCGCCGGCGCCGATGAGGTGGCGCTCGCCTCGACAGGAGGGATCAGCCAGTACCTCGACGTGGAGAAGGTCCTCAAGGGCATCCTCGAGGTCCGGGGCAGCCTCGCCGCCGACGGCGACGGCTCCTTCCAGCAGGCGATCCAGACGACCGACGCCTTCGAGAAGCGGGCGAACCTCGAGGTGGAGCTCCCGTCGGGGACCGTGCGCCTGAACGCCGCAGTGCAAGGGCGCGGGCATGATCTCGCCGCGCTTTGCGACGATGCTCTGCTTCGTGGAGACCGACGCGCAGCTGTCGGCCGAGACGGCCGAGCTGCTGCTCGGCGTGACGGTCAAGCGCTCCTTCGACCGGGCGACCGTGGACGGCCAGCTCTCCACCAACGACACCGCGCTGCTGCTGTGCTCGGGGGCCTCCGGCGTGCACGTGGCTCCCGAGAGCGAGGACGAGCTGCGCTTCGGCGAGGCGCTCGACGCGCTGCTGCGCCAGCTCGCGGTGATGATGGTGGTGGACGGAGAGGGGGCGGCCCGCGCGGCGCGGGTGATCGTGCGCGGCGGACACTCCGAAGGGGTCGAGGCGGCCGCGCGCGCCGTCGCCAACTCGCCGCTCGTCAAGGCCGCGCTGCACGGCGGGGACCCGAACTGGGGTCGCATCGTCCAAGCCGTCGGCGGTGCGCTTCTCGACACCGCTCCGTTGCCGGTGGACGTGACGATCGAGGGCATGCAGGTGTGCTCGGCGGGCGCCGCGATCCCTTACGACGAGGAGGGGCTGGACCGCAGCGTCCAGCGCCAGGAGGTCGAGTATGAGGTCGACCTGCCGGGCGAGGGCGCCGAGACCGAGGTCTTCTTCTCGGACCTCTCGAAGGATTACGTCGAGTTCAACTCCGCTTACACGACCTGATGCGCGACGTCGGCACACTCCTCGAGGCCCTGCCCTACATCAGGGAGTTCCACGGCAAGACGGTGGTGATCAAGTACGGCGGCGCCGCGATGGAGGACGACCGTCTGCGCGAGGAGTTCGCGCGCGACGTGGTGCTGCTCAAGTACGTCGGCATGAACCCGATCGTCGTCCACGGCGGCGGCCCCGAGATCACCGGCTACATGGAACGCCTCGGGCTGCCGGTCGAGTTCGTCGGCGGCCTGCGCGTGTCCAGCGAGGAGACGGTCGAGGTCGCGAAGATGGTGCTCGTCGGCAAGGTCAACAAGGAGATCGTCCTGCGCCTGCAGCGTCACGGCCAGCCGGCGGTCGGCCTCTGCGGCGATGACGGCTCGCTGTTCCGTGTCGCTCGCCGCGCCGCGCCGGGCGGGGAGGACATCGGCTTCGTCGGGCGGATCGAGCGCGTCGACATCGGCGTGATCGAGCACGTCGCGAGCGACTACATCCCCGTGATCGCCTCGGTCGGCGCGGACCGCGAGGGCAACTCCTACAACGTCAACGCCGACGAGGCCGCGGGCGCGGTCGCCGGGGCCCTGGGCGCCTACAAGGTCGTGTTCCTGACCGACGTCGCCGGTTGGCTGGCCGACCCCGCCGACCCCGCGAGCCTGATCTCCCATGCCGGCTCGGAGCAGGTACGCGCCGCCCTCGGCGGACTGCAGGGCGGCATGCGCCCGAAGCTCGAGGCGTGCCTGGCGGCGATCGACGCCGGCGTGAGCGCCGCCTACATCGTCGACGGGCGTGCCCCGCATTCGCTGCTGCTGGAGCTCTTCACCGACGCGGGGATCGGCACCAAGATCGAGGAAGAGGCGTGACGCTCTCCGATCTGCGGCGCATCGAGTCCGAACGGATGATCGGCACCTACGCGCGGCTGCCCGTCGAGTTCGTACGCGGCGAGGGTCCGCTGCTTTGGGATGAGGAGGGCAACGAGTACCTGGACTTCCTGTGCGGGATCTCGGTGACCAGCCTCGGGCACTGCCACCCGGCCGTCGTGGCGGCGGTCCGCGAGCAGGCCGGCCGGCTGATGCACGTCAGCAACCTCTTCTACACCGAGCCCGCGATGCTGCTCGCCGAGCGCCTGTCGATGGCAAGCCTCGGCGGCAAGGTGTTCCTCTGCAACTCGGGCGCCGAGGCGAACGAGGCGGCCATCAAGCTGTCCCGCAAGGCGCGCCGCGGCGGCGACGTCGTCGTCCTCGACGGCGCCTTTCACGGGCGCACCTACGGTGCGCTGTCGGCCACGCCCCAGGAGGCCAAGCAGGCGCCGTTCGCGCCGCTCGTGCCCGGCTTCCGGGCGGTGGAGCCGGACGCGGCCGCGATCGCCGCGGCGGTGGACGCCGGCACGGCGGCCGTGCTGCTCGAGCCGATCCAGGGCGAGTCGGGGGTGCACCCGCTCGACGAGGACCTCCTGCGAGCAGCGCGCGAGGCCTGCGACCGGCACGGCGCCGCGCTGATCTTCGACGAGATCCAGACCGGGATGGGGCGGACCGGGACCCTCTGGGCCTATCAGCAGGCCGGCGTGGTGCCGGACGCGATGACGGTCGCGAAGGCGCTCGGCGGGGGGATGCCGATCGGCGCTCTCGTGACGGGCCCGCGGCTCGCCGACGTGCTCGAGCCCGGCGATCACGGCTCGACCTTCGCGGGCGGGCCCGTCGCCTGCGCCGCCGCGCTGGCAGCGCTCGCCATCACCGACGACCCGTCGCTGCTGGCGGGCGTGCGCGAGCTGGGAGAGGCGCTCGCCGAGCGCCTGCGCGAGCTGCCGCACGTCGTCTCGGTGCGCGGGCGCGGGCTGATGCTCGCGTGCCGGTTGGACGTCGCGGCGCCCGAGGTGGTGCGGCGGGCGCTGCTCGAGCAGCGCCTCGTGCTGAACGCGACCGGCGCCGACACGGTGCGGCTGCTGCCGCCGCTGACGATCGGTCCCGAGCACGTCCAGGATGCCGCCGCGCGGCTGGGGAGGTCCTGCGCAGCGCCGTCGCGGAGCCGGCGCGATGAGGCGCGCGCCTGACGGACGGCTTCGAGCTCGACGACGACCCCGACCGCCTCGACGTCGACGCCATCCACGCATTCATCAGCGAACAGCTCCTACTGGGGGCGGGGCCGCAGCCGCGAGCGCGTGCTCGGCACGATCGCGGGCTCGCGGCAGGATCGTCGGCCTCTACCTCGGCTCCGAGCAGGTCGGCTTCGCACGCGCGATCTCCGACGGCGTCACGATGGCCTACCTCGCCGACGTCTACGTCGCCGAGCCCCACCGCGGGCGCGGCCTCGGCGTGGAGCTGGTGCGCGAGATGATCGAAGGCGAGGGCGCGCCCGACGTGCACTGGCTGCTGCACACGCGCGACGCGCAGGAGCTCTACGAGCGGCTCGGTTTCCGGACCGGGCCGCTGCGCTACCCGCTGATGGAACGCCCGCGACCGGCGCTCGCGGCCGAAGCGGCGCCCTCGGCGCCGCCCGCCGCCGGGTAGCCTTCCCCGCCGTGAGCCGCGAGCAGCAGATCGAGCACCCCCGTACGGCCTCCTACGAGGCCGACCCCGAGCAGGTGCACCGCGTGCTGCTGCTGTACTCCGGCGGCCTGGACACGAGCGTCATGCTCAAGTGGATCCAGGACCTGTACGGCGCCGAGGTCGTCTGCCTGACCGTCAACCTCGGCCAGCCCGGCGAGGACTACGAGGTGATCGAGGGCAAGGCGCGGATGCTCGGCGCCGTCGAGACCCATGTCGTCGACGCGCGCGAGGAGTTCGCGCGCGAGTACCTCGTGCCGGCGATCAAGGCCAACGCGATCTACGGCGACGAGCTACCCGCTGTTCACCTCCCTGGGCAGGCCGCTGATCGCGAAGCTCGCCGTCGAGCAGGCGCGCGCCAGCGGCTGCGACACGATCGCGCACGGCTGCACGGGCAAGGGCAACGACCAGGTCCGGATCGAGGCCACGATCGCGACGCTCGCGCCGGAGCTGAAGGTGATCGCGCCGGTGCGCTCGTGGCAGATGGGACGCGAGGAGGAGATCGCCTACGCGCGCGAGCACGGCATCCCGGTCAAGGGCGGCACCGAGGTCGCGCCGTACTCGATCGACGACAACCTGTGGGGGCGCTCCTCCGAGGGCCGCTGGATCGAGGACCTCGCCCACGCGCCCGAGGACGACGTGTTCCAGCTCGTCACGAGGCCGGAGCTCGCGCCCGAGGACGGCGAGACGGTCGAGCTCTCCTTCGAGGCGCGGCGTGCCGGTCGCGCTGGACGGCGTCGCGATGGGGCTCGTCGAGCTGATCGAAGCCGCCGCCGACGATCGCCGCCCGCCACGGCGTCGGGCATCATCGACCACATCGAGGACCGCATCGTCGGGCTGAAGGTGCGCGACATCTACGAGGCTCCCGCCGCGACCGTGATCCTGGCCGCCCACAAGGAGCTCGAGCGGCTCGTCGGCACGATCCACCAGAACCAGTTCAAGCCGAACCTCGACCGCCAGTGGGCCTACCTGGTTTACGCGGGCCTGTGGTGGGAGCCTCTGCGAGAGGATCTCGATGCCTACATGGACCGCGTCAACGAGCGCGTCACCGGCACGATCGGCCTGAAGCTCTACAAGGGGCACGTCCGCGTCGTCACGCGCTCCTCGCCGAACGCCGTCTATGACGCCTCGCTCGCGTCCTTCTCGGAGTCCGGAGGGCTGTTCTCCCAGACCGCTTCGCCCGGCTTCATCGAGCTGTTCTCGCTGCAGTCGCGGATGGCCTGGCGCCTGCACAACGAGAAGCCGCGCAAGTAGCGGTGCGCGCGCGGCGCTACCTGTTCGCCGGCCGGCTCGCCTGGCGCGGCGCCAGGCAGGCACGGCGCCACCGCTGGCTCGGGTTCCTGGCCTGGCGCGGGGTGCGCTGGTACGTCTTCCGCCGGCCCCGGATCTCGCTGCGGCTCGCGCTCGGCGCGGCGGTCGCGGCCGGGGGCGCGCTGCGCGCCGTGCGGGGACGGCGGCGCCCGCCCCCCTAGCGGCCGCTCAGAGCGGGCTCGCCATGACCGCGGTCTCGGTGCGGATCGTGGCCCGCTCGGAGGCGCTCATCGCGGCGGCGAACTCGTCGACCTTGCGCGCGGGGCCCGTGACCGTGAAGGCCGCCTGGCTGCTCAGGAGGTGCGGGTGCTCGACGACCTCGTAGGTGACCCCCAGCTGGCGGGCCCACTCGGCGAGCGACTGCTCGAATTCCTCCCGCACCCAGCGTCCGAGCGTCACGACGTAGGTGCGCGTCACCACGGCGCCCTCATCCGCCGCGGCCGCCGGCGCGGGGGCCGGGGCGTCGGGGTCGAGCCACTCCTCGAGATCCTCCGACCACACCGAGAGCGAGAACTCGGCCGCGAGGCCGTCGCGCGAGAGCGCCTGTTCGAGCTTCGTGCGGGCGTCCTCGATCGCCGCCCTGCTCGCGGCGTACGCGAACAGACGCTCGCCGTCGTGCGTGACGACGACGTCCGGGCCCACGGCGGCGGCCGCGTCGTCGGCCGCGTGCGCCTCCCGGCGACGGGCCATCAGACCGTGCAGCTGGCCGCCGTCCGCGCCGACCAGCTCGCCGGTCAACCGCCAGTCGCGCTCGTCGGGGTCTACGGACACGCCCCCGAGGATATTCCCCCCGGCGCCGCGGCGGAGTCGCCCGGCGCCGTCCGCTCCCCGCAATACCTTCCGTACAGCTCATGATCGAGGAGAGCGAGACACCGGGCACGGGCCCGCCGGGCAGGATGGGCGAGTCCGACTTCCTCGCCGAACGGCGCGCACGCCGCGCCACCGAGACCGGCGAGGCCGCACTGCTGCGCCGGGCGGAGGCCGCGGAAGCCACGGTTCAGACGCTCGAAAGCCATGTCGCGAGCCTGCAGCAGCGGCTGCGGGACGCCGAGGAGGAACGGCGCCGGATCGGAGAGCTGCTGGACGCCGAGCGCGCGCACGGCGCCGAGCGCGACAGCGAGCTGCGCCGTGTCAAGCAGCGCGAGTACGCCGAGCAGCAGCTGCGCGTCGAGGCCGAGGACCGGCTGTCCGGGCTCGAGCGCGAGACTCGTGAGCGCGACGAGCAGCTCACGCGCCGTGTCGCCGCCGGCGAGCAGGACAGCGGCGATCTCGCGCGGCGCATCGAGGAGCTGCGCCGCCAGCTCTCAGAGGCCGAGCAGAGCGCCGCCGCCGAGCGCGCCGGCCTGAAACGCGCGGAAGCGGAGCTGACCTCGCGCGTGGCGCAGCTCGAGCGCCGCGCCCAGGAGATCGAGCGCGGCCTGCAGGCAGAGCGCGGCGCCCGCGCGCGCGCCGAACGCGAGCTCGCGGCGATCCGCGACGGGCACCGCCGCATGGAGGGCCTGCTCGGCGAGATCCGGGCGCTCGTCAAGCGCCTGGCCGCGATGCTCGGAGGGCTCCGGAGCGCCGCGCCCGCGCCGGCTGCCGCGGCGCCGCCGCGTGCCGAGGAGCCGCACGTGCGGCCCGGGTCGATCGCCGGCCAGCAGCGCGGGATGGAGATGGCCGACGCGCTCGCGGCGGCCGTCGAGCGTCTGCGCGAGCGCGCCCTCAGCGCCCCGCCGCTTCCGGAGGATCCGGACCAGCCGGAGCCGCCGCTGCCCGGCGCCCGCGCGATGCCGGCCGGCCCGGAGCCGGCGACGCCCGTCGATCCGGCGGCGCCGCCGCCGGGTGCGCGGGCGCCGCGGCCGCCTGCCGTCCCGGAGGAGCCGGCACGGACCATCGCGGCGCAGGCCGCAGCCATCGCGGAGCAGCCCGCCGCTCCCGCAGCCGCCGCCGAGCCGACCCGCAAACCCGACCTCGGTCCCCAGGCGCAGGCCCCCGCAACCCCGTCCGGGGTGCCGCTGCCGACGCCCGTACAGCCGGCCCCTGAACCCGCCGCGCCGGCGGCTCCCGCGCGGCCTCGCCACAAGCACAGCCAGTCGCTGCTGCGGCGGCTGCGCAATCGCCGCAAAGAGCGGCGAGGCGGCTGAGCGGGGCCCGGCGGGCCCGGCGCCTCCGCCGCTCCGGCGCCTAGCATTGGGCCGACCGGTGAGCACCTCCTGCGCCCATCTCCACGTCCACTCCGAGTACTCGCTGCTCGACGGTGCGTGCAAGATCGAGGACCTCGCCGAGCGTGCCGCCGCCTTCGAGCAGCCCGCCCTGGGCCTGACCGACCACGGCGTCATGAACGGCGCCGTCGAGCTCTACAAGGCCTGCCGCAAGCATGGGGTCAAGCCGATCGTCGGCTGCGAGATCTACTTCGTCGACGACCATGCGGCGCGAGGGCAGGGCCGGGTCGAGCGCAACCACCTGACGCTGCTCGCGGCCAGCGACGCCGGTTACCGCAACCTCGTCAAGCTCTCCTCGGCGGGGTTCCTGGAAGGCCTGCAGCGCGGCAAGCCGACCGTTGACCTGGGCCAGATCGAGCGTCATTCCGAGGGCGTCATCGCGCTGACGGGCTGCCTCGCCTCGCGCTTCTGCCAGCGGCTGCTCGAGGACCGCCCTGCGGAGGCGCGCGCCCACGCCGATGAGCTGCTGCGGGTGTTCGGCGCCGAGAACGTCTACTTCGAGGTCCAGAAGAACGGTCTCGCCGACCAGGAGAAGTGCAACGAGGGCATCGTCAGGATCGCGCGGGAGGTGGGAGGGAGCCTGGTCGGCACGGGCGACGTCCACTACCTGCGCCGCGAGGACTACGACCACCACACCGCGCTGCTCTGCGTGCAGACCAAGAGCACGCTGGCGGCGCCGAAGATGACCTTCGAAACGAACGAGTTCTATCTCCGCGACAGCGCCGAGATGCACAGCGCGTTCGCCGAGTGGCCCGAGGCGGTGGCGAGCACGCTCGAGATCGCCGAGCGCTGCAACGTCGAGATCGAGCTCGGCAAGCAGCTGATCCCCAGCTACCCCACGCCCGACGGCGCCGACGAGAAGACATACCTGCACGAGCAGGTCGAGCTGGGGCTGCGGCTGCGCTACGGCGACCCGGTGCCGGCCGCGGCCCGCGAGCGTGCCGAGATGGAGCTCGCCGTGATCGACAAGATGGGCTTCAACGCCTACTTCCTGATCGTCTGGGACTTCGTCCGCTTCGCCAAGGAGAACGGCATCGCGGTCGGCCCCGGCCGCGGCTCGGCGGCCGGCTCGATCATCGCCTACTGCCTCTCGATCACCGACGTCGACCCGCTCGAGTACGACCTGCTGTTCGAGCGCTTCCTGAACCCCGAGCGGGTGTCGATGCCCGACATCGACATCGACTTCTCGGTCCGCGGTCGCGAGCGCGTGATGCGCTATGTGACCGAGAAGTACGGGCGCGAGTCGGTCGCCCAGATCGTCACCTTCGGCAAGATGTTCCCGCGGGCGGCCACGCGCGACGCGGCGCGGGTGCTCGGTCTGGACTACGGCACGGGCGACCGCCTGGCGAAGCTGATCCCGGACCCGATCATGGGCCGCGCGCCGTCCTTCGAGGAGTGCCTGAAACAGGGCCAGCCGCTGCGCAAGGCCTACGACGAGGACCCGCAGGCCCGTCAGATCGTCGACGTCGCGAAGGGGCTCGAGGGGATCGTGCGCAACTCCTCGATCCACGCCGCGGCGGTCGTGATCGCCGACCGCCCGCTGACCGACATCGTGCCGTTGCAGCTCGCCGACGCGGGCACCGACGAGAGCGGCGAGAAGGTCTACCGCACGGTCACCCAGCTGTCGATGAAGCCGATCGAGGAGATCGGCCTGCTCAAGATGGACTTCCTCGGGCTGCGCAACCTCGACGTGATCGAGGACGCCCTCGACATCATCGAGCGCTCGGCGGGGGAGCGCCCGGACATGACGACGCTCCCGCTGGACGATCCGACCACGTACGAGATGCTCTCGCGCGGGGACTCCACCGGCGTGTTCCAGTTCGAGTCCGAGGGCATGCGCGAGGCGCTGCGCAAGGTGCGCCCGACCGAGTTCGAGGACCTGATCGCGCTGAACGCGCTTTATCGCCCGGGCGCGATGGACCAGATCCCGGTCTACGCGAAGGGCAAGCAGAACCCCGGCGCGATCTCCTACCCCGACGAGCGGCTGCGGGGAATCCTCGAATCCTCGAAGGGCGTGATCCTCTACCAGGAGCAGGCGATGCAGATCTCCAAGGAGCTCGCCGGCTTCTCGGGCGCCAAGGCCGACGACCTGCGCAAGGCGATCGGCAAGAAGAACCGCGCCGCGATGGCGGAGCTGAAGCCGGAGTTCGTCGCGGGCTGCCGCGCGTCGGGCACGAGCGAGCGGGTGATCGAGTTCCTGTGGACGACCAACGAGCGCTCGGCGGACTACTCGTTCAACCGCTCCCACGCGGCCTGTTACGCGCTGATCGGCTACCGCACCGCCTGGCTGAAGGCGAACCACACCGCGGAGTACATGGCGGCGCTGATCTCCTCGGTGATGTCCACGAAGGACAAGGTGCCGTTCTTCGTCGCGCGCTGCGAGGAGATGGGCATCGAGATCCTGCCCCCCGACGTCAACCTCTCCGACCACGAGTTCACGGTCGTGGAGGGCAACATCCGCTTCGGCCTCGATGCCGTCAAGGGCGTGGGCTATCAGGCCGTCGAGGCGATCAAGAACGCGCGCGAAGGATCTGAGCCCGCGCATCCGTTCACGTCGCTGTGGGACTTCTGCGAACGGGTCGACAACCGCACCGTCAACAAGAAGGCGATCGAGGCGCTGATCAAGTGCGGGGCCTTCGGCTCGACCGGCGCGACCCGCCGGGGCATGCTGGAGGTGCTGGAGAAGGCGCAGGCCAAAGGCCAGCAGGTCCAGCAGGACGCGATGATCGGTCAGGGGTCGATCTTCGACCTGGAAGAAGGCCAGGCCGGGCCGAGCGCGCCCGGCGGCGCCTTCGCCCAGCCCCACCCGCCGATCCTCGGGGAGGAGTTCGAGCAGAAGGAGCTGCTCGCGGCCGAGAAGGAGGCGATCGGCCTGTTCATCTCCGAGCACCCGCTGAAGCCGTTGAAAGAGGTGCTGCGGACCCGCACCGACTGCCCGCTCTCAGCCCTCGCCGACCGGCGCGACAAGGAGCAGGTCACCGTCGGCGGCATCATCACCGAGACCAAGCGGATCCGCACCCGCAACGGCGACCACATGATGTTCGCGACGCTCGACGACCTCGCCGGCGCCGTCGAGATGCTCGTCTTCGGCAAGGCGCTCGCCGAATTCGAGTCCGTCCTGGTGGCCGACGAGATCGTGCTGGTCAAGGGCCGCATCGACCACAAGGAAGCGGGCAGCACCTGCGTGATCGTCTCCGAGGTGCAGCGCTTCGCGCCCTCGGCGGAAGAGATCGAGCGCGCGCGAGAGAAGGCCAAGGCCGCGGCGCGCCAGCGCGAGGCGGCCGCCCAGCCGCTGGATCTGCCTCCAGTCCGCGCGCAGGACCTCTCGCCGAAGGTGATCGAGTCGCTCAAGCTCCTCTGCCAGGACTTCCCGGGCCCCGCCGACGTGCGGCTGATCGTCGAGCTCGAGGACGGGGCGCGCCGCCGGCTGCGCCTGGGCGACGAGTTCCGGGTCGAGAACTCGCCGACGCTGCGTGCGGAGCTCAGCACGATCCTGCCGCGGGCCGTCTCGGCGGGCGCCGCGGCGGTCGCGGGAGCCCCCGCCGCGGCGGCCGGCGCCGCAGTCTGAGCCTCAGCCGCGGCGCGCCGCGAGCCCGCGCTCGCGCAGGCGCTTGGTGAGCTCGATTTCGGCGGGACCGGGGCCTTCGCGCTTCTCGCCCGGCGTCTCCAGCACGCAGGGCAGGCGCTGGATGCCGGGAGCGGAGAGGAAAGCGGCGCAGCCGCCCTCGCCGAGCTCGCCCTCGCCGACGTTCGCGTGGCGGTCGCGGTTGGAGCCGAGCGGCGTCTTCGAGTCGTTGAGGTGAAGCGAGCGGATGCGCCCGCCGCCGAGCTCCTTGCGCGCCCGGCGCAGCACGCCGTCGGCGCCGGCCGGGGTGCGGATGTCATAGCCGGAGGCCAGCAGGTGGCAGGAGTCCAGACAGACCCCCAGCCGCTTGCCGCCGCCGGCCGCCTCCAGCAGCGCTGCCAGCTCCTCGAAGCGAGCGCCCGAGCGTCCCGCCCGCCCCCGCGGTGTTCTCGAGATGCAGCTGGCAGCCCTCGCTGTCCGCCAGCGCCTCGCCGATCGTCCTGCCGGCCCGGGCGATCGCCTCGCCGACGTGGCCTTGCAGCGCCGAGCCGGGATGCAGCACGACGCCCCCGGCGCCGATCGCATGGCCGACGCGCAGCGAGTGGGTGAGCGAGTTCAGCGACTTCGCCCGGATCTCACGGTCCTCGCTCGCGCAGTTGACCAGGTAGACGGCGTGGATCAGCACCGCACGGATGGGACTTGGCGCCATCGCCTCGCGGAACGCCGCGAAATCCTCCTCGGTGTAGGCGGTCGGGCGCCACATCCGCGGCGACTGGTTGAAGATCTGGATCGCTTCGGCGCCGCGCTCGACGCCGCGTTCGATCGCCTTGTAGAGCCCGCCGGCGGGGGAGACGTGGGCGCCGATCAGCATCGGCGGGGATTATGCCCGGCGCGGCCGCGGCCCCTTCACCCCTCTGACGCTAGGGTCGAGGGGGTGAAGGCACGCTTTGCCCCCTCGCCCACCGGCGCGCTGCACATCGGCGGCGCCCGCACCGCCCTCTTCAACTGGCTGCTCGCCCGCCACGAGGGCGGAGAGCTGGTGCTGCGGATCGAGGACACCGACCGCGAGCGCTCCACGCCGGAGAACATCGAGCAGATCATCGACGCCCTGCATTGGCTCGAGATCGACTGGGACGACGGGCCGATCATGCAGACGGCGCAGACCGAGCGCCACCAGCAGGCGCTGCATGCGCTGCTCGACAGCGATCGCGCGTATCGCTCGCAGGCCACGGCCGATGACGTGAAGGCCTACAAGGAGCGCCACGGCGCCGACCGCGGCTTCCGCGGCGAGCCGGGCGCGACGGGCGCTGTGCGACTGCGCGTGCCCGACGAGGGAGCGACCGTGGTGCACGACGCGATGAGGGGGGACACGCGCTTTGAGCACGTGCACATGGACGATCCGGTGATCGCCCGGGCCGATGGCTCGGTGCTCTACAACTTCGCGGTCGCGATCGACGACCTCGACGAGGGCATCACGCACGTCGTGCGCGGCGAGGACCACCTCTCGAACACGCCCAAGCAGCTGCTGGTGATCGAGGCGGCGCGGGCAGCGGGGATACACGCCGACACGCCGCTCCCGGCCTACGCGCACCTGCCGCTCCTGCACGGGCCCGACGGCAAGAAGCTCTCAAAGCGCCACGGCGCGGCCTCGGTGCAGGAGCTGCGCGACGCCGGCTACCTGCCGGAGGCGGTCCGCAACTACCTCGCCCTGCTCGGCTGGGGGGCGGGCGATGACAGCACGGTTCTCTCCACCCCCGAGCTCGTGGAGCGCTTCACGCTCGACCGCGTCAGCCGCAACCCCGCGCGCTTCGACGAGACGAAGCTGAAGTGGATGAACGGCATCTACATCCGCTCGCTTCCCGCGCCGGAGCTGGCCACGCGCCTGGAACGCTTCTACGGCCGTGAGGGCCTCGGGCCGGCTGCGCAGATCAGCCAGGAGAAGATCCACACGCTCGCCGACTTCTGGCCGCTGGCCGGTCCGCTGCTGGATCAGCCGGTCGATGACCCGAAGGCGCGCGAGCGCTGGCTCGACGAGAAAGGGCGCGCGCTGCTGACGCTGGCCCGCAGCGCCCTGGAGAAGGTGGACCCGTTCCGGCAGGACGGCATCGAGCAGGCGCTGGGCGCGCTGATCGAGCGCGAGGGCGTGAAGCCGCGCGACGTCTACCAGCCGCTGCGGGTTGCGATCACAGGGACCACGGTCTCGCCGGGGATGTTCGAGAGCCTTGCGCTGCTCGGCCGGGAGGCCGCGCTGCAGCGGATCGACGCCGCGCTGGCGGCGCCGGCGCACGCGGCCGCGCCCGAATAGCGGTCCAGACCTCCGCAAAGCGCCTCGGAGCGGATCTGAGGTCATGCCGGAAACCCGCATGGCAATGCGGATTTCAAGAGGCCTAAAGTTCGGTTCGCGCCGTTGCCGATAGGAACCGGGAAAGCGGATTGACCCCGGCCTGGATGGCCGGTGAACCCAAGGAAGGGGAAACAACCGAATGCAGGCGACGGCAGCGGCCAAGAAGGCCCCGAAGAAGAACACGAACGCCCAGAACGTGCGCGCGGCCACGGCAGCGAAGCGCGCGAGCGCCCCTGCCCCCAGCACCGGCGAGCGCCACCAGAACGAGGGCCACGGGCGCCGGCTCACGCTGGCCTTCGAAGCGCTCGAGGCGTTCCCCGCCCTCGCCGAGTCCCGCAACCGCCTGCTCTCGGTCACCTCCAAGGACAACGTTGCGACCGCCGATGTCGTCGCTGCCGTCGAGTCCGATGTCGCCCTGATCATCGCCGTCCTGCGCCTGGCCAACCGCGCCCAGAACGCGAGCGGCAAGGTCGACACGGCCGTCGGCGCCGTCGAGCTGCTCAGCCCGCAGACGGTGCAGTCGGTGGCCAACCACGTGCGCACCTTCGACTTCTTCGAGCGCGCCAGCGTCTGGGACGCCGCGCCCGAGCGCTTCAGGCTGCACGCCCTCGCGACCCAGCACGCCGCCGACCGGCTCGCGGCCGAGGTCGGCTACGAGAACCGCGACCGTCTGACCGTCACGAGCCTCCTGCACGACGTCGGCAAGCTCGTGCTGCTGCACGCCTACCCGGGCTACCCCTCACAGGTCCACAAGGGCGCCCGTACGCCCGAGGAACGCGTCCACGCCGAGCGGCGCGAGCTCGGCGTCGACCACGCGCTCGTCGGCGGCGTGCTGATCCGCCGCTGGGGCCTGCCCGCCTCGCTGGCGACGCCGGTCGAGCGCCACCACAACCCGGACGCCGAGGGCGAGGCCGCGTTCATCCGTCTCGCCGACATGCTCGCCCACTACGAGCAGGGCGGCCGCGTCAGCCCGAGCGAGCTGCTCAACACCGCGCGCGCCGTCGGGCTCGGTCCCCAGGAGCTGCGCCGGGTGATGTACGAACTGCCGAGCGCCAACGTCCAGCGCCAGCGCCACGTCGACCCGTGCCCGCTCTCCACGCGCGAGCTCGGCGTGCTGCAGCGTCTCGCGGAGGGCAAGGTCTACAAGCAGATCGCCCACGAGCTGACGCTCTCGACGAGCACCGTGCGCACCCACCTGCACAACATCTACGGCAAGCTCGGCGCGGTCGACCGCGCCCAAGCGGTCCTGATCGCCACCGAGCGCGGCTGGCTCTGAGGCGGGTCCTGGGCCGCGCGGGCGCGATCCTCGCTTCGCGCTGGCGCTGCCCAAGGCCCGCCTGAGGGCCGGTCCGGCCGCGCGACATAAGCAGCGGCTATGGCGGGGGCGCCTGCGCCTATCGCGTTTTTCCCGCCGCGCATGCGGAATAAGCAGAACCTATACAGGGTGTCGAAATCGTATCGCGCGATTTCGCCCTGCGGGCAAGTTCAAATGTTAGGTTGGCGACGCCCTCAGGAGGGGCGAAAGCAACGGACTGCCCGCAGGGGCACTAACAAGGGGTGGGAACAATGAAGCGCATCGCGCTGATTGCGGTGGCAGTGATGGTCGGCGTCTTCACGTCGTCCGCGGTGGCGTCGACCGGAGCATCGACCGACGTTCACCGCGCCGCCACGAGCAAGACCGAATGGACGGCCGTATACAACGCAAGCGGCTACTACGGAGCCGTCAAATGCACCGGGAAGACGGTCGTCAACAAGAAGTATCCGTTCGGCAAGGACATCGAGACGTGCGAAACGACCGAAGGCACGCTCAAGCACGTGACGGCCGGCAAAGAACAGAAAACGTTCGAAAACTCCGAAGGCGGGACCGTCGGCGAATGGGAATCCGACTCCGGCGACGGCAAGAAGAGCACGACCTACTCGTACTCAGTGAACAATAAGCTCACGAAGTTCAGGCTCGTCGCGATCTACCAATCGTGACCTGAACCGGGCTCCGGGCGCCTCGCTCTGAGCGCGGCCTCCGGCCCTCGCAGGACCCTCCGCGCCAGGGCGCCCCGCCGCACCCGCGGGGCGCCCGGGCTCGGTGCCGAGGTCGGGCGCCGGAGACACCTGACCGCGCGGCCTCCGGCCGCTTGCGTAGCATCGCGTGCGAGCGCGCGATGATCTCGATCACGACCAAGTCCCCGTACGCGGTGCTCGCGCTCGCCGAGCTCGGGCGCACCAGCGGCGTGACCGGTGACCCGGTGCCGATCGGCGAGCTCGCCCGGCGCCGCGACGTGCCGGTGCAGTTCCTCGAGCAGCTGTTCGCGGTTCTGCGCCGCGCCGGCGTGATCAGCTCCCAGCGGGGCGTCAAGGGCGGCTACCGCTTCGCGCGCCCCCCCGAGACGGTCACCGTGCTGGAGATCGTCGAGCTGCTCGACGGGCCGCTCGGCCGCGACTCCGAGGGCGTCTTCGCCGACGCGTCGGCAGCGGCCCGGCGCGTGCTCGCGCAGACCTCGATCGCGGATGTGATCGAGCGCGAGACGCGCGAGGCGGGCGCGAGCATGTACCACATCTAGCCCTGGCGAACAGGTCACCAGACGTGGGTCCACGCGACCCTCTGGCGGCCACCGATGGACGCAGCGGCTGATGGGCGGCATCTGCCGCCTCGTAAGGGCCGCTCACGCAGCACCCCGTCCTGCACGCCCTCGTCACCTTTGGTACATTCGCGCGTGATTGGCTCATGGGCTCGAGGAGGGGGCTCCCAGGCCGCCAGGGAACGGGCGGCGGGGCTTCCGGGGCCCGGCTCCGGAACAAAGGGAGGAATCATGAGAGGGATGATGGACGCGCGTCGCGGCGTGTTGGTCGCGCTGATGGCGCTCGTCGGGGCGCTGCTGCTCGCAGCCTCGGCGAACGCGAAAGCGGTCAACTACGTCTCGATCGGCGACTCGTACACGTCGGCGCCGGGCGTGACGCCGTACGAAGAAAACGAAGCGGCCAAAGACTGCGGCCGCTCGACGAAGAACTACCCGCACCTGGTCGCGTCGGCGCTGAACCTGACCCTGACCGACGTCAGCTGCGGCGGGGCGACGACCTCGGATGAGACCGAAGAACAGATCCCGGGTGTGACGCCGCCGCAGGACAACGTGCTCAACGCGTCGACCGAAATCGTGACGATCGGTATGGGCGGCAACGACGGCGGGCTGTTCGGCGGCCTCCTGAACGGCTGCACGCAGACCGACGTGATCGAAAACCTGTCCGGCAAAGCGCCGTGCAGGGAAAGCAACGGGGGCCACTACGAAAAATTCGTGACCGAAACCTTCGCCGCCGACAAACCGGCGCAGGAAGCGGCGCTCGTGCACATCAAAGAACTGGCGCCGAACGCCAAAGTGTTCGTCGTCGGCTACCCGGACATCATGCCCAAGAAGGGCTTCTGCCTCGCGTTCCCGTGGAAAGAAGGCGACCTGAAATGGTTCCGCAAGGACGTCGAGATCCAGGGCAACAAGATGATCAAGGCAGCCGCCCTGGCTCACGGCGCGGCCTTCGTGGACACGTTCAAGAAGAGCGAAGAACACAACGCGTGCCAGCCGGTCGGCGAACGGTGGATCGAACCGCTCCTCGGCTCCCTGACCGGGGTGCCGGTGCACCCGAACGCCACCGGTGAGGAAGAGGACGCGTACCGCGTCGAGCTGGCGATGCTGAAAGCAGGCGTCCGCTAGACGGATCTCCTCATGCGGGCCGGGCGCGCCGAAGCGGGCGCGCCCGGGTCCCGCAGCAGCGGCGCATCCTGCCGGCCGCGTGCCGTCGCAGGCGCCTGCGATCCTGGCTCACGCGATGACCAGGACTGACCTCAGATGAGCCCGCTCGCCCTCGTGGCCGCGGCCGGGCTTGCGCTCGCACCGTCGGGGCTCCCGTATTCGAGTGCCCCCGCCGGGGTCGTGCAGAGCCAGCCGCCGGCCGGCTCCTGCCACGCCTCGGGCGCTGGCCTCAGCCAGCTCCCGGACCGGCATTGCACGCCGGGGGCGGCGAACCCGGCGGTCACGCAGGCGACGATCGCGAGGACGATCTGCCGCGGCGGCTGGACCGCGACCGTGCGCCCGCCGGAGCGCGTGACCGAGCCGGAGAAGCTTGCGAGCCTGCGTGCCTACGGCGAGAGCGGCGCGTCACGCTTCGAGTACGACCACCTCGTTCCGCTGGAGCTGGGCGGAGCGGTCAACGACCCGCGCAACCTGTGGCCCGAGCCGGACTACGGCACCGGCCAGGGCTTCTACCTGAACCCGAAGGACAAGCTCGAGTCGGCGCTGAAGCGCCTGGTGTGCCAGGGGCGGCTCACGCTCGCCGCCGCTCAGCGCCAGATCGCCGCCAACTGGGTCGCGGCGATGCGCCGCTACGGCTAGGCCGGCACCGAGCGCCGGCCGAGCCTCCGATGTTCAGGCGGCGAACTCGACGAGCGCGTAGTCGTCGAGCGCGTCCTGGCTCGCGATCAGCGCGCGGCGGTAGGTCAGGGCCCACCCGCCGCGCGGGCGGCGTTCCATCGCCGACTCGGTGGCCCAGGTCTCCCAGCGCCACACGAACAGCCAGCGTTCGACCACGCGCCCGGGGCCGGCGGGGCCGGTCGGCTTCTCGAGCAGCCGCAGCGAACGGCGCCGGCGGCGCCTCAGGGGGGTTGTTGAGCTGGACGCGTTCATTCTTCTCGTTGCGGAGCTTTGAGGAGGGTTCCCGGTTCCGGGCGGCCCCACACCAGAGCTTTCGGGTGCGCGTGTTCCGGGTCTCTCCCGCCTCCGCCTCCGACCGGAACCGCCCGAGCGGGCCGTTCCAGGCAGGGCACTGCGGTTAATATTGCCAACTCGCAACATTCCTGGTCAAACCTGCAATGCAGCCTCCGCGCAAAAAGGTGGTTCCCCTCGCACTGGCGGCGCTCGCCACGAGCGGGGTGCTGCCGTCCGCCGGTGGCGCGAAGCAGGCAGGCGAAGGGTGCGTGGCGCCCGACGTGGTGGGCGTGAACCTCGCGATGGCGCGCCGGGCGCTCAATGCCTCGGGCTGCGGCGTGGCGGTGCGCCAGCTCCCGGGGCACGGCCCCTACGTCACGCCCTCGGGCCCCGACGGGCGCCAGCTCGTCGACAGGCAGAGCCCGGCCGGCGGCGGACGCACGCGCGCGGTGACGTTGTTCCTCGAGCCGCTGTGCGCGCAGCCGGCGCAGCCCGGCCCCAAGCACGACGGCGCCGAACAACGACGCGGTCCGACAGAGCTCGTGGCCGGCGTCTACCTCCAGGGCGGGCCGCTGCGGACGAGCGCGCGCTGCCGCAACGCGCTCCCCGAGGGCGGCACGCTGACCGTGTCGAGCAGCGCGGGCAACGTCCTCGCGAGCCGGCGCGTGCGTGAAGGGCACTTCGCGGTCTTCCCGCTGGCGCCCGGCAGCTACGTGCTCGCCGGCTCGGTGTCGAGAGCCGGCGCGCGCCTCAGCGTGCCTGCGACCGCCTTCACGATCGCCGCCCGCCGCACCACGCGTGTGAACGCCGTCGTCGTTCTGCCCTGAGCCGCAGGCGGGGCGGCGCCGGGCATCCGTGGATGCCCTGCGCGCCGCCCGCGGCGTGGGCTTGCGTCCCGGCGTCCGCACCCGATGGCCTTGCACCCCGATCGCGGGGTCCAAGCGGCCGTGCGCGTGAGCGCCGAGACTGCCCCTCCTTGCGTTGCCCATCCGTGGGCTCCGTGGGGACCTCCATCCCCGCCGCGGGAGTGTAATCACGGCCCGGACGGAAAACGCCGGTGCGGGCGACCGGCGCTTGCGGGGCGCCCGTGTCATCCTGATGTCGTGCCCGTCTGCACCCACCTCAACACGATCACGGTCACAGAGCTGCCGGAAGCGGTTGCCGGGTGCGAGGACTGCCTGCGTGAAGGCGGCGTCTGGCTGCATCTGCGGATCTGCCTCGAGTGCGGCCACGTCGGCTGCTGCGACGACTCGCCCAACAAACACGCCCGCAAGCACGCGGGCGCCGAGGAGCACCCGCTGATCCGTTCGCTCGAGCCCGGCGAGGAATGGTCCTGGTGCTTCGTGGATCAGGTCGCCATGGTGATCCCCGAGGTCCGCGGCAGCACGCGCATCCCGCCGTCGCCGATGCTGAGCTGAGCGTGTCCGAGAACGGGCGCGAGCGGCACCCGGCGATCCTCGCCGTGGACGACGAGCCCGCCGTGCTCGCAGCCGTGGCGCGCGACCTGCGCCGCGGCTTCGGCGAGAGCTACCGCATCATGCGCGCCGGTTCGGGCGCGGAGGCGCTGGAGCTGCTCTCCCAGATGCACACGCGCGGGGACCGCGTCGCGATGCTCGTGGCCGACCAGCGCATGCCGGGGATGGACGGCACCGACTACCTCGTCAAGGCGCGCACGATCTTCCCCGAGGCCAAGCGCGTCCTGCTGACCGCCTACGCCGACACCGACGCGGCGATCCAGGCGATCAACGAGGTCGCGCTCGACTACTACCTGCTGAAGCCCTGGGATCCGCCGGAGGAGCAGCTGTACCCGGTGGTCGAGGACCTGCTCACAACATGGCAGGCCGGCGCGGCGCTCGAGGCCGGCGGCGTGCGCGTGATCGGTCATCGCTTCTCGCCCGCCACCCACGAACTGCGCGACTTCCTCGCGCGCAACCGCATCCCGGGTCGCTGGCTCGACGTCGAACGCGACGCCGAGGCGCGCGAGCTGATCGCGGTCGCGGGCGTGGACGAGGAGCGCCTGCCCGTCGCGCTCCTGGAGGACGGGACGGTGCTCGAGCAGCCGACGGTGCTCGAGTTGGCCGAGAAGATCGGCATCGCCGGGCAGCCGGCGGCCGACCACTACGACCTCGTGATCGTGGGCGGCGGGCCGGCCGGGCTGGGGGCGGCCGTCTATGGCGCCTCGGAGGGGCTGCGGACGGTGATGGTCGAGCGCGAGGCTCCCGGCGGGCAGGCGGGGCAGTCGAGCCGGATCGAGAACTACCTCGGCTTCCCCGCCGGGCTGTCGGGCTCGGACCTCGCGCGGCGCGCGACCGACCAGGCGCGCCGGCTCGGCGCTGAGCTGCTGACGGTCAACGACGCCGCGGCGCTGCGCATCGAGGGCGCCGGACGGATCGTCGAGCTGACCGGGGGCGCGGAGCTGAGCGCGAACTGCGTGCTGATCGCCTCGGGCGTCTCCTACCGCATGATGGCCGCGCCCGGCTTCTCCGACTTCACCGGCGCCGGCGTCTACTACGGCGCGGCGATGACCGAGGCGCGCTCGTGCGCGGACCAGCACGTGGTCGTGATCGGCGGCGCGAACTCGGCAGGGCAGGCGGCGGTCTACTTCAGCGGGTACGCGAACAGGGTCTCGATGCTGGTGCGAAGCTCGCTGGAGAAGTCGCTGTCCCACTACCTGATCGAGCAGATCGCCGGCCTGGGAAACATCGAGGTGCGCACGGGCACGGAGGCGATCGCCGCGCACGGCCAGGAGGGGCGCCTCCACAGCCTTGACATCCGCGGGTCCGACGGCGAGGTCGTCACCGAGGAGGTCGACGCCTGCTTCATCTTCATCGGCGCGGCGCCGCGCACCGACTGGCTCGAGGGCGTGCTGGCCCGTGACGAGCGCGGCTTCATCCTCGCCGGCGCCGAGGTGCGCGAGCACGGCTGGCCGCTCGAGCGCGACCCCTACGTGCTGGAGACCAGCGTCCCCGGCGTGTTCGTCGCCGGCGACGTGCGCTCGCGCTCGATCAAGCGGGTCGCGAGCGCGGTCGGAGAGGGCTCGATGGCGGTCTCGTTGATCCACGAATACCTGGCCAGCGCGTGAGCCGGCCCGCCGTCACAGATCTGCGGCCGATCGACCTCTTCGACGGGGTGGACGACGAGCACCTCGCCGACTTCGCCGCGCATGCGGAGCTGCGTGACTGCCGCCCGGGCGAGCTGATCGCCGAAGAGGGAGGCACCGAGCGCCGCGTGTATCTCCTGCTCGAGGGCACCGCGGAGACCTTCCGCGAGATCAACGGGGGCCAGGAATCCTCGGGCGACCACGTCGCCCCGACCTACCTCGGCGCGATCGGGGCGCTGACCGGCTCGGGGCTCGCCGTACGCGTGCAGGCCAAGACCGATGTGCGGCTTGCCTGGATCGACGACGAGGAGTTCCTCGAGCTTGCCATCGAGAACCGCCCGGTCCTGCGGCGGGTGCTCGAGCGGGTGCGGCCCGTCGTGGGGCGGATCACGGCGATCGAGCAGAACCGCGAGCGCCTGGAATCGCTCGGCACGATGGCCGCCGGGCTCGCGCACGAGCTCAACAATCCGGCCTCGGCGGCGAAGCGCGCCTCAGCCGAGCTCGCCGACGCGCTCGACGTGCTCAGCTCGACGATCGGCCTGTTCGTCGAGTCCGGGGTCTCGCGCGAGCAGGCCGAGCAGCTCGTGCAGATCCAGCGCGCCGTGCTCGAGGCCTGCCGGGCCCGCGCGACGATCTCCCAGCTGGAGCTGGCCGATGCCGAAGATGAGCTGACGGGCGCGCTGGAAGAGGCCGGTGTTGCCGAGGCCTACAGGATCGTCGAGCCGCTGGCTCAGGCCGGCTTCGACGAGCAGCAGCTGCAGCGCGTCCAGGAGCTGGCGGGTCCCGCGACCGAACCCGCCGTGCGCTGGATCGCAGCCTCGCTGCTCGCGCGCGAGCTGGCCGCCGAGCTCTCGGAGTCCACCGAGCGCATGAGCAAGCTCGTGGGCGCGGTGAAGATGTACGCCTACATGGACCGCGGCGGGCTGGTCGAGGTCGATGTGCGCCAGGGCCTCGACACGACGCTGACAATCCTCGGTCACAAGCTCAAGCACACGACGATCGAGATCGTGCGGGACATCGACGAGGACCTGCCGCGCTTCCAGGCGTACGGAGCGGAGCTGAACCAGGTGTGGACGAACCTGCTCGACAACGCCATCGACGCGCTGGGCGAGTCGGGCACGATCACGATCTCCGCCCACCGCGACGGCGACTGCGTCGAGGTCGACATCGCCGACGACGGGCCGGGCGTGCCGCCCGAGGCGGCAGAGCGCATCTTCGATCCCTTCTTCACCACCAAGGAAGTGGGCAAGGGGACGGGCCTCGGCCTCGACACCGCCCGGCGGATCGTGGTCGACCGCCACCACGGCAGCCTGACGCTCCGCTCGGAGCCGGGCCGCACCGTCTTCCGGGTCCGCCTGCCCGTGGAGCAGAACGCGGAGTGAGCGGCGCGCCGGCCGGCGTGCGCGTCCTCGCCGTCGTCGCCGGCGCGGGGCAGGCGCTGCGGATGTCGGTGCTGCGGCCCTGGCAGTCCCCCGGAGAGGCGATGTACGCGGGGGAGAGCGATCCCGGAACCGCTCACTACGCTGCGCTCGGCGAAGACGGAGCCGTGCTGGCGGTCGGCAGCGTGATGGCGGAGGGCCATCCCCGCGACCCTCAACCGGGCGACTGGCGGGTACGGGGGATGGCAACGGACCCCGCGCTGCGGGGGCGCGGCCTCGGCAAGGCCGTGCTCGCCGCGCTGGAGGCGCACGCGTGCGACGGCGGCGCGCGTCGGCTCTGGTGCAACGCGCGCACGGGTGCCCGCGCCTTCTACGAGCGGGAGGGGTGGAGCATCGAAGGCGAGGAGTTCGAGATCGAGGAGATCGGGCCGCACTTCGTGATGTCCAAGACGCTTCGCTGAGCGTCCCGGCACGGAGCGCCGGCCGACCCCTCGACTATTCTCGGGCCGGATGTCCCGAATCCCGATCAACATTGCAGAACTTGTCGGCGGGACGCCGATGGTCGAGCTGCCGGACGTGATCGGCCCGCGCGCGCAGGGCGCGAGGCTGTTCGCCAAGCTCGAGGCCTACAACCCAGGCGGCAGCGTCAAGGACCGCATCGGGGTGGCGATGATCGAGGCCGCCGAGGCCGAGGGGCGCATCGAGCCCGGCCGTACCACGATCGTCGAGGCGACGAGCGGCAACACCGGGATCGCGCTTGCCTTCGTGTGCGCGGCGAAGGGATATGACCTCGTGCTGACGCTGCCGCAGGGCATGAGCAAAGAGCGCGAGAGCCTGCTCCGCCTCTACGGCGCGCGGGTCGACATCACCGAGTCGCTGGGCGGCATGGAGGAGGCGGTCCAGGCGGCACGGGCTCTGGCACAGCGCGACGACGTGTTCCTCCCCGACCAGTTCACGAACCCCGCGAATCCCGAGGCGCACCGGCGCGGCACCGGCCCCGAGATCGCCGCGGCGCTCGACGGCGACGTCGACGTGCTCGTCGCCGGCGTCGGCACGGGCGGCACGATCACGGGCGTGGGCGAGCACCTGCGCGCGCACTGCAACCCGAAGCTGAAGGTGGTCGCGGTCGAGCCGAAGGGCTCGGCCGTCCTGTCCGGCGGGCGCCTGGGCCCCCATCGCATCCAGGGCATCGGCGCGGGCTTCGTGCCCCCGGTGCTGAACCGCGAGCTGCTCGACGAGGTGATCTCCGTCTCCGACGACGACGCCATCCATACGGCCTGGCGCTGCGCGCGCGGCGCGGGCATCCTGGCGGGCATCTCCTGCGGCGCGGCGCTCTGGGCCGCCCTGGAGGTCGCCGCGCGGCCCGAGTCCAAGGACGCCCGGATCGTCGTGGTGATGCCCGACTCCGGCGAGCGCTACGTCTCGCAGTCCTTCTTCGCGCCCTGACGTTCGTACCCGTCACGGCGCGCCAATGCGGGCTGCGCGTGGCACCTCCAAACAAAAAAGTTGTAGGCGCAAGGATCGTCGCTACGCTTTGTGGCATGGCCCGTTTCGGCGCTTTCGCCCGGGTGGCAGGCGAGGTCAAGCGCGACGTCCTGGCGGCGCGCGAGCGTGACCCGGCCGCGCGCGGCGTGCAGCCCGCCGAGATCGTCGCGACCTGGCCCGGCATCCACGCCCTGCTCGCCTACCGCGTCGCGCACGCCATGTTTGCCGCCCGCGTGCCGCTGGCGCCCCGTCTGATCGCCATGCTCACGCGCACGATCACCGGGATCGAGATCCACCCGGCGGCGAGCATCGGCCAGGGCCTCTTCATCGACCACGGCACGGGCGTCGTGATCGGCGAGACCGCCGAGATCGGCGACAACGTGACCCTCTACCAGGGCGTCACGCTCGGCGGCACCGGCTTCGCCACCGGCAAGCGCCACCCGACCGTTCAGGACAACGTCACGATCGGCTCCGGCGCGAAGCTGCTCGGCCCGATCACGATCGGGCACGGCGCCAAGATCGGTGCCAACAGCGTCGTCATCACCGATGTGCCGCCGAACTCGACCGTCGTCGGCAATCCCGGCCATCCGGTGCGCGTCGAAGGGCGCCGGATCGAGGGACCGGACGCGGATTGGATACACCTGCCCGACCCGATCGCCGAGGCGATCCAGGCGCTCTCCGGGCGCATCGCGCAGCTCGAACGGATGGTCGCCGAGCTCTCAGACGAGCCGCCGGGCCCGGTGGCGGACGTCAAACCCCTGAGGGAGGTCCGCGGGCCGAATCCGGCCGGGGGGTAGGGCCCCCTCCCGAGTCGCCGTCGGATCCGACGCGCGCCTCCCGGGTCGGGGTCGAGCGCGCTAGTGCTCGAGCCCCAGGTCCGCGAGCGCCTGCTCAGCGTGCCAGTAGAGGATCAGCCTCGCGACCATTCCGTCTCGGATCTGAAACAGCGCCGTCTGGCGCGTCTGCACCTGCCCCAGATCGAGCTCGCTTCCCCGCGTGCGGCCGACAAACCGCGTGGTGGCCAGGACGTGGGTGCTGTCGAGCTCGCGGAAATCGACGCCCTCGAAGCGCAGGCTCTCCCAGGATCGTAGGAAGGCGAACCATCCTTCGGACATGCCCGCGATGCCCGACCATTGCTGGAGATCGGGCCCGTCCCCGAACCCGAACTCGATCTCCGGGCGCGCCCAGTCGATGCCCGAGAAGTCCCCGCGCTCCCAGGCGTCGAAGATCGAGCGCACGAGTTCCAGGTTCCCCGGCGTGCTCACCTCGCGGAGTATCGACCCCGGAACGGCGCGACGGCGCCCTGACCGGCTGCCGCAGGCGCATCTATCCTCATCTTGATGCCCGCCAACCCCCATGCAGAGCACCTCGCAGAGCTCCTCGAGGGCCTCAACGAGCCCCAGCGCGAGGCCGTCACGCACGGTGAGGGGCCGCTGCTGATCCTGGCCGGCGCGGGCAGCGGCAAGACCCGCGTGCTGGCGCATCGAATCGCGTTCCTGATCTACACCGACCAGGCGCAGGCGGGCGAGATCCTGGCGATCACGTTCACGAACAAGGCGGCCAGCGAGATGCGCGAGCGCGTCGAACGGCTGCTCGGGCATGCCACCCGCGGCATGTGGCTGATGACCTTCCACTCGGCGTCTGCCCGGATACTGCGCGCGGAGGCGGCGCGGCTCGGCTACACGCGCCAGTTCACGATCTACGACCAGGCCGACGCGCGGCGCCTGGCCAAGCGCAGCGCCGACGCCGTCGGCGTGGACCCGAAGCGCTACACGCCCGCGGCGGTGCTGAACCAGATCTCCGCGGCCAAGAACAAGCTGATCGATGTGGACGACTACCGCGCGCAGGCGGCGTCGCCGTTCGAGGAGATGATCGGCGAGGTCTACGACATCTACCAGCGCGACCTCGTGCGCATGAACGCGATGGACTTCGACGACCTGCTGTTCCGGACGGTGAACCTGCTGGAGCTGTTCGAGGAGGTGCGCGAGCGCTACCGCGAGACGTTCAGGCACGTGCTCGTGGACGAGTACCAGGACACCAACCACGCGCAGTACCGGCTGCTGCAGCTCCTGGCCGGCGGGGGGGCGCCGCCGAAGCGGGGGGCGGGGCCGGAGAACGACAGACCTGCCTATGCCGGCCCGTTGGGCCACCGCAACCTCGCAGTGGTCGGGGACGACGCCCAGTGTCTCGTCACAGGCACGCGGGTCACGATGGCTGATGGCTCGCTCAAGCCGATCGAGACGATCGAGGCCGGCGACCTCGTGCTCTCGTGCCACGGGAGCGGCGACCTACGGCCAGCGCGCGTCTTACGAACGCATCGTTCCAAGGCGGCCGAAGGGATCGAGATCACCCTGGCGAGCGGACGGCAGATCGTGAGTACCCCGGAGCACACGCATTTCGCGGGATACCGCGTGGGCTCAACGCCGCAGTTGCATATGACCTACCTCATGGAGCATCGTGACAGGGGGTTCCGAGTAGGGACATCGCGGACCTACACAGCGGGTCAACCCAGACCGCTTGTGGGCGTCCAGATGCGCGCCGCTTCTGAGGGGGCGGACGCTGCGTGGATGGTGAGCGTGCACGACGCCGAGGCCGAGGCGCGCGCCGACGAGGCTGTGTTCTCGCTCAGCTACGGACTGCCGACGATTCCGTTCAGGGCGAGGAAGCGAGGGGTCCAGAACGGGCTCGTCTGTGACCAGCGATTGATCGATCGCATCTTCGAGTCCATCGACAGCAAGAAAGGCGGCCTCGCCCTTCTCGAAGAGCAGGGCTTCGATCCAGACTGGCCGCACTTCTTCCCTCGGTCCTATGAGGGTCACCGGCGGGTCCTGACGGTGACGCTGTGCGCAGATCGTCGAGGCAGAACGCCGATGCACCTGATCGCCATCGGCGGGCGAGACGAGCTCGCAAAGCAGCGGCTGGAAGCGATCGGACTCTCGGTGAGGGCGGCGAAGGCCGGCTCGTTGAGCTGGCGCTACGAGTCCGTGTTCAAGGATTTCGCCGCTGTCATCGAGATCGTCGAGCGCATTCAGGCCGCGCTTCCGGTTCGGGTTCGCTGGCAGGCTCGTCTCGGCCTGCAAGCCGACCAAAGGGAGCGGAACACCCTCCCGTTCCTACCAGCGGCTTCGGTTCGGCCTGGGATGGCGATGTTCGCCGAAGACTGCGGCTACGACCTGGTTGAGAAAGTCGAGCGAGTGAGGGTCGACGGGGACGTGCACGACCTGGACGTCGAGGCCACCCACAACTTCATCGCAAACGGGGTCATCACCCACAACTCCATCTACGGCTTTCGCGGCGCGGACATCGAGAACATCCTTCGCTTTCAGGAGGACTTCGAAGACGCGCGCGTGGTCAAGCTGGAGCAGAACTACCGCTCGACCGAGACCATCCTCGCCGCCGCGAACGCGGTGATCGCGAACAACCGCGGCCAGATCGGCAAGCGCCTGTGGAGCGAGCTCGGCCAGGGCGATCAGATCGAGGTGCGCGCGCTTGCAGACGAGCACGCCGAGGCGCGCTACGTCGTCGGCGAGATCCAGCGCCTGCTCGACGAGGGCGCCTCCCGCGCCGAGATCGCGGTGCTCTATCGCACGAACGCGATGTCCCGCGTGATCGAGGACAACCTCGTGCGCAGCGACATCGGCTATCAGGTGATCGGCGGCACCAAGTTCTACGAGCGCGCCGAGGTCAAGGACGCGATCGCCTATCTGACACTGCTGGCGAACCCGTACGACGCGGTCAGCTTCACGCGTGTGGCCAACTCCCCGCGTCGCGGCATCGGCGCGACGACGCTCGCGCGGGTGACCGCGCACGCGGCCGCGCTGGACGTGTCGATCTGGGAGGCGGCCGCCTCCCCGGGGCAGGTGCCGGGCCTCGGCGCGGCGGCTGTGAAGGCGCTGGGCCGCTTCATGGCGACGATGTCCGCCCTGCGGGCGATGACAGGCGCTCCGCGCCTGGGCGGTGAAGATGAGGGTTTGGATGATGGGCCTGCGCAGCTGGGCAACGACGCGGAGCAGGTCGGGTCCGAGGGCGGGGGAGAGGCGGCCTCGATCGCCGAGCTCCTGGAGGCCGTGCTCGCGCAGACGGGTTACGTCGAGGCGCTCGAAGCCGAGCGCTCGATCGAGGCGCAGGGGCGGATCGAGAACCTCGAGCAGCTGGTCGAGGTCGGCCGCGAGTTCGACGAGAGCGAGGGGGAGGACACGCTCGAGCGCTTCCTGCAGGAGATCGCGCTCGTCGCCGACGCCGACGGGCGCAGCGACGACGAGGGTCTCGTGACGCTGATGACGCTGCACAACGCGAAGGGGCTGGAGTATCCGACCGTGTTCATCACCGGGCTCGAGGACGGCGTCTTCCCGCACTCGCGCGCGATCGACGAGGGTGGCCTGGAGGAGGAGCGCCGGCTCTTCTACGTGGGCGTGACGCGCGCGATGAGGAAGCTGTATCTGACCCATGCGCGGCGCCGCGCGGTCTTCGGGGCACAGAGCTACGGGATGCCGAGCCGCTTCCTGGCCGAGATCCCGAGCGATCTCCTGGACGAGAGCTCCGACAGCGGCGGCTGGAGGCCCGGCCTGACCGTGACGCCTTCGCTCGCGCGGGGCGGCTCCACAGAGTGGGGCCCGACGCCGACGGCACGGCGCGAACCGCTTGCGGCGCAGGAGATCCAGGCGTTCCGCCTCGGCGAGGACGTGGTGCACGCCGCGTTCGGAGACGGCGTGGTGACGGCGGTCGAGCCCGACGGGGTGATCGTCGTGCGCTTCGCCGGCGACGGCACGGAACGCAAGCTGATGGCGGAGTACGCGCCCGTGACGAAGCGCTGATCCGCGGCCGGACCTCATAGCATCAGGCGCATGACCGCGACCCTCATCGACGGCAAGGCGATCGCCGCAGGCGTGCGCGCCGAGGTGGCCGAGGAGGTCGCCGTGTTCGCCGCCCAGCACGGGCGGCCGCCCGGCCTTGCGACCGTGCTCGTCGGCGACGATCCCGCCTCCGCCGTCTACGTCGGCGGCAAGCAGCGGGCCTCCGCCGAAGTCGGGATGACGCCGGTCGACCGGCGCCTCGCAGCCGACGCCGGCGTCGAGCAGGTGGAAGCGGAGATCCAGGCGCTGAACGAGGATGCGGCCGTCAACGGCATCCTCGTCCAGCTGCCGGTGCCCGGCCACCTCGACGGACGGGCGCTCACCGAGCTCGTCCGGCCCGAGAAGGACGTCGACGGCCTCACCACGTTCAACGCCGGCATGCTCGCGCTCGGCACCCCGCAGCTGGTCGGCGCCACGCCGCTCGGCGTGATGGTCCTGCTCGAGGAGGCCGGGGTCGAGCTGGAGGGCGCAGAGGCGGTCGTGGTGGGGCGCTCCAACCTCTTCGGCAAGCCGATGGCCCAGCTCCTGCTCGGCGCCAACGCGACCGTGACCGTCTGCCACTCGCGCACGCGCGACCTCGCGGCGGTCTGCGCCCGCGCCGACGTGCTGATCGCGGCAATCGGGCGCCCGCGCATGCTGGGCGCCGAGCACATCAAGCCGGGGGCGGTCGTGATCGACGTGGGGATGAACCGCATCAGCCCCGAGGAAGCGGGCAACAAGAGCGGGCTCGTCGGCGACGTCGACCACGCCGCCGCCCTCCAGATCGCCTCGGCGATCACGCCGGTGCCGGGCGGCGTCGGCCCGATGACGATCGCGATGCTGCTCCGCAACACGCTGCAGGCCGCGCGCGCGCAGGCCGGGCGCGCCCCGGCCGGGAGTCCCGCATGACGAAGTTGCGCGCAGGCGAGTGGACGGCCGTGGCGGGGATCGGCTGCGTGATCGCCGCGCTGATCCTGCCCTGGTATGAAACCTCGCTCGGCGTCAACCTCGACTTCTGGGACACGTTCGGCGGCGCGGCCGTGCTGATGCTCGCCGCGCTGGCAGCCGCGTGCGCGATGGTGCTGTCGGCGGCGCTCGAGCGCGAGAGCCCGGCCCTGCCGGTCTCGACGGCGGTGTGGAGCGTGCTGATCGGCCTCATCGGCGCGATCGCCGCCCTCGTGCGGGTGCTGGAGCGCCCGGACCACGCCACCGGCCTCTGCGCCGGCGCCTGGCTCGGTCTCGCCGGCGCGCTGCTGATCCTGATCGGCTCGTGGCTCGTGATCCGCGACGAACGCCCGTCGCGCTACCACCCCGCCGAAGTCGAGCCGCGCCCCCGGCCGTAGACTGCCAGCCGTGATCGACCGCGACGAGGTCCTGCACGTTGCCCGGCTCGCCCGTCTCGCTCTGAGCGAGGACGAGATCGAGTCGATGGCGCGCGAGCTCTCGGCGATCAGCGGCTACGTCGCCACGATCGGCGAGCTCGACCTCGACGGCGTCCCGCCGACCTCCCACGTCGTCGAGGTGACCGGCCGCCTGCGCGAGGACGTGCCGCACGAGTGCCTGCCCCGCGAGGTCGCCCTCGAACAGGCCCCCGACGCGAACGACGAGGGGTTCCTCGTCCCCTCACCTCAGGCGTGAGCGCTGAGCTGCTGTCACTGACGGCCGCGCAGGCCGCCGAGCTCCTGGCGGGCGGCGAGCTGACCGCGGCCGAGCTGTTCGCCTTCTACCGCGAGCGCGCGGCGGCCGACCGCGCGCAGGGGGCCGAGGGGCTGAACTGCTTCACGTGGGTGGCCCCCGAGGGCGGCGGCGCCGCGCACCCGCCCGGTCCGCTCGCCGGGGTGCCGCTAGCGGTCAAGGACCTGTTCTGCACCAAGGGTGTGCCCAGCCAGTCCGGCTCGAAGATCCTCGAGGGGTATCTGCCGCCCTACACGGCGACGGCCGTCGATCGGCTCCAGCGCGCGGGCGCGACGCTGCTGGCGAAGACCAACCAGGACGAGTTCGCGATGGGCTCCTCCAACGAGAACTCGGCGTACGGGCCGGTTCGCAACCCGTGGGACCGCAGCCGCGTGCCGGGTGGCTCCTCCGGCGGCAGCGCCGCGGCCGTCGCGGCGGGGCTGGCGCCGTGGGCGCTCGGCACCGACACGGGCGGCTCGATCCGCCAGCCGGCGGCGCTCTGCGGCATCGTCGGCATGAAACCGACCTACGGCTCGGTCTCGCGCTACGGCATGATCGCCTTCGCCTCCTCGCTGGACCAGGCGGGGCCGCTCACGCGCGACGTCCGCGACGCAGCCCTGCTGCTCAGAGAGATGGTCGGCCAGGACCCCTGCGACGCGACCTCGCTGCAGCTTCCCCGGCCGGTCGCCCTGCCAAGCGCCGAGCGCCTCGACGGGGTCCGGATCGGCGTTCCCGGCGAGCTCACCGGCGAGGGCATCGAAGCCGGCGTGCAGGAGTCCTTCCGCGCCGCCCTGGAGGCCGCCGTCTCACTCGGCGCCGAGATCGCCGAGATCGCGCTGCCCCACGCCCCGCATGCGCTCGCCGCTTACTACGTGCTGGCGCCCGCGGAGGCGTCCTCGAACCTCGCCCGCTTCGACGGCGTCCGCTACGGCCTGCGCGCCTCCGACCCGCGCGACCTGCTCGACATGTACACGCGCACCCGTCACGACGGCTTTGGCCCGGAGGTCAAGCGCCGCGTGATGCTCGGCACCTACGCGCTCTCCTCGGGCTACTACGACGCCTACTACGGACGCGCGCAGCGCGTGCGCACGAAGATCGCCGAGGACTTCTCGAAGGCCTTCGGCACGGTCGATGTGATCGCCACCCCGACCGCGCCCAGCGTCGCTTTCGCCCTGGGCGAGAAGACCGGCGACCCGCTGGCGATGTACCTGAACGACTACTGCACGGTGCCGATGTCGCTCGCCGGCATCCCTGCGATCTCGATTCCCTGCGGGCTCTCCGACGGCCTGCCGGTGGGACTCCAGCTCGCGGGGCCGGCGTTCAGCGAGAGCGCGCTGCTCGACGCCGCCCACGCGCTCGAGCAGGCCTTCGGCTTCGACGGGAGCGCCGCGCGTGGCTGAGCTCGAGCCGGTCATCGGCCTGGAGATCCACATCCAGCTCGCCACCGCGACGAAGATGTTCTGCGCGTGCGACGTGACGTTCGGCGACCCGCCGAACACGCACACATGCCCGGTCTGCCTCGGTCTGCCCGGGAGCCTGCCCGTCGCCAACGCACGCGCCGTGCACTTCGGGCTGATGATCGGGCTGGCGGTCGGCTCCGAGCTGGCCCCCCGGTCGATCTTCCACCGCAAGAACTACTTCTATCCCGACCTCCCGAAGGGCTACCAGATCTCCCAGTACGACGAGCCGCTGTGCCGCGGCGGTCATCTGGGAGAGGTGCGCATCCACCGCGTGCACCTGGAGGAGGACGCGGCGAAGCTCACGCACCTCGGCGAGAGCGGCCGCATCCACGGCTCCGACGCGAGCGTCGTCGACTTCAACCGCGGCGGCACCCCGCTCGCGGAGATCGTCACCGAGCCGGATCTGCGCTCGGCCGAGCAGGCGGGCGAGTGGCTGCGGCTGCTGCGCACCACGATGCGCACCCTCGGCGTCAGCGACGTGAACATGGAGGAGGGCTCGCTGCGCTGCGACGCCAACATCTCGCTGCGGCCCGCGGGCAGTGAGGAGCTCGGCGTCAAGACCGAGCTGAAGAACATGAACTCCTTCCGCTTCATCGAACGCGGCATCCGCGCCGAGATCGCCCGCCAGGAGAAGGTGATTCAGGGCGGGGGGACCGTCGAACAGGAGACGCTTCACTTCGATCCCGACTCCGGCGCGATCACCTCGCTGCGCTCCAAGGAGGAGGCGCACGACTACCGCTACTTCCCCGAGCCCGACCTCGTGCCGGTGGCGATCGACGAGACGATGCTCCAGGCGGCCCGGGCCGAGATGGTCGAGCTGCCGGCCGAGCGCGCCGAGCGCTATCAGCGCGATCTCGCCCTCAGCGCGGAGAGCGCGCGGCTGCTCGCCTCCCGCAGCGAGCTGGCGGGCTTCTTCGACGCGGCCCTGGCGGCAAAGCCGGATCTACCCCCACAGACGCTCGCCAACTGGGTCGGCGTGGAGCTGGCCGGCCGCCTGGAGGACGGCGTCGATCCCGACGCCTGGAAGGTGACCCCGCAGGCGCTGGCGGCGCTCGTCGGCATGGTCGCCGAGAAGCAGGTCAGCGTCGGTGCGGGACGCCAGGTGCTCGAGCGCCTGCTGGCCGACGGGGGCGACCCCGCGGCCATCGTCGAGGCGGAGGGGCTGGCGGCGATGGGCGGCGGCGATGAGCTGGCGGCGATCGTCGCGGCGGCGCTGGCGGCCAACCCGGACGCCGCCCAGCGCGTGCGCGAAGGCAACGCGAAGGCGATCGGCCCGATCGTCGGTCAGGTGATGAAGGAGACGCGCGGCCGCGCGGACGGCACCGAGGTCTCGCGGCTGATCAACGAGCAGCTGGCCTGAGGCCGGCACGGAGCGCCGGCCGACCCTCCGTTTTTCTTCGGCACAGAGCGCCGGCCGACCCTCCCTTTTTCTCCGGCACGAAGCGCCGGCCGACCCTCCCTTTTTCTCCGGCACGGAGCGAAGGCCGTCCCATTCGCCTCCTGAGGCGCGCGGCGTCGAGCCCGCGGCGCGACATTTTGGACTCCCGGCCAAAGGCAGCAGAACGCCGGCGAGCCAAGATGCACCCATGACCTCCTCAAACCCCAGCGTTTCATCGCCCCGGCGCTTCGTCCTTCTGCCGGAGGTGGTGGCTGACGCCCAACAGCACGGAACCAGGGATCCGTCGCTATCGCCTCACAAGTGTCGCGTCGGGGACGGGTCGCACCCGCTCTGGCCTGCGCGGCCCGGACATCGCGACGGCACGGACGGCCCGCGATCTGGGTCCGCCGGGCCGCTTGAGCTGACTCGCCACCGACGTGGCGGCGCGCGCTTCCCTCGGCGAGCGTCCAGCGTGCGGCCGGACAGGGGGTCCCTCCCTGTCCGGCCGCATCGCGTTTCGGGGCGCTGTAGAGCGCAGTCGCCCGCCAGTGCTGGGGGCAGGCGACGATCCGGTCAGGCCGGCCACCAGGCCCGCTCCGGGATACTGGGCGGGCGATGTCTGAGGAGTCCACGACCCCCGACCTGGTCGAGTTGATGCGGGGGCTTTCGGATGCTCCGAGCGTTGAGGAGACGATCGGCTACTACGCTCCCGACGCCGTCTACGACATGTCGAAGTTGGGCATGGGTGTGTTCGTGGGCCGGACGGCGATCCGCACGTTTCTCGATGACTGGGAGACGCGATACGAGGACCTTCAGGACGAGGTTCGAGAGATCGTTGACCTCGGCGGCGGGGTCGTGCTCCTCGACGCGCAGATGAGCGCACATGTGGTCGGCAGCCCGGCGCACGCCCGGGTGAACGCGAGGTACGGGTATGTGTTCGTGTGGGTCGACGGGAAAGTCACTCGCGCCACGCCCTACCCCGACATCGAGGAGGCTCGTGCTGCCGCCGAACGACTTGTCGAGGAACGCGAGTAGGCGCTCGGGCACTGCCCTGCTCCGGAAATTGCCGCGAACCGGCTCCCCAGCGGCTACGATCAGCAGTGAGATGGACGAGACCTCACAGCGCTCATTTGGACGTACGGCGGTCGCGGTCCTGGTCGTTCTGGTGGCCGGATGGCTGCTGCTCGGCGTGATCGGGCATGTGCTGTCGTTCCTGTTCAGCACGTTGCTCCTCGTCGTCGCGGTCGTCGCGGTGATCTGGGCGCTGCGCGTGTTGCTCTAGCGCCTTCAGCCGCCATGGCCTACGTCGTGATCGCCGTCTGCTTCGGGATCTCCGGCGGCATCGTCGGAAAGATCAAGGGGAGCTCGTTCTTCCTCTGGTTCCTGATCTCGGGCCTGATCCCGTTCTTCGGGCTGATGGCCGCGATCGCCTATCGCTTCGAGCGCGACGAGCTGCGCCGCCAGTGCCCGAGCTGCGGGCGCGTGACCAAGATCTACGACGCGGTCTGCGTCCGCTGTGGCGAGGAGCTCGAGTACCCCGAGGTGGCTGTCCAGCCCGAATCCTGGCAGCGAACTCCGGCCCCCCCGAGCTGAGCAGGGCTTCGGGTCCCCTAACTCGAATCAGGGCTGCCTAAGCCGGTCCGGCCCGTATGTTGTGGGCATGAGCACCGACGTCAACGCCGCGCCGCGCCGCGGCGACTCGCAGGTCGCGAGGATCATCCACCGCTTCGGTTTCGCGGACGACCGCGACTTCCTGCTTCGCGTCGTGCAGCCCGGGTTGGTCGGCCTGATCGACGGCACGATCTCCTCGATCGCCCCGATCTTCGCCGCGGCGATCACCTCGAGCTCTCACACGGCCTTCGTCGTGGGGCTGGGAGTCGCGCTGGGCGCCGGCGTCAGCATGGGCTGGTCTGAGGCGGGGTCGGATACCGGCGAGGAGACCGGACGCGGATCGGCGGTCGTGCGCGGGACCATCACCGGTGGCATGACGATGCTCGGCAGCATCTTCCACACGCTGCCGTTCTTGATCTCCGATCTGAAAACCGCGCTGTTCGTCGCCGGCGGCGTGGTGGCCGTCGAGTTCTTCGTGATCGCGTGGATCCGCAACCGCTTCCTTGGCGTGTCGATGCGCTCCTCGCTCGTCTTCGTCGGGATCGGCTGCCTGATCAGCCTCGCGATCGGCGTCGGTCTCGGCGTCTCCAGCTGAGCGCTCCCTTCGGCGCCGCGTGCCGAGCGTCGACGCCGCCCCGTCCGTCCAGGCGGTGGAGCAGAGCACCGAAGCACGGCGCACCGCCCCCGTCGAGCTGCTCTGGGACCTCGTGTTCGTGTTCGCGGTCACCCAGGTCACGACGTTGCTTCGCAAAGACCTGACATGGGCGGGCTTCGGCCGCGCGATGCTCGTGCTGGCGCTCGTGTGGTGGGCGTGGTCGGCGTACGTATGGGTCACGAACGCCGTGGATCCGGATTCTGCGGTCCTGCGCGCCTCGCTGCTGGCGGCCGGCGGGGTGATCTTCATCGCCGGCCTGGCCGTCCCGCACGCCTATGGCAGCGAGGGACTGCTGTTCGCCGTCGCCTACGTGATCGTACGGCTCGGGCACCTGGCGCTCTACGCCGACGCCTCGCGCCGCGGCAGCGCCTCCTGGCGGGCGATCGCGGGCTTCGGCGCATGGACCTGTGTCGCCATGGCGCTGCTCGTGGTAGGTGCGTTCCTCGACGGCGGCGCGCGCGTGGCGCTCTGGATTGCGGCGGCGTTGATCGATTACGCGGGACCTGCCTGGCTCACGCGCGAGCGGCTGCGCGGGCTGCAGACGGTGGCCGTCGAGCACTTCGCCGAGCGCTACGGGCTGTTCGTGATCATCTGCCTGGGCGAGTCGGTCGTGGCGATCGGGGTCGGCGCCCAGGCGCACCTGCTCGACGCCGAGATCGTGCTGGGGGTCGCGCTGACGCTGATCATCACCGGCGAGCTCTGGTGGGCCTACTTCGCGCGCTTTGCGACCACGGCGCAGGAGCGCCTGCGCACGGTCGCCGACCCGGTGCTCGTGGCCGCCGACGCCTACAGCTACATCCACCTGCTGATCGTCGCCGGGATCATCGTGTTCGCGGTCGGCGCGCGCGAGGCCGTCGCCGACGTCACCGGCGAGCTCGGAGACCCGGCGCGGCTCGCGCTGTGCGGGGGGATCGCGCTGTGGATGGTGGGCGGCGTGGCGTTCCGGCTGCGGATCGCCGGCACCGTGGGCTGGGCGAAGCTCGCGACGGCGGCGGCGTGCCTCGTCTGGTTCGCCGTCTCCGGGGGCGTGCCGGCCTGGACCGTCGCCGGAGTGCTGGCGCTGCTGCTGCTCGGGCTGCTCTCCTGGGAGCAGGGGCACGAGGAGGAACAGGCGCTCGCATGAGGCGCTCTCGCGGCCCGAAAACCCGCTGGTAGACTGGCATTCCAGCGCGGGGAGGCCTCCCCGCGATTCGTCGTTTTCCGACCCTTTTGAGAGGAGGTCGAGATGCGAGCAGTCGATGCGCTCATGGAATGTCTTAAGGCGGAGGGCGTCGACGTCGTCTTCGGCCTTCCCGGCGGAGCCAACCTGCCGACCTACGACGCGCTCGTCGACGGCGGCGTCCGTCACATCCTCGTGCGCCACGAGGCCGGCGGCGGTCACGCCGCCGAGGGCTACGCCAAGGCCACCGGCAAGGTCGGCGTGGCCTTCGCCACCAGCGGCCCGGGCGCCACCAACCTGATCACGCCGATCACCGACGCGATGATGGACTCTGTGCCCTGCGTCTTCATCACCGGCCAGGTCCGCACCGAGCTGCTGGGCACGGACGGCTTCCAGGAGGCGGACACGATCGGCATCACGATGCCGATCGTCAAGCACTCGATCATGATCCAGAGCCCCCAGGAGCTGCCGCGCGCGATCCACGAGGCGTTCCACATCGCCCGCAGCGGACGCCCGGGCCCCGTCCTCGTGGACATCCCCATGGACCTCTCCCGGGCGGAGATCGACTACGAGCCGGTCACCGACGTCCACCTGCCCGGCTACCAGCCGCGCGTCGAGGGCAACCAGAAGCAGATCCGCCAGGCCGCCAAGGCGCTCGCCGCCGCACAGCGGCCCGTGATCTACGCGGGCGGCGGCGTCGTCAACGCCGAAGGCTCGCCCGAGCTGATCGAGTTCGTCCGCAGCGACCGTTTCCCGATCACGTGCACCCTGATGGGCCTCGGCGCCTACCCCGCCCCGGACCCGCAATGGCTCGGGATGCTGGGCATGCACGGCACCCGCGCCGCCAACTACGCGATGGATGAGGCGGACCTGATCTGCGCGGTGGGCGCGCGCTTCGACGACCGCATCACCGGCAAGCTCTCCGAGTTCGCCCCGCGCGCGAAGTTCATCCACATCGACGTCGACCCGGCGGAGATCTCGAAGAACGTGCCCGCGCACATCCCGATCGTCGGCGACGCCAAGCACGTGCTGGCGAAGCTGCTGGTCGAGTACCGCGCGATCGGCGCCGACCCGGGCCGCCTCGAGGCATGGTGGGGGCGGATCGAGTCCTGGCGCGAGAAGTACCCGCTCTCCTACGAGGACAGCTCCGACAACGAGATCAAGCCGCAGTTCCTGATCCAGGCGCTGGCGGAGGCGACGGGCGGCGAGGCGATCGTCACGAGCGACGTCGGCCAGCACCAGATGTGGACGGCCCAGTACTACGACTTCCCGGCTCCGCGCCGCTGGATCAACTCCGGCGGGCTCGGCACGATGGGCTTCGGCCTGCCGGCCGCGATGGGAGCCGCCGTCGGCTGCCCCGATCAGCTCGTCTGCTGCGTGGCGGGTGACGGTTCGGTGCAGATGAACGCCCAGGAGCTCGCGACCTGCGCGCAGAACGAGATCCCGATCAAGGTGTTCATCATGAACAACGGCTACCTGGGCATGGTCCGCCAGTGGCAGGAGCTGTTCTGGGACGGCAAATACAGCCACGTCGACATGGGCGAGTTCCCCGACTTCGTGAAGCTCGCGGAGGCCTACGGCGTGACGGGGATGCGGCTCACGGACAAGACGACGTTGGTGCAGGACATCAAGAAGGCGATCGCCGTCGACGGACCCGTCGTGGTGGATGTGAGGGTCACCCGGGAGGAGAACACCTACCCGATGATCCCGGCCGGCCACGCCGCGCGTGAGATGGTGGGGTGAGCGCGACCATGGGTGAACCTGGAACCAAGGAGCCGCTCAGCCTCGAGGAGCTGGACGCCGCAACGGGCCTGCGCACGGGCCGCAAGCACGTCCTCTCGATCCTGGTCGAAAACAAGTCCGGCGTGCTGACCCGCATCGCGGGCCTGTTCGCGCGCCGCGGCTTCAACATCGACACGCTCACGGTCGGACCGACCGAGGACGAGGAGATCTCGCGCGTGACGCTGACGGTCGACGGTGCGCTGCACCCGATCGACCAGGTCACCAAGCAGCTGCACAAGCTCGTCAACGTCCTGAAGATCCGCGACCTCGAGCCCGGCGACACCGTCGCGCGCGAGCTCGCGCTCTTCAAGGTCACAGCCGACGGGCCCCAGCGCGGCGAGCTGATGCAGATCGCCGAGATCTTCCGCGGCAAGGTCGTCGACGTCACGAAGCGCGCGGTCATCATCGAGGTCACCGGCACGACCGAGAAGATCGAGGCGTTCGAGACGATGGTGCGGCCGTTCGGCCTGATCGAGATGATGCGCACCGGCGAGATCGCGATCTCGCGCGGGCGCACCGAGACCTGACCCGGCCGGACGCTTGAGGAGCGCCTACGCGCAGAGACCGCCCTTCGCGCTCGCAGAGCGCGATCGGGGCCGTCTCGGCGAGCGGCTGGCGGCCGCGGCGCGCCAGGCGCGCGGCCGCGGCCGCGGCCGCGCCACGCTGGCGGCGGTGACGGTCGAGCTGGACGGCGGCGCCGACCCCTCGGCGATCGCCTTCGCTTCGCGCCGCGCCGGGGAGCCGTGGTTCTGCTTCGAGCAGCCCGACCGCGGCGCGCGGGCGATCGGCGCGCTCGGCGAGGCGCTGGAGCTGCGCGCCGCCGGGCCGGGCCGGTTCGCGCAGCTGGCCGCGCGCTGGCGGCAGCTGGCCGCCGAGGCGGTCCAGGACCCGGTCGATGGCTCGCACGCCTCCGGTCTGCTGGCGGTCGGAGGCTTCAGCTTCGCGCCCGACGGCGGCCAGGCGCCCCACTGGCGCGCCTTCGGCCCGGCCGCCCTGCTCGTGCCGGAGGTGAGCGTCGCCCGGGCCGGCGGACGCGCCAAGATGACACTCGCGGCGCTCGTGCAGCCCGACGACGATCCGGCGCAGCGCCTCGACGGCCTGCTCGCGCGCACGGCCGAGCTGCGGCAGGCCTCGCTGCCGCTCCTCGATCCGGCCCCGGCCGGCCGCTTCGAGGTGGTCAGCGCGATGCCCCCCGAGCACTACGAGCAGGCCGTGGCACGCGCGGTCGAGCTGATCCGCGAGGGGCGGATGGAGAAGATCGTGCTCGCGCGCGAGGTCCAGGTCCACGCCCCGCGCCCGTATGACCTCGCGGCGGTCTTCGGGGTGCTGCGAGAGGAGTTCCCGTCCTGCTTCGTGCTGTGCGCAGGGCGGGGACAGAGCGCGGTGATCGCCGCGAGCCCCGAGCTGCTGCTGCGACGCGAGGGTCAGCGCGTCTCGACGCTGGCGCTCGCGGCCTCCTCGCGGCGCAGCGCCGATCCCGCGGTGGACGCCCACCTCGGCGAGCAGCTGCTGCGCGACCGCAGCTACCGCGAAGAGCATGCGATCGTCGCGCGCCGGATCGAACGCACGCTGCGGGCGCACTCGGTCTGGGTGGCCGCGGCGCCCGAGCCCTCGCTCGCGCGGATCGCGAACATCCAGCATCTCGCGACGCCGATCCGCGCCCAGCTCGCCGAGCCGATCGACGCTCTGGAGCTGGCCGGGATCATGCACCCGACGCCTGCCGTCGGCGGTGAGCCGCTCGCGGCCGCCGCGCCGCTGATCCCCGCGCTGGAGGGGCTCGACCGCGGCTGGTACCTCGGCCCGCTCGGCTGGACCGACGCGGCCGGCGACGGCGAGTTCTGCGTGACGCTTCGCTGCGCCCTGCTGAGCGGCGCGGTGGCGCGCTGCTACGCGGGCGGCGGCATCGTCCGCGACTCGGTGCCGGAGAAGGAGCTCGCCGAGACCGAGGTCAAGCTGCAGGCGCTGCTGCCGCTGCTCAGCGGTTGAGCGCCGCCGCCACCGCCTCCCACATGCGGCCGTGGACCTCGACGTTGCGATCGCGCTCGGAGGGGACCTCGACGATGCCCGAGCCGGGGCGATCCAGAGCCCGCTGCAGGGCGGCGCCGAAGCCGGAGGCCGAGTCGGCGCGCTCGTAATCGAGGTCGTAGAGCGCCGCCGCGCGCGCGAAGTCGAGGCCGGTCGGCGTGGCCACGTAGCGGGTGTAGAGGTCCTCACCGTCCTGCAGGTCCGCCCGCGCGAGCGGCGCACGCGAGAGGGGCAGGAAGTCGAAGATCCCGCCGCCCTCGTTGTTGATCAGCACGATCGTGAGCTTCGGCCCAAGGCGCGACGCCGCAGCCAGCGCGCTCAGGTCGTGGGCGAGGGCGACGTCGCCGATCAGGAGCACGACCTGCTCTCCGCGCGGCGACGCATCGCCGGTCAGCGCCGCCGCGGCGCCGAAGGCCGAGGAGACGGTCCCGTCGATCCCGTTCGCCCCGCGGTTGCAGAGCACGCGCGGCGGCGTCTCGCGCACAGGCCAGACGGTCTCGATGTCACGGACCGGCATCGAGGAGGCCACGAACAGCGTCGCCTCGCCGGGAAGCAGCTCGCCCAGCTCGGCCGCCACAAGCGGCTCGCACAGCGGCTCGGCTTCGAACAGGCCGCGAAGCGCGCCGGCTGCGCGGGCGTCGGCGCTGCGCCAGGACTGCAGCCAGTCGCCGCGGGCGTCGGCGCGCTGCTCGGCGGAGAGCTCTTCCAGCGTGAGCCGCGGGTCGAGGTCGAGGCTGTGGGAGAGCACCGAGGCGGGGTCCTGCCACGCGCCCTCGGGGTCCAGCGAGAGCTGCGGCACGTCGCCCAGAGAAGCGAGCCACGTGCGCAGCGGCTTCGAGACCGGCAGATCGCCCGCGCGCAGAACCAGATCCGGTCGCATCGCTGCGGCAAACGCCGGATCGCGCAGCAGCGCGTCGTAGTGCGCGACGGCCGCCGCGCCGCGCCGCGCCCCCGACATCGGGTCCGCGAGCAGCGGCCACCCCAGGGCGGCGGCGGCGCCGGCGGCGGCCTCGCCCATCCTGGCTCGCTCGTCGCGGCCGCAGACGACGACGCCCGTCCGGGCTCCGTCGAGCACCTCGCGCAGCCGGCGCCGGATGCCCGCGTCGAAGTGCCGCGCAGCGGGGCGCGCGAGGTAGGGCGTGCGCCCGGGGCGTCCGCTCGCGTCGGTTGGCAGCGCCTCGAGATCGGCCGGCGCCAGTGGCTCGCGCAGCGGGAAGTTCAGGTGCACGGCGCCCGGGCGGTCCGCGAGCGACGTCGCGTATGCGCGGCACGCCAGGGTCCGGATCCAGCGCAGAGCCCCCGCGTCGGCGGCCGGCGGCAGCTCCACCTCGAAGAACCACTTCGCCGCGTTGCCGTAGAGCTTCAGCTGGTCGATCGCCTGGCCCGCCCCGTTCTCGCGCAGCTCGGCGGGGCGATCGGCGGTCAGCAGCAGCAGCGGCACGCGGGCCTCGTGCGCCTCGATGGCCGCGGGCAGCAGCTCGGCGGCGGCCGTGCCCGAGGTGCACGTCACCGCCACCGGAAGCCCCCGCGCCTTGGCCCAGCCGAGCGCGAAGAAGCCGGCCGCGCGCTCATCGACGTGCGAGTGGCACACGAGATGCGGATCGCGCGCGAGGGCGAGCAGCAGCGGCGCGTTGCGCGACCCCGGAGAGGTGCACGCCGCCCGCATGCCGCAGCGGGCCAGCTCGTCCACGAACGCCCGCAGCATCACGTGGGTGTCGGTGTTCGCGGTCATAGGATCGTCCCGTGCCAGAGACGCTCGTCCTGCTCCACGGCTTCGGCGGCACGCACCGTGCCTGGGACGGCGTGATCGAGCGTCTTGACCCGGAACGCTACCGTCCGCTCGCGCTCGACCTCCCGGGGCACGGAGCCGCCGCGTCCCAGCAGGCGCCGATCGGCTTCGAGCAGTGCGTGCGCGCCGTCCTCGGCGCCGCGCCGCAGCGTTTCGCCCTCTGCGGCTACTCGCTGGGTGGGCGGGTGGCGCTGCACGTCGCCCTCGCGGCCCCCGAGCGCGTGGCGCGCCTCTGCCTGATCGCGGCGAACCCGGGCATCGAGGACGCGGGTGAGCGCTCCGAGCGCCGCGCCGCCGACGAGCGGCTCGCGCGGCGGTTGGAGAGCGAGCCGTTCGAGGACTTCATCGAGAGCTGGCGCACCCAGCCGCTGTTCGCCGCGGACCCGCCCCGGGTCGGCGAGCTGGCGCGCGCCGACCAGCGCCGCAACGACCCGCGCGTGCTCGCGGCGGTGATGCGCGGTCTCAGCACGGGCGCCATGGAGCCCTTTTGGGACAGGCTCGGCGAGCTGAGCATGCCGGTCGCGCTCCTCTCGGGCGCGCGCGATCAGAAGTTCACCGGGTTGCTCGCGCGGGCGCAGCTGCTGCTTCCGCGCGCGCAGCTGACGGTTCTGGAGGGCGGCCACGGGCTGCCGTTGGAGGACCCCGCGGGCGTCGCCGCGGTCCTAGAACAGCTGGCCGGCCTCGACCCCGAGGCCCGGGGCTGAGGGCACATCGATCGCGCCCGCCCGGGCCGGAAGCGGGTTCTCGATGTCCTCGAACAGCGCGAGCGTGGCCAGGCCGCAGTGCGGCAGCGGGCCGCGGGAGGCCAGCGCCGAGGCCGCCTGCAGGGCGGCCGCGATGCCGAGCGGGCCATCGAGCGTGGAGGCCAGATAGACCTCGGCGCCGGAGGCCCTGACCAGCGCGGCCGCGGCGACCAGGGCGCCGATGCCTCCGCATCTGGAGATCTTCAGGCAGACCGCGTCGGCGATCCCGCCACCGAGCGCTCCGCGCTCGCCCGCCGTCTCGTCGATCGAGACCCGCACGGGCACCCGCTCGCGGACCGAGCGCATCGCGGCGAGCCCGTGCACCGGCTCCTCGACCAGCTCGAGGCCCGCGGGGGCGAGCGCCTCGATCGAGCGCACGGCCTGCTCGACGTCCCAGGCGCCGTTGGCGTCGAGTCGCAACCGGGCGTTGGGGCCGGCGGCGGCGCGCACGGCGGCCACTCGCCCCGCGTCGTCGCCGCTGCCGACCTTGATCTTCAGGCACTCGAAGCCTTCGTCGACGGCCTGCGCGGCCTGCGCGGCGGCGGTCGCACGATCGCCCGCGGTCAGCGTCGCGTTCACAGGCACCCGGGCCGCGGGCCGGTCGCTGAGCAGCGCGGCGACGGAGCGTCCGGCGCGCCGTCCGGCCCGGTCCCACAGCGCCATGTCGATCGCGGCCAGGGCGGCGGGGACGTCGGCGCGGGCACGGCATGCCTCCAGCAGGTGGTCCCCGCGCGCTTCACCGGCCTCCTCGAGGGCCTCGACGTAGCTCTCCAGAGCCGGCCAGACCACGTCCATCCCCGGGCCGTCATAGGAGGGCAGGGGGGCCGCCTCGCCGTACCCGCTCACACCGTCCTCGCCGGTCAGGCAGGCGATCGCGAGCTCGCGGTCGGTGACGATCCCGTGGGCGGTCTGCAGCGGCTCGATCAGCCGGACGGTGCGGCGGCGCAGCTCGAGCTTCACGGCTGGATGCCGCCGGCGGCGAGGATACCGGCCGAGTACAGCAGGCAGAACACGAGCTGCAGCATCCCCGTCCGCGCGAGCGCGCCGTTCAGCGAGGGCCCGTCGGTACGGGTGCGCACGACGCGCGTGACGGCGAGCGCCAGCGGCAGGGCGAGCCACGGCAGCAGCAGCCAGGCGTTCATCGAGCCGAGCGGCCAGGGGAGCGGGGCGGTGATGAACGCGGCTGCGAGCATCGCGGTGTAGAGAACACGGGTGCGGTCCCGGCCGAGCCGCACGGCGAGCGTGCGCTTGCCGGCGCGGCGGTCGGTCTCGATGTCGCGGACGTTGTTGACGACGAGGATCGCGCTCGCCAGCAGCCCGACCGGGACGGCGCAGACGAACGCCTCCCAGGGCAGCTGCTGGACCTGGACGAAGTAGGAGCCGGCGACGGCGACGATGCCGAAGAAGAGGAACACGAACAGCTCTCCGAGCCCCTCATACCCGTACGGCCGCGGCCCGCCCGTATAGAGCACCCCCGCGAGAATCGAGGCGGCCCCGACGGCCAGCAGCTCCCAACCCGCGACGGCGATCAGGTAGATCCCGCACAGGACCGCCAGCCCGAACGTGGCGTAGGTCGCGATCAGCACCTGGCTCGGGGGAACGAGGCCGCCGGCGGTGACCCTGACGGGGCCCAGGCGGTCCTCGGTGTCGGCGCCGCGGCGCGCGTCGGAGTAGTCGTTCGACAGGTTCGTGCCGACCTGGATGAAGACCGCGCCGAGCAGCGCGGCGACGAACGTGACGGGGTGGAAGGTGCCGTTCCCCAGCGCCAGCGAGGTGCCGACGAGCACGGGGGCGATCGCCGCAGGCAGCGTGCGCGGCCGCGCCGCTATGAGCCAGATGCGCACCGCCGAGGGGCGGGAGCGCTCCAGGGTCGCGGGGGCGCCCATCAGGCTCGCCGCGGGAACTGCGAGAAGTCGGGCCTGCGCTTCTCCTTGTACGCGTCCCGGCCCTCCTGCGCCTCGCTGCTTTCGTAGAACAGCAGGTTGGTGTCGTGCGCGAGCTGCTGGATGCCGGAGAGGCCGTCCTCGGCGGCGTTGAAGCTGGCCTTCAGCAGGCGCAGCGCGAAGGGGGAGAGGGCGAGCATCTCGCGGCACCACTGCACCGTCTCCACTTCGAGCCGCTCGAGGGGGACGACGGTGTTGACGAGCCCCATCTCCAGCGCCTGCTGCGCGTCGTACTGGCGGCAGAGGAACCAGATCTCCTTCGCCTTCTTGGGCCCGACCAGGTTCGCGAGCGCGCCGGCGCCGAAGCCGCCGTCGAAGGACCCGACCTTGGGTCCGACCTGGCCGAAGCGGGCGTTGTCGGCGGCGATCGTCAGATCGCAGACGACGTGCAGGACGTGGCCGCCGCCGATCGCGTAGCCGGCGACCATCGCGACGATCGGCTTCGGCAGGCGCCGCATCTGGATGTGGAGGTCGGTCACGTGGAACCGTCCCACCTTCGCCAGCGTGTCCCCCTCATCTTGCAGGTAGCCGGTGTCGCCCCGCACGCGCTGGTCGCCGCCGGAGCAGAACGCGTCGGGGCCCTCGCCGGTCAGCACGATCACGCCGACCGACGGGTCCTCGCGCGCGCGGTCGAGCGCTTCTGAGATCTCGATGACCGTCCGCGGTCGGAACGCGTTGCGCACCTCGGGCCGCGCGATCGTGATCTTCGCGATGCCGGCGTCCTCGCCGGTCGAGAGCTCGTAGCGGATGTCGGTGTAGGAGCCCTCGCCGGGCTGCCAGACGGTGGCCATCGGCGCGAAGGCTAGCCTGTTGCGCCATGAAGACCGGCGCATGGCTGGAGCGGGCGGCGGCACGGGCGCCGGGCCGCACGGCGATCGAGACCCCCGGCGCCACGCGGACCTACGCCGAGCTGCTCGCCGCGGCGCGAACCGGGGCGGCCCGCCTGGAGGCGCTCGGCGTGGGCCCCGGCGACCGGGTCGCGGTCGCGCTGCCCGCGGGCCTCGAGTTCGCGCAGGCGCTGCACGCCTGCCTGCTGCTGGGCGCCGCCGTCGTCCCCGTGGACATGCGCCTGGCGCCGGGCGAGCGCGAGCGGATCGCGGACGGGGCCGCGGTACTCGTCGCAGAGCCGCTGCCGGCGACCGGCGAGGCGCTCGCCCCCGGCGTGAGCCACGATCTCGACGCGACGGCGCTGATCGTCCACACCTCGGGCACCACGGCCGCGCCCAAGCCGGTCGAGCTCAGCTACGGCAACCTGCTGTGGAGCGCGCTCGGCTCGGGCGTCGCGCTCGGTACCGCGACCGAGGAGCGCTGGCTCTGTGCGCTGCCGCTCTCGCACGTCGGCGGGCTCTCGATCCTGATCCGCTCGGCGATCTACGCGACCACGGCGGTCGTGCACGAGCGCTTTGAGACCGACCGCGCCCTGCACGCGCTCCGCGCAGGCGGCGTCACGCTCACAAGCCTCGTCGCCACCACGCTCGCGCGGCTGCTCGACGCCGGCCTGGAACGTCCGCCCGCGCTGCGCTGCGCGCTGACGGGCGGCGGCCCGGTCCCGCCGGCCCTGCGTGAGCGCGCGCTCGCGGCGGGCGTGCCGGTCAGCCTCACCTACGGGCTGACCGAGACGGCCTCACAGGTCACGACGCTTCCGGCCGCCGCGCTCGGCGATCCGGCGCACACCGCGGGGCCGCCGCTGTTCTGCACGCGCCTGCGCATCGCCCCCGACGGTGAGATCCTCGTCTCGGGACCGACGGTGGCCCGCTCGGCATCCACCCGCGAGGGCTGGCTGCAGACCGGCGATCTCGGACGCGTGGACGAGCGGGGCTGGCTGCAGGTGCTCGGCCGCAAGGCGGACACGATCGTGACGGGCGGCGAGAACGTCGCGCCCGCCGAGGTCGAGGCCGTGCTCGAGGCGCATCCGGCGGTGATCGAGGCGGCGGTCGTCGGCCGCCCGCACGAGGAGTGGGGCGAGATGGTCGCGGCCTGGATCGTCGCGGACTCGGGGACCGCGGTGGACTGGGACGACCTCGTCGCGCACTGCCGCGCGCACCTGGCGCCCTACAAGATCCCCAAGCAGTTCGACCGTACCGGCGACCCGCTGCCACGGACCGCATCGGGCAAGTTGATGAGGAGGGAGCTGGCATGAGCTTCGACGCCGAGGCGTACAGGGCACAGAGCCTCAGCGGTTGGGAGGCGGCGTCTGCAGGCTGGATCCGCAACCGCGAGGTGATCCGCTCCTCGGCCGAGCAGGTCTCGCAGGCGATGATCGAGGCCGTTGCGCCGCAGCCGGGCGAGCGGGTGCTGGAGCTCGCGGCCGGGCTCGGAGAGACCGGGCTCCTGGCCGCCGAGCTGGTCGCCCCGATCGGCAGCGTCCTGATCTCCGATCAGGCGGAGGGCATGGTCAACGGCGCTCGCGAGCGCGCCGAGGAGCTCGGCGCGACGGGCGTCGAGTTCAAGGTCCTGAACGCGGAATGGATCGACCTGCCGCTGGCCTCGGTCGACATCGTGCTGTGCCGCTACGGCTTCATGTTGATGGCGGATCCGGGTGCCGCGCTGGGCGAGTCACGCCGGGTGCTGCGGCCCGGCGGGCGTCTCGGGCTCGCGGTCTGGGACGACGTCGGGGCCAACCCGTGGGCGGGGGTGCCCGCGGCGGTGCTGGCCGAGCACGGCCTCACCGGCAGGCCGGGCGCGGCGGCGGGCCCAGGGCCCTTCTCGCTCGGCGACGAGGACCGGCTGCGTGAGCTGCTCGCAGATGCCGGCTTCACGGAGATCGAGATACGAGCCGTGGAGGCCACGCGCCGCCACGGGAGCTTCGAGGAGTTCTGGGAGCTGACGCTCGATCTCTCGGCCAGCTTCCACGACGCCGTGATGTCACAGCCCGAGCCGGTGATCGCGCAGATCAGGGCCGAGCTCGAGGCCCGCCTCGCGCCTTTCGCCGCAGCGGGCGGCGAGCTCGCGGTGCCCTCGCGCACGCTCGTCGCGCGCGCCGAGGCCTGAACGACGGCCGGGTCGAGGCCGGCGCTCCGTGCCGGTGAGAGAGGAGGGGTCGGCCGGCGCTCCGTGCCGGTGAGAGAGGAGGGGTCGGCCGGCGCTCCGTGCCGGTGAGAGAGGAGGGGTCGGCCGGCGCTCCGTGCCGGCCTTGGCCGGCCGCTCCGGATCGCGGCTGCGACTCGGATACGCTGCCGCGCATGATCTACGACGACGACGCAGACCTCCACCTCCTCGACGGCAAGACCGTCGCCATCATCGGCTACGGCTCCCAGGGCCACGCCCACGCGCTCAACCTCAAGGACTCCGGGGTCGATGTCGTCGTCGGACTGCGGCCCGATTCGCCCTCGGTCGCGAAGGCGCGCGAGCAGGGCCTCGAGGTGCTGCCCGTCGTCGAGGCCGCGAGCCGCGGCGACCTCGTGATGATCCTGCTGCCCGACGAGCGCCACCACGATGTGTGGGAGCAGGAGATCAAGGACGGGATCGCCGAGGGCAACATGATCCTCTTCGGCCACGGCTTCTCGATCCACTACGGCGAGGTCGAGCCGCCGCCCGGCGTCGATGTCGGCATGGTCGCGCCGAAGGGTCCCGGCCACCTGGTCCGGCGCCAGTTCACCGAAGGCAGCGGCGTGCCGGGGCTGATCGCGGTCCAGGACGCGACCGGCAACGCGCGCGCGCTCGCGCTCGCCTACGCCAAGGGCATCGGCTGCACGCGCGGCGGCGTCATCGAGACGACCTTCAAGGACGAGACCGAGACCGACCTGTTCGGCGAGCAGGCCGTGCTGTGCGGCGGCGCCTCCGAGCTGGTGCAGGCCGGCTTCGAGACGCTCGTCAACGCCGGCTACGACCCCGAGATGGCCTACTTCGAGTGCCTGCACGAGCTGAAGCTGATCGCCGACCTGATGTACGAGAAGGGGCTGGCGGGCATGCGCTACTCGATCTCGAACACGGCCGAGTACGGCGACTACACGCGTGGCAAGCGCGTCATCACCGACGAGACCCGCGCGAGCATGAAGAAGATCCTCGAGGAGATCCAGTCCGGCGACTTCGCGCGCGAGTGGATCGCGGAGAACCGCGCCGGGCAGGAGAACTTCAAGCGCATGCGCGCCGAGCAGGCCGACACGCAGATCGAGCACGTCGGCTCCGAGCTCCGCGCGCACATGGATTGGATCAAGCCCTCGTTCTGAGTGGCCGAGCGGTGCTCGCCTACGTCTTCTGGCACAGGCCGGCTCGAGGCGTTCACGCACAGGACTACGAGCGGGCGCTGGTCCGCTTTCACCACTCGCTGAACGAGAACCCGCCCGCGGGCTTCGCCTCCTCGGCGACGCTGAGGGCGGCCGAGCTGTCGTGGCTCGCGGGCGAGGGCGCGGGCTACGAGGACTGGTATCTGGTCGAGAACTGGACGGCCCTGGGCGTGCTCGAGGCCGCCGCCGTCTCGCGCGGGCACTCCGGAGCGCACGAGGGTGCCGCGGAGGCGATGGGGTCCGGGACGGGTGCCGTGTACCGGCTGCTGGAGGGCTCGGCCGACCTCGCGGCGGCGCACGCGGCGGTTTGGATCACGCGCCCGCCGCAAGCGGGCGGCCCGCAGCTCGCGGAGCTGCTCGAGGACGGCTTCGACCCGGCCCTCACCGCCCTGTTCCAGCGCTGCCTGGTGCTCGGGCCGGCGCCTGAGCTGTGCCTGCTGAGCGGGGAGGAGCCGGCCGCACGCACGGACGCGGAGACGGGCATCGCCGCCACGCGGCTGCCCGCGGGCTGGCGCGCGCAGAGCGCCGCGCGCGAGCCGCTGTTCGGCTGAGGGCGCGCCCCGCGGGCAGGGTCCCGCGCATGCCGCCGGACCCCGGCACGGGCCCGAAAGCCGAGCGCGGACGGGCGCTGCCCTTTCGCTACACTCGCCCCCTCGCCGCGACTGGCGCTCGGGTGGAGTCAACCACCGGGAAGCGGCGAACGACTCACCTGCCGCGCGCCTGGGCACCCTTCACAACAGCGACCGACCCCGAGGTCCGAAGGAAGCAAGGAGCCCACATGACGACGAGCACCGAGCAGCCCCAAACCCTGACGATCCCCGCGGAGCTGAAGCCGGCCGACGGCCGCTTCGGGTGCGGCCCGTCGAAGGTGCGTCCCGAGGCGATCGCAGCACTCGCGAGCAGCGGGGCCGCCGTGATGGGCACCTCCCACCGCCAGAAGCCGGTCAAGGCGCTCGTGGGGCGCATCCGCGCCGGCCTGCGCGAGCTGTTCTCGCTGCCCGACGCGTACGAGATCGCGCTCGGCAACGGCGGCGCGACGGCATTTTGGGATGCCGCGGCGTTCGGCCTTGTCCGGGAGCGCTCGCTGCACCTGACCTACGGCGAGTTCTCCTCGAAGTTCGCGGCCGTCACCAAGGGCGCCCCGTTCCTCGGCGAGCCCACCGTCGTGACGGCCGAGCCGGGCGCCGCGCCCGACCCGGCCGCGATCGAGGCGCAGGGCGCGGACCTCGTCGCCTGGGCGCACAACGAGACCTCCACCGGCGTGATGGTGCCGGTGCTGCGGCCCGCGGGCGCGGGCGACGCGCTGGTGGCGATCGACGCTACCTCGGGCGCGGGCGGACTCCCGCTCGACGCCGGTCAGGCCGACGCGTACTACTTCGCGCCGCAGAAGGGCTTCGCCTCCGACGGCGGCCTGTGGCTCGCGCTCCTCAGCCCGGCCGCCCAGGAGCGGATCGCCGAGCTGCATGCCTCCGAGCGGTGGATCCCCGAGTTCCTGTCGCTGAACACGGCGCTCGAGAACTCCGTCAAGGACCAGACCTACAACACGCCGGCCGTCGCGACCCTGTTCCTGACGGCCGACCAGATCGAATGGATGCTCGGCCTCGGCGGCCTCGATGGGTGCGTCGCGCGCACGCGGGCGAGCTCCGACGCTCTCTACGGATGGGCCCGGGCGAGCGAGTACGCGACGCCGTTCGTCGCCGAGCCCGCGAACCGCTCCCTCGTGGTCGGCACGATCGACTTCGAGGACGGTGTCGACGCGGCGGCCGTGGCCGCGACTTTGCGCGCGAACGGCATCGTCGACACAGAGCCCTACCGGAAGCTCGGGCGCAACCAGCTGCGGATCGGCATGTTCCCCGCCGTCGAGACCGCCGACGTGCAGGCGCTCACCGCCTGCATCGACTGGGTCGTCGAGAGGATCGGACGATGAGCGCCCCCGGCGGGCGGGCACGGGTTCTCGTCAAGGAGAAGATCGGGGATTCAGGCGTCGAGCTGCTGCAGCAGCACTTCGACGTCGATCTCGGCATCGACTGGGACGACGCCGAGCTCGGCGAGCGCATCGGTGACTACGACGGCATCGTGATCCGTTCGGCGACCAAGATGACCGCCGAGCTGATCGGCAAGGCCGAGCGCCTGAAGGTGATCGGGCGGGCGGGCGTCGGCGTCGACAACGTCGACGTGCCGGCGGCCACGCAGCGCGGCATCGTCGTGGCGAACGCGCCCGAGTCCAACGTCGTCACGGCTGCGGAGCACACGATGGCGCTGCTGCTGGCACTCGCGCGCAACATCCCGCGCGCGCAGGCCTCGCTCGTCGAAGGCAAGTGGGAACGCTCGAAGCTCTCGGGCGTCGAGCTGTATGAGAAGACGCTGGGCGTGCTCGGCTTCGGGCGCATCGGCCAGCTGGTCGCGCAGCGTGCGCGGGGCTTCGGCATGCGCGTGCTGGCGTTCGATCCCTTTGTCAGCGCCGAGCGCTACCGCGAGCTGGGCGTCGAGAAGGCGGACGGGCCCGAGGACATCTACGCGCAGGCCGACTTCATCACGATCCACCTGCCGAAGACGCCCGAGACCGAAGGCTTCCTCTCCGACGAGCAGTTCGCCGCCATGCGCGACGGCGTGCGCGTCCTCAACGTCGCCCGCGGCGGTCTCGTCGACGAAGCGGCGCTCGAACGCGCACTCGACTCCGGCAAGGTCGGCGGCGCGGCGCTGGACGTGTTCCCGACCGAGCCGATGACCGAGAACCCGCTGTTCGGCCGGCCCGATGTCGTGGTCACGCCGCACCTGGGCGCATCGACCGCGGAGGCGACCGACCGCGCCGGCTACCAGAGCGCCGAGCAGGTCGTGGCCGCGCTCGACGGCGGCGTGGTGTCGACCGCGGTGAACATCCCCGCCATCGGCGCGGAGGACATGGAGGTGCTCGGGCCGTTCCTGCCGATGGCCACGCAGCTCGGGCGGATCGCCATGAGCCTCGCCGAGGGCAGCTCCGTGGAGCGCATCGAGGCGGCCTTCTTCGGGCGCATCGCCGAGTTCGACACGCGCCTGCTCGGCCTCGCCGTGATCGTCGGCGCGCTCGGCGGCCACACCGAGGAGCAGGTCAACCTGGTCAACGCCCCGACGATGGCCCACCAGCGCGGGATCGTCTTCGAGGAGAAGGCCGTCTCCGAGGCCGAGGACTACAACGAGCTGATCCGCGTGACGGTGATCGCGGGCGATGAGCGCGTCGCGGTCGCCGGCACCGGCATCGGCCCCCACCAGGTCCCGCACCTGGTCGAGGTGCAGGGCCGGCGGCTGACGATCGAGCTCGAGCGCTACGTGACGGTGTTCCGCTACGAGGACCTGCCCGGCATGATCGGCCGCGTGGGGACGATCGTCGGCGCACACGGGATCAACATCTCCTCCGCCGCCGTCGGCCACACGCCCGACTCGGTGGACGGGGACGAGCGCCGCTACGCGGCGATGGTCGTGACGACGGACGCGCCGGTGGGCCCCGAGGTGGTCAAGGAGATCGTCGCCTCCGAGGGCTTCGTCGACGGCTGGTCGGTCGACCTCGGCTGAGGCCCTCGCGCGTGTGTGGGCGCTCGCACACACCCGCGTGAGGAGGACCGGGTAGGCTCGCCGCGATGCGCGCGCTCGTGATCACGAAGCACGGGGGGCCCGAGGTGCTGCAGGTGCAGGAGCGCCCGGACCCGTCGCTCGGGCCGGGTGAGGTCCGCATCGAGGTCGCGGCCGCGGGGATCAACTTCGCCGACGTGATGGCGCGCATGGGTCTGTACCGCGACGCCCCCAAGACTCCGTGTGTCGTGGGTTACGAGGTCGCCGGCACGATTCTGGAGATGGGGGAGGGGGTGGGGGGGCTTGCGCCCGGACAGCGCGTGTTCGCGGGGACGCAGTTCGGCGGCTACGCCTCTGAGGTTGTGGTCCCGGCCGGCGATGTGGTCGAGCTCCCTGAGCATCTGAGCTTCGAGCAGGGCGCCGCGATCCCCGTCAACTACGCGACCGCGTGGGCCGGCCTGATCGGCTACGGGAACCTGCAGCCGGGCGAGCGTGTGCTGGTCCACTCCGCGGGCGGCGGCGTCGGCATCGCCGCGACCCAGATCGCCAAGCGCTTCGGCGCCGAGGTCTTCGGCACCGCCTCGCCCTCCAAGCACGAGCGCTGCCGTGAGATCGGCGTCGACCGGGCGCTGGACTACACGAGCCCGGGCTGGGAGAAGGGGATCGGGAAGTTCGACATCGTCCTCGACGCGGTCGGCGGCAAGAGCTTCCGCACCAGCTACGACCTGCTCGCGCCGGGCGGCCGTCTCGTCGCCTTCGGCGCCTCCTCGGTCGTCTCCGGGGAGCGCAAAAACATCCCGGCCGCGCTGAAAGCGGTGCTGCGGATGCCGCGGTTCAACCTGATCAAGCAGATGCAGGACTCCAAGGCGGTGATCGGGCTCAACATGCTGACGCTGTGGAAGGACCGGGGCACGCTGCGGCCGTGGATCGAGCCACTGACCGCGATGCTCGCGGACGGCACGATCGCCCCGGTGATCGCCGGGACCTTCCCGTTCGAGCGGGGCGGCGAGGCGCAGACGATGATCGTCGAGCGGCGCAACCTCGGGAAGGTCGTGCTGACGCCGTAGCGCCGGCGGCCCGCGCGCGGCGAGAGCCGCCGGGGCCTGGGAACGAGGCGTGGGCGGCGGCGCGAGCGAGCGGATGCCGCCGCGCCTGGCAACGGTGGGGGAAACCCCCGGCCGGATCGCGGCCTTCCCACGATCTGCGGCGCCCCGGTCCGGAGATATGTTCGCCTCATGAACCGGCTCACCGCTGCCGTCGTCCCGCTGATCGCCTGCGCGCTGCTCGCGCCATCTGTCGCGTCCGCGCGCTGGACCCACCCGATCCCGATCGAATCGGGCCCCTCGTCCCCCTACGCCGCTCCGGCTGTCGCGGTCGCCGGCCGCGGCGATGCGGCGGTCGCCTGGGAGACGGTCCGCGGCGGCCGGCTGTCCCCCGCGCGCGAGAAGAGCTGCGGCCTGGCCGAGCCGCGCCCGGCCAGCTGCTCGCCGACCGTGACGATCAAGGTCGCGGTGTGGACGGCGAACCGCGAGAAGGTGATCCGCACGCTCTGGCGGCAGCGGGTGAACCCGACGATGCGGATCGCCGTCGCGACGACCAGCGGCGAAGTGACCGTCGCCTGGGCCGTCGAAGACCCGGGCGACGTCTCCGAGAGCCTGCACGTCGCGTACGGGCCGCTGAAAGGGCGCTGGCAGCCCTCGCGGGTGCTCGCCCATTTCTCCGAGCAGTGGTTCACGGGTGGCAGCTTCACGGCGTATCCGCAGCTCGCCGTCGCACCGAACGGAACCGTGGTGGCCTCCTGGAGCGCGTGCCGCAGCGTCACAGCCTGCCCGCGCCCCGCCGGCGGGGTCGAGCTCGCGTGGCGCGTTCCGGGCCGCGGCTTCAGTGCCCCGCAGCTCGTCCGAGAAGCCCCCGAAGGCGCGCGGCCCGTGTACGACGTCATCGGCAACGCCTACCTCTACAGCCCCTGCAGTGGGCGCATCCTCCTGGCCTCCGCGGGCAGCCGCCGGTTCACGCGAACGGTCACGTTGGCGCGCGGGCCCGTCTCCGGTCTCACCGTCGGCACCTCCGGCGCCGGCGAAGGCCTCGTCACGTGGGCGGCGGCCGCATGCTCGACGGACCGCGCCGTCGGGGACCTGCCGGGCCCGGTGCTCGCAAGCGCCCTGAAGGGCGGCGTGTTCTCTGCCTCGCAGGTGCTCACGCCGCCCGGTGCCCTGGCCTACGATGCGCGGAGCGCAGCAGCCCCGGGCGGCGGCATCGCGAGCTGGCGGACGACCGGCTCGGACGGCGTCGCCGTGCTGACCGTGAGGGCCGTCGGCACTCCGGGCCAGTTCGCCCCGGTCCCCGCCGGCAGCGAACCGGTGGACTCCACCGGAGGTGGCGACATCCTGTTCACGCCGGCGCACATCTGGCCTTCGGAAACGGTTGCTCCGCTCGTGCTGCCCCGCCGCGGCGCGCGTGCCGAAACCGCGCCGGCGACGTCGGGGGTGCTCACGGCGGCGCCCTTCGCGCGGCTGGCGGCCGTCGCCTGGTACAGCGCCGGGCTGAAGCTCGCGGTGTGGCGCTCGGAACTGCTGCCCTGAGCCTTGCCGGCCGGCGGCGGGCGCTCAGCGGCCCGAACCGCCGGCGGCCGAGCCTTCCCGCGAGTAACGACGTTCGGCTTCTTCCTGTTCGCGGATGACAGCCGGTCCGGCCGCCCGTTCGGCTTCGCGCAGCTGGCGCAGCTGCCGCGCGCGCTGCGCCGCGGAGGGCTGGGGCGCGCTCACCGCGGGCGCCGCCGAGCGGCCGCGCGCGAACGTTTCGCAGGGGGCCGCTTCAGGGCAGCGGCTCGCCGCCAGCGGGTCGAAGCAGCCGTAGATCGTGTACAGCGGGTTGACGACCGCCCCGCCGTGCGCCGGCGCCAGCGTCTGCGCGCCGACGAACGAAGGCGGTGCGTCGGCCTTGTAGCAGCCGTTCGCTTTGACGCTGAGGTCGTAGGTGACTGTCGTGAGGTTGATCGGGTTCCAGCCGGCTTCGCTGCCGGCGAGGGTCAACGTGCACCCCCAGTCGTCGCCCGGCCCGTCGAGCGCCGTGCCGCGACGCGAGCAGCGCGTCCGCATGTTCAGGTGCTGCCCCGGGGCGACGCTGCGGCCGAGCTCGCGCTGCTGGAGCACCGTCAGCCGTTCGAAGCTCTGGCCGAACGAGGCCGCCAGACGCGAGCGCGTGAGCTCGCTCGGCGCGAGTTTCGCCGCCGCCCCGATCACCACGGCGCCGAGCGCGAGGAGGAGGACCGGGCGCGCGACGGCGGCCCAGCCCTGGCGCCGGGACACCGGCGCCCCGGCGAACTCGCGCCGGCGCAGCAACAGCCACGCCGCCCACAGGCACGCCGCCGTCCAGATCGCCGAGACCGCCACCGAGACGCCGAGCGGGCCGAAGAAGCGCGGCTCGCCGAGCAGGCCGTGCCAGTCGTCGAACGCCGTTCCCAGCAGGGCGAAGCCCGCGACGGAGCCGTTGCCGACGAAGGCGAGGAGCTGCATCAACAGGCCGACGAGCACCGTCCCCAGGACGGCCACGATGCCGCTCCGCGAGGCCACCGAGAGCAGCACGGCCAGCGACACGAGCCCGATCAGAGGGGGGAGGTCGAGCACCCAGCCGCAGAGCAGCAACAGGACGGCTTCGCCGCCGCCGAGCGGCGAGCCGCCGAGGTCCACCAGCGGCCCCGAGCCGACGAACAGCAGCCCGCCGGCCACGCTTGACAGCGCGGCCAGCAGCGCGAGCGCGCACGCCAGCGCACAGCCCGCAAGGACCTTGGCGGCGAACAGCTCGCCGCGGCTGCGTGATCTCGTGAGGATGATCTTCCACGTGCCGTAACGGTCCTCCGAGGCGAAGAGATCGCCCGCCACCAGCCCGGCCAGCACGGGAAACCCGAGGTAGCCGGCGAAGTCGAGGACGACGAAGCCCACGGCCGCACCCGAGCTGTGAACCCAGATGCCGAGCAGACTGTCCGCGGGGAGACCGCTCTGGGAGCTCGCGAGCAGCGCGAAGAGGAGCGGAAGCAGGGCGCAGCAGAGGGCGATGACGCGGATCGATCCCTGCGCGAGCAGCTTGCGCTGCTCGGCGCGATAGGCGGCGAGCAGGCCGTGCCGGCGCGATTGCGCGAGTGGGAGCGGGGCGGCGGCTGACGAGGCGCTCATCGAGCCGGGGCGGCGGTCGCCGCCGTGTCGGTGAGGTCGAAGTACATCGCCTCCAGCGGGCTCATCGTCGCGTCCAGGCGGCGTACGGCGACGCCGGCGCGCGCGAGCGCGAGGACGAAGTCGTCCCGCGCCGCCGCGCCCGCATCGAGAAGGAGCTGCCCGTCCGGTCCGGGCGCGCAGCTCACGTCAGCGCGCTCGCAGGCCACGGTCAGCGCGAGCTCGTCGTCGCTGGTGCCGAGCACGGACGGCGCCGGCGGCGCCTGTGCGTGCATCTCCTCGCGCGTTCCCTCCCAGACGACCCGCCCAGAGCGCAGGACCGTGAAGCTGTCGCACACGCGCTCCACGTCGGAGATGTGGTGGCTGCTGAGGAGGATCGCGACGCCGTCGGCCGCGAGCTCGCCGACGAGCCGCTCGACGAAGCGCATGCCGGCCGGGTCGAGCCCGGACGTCGGCTCGTCGAGGATCAGCAGGCGCGGCGAGCGCAGGAGCACGCTGGCCAGGCCGAGCCGCTGGCGCATCCCGCTCGAGAAGCCCGCCACGCGGCGATCGGCGTCCTCGCCCAGCCCGACCCGCTCGAGCAGCGCGCCGATGCGAGGCTCGCCCTCGGCGTCGTCGAGCGCAGCGAGGATCTCGAGGTTCGCCCGCGCGGAGAGGTAGGGATAGAACGCGGGGTCCTCGACCATTCCCGCCGCCAGCGGCGACAGCGGCTCCTCGGCCCACACCGCCGGTTCGCCGAAGAGGGCGATCGAGCCCGCATCCGGGCGCGCGAGTCCGAGCAGCAGGCGCAGCAGCGTGGTCTTGCCGGCGCCGTTGGGCCCGAGAAGGCCCCGTACCTCGCCGGGGGCGAGCGTGACGCTCACACCGTCCACCGCGCGGACGTTCTCGAATTCCTTGCAGAGCCCCTCCGCGGCAAGCGAGTTCACGGCGATCGACTTATACAGGTGGGCGGGACCGTGCCGCCGCGGCGACGCCAGCCGAGCGCCGCCTCCTCGGCTTCCGACGCTTCCCCGAGGGCGGCGATCCCCGGGCGGCGCTCGGGGCTCCACGCTGCCGCCCCGGTGCTAACCTGCGCCGTGAATGTCGCAGCAGTTCTCGCTTCTCGCCCTTCTCCTGCTCCCCCTCCGGGGGGAATAGCGCGTGGCGGCCGCGTAGCCGCATACCCACAGCAGAGAGGAACGGCAAGCGAGAAAGAGAAGGAGCACGAGCGGCATGAGCATTCACACCGATAGCCCCGCGGATCGCGACCCGGCTAACCGGGTTCTGATCTTCGACACCACCCTGCGCGACGGCGAGCAGTCGCCCGGGATCTCCCTGAACAGGCAGGAAAAGCTCGAGATCGCCCTCCAGTTGGCGCGGCTGGGCGTGGACGTGATCGAGGCCGGCTTCCCGATCACCTCACCCGGCGACTTCGAGTCCGTGCAGACGATCGCGCGGGAGGTCCAAGGGCCGGTCATCTGCGGCCTGGCGCGTACCAGCAAGCAGGACATCGAGGCGGCATGGAACGCGGTGCGCGACGCCGAGCGCCCACGCATCCACACCTTCATCGCCACCAGCGACCTGCACATCGAGCGCAAGCTGCAGACGACGCGCGAGGACGTGATCGGGCAGGCACGGGCGGCGGTCGCGCAGGCGAAGGAGTACACCGACGACGTCGAGTTCTCACCCGAGGACGGCTCGCGCTCGGACGTGGAGTACATGGCCGAAGTGATCCAGGTCGCGCTCGACGAGGGGGCCACCACGATCAACGTGCCGGACACGGTCGGCTACACGATGCCGGGCGAGTACAAGGCGATGTTCGAAGCGCTCTACGCGCTGGTCCCGGACCTGCGCCGGGTGACCGTGTCGGTCCACTGCCACGACGACCTGGGGCTGGCGGTCGCGAACTCGCTGGCCGGCGTGGAAGCCGGCTGCCGGCAGGTCGAGGGCGCCATCAACGGCATCGGCGAGCGCGCCGGCAACGCCTCCCTGGAGGAGGTCGTGATGCTGCTGCGCACCCGCGAGCCCGCGCTGGGGCTGTGGACTGGCATCGACACGACGGAGATCGCGCGCACGAGCCGCTTGGTCTCGCGCATGACCGGCTACCCGGTGCAGCCGAACAAGGCCATCGTCGGGCGCAACGCGTTCGCGCACGAGGCCGGCATCCATCAGGACGGCGTGCTGAAGGAGCGCGCGACCTACGAGATCATGGATGCCACCTCGGTGGGGCTCAACTCCAACTCGATCGTGCTGGGCAAGCACTCGGGCCGGCACGCGCTGCGCAAAGCCCTGGAAGAGATGGGCTTCGACATCGACGGGCAGGCGCTGAACGTCGCGTTCAAGCGCTTCAAGGAGATCGCCGACCGCAAGAAGCAGGTGACGGCGATGGACCTGGAGGCGCTGGTCACCGACGAGCTGCGCGAGGAGGTGCCGGGCTACACGCTGGAGTGGTTCGAGGTCGAGTCCTCCTCGCGGCGCTCCCCGCACGCGCGCGTCGGAGTCGGGCTCCCCGACGGCGGCGAGGTCACCGGCGACTTCGTCGGCGACGGGCCGATCGACGCCATCTTCCAGGCGATCAACGCCGCGACGGCGACCGCCCCGGTGCTGAGCGAGTTCACGATCGGCGCCGTCACCGAGGGTCAGGACGCGCTCGGCGAGGCCTCGGTCGTTCTCGAGCTCGACGGCTCCACGGGCGCCGGCCAGGGAGTTTCGACGGACATCATCGACGCGGCGGCGCGGGCGTACGTGCGTGCTCTGTCGATCGCGCGCGCGCGATCGCTGGCGCCCGAGGCGCTGGGGCTACCCGAGCCTACGCCCTAGACGCCGAGAGCTCTCACGCGGGCGCTCCCGCGGGCGTTGTACGAGCGGTGACCGTCGACGTACACGCACGCGTGCCGGCTGCTGCATCGCCGGCCGCCCTGGAGCGCCCGCTCGCGAGCGAGCGCGTGCTGGCGGCCGTCATGTTCACCGACATCGCCGGCTCTACCGAGATCGCCGTGCGCCTCGGCGACGCGCGCTGGGGCGAACTGTTGCGCCGCCACGACGCCCTGGTGCGCGAGGAGGTCGCCGCGCACGGCGGGCGCGTCGTGAAGTCACTCGGCGACGGCGCCCTGACCGTGTTCGACGGGCCGAGCCGCGCGATCGCCTGCGCGGTGGCCGTCGGCGAGCGCGTGCGAGAGCTCGGGCTGCGGCTGCGGGCGGGGGTGCACGCCGGTGAGTGCGAGCTGCTCGGTGAGGACATCGCCGGCATCGCCGTCCACATCGCGGCCCGGATCGCGGCGCTGGCCGAGGCCGGCGAGGTGCTCGCGAGCGGCACCGTCCGCGACCTCTCCGTGGGCTCCGCGTTCGCGCTCGAGAGCCGCGGCGAGCAGATGTTGAAGGGTGTCGAGGAGCCGTGGCGGGTATATGCGCTCACAGCGGGCGGCGCGGAGGGCTGATCAGAGCGCACCGCAACCTGCAGCACCGCCCCGGTTTTGCTCTACCGTGGCCGCAGGCATCCGACGGGAGGAACAGATGGGGACCGCATTGCACAGGGCAGGCAGGATCCGCATCGCCGTGGCAGCCGCGATCCTTGCCGCGCTGCTCGCGCCGGCGCTTGCCTCGGCGGCGCCCCGCCGGCCGGACGCGCAAGGGGTCTCGGACAGCCGCGCGGCGGCCTCCGAGCCGCACTGGGCGTGCGCCCACGGGTTGTGCGACGCGATCGTCGACCCGCGGCCCTCGACCTCGGCCGGCCTGCGCTCGGCTGTCTTCAACAGGAGAAAACCCGCGGGCGGCGGCGAAGAAGGCGGCATCGACCCCGAAGAACTCCGCCACGCCTACGCGATCGGTGCGACCGGGGGGGCGACCCAGACGATCGCGGTGATCGAGGCCTTCTCCTACAAACAGGCCGAAAAAGACCTCGCCAAATACCGCACGCGCTACGGCCTCGGGCCGTGCACTGTCGCAAGCGGCTGTCTGACGGTCACCAACTCCGAAGGCGGGACGCCCGCCAATCACGGCTTCACCGAATGGGAACCGGAGGTCGCGCTCGACCTCGACATGGCCTCGGCCGCGTGCCCGGAATGCCACATCATGCTCGTCAGCGCCGAAGAAGAAAACTGGAAGTCGCTCGGCGCCGCGGTGAACTACGCGGCCGCGCACGGCGCGACGGAGATCTCCAACAGCTACGGGCTGGCCGAAGAAACCTGCAGCTCCGAATGCGCCGAAGCCGAAGCCGACTGGAGCCACCCCGGCATCTTCGTCTCGGTCTCCTCCGGCGATTACGGCTACGACAACGAATTCGTGTTCGGGCAATCGCCGAGCTTCCCCGCTGTGCTGCCAACGGTGGTCGCCGTGGGGGGGACGGCGCTGAAGAAGTCGGCGGCCGAACGCGGCTTCACCGAGACCGTATGGGGCGAACGCGGCCGCGGGCTCGGCACGGGCAGCGGCTGCAGCACCGCCTGGTCGAAGCCGAGGTGGCAGAAGGACACGGGCTGCGCCGGGCGCATGACCAACGACGTCGCCGCCGTGGGGGCATGCAAGACGCCGGTGTCCGTGTACGACAGCACCGAAGGCGGCTGGATCGACCTCTGCGGGACCAGCGTCAGCTCCCCGCTCGTAGCCGGGATCGAGGCGCATGCGAGCGCGAGCTCGCGGGCCCTGCCGGGCGGCGAGGCCTTCTACAGCGAGGGCACGCTGTTCGACGTCACGGGCGGCAAGAACGGCCGGTGCAGCGTGAAGTACTTCTGCCAGGGCGTGAAGGGGTACGACGGGCCGACCGGCAACGGCAGCCCCGACGGGCCGCTGCCGTAGCGGCCGCCGCAACGGGCGAGCGCCAGACGCTTGTCCGTGATAACGTACGGATGTATGACGCCCGTACGTGAGCAGGAGCCTGGGCCGCGCGCCGAGGCGGCGGACCCGCTCGACCCCTCGGTCATCGGCGCGCGCGTGAAGGCGCTGCGGGAAGCCGAGGGACTTTCCCTGCGGGATCTCGCGGAGCGCAGCGGCGTCAGCGCGCCGATGCTCTCCCAGGTCGAGCGCGGCGAGACCAGCCCGACCCTGACCCTTGCCGGGCGCATCGCGTCCGGGCTCGAACTGCGCCTGTCGCAGCTGCTGCGCCTCGACGAGCAGGGCGCCGTCACGGTCGTGCGCGCCGGCGAGCGCCGCCGCGGTGGCAATCCGCGCCGCGGTCACCGCTTCGAGGTCCTGACCTCCGCACAGCCCGGACAGCGCGCGGAGCTCTCGGCGCACACGCTCGGCGCGGGCGGCTCGACGGGCGCGCCGGATGGGGTGGGTGGGGATCATCTCCACGAGCCGGGCAGCCGCGAGACCGCCCTTGTCCAGCAGGGGCGCGTCGAACTCGTCTGCGACGGACGCCGCTACGAGCTCGGCGAGGGCGACACCGTGACCTTCGACGCCGACCTGCCCCACCACTTCGAGAACCCCACCACCGGCGACGCCGTCTTCCTGGCGGTCGTGGCGGCCGGCCTGAGAAGGAGCTGAGCGATGGCCAAGACGATGTACGACAAGATCTGGGAGGCGCACGAGGTGGGGGGTGAGGGCTCCGGCGTGATGTACGTCGACCTGCACCTCGTCCACGAGGTCACGAGCCCGCAGGCCTTCGACGGGCTGCGCCTCGCGGGGCGCAAGGTCCGCCGCCCGGATCGCACGCTGGCGACCGCCGACCACAACACGCCCACCGATGGCACCCCAATTGCCGCGCGGATCAAGGACGAGCTCTCGCGCGTGCAGGTGGAAACGCTCGAGCGCAACTGCGAGGAGTTCGGCGTCCCGGTCTACTCGCTCGGCTCGCCGCGCCAGGGCATCGTGCACGTCATCGGGCCCGAGCTCGGCGTCACCCAGCCGGGCATGACGATCGTCTGCGGCGACTCGCACACCTCGACCCACGGCGCCTTCGGCGCGCTCGCGTTCGGCATCGGCACCAGCGAGGTCGAGCACGTGCTCGCGACGCAGTGCATGGTCCAGCACAAGGCGCGCTCGATGCGGATCCTCTACACCGGCGAGCTCGGCTTCGGCGTCAGCGCCAAGGACCTGATCCTGGGCACGCTCGGCCGGCTCGGCGTCGGCGGCATGACCGGCCACGTCGTGGAGTACGCGGGCGCGCCGATCCGGGAGCTCTCGATGGAGGGCCGGATGACCGTCTGCAACATGACGATCGAGGGCGGCGGCCGCGCGGGCATGGTCGCTCCCGACGAGAGGACCTTCGAGTGGTTCTCCGCGGCCGGGCGTCCGGGCGCGCCGCAGGGCGCCGAGCTCGACCGCGCGGTCGAGGCCTGGTCACGGCTGCCGACCGAGGAGGGCGCGTTCTTCGACACCGAGATCGAGATCGACGCCGGCGCGATCTCGCCGCAGGTGAGCTGGGGCACCAACCCCGGCATGGTGCGGTCCGTCACCGAGAAGGTGCCTGCGCCCGAGGACTTCGAGGCGCCCGCCGACCGGGAGGAGACCGAACGCGCCCTGCACTACATGGCGCTCGAGCCGGGCACGCCGATCCAGGAGATCACGCTGGATCGCGTCTTCATCGGCTCCTGCACCAACTCCAGGATCGGCGACCTGCGCGCGGCCGCCGAGATGGTCGCGGGCAAGAAGGTGGCCGCCAGCGTGAACGCGATGGTCGTGCCGGGCTCCCAGCAGGTTCGCGCCCAGGCCGAATCGGAGGGCCTCGACAAGGTGTTCCGCGAGGCGGGGTTCGACTGGCGCGTCGCGGGCTGCTCGATGTGCCTCGGCATGAACCCGGACATCCTTCAGCCCGGCGAGCGCTGCGCCTCCACCTCGAACCGCAACTTCGAGGGCCGGCAGGGCCGGGGCGGGCGCACCCACCTGGTCTCGCCGCAGATGGCCGCCGCGGCGGCCATCGAGGGCCGGTTCGTGGACATCCGGGACTGGTCGTGAGCGAGACGGCCGGAGCGCACTGGCAGCGCCCCGAGCTGGCCGAGGAATTCCTCGAGCATCGCCAGCAGCTGCTGCCGCTGATCGACGTCCAGGAAGACCTCGTGCGGCGGATCTTCGAGCGCGAGGGCCGTCCCATCCGCCGCTTCCTCGACATCGGCTCCGGCGACGGCGCGTCCTCCGCGCTCGTGCGCTCGCTGTTCGGAGCGGCCCAGGCCGTCCTCGTCGACTTCTCCGAGCCGATGCTGGCGCGCGCGGGGGCGCGGCTCGGTGCCGATGGATGGACGGCGGTGCGCGGCGATCTCTCGACGCCGTCGTGGCTGGGAGAGCTGCCGGAGGGCCCCTACGACGCCGCCGTCTCCTCGTACGCGATCCACCATCTGACCAGCGAGCGCAAGCGCGCGCTGTTCGGGGAGGTGTTCTCGCTGCTCGAGCCCGGAGCGATGTTCGTGAACATGGACGTCGTCAGCATCGACGGCCCGCTCGAAGGCCTGTTCGACGAGGAGATCATCGCCCGCGCGGCCGCGATGCACCCGGGCTCCGAGCACGAGCGCGACGAGCCCTTCGACGACCACGGCGAAGACCGGCCGGATCCGGCCGAGGACCAGCTCGCGTGGCTGCGGGAGGCCGGCTTTGCGCCGGTGGAGCTCCAGTTCAAATGGGCCGAGGGCGCGATCTTCGGCGCCGTCAAGCCCGCAGGGAGGGCCTAGCCCGACCGGTCACGGCCGACAGGAGGTCGGCCCTCAAACCAAAGGCGGGCCCGGATGGCCCGCCGACCAACCCAAGGACAACGATGGAGAAGATCGAGACGGTCACGGGCCAGGTCAGCTTCCTGGACCGCGCCAACGTCGACACCGACCAGATCATGCCCAAGCAGTTCCTGAAGCGGGTCGAGCGCACCGGCTTCGGCGAGTTCCTCTTTTACGACTGGGCGAAGGAGCCGGGCTGGGACCTGCCCGCCAACCCGATCCTCGTCGCGGGCGAGAACTTCGGCTGCGGGTCCTCGCGCGAGCACGCGCCGTGGGGTCTGCAGGACTACGGCTTCCAGGCGATCGTGGCGCCGAGCTTCGCCGACATCTTCTACTCCAACTGCACCAAGATCGGGCTGCTGCCGATCGTTCTGCCGGAGGAGGACTGCCGCGCGCTCGCGCACGCAGGGCACGGCCAGATCGACCTGCGCGCCCAAGAGGTCCGGTTCGACGGCCGTGAGGTGGCGTTCGAGATCGACCACGAGATCCGCCGGCGGCTGCTCGACGGGCTGGACGACATCGGCGTGACGCTCTCCTCCGAATCCGCGATCGCGGGCTTCGAAGCCGGACGCGATGAAGCGGCGTCCTGGAAGCCGGTGCCGACGACCGCGCTGTGACGCTCTCGTTCCCGCTCGACAGCGACCGCGCGCGGGCCCTCGCCGAGGACTGGGTCGCCGCGTGGAACGCGCACGACCTCGACGCGATCATGGCGCTCTACGCGCCCGGCATCCTGTTCCAGACGCCGACGATCGTCGACACGCTGGGCATCCCCGACGGCACCGTGCGGGGCGCCGAGCGGCTGCGCGAGCACTTCTCGCGGGGGCTTCAGCGACTCCCCGATCTCCGCTTCGAGCTCGACGGCGTCTACGCCGGCGTCAGCTCCCTGGCGATGACGTACCGCTGGGCCGACGGGACGCCCGTCTGCGAGCTGCACGAGTACGACGGGGACGGGCTGATCGAGCGGGTGCAGGCGCTCTACCGCGGGCTGTCGTGGTGACCCCGCGCGTGCGCGCGGCGGACTGCTAGCGTCGCGCGCCATGCCACACCGCATCGTCACCCTCCCCGGCGACGGGATCGGGCCCGAGATCATGGCCCCGACGCTCGAGCTGCTGAACGCGCTCGGCGATTTCGAGTTCGCCGAGCACCTCTTCGGCGGCGCCTCGATCGACGCGCACGGCACCGCGCTCACCGACGAGGTGCTGGCCGCCTGCCGCGGCGCCGACGCGGTGCTGCTCGCGGCCGTCGGCGGGCCCAAGTGGGACACGACCGACCCCGACGCGCCGCGCCCGGAGCAGGGGCTGCTGGGGCTGCGCAAGGGCCTCGGCCTGTACGCGAACCTGCGCCCGGTCAAGCCGCTGCCGGCGCTCTACGACGCCTCGCCCCTGCGCCGCGAGCGGATCGAGGGAACGGACCTGCTGGTCGTGCGCGAGCTGACCGGCGGCATCTACTTCGGCGAGAAGACGGCGCACCGCCGACAGCGCGTCGGACCTGTGCGCCTACACCGTGCAGGAGATCGAGCGGATCGCGCGCGTCGGCTTCCGCGCGGCCCGCGCGCGCGTGTCGAGCGTGGACAAGGCCAACGTCCTTGAGACCGAGCCGGCTCTGGCGCGAGATGGTGATGCGCGTCCACTCGCAGGAGTTCCCGAACATCGAGCTGGAGCACGTGCTCGTGGACAACGCCGCGATGCAGCTGGTCTCCTCGCCGCGGCACTTCGACGTGATCCTCACCGAGAACCTGTTCGGCGACATCCTCTCCGACGAGGCGGCGATGCTCACGGGCTCGATCGGGATGCTGCCGAGCGCCTCGCTGGGCGCCGAGGGCGAGCCCGGGCTGTTCGAGCCGGTGCACGGCTCCGCGCCGGACATCGCCGGCCAGGGGATCGCCAATCCGCTGGCGATGTTCCTCTCGGCGGCGCTGATGCTGCGCCACGGCCTCGGCTTGGAAAGCGAGGCGGCGGCTGTAGAATCGGCGGTGCAACGCGCATTGGACGGGGGGCTGCGCACCGCCGATCTGGGCGGGGAAGAGGGAACGGCGCAGGCGACTCGAACGGTGCTTGACAACCTCGACTAGGAGCACGGAAAACGTGGACCCCACCGACCTCATCTGGATGAACGGAGACTTCGTCGCCTGGGAGGACGCCAAGGTCCACGTCCTGACCCACGGCCTGCACTACGGCACCGGCGTCTTCGAGGGGGTCCGCTGCTACGAGACCGAGCTCGGTCCGGCGGTCTTCCGCAACGCCGAGCACGTCGAGCGCCTGCTGCGCTCGGCCGAGCTCTACTACATGCCGGTGCCGTACTCGGCCGAGCAGCTCCGCGCGGCGACGCTGGAGCTGGTCGCGCGCAACGGGCTGCGCTCGTGCTACATCCGCCCGATCGTCTACCGCGGCTACGGGCAGATGGGGCTGAACCCGCTGGAGGCGCCCGTCGACGTGACGATCGCCTGCTGGGAGTGGGCCGCCTACCTCGGCGAGGAGGGCAAGCGCCAACGGCATCCGCGCGAAGGTCTCCTCGTGGCGGCGCATCAGCCCCGACTCGCTGATCCCCCACGCGAAGGCCTCCGGCCAGTACCTGAACAGCGTGCTCGCCAAGGTCGAGTCGGTGAAGGCCGGCTACGAGGAGGCGATCCTGCTCGACGATCACGGCCACGTGTGCGAGGGCACGGGCGAGAACGTCTACATCGTGCGCGACGGCGAGATCGTCACGCCCGGGCAGCACAACTCGATCCTCGACGGCATCACGCGCCGCTCGGTCATCCAGATCGCGCGCGACCTCGGCTACACCGTCGTCGAGCGCAACGTCGGCGCGCGCCGAGCTGTACCTCGCCGACGAGGTGTTCATGACGGGCACCGCGGCCGAGCTCGTGCCCGTGCGCGAGATCGACGACCACGCGATCGGCGCAAGAGGGGGCGCCGGGCGAGATCACGCGCGTGCTGCAGGCCGCCTTCGACGACGCCATCCACGGGCGCTCCGAGCGCTACCGCGAGTGGCTGGACGTCGTGCAGCCCCGCGACCTCCAGGCGCCCGAGGGCGAGGCGCCCGGCGAGCGAATTACCGGGGCGACCGGCTAGCGGCGACGCCGCGCGGCCGGTCGCGATCCCGTCCGCCGCCCTCAGGGCCGGCACGGAGCGCCGGCCTTGCCGTCTCCCGAAGCGAAAGCCTGAAAGGAAGTCCCCGATGAGTCCCGACCCCACCCGCATCGAGCTCTACGACGCCACCCTGCGCGACGGCATGGGCGGCGGCGGCATGACGCTGACCGCCGCGGAGAAGCTGCGCGTCGTCCACGCGCTCGACGAGCTCGGCGTGCAGATGATCGAGGCGGGCTTCCCCGCGTCGAACCCGAAGGAGCAGGAGCTGTTCGCGCTGCTCGCGAGCGAGCGGCTCTCGGGCGCGGAGATCGTCGCGTTCGGGATGACGCGCCGCCGCGACGCGCCGGCCGCGCAGCGACGAGGGGCTGCGGGTGCTCGCCGACTCGTTCGCGCCGGTGTGCACGCTCGTCGGCAAGGCCTCGGTGCTGCACGTCGAGAAGGTCGTGCGCGTGTCGCCGCGAGGAGAACCTCGCGATGATCGCCGAGTCGGTCGCCTTCCTCGTGGGCGAGGGCAAGCGCGTGCTGCTCGACGCCGAGCACTTCTTCGACGGCTTCGCGCTGGACGCCGGGCTACGCGCTGGACTGCCTGCGCGCCGCCGCCGACGCGGGCGCCGAGCGGCTCGTCCTGTGCGACACCAACGGGGGCTCGCTGCCGCCGCAGATCAGGACGGCGCTCGCGGTGGTCGCGCGAAGCGCTTCCCGGCGCGGCGCTCGGCATCCACTGCCACGACGACTCCGGCTGCGCGGTCGCCAACACGCTCACCGCCGTCGAAGCCGGCGCGACGCAGGTGCAGGGCACGGTCAACGGGATCGGCGAGCGCACCGGCAACGCCAACCTGGTCACGATCATCGCCGACCTGCAGCTGAAGATGGGCGTTCGAGGTCCTGGCGCCCGAGCAGCTGGCGCGGCTGACCGAGACCGCGCACTTCGTCGACGAGCTGCTCAACCGCGCGCCCGATCCCGCCCAGCCCTACGTCGGCAAGCACGCGTTCGCGCACAAGGCGGGCCTGCACGCCGCCGGCGTCCAGGCCGACGCGCAGCACCTTCGAGCACGTCGATCCGGCGCTCGTCGGCAACTCGCGCGACGTGCTCGTCTCCGAGCTCTCGGGCCGGGCGACGATCGCCGAGAAGGCCGCCGAGGCCGGGATCGCGGCCGACGACGAGCTGCGCCCAGCGCGTCGCTCGAGCGCGTCAAGGAGCTCGAGCACGAGGGCTTCCAGTTCGAGGCCGCCGACGGCTCGTTCGAGCTGCTGATGCGCAAGGAGGCCGGCGAGTACGAGCCGCTGTTCCGCCTCGAGTCCTGGCGCGTGATCGTCGAGAAGCGCGCCGACGGCAAGGTCGAGACCGAGGCCACGATCAAGATCTGGCTCGGCGGCGAGCGCTACGTGCGCACCGCCGAGGGCAACGGCCCGGTGAACGCGCTCGACACGGCGCTGCGCGACGCGATCGGCGAGATCCACCCGCACCTGCGCGACATCGAGCTGGTCAACTTCAAGGTCCGCATCCTCGACGAGAGCCAAGGGCACCGGCGCGGTCACGCGGGTGCTGATCGACGCCTCCGACGGCCACGAGGTGTGGGGCTCGATCGGCGTCTCGGAGAACCTGATCGCGGCCTCCTGGGACGCGCTGGTCGACTCGCTGGAGTACGGCATGCAGCCGGGCCGGCGCCCGCAGGCCGGCGAGGGCACCAGCGCCGTCCCGGCCGGCGGCGAGGCGACGTGAGCGCCGAGCCGGTTCCCGCTCGCCAAGCCGGTGCTGGGCGAGGCGGAGGAGCGGGCCGTGCTCGAGGTGCTGCGCTCGGGCCAGCTCTCGCTGGGGCCGCGGCTCGCGGAGTTCGAGCGGGCTGTTCGCCGAGCTGCGTCGGCGCCCGCCACGCGAGCGCCGTCAGCAGCGGCACCGCCGGCCTGCACCTGGCGCTGCGCGCGGTCGGCGTCGAGGACGGCGACGAGGTCGTGACGAGCCCGTTCTCGTTCGTGGCCTCGGCCAACGCGGTGCTGTTACGAGCGCGCGCGGCCGGTGTTCGCGGACATCGACCCGGTGACGCTCAACCTCGACCCGCGACGCGGCCGCCGCGGCCGTCGACCGCGCGCACGAAGGCGCTGCTGCCGGTGCACATCTTCGGCTACCCCGCCGACATGGCGGCGTTCGAGCGCGCTCGCGACGCGGCATGGCCTCGGGATCGTCGAGGACGCCTGCGAGGCGCTCGGCGGCCGTTACGCGGACGGCGTCGCCGTCGGCGCGCGCGGGCACCCGGCGGTGTTCGGCTTCTACGCGAACAAGCAGATGACGACGGGCGAGGGCGGGATGGTGACGCTCGCCGACGCCGCGCTGAAGGAGCGGATCGACTCCGAGCGCAACCAGGGCCGGGCCCCGGACATGGGCTGGCTCGACCACGACCGGCTCGGCTTCAACTACCGGCTCTCCGACATCGCCTGCGCGCTCGGGATCGCGCAGCTGGAGCGCCTGGAGCAGATGCTCGCCGGCGCGCGCGCCGCGTCGCCGCGCTCTACCGCGAGGCGCTCGCCGAGATCGAGGGGCTCGAGCTGCCCTGCGAGGACCAGCGGCGGAGCCCAGCGCGGCTGGTTCGTGTTCGTCGTGCAGCTCCCGCGCGGCGTGGACCGCGACGAGACGATCCGCGCGCTCGGCCGGCGCGGCATCCAGAGCAAGCCCTACCTGCCGGCGATCCACCTGATGAGCTTCTACCGCGAGCGCTTCGGCCACCGCGAGGGCGAGTTCCCGGTCTGCGAGGACGTGGCCGCGCGCTCGCTCGCGCTGCCGTTCTTCCCCGAGATGAGCGAGGGCCAGGTCGAGCGCGTGGCGCAGGAGCTGCGCACGGTCCTCGCGGGCGCCCCGGCATAGACTCAGCGCCCGTGTCGCGCTTCCACGAGCCCCAGCACCCGGACTTCCAGCGGCTGAACGCCTCGCTCGCGCTTCGACCGGCGGCTGTGGCCGCAGGACATCGCGCAGTCGCGCGCGCACGCCGAGATGCTCGCGGCGCGCGGGATCATCGCGGACGAGGACCGCGACGCGCTGCTCGCCGGGCTCGACGCGGTCGAGGCGGAGCTGCGCGCCGGGCACGTTCGCGTTCGCGGAGGACGACGAAGACATCCACATGGCGATCGAGCGCCGGCTGACCGAGATCGCGGGTCCCGTCGGCGGGCGCCTGCACACCGCACGCTCGCGCAACGACCAGGTGGTCACCGATCTGGCGATGTACACGCGCGACCGCTGCCGAACGGGCTGAGCGGGGGTGCACGGAGCTGATGGCGGCGCTGCTGGAGCGCGCGCGCGGAGCACGCGGACTGGCCGATGCCGGGCTACACGCACCTGCAGCGGGCCCAGCCGGTCTACCTCGGCCATCACCTGCTCGCGTACTTCTGGATGCTCGACCGCGACCGGCAGCGGTTCGGGTTCGCGCGACGCGAGGCGGGACGCCTGCCGCTCGGTGCGGGCGCGCTGGCGGGAGTCAACTTCGACACCGACCGCGCAGATGCTGGCGGCGCGAGCTCGGCTTCGAGGAGGTCGCGCCGAACTCGATCGACGCCGTGTCCGGGCGGGACTTCGTCCTCGACTACCTGGCGGCGGCGACGACCTGCGCCACGCACCTCTCGCGGCTCGGCGCCGAGCTCGTGCTGTGGTCGAGCAGCGAGTTCGGCTTCTGCGAGCTTCCCGACGCATGGAGCTCCGGCTCCTCGATCATGCCCCAGAAGAAGAACCCCGACGCGGCGGAGCTGCTGCGGGCCAAGGCGCCCCGGCGTCGCCGGTCACCTGGCCGCGATGCACGGCGTGATCCACGCGCTGCCGCTGACCTACAACAAGGACCTGCAGGAGGACAAGGAGCACCTCTTCGACGCCGACGACACGCTGGGCCTGATCCTGGCGGCGGCGCGCGGCATGGTCGCCGGGGCGCGCTTCGATCGCGAGCGGATGCGGGCGGCGGCATCCGACGAGCTGATCGCCGCGACCGATGTCGCCGACCTGCTCGTGCGGCTCGGCATGCCCTTCCGCGAGGCGCACGGCGTCGTCGCCGGCCTCGTCCGCACCGCCGTCGACACCGGTCGCTCGCTCTCGCAGCTGAGCGCCGCGGAGCTTGGCGGCGCAGAGCCAGCTGCTCGCCGCGAACGAGCTCCAGTTCAGGAGCGTGCTCGCCTCGGAGTCCTGGCTCGAGTCGAAGGTGTCCGAGGGCGGCACCGCGCTCGGCGCGCCTGGCCGAACAGATCGAGCTCGCCGAACGGCGTCCTGGGTGCAGCCGCTGGGACCTGAGTTCTACGCTCGGCCGGTGCTGGAGGTCGCGCAGGAGCTGGTCGGCTGCACGGTCGTGCACGGCGGGACGGCCGGCGTGATCGTCGAGACCGAGGCCTACCACGAGGAAGAGCCGGCCTGCCACGCCTACGTCGGGCTGACTCCGCGCACGCGGGTCACTCTTCGGGCCTCCCGGGTTCGCCTACATCTACCGCTCCTACGGCATCCACGCGCTCCTGAACGCCGTCTGCGAGCCCGAGGGCGTCGGCGCGGCGGTCCTGATCCGTGCGCTCGCCCCCTCGGCTGGGATCGAGCTGATGCGCGAGCGCCGCGGCGTGGTCGCGGAGACCGATCTGTGCTCCGGGCCGGGCCGGTTGACGCAGGCGCTAGGGATCGACCTCGATCTGAACGGAAGCCCCCTCGATGCGGAGATCGCGATCCTCCCGCGCGAAGGGCCCGCGCCGGCCGTGCTCGCGACCGCGCCGCGCGTCGGCATCACCAAGGCCGAGGAGCTGCCGTGGCGCTTCTCGGCCACCGGCAACCGCAACGTCTCACGCCCGTGGCCGTGGCGCGAGCGGCGCGCTCCGGCGCCCGCTAGCCCGTAGGGCTGACGCCGCCCGTCGGCGACGGGGATGGCGTCGACGGTTCGCTCGGGGGCGTCGCTTCGTGGGTCGGTGCCGCCGGGGCGGGGGCTTCTTTCGCGGGCGCCGCCGGGGCGCTGGCGCCTTCGCCGCCCGAGGGCGTGGACTGGCTTTCGCTGTGCCCGGAGCTCGGTGCGGGGGTCGCTGACTTCGGCGTGGAGTGCGAGCCGCCGCCGGCGGCGGAAGAGGCCGCTTCTTCGGTCGAGGTGCCGGAGGATTCGGCTTCGGTCCGTTCGGCGCTGCCGGCGCCGCCTGAGACCTTTCCTTTCGCCGCGGCTTCTTCTGAGCGCGTCTTGTCGATCTGGAGCGCCGAGGTCATGAAGTCGTGCCAGATCAGCGCGGGGAACGTGCCGCCGAGGACGGGTCCGCCGTTGAAGTCGTGTTCCATCGGGATCAGCTTGTTGGGGTAGCCGACCCACACGGCGACGGTGTACTTCGAGTCCCAGCCGACGAACCAGGCGTCGCCGTAGTTGGAGGTGGTGCCCGTCTTGCCCGCCGCGAACTGGCCGATTGCAGCGGCCTTGCCGGTGCCGTACTGGATCACGGTTTCGAGCATCGAGGTCTCGGTCTGCGCGATCGCGGCGGGCAGGACGCGCTTGATCTCCACGCGGTTCTTTTCGTGGTGCGCTCCGCTCTGCAGCGCGTGGCTGCCGGCTTCGACTTCCTGGATGCCGACCGGTTCGCCCGCGAGCGCCATCGAGCCGGTCACGCGCTCGCCGCCGTGCGCGAGCGTCTCGTAGGAGTGCGCCATGTCGATCGGCGTGACGCCGACGGTGAGGCCGCCGATCGTCATCGCGGGGTTGGTCGAGAGCGGTGTGGTGATGCCCATCCGGTGCGCGAGCAGTGCGATCTTGTGGGTGCCGACCTTGAGCCCGACTTCGGCGAAGATCGAGTTGTCCGAGAAGGCGGTCGCCCCGGTCAGCGTGTTCGATCCGGAGTAGGCGCCTTCGTCGTTGTGGACGACGAATTTTTCGGTGCCGTTGGTGTTCGGGACGATGAAGGTCTTGACCTTCGAGCTCCACACCGAGCCGGGGGAGATGCCCGCCTCGAGCGCGGCGGCGAGGTCGAAGGCCTTGAACGAGGAGCCCGGCTGGCGCTCGCCCTCGGTCGCGATGTTGAACGGGCTCGAGTTGTAGTCGCGCCCGCCGACCATCGCGCGGACCTCGCCGGTCGAGTTTTCGATCGCGACGAGCGAGGCGGTCGGCCCGCCGGGGTAGGCGAGGTAGTTGTTGACGGCCTGTTCGGCCGCGCGCTGCATGCCGAGGTCGAGCGTGGTGCGGATCTTCAGCCCGCCCTCGAACGCGCGGGCCGCCCCGAAGCGTTCCACCACCTGCTGGCCCACCCAGCTGTCGAAGTACCCCGTGTCCACGCCTTCCACGGTGGGCACCTCCGGCGCCCGGACCTCGTGCGGGGCCGGCAGCGACTGCTTGACGCTTTCGTCGTAGACGGCGCGGGAGAGGTAGCCCTGCTGGTACATCTGGCGCAGCACCGTGTTGCGCCGTTCGAGCGCGGCCGCGGGGTGGGTCGTCGGATCCCAGGCGGTGGGGTTCTGGATGATCCCGGCCAGCAGCGCCGCCTCCCAGGGCTGGAGCTGCTGCACGCACAGTTCGTGCCCCGGCATGCCACAGCCTTCGTGGTTGACGTCGTGCCCGAAGTAGGTCTGCGCGGCGGCCTCGATCCCGTAGGCGCCGTTGCCGAAGTAGACGGTGTTCAGGTAGGCCGTGACGATCTTGTCCTTCGACCACTTGTGCGCGAGCTGGTAGGCCAGCGCCGCCTCCTTGAGCTTCTCGAAGATCGTGCGGTGCGACTGCGCCTGCAGGAAGTTCTTGATCAGCTGCTGCTCGATCGTGGAGGCGCCCTGCACGCTGCCTTTGTGGAGCACGTCCTGGACGAACGCTCGCGCGATGCCGCGCACGTCGATGCCGCTGTTCGTATAGAAGCGCTTGTCCTCGATCGAGATCACCGACTCCTTGACCATCTGCGGGATCTGGCCGGCCGAGAGGATCACGCGGTTCTGCTGGCTCAGCACCCCGATCGGGTGCCCCAGGTCGTCGAGGAGCTGCGAGCTCTGCGCGTCCTTGATCTGCGCGAAGCGTTCGAGCGAGGGCAGGTCCGAGGCGACCGAGACGAACAGGCCGAACACGAATGAGACGAGCCCGAGCAGGGCGACGGCCAGGAGGATCGCGGCGAGCCGAAGGCGCTTCAGCCGCGGCTTCGGCGCAGCCTCGGCGGATTCGGCATGGATGTCGGGGGAAACGGTGGCGCTCATCGGCAGCGTCTGGCGCGGGACCCCCTGAGCGCGGCCGGAGCACCGGACGACGTGCACCCGGCGGCGCTCGGCCGCGGTGTGCGCGCGGCATCGACGGCCCCTCGCGCCGGCGAGAGTCTAGCATTGCGCCCGATGCCAGAGGACAGGTCCGCGGCCGCCGAGCTTGCCGCCAGGCTGGCCGCGAACGCGGTCGATTCGCTGCCCGCGGGCGCACTGGCGGAGAAGCTCGCGGAGGCCTCCGAGCAGAACCGGCCTCTGCGCGTGAAGCTCGGTATCGACCCGACGGCGCCCGACATCCACCTGGGTCACGCGGTCGTGCTCGGGAAGCTGCGCGAGTTCCAGGACGCAGGCCACCTCGTCGTCCTGATCATCGGCGACTACACGGCCCGGGTCGGCGATCCCTCCGGGCGCTCGACGCTGCGTCCGATGCTGAGCGCGGAGGAGATCGACGCGAACGCCGCCACTTTCCAGGACCAGGCGATGCGCATCCTCGACGACGATCCGCGCAGGCTTGAAGTGCGCTTCAACCGGGAATGGCTCGACATGCCGATGACGGACCTGCTGGGGCTGGTGAGGACGACCACCGCCGCCCAGCTGCTGGAGCGGGAGGACTTCGCCAAACGATGGGCGGCGAAGGAGCCGATCTCGCTGCTCGAGCTGCTCTACCCGCTCCTGCAGGGCTACGACTCGGTCGCCGTCGATGCCGACGTCGAGCTGGGGGGGACCGACCAGAAGTTCAACCTCCTGTTGGCCCGCGACATCCAGCGACACTACGGGCGACCGCAGCAGGCGGTGATGACGATGCCGATCCTGGTCGGCACCGACGGGACGCGGAAGATGTCGAAGTCGCTGGGGAACCAGATCGGCGTGACCGACGAGCCCGGGGAGATGTTCGGCAAGACGATGGCGATCCCCGACGAGGCGATGGAGCAGTACTACCGCCTCCTCGTCGACCCGCGCAGGCCGGGCGGCGTCCCGCGCGACGTCGGCGCCCTGGCCGGCAGCTCCGCGCGCGACGCCAAGCGCGCGCTCGCGCGGGAGCTGGTGTCCTGGCTGCACTCGCCCGAGGCGGCCGATCGGGCGGAGGAGGAATGGGACCGCGTGTTCGCGCAGCGCGAGCTCCCGGCTGAGATCGAGGAGGCGACGCTCCCCGCCGAGGGCAGCGTGCACGTTCCAGCGCTCATCGCCGGCGAGTTCGGCATCTCGCGCTCGGAGGCCCGGCGCCTGCTCGAGCAGGGCGGGGTCTGGCTCGGCGAGCGCCAGCTCGGCGCCGACGATCAGGATCTCGACGTGGCCGCAGCCGACGGCGAGGTCCTGCGCCTGGGCAGGCGGCGCTTCCGCCGGCTGCGCCGCGGCTGAGAGGGACGCTTCGCCGCGCCCTTCCGGGCCCGGAAGGCCGCGTGCCGGGTCCCGGCCGGGCCGCGCTGGAAGACCGCGCCCGGGGTTCCGCCTGCCGGTCGGCTACTCTGCTCCGAGCAGCAGGCACGCTCGGGCGGCCAGTCCGCACAAGCGGCGGTGCTCTTTGCACCGGGAAGCCTGCGCGCTATACTCCTTCGTCGGCCCTCAACCGCCTTAGGGCGCTGGGTCGGATCGGTTTCCTCTGAAGGATGTCCCTTCGAGAAGGCTCGACGGTCTTTGAAAACTCAACAGCATGCGCATCTACGATCCGAAGGGATCGTGGTGTGCGTCCAGGTTCGACCCGTCCGCGGGAGCGTCTTGAACGTTCGCGTGGGACGGCAAAGAGTCAAGTAGAGAAGTACCCCGTCATGGTTCGGGGCCCACGTGTATAGGGTCTCGGGCGCCGGCGCCGCAAGGCGTAGGCACTCCATGACAGGCTTTTCGTGAAGTTCTTCACGGAGAGTTTGATCCTGGCTCAGGACGAACGCTGGCGGCGTGCTTAACACATGCAAGTGGAGCGACGAACCAGGGCTTGCCCTGGGGCAGAGCCGCGAACGGGTGAGTAACACGTGGGTTACCTGCCTCGATGACCGGGACAACCCGAGGAAACTCGGGCTAATACCGGATGTGCCCGCAAGGGGAAAGGAAGCTTCGGCCTCCGCATCGAGATGGGCCCGCGGCCCATTAGCTTGTTGGTGAGGTAACGGCTCACCAAGGCTTCGATGGGTAGCTGGTCTGAGAGGACGATCAGCCACACTGGGACTGAGACACGGCCCAGACTCCTACGGGAGGCAGCAGTGGGGAATCTTGCGCAATGCGCGAAAGCGTGACGCAGCAACGCCGCGTGGGGGAAGACGGCTTTCGGGTTGTAAACCCCTTTCAGTTGGGACGAAGCCTCGGCGGTGAACAGCCGTTCGGGGTGACGGTACCTTCACAAGAAGCACCGGCTAACTACGTGCCAGCAGCCGCGGTAATACGTAGGGTGCAAGCGTTGTCCGGAATTATTGGGCGTAAAGAGCGTGTAGGCGGCCCGACCAGTCCGCTGTGAAAGTCCAGGGCTCAACCCTGGAATGCCGGTGGATACTGTCGGGCTAGAGTCCGGAAGGGGCGAGTGGAATTCCTGGTGTAGCGGTGAAATGCGCAGATATCAGGAGGAACACCAATGGCGAAGGCAGCTCGCTGGGACGTGACTGACGCTGAGACGCGAAAGCGTGGGGAGCAAACAGGATTAGATACCCTGGTAGTCCACGCTGTAAACGATGGCAACTAGATGTGGGGGGTGTCGACTCCCCCCGTGTCGAAGCTAACGCATTAAGTTGCCCGCCTGGGGAGTACGGCCGCAAGGCTAAAACTCAAAGGAATTGACGGGGGCCCGCACAAGCAGCGGAGCATGTGGTTTAATTCGACGCGACGCGAAGAACCTTACCTGGGCTTGACATGTGAGTGACCGGTGTGGAAACACACCTTCCCTTCGGGGCACTTTCACAGGTGGTGCATGGCTGTCGTCAGCTCGTGTCGTGAGATGTTGGGTTAAGTCCCGCAACGAGCGCAACCCCCGTCGCATGTTGCCAGCATTTAGTTGGGGACTCATGCGAGACTGCCGGTGACAAACCGGAGGAAGGTGGGGATGACGTCAAGTCCTCATGCCCCTTATGTCCAGGGCTACACACGTGCTACATTGGCGCATACAGAGGGTTGCGATACCGCGAGGTGGAGCGAATCCCTTAAAGTGCGTCTCGGTTCGGATTGCAGGCTGAAATTCGCCTGCATGAAGGCGGAGTTGCTAGTAATCGCGGATCAGCATTGCCGCGGTGAATACGTTCCCGGGCCTTGTACACACCGCCCGTCACACCACGGGAGTGAGCAACACCCGAAGCCGGTGGCCTAACCCTTTTGGGAGGGAGCCGTCGAAGGTGGGGCTCGTGACTGGGGTGAAGTCGTAACAAGGTAGCCGTAGCGGAAGCTGCGGCTGGATCACCTCCTTTCTAGGGAGCACCTGACTAGGTGCCCCGGCCCATTGCGGCCCCGGGTCCGAAGCGCTCTCGAGCGCGGGAGACCGGGGGTGACCAGCAGGGCCGGGCCTAGCATGTCGACCGAACCTGGCTGGATCGCCGTCGGGCGCGCGAGCCTTCTCCTACTTGGAGGCGAGGCGCTTCGCCGGCAACAAACGACGCCAGCATGCTGTTGAGTTTTGAGAGACCGGCGTCCGCCGGTCCGCGTTGGACGCGTCACAAGGGCGCGACCGCTATGACGCGGAACGGCCGGCGTTACAAGCCTCTCCACGGTCCTTGAAAACTGCACAGAAGCCACATCAGCCGCCATCGATAAGCGGCGGCTGAAACGGGTATCACCGGGTCCTCACCGGACCGGCGAGCTCCCTTTGGGAGCGGACCAGGCCGGACGGACCTGATCACCGTCAAGATAGTAAGGGCACATGGTGGATGCCTTGGCACCAAGAGTCGAAGAAGGGCGTGAACGGCTGCGATAAGCCACGGTTAGGCGCTGAATAGCCATTGACCCGTGGATTCCCGAATGGGGAAACCCAACGCTGGTAATGCGGCGTTATCCCCGGTTGAACACATAGACCGGGCGAGGACAAGCGGGGGAAGTGAAACATCTCAGTACCCCGAGGAAAGTAAATCAACCGAGACTCCCTGAGTAGTGGCGAGCGAAAAGGGATCAGCCCAAACCCGGCAGATGTAAGCGGACACGCGTTGTCTGTCGGGGGTTGTAGGGCGTTTGTTCCGGGCCGTGTCCGGCCCGGCAGGAGTTACAAAATCATGTGGTAGTCGAAGCGTGTGGAACCGCGCACCAAAGAGGGCAACCGTCCCGTAGACGAAACTGCATGGTCTCCTGTCAGACGTTCCTGAGTAAGTCCGCACCCGTGAAACGCGGACTGAACCTGGGGGGACCACCCTCCAAGGCTAAGTACTCCTTGGTGACCGATAGCGGACTAGTACCGTGAGGGAAAGGTGAAAAGTACCCCGGAAGGGGAGTGAAATAGTACCTGAAACCGCGTGCCTACAAGCGGTGGGAGCAGACTTGTTCTGTGACCGCGTGCTTTTTGCATAACGAGCCGGCGAGTTACTCGTCTGCGGCAAGGTTAAGCGATGAGCGGAGCCGTAGCGAAAGCGAGTCCTAATAGGGCGTCATAGTCGTAGGCGGTATACCCGAAACTGAGCGAGCTACCCATGGGCAGGCTGAAGCGGGGGTAAGACCTCGTGGAGGGCCGAACCGACCTAGGTTGAAAACTGGGCGGATGACCTGTGGGTCGGAGTGAAAGGCTAATCAAGCTCAGTGATATCTGGTTCTCTCCGAAATATATTTAGGTATAGCCTCGGATAAATTGCGTATTGGCCGTAGAGCACTGTTTGGATTAGGGGCCCTACCAGGTTACCGACTTCAGGCAAACTCCGAAGACCAATTACGTTTACTCCGGGAGTCAGTTGCTGGGGGATAAACTTCAGCGTCAAAAGGGAAACAGCCCAGACCGCCAGCTAAGGTCCCTAAGTACTAGCTAAGTGGGAAACGATGTTCGAGTGCATAGACAACCAGGAGGTTGGCTTAGAGGCAGCCATCCTTGAAAGAGTGCGTAACAGCTCACTGGTCAAGTGTTCGAGCGCGGACAATATAACGGGGCTCAAGCTAGTCACCGAAGCTGCGGGTGTGTGAGACCTTCGGGTCGATCACGCGGTAGGAGAGCGTTCCCATGCCAGTAAAGCGGCGGCGTAAGCCAGCCGTGGAGGCTTGGGAAGTGAGAATGCCGGCATAAGTAACGAAAGAGGGGTGAGAATCCCCTCCACCGATTGCCCAAGGATTCCTGAGTAAAGTTCGTCTGCTCAGGGTTAGTCGGGACCTAAGGCGAGGCCGAAAGGCGTAGTCGATGGCCAACAGGTTGATATTCCTGTACCACGTCGCTTCCGTTTGACCGATGGGGGGACGAGGAAGGCTAAGGGAACCCAGGCGATGGTTGCCCTGGGGTAAGCATGTAGGGGTGGTCCTTGTCAAATGCGGGACCGCATAACCTGAGGTGCGATGCCAGCTGGCTCTAAGCCGGCGAGTCCCCGACGCCATACCTCCGAGAAAATCCTCTAGGGAGGAAGCGCGTGCCCGTACCAAAACCGACACAGGTGGGCAAGTAGAGAATACTAAGGTGATCGAGATAACCCTCGTTAAGGAACTCGGCAAAATCGCCCCGTAACTTCGGGATAAGGGGCGCCCCAGTAAGGTGAAACCCCTCGCGGGTGGAGCCTGAGAGGGCCGCAGTGAATAGGCTGAAGCGACTGTTTACCAAAAACACAGGTCTCTGCTAAGTCGAAAGACGACGTATAGGGGCTGACGCCTGCCCGGTGCCGGAAGGTTACGTGGAGTTGTTAGGGCTTGACCCGAAGCAGCGAAGCTAAGCCCCGGTAAACGGCGGCCGTAACTATAACGGTCCTAAGGTAGCGAAATTCCTTGTCGGGTAAGTTCCGACCTGCACGAATGGCGTAACGACTTCAGCGCTGTCTCAACGAGGAGCTCGGTGAAATTGCAGTCTCGGTGAAGATGCCGAGTACCCGCGGCTAGACGGAAAGACCCCGTGAACCTTTACTACAACTTGGTATTGGGATTCGGTGCATTTCGCTCAGGATAGGTGGGAGGCTTTGAAGCGCAGGTTGCGGCCGGCGTGGAGCCAACCTTGAGATACCACCCTTGATGTATTGGATTTCTAACAGCGCGCCGTGAATCCGGGCGCTGGACAGTTCCAGGCGGGTAGTTTGACTGGGGCGGTCGCCTCCCAAAATGTAACGGAGGCGCACAAAGGTTCCCTCATCACGGTTGGAAATCGTGTGTAGAGCGCAAAGGTAGCAAGGGAGCTTGACTGCGAGACTGACAAGTCGAGCAGGTGCGAAAGCAGGTCTTAGTGATCCGGCGGTAGCAAGTGGAAGTGCCGTCGCTCAACGGATAAAAGGTACTCCGGGGATAACAGGCTTATCGGGCCCAAGAGTCCACATCGACGGCCCGGTTTGGCACCTCGATGTCGGCTCGTCGCATCCTGGGGGTGGAGTTGCTCCCAAGGGTTGGGCTGTTCGCCCATTAAAGCGGTACGCGAGCTGGGTTCAGAACGTCGTGAGACAGTTCGGTCCCTATCTGCCGTGGGCGTTGGAGAGTTGAGAGGATTTGTCCCTAGTACGAGAGGACCGGGATGAACGCACCTCTGGTGTATCTGTTGTCCTGCCAAGGGCATAGCAGGCTAGCTACGTGTGGATCGGATAACCGCTGAAAGCATCTAAGCGGGAAGCCGGCCTCAAGATGAGCTCTCCCATCCCCTAGAGGGAGTAAGACCCCTGGTAGACCACCAGGTTGATAGGCCGGATCTGGAAGGGTGGTAACACCTGAAGGAGACCGGTACTAATGGGTCGAGGGCTTGACGGATTTTTTTGTTCCGTCCCCATGCAAGGGACGAGTGATACCCAGTGGCTTCGGTGCAGTTTTCAAGGCCCGTGGAGGGTCTTGGCCTCTCACCGTTTTCCGGTGGCTTTAGCGAGGGGGAAACACCTCTTCCCATTCCGAACAGAGCAGTTAAGCCCCTCAGCGCCGATGGTACTTGGCCCGCAAGGGCCTGGGAGAGTAGGACGCCGCCGGTTTTTCTTCAGCGATCGAGCCGTCTGCACAGTGAGCAGGCGGCTCGACGTCGTCAAGGGTGCTCGCCGCCGAGGGCGACGGAGCCGTCCTCCCGCACCGTCCAGTGCGGGTTGTGCGCGACCTCCCACGGATGCCCGTCGGGATCGACGAAGACGCCGGAGTACCCGCCCCAGAACGTCTCCGCGGGCTCACGGCCGATCCGCGCGCCCGCGGCTCGTGCCTCCTCGATCACGGTGTCCACTTCCTCGCGGACGCGCGCGTTGTACGCGAGCGTCACACCGCCGTATCCGCCCGGGTCGGCGACCGCGCTGTCCTCCGTCAGCTGCGCGCGGCCCCAGAGGGCGAAGACCATCCCGCCCGCCTGGAAGAAAGCGACGTCGTCCGCCGGCGCCGCGCCGGAGCGCCATCCGAGGGCTTCGTAGAAAGCGCGCGCTCGGTCGAGATCCTCGACGCCGAGCGTGACAAGGCTGACCCGCTGCTCCATCGTCGCCTCCCGCTGGTGGACGGTCTCAGGCTAGCCGACCGCCGCCGCCCCGCCGGCAATCCGAGCCGGCAGGGCGGGTGTGGCGTCGGCAGGCCGTGCGCGTCTCCGTGCGCGCGGCCTGCCACCCACGGCTTGCCGGGATTCGCTCCCGGCGCTCAGCCCCTGCGTTCCCTCCGTGCGCGATGGGCTGGCCGTAGAAGGTGGGGGAGATGCACTCGTGCTGCGGCGGCGGCGGTGTGCCCGGACGGCGCTGCAGGCGCCGCGTGCGCAGCGGCGCCCGGTGCGGATGGACCGGCTGAGAGTGCTCGTTCCGGTCGACCTCCCAGTCGACGAGTACGTCGTCCTCGAGCAAGAGGAACGAGCGGGCCAGGTCCAGCGCTCCGAGCGTCCGCTGGGCAATCGGCGATGTCCGCAGTGACGAGAACATGTGTTCGTACCGTAGGAACGCGCTCGGACGGAAGATGTGCGAACATGTGTACGCACCGGAGGCGGTCCGGGAAATGGCTCTATAGAGCCGTTCGCGCGGCCCGGATCTGCAACGGAAGTTGCAACGGGTCGCGTCCTCATGAGCCCTCAGAGCGCCGTCCGGGCGCCCGGAGCGGCCATGCAGGTGCGCGGCCGCCCGGCTCGAACTTGACTGGTCAGATGGCTGTTACCCTCTCCGAACGCCGCCGGTTCGGCCCCATTGTGGCCCGGCGCCGCAAGCTCATGGAGAAGTTCGTGATCGAAGGCGGTGCGCCGCTCTCCGGGACCATGGTTCCGGCCGGGAACAAGAACGGTGCCCTCCCGATCCTCGCCTCGTGTGTCCTGACGGACGATCCCGTCCTCGTTCGCAACGTGCCGCGTATCCGCGACGTCGACGCGATGCTCGAGATCCTGCGCGGGATCGGGGTCGAGGTGTCCTGGCGCGGCCCGAACGAGGTTTCGCTCTGTGCCGCGAAGGTCGAAGACGTGGAGATCGACCGCGAGCTCGCCGAGCTGATCCGTGCCTCCTTCCTGCTGGCAGGTCCCATGCTCGCCCGCTTCCATCGCGCGGTCATGCCGCCACCCGGCGGGGACGTGATCGGCCGCCGCCGGCTGGACCCGCACCTGGACGCGTTCCGCGCGATGGGCGCAAGCGTCGAGGCCAACGGCGAGATCACGCTCAGCGCGCCCCAGGGCCTGCGCCCGACCGACGTCTTCATGGACGAGCCCTCCGTCATGGCGACCGAGAACGCCCTGATGGCTGCCGCGCTCACACCGGGCACGACCGTGATCGGCAACGCCGCCTCCGAGCCTCACGTCCAGGACCTCGCTCGCATGCTCGTGAAGATGGGCGCCGACATCCAAGGGATCGGCTCTAACCTGCTCACGGTCAACGGCGCCGAGCGCCTGCACGGCTGCGAGCACGACGTCGCGCCCGACCACATCGAGATCGGCAGCTTCATGGCGCTGGCCGGCGTCACCGGCGGCGAGCTGCGCATCAAGGACACCGTCCCGGACGACCTGCGCATGATCAGGCTCGTCTTCGAACGTCTCGGCCTGCGCTCGGAGCTGCATGGCAACGACCTCTTCGTGCCCGGCGAGCAGAAGCTCGTCGTCCAGGCGGACGTCGGGGAGTACAAGAGCAAGATCCAGGACGGGCCCTGGCCGGCTTTCCCGGCCGACCTCACCTCGATCGCCGTCGCCCTGGCCACCCAGGCCGAGGGCTCGATCCTGATCCACGAGTGGATGTTCGAGAACCGTCTGATCTTCACCGACAAGCTGATCCTGATGGGGGCCGACATCGTCATGTGCGACCCGCACCGAGCGATCGTCACCGGGCCCCGGCGCCTGCGCGGCGAGCGCGTCTACTCGCCGGACATCCGCGCGGGCATGGCGATGTTGCTGGCGGCGCTCTGCGCCGAGGGGCCGAGCGAGATCGACAACATCAGCCAGATCGACCGCGGCTATGAGCGCATCGACGAGCGGCTGCGGGATCTCGGCGCCCACATCGAGCGCGTGGCGACCGAGCCGGTTCACGCGTAGGAGTGGAGGGGTCGGCCGGCGCTCCGTGCCGGCCTTCGGGGAGGGGTCGGCCCGCGCTCCGTGCCGGCCTCGGGGGCGATCTCACCGGCCCCTGAGTAACCTCGGGTCCGCATGATCCACCCGATTCCCAGCGGCACGCGCGACGTGCTGCCCGACGAGACGCGGGAGGCCCGCGCGATCACGGACGCCCTGCGCGCGGTGTTCGAGGCGCACGGCTACGGCGAGGTCTACACGCCGGCCCTCGAGTACGAGTCGGTGCTGGCCCGCGCCGCGCTCGCCGAAGCCCAGCCCGCATATCGCGTCTTCGACGAGAACGGCGCCGTGCTCGTCCTGCGCTCCGACATGACGGTCCCGATCGCCCGCGTCGTCGCGAGCCGCTACGCGAGCGCCGAGCTGCCCCTGCGCTTCTGCTACTTCGCCCACTGCTACCGCGGCGTCTCGCCGGCGCGCGGTCAGCCCCGCGAGCTGCTCCAGGCCGGCATCGAGCTGATCGGCTCGCCGGCGCCCGAGGGGACGGCCGAGGCGCTCACCGTGCTCTGCCGCGCGCTCGACGCGACCGGGCTCAAGGACTACCGCGTGGGCCTCGGCGACGCCTCGCTGTTCCCGGCATTGATGGCGAGCCTGGACGTGCCCGAGGACGGGCGCGAGGGCCTGCTCGAGGCGCTCGTGATGCGCGACTTCGTCGAGCTCGAACGCCGGATCGGCGAGTCCGGCATCTCGGGCGAGGCCGCGGAGCTGCTCCTCGACGTCCCGCAGCGGCGCGGCGGCCCGGAGCTGCTCGCGCAGGCCCCGGCCGAGGCCGCGGTGGCCGTCACCGGCCTGCGCCAGGTGCTCGAGCTGCTCGCCCCGGACGTGGCGGCAAGGGTGATCGTGGATCTCGGGCTCGTGCGGAACATCGGCTACTACACCGGCGCGGTCTTCGACGTGTACGACCCCGCCCTCGGCGCACCACTCGGCGGTGGCGGGCGCTACGACGATCTGCTCGGCCGCTTCGGGCGGCGCCTCCCGGCCGTCGGCTTCGCCCTCGGCATCGACCGGCTGCACCTCGCCCTGGCGGGCGAGGAGCGTGGCACCGGCGCCCTGCTCGCGAGCGCGCTCGGCGACGGCCTCGCTCATCAGGCGCCGGCCGGCGAAGCGGCGCCCGCGGCGAGCCAGGCCGCCGGAGCCGGGGACGCGGCGCCATGAGCACGCTGCTCGGACTCACGATCGCCGTCCCGCGCGGCGCGCTCTTCGACGGGACCGTCGAGCTGCTCACCGCGCTCGGCATGGACACCGAGGAGCTGCGCTCGAACGACCGCAAGCTCCTGTTCGAGGAGATCGGCGTGATCACGATGCGCCCCTCGGACGTCCCGACCTACGTGGAGGCGGGTGCCGCCGACCTCGGCATCACCGGCAAGGACGTGCTGCTGGAGCAGGCTCCAGGCAATTCTCCCGGCGAGGACGGGCGCAAGGTCTACGAGCTGCTCGACCTCGGCTACGGCCGCTGCACGATGGTCCTCGCCGGCAAGGCCGGGCCGGACCCCGCGGCCGAGGCCCTGCGCCGGCTCGGCGTCATGCGGGTCGCCACCAAGTACCCCCGCATCGCCGCCAGGCACCTCGAAGAAACGGGCCGCCAGGCGGAGATCGTCGAGGTCAAGGGCTCCGTCGAGCTCGCCCCGCTGACCGGGATCGTCGAGGCGATCGTCGATCTGACCGCGACCGGCACCACGCTGCGGGAGAACAACCTCGTGATCCGCGAGGAGATCGTCGAGTGCTCCGCGCGCCTGATCGCGAACCCCGTCAGCTACAAGATGAAGGCGGCGGAGATCGACGAGCTGCGCCGGCGCCTGCGCGAGCTTCCAGTCCCCAGCGGGCCCTAGATGGCTGATTCCACGACGGTGCACCTCCGCTGGCACGCTTGGCCTTCGCCTGCCTTTGTCCTCGCCCTCGCCCTTGCCTTGATGGAGTCCCGCCCGCCCTGCGGCCTGCGTCCGCGGCAGGCTCGACCATCCGCACCAGCGGAACCACGGCACACCGCCGTGGGATCAACCATCTGACCGTGCAGCTCCTGCGCCTCAGCGCGGCCGAGGTGGCCGAGCTCGGCGGCCCTGTGGCCGTCGCGGAGCGCCTGCGTGGGCTGATCCCGGCAGGGGAGTCCGTGGCCGAGCAGGTGGCCGAGATCCTCGCGGCGGTTCGGGCCGGGGGGGACGAGGCGGTACGGGAGCTCACTTCACGCTTCGACACCGGCGAGCGCGAGCCCGCGCCGTTGCTGGTCGAGCCCGAGCAGCTCGACGATGCGATCCGCCGGATGCCGCTCGAGCTCGTTGCCGGCCTGCAGGTGGCGATCGCGAACGTCGCCGAGGTCGCCGACGCCGGCGCCGGCGCGGACGCGGCCCTCGAGCTGCCCCAGGGCCAGCGGCTGCGCCTGCGCGAGATTCCGGTCTCATCCGCCGCCGTGTACGTGCCGGGCGGCCGTGCGCCTTACCCGAGCACCGTGGTGATGGGCGTCGTCACCGCGCGGGCGGCGGGCGTGATCGACGTCGCCGTCTGCGCGCCTCCGGGCCCGGACGGCGAGATCGACCCTGCCGTGCTCGGCACCTGCCGGCTCTGCGGCGTGGAACGCGTGTACCGGATGGGCGGCGCGCAGGCGATCGCCGCGCTCGCCTACGGCACCGAGACCGTGAAGGCGGTCGACGTGATCGTCGGCCCCGGCAACCTCTACGTCCAGGAGGCCAAGCGCCAGCTCTCCGGCGTCGTCGGCATCGACGGTTTCGCCGGGCCCTCGGACCTGCTGGTGGTGCTGGGCGCCGCGTGCGGCGAGCGCGAGATCGCACTCGCCGCCCTCGACATGCTCGCCCAGGCCGAGCACGGCAGCGGCAGCCTCGTCGGCGCCGTCTCGCCTTCGGCCGAGCACGTCGCGAGCCTCGTCTCGGAGCTCGAACGCCGGATCGTGGAGCAGCCGACGGTGGGCGACGCCGCGTTCGCAGCAGTCGAGGTCGCGGGCGCAGCCGAGGCGATCGCGCTCGCGAACGCCTTCGCCGCCGAGCACCTGGAGCTGATCGGCGAGGACGTCGAGGCGCTCGCAAACAGCGTCCACTCCGCGGGTTGCCTCTTCGTCGGTGCCGAGAGCGCCACCGCCTTCGGCGACTACGTCGCGGGCTCCAACCACATCCTCCCGACGGCCGGCGCGGCGCGCTTCGCCTCGGGCCTCACGCCGCGCCACTTCCGCCGCCGCATGACCGAGCTGCGCGTCGGCGACGGGGCCGCCAAGCTCGCAGCCGCGGGCGCGCCGATCGCGCGCGCCGAGGGCTTCGAGGTCCACGCCGTCTCGATGGAGGCGCGGACACGGGACATCGGGGAGAATCCAGCCCCGTGACCCGCACCGCGAGCATCGAGCGCAAGACCGCCGAGACCGACGTGCGCCTGCGGCTGTCCCTGGAAGGGACGGGCGAGGGCGCGCGCAGCACCGGCGTGGGCTTCCTCGATCACATGCTCGACCTGCTCGCGCGGCACGGCCGGCTCGATCTCGATGTGGAGGTCACCGGCGACTTGCAGACCGGCGCTCACCACACCGCGGAGGACACCGCGATCGTGTTCGGCCAGGCCCTCGACAAGTCGCTCGGCGACCGCTCCGGCATCGTCCGCTACGGGGCGGCGACCGTGCCGATGGACGAGGCCCGCGCGAGCTGCGAGATCGACATCTCGGGGCGTCCGCTGACGGTCTTCGAGGCTGAGCTGCCGGCGGGCTCGACCGGCGGCTTCGACCACGAGCTGACCGAGGAGTTCTTCCGCGCGCTCGCGAACTCGGCGAAGCTCACGCTCCACCTGCGCGTCGAAACGGGCACCAACGCGCACCACATGATCGAGGCGGCGTTCAAGGCGTTCGCCCGCGCGCTGCGGGGAGCGGTGGCGATCGACCCGACCGAGAGCGGCGTGCCGAGCACGAAGGGCACGCTCACGCAGTGACCCCCGCGCTGCTCGGAGAGCCGGTCGAGATCGGCATCGTCGACTACGGCATGGGCAACCGCCGCTCGGTCGAGAAGGCGCTCGAGCACGTGGGCGCGCGCCCGCTGCTCAGCTCCGATCCCGACCGCCTCGCCGCGGCCCCCGGGCTCGTGCTGCCCGGCGTGGGCGCGTTCCCCAAGGCGATGGAGAGCCTGCGCCGGCTCGGCCTCGACGACTTCCTGCGCGAGCGCGTGGCGGCGGGCGTGCCACTCCTCGGCATCTGCCTGGGCATGCAGCTCGCGTTCGACTCCTCGGAGGAGCAGGGAGGAGCAACGGGGCTCGGGCTGATCGGCGGCGAGGTGCGCCCGTTGCAAGCGCGCGGGCTGAAGCTCCCGCACATCGGCTGGAACGAGGTCGAGCTGCGCGCGGCCGACTCGCCGCTCGTGCGCGATCTGCCGCTGCGCTGCGCGTTCTACCACGTGCACTCGCTGGCGCCCGTGCTCTCGGACCCCGAGGATCTCGTCGGCACCGCAACCTACGGCGAGCCCTTCGTGACCGCCGTGCAGCGCGGCTCGTTCTACGGCGTTCAGTTCCACCCTGAGAAGTCCTCGGCGGCGGGCCTGCGGATGCTCGCCAACTTCGCCGCGTTCTGCCTGCAGGGCGCGGCGCTCCGGTAAGTGAACCTCTACCCGGCGATCGACATCCTCGGCGGCAACGCCGTGCGCTTGGCGAAGGGCGACTTCGACGCGCGCACGGTGTACGACGCCGACCCCGTGGCGGCCGCCGCGGGTGGGTGGATGCGGGGGCCGAACGCCTGCACGTCGTCGACCTCGACGGGGCGAAGGCCGGCGAGCCGGTGAACCTCGAGCGCCTGCGGGCGATCGCCGAGGAGACCGGCGTCCCGGTGCAGTACGGCGGCGGCCTGCGGTCCGCCGGCGCGATCGAGGCGGCGCTGCAGGCCGGCGCCGCGAGGGTCGTGATCGGCACGGCCGCGATGACGAACCCCGAGCTCGTGCGCGAGGCGCTGGGCGCGCACGGCCCGGAGCGGGTGCTGGTGGCGGATCGACGTCCGCGAAGGCGGCGTGGCGACGCACGGATGGCTGCAGGCCTCGCGTCTGTCCGCGCCGGAGGCGCTGTCGGCGCTGCACGCCGCCGGGGTGCAGCGCTTCGCCTTCACCGACATCGACCACGACGGCATGCTCGACGGCCCGGACCTCGGCGCCGTCGAGGGAGCGGCGCGCGCGGTCGGCGACGGCGAGCTGATCGTCTCGGGCGGGATCGGCACGCTCGATCACCTGCGCGCGCTCGCGACCCTGCGCGCTGAGCGCGGCCTCGACTCGATCGAGGGCGTGATCGTCGGCAAGGCGCTCTACGAGCGCCGTTTCACCGTCGCCGAGGCGCAGGCGGCGCTCGCCGGCTGAGCCTCGCCGCCGCCCCCGACTGGCTACCGTGGGCGCGTGCACTACAAGCGCGTGATCCCATGCCTGGACGTGGACGGCGGCCGCGTCGTCAAGGGCGTCGAATTCGTCGACATCCGCGATGCGGGCGACCCCGTGGAGCTGGCCGCTCACTACGACCGCGAGGGCGCCGATGAGCTGATCTTCCTCGACATCACGGCCACGCACGAGAAGCGCGACACGATTGCGCGCCTGGCGCGCAGCACCGCCGACGAGGTGTTCGTCCCGTTCACGATCGGCGGCGGCGTGCGCTCCGTCTCCGACGCGCAGGCGGTCCTCGATGCGGGGGCGGACAAGGTGTCGGTGAACTCGGCGGCGCTGGCGAGGCCCGAGCTGATCGACGAGCTGGCGGAGACCTTCGGCTCCCAATGCGTGGTGCTGGCGATCGACGCGAAGCGGCGGGAGGGCGCTTCTTTTGAGGGGATCTGGGATGCGTACGTCGCGGGTGGCCGAACCTCGGCGGGGCGGGATGCCGTTGCGTGGGCGGTGGAGGGCGTGGAGCGTGGCGCGGGGGAGATCCTGCTCACGAGCATGGACCGCGACGGCACGAGCGACGGCTACGACCTCGAGCTGACGGCCGCTGTGAGCGAGGCCGTCGGGGTGCCGGTGATCGCCTCCGGTGGGGCGGGCACGCTGGAGCACCTCGTCGAGGCGCTCCAGGCCGGCGCCGACGCGGTCCTCTGCGCCTCGATCTTCCACTATGGCCGGTACACGGTCGCGCAGGCCAAGGCGCACCTGGCCGCCGCGGGGATCCCGGTGCGCGAGGCGGCGTGAGCGCCGTGCATCCGATTCAGACCCCGGAGCACGTGCTGCACCGGCTCACCGGCCTGCCGGGCGGACCGGAGCTGCTGGCGCAGGCGCGCAGGCGCGAGGACGTCGCCCTCGTCGGCGGGGCGGTGCGCGACCTCCTGCTCGGGCACTGGCCGCGTGAGCTCGACGTCACGGTCCGTGCCGACGCGGCCGGGCTCGCGCGCGAGCTGGCGGCGTCGGTGTCGCCGAGCGAGCGCGCCTACGGCGAGCCGGTCGCGCCCGTCCTGCACGAGCGTTTCGGCACCGCCTCTGTCGCCTGGCGCTACGGGCGCATCGACATCGCCGAGCGGCGCGCCGAGTCCTACCCGGCGCAGGGCGCGCTACCGGAGGTGCGCCCCGGCAGCTTCGAGGAGGACCTGCGCCGGCGCGACTTCACGGTCAACGCGATCGCGCTGCCGCTCCACGGCGCCGAGAACGAGGGTCTGGTCTCGGTGCAGGGCGCGCTGGACGATCTGCGCGCGGGGCGCCTGCGCGTGCTGCACGAGCGGAGCTTCCTGGACGACCCGACGCGGATGCTGCGGCTCGCGCGGTACGCGGCGCGTCTGGGGTTCGAGATCGAGCCCCGCACCCGCGAGTTGGCCGAGCAGGCTGTGGCGGGCGGCGCGCTGGACACGGTCTCCGGGGAGCGGCTCGGCTCGGAGATCTGGCTCGCGGCCCGCGAAGAGCACGGTCGCGCCGCGTTGAGGGTGCTCGACTCGCTCGGCGTGCTCGCGGCGCTCGGGTGGCCCTCGCCGTTCGACGATGCGCTCGCCCGGGAGGCAGCGGCGATCCTGCCCGGCGACGGCTCCGCCGAGATCCTGCTGCTCGGGGTCGCGCTGCGCGCCGTCCAAGATGGCGGGCAACCGTTCGCCGAGGAAATGCTGGTGGAACGTCTGGGAGCCACGCGGCAGCAGTCGAGCGGCGTGGCCGACGCGGCCCGCAGCTCCGAGGGCCTCGCGCGCCTGCTGCTGGCTGCGAACCAAGGGGCCCCCCCTCGGGCGCTCGATGGCCATTCGATCGAGGCCGTGGCGATCGGCGCGGCGCTCGCCGCGCGCGAGTCCGACGCTGCGCTGGCGACGGCTCGGGAATGGCTGGACACCCAGCGGCACGTACACCTGGAGATCGACGGCCACGACCTCATCGCCGCCGGCGTCCCCGAGGGGCCCGAGGTCGGGGCGCGCCTGGCGGCGGCACTCGCAGCCAAGCGCGACGGCGGGGCGAGCGGCCGCGAGCAGGAGCTGCGCGCCGCACTTGAAGCGGACCTGCCCGCGCGCACGGGAAATCGGGTAGAAACATGAGCGAGGACCTCGCGATCGAGCTTCGACGCGGCGCCGTCCTCTTCACCGAGCGCGCCGACGGGAACATGTCGGGCGTCGGCGGCGACGGAGCGGAGTCGGGCGCTGAGAACCGCGAGCGCCTGCGCCGCCGCCTCGGCCTGGACGGGCTCGCCCGCGGCTACCAGGTGCACGGAACGCGCGTCCTGATCGCCTCCTCGGGCAACGACCGGCGCCCCCAGGGCGCCCTCGACAGCTCCGATGGCCAGGCCACGGCCGCGCGCGGCGTCGGGACGATGGTTCTCGCCGCCGACTGCCTCCCTGTCGCGCTGCTCGCGCCGCGGGCGGTCGCCACGGTCCACGCCGGCTGGCGGGGCCTCGCGGCCGGCGTGCTCGAGCAGGGCGTCGCGACCCTGCGAACGCTCTCTGACGGAGAGATCGCAGCAGTGCTCGGCCCCTGCGCGGGGTCGTGCTGCTACGAGGTCGGACCGGAGGTCCACGAGGCGCTGGGAACCGGCGTGGCCGCGCAGGCGACCGTCGACCTACGGGCCCTCGCGCGCGAGCGCCTGCAGGCCGCGGGCGTCGCCGAGGTGGCCGAGCTCGGCGGCTGCACGATCTGCGACGAGCGCTTCTTCTCCCACCGCCGCGAAGGAACGGCGGCGGGGCGTCAGGCGGCGGTCGCGTGGTTGAGCTGATCCGGGGCCTGGACCCGGAGCGGATCGCCGCGAACCTCGACACGGTCCGCGAGCGGCTGCGGGTGGCGGCACCCGGGCGCGACGTCCGCATCCTCGCCGCCACCAAGTACGTGCCCGACGAGGAGCTGCCGGCACTCGCCGCCGCCGGCGTCGAGCTCGTCGGCGAGAACCGCGCCCAGGACCTGGAGCGCAAGGTCGCGGCGCACGGCGAGCTGTTCGAGTGGCACTTCATCGGCCAGTTGCAGAGCCGCCGGGTGAAGGCGATCGTCCCGCACGTCACGCTGATCCACTCGCTGGCCTCCGAGTCCGCCCTGGCCCAGCTTCGGTCCAACCTCGACGTGGCGGGCCCCGGGCTGCGCGTCCTCTTGGAGGTCAACGTGGCGGGAGAGGAGGGGAAGGCGGGCATCGCCCCCGCGGAGATCGAGGCTTACATCGCCGCCTCCCCGGTCCCGGTCGCGGGCCTGATGACGATGCCGCCGTTCGCCTCCGATCCGCAGGAGAGCCGCCCGTGGTTCCGCGCCCTGCGCGAGCTGGCGGGCGAGCACGGCCTTTCCGAGCTGTCGATGGGCACCTCGCAGGACTTCCAGGTGGCCGCCGAAGAGGGCGCGACCATCGTGCGGATCGGCACGACTCTGTACGATCAGTGAGCGCCTCGGCCGCGGCGAGTCCCTAGCATCTGCAGGGAAATCGGGACGACGCACGAAGAACCGAGAAGGAAATGAGCTTCAGGGACTCCTGGCATAGCGCGCTCGTGTACTTCGGCCTCGCCGAGGAGTATCACGACGACGACTACGAGGACGAGCCGGCCGCGGGAGCGGAGGCCGAGATCGAGGACCGCTATCGCGACCGTCCGAACGTGCGCCGGCTGCGTAAACGCCGCGACGAGTACGACGACATCTTCGCCGAGGACGACGACGACGCTGCCGGCGCTCCGGCGCGCAGCCGTGGCCGCACCGCGGTGCTCAAGCCCGTCGCCAGCCGCACCAACGGCGACGTGCGCGTGCACCTTGTCGTGCCCAAGTCCTTCAACGACGCCCAGCAGATCGCCGACAAGTTCAAGGACTCGGTGCCGGTGATCCTCAACCTGCAGAGCTCCGAGACGGACCTCTCCAAACGACTGATCGACTTCGCCTCGGGCCTCACCTACGCGCTCGACGGCGGCATGCAGCGGATCGCGGACAAGGTCTTCATGCTCACGCCGCGCAACGTCGAGATCTCGGCGGAGGAGCGGGCGCGGCTCATCGAGAAGGGCTTCTTCAACCAGTCTTGAGGCCCGGTAGCCGGCGCCTCGCGTCGTCCTCACCCCGTTCGGGGCACTCCGCGGTCGCTTGTGTGCAGAGCACGCGGTGCTTGCAGCGTCCCTGCGAGGCTTGGCTCTCGAGCCTCCAGACCACCCCGTACCGCGGTGGCGCGTTGATCTCGCCGACAGACTCGACGGCTAGGCTGACGCGACCATGAACATCGGCCTGATCGGAAGCGGCAACATGGCGCGCGCGCTGGCGCGTGGGTGGGGGCGTCCCGTGCTCTGCGCCGACCCGGTGCCGGGGCGCGCGCAGGCGCTCGTCGAAGAGGTCGGAGGCGAGGCGCTCGCCACCAACGGCGAGGTCGCCGAGCGCGCGGACCTCGTGGTGCTGGCTCACAAGCCCGCGCAGCTCGCCGGCGTGGCCGAGGAAACAGCACCGCAGGCGAAGGCGGTCGCCTCCATCCTGGCCGCGACGCCGCTCCCCGCGCTGAAGGAGGCCTACCCCGGGAGACCGGTCTACCGCTTCATCCCGTCGCTTCCCGTCGAGGTGCGCCAGGGCGCGGTCGTACAGGCCGACGGTCCGGCCCAGGACCCGGACACCGACAACGCCGTCTCGGAGCTGTTCGCGGAGCTGGGGACCCTCGTCGTGCTCCCCGACGCGCTCGTCGACGTGGCGATGGGGCTGATGTCCTGCGCGCCCGCCTACGTGGCGCTGGTGGCCGAGGCGCAGATCGACGCGGGCGTACGCAAGGGCATCCCCGCCGCGCAGGGCGCCGAGCTGGTCGTGCAGACGCTGGCCGGAACCGCCGAGCTGCTCAGGCGGCGGGGCAACGACACGATGGCGATCCGGCGCGAGGTCGCCTCGCCGGGCGGGCTCACCGCGCGCGGGCTCGACGCGCTGGAGCGCGGTGGGATCAGGAGCGCGTTCAGCGACGCGCTGGACGCCGTGCTCGAGAAACGCTGATGCTGCTCGCGACCGCCCGCACCGAGATCGCCGGGGTGCTCTCGACGATCATCTACGTCTACGAGATCCTGATCATCGTCCACATCGTGGTCCAGCTGCTGTTCTCGGCCGGGCTGCGGCCGCCGTACTCGCGGGCGAGCAGCGCCGTCCTGCAGTTCCTGCGCGACACCGTCGAACCATTCCTGCGTCTGTTCCGGCGCCTGCTTCCGAGCCTCGGCGGCTGGGACTTCAGCCCGATCCTGGCGCTGATCTCGCTCCAGCTGATCAACAGCATCGTCGTCCAGGGCATCATCCACGGCTGACCGGGACCAGCGGGCGCGATGACGCTGGGCAACGTCGAGATCGTCCGCCTGCACCTCGAGGCCCGGCGCAGCGGCGCGCTCATGTCCGAGGCGGGCGCGACGGCGTTCACCCGGGACGGCGGCCTGATCGCGGCGGTGCTCGTGATCGTCGACCGAGAGGGCGTCCTGACGAGCCTCGGCCTGGCGGCGGGGAGTGGATAGCGCGGCGTCCACCCGGCGGGTGTGGCTGTACGCGGTCGCTGTCGCCGTGCTCGTCGCCGCGCTCGACCAGCTCACCAAGCACCTCGTCCGCAGCGACATCGTGCCCGGCGAAGAACGCCGCTTCCTGCCGGGGGTCGAGCTGGTCAACACCCGCAATCGCGGCGTCGCCTTCGGCTTCCTGCCCGGCAGCCACGTCGGCGTGACGGTCCTGATCGTCCTCGCGCTGCTGGTGCTGCTCGTCTACTTCGCGCGCCACCTCGACACGCCGTGGATCTGGCTGCCGACCGGGATGCTGATCGGGGGCGCGCTGGGCAACGTGATCGACCGCATCCGCGGGGGCTCGGTCACCGACTTCGTCAAGCTGCCGCTCGGCTGGCCGCCGTTCAACCTCGCCGACGCCTCGATCACGCTCGGCATCCTCGCCCTCGTGATCGTCGTCGACCGCCGGCGAGCCGGCGCGGAGAAGGACGAGCCGTGAGCTTCCGGATCGTCCACGAGGACGAGCACCTGCTCGTGATCGACAAGGGCCCGGGGCTGGTGGTGCACCCCGGCCGCGGGCACCGCGAGGACACCCTCTCCCAGCTGCTGGCCGGCAAGCTCGCCGGGGGTGAGCCCGAGCGTGCCGGGATCGTGCACCGCCTGGACAAGGACACCTCGGGGCTGATGGTCGTCGCGCGCAGCGAGGAGGCGCTGCGGCGCCTGCAGGCGGAGCTGTCGGCGCGCAGGATCGAACGCGAGTACCTGGCGCTCGTGGAGGGCCACCCACCGTCACGCACCGGCACCGTCGACGCCCCGGTCGGACGTGATCCGCGCGTACGCACGCGGATGGCGGTGGGCGGCGCGGGGGCGCGCGAGGCGCGCACCCGCTTCACCCTCGAGCGCGCCCTGCCCACGACATCGCTGCTCAGCCTGCTGCTGGAGACGGGCCGCACGCACCAGATCCGCGTGCACCTGCAGGCGATCGGCCATCCGGTGGCCGGCGACCCCGAGTACGGCCACGCCGGGCTGCTGGGGCTCGAGAGGCAGTTCCTGCATGCCACGCGCCTGGCGTTCGAGCACCCGATCGACGGCGGGCGCCTGGAGCTGCGCTCGCCGCTGCCCGAGGACCTGAAAGCCGCGCTGGAGCGCGCTGCCACCGCCGGCTGAAAGCCGGCGGTCAGATATCCTAGGTAGTTCGATCCTGCAACTCGACCCGCGCGAGCAATGGATCGCGGCCCTGCCTGGAGCGAGCGCCTATCGCTGAGTCTCCGGGTCCGCGACCTACGTGCGGCACAACCAAATCCAATGACAAGGGAGTAGCACCGTGGCCGAAGTAGGCATTGCGGAGCTGCTGGAGGCCGGCGTCCACTTCGGCCATCAGACGCGCCGCTGGAACCCCAAGATGCGCCGCTTCATCTTCGGAGAGCGTGGCGGCATCTACATCATCGACCTCCTCAAGACGCAGGCGCTGCTGGCGCAGGCGCAGGAGTTCGCGGGCACGCTCGCGCACCGTGGCGGCACCGTGCTGTTCGTGGGCACCAAGAAGCAGGCCCGCGACACGATCAAGGACGTCGCAGAGGCGGCGGACATGCCGTACGTCAACCACCGCTGGCTCGGCGGTCTGCTGACGAACTTCCAGACCATCAACCAACGCATCCGGCGCCTGCACGACCTCGAACGCTTCGAGGCCGAGGGTCAGCTGGCGCTGCTGCCGACGCGTGAGCGAATGTCGGCGCAGGCCGACCTCGCGAAGCTGCGCGCCAACCTCGGCGGCGTGAAGAACATGCAGCGCGTGCCCGACGCGATGTTCGTGATCGACCTCAAAACCGAGGCCATCGCGGTCAAAGAGGCCCAGCGGCTACGGATACCGATCATCGGCCTCGTCGACACGAACTGCGACCCCGACGGGATCGACTTCATCATCCCCGGCAACGACGACGCGATCCGTTCCTGCGCGCTGATCACGCAGGCCATCGGCCAGGTCGTCGCCGAGGGCCACTCCGTGTTCCGCGCCGAGGAGGAACGCGCGCGCAAGGAGGCCGAAGAGAAAGCCAAGGCCGAGGCCGAAGCGCGCGCCAAGCGCGAGGCCGAAGAACAGGCCAAGCGCGAGGCCGAGGAACAGGCCAAGAAAGAGGCCGAGGACAAAGCGGCGGCGGAACGCGCTGCCGCAGCAGCGGCAGCCGCCCAGCCGGCCACCGAGTCTCAGCCGGTTGCACCGCCGGCCGACCCGGCGACGCTCGAGGAGGGCAGCGAGTCGGTGACGCCGATGAACGCCTCGCCGGACGCCCGCCAGCCGGCCAGTGAGACCTCCGCAGCCCCAGAGACAGTCGCCGAAAGCGCCGAGGGCGCGGCACCGGAGCCCGAGCCGCCGGCCGCCGCTCCGGAGCCCGTGGCCGTCGCCGAGACCACCGAGACCGCGCGGGCCGCCGAGCCCGCCGACGAGGAGCAGAAATGAGCACCACCGAGATCTCAGCCAAGGATGTGAAGGCCCTGCGCGACCGCACCGGCGCGGGGATGATGGACTGCAAGAAAGCGCTGAGCGAGGCCGACGGCGACGTCGAGAAGGCGATCGAGATCCTGCGCGTCAAGCAGGGCAAGAAGGTGCAGGATCTCGGCGAGCGTGTGGCCACCGAGGGCACCGTGCAGTCCTACGTGCACGCCGGCTCGAAGGTCGGCGTGCTGATCGAGGTCGACTGCAACACCGACTTCGTGGCCAAGAACGACGAGTTCACGGGCTTCGCGCGCGAGGTCGCGATGCAGATCGCCGCGTCGCCGACGGTGCGCTACGTCAGCCGCGAGGACGTCCCGCAGCAGGACCGCGACGCCGAGTCCCGCATCTACGAGCAGGAAGCCGCCGACAAGCCCGAGAACGTGCGCGAGAAAATCGTCTCCGGCAAGCTCGATTCCTGGCTGGGGACGATCGTGCTGCTCGAGCAGGAGATGCACAACCCCAAGCACGATGGCAAGACCGTCCAGCAGCTCCGCGACGAGCTCGCGGCGACGACGGGCGAGAACGTCGTCATCCGGCGTTTCGTGCGCTACGAGATCGGCAGCTAGAGGCGTGGATCGCGTGGGCCCCGATGGGCTCACGCGTCCCCTCGGCGTCACCGAACGCGTTCTGGCTGCCCACCGGGGTGCCGTCAGAGAACGAGATTCGGCGCGCGGTGCCACCTCGACCGACCCGTGTCAGCCCGCCGGATAGGCTCTGCCCCGCTGATGGCCCCCGTCTTCAAACGCATCCTTCTGAAGCTCTCCGGCGAGGCGCTGATGGGGGAGCTCGACTACGGCACCGATCCCGAGCGGGTGCGGCGCGTGGCGCAGCAGGTGGCCGACGTCCAGGCGCAGGGGGTGGAGGTGGCGATCGTGGTCGGCGCCGGCAACATCTACCGCGGCATGAAGGGCGCCGCGGCGGGCATGGACCGCGCGACGGCCGACTACATGGGGATGCTCGCGACGGTGCTGAACGCCCTGCCGCTGCAGGACGCGCTCGAGCACATCGGCGCGAACACGCGCGTGCAGTCGGCGCTCGGCATCTCCGAGGTCGCCGAGCCCTACATCCGCCGCCGCGCGATGCGCCACCTCGAGAAGCAGCGGGTGGTGATCTTCGCGGCCGGCACGGGGAACCCGTTCTTCACCACCGACACCGCCGCCGCGCTGCGCGCCGCCGAGATCCACGCCGAGATCATCCTGATGGCCAAGAACGGCGTCGACGGGGTCTTCACCGCCGATCCCGCGCTCGACCCGAACGCCACCTTCATCCCCGAGATCACACATCTGGAGGCGATCGAGCGGCGTCTGCGGGTGATGGACGCGACCGCGCTCGCACTGTGCATGGACAACGGCATGCCGATCAACGTCTTCAACATGGACGACGACACGAGCCTGCCGCGGATAATCTCGGGCGTGCGCGTCGGCACGCTGGTATCTACACCCGGAGGAGAGCAGGATGGCTGAGAACCTGATCGACGAACTGCTCGAGGACGCCAAGGACCGGATGCACAAGTCCGTGGAGTCCGCCCAGCACGAGTTCTCGACCGTCCGCACCGGCCGCGCGAGCCCGTCGCTGCTCGAACGCATCGTCGTCGACTACTACGGCGCGATGACGCCGCTGAACCAGCTCTCCACGATCTCCGCACCGGAGGCCCGGCTGCTGACGGTCCAGCCCTACGACAAGTCCTCGATCAAGGCGATCGAGAAGGCGATCAACGAGTCGGATGTCGGCCTCTCGCCGTCGAATGACGGCAACGTCGTGCGCCTGGTGGTTCCCGAACTGACCGAAGAGCGCCGCAAGGAGCTCGTGAAGGTGGTCCGCAACCTCGCCGAGGAGGGTCGCGTGTCGATCCGCAACGTGCGCCGCGACACCATGCACCAGCTGCGCGAACTGAAGTCCGAGGGGGAAGCGTCCTCCGACGACGAGCATCGCGCCGAGGTCGAGCTGCAGAAGCTGACCGACGCGCGGGTCGGCGAGCTCGACAACGTGCTGAAGATCAAGGAAGAGGAGATCCTGGCGGTCTGATGGTGCCCGCCGGGCAGCCGTCCTCGGCGGCCGGCGCGAGCGCGTCCGGCGGCAACGCGAGCGCCGGAGAGGACTCTCCGCGCGCGCGCTACGTCGCGATCATCACCGACGGCAACGGACGCTGGGCGCGCGCGCGCGGGCTGCCGGTCAACGAGGGCCACAGCGCAGGCGCAGACACGGTCAAGGAGCGCCTGCGCGACGCAGCCGAGCTGGGCGTCGAGGAGCTCACCGTCTACTCCTTCTCCACCGAGAACTGGTCCCGGCCGCGCGCGGAGGTCGATGGGCTGATGGCGATGTTCTCGCACCGGATCGCGGGCGAAACACCGGAGCTCGACCGCGAAGGCGTGCGCATGCGCTTCATCGGGCGGCGCGAGGGCGTCGCGCCGGGGCTGATCGAGCAGATGGAGTGGGCGGAAGGGGTGACGAGGGGCAACACGCGCATCACGCTGTACGTCGCCTTCAACTACGGCGGGCGCGCGGAGATCCTCGACGCGATCGCGCGTTACGACGGCGGCGGTGAGGAGGCCTTTCGCCGGTGCCTCTACGCGCCTGAGATGCACGACCCCGACCTGATCATCCGCACGAGCGGCGAGCGCCGCCTCTCGAACTACCTGCTCTGGCAGTCGGCCTACTCCGAGCTGGTGTTCCGGGACGAGCTGTGGCCGGATTTCGGCCGTCGGGCGCTCGAGGAGTCGCTGGCGGAGTACGCGGCGCGCCGGCGGCGCTTCGGTGGCCGGTGAGGCGCCGCTGATGGCCGAGGAGACGGAGCGGCCGCCGCGCCGCGCGGGCGGGCGGACGCGGACCGGCGAGCCGCGTACCGCCGCGGCCCGAACCGAGCGTGGCCAGCGGCGCGCCGCGCGTTCGCGCCGCAAACGGCGCCGGCGGGAGCGGGCCTCCTCGGATCTCACCGCGCGGGTGCTCGTCGCGATCCCGGCGATCGCCGTCGCCCTCTTCCTCGTGCTCGAAGGCGGTCTCGTCTTCACGCTCGGGCTGATCGTGCTGGGCGCGATCTGCATGCACGAGCTGTACGGGATGTACGCGCGCGCTCATCCCGTGCGGCTGGCGGGTTTCATCGCGCTCGCCGGTCTGCTGCTCGCCGCGCAGTACGGCAGCCAGTTCCAGGTGCTGCTCGTCGCCGCGCTCGCGCTGCCGATGCTGTTCGGGCTGACGCTGCTCTCTCCCCATCCCAGCGTCGGCGGCATGGCGCTGACGCTGCTGGGGATCTACTGGATCGGCTTCGCCCTCGCCCATGCCGTGCTGCTGCGCGGGCTGCCGCACGGCGAAGCGATCGTGATCGATGTCCTGGTCGGCACGTTCCTCGGGGACACCGGGGCCTACCTCGGCGGGCGCATGTTCGGCAAACGGCCCCTGGCGCCCTCGATCTCCCCCAACAAGACGGTCGAGGGCCTCTTGATCGGAATGGCCTTCGCGATCATCGGGGTCTGGATCGCCGGGCGCTACGAGGAATGGCTGCCCGGCACCCACGCGCTGGTGATCGGCGCCGCGGTCGCGGTCGCGGCGCCCGTCGGAGACCTGTTCGAGTCGTTCGTCAAGCGCGAGGCCAACACGAAGGACTCAGGGGGCCTGTTCGGCGCGCACGGCGGTGCGCTCGACCGGCTGGACGCTGTGCTGTTCACCGCGGTGGCGGGCTACTACGTGTGGGCGGCCTACGTGCACTGAGCCGCGCGCCCGGCGGCTCGCTCATCCTCAGGGGGTCGTTTCGCGTTCCGCGACGAGCTCTCGCAGCTGGTCCCCGATCTCGCTGGAGATCCGCTTCAGATCCCATTTGCTGAGGGTGATCAGGTGCATCGGGGAGGTTGCGACGACGTCGGCCGTGCGCTTGCCACCGGAGAGCATGCCGATCTCCCCGAACACGTCGCCCGGGCCGAGCGAGCCGATGACCTCGCCTCCTTTGATCACGTCGGCCGTGCCCGACTCGATCACGATCAGGTCGTAGGAGTAGTCGCCTTCGTGGACGAGTCGCTTGCCGGCCGAAACCGACGTCTCGCTCGAGAACACGCTGAGCGTGTCGAGCGCCTTTTCGGACAGCGACGCGAACAGCGGAATGGTCTTCAGTCGATCGCGATCCATGAGCCCCCTTTTTCGACCGTGCGTGCGGACCGGCCGGCGCCACTGAAACGAGGGGCGCCGCCCAGGTGCAGCCTACAGCGAGGGCCGCTCGCCCGGCGGACGATCTCCACCTTCTGCTGCGAGCTCACGGCGGAGCATGGCTCTTGCGAGAGGCCCCCGGCGGGTATTAGATTGGACGCATGGCACCCGAGTACGACCACCTGTGCGAATCGCTGGACGAGGCCACGGTGCCGATCGTCGCGGAGCTGCGCGCGAGGCTGGAGGTCATGCCCTCGGAGAAGGACTGGATCGCGATCGACACGGCGCTCGCGAAGGCCGCCGTGCTCGGCCTCAAGCGTGGCGCGCGCGAGCTCTCCGAGCAGGTCGAAGAGGCGATCCCCGAGGATCGCGCTCTGACCTTCGACCTCGACCTGGACTGCGAGGATCGCTGGGCCTCCCGCTACGCGCACCGCTGATGCGGGCGCATGGCGCCGGCTGAGCCCCCGCGGCTGAGGCGGGGCAGGGCGCCGGAGCCCCTCCGGCCCTAGTAGGCGACCTCCAGCGGCCGTTCGGCGGGGTGACGGTCGATCTCGAACCAGATCCGGCTCAGCTCCGCGCCGGCGGTCTCGAGCTGCCAGCGGTCGGCGAGCTCGTCGAGCAGCAGCTCGGCGTATTCGGCGTGGTCGGCGTGCCGGCGGATCGTCACGTCGAGCTCGTCCAGGGCACCGATCAGCTCGACGCGCACGACGTCCTCGGGCATCCACACCCGCACCTCGACGGTCCCGCCGGGCGCGCGTTCGACCGCCTGGGTGACGACCTCGCTGCAGAGCAGCATCACGACGTCTCGAAGGTCGGGGGAGGGGTGGTCGACCTGCGCGACGACGTGGCGCGCGGACCGGGGGGTGTGCGGATCGAGCGGCATCACGAGCGCAAGGTCCGGCCGACGGGGGTCGCACGGCATCGCTTCATCGACTGCCCGATTTGCCCGGATTTCATGCGCCCCTCGCAGATCGCGCCTGCGCGCGGCAACTTTGCGGCGGTTTGCGCGCATTTGCAGCGGCAACACCGTACGATGCCCGCCAAGCCCCGCGGATGGGGGAACAGGGAGATGGAGGGAACCATGGGACGCACCGTCCGGGCCGCGTTGGCCTGTGCCGTGCTCGCCGGATGCCTGGCTGCGGCCGGGCCGGCGTTCGCGAAGAAGACCGTGTGCAGCAGCGGCTGCACCTACAGCAGCATCCAGTCGGCGATCAGCGCCGCCAGCGAAGGCGCCACGATCTCGATCGCGAAAGGCACCTACGTCGAAAACCTCGTCGTGAACAAGCCGGTCACGCTGATGGGCTCGGGCGCGGGGACGGTCATCGAGCCGGCCACGTCCAAGCCGGTCTGCGAAGGCGGGTCGCTGTGCGGCGGCACCGCGAGCAACGTGATCCTCGTCGAAGCCGACAACGTCACGATCTCGAGGCTGAAGGTCGAGGGGGACAACCCCGGCCTGACGAGCGGCGTTGTCGTGGGAGGCAAGGACATCGACGCGCGCAACGGCATCATCACCAACCACCTGGCCGGCAAATACAACGGCCTGACGGTCTCGAAGGTGACGGTCGCCGACGTCTACCTGCGGGGCATGTACGCCTCCTCGGGCGGCACATTCGACTTCAACCACGACACGGTTGAAAACGTCCAGGCCGAAGAACAGTCGATCGCCATGTTCGCGTTCGAAGGCTCGGGCAGGATGGAAGACAACAAGGTCACCGCGGCCAACGACGCGATCTCCGCCAACTGGTCGAAGGGCATCTCCTTCATCGGCAACAAGGTCACGAAGTCCGGAAGCGGCGTCCACACCGACAACAACGGCGGCTCGGGCGGCAGCGCGGATCTGATCAAGGGCAACAAGGTCTCCGAATGCAAGGCCAACGGCTACGGCGTGTTCGTGTTCGCGCCCTACGTGTCGGCGACCGTGGAAGGCAACAAGGTCAGCGGCTGCGCGGTCGGCCTCGCGGCCTACGGCAGCCAGGTCTCCGGCCAGGGCCCGACGTTCACGGCCAACAAGGTCGATGGGACCGGGGCGACGGTGACCGAAGGCTCGACGTACGGGGCCTACATCACGACCGACCTGCTCGGCTTCGAATTCGGCGACGTGAGCGCGACGCTCTCGAACAACACGATCGAGAACTTCGGCACCGGCGTGCTCGTGACGCAGACCAGCCCGACGGCCGGGGACAAAGCCGGCGGTCAGGCCAGCGTGAGCGGCGCGAACAACGTGATCAAGGACAACGGCACGGGCGCCAAAGGCGAACCCGGCACGTCAGTGAGCCTCGCGAACAACTGGTGGGGCTGCAAACAGGGGCCGAACAACAGCCCGAAATGCGACAGCGCGACCGGGACGGTGAGCTACACGCCCTGGCTGGCGGCGAAGCCGTAGCTCTCGCGCTCCGAGCGAGCGGCGGGGGAGCCGTTGTGGCTCCCCCGCCGGCTCGCGCCGGAATACTCGCGGGCATCAGCCCGTGAGGCGGCCCGGCTCACTGCCACGGCGAGGACCGCGGCGGTCAGCCAGAGCAGGGGGAGGGTCAGGAGGATGAGGGAGAGCATCACTCTGCCCCAGAGGATCGCGCCCGCCGCTCAAGGGACCCTGAGCGTTTTCTGAAACCCGGCTAAAACCTCGCGCCGTATCATCGGAGCGATGGTCACGGGGCGTGCAAAGCGCGGCGCAGAGGGCAGGCGATGAGCGAGCGCAAGCGCCTGCTGGTGCTCGGCTCCACCGGGTCGATCGGCCGGCAGGCCCTCGACGTGTGCCTGCACAGCGGCGAATTCGAGCTCGTCGGCCTCTCCGCCGAGAGCTCCTGGGAGCCGTTGATCGAGCAGGCGCGCGCGCACGGCGTGCCGCGGATCGCCCTTGCGGACGCCGACGCCGCGGCGCGCGCGGGCGAGGGCTGGACCGAGGGGCAGGTGCTCGCGGGCGCCGAAGGCCTCGTGCGTCTGGTCGTCGAGTCCGGCGCCGATCTGGTCCTCAACTCCCTGGTCGGCTCGGCCGGCCTCGCGCCGACCGTGGCGACGCTCGGCGAGGGGATCGACCTCGCGCTCGCCAACAAGGAGTCGCTGGTCGTCGGCGGCGAGCTCGTGACCGCGCTGGCGGAAGCGACCGGCGCGCGCATCCTGCCGATCGACTCCGAGCACACCGCGCTGCACCAGCTGATCGCCGGACAGCCGCCGGGCGCCGTCGCAGGGCTCACGATCACGGCGAGCGGGGGGCCGTTCCGCGGGCGCTCGCGCGCGCAGCTGGCCGACGTCAGCGTCGAGCAGGCGCTCGCGCACCCGACCTGGGCGATGGGCGGCAAGATCACAATCGACTCCGCGACGCTGATGAACAAGGGGCTCGAGGTGATGGAGGCCCACCACCTGTTCGGCACGCCATATGAGCGGATCGCCGTGGTCGTCCACCCGCAGTCGCTGATCCACGGGCTCGTCGCAGTTGGCCGATGGCGCGATGCTCGCGCACATGGGCCCGCCGGACATGCGGATCGCGATCTCCTATGCGCTGCACGGAGGCGAGAGCGTGCCGCTGCCGATCGCGCCGCTCGACCTCGTCGCCGTCGGGCGAGATGACCTTCGAGCCGGTGGACCTCGACGCGTTCCCGTGCCTGCGCCTGGCGGCGCGGCCGCCGCCGCGGGCGGCACGGCGCCGTGCATCCTGAACGCCGCCAACGAGGTCGCGGTGCACGCGTTCCTGGCAGGGCGGGCTGCGGTTCCTGGAGATCTCCGAGGTGATCGAGAGCACCCTCGCAGGCGCTGGGCAGCGGCCCGGTGCGCGACTTCGAGTCGCTGTACGAGGCCGACCGCCGGCGCGAGAGCTGGCGGGCGAGACCGGTCGCGCTCCGCTGAGGGTTTTCTTCGGAGGGGAGGTGGGTGGCGTGGTCCGCGAGGCCGGCGCCGATGAGGACGGTCTCGCACCGTTGGCCAATCGGCGGGAGCCGCGTGAGCGCCGTGCCACACTGAGCCGAGCTATGACCTGGGTCCTGACGATCCTCGGCATCGTCATGCTGATCGTGATCCTGCACGAGCTCGGGCACTTCACGGCCGCGAAGCTCGTGGGCATGCGCGTCGAGCGCTTCTCGCTGTTCTTCCCGCCCACGCTGCTCAAGGTCAAACGGGGCGAGACGGAGTACGCAATCGGCGCGATCCCGTTCGGCGGCTACGTGAAGATCACCGGCATGAACCCGAAGAAATCGGGGACCTGCACCCGGACGTCGCGCGCCGCGCCTACTACAACCAGCCGACCTGGAAGCGGGTCGTGGTGATCCTGGCCGGGCCCGGCGGTGAACATCCTGATCGCGTTCGTGCTGTTCAGCGGCGTGCTGCTCGCCGGGAACGTGAACGGCGCCTCGCGCTCGACGACCTGACCCGGCGTTGCGACCCACGCGAGCCGACGGTCGACGCGATGGAGCACGGACCGCCGGCGCGGGCGTCGCTGCGCGCCGGGGATCGGATCGTCACGGTGGAAGGCAGGCCCGCGAGCGCCGAACGGCGCGATCGGCGACGCAGCGCACCGTGCACGGGAGCACAGGTGGAGGGGTGCCGCGCACCGACGCCCGTGCACCTGACCGTCGAACGCGACGGACGGATCGTGCACGTCGCGGTCTACCCTCGCTACGTCGAATCCGAGGAACGGCATGCTGATCGGCTTCCACTTCGGAGCGGTCGCCAAACCCTTCGGCCCTCGCCACGGCGAGCACCGCCTCGATCGGAGATGTGGGACATCGTCGACAGAAAGTCGCCGGGCTCGGCAGGGCCCTGACCAGCCCGAAGGCCCGCGGCCAGGTGCACAGCATCGTCGGCATCACCGAGGCCGCCCACGAAGATGTCGCCGCCGGTGCCGGCTACGGGCTCGTGTTCCTCGGCTTCTTCTCGCTCGTCACTTGCCGTGCTGAACCTGCTGCCCGTTCCTCCCGCTCGACGGCGGGCACATCGTCTGGTCGCTGGCCGAGAAGCTCCGCGGCAAGCGGATCTCGGTCGCCGCGATGTATCGCTACAGCTCGGTCGGCATCCTGCTGATGCTGTTCCTGGTGATCAACGGCTTCAGCAACGACATCGGCCGCCTGGGCGGCTGACGCGGGCCTCAGGCCCCCGGCGCCCGCACGCAGACCCAGCTCTTCACCAGCCCAGAGCCGCTCGGGGCGCGCCGGGCCGAACAGCGCCTCCATCTCCGCGCGGGAGAGCAACGCGATCTCCTCCCAGCCGCCCGCGGCGCCGAGCCGCCAGTAGGGACGGCGGAGCGCGACTCCGGCAGCCAGTGCGCGGCCGGTAGCAGCGAGTGCGGCTCGATCGGGAACGAGCGCGCCGGCGTCTGGACCATCCAACCGCGGCCGACCCGCCGCAGCTCGGCGGCGAACGCGGCGCGGCGGGCGGGGGGGACGTGCTCGATCACGCTCGAGCAGTACACGAGGTCGAACTCCCCGTCGGCGAAGGGCAGCCCCTCCGCCGCGTCGGCCTGCACGAACGGGCCGGGGTAGGAGCCCTGCGTGGCGATGTCGACGCCGGTGATGTCGAGCGCGGGCTCGAGCGCGCGCAGGCCGAGCGCGCCGCAGCCGACGTCGAGCACGCGCGCCCCGGCTCCCAGCGCGGGGAAGAAGGCGGCGTGGCGGCGAGCGCGAGCACGCGCGGCGACCGGCCCCGCGAGCCGCGCCAGCGGTCCGCGAGCGGTGGCGTAGACGTCGGACACGCGGGGCGAGCATAGCCCCGCCGAGCTACAGTCGGCGGGGTGTTCGACCACATCACGATCCGCGTCTCGGACCTGGCCGCCTCCGAGCGCTTCTACCGCACGGTGCTCGGGGCGCTGGGGCTCGAGCCGAGCAGCGCGAGCGAGCATATGGTGCGCTGGCGGGAGTTCATGATCGTCGCCCCCAGCGAGGAGCGTCCGCCGACACGCGGTCTGCACATCGGCTTCGTGGCGCCCTCGCGCGAGGCGGTCGACGCCTTCTGGAAAGCCGGTACCGAGGCCGGCTACACCGACGACGGCCCCCCGGGTGAGCGCACCCAGTACCGCGAGACTATCGGCGCGTGCGCGATCCCGACGGCAACAGGGTGGAGGCCGTCAGGAGGCGACAGCGGTCGCGGCGATGGACCACCTCGGAGGGTGCACGGCTCTTCTGCGTCTCCGCCACCCGGCCGCTCGCCGGCCGCGGCCGGCGTCACCGCCCGGCCGGCCGTGGGCGTCGGCCATCTAGAATCAGCCCATGGCCTCAGAACGCCAGATCCTCGTCGGCGCCGTGCCGATCGGCGGCGGCGCCCCCGTCGCCGTGCAGACGATGACCAAGACCGAGACCGCCAACCTGCAGGCGACGATGGACCAGATCCGCACGGTCGCCGAGGCCGGCGCCGACATCGTCCGCGTGGCGGTGCCGCGCGAGCAGGACGCCGAGGCGCTGAAGACGATCGTCGCGCGAGTCGCCGATCCCGGTGATCGCCGACATCCACTTCAACCACACGCTCGCGCTGAAGGCGATCGAAGCCGGGCGCGCACTGCGTGCGGCTGAACCCCGGCAACATCGGCGGCCCGGAGAAGGTCGCCGAGGTGATCGCGCTGGCCAAGCAGAAGGGCACGCCGCTGCGCGTCGGCGTCAACTCCGGCTCGCTGCCCAAGCACCTGCGCCAGCTCGAGTACGAGGACCCGGTCGAGGCGCTCGTGACGGCCGCGGTCGAGACCGTCGAGCTGATGGAGCGCCTCGACTTCAAGAACTTCAAGGTCTCGATGAAGTCGACCTCGGTCCCGAACACGATCGCCTCCAACCGGATGCTCTCCGAGCGGATCCCCTACCCGCTGCACCTCGGCGTCACCGAGGCCGGCACGAAGTGGTCGGGCTCGCTGAAGTCGGCCGTCGGGCTCGGCACGCTGCTCGCCGACGGCATCGGCGACACGATCCGCATCTCGCTCTCGACCTTCCACGCCGAGGAAGAGGTCAAGGTCGCCTGGGAGATCCTGAAGGCGCTGAAGCTGCGCGAGAAGCGGGCCCGTGCTGATCGCCTGCCCGACCTGCGGGCGCCTGCAGTTCGACATGGACACCGTCGTCGCCGAAGTCGAGCAGCGCCTGGAGGCCTACGAGGACCCGATCGAGGTCTCGGTGCTCGGCTGCGCGGTCAACGGCATCGGCGAGGCGCGCCACGCCGACTTCGGCATCACCGGCGCCAAGGACATGGGGATGATCTACTCCAAGGGCGAGCCGCTGAAGAAGGTCCCGACCGAGCAGCTCGTCGACGAGCTGTTCAAGGAGATCGACCGCTACTACGCCGCCGGCAAGACCGTCCAGCGCGACGAGGCGCGAGGCCGCGGCGGCGCGCGCCTGGCTCGCCGAGAACGAGGACGACACCGCCGATGACGCCGGAGCGCATCGCGGCGATGGAGGCGGCCGCCGCCGAGAACGACGAAGCGGCCGCCGCAGGTGCTCGAGGAGATGCTCGAGCCTGCCGGTGCCGCGCCGGGCAACGGCGCGGGCGTCACGCTCGACGAGGACGCCTCGCCGGTCGCCGGTCGGCGCTTCAGCCGCGGCTGACGGGCCTGGGCGACCCCCCGGCGACTGCCGCCGCAGGGACCCCGCTCCGCCGGACCTGATCAGCTCCTTCCACGACTGCGTGCAGGCGAGGCGACCTGCCCGGCGACGAGGCCGCGGACGTACGCTGCGCGCCGGTATCTCCTCCGGGCGGGGGACAGAGTCGACGCTACGGAGCCGAAGAACCCGGGCCCCCGGCGGCGGGGCCGAAGCCGACCTCGTCGAGGAATCCCAGCAGCAGCCGCCTGAACGCGCGCGGCTGCTCCAGCGGCGCGAGGTGCCCGGCGCGCGGGATCGTCGCGTGCCGTCCACCGGGGAGCATCTCGGCCATCTGCCTGGCGGCCTGCACGAAGTCCGGCTTGTCCCGCGTGCCGGCGGCGCAGAGCGCCGGCATCTCGAGCTCGGCGAGGCGGTCCAGCCGCTCGTCCAGCGGGTCGGCCGCGATGTCCGCGTCCGGCGTGGCCTGCTGGAGCAGGAAGGCGCGCCGCTGCATCGCCGCGATCCGCTCGCGCAGCTGCTCGGAGGCGCCCGGCAGGGTCCATCCGTCGACGATCGCCGAGACGGCGCCCTCGAGGTCGCCCGATTCCAGCGCCACCTCCTCGGCCTCCCACACCGCCGCCAGCTCGTCCGAGGGTTCCTCGTCGGCACCCGGCGCCGGCGCGGAGATCAGCGCGAGCGAGGCAACCGCGGGGGGCGCCACGGCGGCGACGCGCAGCGCGATCGCGCCGCCGTAGGAGTTGCCGACCAGCGCGACGGCTCGCCGCCCAGCAGCCGCAGCGTCTGCAGCACGTCCTCCCAGGGCGATTGCGGCCCGGGCTCGAGCCCGGCCTCGCCGAAGCCGGGCAGGTCGAGAGCCAGCGCGCGCCTGCCCGAATCGGCGATCGGCGCGAGGTGCTCGCGCCACATGGTGCGATCGGCGATGCCCGCGTGCAAGAGCACCACCGTCGGGCCCTCGCCGACCGCGTCGAACGGCAGGATCACCTGTGCGCGCCCCCGCCCCGGCCGCGGGCGGGCGCCGCCCCAGCGTGCAGAGCGGCGGCTCGGCGGGCGGGGCGGGCGGTCACCGGATCTTCCTAGCCCGCCGCCCCGAACCGCTCCGCGATCCGGCTCCAGTCGACCACGTTCCACCACGCGTCGATGTAGTCCGGGCGGCGGTTCTGGTACTTCAGGTAGTAGGAGTGCTCCCAGACGTCGACGCCGAGCAGCGGCGTCTTGCCGTCGGAGATCGGCGTGTCCTGGTTGGCGCTGCCCACGATCGCAAGGCCCGAGCCGTCTTGCACCAGCCACGACCAGCCCGAGCCGAACTGGTTGACGCCGGTTTCCTTGAGCTTCGCCTGGAAGTCGGCGAAGGAGCCGAACGCCGCGCGATCGCGTCCGCGAGCGCGCCGGAGGGCTCGCCGCCGCCGTCGGGGCTCATGCTCTCCCAGAACAGCGTGTGGTTGTAGTGGCCGCCGCCGTTGTTTTTCACGGGCCCCTTCTTGTCGCCGAGGCTGTCGAGGTTCTGCAGGACCTCCTCGATCGGGCTTGTCCGCCCACTCGGTGCCCTCCAGCGCCGCGTTCGCCTTGTCGACGTAGGCCTGGTGGTGCTTGTCGTGGTGGAATTCCATCGTCGCCTTGTCGATGTGCGGCTCGAGCGCGTCGTAGGCGTACGGGAGCGGTGGGACGGTGTAGGCCATGTGGGGCTCCCTTCATCGGGGTTCGGTCGCAGATCTGCTCGTCGGCGCTGTTCTATCAGAGGCGCCGTGGCCGCCATCGGTGCGCACAGCCCCGCGGCTCGAGCGACCTCTAGGCTTGGCGGATGCCCGCAGCACGCCCGCGTCGAAGGCGGCCGCCCCGGCCGGCCCGCCGCCGCCACGCGCGAGGACGCGCTGGCGCTCGCGCGCGCCCGCTTCCTGGCCGGCGAACGCGATCGACGTGCAGGCGATCGCGCGCGAGCTCGGTCTCGCGCGGGCCACCATGCACCGCTGGTTCAGGACCCGCGAGCTGCTGCTCGGCGAGGTGCTGGCCGAGGTGGGCGAGGAGCGCGATCGCGATGCTGCGCGAGCGCGTCGGCGGCCCGGGGCGCAGGCGCTGCTCGACAGCTTCGACGCCTTCAACCGCGAGCTGGCCGCCGCCGAGGGCCTGCGAGCGCGCTGGTACCCGAGCACGAGCTCGCGCTGCGCGTGCTGACCTCCAGCACGGGCGTCGTCCAGCCGCGCATGGTCGCCGCGGTCCAGAGCGATATCGAAGCCGAGATGCGCGCCGGCCTTCGCACCTCGCTCGACCCGGACCTGCTCGCCTACGCGATCGTGCGCCTGGCGGAGGCGTTCCTCTACAGGGACGCCGCGACCGGGGGCACGCGGCGACACCGAGCGGCTGCGCCAGATCGAGGCCGCGCTGCTGGGGCTCGACCCGTGACGCGCGGCGCTTCCTCGAGCATTTGAGTCTTTTCCGTGGTATGACTAGAATACGGCGGTAACCGCGGCAGGGGATGCCGAGGGCCGCGTCAGAACAAGGAGAGGGGATCAGGATGGGAGAGAAGGAGATCGGTCGCGCGCGCCGCGCGAGGATCGCCGTCGCGGTGGCGGCTGCGCTGGCCGTGGCGCTTGCGCTCGCCGGCGTGGCGTCCGCCAAGACGGTCAAGACCACCTGGCTGTGCAAGCCGAGCAACAAGTCGAACCCGTGCCTCACCAGCCGCGAAAAGACGGTCGTGACCTACGAAGGCGAAACCCGCCACGAAACGGTCGTCCCGCAGGCCAAGACCCGCAAGCCGCCGATCGACTGCTTCTACGTCTATCCGACGGTCTCCGAACAGGAAGGCCCGAACGCCAACCTGACGATCGAACCGCAGGAGACGCAGATCGCGATCGATCAGGCCTCGCGCTTCTCGCAGAACTGTCAGGTCTACGCGCCGATGTACAAGCAGCTGACGCTGAAGGCGATCAAAGAACCTGTCACCCAGCAAGAGGAGGTGACGGCCTTCGAAGGCGTCTTGGCGGCGTTCAACGAATACATGGCCAAGTTCAACAAGGGCCGCGGCTTCGTTCTGATCGGCCACTCGCAGGGTTCGGCGATGCTCGAGGCGCTGATCTCGGCCGCGATCGACGGCAGGCCGGCGGTGCGCAAGCAGCTCGTCTCGGCGATCCTGCTCGGCGGCAAGGTGCTCGTGCCCGAAGGCAAAGGCGTGGGCGGCACCTTCCAGAACGTGCCCGCCTGCACCGCGGCCACCGACATCGGGTGCGTGATCGCCTACTCGTCGTTCCTGAAAGAACCGCCCGAAAACGCGTTCTTCGGGCGTGCCAACAGCGCTCTGTTCGGCGGCGCCGCGCCTCCGGGCTCCGAAGTGCTGTGCGTGAACCCCACGCTCTACCAGCAGAACGGCTCGGCCGGCACGCTGATCCCGGAGGCGCCGACGACGCCGTTCCCGGGCTCGATCGGTCCGGGCTCGCCCACGCCGACAGCAACCACTCCGTGGGTGCAGACGACCAACCTGGTCACGGCGCAGTGCAAGCACGAAAACGGGGCCAGCTGGCTGAATATCGGGTTCAAAGAAGGCGTCAGCCAGACCGTCCAGGAAAGCCTGGCGGAACACAACGAAGCCGCCGTGGAACTGATCGGGCCCGAATGGGGCCTGCACCTCTACGACGTGAACATCGCGCTCGGCAACCTGGTCAACACGGTCGCGATCCAGTCTCAGGTCTATGGGCTCGAACACTAGAGCCCGTCCAGAGCAGGCCTGAGCAGCGCAACAGCCAGAGCCGCCCGGTCCCTCCCCGGGCGGCTCTGGGCCGCGCTCACACGGGTCGGCCGCGACCGTCAGATACGCTCGCGGCGATGACGCGCCTGAGCGCCTACCTGCTGCCCACCGAGAAGGAGGCCCCCGCCGACGCTGAGGCGATCTCGCACAAGCTGATGGTGCGGGCCGGCCTGATCCGCCAGCTCGGCACGGGCATCTGGACGTGGCTCCCGGCGGGCTGGCGCTCGCATCAGCGCGCCGTTCAGATCATCCGGGAGGAGATAGATGCGATCGGCGGCCTGGAGATGCTGATGCCGGTGCTGCAACCCGCCGAGGCGTGGCGCAAGACCGGGCGCTACGAGATCGACGCGCTGTTCAAGCTGCAGGACCGCAAAGGCGCCGACCTGGTCCTCGCGATGACCCACGAGGAGGCCGTCACGACGCACGTCGCGAGCATCGTGCGCAGCTACCGGGACCTGCCGCTGATCCTCTACCACGCCCAGGTCAAGGAGCGCGACGAGCCGCGCCCGCGCGCGGGCGTGCTGCGCACGCGCGAGTTCATCATGAAGGACTCCTACACCTTCGACCGCGACGCCGAGGGCCTCGATCAGCGCTACGAGCTCCACGTCGGGGCCTACGACCGCATCATGGAGCGCAGCGGGCTGCGCTGGTACCGCGTCGAGGCCGACGTCGGCATGATGGGCGGCTCGGGCGCGCACGAGTACATGGCGCCGTGCGCCGCCGGCGAGAACGAGGTCGTCCTGGCCGAGGGCTACGCCGCGAACATCGAGGTGGCGAGCGCGGAGCCCCGGCCCGTGACGTTGCCCGAGGCGCCGGCGGCGCCCGAGGCGGTCGCGACGCCCGGGCTCACGACCGTCCGCGACGTCGCCGCCCAGCTCGGGCTCGCCGAGGGCGCTCTGCTGAAGGCCTACCCGGTGATCGCCACCCCTGCCGACGGGAGCGAGCAGCGGCTCGTGCTCGTGATGCTGCGCGGAGATCACCGCGTCAACGAGATCAAGCTCGCGACGGCGCTGGGGGCGAGCACGCGGCCGGCGCGCACGGAGGAGATCGAGGCGCGCATCGGCCCGCCTGGGTTCATCGGTCCCGTCGGCGTGGACGCTGTCGAGATCGTCCTCGACAGCGCTGTCGCCGGAGGGCTGGGAGCCCACACATCGGCCTACGTCACCGGCGCGAACCAGCTCGACGAGCACCTGCGCGGCGTCGTCCCGGGCCGCGACTTCGCGTTCCGCGAGGCGGACGTCCGCACGGTCGAGCCCGGGGACACGATCGGTGGCGCCGAGGTCGCGATCGAGCCTGCGATCGAGATCGGCAACATCTTCAAGCTCGGCACGCGCTACTCGGTCCCGCTGGGGGCGAGCTACCTCGACGAGACCGGCGCCGAGCAGCCGATCTGGATGGGCTCCTACGGGATCGGCCCGGCGCGCATCGTCGCCGCCGCCGTCGAGCAGTTCTCCGACGAGCACGGCATCTCCTGGCCGCGCTCGCTCGCGCCCTTCGACGTGCACCTGGTGGCGCTCGGCAAGGCGGGAGCGCCGGAGCGCGAGGCGGCCGACCGCGTGTATGAGGCGCTTCGCAGCGGCGAGCTCGACGTTCTCTACGACGACCGCGACCTGGGACCGGGCGAGAAGTTCGCGGACGCCGAGCTGCTCGGCTGCCCGCTGCGGCTGACCGTCGGGCGCAAGTCGCTCGAGTCGGGCGAGATCGAGGTCCAGATCCGGCGCGGGCGCGAGCAGGCGACACCGCTGCCTCTCGACGCCGAGCCGGAGGCGCTGCGCGCCGCAGTCGAGACGCTGTGGCGGAGCCTCCCCTAGAGCCGCCGCCCGCCGCGCCGGGCGAGACCGCGCCGCCCGGGTCCGAGCGTCCGCGCTGGCGCCCGCCGCGCCTGACCTTCCGTCGCCTCTCGGGGCTGGACCGCTCCGGGCCGGCGCCGCCGCAGACCGAGGCCGGCGCGCCCCTGAACCCGTGGACGATCCCCAACGCGATCGGCTTCCTGCGCCTGGCCCTGATCCCCGTCTTCCTGGTCATCGCGCTCTCCAGCGACGACGGCCAGGACGCGCTCGCCGCGGTGCTCTTCGCGGTGATCGGCTGGGGAGACTACGCCGACGGCATCGCCGCGCGGGTGACGCGCCAGTACAGCCGGCTCGGCGCGCTGATGGACCCGGTCACGGACCGCCTGCTCGTCGTCTCGGGCGTCATCGTCTGCTGGAAGTTCGAGCTGCTGCCGCGCTGGGCGCTCGCGCTGCTGGCCGCCCGCGAGGTCCTGATGCTGGCGCTCGGGCGTTACGCGCAGAAGCGCGGCGTGGAGCTGCGCATCAACTGGCCGGGGCGGCTCGCTGTCGCGCCGGTGATGGGCGGGCTGTTCTTCCCGATGGCGGGGCTGCCGAAACTGGGCGAGGTGCTGCTCTATGTGGGGCTGGCGCTCGCGCTCCTGGCGACGGGGCTGTATGTCCGGGACGGGGCGCGCCAGCTGCGGGCGCGGCGGGGCGGGCCATGACGTGCGGACCGGCTGCTCGGGCCGTCCCCGGCCCGAGCGCCCCGGAGGCCTCTCGATCGCTTCCAGGCAGTGCTGTGCCGCCGCCTCGTCCGACTTCCGCGCGCTCGCGCGCGGCGGGCCATTCACCTCTCCGACTCTCAAGCTCAGCCTTACCCTCCTGGTCTATACTCCTGCCTCCGCCGCAAGCCGCATCCCGCCCGGGAGGCGCGGCCCGGCCTCGAGGAGGAGACACCACGCGATGGACGAGACCTTCCCTGACCTCGGTTCGCTGACGGACGTCGAACTGAAAGACGTGATCCGCCAGCTCACCGAGGAAGAGACCGAGATCTCCTACCAGCGGCGGATCCTGCACGGGAAGATCGACATCCTGCGTGCGGAGCTCGTCAACCGGCTGCGCAACAAACACGACGACGGCGACATCGCGATCAGCGGAGATGACGTCCAGAAGCTCACGGACATCCTCGCTTCGCGTCAGCCCGACGGCGCCGAGTGAGGCATCCGCGGTGCTTGTGGGCAACGCCAGGGCCGGCACCGAGCGCCGCCCGATGACCAGGCGGCCCGAGCGCCGCGCCGCGGCTTAGGCGGCGCGCGGTGGCGCTGCACTGCACCGAGTGCGGCTTCCTCAACAGCGAGGGGGCCAACTACTGCCAGCGTTGCGGCGCACTGCTCGGCGGCGCGGCGGAGGGCGCCGCCGCCGGCGCCGAACCCAACACGGCGACGTACCGCATCGATGACACGGGCGAGCTCGTGGCGGTCGATGTCGGCGAGGTCACGGCGCGCGGCCCCGCGCTCGTGATCCGCGCGGGCGGTGGGCGCGAGGGTGAGAGCTTCCCGGTCGAAGGCGAACGGCTGAGCATCGGGCGCCGCCCCGACTCCTCGGTATTCCTCGACGACGTGACGGTCTCGCGCGACCACGCGCTGCTGATCCGCCGCGGCGAGGACTGGTACCTCGACGACTGCGGCTCGCTGAACGGCACGTACGTGAACCGGTCGCGGATCGAGTCCCAGCGCCTGGACGAGGGCGACGAGCTGCAGATCGGCAAGTACAAGCTGACCTTCCACGTGCGCTGATGGCATCCCAGACCAGAGCCGGCGAGGCCGAGCAGCTCGAAGCGGAGATGGCCACCGCCGCCGCGTCGGACTCGGGAACCCGTCCCAAATCGCTGACGATCGGCGCCGTCTGCAAGGCGCTCGCCCAGGAGTTCCCGGACATCTCGATCTCGAAGATCCGCTACCTCGAGGATCAGAAGCTCCTGAACCCGCGGCGCACGCCCGGCGGCTACCGCCTCTACACGCCCGGTGACGTCGCGCGGCTGCGCACGATCCTGCGCATGCAGCGCGACGAGTTCCTGCCGCTGCGCGTGATCCGCCAGGAGCTGGCGGCGGGGCGCTCGGGCGACACCGAGCTGGCGAAGGGCGCACCGCCGGCTCGCTCGGCGCGCGACGGCAGCGCCCGCGCCTGGCGCCCCAGCGTCAGCGTTCGCGAGGCCACCGGCGCGCTCTACTCGCTCGACGACGTGCTCGAGGACACGAAGGCAGAGGCCAAGCTCGTCAAGGAGCTCGAAGAGTACGGCGTGGTCAAGGGGGAGGTGCGCAGCGGCGTGCGCTACTTCGACGAGACCGAGCGGGAGATCATCGCGGCCGTCGCCGAGCTGGCCCGCTATGGCGTCGGCGGGCGCAACCTGCGGGTGTTCCGCTCCTCGGCGGACCGCGAGGCGAACCTGCTCCAGCAGATACTCGCTCCCGCCCTGCGCTCGCGCAACCCCGAGCGCCGCAAGGAGGCCGTGGACGCGCTGGAGAACCTCGCCGCGGTCGCCACGCACCTGAAGCACCTGCTGCTGATCAGGGACCTGCGCAAGATCGTCCGGTGAGCTCCTCCGGCGAGTTCTCGCCAGCGGCGGCCGTGCGGCTCGCGGAGCTGATCCGGGAGATCCCGGACTTCCCCGACGCGGGCATCCTGTTCAAGGACCTCACGCCGCTGATGGCGGACGCCGGCGCGCTGCGGCTCGCGGTCGGGGAGCTGGCGGCGCTCGGGCGCGGCATGCGCCCGGACTTCGTCGTCGCGGCCGAGGCCCGTGGCTTTCTGCTCGGGCCGGCGCTCGCGCTCGAGCTCGGGGCCGGCTTCGTGCTCGCCCGCAAGCCCGGCAAGCTTCCGTACGAGACGGTCAGCGCCTCCTACGAGCTCGAGTACGGCGCGAACACGCTCGAGATCCACAGCGACGCCCTGGCCAGCGGCGCGCGGGTGCTCGTGCACGACGACCTGCTCGCGACCGGCGGCACGGCGCGCGCGCTCTGCGAGCTCGTCGAGCAGCTCGGCGGCGAGGTCGTCGGGCTCAGCTTCCTGATCGAGCTCTCGGTCCTGCGCGGCCGCGAGCAGCTCGGCGGACGCGCCGTCCACTCGCTCATCTCTTACGACTCCTGAGCGCGCCCGCGCTGGCGCTGGCCCTAAGCTTGGCCGCGATGCCGACCGCCCGCGCAAGCCGCCGCATCGCCGCGCCGGCCGATCAGCTCTGGCGCATCGTCAGCGACCCCTACCACCTGCCGCGCTGGTGGCCGCGCGTCGAGCGCGTCGAGGACGTCGACGGCGGGGCGTTCACCGAGGTGATGAAGACGCGGGCCGGGAAGACCGTCCGCGCCGACTTCGCGGTCGTCGAGGAGGAGCCGGGCTCGGGCACGATGGTGTGGCGCCAGCAGCTCGAGGGCACGCCGTTCGCGGGGGTGCTCTCGCATTCCGAGACCGAGCTGCACGTGGTGCCGCTCGGCGGCGCCGAGCCCTCTTCCGAGGTCACGATCGAGCTGCGGCAGGAGCTGAGCGGCCGCCCGCCCGCCGAGGCTGCCGTGCCCGCCAAGCGCCGCCGGACGCCGAGCCTCGGCGGCTGGCTGTTGCGCCGCGCCGCCTCGCGGCAGCTCGAGGACGCGCTGGACGGATTGGAGGAGATCAGTGGCTGAGCCCGCCGCGGTGCCCGAGATGCGCTGGTGGGGTTGGGGGGAGGACGCCCGCGCCGGCGCACTGCCCGCACACGCGCGCGCGTTCCTCGACGAGCACGTCGGCACCGCCACCGCGCCGCGCTCGCCGGTGCCACTCGAGCAGGTCAGGATCGAGCCGTCGGCGCTGGCGGCAGACGATCGCGCCGCGCTGGCCGCGATCGCTGGGGCGGAGAACGTGCGCGATGATCACGACGAGCGCGTGCGCCGCGCCGCCGGCAAGGGCTACCCCGATCTCGTGCGCCTGCGCGCGGGCGCGCCCGAGGGGGCGCCCGACGCCGTCGTGCTGCCCGCATCGCACGAGCAGATCCGCGCCCTGCTCGAGCTCTGCGCGAATCGCTCGCTCGCGGTCGTGCCGTTCGGCGGCGGCACGAGCGTCGTGGGTGGCGTGGCGCCGCTGCGAGGCGCGCACCGGGCGGTGATCGCCCTGGACATGCGCCGTCTCGGCAGCGTGCTCTCGCTCGACCCCGGCTCGATGACGGTGACCGTCGGCGGCGGCATGCGGGCGCCCGCGCTGGAGCGCGAGCTGGCCTCGAACGGCCTCACCCTCGGCCACTACCCGCAGTCCTACGAGTACGTCTCCCTCGGCGGTTGCGCGGCCACGCGCTCCGCCGGGCAGGCGTCGACCGGCTACGGCGCGATCGACAAGATGGTGCTCGGGCTGCGCCTGGCCGCGCCGGCCGCGGAGATCCACCTTCCCGCGCTGCCCGCGACGGCGGCCGGACCCGGGCTGCGAGGGCTCCTGGTCGGCTCGGAGGGCGCGCTCGGCGTGATCAGCGAGCTCTCGCTGAGGGTGCGCCGCGCGCCCGCGCGCCACTCCTACGAGGGCGTCTTCTTCGAGAGCTTCGCCAGCGGCTGGCAGGCGCTGCGCACGCTCGCGCGCGAGCACGCTCTGCCCGACGTAGCTCGCCTCTCCGACGAGGCCGAGACACGCATGTCGCTGGCGCTTGCCGGAGAGGGGGGCGTGAAAGGCAAGCTCGGCCGGCGCTACCTGGAGATGCGCGGCTACGGCGGCGGCTGCCTGGCGATCGTCGGCTTCGACGGCGGCGCCGCCGAGGTCGCCGCGCGCCGGCGGCGCACGATGCACCTGCTGCGCCGGGGGGGCGGGCTGGCGGTCGGCTCCTCGCCGGGGCACGCCTGGCGGGAGGGCCGCTTCGGGGCGCCGTACTTCCGCGACGAGCTGCTGGGGCTGGGCGTGATGGTGGAGACGCTCGAGACCGCGACGCAGTGGTCGAACCTGGCGCGCCTGCATGCGGACGTGTCGGGCGCGATCGAGCAGGCGCTGGCGGCGCAGGGCACACCAGGGCTTGCGATGTGCCACGTCTCGCACGTGTACGAGAGCGGCGCCTCGCTCTACTTCACGTTCCTCGCGCGCCAGCGCGAGGGCGCCGAGCTCGAGCAGTGGTGGGCGGCCAAGCGCGCCGCCTCCGATGCGATCGCCGCAGGCGGCGGGACGATCACCCACCACCACGCGGTCGGCCGCGACCACACGCCCTGGATGGAGCGCGAGCTCGGCGCGGGTGGGCTGGAGGCGCTGGCGGCGGTCAAGGAGCGGCTCGACCCCGCTGGGATCATGAACCCCGGCAAGCTGCTGCCCGGGTCCGCCTGGACCATCTAAAGGCCGAGCACGCCGCGCAGCACGACGGGCCCCGGCCGCGTGGGCCGGGTGTTCGTCTCGCGCGTCAAGAGGATTTCGTGGTATTGGGCTGCGTTGTTCGGCAGCAGCGCGGCGCCGGCGAGCTTGTGGCTCGCGCCGACCTGTGGGCTTTTGCTGAGGGCCAGCGCGCTGCCGGGCGAGTTGTAGAGCCATACGGCGTAGAAGTCTTTGCCGGTGTTCGCCGGGATGTGTTCAGCCTGGATGAAGAACGCCCTCTTGCCGCTTTCGGAGAGGATCTGGACGGTCCCCGTGCTGTGGCTGGCCGGGCTCGGGGGGTGCAGCGCGATGCGCCCTTCCGCTTTCGGTTTCGTGGCGGCCGTCGTGCTCGTCGTCGTGGTGCTCTTGGAGTGGGAGGAGCCGCCGTCGGTGACGACCAGGATCACGACGACGACCGCGGCGACGATCGCCGCGAGCAGCAGCGCGCCGCCCACGCGCGAGCTCGGCCGTGCCGGCTCCGCGCTCGAGGACGAGCCCTCGGCGGCGGGGACGGCGCCCGCTTCCGAGAGTGGGTAGCCGGCCGCGGGCGGGGCCTGCGCACCCGCCCCCGCCGGCGGCGGGATCTCAGGCAGCGCGCCGGGAGCCAGCGTCCCCAGCTGGGCGGCGAGCGCGCGCGCCCAGTCGCCGGCGGGCTGCGAGCTCGCGAGCAGGGTGCGCGTGCGCAGCCGATCGCCGGCGTCGCGTTGCTGGCCGAGCAGGTACTCGCCGATCTCCTCGCGCTGGGCGGCGTCGAGCCCGCGCGCCTGGGCGGGAGCCAGCACCGCGAGCGCCGCATGCGCACGGTCGTGGACAGCCTGGGGAGCGATCCCCAGCAGCGCAGCGACCTCCTCGTGGGTCTTGCCCTGGCGCAGCAGAACAGTCAGCGCGGCGCGCTGGTCGGGGGGAAGCTCGTCGATGCTGCTCATGCGATGTGCGAGTGGTCGGCCAGGCGGCGCCGAACCGCTCGGTAGAAGGCCTTAGGCTATCGTGGCGGCGCGATGGCCACGCCGGGAACCGAGGAGCTGCGCGAGGCGATCCGGGGCTTCGACCGCCTCTACGGCCTCGAGCTGCTGGGCGTCTCGGACACGGAGGTGACCGCGGAGGTGGCCGTCCGTGAGGAGATCAAGCAGCCAGCCGGCCTGGTGCACGGGGGCGTCTACGCTTCGATCGCCGAGTCGATGGCCTCGCTCGCGACCCATGTCGCGGTCTTCGCGCAGGGGGAGATGGCGATGGGAATGTCGAACAGCACGAGCTTTCTCAGGCCGATCACCGCGGGCACCATCCACGCGCGCGCCGTCCGCCTGCACCGCGGTCGCACCACCTGGGTCTGGGACGTGCAGTTCAGCGACGACGAGGGGCACGTCTGCGCGATCACGCGCATGACGATCGCGGTGCGCCCGGCGGGCGCCCGGCCACCCGCCTGAGGAGTCGCCTCAGCCGGTCGGACGGATGGTCGAGGGCCGCTGCGAGGGCAGCGGCGTCGACCCGAAGCCCGTGTCCGGCAGGCGCGCCGGCAGCGTTTCTCCAGGGCTGGCGGGGCGGTTGAGCGCGACGATCTGCCGGGCGGCCGCCTGCGCGAGCGCGGAGTCGCGCGCGAAGATGCCGACCACCACGGGGCCGGTCGGGATCGTGATCACGCGTCCGGCTTCGGCGCTCTGGGCGGGGACGCCGCGGATGACGGCCCGCGCCACGGGCGCCCGCCCCCCCGGGATGAAGCTGTTGTCCGGGTTCGTGACGACGCGCAGCGGCGGCGTGCACGTCCCCTGGCCGCCCTGCAGGCAGTTGCCGTACTGGACGCTGAAGGCGCCGCTCGGGTCGGCGCTGATTCCGCTGATCTGCATGCTCCGGAAGGTGCCGCCGGCCCAATACACGGGGAAGGGCGCGAGCAGGAGCTGCTCCAGCTCGTTGTGCGGGATCGGCTTCGCCTGGATCGTGTCGCCGCACCCCGCGAGCGCGGAGCCGGCGACGAGCACGGCGAGCAGGGGCGCGGCGGCACGGACCGCGCCGAGACGGCACGCCCGGCGGCGGGGCAGAGGCGAGGCGGGCGTCACCCGCGGTAGGCGTTCGTGATCGGCATGCGGCGGTCGCGCCCGAACGCCCGCGTCGAGATCTTGATCCCGGGCGGCGCCTGGCGGCGCTTGTACTCGGCCAGGTCCACGAGCCGGATGACGCGGTCGACATCGCTCTCGGGGAGGCCTTCGGCGATCAGCTGCTCGCGGCTGCGGTCGAGCTCGACATAGCCTTCGAGGATGCGGTCGAGCACCCCGTAGACCGGCAGCGAGTCCTCATCGCGCTGGTCGGGCCGCAGCTCCGCCGACGGCGCCCGAGAGATGATCGTGGGCGGGATCGGTGCGGGCGCCCGAGCCGGCTCGCCTGCGGGCGCCTCGGCGCCGGCGGTCGAGTTCCGCCACTCGCAGATCCGGTAGACCAGCGTCTTGGGCACGTCCTTGATCACGGCGAACCCGCCCGCGAGGTCGCCGTAGAGCGTCGTGTAGCCGACCGACATCTCCGACTTGTTGCCGGTCGCCAGCACCAGCCAGGAGAACTTGTTCGAGAGCGCCATCAGGAGGTTGCCGCGGATGCGCGCCTGCAGGTTCTCCTCGGTGAGGTCCGGAGGACGCCCCGCGAACGGCCCGGCGAGGTCGCGCTCGTATGCCTGCATGATCTCGGAGATCGGGAGCTCGAAGCGCTCCACGCCCAGCGCGTCGGCAAGGTCGCGGGCGTCGCGCTGGGTCTCGTCGGAGGAGTAGGGGGAGGGCATGATCGCGACGGCGACGCGCTCCGGTCCGAGCGCGTCGGCGGCGATGCAGGCAACGAGCGCGGAGTCGATCCCACCCGAGAGGCCGAGCACGACGCGCCGGAAACCGTTCTTCTCGACGTAGTCGCGCAGGCCGAGGCAGAGCGCCGCGTGAACCTCCGCCTCTCCGGGCGCGAGCAGCTCCGCGATCGGGCCGCCTGCCGGCGTGCGCCCGCGTTCTGCGACCGCCGATGGCCCCCTGACCTCTGCCAGACGCTCGACCGGTCGGCGCGCGCGGCGCGCCGCCGGCCGCATGCTGGGGTCGCGCAGGCGCGCGGCGCGGGCGGCGTCCAGGTCGACCTCGCACACGAGCAGCTCCTCACGGAACTGGGCGCCCCGCGCGATCGTCTCGCCGGTGTGGTCGATCAGCACGGAGTGGCCGTCGAAGACCAGCTCGTCCTGCCCGCCGACCAGGCCGCAGAACGCCACGCAGGCCAGGTTGTCGCGCGCTCGCTGCGCGAGCATCCGCTCGCGCTCGATGCCCTTGCCGGCGTGGTACGGCGAGGCCGAGATGTTGACGATCAAGGACGCCCCCGCCTGCGCCTCCTCGCTGGCCGGCGGGCCCGGCTCCCAGATGTCCTCGCAGACGGTGAGCCCGAGTGTGTAGCCGTCGAGTCCGACCACGGCGCCGCCGCGGCCGGACTGGAAGTAGCGCTGCTCGTCGAAGACCCCGTAGTTGGGGAGGTAGACCTTCCGGTAGATCGCCTGGACCTCGCCGGCGGCTAGCAAGGCGGCGGCGTTGTAGACGTCCTCGGCGCGCTCGGGGAAGCCGACCACCGCGACCGTGTCCGTCACCTCGCGTGCGATCTCCTCCAGCGCGCGGCGCGCGTCGGCGAGGAAGTGCTCCTTCAGCAGCAGGTCCTCGGGTGGGTAGCCGGTGACCGCCAGCTCGGGGAACAGAACGAGCTCGGCGCCCGCGTCGGCGGCGCGGGCGAGATCGGCCACGATGCGCTCGGCGTTACCGGCGATGTCCCCCACGGTGGCGTTCATCTGGGAGAGCGCGAGGCGCATCTAGGAGCGCGCTCGTTCGGTGCTGGCATGCGGCTTCACGGCCGTATCCTCGCAGCAAGCCCACCCGGCGGAGGACACGGCGGCCACTGAACGGCCGCGCGGCCGCGGGCGCCCTCTGCTCAGCTCGCGCTGGCCGGCTTCGGCGAGGAGGCGCGGCGGGCGGAGGTGCTCTGGGAGCGCTTCTTGGCGGCTGCTTTGCGTTTGCCGCGAGCGCCGGCGGGGGCGAGCCCTGCGGCGCGGTAGAGCGAGGCGATCGCCCATTTCAGGTCGTCGGCGATGGCGTCGAGCTCGGGCAGCGCGTCGTAGTCGCCGAGCAGCCCGAAGCCGAGGTGCCCGTTGTAGCTCATGATCGCGATGCCGAGCGCCTGGCGCGCGGCCAGCGGGACCACGGGGTACAGGCGCTGCAGCTCGCGCCCGAGCAGATAGAGGGGGAACTGCGGCCCCGGCACGTTGGTCACGACGAGGTTGAAGAACTGCTGGCGTGCCTGCAGCCGCGCGGCCTGGCTGAGGATCGTCGGGGGCGCGAAGCCCGCGAGGTTCGTGAGCACCTGCGCGCCGACCGCCTGGCCTGATTTCTTCAGCTCGTCCATCGCGGCGGCGATCGTCGTCAGCGCCTCGGCCGGAGCGGTGATGCCGACCGGAAGGGGCGCCCACATGGCCGCGACCTGGTTCCCGAGCGCCCCGCGCTGTGCCTTCGTGCGCACCGAGACCGGCACCATCGCCTTCAGCACGAGCCCGTCGGTGTCAGTGCCCTGGCGCCGCAGGTAGCGCCCGAGCGCGAGCGTCACGGCCGTGAGCACGGCGTCGTTGAGCGTCCCGCCGAGCGAGTCCTTGATGGCTTTGAAGCGCCCGAGGTCGGCGTCCACGAAGGTGTAGCGGCGGTGCGGCCCGATCTCGACGTTGAACGGGCTGGCAGGAGCCGGCGAACGCACGCCCGCGAGCGTCGTCGCGCCGATGTTCACGAGCCCCTCGCGGACCTGGCCGACAGCGCGCCGGGGCGCCCGCAGCAGCGCCCGGCTGCCGCGCAGCATCTCGCTCGGGACAGTCGAGCGCTCGACCAGCGCCTCGCCGAGCAGCTTCGCCGAACCCGGCAGCGGCTGCGCGCTCCACGGCTCGCCGGGCGCGACCGGTGCCGGCTCGCTCGCCGTGTCGAAGAGGACCGTCGTGATGTCGACGCCGGAGATCCCGTCCACGAGCGCGTGGTGGGTCTTCGCGATCACGGCGAAGCGGTTGCCGGACAGGTTCTGGACCAGCCAGATCTCCCACAGCGGCTTGTGACGGTCCAGGCGCTGGGAGAAGAGGCGCCCCGCGAGTCGCTTGAGCGCGGCGTCGTCGGCGGGCTTGGGCAGCGCGGTGTGCCGGATGTGGTAGTAGGGGTTGAAGTGCGGGTCGTCCGCCCACACCGGGCGCCCCTGGCCGAGCGGAACGTGCGCGAGGCGCTGGCGGTAGCGCGGCACGAGATGCAGCCGCGACTCGACGTGATCGACGAACTCCGAATGCGTCGGCGCCGAGCCCTCGAACACCATCACCGACGCGACGTGCATGTGCGCGGTCGAGTGGTCCTCGAGATGCAGGAACGTCGTGTCGAGCGCGGTCAGGCGGTCGGGATTCGCCATCGCAGCGATTGTCGCTGATTCCGCCGTCGCGGGCAACGTCACCTTGCCGGCGCCGGAAAGACGCGCGGCCGGCAGGTTCCGTCGCACCGTCGCGGGATTGTCATAACGCCCTGAGAACCCCCGCTGCCACAGGCAAAACCCCTGCAAATGGGGGATTTCGTGGCGGCTGTCACTTGCGTGTTGTGTGACGTGGCTCACAGAAGGAACGGGGTCCGCACACCTAGCATCGGCGAACAACTGTTCGACTCGCCGAATCGCCCTCGTGGATGAGGGCGAACGGGGGAACCACTGCCGGCGCCGCTTCAGATGAGCGCCGGACGGGGCGAATCCGCTGCCTCTGCGGCGGTAACGCCCGGACGTCGTGCGGCCCGGAGCCGCACGCCGCCCGGATGTGAGCCCGACAGCTAACCCCGCAGGCGGACCACAAGGAGGTCCCAAAATCCCATTGTTCGTCCCCGCGACGCCCGCTACCCCTGCGCCTGTTCTGGCGCCGGTCGGCGTCGAAGCATCGGCCCCGGCCGTGTTCCCGGTGCCGCTCCACACCTCGCTGAAGGTCCGGCGCGAGGACCTCAACGTGCTTGCCGGGAACCCCGGCTCCGTTGACGGCACGCTGCTCGAAGCCCGCAGGCCCGCCCGGCGCGGGCGCGCTGTCTCGCTGCAGGTGCTGGTCGGCCGCGGCTGGCACACGATGGCGCTCGCCCGCACCGGCGCGCGGGGCCGCTTCCGCTTCAGCTTCCGTCCGCAACGCCTCGGCAGCAGGCTGCTCAGGCTGCGCTTCAAGGGCGACTCCACGGCGCAATCCTCGCGCCGGCGCCTCGGCCGCCTGAACGTCTACCACCTCGCCGGCGCATCCTGGTACGGCGGCGGTGGGGGCCTCGCGTGCGGCGGCGAGCTCACCAGCTCGACGCTCGGCGTCGCGAACAAGACGCTGCCGTGCGGCACGATCGTGACGCTGCACTACGGCGACCGGACGATCCGCGTCCCGGTCGTGGACCGCGGCCCCTACGTCGCGGGACGCGAATACGACCTCACCGAAGCCACGAAGCGTGCGCTCGGCTTCGGCGACACCGGCAACGTCTGGAGCACGGACTGAGCCATCCGGGCCGCGCGGCCCGCTGAGCGGTCGGCCGGCACCGAGCGCCGGCCGACCCCTCCTGAGGCCGGCACCTAGCGCCGGCCGACCCCTCCTGAGGCCGGCACCGAGCGCCGGCCGACTCTCCCAATCCCCGGACCTGCCCTGGGAGGCTTCGTGCAGGGGTTGGGTTTCCGCACCACGGTCCGTTCAATCACCTGGATGTCTCCCCGCTCTGAAGGCAGCCAGACGTGGCTTGAGAACCTCGGCGACTGGGCTTGGCCCGGGCTCGGCTCGAATGCCGCGGCAGCCGAGGCGCTTCCGCCGTCCTGGGTTCCGGCCCGCCCGCCGGCTCTGACGCCGGCGCACGCCGAACCGGCGGCGCTTCCCACGCCCTGGCTGCGCGCCCGGCGCCTGCTGATCGCCGCGCTGCTGATCGCGCTCGCCGGCGTCACGCTGGCGCTGGCGCTCGAGGGCCGGCTGGGCTTCGGCGGCCATGACAGCGTCGCACCGGTGCGCGTCGCGGACACGGGCCCGCCGAGCCTGCTGCCGTCGCCGGCGCTGCGCCGGATCAGCGTCGACTCTGCCGGCAGCGAGATCGCGCACGTGCTCTACCCGTCCGCCTCGCTGCGTCGCCAGGGCTCCTTCTATGTGTACGAGCCGCCCGCGCTGCGCGCGGCGGCCGCGGGAAGCCCGGCTCGCTACCCGGTCCTCTACCTGCTCCACGGCAACAGCCAGCACGCGACTGCTTTCCTCGAAGCCGGATTGCAGGAACAGCTGGACGCGTTGATCCGCACGCAGGCGATCCCGCCGATGATCGCCGTCATGATCCAGGGCGGGGGCGGGGCCAACAACTGGCGCAACCTGAACGGCCAGTACTACGAAAGCTACGTGCTCGAAGTGCAGGAGATGGTGGACCGCATGCTGCCGACGATCGCCGGCCGCACCGGGCGCGCGATCGCGGGCGTCTCGATGGGCGGCTACGGCGCGATGGAGCTGGCGCTCGACAACCCCGGCCGGTTCGGCGTCGTCGAGAGCTGGCTCGGCTTCTTCAACGGCCTCGAAGACCAGCTCGCAATCGATAAGCCCGCCATTCACGCGCTCGGCCTGAGCGCCTTCGTCTACGGCGGCGAGCAGGACAAGATCGCCAACCCGAGCGAGGACGCGCCGTTCGCCGCCGCGATGCGCGCCGCGGGCGCCGACGCCCACAGCGCGCTGTATCCGGGCGAACACAACATGGAAACGGTCCAGGAACACATGCCGGCGATGCTGAGATTCGCCGGGCGCGCCCTGGCGAAGAGCGAGTGGAGCGCTGCCGCCGCCCATGGCGCGAGCTGACCGTCGCCGTGCCTCACCGAGGAGCCTGTCCCGGCACAGCTACGCACGCCCCGCCCGAGCGCTGGGGGCCGGCGGCATCGGTGCGTTCGCCTTCGGCGCGTTGGCGGGCGGATCGGTCGCCCTCGGCGTCGTCGCGATCGGGCGCCTGGCGATCGGCAGGGCCGCGATCGGGCGCCTCGCGGTCGGCGGCGCGCGCGGCGGGGAGATCGTGCTGGACTCGCTCGAGGTCGGCGCGCTGAAGGTCGGGACGCTCACGGTCGACCGCATCGACGGCCCCGCTCGCCCGGACTGGCTGCGCAGCCAGTAACATCGTCGGGCGTTCGGCGAAACGACCCCGGAGGTCCCGATGGCGACGGTGGGCAGCGACATCCGCAGCGTTGAAGTCACCGACGAGGAGCTGTGGCACGACGGACCGCCACACGAGACGTTCAAGCGCCTGCGCGCGGAGTGCCCGGTGCACTGGACCGAGAAGATCCCGGAGTTCCCGGGGGAGGCCGGGTTCTGGTCGATCACGACGGCCGAGGACGTCCACACGGTCAGCCGCGACTTCCGCACCTACTCCTCCGAACTCGGCGGCATCACCGCCGCGGGAGTGATCCCGCTCGAGCTGACGCGCGCGATGTTCATCGGCATGGACCCGCCCAAGCACGACCGCGTCAAGGCCCTGTTCCAAGCGGGCTTCACGCCGAAGCGGATCGCCGACCACGAGGAGCGCATCCGCGAGATCACGCGCGAGGTGCTGGACCGTCTCGAGGGGCGCGAGGACTGCGATCTCGTCAACGAGGTCGCCCAGCCCGTGGTCGCTCGCGTGATCGGCAGCTTCATGGGCATCACGCCGGAAGAAGACGCGATCTGGGCCGAGCTGATGAACGCCACGCTCGGCGGCGGCGATGAGGATCTGAACCCCGACGGGATCGACGCGATCATGGGCAAGCTCGTGCCCGAGATCTTCGAGCGCTGCGGCAAGCTGATCGCCGAACGGCGCGAGAACCCCACCGATGACCTGACGAGCGTGCTCGTGCACTCGGAGGTCGACGGGGAGAAACTCGAGGAACACGAGATCGTCATGGGCTTCTTCCTGCTGATGGCCGCCGGCAACGATTCGACCAAGGCGACCTACTGCAGCGGCATGCGCGCGATCATGGAAGACCCCGAGCAGCGCGCGCTGTTGCTCGCGGACCCCTCGCTGGTCGCAGATGCGGTCGAGGAGGCGCTGCGCATGTTCCCCGCCTTCGCCCACTTCCGGCGCACGGCGAGCTGTGACACCGAGCTGCACGGGCAGCAGATCAAAGAGGGCGAGAAGGTGGTCATGTGGTACGTGTCCTCGAACCGCGATGAGAGCCGATATGAGAACCCGGACGCGTTCGACCTCCGGCGCAGGGCGGAGCACCAGGCGTTCGGCGCCGGCGGGCGGCACTTCTGCCTCGGCACGGCGCTGGCACGGATGGAGCTGCGGATCCTGATCGAGGAGACGCTGGCGCGCTACCCGCGCATCGCCATCGACGGGGCTCCCGGCTTCGTCGAATCGCCCTTCATCAACCAGCTCAAGACGCTCCCGGTCCGCCTCAACGGCTGAGCGGTCCGTGCCCGACGCCGGGCCGGGACCGGCACTGCAGACCGAGCGGCTGCTGCTGCGCCGCTGGCGCGCGGCCGACCTCGGCGCGCTGGCGGAGATGAACGCCGATCCGCAGGTGATGGAGCACTTCCCCGCGACCCTCTCGCGTGCGGAGGCGGCGCTGCTGCTCGCGCGGTTGGAGGCGGGCTTCGAGCGCGACGGGTACGGATTCTGGGCGGTGGCCCTACGCGAGGACGGCGCGCTCGCCGGGTTCGTGGGGCTCTCGCCGGTCCCCGACGACATCCCGCTCGCGCCGGCGGTCGAGGTCGGCTGGCGGCTGGGACGTGATTTTTGGGGAAGGGGGATCGCCCGGGAGGCTGCCGCGGCGGCGCTCGCCTATGGCTTCGGGACGCTCGGGCTCGACCGGATCGTCGCCTACACGGCCGCCGGGAACGAGCGCTCGCGCCGGCTGATGGAGCGGCTCGGCATGAGCCACGACGCCACGGCGGACTTCGACCACCCGCGGCTCGAGCCGGCCGGCCCGCTGTCGCGGCACGTCATGTACAGCATCGAACGCGACGCCTGAGAGCGAGCTTCAGCCGGGGCGGGTCGAACGGGCACGCCCCGGCTGTGCGCCACGGTCAGACCGGCGGGCCTTCTTTTTCGGGTTCTTCGGCGCCCGGGCCGCAGACGACGCTGACCACCGTGCCGGTGCCGGCGTGGCCCGGGTTCGGCCGGTAGCCCGGGTCGGTGGCGATCCGCACGACGCCGACGATGTCGCCGGAGATCACCCGTCCGTGCTTGGTGATCGAGTGCGAGACGATCGCTTCGATGAACGGCGGCAGCGGCCCTTCCGGCGGCTCGGAGCTGTTGCCGGGGTCGGTCGTCCACGAGCCCCCGCAGGAGCCTGTCACTTCATTCGCGAAGCCCTTGAAGGACGCCGGCGCGAGGCCGCCCGAGAGCGAGTTGAGCTTCCACCACTGCGCTCCCCAGAACGTGACCTGCGTGCCGACGGCGGCGTTTTCGTCGCCGACGACGAAGTTTTCGGCTGCGCCGGCCGGAGCGGCGAGAGCGAGCGCGGCGGCTGCGGTGGCGACGGCGAGCGCCACCAGGCGGGCCGGACGCGGGCGAGAAGAGTTGTCGTCGAACATCCTTGTTGACCCCCTGTTGTTGTGCTCAGGAACGGTAGCCAGGGATCTGCCGCGCGCAATCGGATGTTCGGCCACACCTCGCCGGCGATCCGCTGGGCCCGGCACTTGACAGTCATGCGAACATACGTTCGCATGACACCGAGGCCGTGGAGACCGGCGGCGGAGCTGGAGAAGGCTCTGGAGAGGGGGGACCTGCGCCATGCTGTCGCGCTGGCGGAGGAACTGCGCCTCGAGCGCGGCCGGCCGATCGAACTGGCCACGGCGGCGCGCTTCCTGCCGCTGATCGCCGCGGCGAGCCCCGGCGAGTACGACGCCTACGCGCTGCGCTGGCTCGGGCGGTGGGTGGCCGAGACCGACACTGCCACGATCGAGAAGGCCGCCGAGGTGGCCGCGTCGCTGGCCGACCTGCCCGTGGAGCCGCGGATGCTGGAGTCGATCACCGGCGCGCTGTAGGCCGGGGGAGGCCGCCGGCTCCTGCCGGGGCCCCTGCCCGCGGCCCGATCACCATGACGGGGACGGGAGAGCAGCCGACCAGCTCGCTGGTGACGGTGCCGAGAGCTTTGCTCAGCGGTGAGTGCTGCTTGCCGCCGATCACGATCAGCCGGCCGCCTTGACGCACCGCAGCGTCGATCAGCGCCGTCACGGGGTCCTCGTCTGAGATCTGCGCCTCCACGTCCAGCTCGAAGAGCAGGTCTTCGCCCTCGAGCATCAGCTCGTCGATCAGTGCGCGCCCGTAGTCGCGGCGTTCGTCGCTGCTCGACAGCGGCGACGGCGGAGCATGCAACCCGCGACAGGAGTGGACCAGCACGAGCTTCTCCTCGCCGGACACCTCGCGGGCTGCCCAGAGGACTGCGCGGCGCGCGCTCTCGCTCCGCTCATAACCGACGACAACGCACCGCGGCGCCGTATCCGCTGCAGCGTCGTTGCTCATCGGGCCGGCAGCGACGCGGCGTCGAGCTGCTCCAGGTACGGCGCGAGGTACTTCGCGGCGATCTTGTGTCCCGAAAGCCATGTCGGACTGTCTGAGACCTCCGAGCTGAACCCACGCCCGCCGGCGATACGCGCAGTCAGGTAGAGCGGCTCGCTGTCGGTCAGCAGCATGCCGCGGACCACCGGGTCGAAAGGCTCGGGCACGACGTCAGCTCCGGCCAGCGAGGCGATCGACATGGCGGCAACGTCGGCCTGCTGTGAACCCAGCCCGCCGTGCTTGATCGGGAAGTCGATCGCATCGCCGGCCGCGAAGACGTTCTCGACGTCCCGCACCTTCCCGTACGGGTCGACGCGGATGAAGCCGTGGTCGCCGAGAGGGATGCCGCGGACCGAAGGGCCATAGAGCTCGGGCAACGCGACCACCCGGTTGACGTGCAGATGGCGGTCGCCCGGATTGATCACGAGCTCGCCGGTGGCGGGGATCTCCACGTACGCGGAGTTGATCGTCTCGATGTGCGCGCGCTCGAGCCGTGCTGCGATCGCGCTGCTGGCCACTGTCCCGAAGACCGCCAGTGGAGTGTCCTCGGGCGTGATGATGGTCACGCGCAGGTCGATGTTCATGTCGTACGCGCGCCCGGCCGTCATCAGCGCCAGCTCGTACAGCGGCAGCTGCCACGCCATCCGCCCCGGCGCGACGAAGGCGACGCTGTCGACGTAGCCGCTCTCGATGTCCTGGACGAGCCCGTGCAGCGTCTCATCCATGCGGCGGTCGTCGATCGTTATCGCGTGCTTGTAGCGCCGGACGGCACGGGCACCGAGCGCCAGCACGAGCGCGTCGTACTCGATCGCCTCACCGGCCTTGGTGTGGATCGTGTGCGCCTGCGCCTCGACATGGTCAAGCTCACCGGTGAGCAGTTCGGCGCCTGCGTCGCGCACGATCTCGCCCAGCGGGTAGCGCCTTGCCGCCGGGTACGCGAACGGCTCACGGACCGTCATCGGCCGGTAGACGAACTCCTCGTTCGGGGCGAGAACGGTGACCGCGGTCTGCTGCGGCGCAAGCTCGTGCAGCGCCAGCGCCGTCTCGAGCGCGGCGACGCCGCCGCCGACGATCGCCACGCGTAGTTTGGGGTGAGGCCGGTTGCTTGTCATGCCTTGAACCTAACTCGCCTGGATCTCGGCGCCAGCCGCGTAAGTCCGCCGAGCCGACCGGAGAAACTACGGAGTCCCGATCGTCCGATCGGCGGCAGGCCCCGACTGCTCAAAGCACGACCGGTGGAAGTGCTCGGCGTCCCGGGTCCCGAGCTGCGGGTCCAGCGCGCGGGAGCTCTCGACCGCGCGGCTCCCCCGCACCTCGATCACCGGCTCATAGACACCGATCACCTCGCCGCAGTGCCGGCAGCGCAACATCACGCTCAGCGCACCTCGCGGGCGGACGAGGCAGAGCGCGCGTGGATGCCCGTTGTTGTGCTGTCCATGACGTTCCCCTCCACCGTAGGTCGCGTCCGGGGGCGCGCGGATCGGCGATCGGCCGAAGCGTTCGGTGGGGGACTACGGATCGCGAGCGGCGCACGTGAGCCGCTTGTCCGGTTGTTCGCATCCGGCGCTCGGGTAGAGCTGCCTGAGGTCTAAGCTCCGAAGATGGATGGACTCTTACTCTGAGGAACCTCGGCTTCGCCGGCTGCTCGATGTCGGCCGTGAGCTCGTCACCGAGCTCGACCTGAGCGTCGTCCTCGACCGGGTGCTGGAGACGGCGCGAGAGATCACCGGTGCACGCTATGCAGCGCTGGGGATCTTGAACGAGCAGCGCACCGAGCTCGATCAGTTCCTGACCTCCGGGGTGGACGAGCACACCCATCGTGCGATCGGGGCCCTGCCGCGCGGTCGGGGCGTGCTCGGGGAGCTGATCGAGCACCCCGAGCCGCTGCGGCTCGCGGACGTCGGCCAGCACCCCTCGAGCTACGGCTTCCCGGCCGGGCACCCCGTCATGCGCAGCTTCCTCGGCGTGCCGGTCAGGATCGGTGGGCAGGCCTGGGGGAACCTGTACCTGACCGAGAAGGGCGGCGGCGAGTTCACCGAGCAGGACGAGGAGGCCGCCGTGATCCTCGCCGACTGGGCCGCCGTCGCGATCGAGAACGCGCGCCTGTATGAGACCAGTGAGCTTCGCCGCGATGAGGCCGAGCGCGCGATCCGCGGCCTGGAGGCCACTCGCGACGTGGCCGTCGCGATCGGCGGGGAGATCGCGCTCGAGCACGTGCTCGAGCTGATCGTCAAGCGCGGCCGCGCTCTCGTCGGAGCCCGCAGCATCGTGATCATGCTGCGCGAAGGCGACGAGCTGGCCGTGCGGGCAAGCGCGGGTCACGTCGAGACGATCCGGGGCGTACGGATCCCTGTCGCCGGCTCGACCTCCGGCCAGGTGTTGGAACGCGGCCATCCCGAGCGGATCACCGACGTTGCCAGGCGCCTGCGGATCGCGCCGGCGGAGTTCGGCGTCGCCGAGCCCGAGACCGCCCTGCTGGTGCCGATGCTCTACCGCGGGGAGGGGGTCGGGGTGCTCGCGGCGTTCGACCGCGGCGACCAGGGCAGCGTCTTCACCGAGGAGGACGAGCAGCTGATGCGGACGTTCGCCGCCAGCGCCGCAACCGCCGTCGCGCTGGCTCAGAGCGTCCAGAGCGACCGGCTGCGCAGCTCGCTCGCCGCGGCCGACGCCGAGCGCCGCCGCTGGGCGCGCGAGCTGCACGACGAGACGCTGCAGGGCCTCGGCGGCCTGCGTCTGCTGCTCTCCTCCGCGCGTCGCGGCGATGACCTCGGGCAGGCGCGGGCGGCGATGGGGGAAGCCGTCGAGCACATCGAGCGTGAGATCGCCAACCTGCGGGCGATCATCACCGAGCTCAGGCCCGCCGCTCTGGATGAGCTGGGTTTGCGCACCGCGATCGAAGCGCTGCTGGATCGTCACCGTGAAGACGACGGGTTCCGGATCGACGTCGAGCTGCAGCTGCCCGGCCCGGCAAAGGAGGAACGGCGTTTCAGCGACGACCTCGAGACTGCCGTGTACCGGCTCGTCCAGGAGGCGCTCACGAACGTCGCCAAGCACGCCGGCGCGACGCGCGTACGGGTCGCGGTGTCCGAGTCCGACGGTGAGCTGCGGGTCGAGGTCAAGGACGACGGCGCCGGCTTCGATCCCGGGGCCTCGAGCACGGGCTTCGGCCTCGCCGGCATGCGCGAGCGCGTTGCGCTCGCCGGCGGGATGCTCAGCGTCGAGACGGGCGAGCACGGCACCCTGATCACGGCGTGCCTACCAACGTCGGCAGGCGGCACAACCTCGCAGTCAGCCGAGAAGACCGCGTCGTAGCGAGTAGCGGACGAGCTGGGCACGGGTCGCGAGGCCCAGCTTGCGGTGCACGTTCGCGCGGTGGCTCTCCACCGTACGGGGCGAGAGGCGCAGCTTGCGGGCGATCTCGACGCTCGTGTGCCCGAGAGCGATCAGGCGCAGGACTTCGACCTCGCGCGCCGACAACGAGTCTTCGCTCAGCGCGCGGTGCAGCGCGCCGAGCCGCGCGGCGATCCGCGGGCTGACGAACTCCTCACCACGTGCCGCGGCACGAACGGCGGCGGGGAGCTCCTCGTCAGCGAACTCCTTCGACACGAACCCGACAGCGCCCGCCGCGAAGGCACGCTTGGCGAACCCCGGTTCCTCCTCCATCGTCATCACCACGACCTTGGTGCCGGGCGCCTGCTCGTGCAGGCAGCTGATCGCCTCGATGCTCGAGCCGCCGGGCATGTTCAGGTCCAGCACGAGCACCTGCGGCGCGTGACCGAGCACGTGCCGCGTGACGTCGGCCATGTCGTCCGCTTCGGCGACCACGCTGACGCCCTCCTCGCCGTCGAGCAGTGTCCTCAGCGAGCCCCGGATCAGCGCGTGGTCGTCGGCCAGCACGACCGGGATCGAGGCATCGGCCGCCTGGGTCGCGTTCTCCCCCGGGGTGCTCGCCAGCTGGAGATGAGCGGCCATGAGAGCAGGCTAGCCCGCCCTCGCGGTCCCCGGCCACCGGGTAAACACGCCGGCCCTCCGCGGCTAAGCACGGATCTTGGGGTCCGGCGCTCGGGACGGCTGCCAGTGGCCTGCGTGCGGGGAGTCGCGCTCGCGCCGGCGAGCGCGACTACCTGAGGGGCGGCTCGGCGAGGACGATGTTGCTAGCGAGCGTCCTCTGAGAGCGCGATCAGGTGGACACCCTCGGTGCTCTCGAGCGAGAAGCCCATAGCCGGGCCCGGTGAGAGACCGATTCGCAGCCTCGGGTTCCGCCAGCGCTCATCCTGATCGCGGTCGACGTAGACGGGGGTGCTGCCCAGAACCCCCAAGAGCACATCGTGGGGCCCGGCGGGCAGCTCATGGGCGGGCAGGCAGATCGGCGAACTGCCGTCACAGCAACCACCGGATTGGTGGATCACCAGTGGGCCGTAGCGCGCCCGCAGGTGCTCGAGAACCTCGAGCACCTGCGGTGTCGCGCTGACCCGTCCCTGCTCGTGCGCGTCAGACATCCCTAGAAGAACCCCAGCGGCTCCGGGTCGTAGCTGACGAGCAGGCACTTCGTCTGCGTGTAATGGTCGAGCATCATGCGGTGGTTCTCGCGCCCGACCCCTGAGGACTTGTAGCCGCCGAATGCTGCGCCGGCGGGGTAGAGGTGGTAGCAGTTGGTCCAGACTCGGCCGGCCTCGATTTCGCGGCCCATGCGAAATGCGCGGCTGCCGTCACGAGTCCAGACGCCGGCGCCGAGTCCGTACATCGTGTCGTTGGCGATCTCCAGTGCCTCTGCCTCGTCGCGGAAGGTCGTCACCGCGAGCACCGGCCCGAAGATCTCCTCCTGGAAGACGCGCATCGAGTTATCGCCCTTCAGCACGGTCGGCTCGAAGTAGTAGCCGCCCTCGAGATCGCCGTCCATCTCGGCCCGGTGTCCGCCGATCAGCAGCTCCGCACCCTCGTCCAGCCCGATCTTCACGTAGCTTTCGATCTTCTCGAGCTGGGCCCTGGAGACCTGCGGGCCGATTTGGGTGGAGGGGTCGAGCGGGTTGCCCTGCCGGATGGCTCGAATGCGCTCCAGCGCGCGACCCATGAACTCCTCGTAGATCGACTCCTGGATCAGGGCGCGGGACGGGCATGTGCAGACCTCGCCCTTGTTGAAGGCGTATAGCACGAGCCCCTCGATCGCCTTGTCGAGCAGCGCATCGTCGGCGTCGAGGATGTCCGCGAAGAAGATGTTCGGCGACTTGCCGCCGAGCTCCGTCGTCGACGGGATCAGGTTCTGCGCGGCGTAGCCCATGATCAGCCGACCGGTCACCGTCTCGCCGGTGAACGCGATCTTCGCGATCCGCTTGCTCGAGCCGAGCGCACGCCCGACCTCTGCGCCCGAGCCGTTCACGATGTTGATCACGCCGGGCGGTACGACCTCCTGGATGACCTCGGCGAGCTTCAGCAGCGACCAGGGCGTGGGGCTCGCCGGCTTGATCACCGTGCAGTTCCCGCCGGCCAGTGCGGGGGCGATCTTCCATGCCGCCATCAGCAGCGGGAAGTTGAACGGGATGATCTGCCCGACGACGCCCAGCGGCTCACGGAAGTGGTAGGCGTAGGTCTTCTCGTCGATCTCGGAGATCGAGCCCTCCTCGGCGCGGACGGCGCCGGCGAAGTAGCGGAAATGGTCGATCGCCAGCGGCAGGTCGGCTGCGAGCGTCTCCCGGACCGGCTTGCCGTTCTCCCAGCTCTCGGCGATGGCGAGCATCTGCAGGTTCTCCTGCATGGCGTCGGCGATCGCGTCTAGCACTGCCGCGCGCTCGGCCGGGGACCGGTGGCCCCACGAGTCCCTGGCAGCGTGGGCAGCGTCGAGGGCCCGCTCGACGTCCGCGGGCGTCGAGTCGGCCACCTCGCAGAATGCCTCGGCCGTCGCGGGGGAGAGGTTCTCGCGGTATTTCCCGGCGCTCGGCGCGACCCACTCGCCGCCGATGAAGTTCTCATAGCGGCCCTTCAGCTCGACTACGCTCCCGCCCTGGCCGGGCGCCGCGAAGATCGTTGGGGTTTCGACTGCAACTGCCATGTGAGTCCTCCTGAGATTGGCGTGCTTGAGATTTGTGTGACCCGGGGCGCCGGCTTCAGACTTGCGCGGCCACGTGTGCGTTCTCGGCCGCGCGGGTCTCGACAGCCGACATGCGGAAGACCATCCGCGGAGCCGGTGCGCTCCCGTCGAGCACCTGGGCGATCGCGTCGTTGACGTCGTCGAGCTCGCGCTCGACGCGCTCGACCTTCGTGCGCCCGCGGCGGTGAAGCTCGAAGACCTCCTCGAGATCGTGGTGCGTGCCGACGATCGAGCCCTTGACCGTGAGGCCGCCGAGCACCGTCTGGAAGATCGGCAGGCGCATCTCGTTCTCGGCCGGCAGCCCGACGCAGACCAGCGTGCCCCCGCGAGCCAACGATCCGAGTGCCTGCTCGAACGCCGACGGGGTCACGGCGGTGGAGATCGCCTGGTCCGCTCCCCCGAGCGCCTGGATCGCGGCGACCGGGTCCTGTTCGCCCACGTGCACGACGTGCTCGGCACCCAGCTCGCGAGCTGTGTTCAGGCGCTCCTCGTTGATGTCGACGGCGACGACCGCCGCACCCGTCGTGCGCGCGTACTGGATCGCCAGATGACCGAGGCCGCCGGCACCGAACACTGCGACCAGGCCGGCCGACGATGCGCCGGAGACCTTCACCGCCTTGTAGGTCGTGACGCCCGCGCAGGTCAGTGGCGCGGCGTCCAGCGGATCGACGTCGTCGGGAACGCGTACGACGTGGCGCGCGTACCCGACCGCGTACTCGGCGAAGCCGCCGTTCATCCCGTAGCCGGTGTTGATCTGCGATTCGCACAGGGTCTCCGCGCCCGAGTTGCAGTAGCGGCAATCGCCGCACGCGTAGCCGAGCCACGGCAGAGCGACCCTCATGCCCTCCTCCAGGCCGTGCAGGTTGCCCGAGCCGACGCGCTCGATGATGCCGACGCCCTCGTGCCCCGGGATGAACGGCGGTTCGGGCTTCACCGGCCACTCGCCGCGCGCGGCGTGGATGTCGGTGTGACACAGACCGCACGCCTCGATCCGCACGAGCACCTGCTCGGGACCGGCCGGCGGGATCGGCACGTCCTCCAAGGCGAGGGGCTGGTCAAAGCTGTGGACGATCGCGGCCTTCATCTCGGCTCCTTTGTCGGGGAGTCCAACATCACACGACGGGCGTCTCGCGCCATCCGGGCGATCACCGGGAGCCCCCTCAGTAGTTATCCCGGCCAGGGGGCCCAAACGATCGTGAAGAGGGGGTGCCGGGGCTAGCGGGACAGCGCGAGCCTGACCTGTCGCGCGATCTCGATGTCCTCACGGGCAGTGATCACCAGGCAGCGCACGTCCGCGCCGTCGCCGCCGATCTCCGCGTCGCTGTGCGCGAGGCTGTTGCGAGCAACGTCGAGCGCCACGCCGAGGAAGGCGAGCCCCTCGGCGGCCCTGCGCACGCACCTCGGGCGAGCGCTCGCCGACGCCGCCGGTGAACACGAGCGCGTCGAGGCCGCCGAGCGCCGCGGCCATCGCGGCGATCCCGGCGCGCAGGCGGTGCACGTAGACGTCGAGCGCCAGGCGCGCGGCGGTCGTCCTCGCCCGCGGCGTCCCGCTCGCAGGACCTCGCGCATGTCGGCGCTGCCCGCCAGACCCGAGCAGGCCCGAGCGGTGCTCGAGCGCGTCGGCCAGCTCGCCGCGGCGACAGTCCCTCGTGCTCCAGCAGCCACAGCAGCATCCCGGGGTCGACGCTGCCCGAGCGGGTCGCCATCACGAGCCCCTCGAGCGGCGTGAAGCCCATCGTCGTGTCGAGCGAGCGCCCGCCGCCGATCGCGCACAGCGACGCGCCCGCGCCCAGGTGGCAGCTGACGATCCGCAGCTCCGACCGCGTCGCGCTCCGAGCAGCTCCGGCGCGCGCCGGGCGACCCACGCGTGCGAGAGGCCGTGGAAGCCGTAGCGGCGCAGTCCCCAGCGCTCGCGCCACTCCGCCGGCAGCGCGTAGGTCGCGGCCGCCGCCGGGCAGGGTCGCGTGGAAGGCGGTGTCGAAGCAGGCGACCGCGGGCAGGCCGGGCAGCGCCGCGCTCACGGCGTCCAGCGCGGCCAGCGACTTCGGCTGGTGCAGCGGCGCGAGGTCGCCCAGCTCGCGCAGGCCGGCCTCGACGTCCGCGTCGATCCTCACCGCCTCGCGGAAGCGCTCGCCGCCGTGGACGATCCGGTGGCCGACCGCGTCGGCCTCGCCGAGACCCGAGTCGAGCGCCGCGCGCAGCTGCCGCGATCGTCGATCTGCGCCCGCGGCGCGGCGAGCTCCTCGTGCGGCGAGCGATCGCGTCCTCGCCGTCCAGCAGCGCCAGCTTGAGGCTGCTCGAGCCGGCGTTGACGACGAGGACGCGCAGCGAGCGGCCTATGCGCCGTCCTGGCTGCCGTGGCCCTCCGCCCGGCCAGCGTCCAGTCGGTGACATCGCGGCGGGTCGTCGCCGTGCTCGCGCGTGTAGGCGCGGTGGCGCAGCCGCTCGTCGACCATCTGCTGGCGCAGGTGCGCGGCGCGCTCGCGCCAGGCCCGGGACGCGGTCGATCACGTCCATCACGAGGTGGAAGCGGTCGAGGTCGTTGAGCATGACCATGTCGAACGGCGTCGTCGTGGTGCCCTCCTCCTTGTAGCCGCGCACGTGGATGTTGTGGTGGTTGGTGCGCCGGTAGGTCAGGCGGTGGATCAGCCAGCGGGTAGCCGTGGTAGGCGAAGATCACCGGCTGTCCGGTCGTGAACAGCGCGTCGAACTCCTCGTCGGGCAGCCCGTGCGGGTGCTCGGTGTCGGGCTGCAGGCGCATCAGGTCGACGACGTTGACGACCCGCACCTTCAGCTCGGGCAGCTCGCGCCGCAGGATCGCCGCGGCGGCGACCGTCTCGAGCGTCGGGACGTCGCCGGCGCAGGCGAGCACCACGTCGGGCTCGACGCCTTCGTCGCTGCTCGCCCAGTCCCAGATGCCGATCCCGCGCGTGCAGTGCGCGATCGCCTCGTCCATCGTCAGGTAGTCGAGCGAGGGCTGCTTGCCGGCGACGATCACGTTCACGTAGTCGCGGCTGCGCAGGCAGTGGTCGGCGACCGACAGCAGGCAGTTGGCGTCCGGGCGGCAGGTAGACGCGGACGATCTCGGCCTTCTTGTTGACGACGTGGTCGATGAAGCCGGGGTCCTGGTGGGAGAAGCCGTTGTGGTCCTGGCGCCAGACGTGCGAGGAGAGCAGGTAGTTCAGCGAGGCGATCGGCCGCCGCCAGGGGATGTCGCGCGTGACCTTCAGCCACTTGGCGTGCTGGTTGAACATCGAGTCGACGATGTGGATGAACGCCTCGTAGCAGTTGAACAGCCCGTGGCGGCCGGTCAGCAGGTAGCCCTCCAGCCAGCCCTGGCAGAGGTGCTCGGAGAGCACCTCCATCACGCGCCCGTCGGGCGCGAGGTGATCGTCGCGTCGGCAAGCGTCTCGGCCTCCCACACGCGGTCGGTCGCCTCGAACACCGCGCCCAGGCGGTTGGAGGCGGTCTCGTCGGGCCCCATCAGATCCGGAAGGTCTCGGGGTTCGCGCCGGATCACGTCGCGCAGGAAGCCGCCGAGCACGCGCGTGGCCTCGCTCATGCTCCGGCGCCGGGCGCGGGCACCTCGACGGCGTAGTCGCGGAAGTCGGGCAGCTCGAGGTCGCGCAGCAGCAGGCCGCCGTTGGCGTGCGGGTTGGCGCCCATCCGCCGCTCGCCCGCGCGGCGCGAGCGCGGCCAGCTCGGCGCGCAGCGCCCCGTCGCTCGTCGAACAGCTCCTCGGGCCGGTAGGAGCGCAGCCACTGCCTCCAGCTGCGCCAGGTGCTCGGGGTTGCCGGCGAGGTCGGCGAGCGGCACCTGGTGGGAGCGGAACGACCCCTCGGCCGGCAGGCCGTCGACCACCTTCGGGCCCGGTCCAGCCCTTCGGCGTGCGCAGCACGATCATCGGCCAGCGCGGGCGCTGCGCGCACCGCCGTGCCTCGCCCGCGCGCGCCGCGCTGGATCTCGCGCGATCTCGCCAGCACCTCGTCGAGCGTCGCGGCCATCAGCTGGTGCATCGCCGGCGGGTCCGTCGCCCTCGACGAAGCGGGGCGCGTAGCCGTAGCCCTCGAGCAGCGAGCGCAGCTCGCTCGTGTGGGATCCGCGCGAGCACCGTCGGGTTGGCGATCTTGTAGCCGTTCAGGTGCAGGACCGGCAGCACCGCGCCGTCGCGCGCCGGGTTCGAGGAACTTGTTCGAGTGCCAGCTCGCGGCCAGCGGCCCGGTCTCCGCCTCGCCGTCGCCGACCACGCAGCAGACGAGCAGGTCGGGGTTGTCGAACGACGGCGCCGTAGGCGTGCAGCAAGCGAGTAGCCGAGCTCGCCGCCCTCGTGGATCGAGCCGGGCGTCTCCGGCGCGACGTGGCTGGGGATGCCGCCCGGGAAGGAGAACTGGCGGAACAGCCGGCGCAGCCCCTCCTCGTCGCTGGCCGATGTGGGGGTAGACCTCGCTGTAGGTGCCCTCGAGGTAGACGTTCGCGACCACGCCAGGGCCCGCCGTGGCCGGGCCCGGCGACGTAGATCGCGTTCAGGTCGCGCTCGCGGATCACCCGGTTCAGGTGCGCGTAGACGAAGTTCAGCCCCGGCGTCGTGCCCCAGTGGCCCGAGCAGCCGCGGCTTGATGTGCTCGATCCGCAGCGGCTCGCGCAGCAGCGGGTTGTCGAGCAGGTAGATCTGCCCGACCGACAGGTAGTTGGCGGCGCGCCAGTAGGCGTCGAGCGCACGCAACTCGGTCGGTGTCAACGGACCGGTCACCTGCGCCATCCTCGCACTGTTGGGGGTGGCGGCCCGCAAGGCGCTCTACGGGCCCCCGCGCGCGCATTCGCGGACCCTGGCCGCCACCGCTCCGAACGCCACCCGCGGGCTCCTACGCCGGCGCCCCGGCTACCGCGGCCTGCTCGCCGGCGCCAACCACCGCGGGCGATGCCTGCAGCACGACCTTCAGCGCGCCGGAGTTCGCGGCATCCGCGAACGTGTCGTAGGCGTCCATCGTGTCACCCAGCGGGAAGCGGTGGGTCGCGAACAGCGAGGGGTCCAGGCGCCCGCTCGCGATCAGCCGCATCAGCTGGGGGATGCTGAACGTGTCGACCAGGCCCGTCGTGATCGTGACGTCCCGGATCCACAGCTTCTCGAGGTGCAGCGCCGCGGGCTTGCCGTGAACGCCGATGTTGGCGACGTGCCCACCGGCCCGGACCAGCGCGGCGCTGAGTTCGAAGGTCTCCGGTACGCCCACGGCCTCGAAGGCCACATCGGCGCCCAGCCCGTCCGTCAGCTCCATGACCACGGCGAGCGCGTCTTCGCGGCCGTTGTTGATCGTCGTATCCGCGCCGAACGCCCGCGCGCTCTCGAGCCGACTGTCGGCGAGGTCGATCGCGACGATCCGTCCGGGGGTGTACAGCCGTGCGGTCAGGACCGCAGCCAGGCCGATCGGGCCGGCGCCCACGATCGCCACCACATCTCCGGGCGCGACCATGCCGTTGAGCACACCGACCTCGTAGGACGTCGGCAGGATGTCGGCGAGGAACAGCACCTGCTCGTCGCTGAGCTGCTCCGGCACCTTGTGGACGGAGTTCTCGACGAACGGCACGCGCGCGTACTCGGCCTGCAGCCCGTTGATGAGGTGGCCGAAGATCCAGCCGCCGCCGCCGAGGCACTGCCCGTAGCGGCGTTCCTTGCAGTAGCGGCAGCGCCCGCACGAGCTCACACAGGACATCAGCACCCGGTCGCCGGGGGCGACCGTGCCGACGCTCGCTCCCACCTCCTGCACGGTTCCCACGGCCTCGTGGCCGAGCACGGTGCCGGGAGTGGTCTCGGGCACATCGCCTTTGAGGATGTGCAGGTCGGTGCCACAGATGGTCGAGGTGTCGATACGGACGATCGCGTCGGTCGGATCGATGATCGCCGGGTCGGCGACCGTGTCCCAGCCGCGCTCTCCGGGGCCGTGATAGACGAGAGCCTTCATGGGTGCCTGCCTTTGGTCGGTGACCTGGATTCGGCGTTGGCGGGCCCTGGCCCGCCGAGGGGGGTCGCGATGGACCCTTCCCGAAACTAGACCCCCCCGGGGGCAGGCACATCCGGTGCTTCCACCGGCCCCGCTTGCACGTTTCTACGCGCGTCCGGCGAGGGGCGCTCGCCGGCCACGAACACCCAGCCCCCCGGTCCTCACTCTTCCAGCGCCGCGACGCCCGGCAGCGAGCGGCCCTGCAGGAGCTCGAGCGTCGCACCGCCGCCCGTCGAGAGATGGTCGATGCGCCGCTCGAGGTGGTAGCTGCGAATCGCCTCGACGGTCTCGCCACCGCCCGCGACCGTGAGTCCGCGGGCGTCGGCGAGGCTTTCGGCGATGGCTCGCGTCCCGCGCGAGAAGGGCTCCAGCTCGAAGACGCCCATCGGTCCGTTCCAGAACGCGCTCGCCGCCTCTGAGATCGTCGCGGCGAAGCGCGCAGCGGTGATCGGGCCGATGTCGAGCGCCAGCCAGCCGTCCGGGACCTCCACGTCCGCAAGCGTGCGCCGCTCGGCTCCGGCGTCGGGCTCGCGCGCGACCACGAGGTCCTCCGGCAGCGCCAGGGTGCCGGGTACCTCGGCTGCGCTCTGGAGCAGCCGCTGTGCGGCCGACAGGTCGGGCTCGCTGAGAGCGCTGGCCCCCACCTGGTGTCCCTGGGCGGCAAGGAAGGGGAGGCTCATCGCGCCGCCGACCAGCACCGCCTCGGCGTGCTCGAGGAAGTGCTCGACGACGCCGATCTTCTCGGCGACCTTCGCGCCTCCGAGCACCGCCACGAGCGGCTGCGGCGGCGCACCCAGGAGCGTCTGGAGTGTCTCGATCTCGCGCTGCATGAGCAGGCCCGCCGCGCAGGGGAGCAGGTGCGCGACCCCCTCGGTGCTGGCGTGCGCGCGATGGGCGGTCCCGAAGGCATCGTCGACGTAGCGGTCCGCCAGCGCGGCCAGCTCGTCCGAGAGCAGTGGTTCGTTCTCTGTCTCGCCGCGCTCGAAGCGGACGTTCTCGAGCATCATCATCTCGCCGGGCGCGAGCGCGCGCGCCATCGAGGCCACCTCGGGGCCGACCACGGCCGGAGCGAGCTTCACGGGCGCCCGCACGAGCTGCGAGAGCCTGTCCGCGACCGGGCGCAGCGAGAGGCGCTCCTCGCGGCCGTGGGGGCGTCCGAGATGGGAGACGAGGATGATCTTCGCGCCGCGCCGGCGCAGCTCCCGGATCGTCGGCAGGGCGGCCCTGATGCGGGCATCGTCGGCGACCTGCCGCGTGCCGTCCGGTTCGTCGCGCAACGGCACGTTGAGATCCACACGCAGCAGCACCCGCTCGCCGGTGACGTCGAGATGCTCGAGCGTGCGCAGCCGCGTCATCTGTCTCACAGCGGCTCCGGGACCATCTCGATCGCTCCGCACGGGCACTCCTCGACGCAGATGCCGCAGCCCTTGCAGTAGTCGAGGTCGAACGCGTAGCCGTCGCCCTCGTCGACCTTCAGCACCGCGTTGTCGGGGCACACGCCGTAGCAGTTGTCGCACCCGAAGCAGTTGCCGCAGCGACAGGCAGCGGCGCGCCTCGAACAGCGCGTTGCCCTCGTCCAGGCCCTGCGTGACCTCGTCGAAGGTCGACTGCCGGCGGATCGCGTCGAGGCGCGGGCGCGACGGTCTTCGGCGCGTCGGCGTAGTACCAGGTGTTGAGCTCCTCGAAGCTCGCGAGCTCGGGCTCCGGCGGATGGACGAACTCGGCGCGGCGCAGCCAGGCGTCGATGTTGCGTGCGGCCTGCTTGCCGTGGCCGACGCCGACGGTGACGGTGCGCTCGGCGGGCACCATGTCGCCGCCGGCGAAGATGCCCTCGTGGCCGGTCATCATGCGCTCGTCGACCTTCACCACGCCGTCCTCGATCTCGAGCCCCGGCACCCCGTCGAGCAGCGAGAGGTCGGCGTCCTGGCCGAGCGCGAGCACGAGCGAGTCGGCCTGCAAGCTCCTCGAGTCTCGCCGGTCGGCTGCGGGAAGCCGCTCGTCGTCGAGCTCCATCCGCTCGAGCACCAGCTTGCCCGCGTCGGCGTGCTTGATCGTCGAGAGCCACTTCATCAGCACGCCCTCCTCGAGGGCCTCCTCGACCTCGAAGTCGTGCGCGGGCATGCGCTCGCGCGTGCGCCGGTAGACGACGATCGCCTCGTTCGCGCCCAGGCGCTTGGCGGTGCGCGCGGCGTCCATCGCCGTGTTGCCGCCGCCGTAGACGACGACGCGCCGGCCCAGCAGCGGGCGCTCCTCGCCCTCCATGCTCGCGCAGCAGCGTGACCGCGTCGAGGATGTGCGCCGCCTCGCCGGCGGGGATGTAGGCGCGCCTGCCGATGTGCGCGCCGACGGCCAGGAAGGCCGCGTCGAAGCCGCCTTCGCGCATCGCGGCGAGGACGTTCGTGACCTTGGTGTTCAGCTCGAGCTTCACGCCGAGGTCGAGGATGCGCTCGACCTCGGCGTCGAGCACGTCGCGCGGCAGCCGGTAGTTCGGGATGCCGAAGCGCATCATGCCGCCGGCTCATCGGCCCCGCCTCGCGGATCGTGACGTCGTGGCCGCGGCGGGCCAGGTGGTAGGCGGCGGAGAGGCCCGACGGACCGGCGCCGACGACCAGCACGCGCTTGCCGGTCGGCTCTGCCTCGACGGCGAGCTTCCAGCCCTGCTTGATCGCCTCGTCGCCGAGGAAGCGCTCGACGCCGTGGATGCCGACCGCGTCGTCGAGCTGCGCGCGGTTGCAGGCGGTCTCGCACGGGTGGTAGCAGACGCGTCCCATCACGGCGGGCAGCGGGTTGTCCTTGACCAGCTCGCGCCAGGCCGCCTCGTAGTCGCCGGACTCGGCGTGGTAGAGCCACTGCTGGATGTTCTCGCCGGCCGGGCAGCCGTGGTTGCAGGGCGGCAGGCGGTGCACGTAGACGGGGCGCTCCTCGCGCCAGGAGCCGGTCTTGTTGGCCAGGCTCGAGCCGACGTCGAGCGTGATCGCGAACGGCTTGTCCATCAGCCTTGCCCGCTCGGCGGCAGCGAGAATCCGTGACGGCGCGGCGTCGCCGAGCAGGCCGAAGCGGCGGATGTTGCGGTCGGCGCCCGCCTGGATGCGGGCGATCACCTCGGGCCGCGGCTCGGGCTGTGAACAGGTGGGCGAAGCGCTCCTGCGGGCGCAGGTACTCCTCGACGGGCACCTGGCGGCGGATCTTCGAGACCGCCGTGACCTCGCCGTCGCGCGCCTCGAACACGGGGAAGATGCCCGACTCCTTGGCCAGGCGGGCGATGCGGATCGTGTCCTTGGAGGCGCTGCCCCAGCCGAGCGGGCAGGGCACGAAGACGTGCAGGTAGCGCGCGCCGCGGATCTCCATCGCCGTCTGGACCTTGGCCTCGAGGTCGCGCAGCTCGGCGACGGTGGCGGTGGCGACGTAGGGGATCTCGTGCGCCATCGCGATCAGCGGCGCGCTCTTGCCCTGGCCGAAGACGTTCCCCGGCTCGGGCCCGACGGCCTGCGTCGTGGCGGTGCGCGCCGCGGGCGGCGTCGCGCCGGAGCGCTGCACGCCGGTGTTCATGTAGGCCTCGTTGTCGTAACAGATGTAGAGCACGTCGTCGTTGCGCTCGAACATCCCCGACAGGCACGCCAAGCCGATGTCCACGGTGCCGCCGTCGCCGCCCTGGCCGACGACGCGGACGTCCTCGCGGCCCTTCGCGCGCAGCGCCGCGGCGATGCCGGTCGAGACCGCCGGCGCGTTGGCGAACAGCGAGTGGATCCACGGGATCCGCCACGAGGTCTCCGGGTAGGGGGTCGAGAACACCTCCAGGCAGCCGGTCGCGTTGGCCGCGATCATCTGCCGTCGGTGGCGCGCATCGCGGCGTCGAGGGCGTAGCGCGCGCCGAGCGCCTCGCCGCAGCCCTGGCAGGCGCGGTGGCCGCAGGTGATCGAGTTCGTGCGCTGCTCGTCGGCCTGCACGGAGCGCTGCTCGGGGTCGAGCAGGCGGTTGCCGACCGCGAAGCTGCCGGTCTGGTAGAAGCGGATCGCCGGCGCCTTCATGTCGCTGATGCTCCTCATACCGGCCCCGCCGCCACGGCTCCGACGTCGCGCAGGATGTTCTCGGCGTGCGGCGCCGGACGTCGCGTGAGGAGCGCATGCGCTCCAGCTCGCGGTTCACGACGTCCCAGTCCAGGTCGAGGAACGTCAGCGGCTCGAGCGGTTCTCGGCCGCCGCGTCGGTGAACAGGCCGCGCAGCGAGGCCTTCGTGATCGGCCGGCCGCCGAGGCCCGCGATCGACCGTGTAGCCGTGCACGTCGGATGCCCGCGAGCGCCATGCGGACGTTCGCCGAGACGATCCCGCCGATGCCGACGGCGAGCGCCTTCTCGAGCACGACCACGCGCGCGTGCGCCGGCGAGCGCCGCGCGCACCGCCTCGAGCGGGAACGGGCGGAACGAGGTGATGCCGACGACGCCGATCCTCAGCGCCCTCGCTCGCGCAGCTCGTCGATCGTGTCCTTGATCGTGCCGAGCACCGAGCCGAGCGCGACGACGATCGTCTCGGCGTCCTCGGTGCGGTAGCTGCGCAGCAGCCCGCCGGAGTCGCGCCCGAAGGCCGCCTGGAAGTCCGCGGCGATCTCGGGGATCAGCTCCAGCGCCTGCATCTGCTTGGCGTGCGCGAGGTACCGGACCTCCATGAACGCCTCCGGGCCCGACCATCGCGCCGATCGTGATCGGCTCGTCGGGGTCGAGCACCTGGCGCGGCTGGAAGGGCGGCAGGAAGGCGTCGACCTGCTCCTGGGTCGGGCATCTCGACGCGCTCGACGGCGTGGGTGAGGATGAAGCCGTCCATGCACACCATCACCGGGCGTGGAGAGCTCCTCGGCCAGGCGGAACGCCTGAATGTGCAGGTCGAGCGCCTCCTGGTTGGTCTCGGCGTAGAGCTGGATCCAGCCGCGAGTCGCGCTGGGACATCGAGTCGCTGTGGTCGTTCCAGATGTTGATCGGCGCGCCGATCGCGCGGTTGGCGACGGTCATCACGATCGGCAGGCCCGAGCCCCGAGGCGTTGTAGAGCGCCTCGGCCATGTACAGCAGGCCCTGGCTCGCGGTCGCCGTGTAGGCGCGCGCGCCGGCGGCGCGAGGCGCCGATCGACGCCGACATCGCGGCGAACTCCGACTCGACGTTGACGAACTCGCAGGGCGCGAGCTCGCCGGTCTTCACCAGCTGCGAGAGGTTCTCGACGATGTGCGTCTGCGGCGAGATCGGGTAGGCGCAGATGACCTCCGGCCGGCACAGCGCGACCGCCTCGGCGACCGCGCGCGAGCCCTCAAGCTGGCGTAGCACCGCACAGCTCCCGCATCTCGTCCGTGACCCAGGTGTGCGCAGCCGCGCGCCGCCGCGACGTTGCCCTCCGCGACCGCGCCGGCGAAGCGCTCGCGGATCGCGCTCGACACGGCGTCGAGCGAGATCGCGCCGGTGAGCGCGGCGAAGCCGCCGAGCAGCGCGGCGTTCGCGACGGCGCGTCCGGTGTGCTCGCGCGCGAGCTCGGACGGCCGGCACGGTCAGCAGCCGCTCGGGGCGGAAGGCGCCCACGAACTCGCCGAGACCGAGCTCGTCGAAGCTCTTGCGCGGTGTTGATCAGGACGTAGCCGTCCGGCTTGCAGCCCGCCGAACACGTCCACCTGGTGCAGCAGCGTCGGGTCCTGGACGATCAGCGCGTCGGGCTCCATCACCGGCTCGCGCGTGCGGATCTCGTGATCGTCGATGCGGCAGAACGAGACGACCGGCGCGCCCATGCGCTCGGAGCCGAAGCTCGGGAACGCCTGCGCGTAGCGGCCCTCGTCGAACGCCGCCAGCGAGAGCATCTCCGCCGCGGTCACCACGCCCTGGCCGCCGCGGCCGTGGATGCGAACCTCGAACATCCCGCTAGCGCGCTCGAGTCGCGCGCGGCGTCCAGCAGCACGCGCTGCTCCGCGGCCGCGACGAGCCTGCGCGTCCGCTCGACGGCGTCGACGCTGACCGAGATCGCGTCGATCCCGGCGCGCACCAGCAGCTCGGCGTACTCGGGGTGAACCGAGGGCGCCTGGCCGCAGATCGAGGTGCGCAGCCCGAGCTCGCGGGCGCGGGGGATCAGCTCGCGCAGGTAGGCGGTGACCGCCGGGTCGCGCTCGTCGAAGGTCTCGGCCAGCACCTCGTTGTCGCGGTCGGCGCCGAGCAGCAGCTGGGTGAGGTCGTTGGAGCCGACCGAGATGCCCGTGACGCCGAGGGCGGCGTACTCGCTCGAGGTTGAACAGCACCGAGGGCACCTCGGCCATCACCCACAGCTCGAAGCCGGCACGGTCGAGCAGCCCCGACTCGGCGATCAGCTCGCGGCAGCGGCGCAGCTCGCGGGTGGTGCGCACGAACGGAAGCATCACGTGCAGGTTGTGCAGGCCCGCGTCCCAGACCTGGCGCAGCGCCGCCAGCTCGAGCGCGAAGACGTCGGGCTCGCGCGTGTAGCGCAGCGCGCCCCGGTAGCCGATCATCGGGTTGGCCTCCTGCGGCTCGAAGCGCTCGCCGCCGCGCAGCCCGGAGAACTCGTTGGTGCGGAAGTCGATCGTGCGGTAGGTGACCGGCCGCGGCGCAAAGCCCGATGCGAATGTGCTCAGACCCTCGGCCATCCGCGCGACGAACTCATCGCCGCGCCCCTCCTCGAGCAGCGTGCGGGGATGATCGCCCGCCAGCGCCTCGAGCACCATCATCTCGGCGCGCAGCAGGCCCACGCCGTCGACCGGCAGGTCCTTGACGCGCGCCACCTGCGAGGGCTCGGACAGGTTCACGAGGATCTGGGTGGCCGTCACGGGAGCCGCGGCCGAGACCGCGCCGGCATTGCGCGGCCGCGGACGGCTCGCCGGAGCGCGCCGGCCCGGGCTCGACGGCGCGAGCACCCTCGAGAACGACGCCGCGCGTGGCATCGACGGTGACGATCTCGCCGTCGCGCAGCTTGCTGGTCGCCTCGCCGGTCCCGACGACGCAGGGGATGCCGAGCTCGCGCGAGACGATCGCGGCGTGGCAGGTCATGCCGCCGGAGTCGGTGACGATCGCGCCGGCGCGGCGCAGCAGCGGCAGCCAGTCCGGGGAGGTCATGTGCGTGACCAGCACGTCGCCGTCGTTCAGGCTCGCCGCGTCGCCGAGCGACACGAGCACCCGCGCGGCGCCGCTGGCGCTGCCCGGCGCTCCGCCCAGACCGTGCAGCAGCACCGCCTGGGGCTCTGGCTGCGCGCTCGCAGCGCCGCTCGGCCGCGGGCGCGTCGTGGAGGGTCGTGATCGGGCGGCTCTGCAGCATCCACAGGCGGCCGTCGGGGTCGAACGCCCACTCGGTGTCCTGCGGGAAGCCGTAGTGCTCCTCGATGCGCCGGCCGAGCTCGGCGACCGCGACGACCTCCTCGTCGCTGAGGACCGGGCGCAGCGCCTCCTCCTCGGAGAGCGCGCGCTGTCTGGTGCCGCCGTCGGCGGCGTACTCGATCACGAGGTCCTTGTGGTGGACCTCGCGGCGGCGGATCGCGAGCGTCGCCTTCTCGACGATGTAGCGGTCGGGGGAGACCGAGCCCGAGACGACCGCCTCGCCGAGGCCGAAGGAGCCCTCGATGACGAGCTCGTCGCGCTGCCCGGTGGCGGGGTTGACGGTGAACATCACGCCCGGCGCGCGTCGACTCGACCTGGCGCTGCACGACGACCGCGATGTCCATGTCGGCCTGGCCGAAGCCGTTGAGGCCCCGGTAGTAGATCGTGCGTGCGCCGAACAGCGAACGCCAGCAGCGGCGCACGGCGTCGATCACGGCGTCGGCGCCGCGGATGTTCAGGAACGTCTCGTTCATCCCCGCGAAGGAGGTGGCGGCTGTGTCCTCGGCGGTGGCGGAGGAGCGCACCGCGACCGCCGGCGCCCGATCCTCATCGACCAGCAGCTCGTAGGCCGAGCGGATCGCGCGCGGCCAGCGCCTCGGGTATGGGAGTCTGGTCGAACAGCTCGCGTGCGGCGGCGCTCGCCGCCTGCAGCGCGGCGGTGTCCTCGACGTCGACCCCGTCCAGCAGCTCGGCCAGCCGCTCGCGCAGGCCCGTCTCGACGAGGAACGCGGCGTATGCGGGGGCGCCGACGACGAAGCCGTCGGGCACCGGCAGCCCCGCCGAGGTGAGCTCGCCGAGGTTCGCGCCCTTGCCGCCGGCGTAATCGACGTCCTCGCGGCCCAGATCCGCGAACGGCCGGACCGTCGTTTCGTTGAGTGGGGGGGTCTCTACACGCGTGGCGCTCATGTGGTCATCTCTCCTCGCTTTCTGGGTCGTGAAAACCAGTCAACCGACCGGGGATCTCAGCCACCACCGCGCTGTCCACTAAGCGCGGTCCGTAGTTCTCACGGGGGCGAGCGTCACGCGCAGGCCGATGCGATCCCGGCGCGGCGCGGCGAGCGCCCGCTCCTCGCGTGGAGCTCCTCACGATCCGTAGTTCTCACGCCTCGGCATGAGGCTCGGCACCCATGACGCTCGCGCGGGCCACGCATAGCGTCCTGACTCACGCGGCAGCCAGGAGCCCGCCGCACGATCGCACACGACCAACAGGAGACCGAAGATGCCCACCCGAGTTGCCATCAACGGCTTTGGCCGCGTCGGACGCAGCGTGCTGCGCATCGCACACGAGCGGGGCTCGGACCTCGAGATCGTGGCGATCAACGACCTCGCTGATGCCGACACGCTTGCCCACCTGCTGCGCCACGACTCCGTGTACGGAGCCTTCCCCGGCACGGTGGAGTCGCTGCCCGGAGAGCTCGTCGTGGCCGGGCACCCGATCCGCTCGCTGGCCGAGCCCTCGTTGTCGAAGCTGCCCTGGCGCGAGCTGGAAGCGGATGTGGTGATCGAGTCCACCGGCCGCCACCGCACGCGGCCCGCTGCCGCTGAGCATCTGGCCGCGGGGGCGAGCAAGGTGATCGTCTCCGCGCCCGGCAAGGGCTCGGAGCCGCTCGACGCGACGGTGGTGATCGGCGTGAACTTCGAGGAGGTCTACGACTCCGAGCGCCATCACATCATCAGCAACGCCTCGTGCACCACCAACTGCCTGGCACCCGTCGCGAAGGTCCTGCACGAGGCGGTCGGCATCAGGCATGGCCAGATGACGACGACCCATGCCTACACCGCCGACCAGAACCTGCTCGACGGCCCCCACAACGACCTGCGCCGCGCTCGTGCCGCCGCACTCAACCTGGTGCCGACGTCGACCGGCGCCGCGAAGGCGCTCGGTCTCGTGATCCCCGAGCTCGAGGGCCGGCTGGGCGGGATCGCGATCCGCGTGCCCACCCCCACGGGCTCGATCGTCGACCTCACGATCGAGGCCCTGCGAGCGACCAGCACCGAGGAGGTCAACGGGGCGTTCCGGGCCGCCGCCGAGCACGGCTCGCTGCAGGGCATCCTCGCCTACAGCGAGGAACCGATCGTCTCGAGCGACATCGTGGGGTCTCCCTACTCTTCGATCTTCGACTCGGCGCTGACCAGCGTGATGGACGGCACCCAGGTGAAGGTCATTGCCTGGTACGACAACGAGTGGGGATACTCCAGTCGTCTCGTGGACCTCGCCGCCAGGGTCATGGCGCCCGTGCCTGTGACGGCCTAGAGCGATGCGCGTCGTCTCCGAGCAGCAACTCGAGGAGCAGCTTCGGGCGCTTGCGATCATTGAGCCCAGGGTGGTGGCCAGCGGCAATCTCGCCGCGCCGCTGGCCCTGCTCGAATCGCTCGAGCGGGCACTGGAGCGCTACCGCCTGTTCATGCTCGCCGCACAGCCGCCGCTGCCGCGGCGAGACGGCGTGATCCTCGAGACGCCGTTCGTCGGGCCCGGGATGCGCGATGCCGGCGAGCGCCTGGACTACCTGCCGATGCGCCTGTCGCTCGTCCCGAGGCTGTTTGCGACGATCCGCCCGCCCGACGTCGTGCTGTTGCACACCTCGACCCCCCGTAACGGAAAGGTCTCGCTCGGGATCGAGGTCAACGTCCTCGTCGGCGCCGTGGAAGCGGTGCGCGCACGCGGCGGGCTGGTCGTCGCGCAGATGAACCCGAACATGCCGTACACGTTCGGCGACGGCGAGCTGGAGGAGGATCTGATCGACCTGGCGGTCGAGGTCGAGGAAGCGCTGGCCTCGCCCGTGCCGGGCCCGGGACACGAGCACGCCGAGCAGATCGCCGAGCTCGTCGCCGACCTCGTGCAGGACGGCGCCACGCTGCAGCTGGGGATCGGCCAGGTCCCCGACGCGACGCTCCGCGCGCTCAGCGGCAGGCGTGAGCTCGCGATCTGGTCGGAGATGATCAGCGACGGTGTGATGGCACTCGACCGCGGCGGCGCCCTCGACCGGAGACGCACGATCGCGTGCTCGTTCCTGTTCGGCTCGCCGGAGCTCTACGACTGGGTGGATCGGAACCCAAGGGTGAGGATGGCCCGCACCGAGACGACCAACGACCCCGCGCGCATCGCCGCGCAGGCCGGGATGGTCTCCGTGAACACCGCGCTGCAGGTCGACCTCTCAGACCAGGCCGGAGCCAGCCACATAAACGGTCGGCTGTACTCGGGCTTCGGTGGTCAGCCCGACTTCGTCACGGGCGCGCTGCACTCGCCGGGCGGTCACGCGGTGATCGCGCTGCGCTCGTGGCACGAGGGCACCCAGAGCTCGACGATCGTCCCGCGCATCACCGATCCGGTCACCTCCTTCCAGCACTCGGCCATCGTGACCGAGCACGGTTGCGCGCGGGTGTTCGGGCGCAGCCAGCGTGCTCAAGCTCGCCTGATCATCGACCACGTCGCACATCCGGACGCCCGCGATGAGCTGCGCGAATCCCTCGCGGAGCGACCGGACGCTCCGGTCGTCGCCGCCGGGAGCTGAAAGCAGGCACAGGGTGGCGGCGCCGGGGACCGTGACCTCAGCCGGGCGGGACGGGGAGCGCACGGGGAGCGTGTGCCTGATCGTGCTCGACGGCTGGGGCATAGCAGCGCCGGGTCCAGCCAACGCGATCTCGCTGGCGGCGACGCCGGTGTTCGACGAGCTGTGGGCAAAGGGCCCCCGCAGCGCGCTCAGCGCCTCCGGGCCGAGCGTCGGGCTGCCCGCCGGACAGATGGGCAACTCCGAGGTGGGCCATCTCACGCTGGGAGCCGGCGCGGTGGTCGCGCAGGCGATCACCCGGATCGACGACGCTGTGGCGACCGGCGCGCTCGCCGACAACGAGGTCCTGTGCTCGGCGCTGCGGGCAGCGCCACGGGTGCACCTGCTCGGGCTGTGCTCGGACGGCGGCGTGCACTCCCAGCTCGAGCACACACATGCGGTGATCGAGCTGGCTGCACGGCTCGGCACCGAGGATCTGATCCTGCACTGCTTCACCGACGGCCGCGACACCTCGCCGACCTCGGGGGCGGAGCACCTCCAGACCGTCGAGCGCTGGTGCGCGGAGGCCGGAGCAGGCCGGGTGGCGAGCGTGGTCGGACGCTACTTCGCGATGGACCGCGACCACCGCTGGGAGCGCACCCAATCCGCCTATGACCTGCTGGTGCACGGCCGCGCCGAGCACCACAGCGGCGATGCCGCCGCAGCAGCATCTGAGGCGTACGCCCGCGGTGAGACCGACGAGTTCATACCCGCGACGCTCGTCGGGGCGGAGGGACGAATCGGCGCGCCAGACAGCGTCGTGTGCACGAACTTCCGCCCCGACCGCATGCGCCAGATCGTGCGGGCCCTTGCCGAGCCCGCTTTCGGGGACGACGGCGCGGCGCTGCCGGGGTGGCGCGGGCGTGACGGTGCGCCGCCGGTTGCCAGGCTGACGACGATGACCGAATACCAGCAGGGCTGGCCGTACCCGAGCGCGTTCGGCTCCGCTCGGGCCGAGGACACACTCGCGGCCGTCCTCTCACGTGCAGGCCTCACCCAGCTGCACGTAGCCGAGACCGAGAAGTACGCGCACGTCACCTACTTCTTCAACGGCGGCGTCGAGCAGCAGCTGCCGGGAGAAACGCGTGAGCTCGTCGCCTCCCGACGTGACGTGGCCACCTACGACCAGAAGCCGCAGATGAGCGCCCCCGAGATCACCGACGCGTTCCTCGAGGCGTTCCGCGCCGAGCGCCCCGTGTTCTCGGTGATCAACTTCGCGAACGCCGACATGGTCGGGCATACCGGGGTGATACCGGCGACGATCGCCGCGGCGGAGACGATCGACGGATGCCTCGGGCGGATCGTCGCGGCAGTCGAGCGCCAAGGCGGCGTCTGCGCGATCACCGCCGATCACGGCAATGCCGAGGCCATGCTCGCCGCGGATGGCGCTCCGAGCACGGCCCACTCGACGAACCCCGTGCCGCTGATCCTGGCCGGGAGCAGGGAAGCGCTGGCCGCCGAGGGCACGCTCGCGGATGTCGCACCGACCGTGCTCGCGCTGCTCGGTCTCGAGCAGCCCGCGGCGATGACCGGCCATTCGCTGCTGAGGAGGTCGTCGAGCTCCTAGAGCAGCTCAGCTCGCCACGTTGCGGTCGAGGCGCACGGCGATCGTGAAGTCGACCACGCGGGCGGGCGTTCACCGCAGGCGAGGTCTCTGCGTAGATAGCCGCAGTCCCCGCAGTGAAGCGCCCGGATCTCCGGCACCGCTCGCCGCCCTACGGTGGTTCTCGAACCCGCCAAAGGAGCCGGAACATGTTCAAGAACGTGCTTGTCGGAGTTGACGGTCGCCCGGGCGGCCGGGACGCAATCGTCCTCGCCCGTCATCTGAGCGATCCCGATACGAAGCTGACCCTGGCGTTCGTGCGCACGGACGCCGCGGCCGAGGACGTCGCCGGCTCACAGGAGATCCTGGAGCGCGAGAGCGCCGCCACCGGCACCGACGCGGAGCTGGTCGACCTCGTCTCCTACGGCCCGGGGCGCGCGCTCCACGAACAGGCTGAGCTGCAAGGGGCCGACCTGCTCGTCGTCGGGTCCTGCAGTCGCGGCGCCCTCGGCCGCGCGATGCTCGGCGACGACACCCGCGCGGCCCTCGACGGCGCGCCCTGCGCGGTGGCGATCGCCGCCCGCGGCTATGCGGAGCAGAACTCCGCGATCCGCGAGATCGGGGTCGCATATGACGGCTCGTCCGGCAGTGTCACCGCGCTCGAGGCCGCACGGCAGCTCGGCGCGTCGACGGGCGCGAAGATCCGCGCGCTCGAGGTCGTCTCGCTGCCGCTGGCCGCCTACGCCGGCCCGATGGCCCCGACCGGGGCGTACATAGACGAGATGCTCGCCGAAGCGAGCGCCCGGATGGCAGCGCTGGGCGACGTCGACGGCCGCGCGGTCCACGGGCTGGACGGCGAAGAGCTCGCCAGGTTCGGCGACGAACTGGACATCCTGCTCGTCGGCTCACGCGGCTACGGTCCGGTCAGGCGCATGATGAGCGGCAGCACCTCGTTCTATCTCGAGCGCCACGCACGCTGCTCGCTGCTCGTCCTGACGCGCGCTGCGCAGACCCACGCCGACGCGACCGGCACGAGCCTCACCGAGACGGAGGCCCGCGTCCCCGCCGCCCGCTAGGCGGGGTTCGCTTCGACACCATCCCGCCGCGGCGATCGGCATCCGTCGAAATCGATACGGTCGTGCTGTGAGCGACGCCGATCAAGCCAGGACGGAGCCTGGGTCCGCGCCGATAAGGCTCGTTCTCGCGGACGATCACGCCGTCGTGCGCAGCGGGCTGCGGATGCTGCTGGACAGCGAGGCCGACTTCGAGGTGGTGGCCGAGGCGAGCGACGTGGACAGCGCACGCCGTTACGTGCGCGGACATCACCCCGCCGTGCTCGTGCTCGACCTGAACATGCCGGGCGGATCGAGCCTCGAGGCCATACCGGCGATCCGCGAGGAGTCCCCCGACACGCAGATCGTCGTCCTCACGATGCAGCAAGAGCCCGCGTTCGCGCGGGAGGCGCTAGCCGGCGGCGCGCTCGGCTATGTGCTGAAGGAGTCCGCCGACGACGAGCTCGTCGAAGCCGTCCGCCGCGCCGCCGTGGGGGAGCGCTACCTGAACCCCGCCCTCGGTGCCCGCATCGCCGCGGAGCCTCCCCCGGGCCCGCCCGACGATCTCTCACAGCGGGAGGTCGACGTGCTGCGGCTGATCGCGCTCGGGAAGACGAACGCCGAAATCGGCAAGGAGCTCTACCTGTCCGTGCGCACGGTCGAGACCCATCGCTCGCACATTCAGCAGAAGCTCATGCTCTCGACCCGCGCAGAGCTGGTCGGCTACGCGATCGAGCGCGGCCTGATCAACACCGGCAGCTGATCAGGCTCCCGCGCGCCGGGATGCCAACGCGCCGCGGCTCACACCGGTGTGCCGGGGACCATGTTGAACCGCTCACGGGCCAGGCGCCAACCCGAGGTCAGGAACTCGACTCGCTCCTCGGGCCCGGAGCTGCTGACGACACGGGCGTCGAAGCCTTCACGGAACACATCGAGCATCGCCCGGTTTTCGCGCAGAACCTCGGCGACGAAGTACCGGATGCCGCGCTGCTCGGCGATCACCGCCAACCGCTCGATCAACAGCGTGCCGAGGCCCTGGCCGTGGAGATCGTCCGCCACCTCGACCGCGACTTCGGCGTGCGTCGCGTCGAGCATGATGAAGACGGCGTGTCCGACGATCGCCCCCGCCACGTCGCGAGCGACGAGCCCGCAGCGCCGGCCGCTCACCTCCGCGGCCGAATGCGCCGCTCTGTCCGTGTCGATCGCAGCGCCGAAGAACCGCAGCCGCCGCGCCTCCTCGCACAGCCCGTGCAGGAACACCCGCAGGGCCGCCTCGTCCTCCGTCTGCACACGGCGGACCGTCAGCGGGGTGCCGTCACGCAAGACGACGAGTTCGGGTCCGGGCGCCGGCTGGGCCATGGCCGCCCGGTCCGGCTCCGAGCACGTCGAGAAAACCACGGCGGCCACGTCTCAGGACCCCGCGAGCGCGGCTTGGCCGAAGCTGCCCCATCCGCGGAGGATGCTCTCGAACATGGCAGGAAACCTATGCCGCTGCCGCCCCATCGCCATCAGCAGTGCTCCCGCGATCGACAGGGGGAACTACGGACCGCCGCGCCCCGCGCCGGGCCCGGCGACAGAGAAGTCCCCTGCCAACATGTGCGGCTGAGATGTGCGGGCGCTACACCAACACGGCCGGACCCGAAGAACTGAACGACCGCTTCCACGTCCCGATCGCGGGCACGGAGGGCACGCACCGCTACAACATCGCGCCGACCGAAGAGGTGCTGGCGGTGGTCCTGGACGACGCGGCCCCTGCCCACCGCCGCGCCGAGCTCATGCGCTGGGGGCTGGTCCCGTCCTGGGCGACCGAGATCAAGCCGCCGCTGATGATCAACGCGCGCATGGAGAGCGTCACCGAGAAGCCCGCCTACAAGCGGCTGATCCCGCGCGCGGCGCGACGGGCGCTGCAGCTCGCCGACGGCTACTACGAGTGGCTGAAACCCGAGCGCCGCGGCGAGCCGCGCCAGCCCTTCCACTTCCAGGTAGACGGCGGCGTGCCGTTCGCGTTCGCTTCCCTGTGGACGCCTGCGAAGGTGCAGGGCGACTGGCTGCACAGCATCACGCTGCTCACCTGCGACTCCGCCCCGAACCGGGTCGCCGCGTCGATCCACGACCGCATGCCGGTGATCCTGGCCGACGAGGACGCACAGAACGCCTGGCTCGACCCCTCGGTCGGTGCCGCGGAAGCTCTGGCGCTATGCGGGGCTCTGCCGGAAGCGCGGCTCTCCGCGCATCCGGCGAACCCGGCGGTCAACAAGGTGGGGGACGACGTGCCCGAAGGGCCGGAGCTGCTGGTGGCGCCGGCGTAGGCGCCCGCGGCTAGGAGCCCGCCAGCCACCGCCGCGGGTTATCCACGAAGATCGTGTTGAACACCGCATCATCCATGACGCCCATCTCCCGGAGTGCGGGGCACACGGACTCGAAGACCAGGTCATCGACCAGGACGCGATGTAACGGACACCGTCATCCAGCGAGCGCAGGCAGGGCGACCACGGTGAGTGCGGTGGGCGCGCCGCCCTCCGACAGTTCAAACGGGCCGCCGTGGACCACCTCCACGTAGAGGTTGACGACGCTCTTGCCGGCGGGAAGGCTCAGCGTGGTCGCACCTCCGATCGTCGCGTCACCCGTCACGGTCTGTTCAGCGATGCCCGAGCCGGGTTCGTGGTTGGCTCCGACCCTGACAACGACAGAGGAGCCGCCGGCCGTGGCGCTCCCCGTCGCGCTCCCGTAGACCAGCACCTTCGATGGCCGTGTCAGCTTGACGGTCACGCTGAGCCGAGGGACCGGCAGGGGCGGCGGGCACGACGCCGCCCCACAGCCACCGCCCGCCGTCAGGGTCGGGCTGGCTTTTCCCGTTGCCTGCGCCAGCCCCACCGAGGACGAGAGCTTTTCCGGCGTCACGGCACCCCTCGCCAGTTGCCTGGTGCCGACGCTCCCGGCGGGGAGCGATGTGGCGGCGTACGCGCCGCCACCGAGGGCCAGGACCAGCGCGAGGGTTGCGGCCACGTCCGCGTATCCGGGTTTCCGTCTAGCCACAGTCCTCGCCTTTCTGACGGTCAACGAATCCGGTCAGAATACGGAAGGTTAGAATCTGGCGCCAGGCGCGTGAGGTGATCCGACTACTCGCCCACCAGCCACCGCCGCGGGTTCTCCACGAAGATCGTGTTGAACACCGCATCGTCCATCACGCCCATCTCCCGCAGGGCCGGCACGACCTCCTCGAAGACCAGCGTCATCGACCAGTTACGGATCGCGCCCTGGCTTTCGAACACCTCGGCGGCCTCGGGTGGGAACCAGTCGATCGAGGCGCAGAAGTCCTGGGAGACGATCAGGCGCTCGGCGTGCCCGCGCCGCAGCAGCTCCGCGGCGGTCGCGTTGCGCTTCTCCATCGGCAGGTACATCTCCAGGCCGTAGCGGTCGAGGCCCACGTACACGCCCTTGGCGAGCAGGCCCTCGATGTAGCCGACGTCCTCGGAGTCGCCGCAGTGGGCGATCTGGACGCGCGAGAGCTCGACGCCCTCCTCCTCGAAGATCTCGACCTGCCGCGGGCCCGTGCCGACGGCGGGCATCGAGTGCGCCATGATCGGGGCGCCCGTCTGGATGCTGGCGCGGGCGCACGCCCGGTGGATCTTCTCGACGTGCTCGGTGACGCCCGCGGCGTCGGCGGCGCACTTCAGGAAGGCGGCGCGGATGTCGGTGCCCTGGCAACCGCGTTCGATGTCCTCGACGAAGTGGTCGGCCATCACGTCGACGTCGCGGTTCTCGAAGTAGTGGGGGAGATAGTCGTAGCTGTAGATGCCGGTGCACGCCGCGATCCGGACGCCGGTCTCGTCGGCGACGCGCTTCATGAAACGAACGTCGCGCCCGCCGAACATCGCGGTGGGGTCCACGATCGTGCGCACCCCGTGCTCAGCCGCAGCGCGGACGGCGACGAGGGCGGCGTCGAGCTCCAGCGCGTCGTCGTAGCGCCCCGGCCACTGCTCGGCGACCGCCTCGTCTCGGAAGCGCACGTGCTCGTGGCCCAGCACGATCCCCAGCTCACCGGCATCGACCGGACCCTGCACCGTCTGCACCTGCGCCACCGCAGCCTCCTCTGTCGTTGTGTTGAGCCGCGCCGTCTCTCTCAGCGCAGCGGAGCGCCCCACTCGGTTTCCTCGCGCAGCTGCTTCTTCAGCAGCTTGCCACCCGGGTTGCGGGGCAGCGGCTCGCCTCGCGTGGCGACGTACTGGGGCACCTTGAAGTCGGCCAGGTGGTCGCGGCAGTAGGCGATCACCGCGTCCACGTCGAGCGCGCCGCCGCCGGCGGGGACGATCACGGCGCCGACCTTCTCGCCCATCATCTCGTCGGGCACCGCGACGACCGCGGCCTCGCCGACGCCGGGGGCGCCCGCGAGGGCGTTTTCGACCTCGATCGAGTAGACGTTCTCGCCGCCGCGGTTGATCATGTCCTTCTTGCGGTCGACGATGTAGAGCAGGCCGTCCTGGTCCACGCGCGCGAGGTCGCCGGTGTGCAGCCAGCCGTCGACGAAGGTCTCGGCGGTCGCCTCGGGCTTGTTCCAGTAGCCCTGCACGACGTTCGGCCCGCGGACGAGCAGCTCGCCGACGGGTGGGTGGGCTCCATTTCCATTGTCGGGCTCGTCGATCGCCAGGTCCACGACCGGCATCGCGAACCCCACCGAGTCGGCGTGGTCTTCGGCCTCCTCGTCCGGCAGGAACGAGGTCAACGAGGAGGTCTCGGTGAGCCCGAAGCCGTTGCCCACGCGCGCGTTCGGGAACGCCTCCTTGATGCGGTGCACGAGGCTCTCCGCGATCGGCGCGCCGCCGTAGGAGATCCAGCGCACGCGGCTGACGTCGAGCTCGGCGAAGCGCGGGTGGCCCAAGACGGCGTGATAGATCGCCGGCACCGAGACGAGCTGGTTGACGCCGTGCTCGCCGACGGCGGTGAAGAAGCCGTCGAAGTCCAGCGGGCCGGAGAGGATCTCGACGCGGCCGCCGAGCTCCAGCAGCGGGATCAGCTGGCTGTTGCAGCCCGTGACGTGGAACAGCGGAACGGACACCAGCGTCGAGATCTCGGGGCCTTCGGCGCGGTCGATCGGGTTGCAGCGCAGCGCGTTCTCGCTGTTGGTCAGGAAGTTCCCGTGCGAGGTCATCGCGCCCTTCGGGAAGCCGGTCGTGCCGCTCGTGTAGAAGATCGCCGCGAGGTCATCGTGCGAGAGGTGCTCGGGCTCGACCGCGTGGCCTCCGGGTAGCGTCGCGCCGTCCTCGAACGTGTACTTCGCGCCGGAGTCGCCCACCACGTAGGCAACCTCATCCTCGGTGAAGCGGGTGTTGACCGGCACCACGACTGCGCCCAGCATCTGCGTGCCGAAGAACGCGAGCACCCAGTCGATGCCGTTGCCGAGCCGCAGGGCGACACGATCGCCGCGGGCCACCCCGCGCTGGCGCAGGCCGCCCGCGACGCGCGCGGCGCGCTCCCACAGCTCGCCGTAGGAGATGTCCTCGCCGCCGACCTCGAGGATCGCCGTCGCGCGCGGGTCGCGGTCGACGCTCGCGGCGAGCATCGACACCAGCGAGTCGGGGCGGCCCATGTAGCGCGCGCGGCCCTGCGCGTCTCGCTCGACCCCGTCCTCGTCGAATGGGTTGCGGCCGCGTGGCAGTGGCTCGGGCACGGCTCCTCCTCTCCTCCTCGCTTGCGCGGCCCAGCCTACAGCGGAATGAGCCTCAGGCTCCGAAGTGTCTCGCGGCGATCTGCTCGACGGTTCCCATCGTGCGAACCGTCACCGGCCCGAGCGCCCGCTCGATCGCCTTCATGTCCAGCGCGGAGTCGCTGACGCCGCCGGCCGGCAGCCAGAACAGCTCACAGGACCCGAATGAGAGCGCGTCATCCTCGCCGGCAATGGCGAGGACCTGCCGGCGAATCGGGGCCGCCGGCTTGGCCGCGAGCAGCATCACCTGCGGCTTGCCGTGCAAGCGGGCGCGTGTCGCGTCGTCGAAGGGCTCGGCGGAGGCGATCTTCTCGAGCTCCTTGCCAGTGCGTACGAAGGTGGCCACGGGATAGCCGAGGAGCGACGCAAGCTCGCCTTCGATCAGCTCCGTCAGAGCGCGCTCGGAGCGGCGGCCGGGCGAGCTGAACACCACGTTCCCGCTCGCCCGAAAGGTCGCCACGTTCGTGAGCCCGATCGCCTCGAAGTGCCCGCGCAGCTCCTCGTTGGTGAGCCGGCGGTTACCCAGGTTCATCCCTTTCAGGAACGCGGCGTGCGTGGGCGTCACGCCGGACGCGCTCACTGCTTCACCCCGGCGGCCCGGAACGCATCGACGCGGTGCGCGAAGAACTCGGCCCGGGCGATCTTCCCGTCTCTGACCGTCCACACCGCCGAGCCGTCGACCTTGACCTCCTCGATGCCCCCTTCGCGGCGTCCGTAGTCGCGAGTGAGCAGCAGGACGCGGTCGCCGGCGTCGATCCCCCGCTCGATTTCCGTCCGGTATGTCAGCCAGGGCTCCGTCCAACCGAGCCACGCCTCCCTCAATCCGTCAAGGCCGGTGAACAGGTTCTCCGTGCCGGGAACGCCGGGTGGCACACTCTCGAAGTCGGCGTGGAAGAAGGGGGCCACGGCGTCGACGAGCGCGGACCACAGCTCGTCGCGGCGAAAGAGCTCGGCGAGATCCACGTCCGGAGCTGCTTGCAGTTTCATGACGAGTTCGACGTTCTCGCAGGACATCGCCGCAAGTATCTCGCCACGCGCCGCGAGGGGCTGCGCTCGCGCCGGCGCTCAGCCATGGCTCGCGCGCGCGGCGCGGCCTCGACCGGGCCTGCGGGGCCGTCTACGCCGCGCTGGGCGTCAGCGCGCGGCTCGCCGGCGGCGGGCCGCGCCACGGGACACACCGTTGAAGCTCTGAACGAGTGGCGCCGGAGCGCTCAGGCGGTCGCGGAGGCCCCGACGCGATCCGCGAGGATCGCGGCAAGGCGGGCGCGGTGGCGCTTGGCGCCGCCGAGCAGCGCGGCATCCATCTGCGCGCGCTTGTAGAGCCAGTGCACGTCCGCCTCCCAGGTGAAGCCGATGCCGCCGTGCATCTGGATCGCCGAGGCGGTCACCTCTCGCCCTGCCGCAGAGGCTGAGGCCTTGGCCATCGCGGCCGCCTCGGCAAGAGCCTCGGGATCGGCGTCCGCCGTCCACGCCGCGAACGCCGCGGTCGCGCGCGCCTTCTCGGTTTCGAGCAGCATCTGCGCGCAGCGGTGCGAGACGGCCTGGTAGGAGCCCACAGGCACGCCGAACTGCTTGCGGTCCTTGACGTACTCGACGGTCATGTGCACGGCCCGGTCACAGATGCCGACCAGCTCGGAGCCGACCGACACGAGCGCGCGTCCGAGGCCCGCACAGGCGCTGCCGTCACCGATCGTCTCGCCGGCGCCGCCGTGCACGCGGGCGGTCGAGCGCGTGGGGTCGACCGACTCCACCGGGGTCACCTCGGCTTCCTCGGCGCTGACGATGCGCCCGCTGCCGTCGTCCTCGATCAGGACGAAGACGCCGGCCTCGCGACCCCCGATGACGAGCTCGGCGACGCCGTCGCGCAGCTCGCCGAGGGCACCGACGGTCTCGCCCGAGGCGAGAGCAGGGAGCCAGCGCTCGCGCTGCTCCGCGGACCCGTCCTGCTGAATGAGCGTCGCCGCCATCGCGCTCGGCAGGAACGGCACCGGCGCGAGCGAGCGCCCCAGCTCCTCGCAGAGGATCGACAGCTCGACCTGCCCGAGGCCCTGGCCGCCGTGCTCCTCGGCGATCGCGATGCCCGGCCAGCCCAGCTCGCACAGCTCGCCCCAGAGGGCGTCGTCGGTGGTGCTCAGCTCCGCGTGCTCGCGGACCCGCTCAGGCCGGGCGCGGTCGGCGAGCAGCTCGCGCGCGGTGCGCTGGATCTCGCGCTGGTCGTCTGAGAGGCCGAAGTCCATCAGACCGCCACCTTCAGCCGCGGCAGGCCGAGCACGCGCTCGGCGACGATGTTCTTGAGCACCTCGGTCGTGCCGCCCTCGATGGTGTTGCCACGGGCGCGCAGGAACTCGTAGCTCCAGCTCGTGCCCGAGGTGAGCGCGGCCGGGCCGACGATGTCCACCGCCAGCTGGGTGAGGCGCTGGTTGGTGTCAGACCACAGCCACTTGACCAGCGAGCCCTCGGGGCCGGGCTGGCCGTAGCGCTCGACGTCGGTCAGGCCCTTCCAGGCCAGCAGGCGGATCGACTCGCAGCGCATGTGCAGCTCGGCGAGCTCGTCCGCGTAGAGCGGGTCCTCGAGCAGCCCGCGCTCGGCGGCCACCGCGATCGTGTCGTCGAGCAGCTGGCGCAAGCGGATCTGCAGGGCGAAGCCGAGGCCCGCGCGCTCGTTCATCAGCGTCGTGAGCGCGACCTTCCAGCCGTTGCCCACCCCTCCGACGACGTTGGCGTCCGGGATCCGGGCGTCCTCGATGAAGAGCTCGTTGAACTCCGCCTCACCGGTGATCTGGCGCAGCGGGCGCACCTGCACGGCGTCCTGCTCCATGTCCATCAGGAAGTAGGTCAGCCCCTTGTGCTTGGGCACCTCGCCGTCGGTGCGGGCGACGAGCATGCACCACTTCGAGTACTGCGCGCCGCTGGTCCACACCTTCTGACCGTTGATCACCCATTCGTCGCCGTCCTTGACCGCGCGGGTCTTCAGCGCGGCGAGGTCCGAGCCGGCCTCAGGCTCGGAGAAGCCCTGGCACCAGATCTCCTCGGCGCTGAGGATGGGGGAGAGGTAGCGCTCCTTCTGCTCGTCGGTGCCCCACACCATCAGGGTCGGACCGCCGAGCAGCAGCCCGAGCACGTTCGCGGGCAGCGGCACGCGCGCCCGTCCGATCTCCTCGAAGTAGATCGCCGACTCTGTCAGCGAGGCACCGCGGCCGCCGTACTCGGTGGGCCAGGCCGGTGCCGCCCAGCCGGCGTCGTAGAGATGGCGCTGCCAGTCGCGGCGCCAGGCGTAGTGAGCGTCCTCGCCGCCATCGGTGGGCTCGGCCTCGGGACGGTTCTCGGAGAGCCACGCGCGCAGCTCGTCGCGGAACGCGATCTCCGCCGGGCTGAAGGTCAGATCCATGGGCGGCACAGCCTACCCAGGTGAGACATGCGGCGCGGCGTGACCCATCGCCGGGCCGTTGCTCAGGTGATCTGGATCGGCGTGCCCAGTCCGATCAGCGACCACAGCCGGGCGACGTCCGCGTCGCGCATCCGGATGCAGCCGTGGGAGGGCCGGCCGGGGATCAGCTGCGGTTCGTTGGTGCCGTGGATGCCGACCACGCCGCCGCCCGGCCATTCGCTCAGCGTCGGCGCGTAGGCGCTCGTGCCGAGGGCGAAGGGGCCGTAGATCGGATTGCCGACGGCCCGGAGCTTCTCGAGCACGTAGAACTCACCGGACGGCGTGACCGTGCTCGGCTTGCCGACGCCGACCCTGGTGCTGAAGATCGCCTTGCCTTCGCGGAACAGCGTCGCCGTCAGCTTCGCCTGGTCGACCAGGAGATAGCTCTTGACCACGTGCAGCGAGCCCATCGCCGAGCGCGGCACCCAGCCGCGGCGACCGTTCGGTCGCGCCGGCACCTCGATCTGGAGCCACGTCTGACCACCGCGGGGGTGAGCGGAGGCCAGCACCACGTAGAGCTCGGCCTGTTCGTCGGGGGACAGGAAGCGCAGGCGCCCGACGGGGTTCGCGTGTTCGGAGGGCAGGGAGCGGATCACGCTCGCCGACTCGGGGTAGGCCCAGCGGCTGAGGGTGTGCAGGTTCGAGAGCTGCTTCAGCACCAGGCGCGGCGATGCGGCTGTGGCGGCATCTGCAGCGGAGGGCCCGGCGAGCACCGCGCAACCTGCGGCGCACAGCAGCGTCACGAGCCACCGGCGTGACCGATCGGCGAGCGCTGCGGGCATGTCCTGGAAGTTACCCAGTGAAGCGCGGGGTCACGACAGCAGAGTGGCAGCGCACCACGGTGAGCGAGCGCGAGGCTTTCGAGGCCTTGCCGCCGGAGCTGAGGGGCTTCATCGTGATCGTCGCCTTCACGCGGTGCGCGCCGACGTTCAGCTTGGAGACGGGGATGTAGAGCGAGATCAGCCCTTTGCGGGCGTTGGCCGGGCCCATGCTGCGCAGGCGATGGCCGTCGAGGTAGAAGACGACGCTCTTGACGCCCGCCGACTTGACGCTCGCGGTGAACCCGCTCCTCACGCAGCCCTGCGGCCCGCGCAGCGACGGGACCGTCGCCGAGGCGAAGCCGAGGACGCCGGATTTGCTCGTGGAGGTGGAGCTGGCGCCCGAGGTGCCGAGCACGCCGGATTTGGGGGTCGGGGTGTTGGTGTTGCTGCCGGGTGGGTTTTCACCGCTGCCGCCGCCGCCTTTCGGTTCTTCAGGCGCTTTTTCTTCGGCTTTCGGGGTGACGACGACTTCGTTCGATTTCTTTTCCCGGATCGGTTCGCCTTCGCCTTCTTCGGGCGTGCCGGTGATCGCCGCGATGTTGACCAGCGTCCCCGCGGTCACGTCGGCGGCTGTGAGCTTGTGCGCGCACACGACCGTGAAGCTCGCCAGCGGTTCGATCGGCACGGTCGGCACGCCGGCGACGGTGCCGGAGTCGCACACCCCGTCTTTGAATTCGCCGAAGGTCAGGGGCGTGTTGCCAGTGTTCGTGACGAGGATCTCGTAGAGGACCGTCTGGCCGACGGTGCCGGTCAGCGTTTCGGTGGTGAACGGGCCGCCGAGCGACTGGAGCTTCTGGATTTCGAATTTCGGGTTCGGTTCGCACTTGACCGACTGGTGGATGTCGAAGCCGCCCTTCAGCCCGTTCGTGTTCCACCGCGAGCGCAGGTCCACGTTCGACGGTCCGACGGCTGCGGCGATCGGGATCACGTCGGTGGCTCCGGTGCCTTCGAAGCTGAACGTTTTGGTCGGGAAGACGACGTGGTAGCCGCTCGGGCCGCGCTTCATTTCGATGATCTGCAGGACGTTGTTCGGAGAGCCCGCGACCGCGTTGAAGCCCATGTACTTCACGGTGATGCTTTCGCAGTCGATCGAGACTTCCGCGTTGGCGTTGACTTTGACGCCGTGAGGGACGGAGTGCGGTTCTGCGCGGCGCGCTTCGGCGCGGGCCTTCTGTTCGGCGACGCGCTGCTGGCGGCGCGCTTTCGATTCGGCGCGCTGCTGTTCCACGGCCTCTTTGCGCGCCTGGCGTTCGGCCTGGGCGGCCTGGTGGCGGGCGGCGCGCTGCGAAGCGTTGCCTTCCTGCGGCAGCGGTTCGCTGACGCTGGCGAGGCCGGCAGGGGCCAGCACGGCAAGTCCCAGGATCGCCAGGATGGCGAGCCCGAGCAGCCGGTTTCGCCTGACCCGAGCCGAGGCTCGGCGGGAGCTCCTCCGGGCGCGCGCGCGACCCGGTCGCTGGGGGGGAGCTGGAGAGCCCGATCTCATTCCGTGATGCCTATCCAGTCCCGCTCCATGGGTAGTTTCCCCCTCCTGGCGTTGCCACATTCATCTCGTGCCTGATCCCGCCTCTTCCCCCCTCAGAGAGATGCGGCTTGCGCCGATTCAGTGTCCCGCTCGCACCGTGCTTATTGATCCCCTTTCGGGGGGGATCTTCAGGTGATGGGGAGGGGGATGGATCGGGTGATGCAAGGCTCACCCTTCATGCGCGCAGCCCGATATGATCCCCGCATGGGGGAGCCCGAGAGCATCAAGGTCGCCGTCGGGCGCTTCGACGATCTGATCGCCCGCGGCCTGCGGGGCCTGATCGACGACGACGAGCGCCTCGCGCTGATCGCAGAGGACGTCACGCCCGCCCAGCTGCCCATGATGCTGCGGAGCCGGCGGCCGGATGTTGCGATCCTGGATGCGGGGCGGCTGCGCAGCCCCGCCGAGGTCCGCTCGATCGCCGGACGCCACCCGGCGACCCACCTGCTGCTGCTCGCGGAGCGGCCGTCGAGCGTCGAGTCCGCGCAGCTGCTGGCGTTCGGGGCCTCGGCCTGCCTGGCCAAGGCGACGCAGTCGCGCGATGTGCTGAACGCGATCCACCTAGCCTCGCGCGGCCTGCAGCTGACGCCGCGCGACGGCGACGGGCTGGGGCGCGGAGCGGGGCTGCTGACTGCGCGCGAGGTCGACGTGCTCGGCGGCCTGCAGCGGCGGCGCTCGAACGCGCAGATAGCGGCCGAGCTGCACGTGAGCGTCGAGACGGTGCGCACGCACGCGCGCCACATCTATCGCAAGCTCGGCGTGTCCTCGCGGCGGGAGCTGCTCGCTCCATCGACGTTCGGCGGGGACGGCCGACACCGGCGCTAGATTCAGCGGGTGGCGAGCTCGCTCCGCGTCGCACACCTGGACGCCGACGCCTTCTACGTCTCGATCGAGCTGGGACGGCGCCCGGAGCTGCGCGGTCTGCCCGTCGTCGTCTCGGGAACCGGTCCGCGCGCCGTCGTCACCACGGCCAGCTACGAGGCCAGGCGCTTCGGGGTCGGCTCGGCGATGCCGGCGGCCCGGGCGCGGCGGCTGTGCCCGCAGGCCGTGTTCCTGGCGCCGGACTTCCAGACCTACCGCGAGGTCTCGCGGCGGATGATGGAGATCGTGCGCCGCCAGGTCGAGCACGTCGAGGTGGTGGGCCTCGACGAGGCCTACCTCGACCTCTCCGGCCTGTTCTCCCCGCGCGCCGCGATGCGCCGGCTCGTCGCGGAGATCGCGGCGGAGGTCGGAATCACCTGCTCGGTGGGGATCGGGGAGAACAAGCTGATCGCCAAGGTCGCCTCCGACGCCGAGAAGCCCGCCGGCTTCGTGGTGCTGACCAGGGAGCAGGCGTGCGAGCGGTTCGCCGCGGCGCGGCCCGGCCTCGTCCCCGGGATCGGCCCGAAGACCGCCGCCAAGCTGGAGCTGATGGGGCTCCAGACGCTGGGCGAGCTGGCGCGCGCAGACGAGCGCGCGCTGGTGGAGCGCTTCGGCCCGAACCTCGGGCGCGACCTGCAGCGCCGCGCGCGCTTCGAGCACGCTGGCCCGGTCTCGAATGCCCGCAAGGTCGTCTCGGAGTCGCGCGAGCGGACGTTCGACACCGACCTGGCGGAGGCGGGGGCGATGCGCGCCGTGCTGCGCGAGATGGCGCTGTCGCTGTGCGAGAGCCTCGCGCGCCACGGCCGCAGCGGGCGCACGATCGGGATCAAGGTCCGCCTCGACGACTGGACGACCGTGACGCGCGCGCGCACACTCGCCGCGCCGACCTGCGACGGCGAGCTCGTCGCAGCGGAGGCCCTGCGACTGCTCGCCGCCTACGCGCCGCCGCGGCCGGTGCGCCTGCTCGGCGTGCGCGTGGCCGGACTGCAGGGCGAGGGCGAGCCTGCGCCGGCGGACGGCGGCGATGGCCACGCGCCTCAGCTCGCGTTGCCCGTGTGAGGAGCCTCGGCGGGGGATAGGATCGCCCGATGGCAGTGGTCGAGATCGGCACGGGTGCGCTCGACGTCGAACGCACCGGGACCACGGACGGGCCGCCGCTGTTGCTGATCATGGGCATGAGCGGCACCGCCCTGCACTGGGGCGAGCCTTTTCTCGAGGAGTTGCGCGGGCACTTCGATGTGATCGCCTTCGATCACCGCGGCGTGGGCGCGAGCAGCCGCCTGGAGGGTGAGATCACGATCGCGGACATGGCCGCCGACGCGGGCGCGCTGATGGACGCGCTCGGGCTCTCCTCGGCCGATGTGCTCGGCATCTCGATGGGCGGGATGATCGCCCAGGAGCTGGCGCTCGCGCGCCCGGAGCTGGTGCGCACCCTGGCGCTCGGCTGCACCTACTGCGGCGGCCCGCACGCCGAGCTGACTGCGCCCGGCGTGATGGAGAAGCTCAGCGAGGCGATGATGTCCGGGGATCGCGAGCGCGCGATCCGCACCGGCTGGGAGGTGAACGTCTCACCGGCGTTCGCCGCCGACGAGGAGGCCTGGCAGCGCTTCCTCGGGGTCGCCGGACGGCGTGCGGTCGCGGTGCCCGTGGTGCTCGCGCAGCTTCAGGCGTGTGCCGCCCACGACACGCATTCGCGCCTCGGCGGGTTGGAGATGCCGACGCTCGTCATGCACGGCACGCTCGACGAGATGCTGCCGGTTGCGAACGGGCGCCAGATCGCGTCCCTGGTGCCGGGCGCCGAGCTCGAGATCTTCGACGAGGTGGGGCATCTCTTCTTCTGGGAGCAGCCTGAGCGCGCGGCGGAGCTGCTGAGAGCCCACACCGCCGTACACGCCTGAGCGAAGTGGCGGGCGAGCAGCCGGAGCCGATCCTCGTCGTCGCCGACGGGACGCGGCTGAGCGGCGAGCTGAGCGGGGAGGGCCCCGGCGTCGCGCTGCTGCACGGGCTGACGGCGACGCGACGCTATGTCGTGATGGGGTCGCGGACCCTGCCGCGTTCGGGCCGGCGCGTGCTCTCCTACGACGCGCGCGGCCACGGAACCTCCGCGCCTGCGGCGGACGGCGACTACGGCTACGGCCGGCTGTCCGCCGACCTCGGCGCCGCCCTCGACGCCGCGGGCCTCGAGCGTGCCGTGCTGGCCGGCGCGTCGATGGGCGCCCACACCGCGCTGCGGTTCGCGCTCGAGCAACCGGAGCGCGTCGCCGGCCTTGTCCTGATCACGCCGTCCTTCGATCCCGCCGAGGCGCGCTCGGCCACCGAGCTCGAACGCTGGGACGCCCTCGCCCGGGGGCTGCGGGAGGGCGGCGTCGAGGGCTTCGTCGCGGCGTACGACCTCGATGGCGTGGCAGAGCCGATGCGCGCCACGGTCGAGACGGTGCTGCGCCAGCGTTCTCGGCCCACGAGCATCCCGACGCGGTCGCGGACGCGCTGGAAGCCGTGCCTCGCTCGGCGCCGTTCGAGGACCCCCGGCAGCTCCGAGCGCTGGCGCTGCCGGCGCTCGTCGTCGGCAGCCGCGACGAGCCCGACCCCGGGCACCCGCTCGCGGTCGCCGAGCGTTGGGCGGAGTGGATACCCGGCGCCCGCCTGGTCGTGGAGGATCCGGAGCCTCGCCGATCGCCTGGCAGGGCGGCAGGCTGTCCAGGCTGATCGCGGACCTATCGACAGACGAACGTATGTGATAGCGTACAGCGCGTGCCTGTTCGCGACTGGGACGGATCGAGCTACGACCGCATCTCGGGCGTCATGCAGTCGATGGGGCTGGAGGTCCTCGAGAGGCTCGAGCTGGCGGGAGACGAGACCGTCATCGACGCCGGCTGCGGGTCCGGGCGGGTCACCGAGGCGCTGCTGGGGCGCCTGCCTGGAGGCCGCGTGATCGGGGTCGATGGGTCGGCCTCGATGATCGCCGCCGCGCGCGAGCGCCTCGGCGCGGGCCCCGAGCTCCTCGTCGCCGACCTGCTGGAGCTGGAGGTCGAGCAGCCGGCCGACGCGATCCTCTCGACCGCCACCTTTCACTGGATCGGCGATCACGAGCGGCTGTTCGGGCGCCTGCGGGCCTGCCTGCGAGACGGCGGCCGGCTCGTCGCCCAGTGTGGAGGCGAAGGCAACATCGTCGAGCTGCGCCGGCGGGCGATGATCGTCGGCGAGCAGGAACCCTTCGGCGAGCACCTGCGGCGCTTTCAGCCGCCCTGGAACTACGCCGGGCCCGAGGTGACGAGAGAGCGCCTGCTCGGCGCGGGCTTCACGAGCGCCGAGTGCTGGCTGACCCCGGCGCCGCAGCAGCCGGAGTACCCGCGCGAGTTCCTGGAGACGATCGTGCTGCAACCCCACGTCCAGGCGCTTGCGCCCGAGCTGCGCGAGCGCTTCATGGACGGGGTGCTCGAAGAGCTGGGCGAGCCGGTGGTCGTGGACTACGTGCGACTGAACATCGACGCCCAGGCCTGACCGGGCGCCGGCCGAACTCGCTAGACGGTCGCGAGCGGCCCGCCCTCGGCGCCCGGAGCCAGCTCGGCGCCCGCGGACAGGGCGGCGTATCGGCCGGCAGCCGCGATCAGCTCCTCGTGGGTGCCCCGTTCGACGATGCGCCCCCCGTCCAGGACGAGGATCTGATCGGCGTCGCGGACCGTCGAGAGCCGGTGGGCGATGGCGATCGTGGTGCGCCCGCGCGCAAGCTCGTCGAGCGCCTCCTGCACGGCACGCTCGGTCTCGGTGTCCAGCGCCGAGGTCGCCTCGTCGAGAATCAGCACCGGCGGGTTGCGCAGCACCGTGCGGGCGATCGCGATGCGCTGCTTCTCGCCGCCGGAGAAGCGGTAGCCGCGCTCGCCGACCGGCGTGTCGTAGCCGTCGGGGAGCGAGGCGATCAGGTCGTGGATCTGCGCGGCGCGCGCGGCCTCTTCGATCTCCTCGTCGCTCGCCTCCGGGCACGCGAAGCGCAGGTTCTCGCGGATCGAGGCGTGGAAGAGGTAGGTCTCCTGCGAGACCAGCCCGACCGTTTTCGCCAGCGACCCCAGCGTCATGTCGCGGATGTCGACGCCGTCGATGCTGACGCACCCACGGTCCGGCTCATACAGCCGGGCGACCAGATAGGCGAGCGTGGTCTTGCCCGAGCCGGTCTCGCCGACGAGCGCCGTGCGTGTTCCCGGCGGGACCTCGGCGTTGATCTCCGAGAGCGTCCAGGGCCCCTCCGGCGCGTAGCGGAACCACACGTCCTCCAGGCGGACGTCGCCCCGGACGTCCGCGAGCGCACGCGCGTCGGGGCGCTCGACGATGTCCACCGGCAGGTCCAGGTACTCGAAGATCCGCCCGAACAGCGCCAGCGAGGTCTGCACTTCCAGTCCGACCGAGAGCAGCGACTGGATCGGGAACAGGAGCCTCGTCTGCAGCGTCGTGAACGCAACCACCGTGCCGACCGAGATCACATGCCCACCGGCGAATTCGATGCCGCCGAAGAGGTAGACGAGCGCCGGCATGATCGCGAAGCTCATCTGCACCGTGGCCATCCGCCAGCGCCCGGCCATGCGCGCGCGCACCTCGAGCTCGGCGAGTTCGCCGGACTCGTCGCTGAAGCGCCGCACGAGCTCCGGCGAGCGTCCCATCGTCTTGCCGAGCAGGATGCCCGACACCGACAGCGACTCCTCGACGAGGCTCGACATGTCCGCCAGCCGGCTCTGGCGCACCGATTGGATGCGCCGCCGCTCCTCGCCGACGCGGCGGGTGAGCCAGACGAAGAACGGCAGCAGGATCAGCGAGAACACCGCCAGGCGCCAGTCGAGCAGGAACATCGCGACGACCGTCGCGACCACCGTCGTCACGTTCTGGACGATCGAGGTGGCCGTCGAGGTCACCACGCTGTCGATGCCGCCGATGTCGTTGGCGATCCGCGACTGCACCTCGCCGGTGCGGGTGCGCGTGAAGAACGCCAGCGACATCCGCTGCAGATGTGCGTAGACCGCTGCCCGCAGGTCGTGCATCACGCGCTGGCCGACCTGGTTGGAGATCCATGTCTGGGCGACTCCGATCACGCTCGTGATCACCGACAGGGCGATCATCCCCGCCACCAGCTCGACAAGCAGTTCCGTGTCGTGCTGCGGATAGGCCGTGTTGATGATTTCCCGCAGCAGGAAGGGGCTGATCACGCCGAGCCCCGCCGCCAGGAAGATCAGGCTAAGCAGCAGTCCGAGCCGTTGCCGGTACGGATTGAACAGCCGGGCGATCCGGCGCAGCGAAACCGGCGTGGCGGGGATGTCCTCGGGGCGCTGGTCCGGCCGAGGCCGGTGACCTTCCCCCGAACGCCCCGTCGAGAAGGGCTGGGCGCTCACCGTTTTGACTTTAGCGGCGCCGCACTGGCGCGCCCCGGGCCGCAGGGCCTGCAAACGACGCCGGCCGCCGCGCACCCTCTGCGCGGCGGCCGGCTGCACCCCCCGGCTGTGAAGCAGGGGCTACGCGCCGGTGGGAGCGGGGGAGGAGGCCACGCGGGACTCCGGCGGCTTCCGGGCGTGCCTGAGCACGCTGTCGGGGTTGCGCAGCGCGCCGCCGATGGCCAGGATCGCGAAGCCCAAGCCGCTGAGCAGCAGGGCGATGCCCACAACGATGCCGAACAGGCCGACCTGGTTGGCCATGTAGCTCGTGTTCAGCGCCGTCGAGAGCGCGGTCTCCTGGATCCAGACTTCACGGGCGGGGTTGTCCACGGGCTGTCCCTTCGGGCCCTTGAGCGCCTGCGATTCTTCGTTGGTCCCTTTGCCGTCGGCCGTCGCGTAACGCGGCATCTGCGAGTAGTACAGGCCACCCGTCGCCTCGAGCGCGTGGATGTTCATGTACTGCGCGAAGCAGCGTGCCTGGGCGCCGGTTTCGACTTGCTGGTTGGCGACCGAGCAGCTCGGGATCGCGATCTTGCTCGTGTCGAGCCCGGCCTTCGCCGCCTCGGCCTTGATGGCGCTCGGCGTCATGTCGGGAGTGCCGACGATCTTCTGTTCCTTGAGGCTCGTGCTGACGGTGCTCTTGCCGTTGGCACCCATCACGACAGCCGCGATGCCGAACCCGATCAGCACGACCGCAGCGACGATGCCTCCGATCTCCATTGCCTTTCTCACTGTCGTCCTCCTCCGCTAGACGGGGTATGAGCCGAGTCTGAGGCGGCCGGGCGCGATCCGCATCGGTGCTCACCGGCGATCTCGGCAAGGGCTTTTCCGCCCCGGGACTGCGGATTTCCCGCCATCCGGGGCGGCGGCCCGGCGCCACTCTTAGAATCAGGTGTCGTGAACGTCGTGTCCCATCACCTGTCCGCGGAGCAGATCCGCGTCCTCGGCTGCCTGCTCGAGAAGCAGCGCACGACGCCTGACGCCTACCCGCTGTCGCTGAACTCGCTGCGCCTGGCCTGCAACCAGTCCACGAACCGCGATCCGGTCGTCGACTACGACGAGGCGACGCTTCGCGACGCGCTTCACCGGCTCGAGCGGCGCGGCCTCGTGCGTCTTGCCAGCGGGGCGGGCAGCCGCGCCGCCAAGTACCGGCTCCGCCTGGACGAAGCGCTGCCGATGGACCGCGCCGAGGAGGCCGTGATGTGCGTCTTGATGCTGCGCGGGCCGCAGACGCCGGGCGAGCTCAAGCAGCGCGGCGAGAGGATGCACCCCTTCGACGACCTCGGCGAGGTTCACGCCGCGCTCGAGCGCCTGATCGAGCGCCGCCTGGCCGAGCGCCTGCAACGGCGGCCGGGACAGAAGGAGGAGCGCTATCGCGAGCTGCTCGGGGGCGAGGCAGGATTCGCAGGCGACGCCGCCGACGAGCTGGCCCTGCGCGCGCCGACTCCGGTGCCCCCGGACAACGGGACCGCGCAAGGCGCGGGACTGGGCGAGCGCGTCGCGCGCCTGGAGCGCGAGGTGGCCGAGCTCCGCCAGATCCTGCAGAGCGGAGCGCGGACGTGAGTCACCTGCTGCTCGCGTCCGCGTCGGACACGGCGACGGGCGTCGGCATCCCGGTCGCGATCGCCGCGGGCCTGGTCTCGTTCCTGTCGCCGTGTGTGCTGCCGCTGGTCCCCGGCTACCTCTCGACCGTGATCGGGGTCACGCCGCACGACCTGCAGGAGGGCGTGGGGGTGCGGCGCGTGCTCGTGCCGAGCCTGCTGTTCATCGCGAGCTTCTCGGCGATCTTCATCTCGCTCGGGCTCAGCGCGACCGTGATCGGCCACTCGCTGAACTCGCACAAAGCCGCGCTCGAGCAGATCGGCGGCTACCTGATCATCGCGATGGGTCTCGTGTTCCTCGCGACGCCGTTCATCTCGATGCTGAACCGCGAGTGGCACTCCGAGTCGCTGCTGCGCAAGGCCGGCCGCGGCGGGCCGCTGGTCGCGGGGGCGGCGTTCGCGATCGCCTGGACGCCGTGCACGAGCATCACGCTCGGCGCGATCCTCACGCAGGCGGCGATCTCGAGCTCCGCCGCGCACGGCGCGCTCCTGCTCGCGTTCTACTCGCTCGGGCTGGCGATCCCGTTCCTGCTGATCGCGGTGGCCTTCGACCGCATGACCAACGCGCTGACGATCGTCAAGCGCCACTTCCCGGTGATCATCGGGATCGGGGGCCTGGTGATGATCGTGCTCGGGGTTCTGATCGTGACAGGCGAGTTCACCACGCTGAACAACAAGGCGCAGGAACTGACGAGCGAACTCGGGCTGCCGAGCACCAACGTCTAGGCGCCGAGGCGCATGCGCCTAGCCCGCCGAGGCGCCGGCGCCCGCGCGAGCGCGCTGCTCGCGGAAGCGCGCTTCCCAGGCTTCCTGGTTGCGCTTGGCATCCAGCACGAACGGCGAGTAGCCGATCGCTTTGACGATGCCCTCGTTGATCGCCGCGTCGGGTGAGGGGAGGGGGCGCATGACGTCCACGAACAGCACCACGCGAGTGTCGTCGGTGTCGTTCCAGACCTCGTGGTTGAAGGTGTCGTCGAAGATCATCGACTTCCCTTCTTCCCAGTGGCGGTAGTCCTCGCCGACGCGGATCCTGCAGCTCTCGGCGTCCTCAGGCACGATCAGCCCCAGGTGGTAGCGCAGCACGCCCTTGTAGGGCCCGCGGTGGTCGAGGATGTGCTTGCGGGGACTGAGAATCGAGATCATCGCCGTCTTCATACCGGGGATCTGGCGCATCAGCTCGGCGGTGCGCGGGCACATCTCGACCCCGAGCTTCGCCTCGAAGCCGTAGCCGTAGATGAAGAAGGTCTTCCAGCGGTCGTCGTCGGTGATCTCGATCTGGTCCTTGGAGATGTCCTGGAAGTTGGCCAGCGCCTCGCGGTCGTCGAGCAGCGCGGCCGCCTCGTCGCGGATCACCTCCCAGTTCTCCTCGATGTGCTCCACCCACGGAAAGCGCCCCAGCGGGAAGAAGGTGGCGTCGCCGACGAGCGAGCGCCTGCCGATGAAGCGCTCGATCGGGGCCAGTATCCATTCGCCGACGCGGATCGTCAGATCCACCGTCCGGTCCCACAGGGTCTTGTGCTCCATCTCGCGCACCTCACATCCGCCCGGGGTTGTCGGTCCCCAGCTTAGTCTCAGCGCGGACGCCGGCCGTCCTCCCCCCGCGGCCCTGAGGAGTACCCTCCCTGGTCCCCGGCGAAGGAGGACCGATGAGACGCTGGTTCCTGTTGGGCGCTGCGGCCGCGGTCGGTGCCCGCGCGCTGATGCACCGGCTGCTGCTGGCGCAGCTGCAGCGCAACGTCGCGGCACTGAACGCGGGGGACTACCGCCCGCTGCTGGCGACCTACGCCGAGGACGCCGTGCTGCACTTCAACGACGGCCCGCACCGCTGGGCCGGCGAGCACCGCGGCAGGGCCGAGATCGAGCGCTTCCTCGCCGAGTTCGTCGGCGCCGGTCTGAAAGGCGAGCTCCGCGAGCTGTGGACCGGCGGCCCGCCGTGGGCGATGACGATGGCCGTCCGCTTCGACGACGAAGCGCGCGCGGGCGACGAACGCCTGTACGCGAACCGCGTGGCGATGGTGATCCGCACGCGCTGGGGGCGGATCGTCGAGCAGCAGGACTTCTACGAGGACTCCGGCCGCATCCCCGCGTTCGAGCAGGCCCTGCGCGCCCACGGCATCGCGCCGGTCGCCGAGCCGGCGGCCGTGTGAGCAGCCGGACCCGGAAAAGCGACGGCCCCCGGCCGCTTGCGCGTACCGGGGGCCGAGGCCAATCAGGAGGGAATCCGGAAAGTCGCTCGTCTACGCGGCCTCGCGGAGCGCCGCCAGCTCAGGGCTCTCGGCGAGCTTCTTCAGCGCCCGCTGCTCGAGCTGCGAGGCCCGCTCGGCGGAGAAGCCGAGCCGCTTGCCGATCGCCGTCAGGGTCTGGGGCTCCTCGCGACCCGTGCCGAACCGCAGGGTCAGCACCTTGCGCTCGGTTTCGGGCAGCTGGGAGATCGCACGGTGCACGATCTGCTCGCGCTCGTGCTCCCAGGCCGTCTCCTCGGGCGCCTCGGCGTCAGAGGGGAGCAGGTCGCCCAGGGCGGTGTCGCCGTCCTCGCCGATCTGCTGGTCGAGGCTGACGAGCGCCGCACGCTGGTGGCGCACCTCCTCGACCTGATCGACCGGAAGGCCGGTCTCGGCGGCAAGCTCATCGAGCGTGGGCTCGCGGCCCAGGCGCACGGACAGCTCGCGCTCGACGCGCCCGACCTTGCGGGAGCGCTGAGCCACGTGGACGGGCAGGCGGATCGTGCGGCCGGAGTTCTCCAGGCCGCGCTGGATCGCCTGACGGATCCAGAGCGTCGCGTACGTCGAGAAGCGGAAGCCCTTGCGCCAGTCGAACTTCTCGCTCGCCCTGATCAGGCCGAGCATGCCCTCCTGGACCAGATCGGCCAGGGGCAGGCCCTGGTTCTGGTAGCGGCGGGCGTTCGAGGCGACGAGCCTCAGGTTCGAGTTCACGAGCAGTTCCTTGGCGTGCAGGTCGCCGCGCTCGATCCGCTTGGCCAGGTCGATCTCCTGGGCGGGCGTGAGCAGCGGGTAGCGGCGCGAGTGCGCCAGCAGCTGGTCGACTGACTCGGGGATGAACGTGTCGGGCGTCCCTGCCGTGTCTACGCGCTCGATCGGGCTGTCGAGGCGGCCTGCGGCCGTCGCGGCAGCGCCCTCGGGGTGCGCCGAGGTCTCCTCGGCGGGGGCCGTGGGCTCGAGCTCGAGTGTGGTGTCAGTGGGGGAGTTAGGCATAAGGCGTCCTTCTAATCCGATGCTTGGAGTCGGAATTATACGCCGAGGTAGTTGTCTTGTCAATTATCCTGTGTGGAGTCGTTGAGATAGCTCGTTCGACGTCGAGCACAGCCTCCCCTGCCTGCGCGAACGAGCCTAGGCTGCCCGCCCAAACGTGGGATAAAACCCCGCAAAGAGCCCAAAAGACCGCTCCGAGGATGCTTCACGGGGGGTATCGGCGGCTCCGCCCGGCGACGATGAGCAGCGGCGGATAAGCTCGGCGCATGGACGTGGACCTCTCCGGACGTGTCGTGGCCGTCACCGGAGCCTCATCCGGCATCGGCGAGGCCACCGCCCTGGCCTGCGCGCAGGCGGGAGCCGCGGTCTCGCTGGCCGCCAGGCGCACCGAGCGCATCGAGGAGCTCGCGCGGCGGATCGAGCAGGGGGGAGGCCGGGCCCTCGCGATCACCGCAGATGTGGGAGATGAGGAGCAGGCGCGCGCGTTCGTGGAGCGCACGGCAGCGGAGCTCGGCCGGCTCGACGTTCTCGTCAACAACGCCGGCGTGATGCTGCTCGGACCCGTCGCGGGCGCACCGACCGAGGAGTGGCGCCGCATGGTCCACGTCAACGTCTTCGGCGTCCTCTACTGCACGCATGCCGCGCTGCCGGTGATGAAAGAGCAGGGCTCGGGGCACATCGTCACGGTCAGCTCCGTGGCCGGGCGCTTCGCGCGGCCCGGCTCCGCCGTCTACAACCTCACGAAGTTCGGTGTCGGCGCATTCTCCGAGGCCCTGCGCCAGGAAGTCGCCCTGGAAGGCATCCGGGTCACGCTGATCGAGCCCGGCTTCGTCGCCACCGAGCTGCAAGGGCACAACCGCCCCGAGATCCAGGAGGCGATCCGCAACATCGTCAACAACGAAGACCCCCTCCGACCGGAGGACATTGCGGACGGCATCCTCTACGCGATCGGCTCGCCCGCCAAGGTCGCGGTCAACGAGATCCTGATCCGGCCCGCCGGGCAGGTTCGCTAGCGCGCCGCCGCCCCGGCTGGCGCCGAGGGCATGCGGGCTCTCGCCGCCGCGTGCTCTACTCGCTCGGCAGGGCGCGGGCGATCTCGAGCAGCTCGCCGCCGATGTGGTCGACCTGCAACGTCGTGTGGTCGAGCCCGAAGCGTTCGTGCAGCAGCGCCTCCATCTCGCGCCGCGCGCGGTGGCAGTCGGACTCGCGGCCGACCAGCACGTGGGCCGACAGCGCCGGGAAGCCGCTCGAGACCTCCCACACGTGCAGGTCGTGGACCTCCACGACATCCGAGAGCGCCACGAGCGCGCGGCCGACCTCGTCGGGGTCCAGCTCGGCCGGCGCGGCCTCGAGGAAGATCCGCCCGGTCGCCCACACCAGCCGCCACCCCGAGCGGATCATCAGCGCCGCGATCGCCAGCGATGCGATCGGGTCGGCGCGCTGGAAGCCGAAGACGAGGATCACGCCCGCCGCGAGCGCGGTGCCGAGGAACCCGTAGAGATCGGTGAGCACATGCTGGAAGCTGCCCTCGACGTTGAGGTTGGAGCGATCCGCGCGCGCGAGCTGCCAGGCTGCCGCGATGTTCAGCACCGCACCCGCGATCGCCACCACAAGGACCAGGCCCGCCCGCACATGCGGGGGGTTGACAAGCCTGTTGATCGCCTCGAACACGATGAAGGCGGCGACCACCAGCAGCGTGACGCCGTTGGCCTGCGCAGAGAGGATCTCCAGGCGCCGGAAGCCGAACGTCAGCGCCCCCTCGGCCGGACGCGCGGCCAGATGCAGCGCGAGCAGGGAGAAGCCGAGCGCCCCCGCGTCGGTGAGCATGTGGCCCGCGTCGGAGAGCAGCGCGAGCGAGTGGGCGATCACGCCGGCCGCGATCTCGCCCGCCATCACGACCACGATCAGCAACAGCGCCCGCCGCAGGCGCGCGGCGTCGTGCGGCGCCCCGTGCGCGTGAAGGCCGTGATCGTGGGCCACGGCCCCAAGATAAGGGAAGCCCACCCGGTCTAGGCTCCCCCGGATGGCGAACCGGCGAGAACAGAGCGGCGCGGTCGGCGCGCGGCGCACCACCCTCGTCTCGATCGGCGTCGCGGCGGTCCTGGTCGCCTTGAAGCTCGGCGCCGGCCTGGCCACGAACAGCCTCGGGCTGATCTCGGCGGGGATCGAGTCCAGCGGCGACGTGCTCGCGGCGGTGCTCACGTTCTTCGCGGTACGCCTCGCGGGCCGGCCCGCGGACCTCGGGCACCCCTACGGCCACCGCCGCGCCGAGAACCTCGGCGCGATCGGCGAGGCGGGCATCTTGATCGCGGGCGCCGCCTTCGTCTCGATCGAAGCGGTCAAGCACCTCGTCGAAGGCGGCGCCGCGCCGACCATCCGCTGGTACCAGTTCGCGGTGATCGGCGTGGCGCTGGTGCTCGACGTGAGCCGCGCGACGGTCTCCGTGCTGGCCTCACGCCGCTACGACAGCCCGGCGCTGGGTTCCAACGCCTGGCACTTCGCGGCCGACGGGCTCGGATCGGCGGCGGTCCTGATCGGCCTGCTCGCCGCCAAAGCCGGCGTCCAGGAGGCGGACTCCGTCGCGGCGCTGCTCGTCGCGGCGATCATCCTCATGGCCGCCGGGCGGCTGATCGGCATCAACGCCAACGTGCTCATGGACCGCACGCCCGACGAGGCGCGGGCGGAGGCCGAGCGCGCGATCGACGCCCTCGGCGGCGACATCGAGCTGAGCCGCCTGCGGCTGCGCGAGTCCGCGGGCCGCTACTTCGCCGACGTCGTCGTCAGCGTTCCGGCCGGTCGCCCGGTCGCCGAAGGCCACGATGCCGCGGACCGCGTCGAGCAGGCGGTCGAGCGGGCGCTGCCGGGCAGCGACGTGGTCGTGCACGTGGAGCCGCGCCGCAGCGGCCTGGACCTGCGCGACCGCGTGCTCGCGATCGCGCTCTCCGAGCCGCAGGTCAAGGAGGCGCACGACATCACCGTCTACGAGGACGGCGCGCGCGCGAGCGTCTCGCTGCACCTGAAGTTCCCCGCGGAGCTGAACCTGCGGGCGGCGCACCAGATCTCCGAGCGCGTCGAGGCGGCGATCCGCGAGCGCCCCGGCGTCGAGGACGTGCAGACGCACCTGGAGCCGCTCGAGCGGCCGCTGCAGGCCCGTCCCGCGGGCGGCGGCTCAGCCGACGGCGCGGTACGCACGGCCTCGGAGCTCGTCAGGCAGCAAACCGGGCGCGAGGCCGAGCGCGTACGCCTGATCTCGACCGATGCCGGGCCGGTCCTGTTCCTGACGCTCGCGGGACGCGAGGGAGAGTCCCTCGCGGGCGCGCACCGGCTGGCCAGCGAGCTGGAGGACGAGCTGCGTGCCCGCGTGGGTGGGCTCGCCGATGTCGTGATCCACACAGAGCCGTGACAGGGATGGGAAGGTTTCGCGGCCGGCGGCATCTGAACGCGTGCCAGGCAAATCAGCGCTTCGGCGCGACAGCGATCAGAGAGGTGGCAGCAGTGCGTACTGGAACCAGGGTCTCCTACGTGCTCGGAGTGGCACTGGTGCTCGCGGCCGCGATCGCCGGCGCGGCGCTGGCCGGCACCCCTCCGACGGTGAGGACGAGCGCGAACGCGACGCTGAAAGAGACCGTCGTCGTCAGTCCGGCGGGCCGCACGCTCTACGCGCTCAGCCCCGAGAGCATCCATCACCTGCTGTGCCGCGAAGCGTACTGCCTGGAAATCTGGCCGCCGCTGCTGCTGCCGCACGGGGCGAAGCTGCTCGCGGGCAAAGGCGTCCAGGGGAAGCTGGGGCTGCTGCGCCGGCCGGGCGGCAGGATGCAGGTGACGCTGCGCGGCAAACCGCTCTACCGCTTCGCCGAAGACCACAAGGCGGGCGAAGCCCACGGCGAAGGCCTGGAATCGTTCGGCGGCACCTGGCACGTGGTCACCGCGGCTGCCACGGCGCCTGTGGCGAGCACGCCGATGACACCCACGCCGGCGCCGGCGCCCGCTCCGGGCCCGACTCCAGCACCCACGCCGTACGGATACTGACCGGCACGTTCACATGCCGGCCCGCGCGGGCGTAGCATGGGCTCGCGACGCCCGGGTCCGTGGGAAGGATCGCGCTGTCCCCGGTGTCCTTGACAGCGACATCCCCGAGACTGGAGGCCAGATCGTGAGGACCCACGCACCACGCCCGGCAGGCCCGCGCCGAGGAACGGGGCGCCTGTTCGCGCTGCCCGCGCTGATCGCGCTCGTGGCCCTGGCCGGCTGTGGCAGCAGCAACTCCTCGACGACGACGACCAAAGAAGCGGCTCCGGCGACGACAGCCGCGACCACGACGTCGACCACGACCGGCAGCGCGCCGGCCTCCGGCTCGAGCACCGTCAGCCTGGCGGCGAACCCGAGCGGCCAGCTCGAATACAACACCAAGACGCTCAGCGCCAAGGCGGGGAAGGTCACGATCAACATGACCAACATGGCGCCGCTGGAACATGACGTGGCGGTCGAATCCTCCTCGGGGAAGGTGCTTGGACAGACACCGACGTTCAGCGGCGGCACCAAGTCGCTGACGCTGGAACTGAAACCCGGGACCTACAAGTTCTTCTGCACGGTGCCCGGACACAGGCAGGCGGGCATGGAAGGGACGCTGACCGTCCAGTAGGGGCTCAGCCCGGGGCGCCGGCCGGCTGCGTCGCCCCTGCTGCGGCGCGGCGGCCGGCCTTGTCCCGGTAGAGGTCCTCGTCGGCGGCGCGGATCAGCTCCGCGGCGGTCGTGTGCAGACCGGAGGCGACGCCGACGCTCAGCTCGATGCCGCCCTGGAGCCCGGCGACGCTCAGATCGGCTGCGCGCGCGGCCGCGCGCAGGCGCTCGGCGGCCGCCGCGCCCCCGGCCGCCTCGCGACCGGTCAGCGCGACGAGGAACTCGTCGCCGCCGAAGCGCCCGTAGAGGTCCTCGCTGCGCAGCGCTTCGCGCATGCAGTCGCCGAAGGCCTTGAGGACCAGGTCGCCCGCCTCGTGACCGTGCTCGTCGTTGACCTGCTTGAAGCGGTCGAGATCGATCATCAGGATCGTGAGCGGCTCCTCGCGGCGGCGCGAACGGCTCGAGACCTGCACCAGGCCCTCCTCGATCCCGCGCCGGTTCAAGAGCCCGGTGAGGGTGTCGGTGCGGGCGCGGTCCGCCAGCTCGCCGGACAGCTCGGTCAGGCGCGCGCGGTCGCGCAGCACGCGGCTCATCAGCACCATCAGAGCCCCGGCGAGCGCTGCGAGCAGTGCGAACGCCAGCCAGGGCACGATCGCGGCGAGGCCCGATACCGACTGGTAGAGGCCCGCATCGGGCGCCTCGATCGCGAGCCTCCAGCCGGTTCCCGGCACGGCGGCGGTGACGTAGGTGCGTCCGCCGCCGGGCCCGTTCAGGGAGCCCGATGAGGGGGACTTCTGGAGGGCGAGCGAGAGCCCCGGGTTGGCACCGGCGAGCACGCCCTGGGCCGAGTGGGGGGTGGCCGCGATCAGGTTGCCGGCGGCATCGGTCAGGTAGACCTCGTGACCGGGGACGGTGCTGGTCCGGTCGACGAGCTCCTGGAGTTCACCGCCGGCCACGGGGTAGGCGGCCGCGAACACACGGCGGCCCACCGAGGAGTGGAACGGCACGATCACGGCGACGATGCGGCCCTTCAGGCCGGGTACGGGCAGCACGCCGGAGACCGTGGTGCGCCCTTCGAGGGCTTCCCGGCCCGCAGTCGATTCAAAGCCGATGTCCCGCCCGACGACGGCACGCGAGTAGGGCGCGGTGACAAGCGCCGCGCCGCGCGAGTTCATGAGCACGGCGACGTTGGCGCCGAAGGCCTCGGCGATGGCCGCGAAGCGCCGCGGAGTGGGGCGGGGGCCTGCCAGCAGGAGCTCGCCCGAGCGCATCTGGCGCTGCTCCTGCTCGGTCAGGTACGCGCCGACGAGCTGCGCCGAGGCCGCCGCGCGTAGGCCGAGGTTGGCGCGCAGATGCTCACGGGATTCAGCCTGCGAGCGGACGATGAGAGCAGCGACGCCGCCGAGCGAGATCAGCAGCGCGACGCCTGCGGCGGCCAGGATGCCGGCGTCCCGGCCTTTCCTTCGGGGGGCCACCCGTTCTGCATCGGACGGACGGCGCTCGACTTGAGCGCGTGCGTCAGGGCTCTGACCAGCGACTCGGGTGCGCCGACAGCGCGTGGGCGGCCAGCGCCGTCAGGGCCGACAGCGCCAGCGCCAACGCGAGCGCCGCCGCGACCGACACTTCGAGCGCCAGCAGCGCGCCCGCCAGCGCCCCCAGGAACATTGCTCCGACCGAGAGGACGCGCCTCACTCGCGTCACCGCGGAGGCGCCCTCGCTCGCGAGCCCCGCGAGCGTTTTCGTGAGCACCGTCGTCGTCAGCTCCGGCACCGCCAGCCGCTGGGCAGCCGCGTTCTGGATGCCCATCGAGACCGCGAGGGCCGCCGTGATCGCGTAGCGAGCGCCCTCGCCCAGCGCGCTGCCCGCGACCAGCGCGATCACCAGCGCGACTGCGACCAGCACCGACTGCACAGCGCTGGTACCCCGCAGGAGGTGTCCCCGGTGGGCGCCGAGGCGCGCGCCGAGCGCCCCGCCGGCACGCGCGCCCGCCAGAAACGCGGCGAGCGCGATCAGCGAGCTTGCGACCGACAGGCCCGGCGCGCCGGCGATCGCGAAGCCGATGAACACCACGTTGCCGGTCATGTTCGCGACGAACACGTGCCCGAGCTTCAGGTAGCTGGCCGCGTCGACCACGCCTGTCAGCACCGTCAGCGCGACCATCATCGGCACCAGCGGCCCGTGGCGGTCGCCCGGGGGCGGCAGCAGCGCCGCGAGCACGGCGGGACGGGCCATCAGTCGAGCTCGACCACGTAGTCCTCGACCGGAGCGCGCTCGGGCACGCGCTGCTCCTGGACGGGGTCGCCGAGATAGAGCAGCCCGACGGGCGTCTCCTCGGGCGAGATCCGCAGCAGCGCCCGGGCGCGCGGGTCATCGAGCAGCGGGACCGTGCGCCAGTAGGCGCCCAGGCCGCGCGCGTGGGCGCCCAGCAGCACGATGTAGGCCGCCACGGCCGTGGCGAGCAGATCCTCCCGCTCCTGGGCTTCCTCGCCGCTCACGAGCGCGCTGACCGCGACGAGCGTGGGCGCCCGCCGCAGCTTGATCGCCGCGCCCGGCGCCTCCGCCTCGGCCAGCTCCATCAGCTGCTCGCGCGCGCGAGGCCCGAGGACGCGAAAGCGCCAAGGGTTGGTGAGGTGGTGGTTGGGAGCCCAGCGCGCGAGCTCCAGCAGCTCGCGCAGCTCGGCGGGCTCGACGGGGTCCGGGCCGTACGCCTTGTGGGTGCGGCGCGTGCGGATAGCCTTCTCGACGTCCACGCCCCCTCACCCTAGAGGCAAGCCGATCACGACCGCGACCCGCGCTCCGCGCCCGACAGCCAGCCGGATTTGAGCCTCGCAGAAATCGTCTGCATCGCGCTGGCGGGGATGGCCGCGGGCACGATCAACACCGTCGTCGGAAGCGGCACGCTGATCACGTTCCCCGTGCTGCTGGCGTTCGGCTACGCGCCGGTGACCGCGAACGTGTCGAACACGATCGGTCTCGTGCCGGGCTCCGTCTCCGGCGCGATCGGCTACCGCGCCGAGCTCTCGGGCCAGCGCGGCCGCGCGCTGCGCCTCGGCAGCGATCGGTGCTCGGCGGCGCCACCGGCGCCGTGCTGCTGCTGGTGCTGCCCTCCTCGGCGTTCAAGGAGATCGTCCCGGTCTTCATCGCGATCGCGCTGGTGCTGACCGTGCTGCAGCCGCGCATCAACGCCTGGCTCGCGCGCAGGCACGAGGGCACGCACCGCGAGCACTTCGCGCCCACGGCCGCTGCCGTCTACCTCGCCGGCGTCTACGGCGGCTACTTCGGGGCGGCGCAGGGCATCCTGCTGCTCGCGATCCTCGGCATCGCGCTGGACCAGAGCCTGCAGCGCACGAACGCGCTGAAGAACGTGCTGGCCGGGCTCGTCAACGGCGTCGCCGGGCTCTACTTCATCTTCGCCGCGCCGCACATCGCGTGGGGGCCGGCGGCGCTGATCGCCGGCGGCTCGATCCTGGGCGCCCAGCTCGGCGCGCGCTACGGCCGGCGGCTGTCGCCCGACGCGCTGCGCGCGCTGATCGTGATCGTCGGGATCTCGGCGATCCTGCAGCTGGTGCTCTAGGCGGCATGGAGCGCCGGCCGATCCCCTCGTCCAGGCCGGCATGGAGCGCCGGCCGATCCCCCTCTCTAGATCAGCTGCTGGCTGATCAGGAAAACGTTCAGGGCCGTGATCAGGATGGCCATCACCCAGGCCACGGCGGTCGTAAGCCGCCGGTTGACGTGCACGCCCATGACGTCGCGACGGCTCGTGAGCATCACGAGCGGGATCAGCGCGAACGGGATGCCGAAGGAGAGCACGACCTGGCTCAGCACGAGCGCGCTGGTCGGGCTGACGCCGACCGCCAGGATCGCGATCGCCGGGATCATCGTCACGATGCGACGGACGTAGAGAGAGAGGCGCACCTTCACGAAGCCGGCCATCACCACCTGGCCCGCGTAGGTGCCGACGCTCGAGGACGAGGCGCCCGAGGCCAGCAGCGCGACCGCGAACGCGACCGCCGCGCCGCCCCCCACCAGCTCGGAGAGCCCGGCGTGCACTTCCTGGATCGTTTCGACGCCCGTGTGCCCGCTCGTATGGAACAGCTGGGCTGCAACCGCCAGCATGCTCACGTTGACGATCCCCGCCAGGCCCAGGGCGACGATCACGTCGAACCGCTCGAAGCGCAGGACGCGACCGCGCTCGGCGTCGTCGCGGGTGGGCATGCGCCCCTGCGTCAGCGCCGAGTGTAGGTAGATCGCGTGCGGCATCACCGTCGCACCGATGATCCCGACGGCGAGGTACAGCGACTCGCTGCCCGAGAGGTGGGGTATCAGTCCCTTGGCGGCTTCTGAGCCGGATGGGCCGATCTTCAACGTCTCGTACAGGAAGCCGAGGAAGACGATGCCCAGGATCCCCGTGATCGCAAGCTCGAATCGCCGGAACCCCTTGACGCGGAGCTCGAGGATGCCGAACGCGATGAACCCGGTCATGACCCCGGCGACGACAAGCGGGACCCCGAACAGCAGGTTCAGGGCGAGCGCGGCGCCGATGAACTCGGCGATGTCGGTCGACATCGAGATGATCTCCGCCTGCACCCACATCATCCACGAGAGCGCGCGAGGGTAGTGCTCGCGGAAGCTCTCAGGGAGGTTGCTGCCGGTGACGATCCCGAGCTTGGCCGAGAGGTACTGGATGACCATCGCCATCAGGTTCGCCAGCACCACGACCCAGAGCAGCAGGAAGCCGAACTGGGCGCCACCCTGGAAGTTCGTGGCGAAGTTGCCGGGGTCCACGTAGGCGACCGACGCGACGAACGCCGGGCCCAGCATCGCGAGCGTCGCCCTGACCCTGCCCTTCGCCAGCAGCAGTTCGAGCGCGCTCGGCGGGTCGACTGCGACAGCGGTGCCGTCGGCGCCCTCGAGCACGAGCGGGCGGGGGGGAGGACTCAAACGGTCCCTCCGGGCAGCTCGACGCGCATCGCCCGGGTCAGCGCGTCGCCGAGCGCCAGCGTGCGCTCGCCGAAGCGCACGAACAGCGGCCCGCCGAAGGGCTGGCGCTCGAGCACCTCCAGCTGCTCCCCGAGCGAGACACCCTGCTCGGCGAGGTAGCGCAGCATCTCGGGGTCCGAGTCCGAGACGCGCACGAACCGCCCCACCGCCCCGATCGGCAGCTCGTCGAGGCCAGCCGTCTCGGCCTCTTCGAGGTCGAACTCGACGCTGGGGATGGGGTCGCCGTGCGGATCGACCGTCGGATTGCCGAGCTTGGCTGCGATCAGTTGCTCGAGGTCGTCGGAGAGCACGTGCTCGAGCACCTCGGCCTCGTCGTGCACGCGGTCCCAGGGCATCCCGAGCACCTCTGACAGGTAGCTCTCCAGCAGACGGTGGTGGCGTATGACCTCGAGAGCGATGCGCCGGCCGGCGGCCGTCAGCCGTACGCCGCGGTAGGGGACGTGCGTGATCAGGCCGAGCTCGTCGAGGCGCTTGAGCATCGCCGAAACGGACCCCGGCGTGATGCCTAGCCGCTCGGCGAGCGTCTTGGTCGAGACGGCTTCTGCGTGGCGCGATTCGAGCGAGAAGATCGCCTTCGTGTAGTCCTCTACGGCCGGTGTGCGCACCGCCTCGTTGGTAGCCATGGAAATAGGATAAGGCATGCCAAACTTTTCTTCAAGGCGTGACTGCACATGACATGCATCGCCCCGCCGGGGCGGGCCCTTGAGCCCGGCGGGGCGGTGGCCGGCCTGGGCCGTCTTTCAGGCTGCGGCGACGGGCTCGCGGACGAACCCCGCGATCAGCTCGGCGGTGCGGGCCGGCTGGTCGACCGAGACGAACGTGTAGCTGCCCTCGATCCGCTCCAGGCGGGCGTTCGGGATGTCCCTCGCCAGCCGTTCGGCGTCCGCGATCTTGAAGAACCTGTCTTCGGGCGCCCACGCGATCAGCACCGGGATCTCGAGCTCCTTGAACTGCGCGGCCGCCTCCATGGTGTGCCGGGAGTCGAAGCCCGAGAGGATCTTCGCCACCTCGGCGCGGACCGCGCGGTTCTCGCGCACCGGCGCCACCCACGCGCGGCAACGCTCATCGTCGAAGTCCCGCATCAGCCAGCCGTACGCCAGCGGGGAGCGCCGGATCGCGGCAAAGCGCATCGACATCCCGATGCCGGCGAGCACGGCCTTCGAGCGCCCGGCGACGGCCAGCGGCTTGAACGCCGGTGGTGGGAAGTGCTCATAGGCGTCGCAGTTGGTCAGGACGAGCCGCCCGACACGATCGGGGTGGCGCGTCACGACGAGCTGGCAGATCGCACCGCCGGTGTCGTTTCCGACCAGCGTCACCCGCTCCAGATCGAGCGCGTCGAGGAACTCCGCCACGATGCGGGCCAGGCCCGGAGGGGAGAGGTCGGTGCCGGCCGCGAACGGCTCGCGCTCGGAACCGAGCGGCAGGTCCGGGACGATCACGCGGAAGTCGGCTGCCAGAGGGGTTGCCACGTCGCGCCAGAGCTGCCCGTCGACGAGCAGGCCGTGCACGAAGACGATCGGTTCTCCAGAGCCGCCTTCGCGAAAGCGCACCGTGCCGTCTTTCAACTGCACGCGGTCCTCAATCATCTTCATCTCCTCCTTCGTGGGAGTCGGGGGCTGTGCCGGTCTCGGGCGCGAGCGACATACAGACAGTATGTATCTATCATATTCCCGACATGAGCGTCGAGGAGCAGCGAGGGGAGGGGGGACGGCAGGCCGAGCGCTCGCAGGCGACGCGCGCGGCGCTCGTGGAGACGGCCCGGGAGTTGTTTGCCGAGCGCGGCTACGCCGGCGTCGGGACCGAGGAGATCGTGCGCGCGGCCGGGGTCACGCGCGGGGCGCTCTACCACCACTTCGACGGCAAGCTCGAGCTGTTCGCCGCAGTCTACGAGCAGGTGGAGTCGCAGCTCGTGGGGAGCATCGCAGCGGCCGTGGACACGCCCGAGGCGGAGCCCTTGGAGGTCCTGCGCGCGGGCTCGCAGGCCTTCCTGGACGCATGCGAGAGCGACCCGGCCGTCCAGCGCATCGCGCTGCTCGACGCGCCCTCGGTGCTCGGCTGGGAGCGCTGGCGCGAGATCGGCATGCGCTATGGGCTGGGGCTCGTGCGCGGCACGATCGAGGCGGCGATCGAGGCGGGGCAGATCGCGCCCCAGCCGGCCGAGCCGCTGGCGCATCTGCTGCTGGGAGCGATCGACGAGGGCGCGTTGCTGATCGCGCGCGCGGACGACCGCGGCGCGACCCGCCGGCAGGTGGGCGAGGCGCTCGAGCGGGTGCTCGGCGCCCTCACCGGCTGAGCGTTCGGCTCAGGCGCCGGGGGCGGGCGTGGCGCTCGTGCCGGTGTGCGGGTGGTGCAGCCCGACGTGGGTCTGAGCGAGCAGGTGGGAGATCCGCGCCTTGAACAGCGTCAGATGGGCGGACTCGTCGCCCTTCGTGAGCTTGTGCGCGGCAACCTTCGCGTCGAGCTTTACCCTGACGGTCGCCAGCAGCGCTTCGGTGAGGCCCGCGGCCGACCTGCCTGGCGTCGAGTCTGCGACCTGCGCGATCGTCTTGCCCGTCTTCAATTCCTTGATCAGCTGATGGCGCGTCATCCCCAGGTAGGAGAGCACCACCGCGCGGAGCGCGCCATGGCGCCTGGCACCGAGGCGCGCGTGACGGGCGAGCTCGGTCCCGGGGGTGCGGTTCACGATCGCCTTGATGCGGGCTTCGAGGTCGGCCGGGGGCGCCGGGATCTTGGACTTGACCGCTGCGGTCATCGCGGCGACGAGGCCGGCTTCGGACTTGCCCGGCGTCGCCGCGGCGATCTGGGCGAGCGACTTGCCCTGGTGGAGCTGTTCGGCGATCTGCGCGGGGGTCAGCCCCAGGTAGGAGGAAGCGGCCTGGATCATGCTTTGCCGCTTTTCGCGGCGCGCGTGAGTGCGGGTCTGGCGCGTGCCGCGCGTGTGCTTCGGGGTGGTGGTCGCGCCCAGCGCCACCGCCGTGCCGCCCGCGAGGATCGCGGCGAGCGCCACGCCCAGTGCTACGCGCCGTCTCAGCATCCGTCCCATCGCCGCAGAGTCTTGCGCACCCGGCTAAAGGCGGGGTCAGGCGCACATAAGGAGGGTGGGGCCCCGCTCGGGTTAGCGGATCGCCTCTGGAGCGATCCTCGCCTCGCCCATCACCACCCGGCTGCCGCGGATCGGCACGTCCTCGGCGAGCAGCCGGGCGCGCTGCTCGGCGCCCTTCGGCCAGGTGCCGTCGCTGTGCACGACGCGCCACCACGGTACGTTCTCGGGCATCTGCGAGAGCGCACGGCCGGCGTGACGCGGAGCGCCGGGGGACAGGTCTCCATAAGTCGTGACAAAGCCCTCGGGGACACGGCGGATGCGCGCGTAGATGGTCTCGTAGGGGAGGGGCATGCTCAGGGCAGTATGCGACTCGCGCGCGAGCGGCCATAGCGTCAGGCCGTGCGGGAAGGGGCAGGTGTCGATGCAGGCGCCGCCCGTTCGTCCTTCCCCGACGAGAGACAACGGGCCGCGCCAGGCCCTCGACCACAGGAGCGAGCATGACCGGCTCTGCCAACGAAGGAATCAAGATCGTCCTGCATCCCGTCTCGGACGTGGCTGCGGCCAAGAGCGTCTACGCCGCGCTGCTCGGCATCGAGCCGCAGGCGGACTCGCCGTACTACGTCGGTTTCGACGTCGGCGGGCAGCACGTCGGACTCGTCCCGGGCGGCGGCCCGCAGGCGATGACCTCGCCGGTTGCCTTCTGGGAGGTCCCGGACATCGACGCGAAGATCGCCGAGATGGTTGCCGCGGGCGCCGAGGTCAAGGAAGAGCCGCACGAGGTGGGCGGGAGGCGGATGGTCGCGACGCTGCGCGACCCCGACGGCAACGTGCTGGGCCTAGTGCACGACGGCTGAGCCGGCGCGGGCCGCGGCCGGCGCTACTCCTTGCGCCGGCCGCTCCGGTTCAGGGCGACCGCCGCCGCGATGAGCGCCTTCAGCGCCTTCTCGTCGATCTTCTCCCCCTCCGCGATGTCGATCGCGCGCCTGGTGTTGCCCTCCAGGCTCGAGTTGAACAGGCCCTTGGGGTCGTCGAGAGAGGCGCCCTTCGCGAACGTGAGCTTGACGACCGTCTTGTACGTCTCACCGGTGCAGATGATCCCGTCGTGGGACCAGACCGGCGTACCGCGCCATTTCCATTCCTCGACTGCGTCGGGGTCGGCCTCTTTCACGAGCGTCCTGACCTTGGCGAGCGTCTCGCCGCGCCAATCGCCGAGCTCCGCGATGCGGGCGTCGATCAGCTTGGAGGGGGAGTCCTGTTTGTCGTCGGTCATCGCGATGCCTTGCTCCTAGTCGTGTTCTCGGGTTTGGTGTGAGTATCCCCGGTGGCCGGGGGGCTTCCCCGGAGACGTCCTGGGGTCGCAAGAATCGACCGAGCAGCCCTGCTCGAGGGCGGTGGCGAGCTATGGGGCCGTCTCTGTGAGCCGGGTCGGATCGAGCGGCGTTGTGACTGCTTTCAACCGGAGCGACGGGCGAGCCGCGATCCCGGGGGGCGTGGGATGATGGCCCGGTGCGACGGATGGCCTGGGCGCTGAACGGACTCGCTGTCGCGCTCTGGCCGCTGTGGATCTTCGTGTCACCGATCTTTGCACTGCCGTTCTGGCTCGCAATCGCGGCGATGGTCTGGTGCGATTGGCACCTACAGCCCCGAAGGCGCCTGCCATGGCCGCGGAGGCATACCTCCCGGGCTCGATAGTCGATGTCCCGGCGCCGTCGCCCATTGAGGGCAGACGTGGGGCATAATTCCGATCATGCGTATTCCGCGCACGAGCTACGCGAACGTCGTGGCGACGCTTGCGCTGTTCGTTGCTCTCGGAGGGTCGTCCTACGCCGCTCTGACCTTGCCGAGCCGCAGCGTCGGCACACGGCAGCTGCGAAACGGCAGCGTGACGGTCCCCAAGCTCGCCTTCCCGCTCGCAATCGCCGCTGGGAGCCTCGGGCACGCGGTCACCGTCGGAGAACGAGGCCCTGAATGTCCTGTGACGCCAGCCGTCTGCCCGATCCGGCCACCGAGGCCGCCTCGGACGATTGCGGTCGCAACGCTGAAGCTGGCCAGGCCTTCGGACGTTCTGATCACCGGGACGCTCAGCGTGCACGAGTCGGTGCCGTCGGGCCAAAGCGGCGAGGACAGTCTGGCAGTCCGGGGGGAAGCGAACGTGCCAGAACCGAGACTGGATGAAGCGAACGGCTACTCGGCGACTGTCACCGGCGAGCACCTCATCCACGAGCTGGCTGGCACACACCGCTACTACCTGAAGGCCGGCGGCTATGTGAGGTTCCCGACGACGGCGACCGAAGCGCAGATCGTGGCAATCGCCATGCCGGGAGGAGAAATCACGTCCTGCCCGAGCGCGCCCTCCTGCGCGGCCAGTACCGCTCGATAATCGATGGTCGGTGGCCCGGCGGGGAGGTCGGTTGGGTGATGCGCAGGCGTCGGAGGCTCGGGGTAGTCATTGCTGTCGCGCTATGGGCTGCCGCGGTCGATGGCTGCGGATCGGCGCTCCCTTCGCAGAGCCGAGAATCCGCTTCGCAGAAGGCTGCGAAGCTTCAACTTGAACGTTCGTTCGGCGTCCGCAAGATGCCGACGTACACGGTCAGGTTCAGGGTCCAAACCCACCGCGCTCGATAATCGATGGTCGGCAACCCGTCGATACTTAGGGAGTGGACACTCTGGATGCTGCTCTTTGCCGGGCTCACGAGATCTTTCTTGAGGACTTGTCTGATGAGCTGGACGCCGAGCTAGAGGGCCTGCTTCCGGCGCTGATCGACGCTGGCTACGTGAAACAAGAGGACTACGACGGACTGACCGCGTGGGGCTTCACGCCAGCCGGGGTCAAGCGTGGAGAAGAACTCGGCTGCCTGTGAGAGTGCACACCGCTCGATAATCGATGGTCGGTGACCGGGTACCAGGTCCACAGAATGCTGGAATGGCTCGCAGCGCCTGCACCGAAGTTCATGGGCCTCCTTGGCCTGGGTTTCATTGCCGCGATGCTGATGGTGGCGGCAGGGTGCGGCGAATCAGCGCCACAGAAGAAGCACAAGGCGGTGGAAACCGCGGAGAAGCAGTCGAGCCTCGAAACGAAGGCGTCGTTCAAGAGCGCACTTCCCGAAGCGCGACACGCGCTGGCGCAGATCGAACACGACGACACGCTCGCGCGCTTCCAGGCACGTCGGGCTAAACGGCCTGCCCCCGCCGGTCACACGAACGAGATTGAACGCCTGCGGGGGTGGATCCGCTACGTCGAAGCTGAGGTCAGCCACGAATAGCCGTCGAACTCTCCTCCGCTCGATAATCGATGGTCGGTGCAACCTCGGGCTCTAGGGAACCAGCTCTTCTAGAACTCTGAACACGCCTTCCTTACGCGGCTGCGTAGCAAACCCGATCTTGATGGTGACCCCGTTCGTGACCCCGAAGCAGCCTCCGAGGTCCACCTCCGTAGTGCCAAGGTTGCGGTTGGCCCGGAGCGGAAGGATGACCACCTCGTCGCCATTAGCCGACGGGCAATTGACCGGTCCCTTCGGGAACGGCGGCAGGGCATTCAACTCTTGAACGATCCACGCTATCTCGGTGCGACGGCTCAACCGTCTCCCCTTGATCAGCCGCTCCTCGGAGTATCGGCACAGGACGAGCACGGTGGCAGAGGTGGAGATGACCACTCCACGCCGCACGCCCTTGTGGCTCGTCAGTTCCGGCACCCCCATCGGACACCGTACGCCCGCGAAATTCGAGTGTTGCCCGGGCGCGCCGGCGGCTCCGCCGCCGCAGCCCGTCAACACCGCGGCAAGTGTCGCGACCAGCACTGCAAGGGGCGTGCGCGCGGCTCGCTTCACGCTTTGCACGTCCTCAGCGGCGGTCATCGGCGACGACGGCATCCTCCTCGGGGACTGCGCTTGGAGGCGCCTTTTCGAGCGCGCGCGAGGTCTCCCGCAGTTTCGTCTGCTCCATCGGCACAGGCCTAGATACCCGTTCCGGTCGCACACGTCGCGCTCGATAATCGATGGTCGGAGTCGACCCCGGGCGTTGCGCGTTTAGGCTTTCAGCCGTGCCCATTGGAGACGTCGCCGCCATCGCTCGGGTCTTGATCGGGCTCTGCCTGATCGGGTTCCTCCTCGCCATGGCCGCTATCTGCGCGATGAAGGGAAAGTGGGTGTTCTTCGCCCTCGGCTGGCTCAGCGGCATCTTCTGGATCGTGGGCGCGGCACGACTGGCCAAGCCGAACTCTCGCTGGGCTGTGCGTCGTTACGGCGACGTCGAACGCGAACGAGCGATGCGGCGATTTGCCCGGCGACCTTTGGCCCGGATGAAACAGCCTCGCGCCTGACCGCTCAATAATCGATAGTCGGTGGCACAAGACGAAATACGATCCCTGCATGCTCCGCAGGGTGCTCTACAAGGTGGGCATGACCCTCCTTCGCATTTGCTCCTTCGCATTTGGGCGGCCGTCGCCCGCATAGCGGAGTTCCTGCCGCCCTGAGCGCCCGCGCTCGATACTCGATGGTCGCTGCCAACCGGGGGCGCTAGGGTCGCGAATCGCCAGCCGGGTACGCGGGGTGACACGGCGGGCCCACGGAGGCACGCGCTTCTTGCGATCGTTCCTGGCGAGGGATAGGCTCGATCCATACGAATCACGAGGCCAGACCTCACCTACGCCAACGTCGTCGCGACGCTCGCATTATTCGCCGCGCTCGCGGGCGGCTCATACGCGGCGGTCGAGCTTCCCGCTCGAAGCGTGGGCCCTGCCCAACTGCGCAACGGAGCTGTGCTCCCGCAGGCTCTCGGCTTCCCGTTGAAGAGCGCCAGCATCACCGACCCGACGATCGAAAACCGACGGCAGGGGTACTGCAACACCGAACATCCACTGGGCTCCGAAGTCTGTCCGGGACCATTAGAAATCGTCCCCAGTCCCGTGGAGCAACCGGGACGCGAACTGAGACTGCGCCTGCGCTCGCATGGTCAGCTCCTCGTCTCAGCGGTCGTCGAGTTGCGCAAGCTCGGGTCTACGGGCAGCTCGGTGCGGATCCGGCTCGGGATCGTGCTCGACCGAAAGGAGCTCGACATGAAGGACCAGCAAGAGGTCGAAGTCTCCGGCGGACAGCAAACCCAGGTGCCGCTCCAAGCGCTCATCCCAGTCGGCGAGGGAGCCCCAACGGTAGGCGTTTTCACAGGGTTCGCGCACTACATCGGCCCCGAAAACTCGGGAGACCTGCTCGTCGGGCCGGTCTCGCTGATCGTCACCGCGCTCCCCGTCTCCTAGCTCGGCTCACGCCTGCCCCGTCGTGCTCGATAATCGATGTTATGTGAACCTGAAACGCCGGCGGCCTCCAGCACTCCGCCCTGTGGCAGCCTTGGAGCGTGGCCCTGAAGCTGCGCGAGACCGTCGAGCGCGACCTCCCGGAAGTGATGGCGATCGAGGGCGATCCCGATGTATCACCGTGGATCACGGTGTGGCCGGCCGAGCGGCACCGGCGCGCGCTCGCGGAGCCGGACGAGGCGCACATGATCTTCAGCCGCCACGGCCGTACGGTCGGGTTCCTCCTCCTCGCCGGGCTGAACGACCCGCATCGGTCGATCGAGCTGCGGCGGATCGCGCTGTCCTGCCGTGGCGCGGGCCTCGGCGCGGGCGCGCTGGATCTGGCCCTCGGCTATGCCTTCGACGTCCTGGACGGCCGGCGTGTGTGGCTCGACGTGCTTCCCGGCAACGCCCGTGCGCTGCTCCTGTACGAGCGCGCGGGCTTCGCCGATGACGGCCCGGCGCCGCATCGGCACCTCCTCCCTGACGGCTCCTCGCTCCCCCTGCGTCTTATGTCAATCACGGAGACGGACTTCCGGGCGCCGGCGCGCGGAACCGGCGCGCGAGCAGCCGGCTGACGATCTCCTCGAGCTGTTCGCCCCGCTCTAGCATCACCGTCGAACCCGAAACCTGAGGAGGCGCACGCGATGGCGAACACTCTGTACACGGCCGAAGCCCACGTGACGGGCGGGCGGGCCAACGGGCACGGCCGCACCAGCGACGGCAGGCTCGAGGTCGATCTGCGGCTCCCGAAGGAGATGGGCGGGCAGGGCGACGGCACCAACCCGGAGGAGCTGTTCGCTGTCGGGTACGCGGCGTGCTTCGAGGGCGCGCTCGGCGTCGCCGGCCGTCGCTCCAAGGTCGAGACCGGCGACGTCGCGATCGACTCCAAGGTCTCGTTGACGCCCAACCGCGACGGCGGCTTCGACCTCGGCGTCGTGCTCGACGTGTCGCTGCCGAGCATCGAGGATGCGGAGACGGCCAAGGAGGTGGTGCGGCTCGCGCACAAGGTCTGTCCCTACTCGAACGCGACGCGAGGGAACATCGAGGTCGCCGTCACGGCCAACGGTCAGCCGATCGACTGACGCGGGCGCGGCGCGGTGCGCGTGCTGAGCTGGAACCTCTTCCACGGCCGCTCGGTGCCGGCGACCCGTCGCGAGCTGCTGGACGAGTTCGGCACGGCGCTCGCGGGCTGGCGCTGGGATGTCGCGCTGCTGCAGGAGGTGCCGCCCTGGTGGGCGCCCGCGCTCGCTCGCGCCGCCGGAGCCGAGCAGCGCACCGCCCGCACCTCGCGCAACGCCGGCCTGCCTGTGCGGCGCGCGCTGGCCCGGCGGGACCCCGAGCTGATGAAGTCCAACGGCGGCGGCAGCAACGCGATCCTCGCTCGGATCGAGATCGGAACGCACCGCTCCGTACGGCTGCGCTGGCGGCCCGAGCGCCGCGTCGCCCAGATCGTCCGGCTCGGGGACGGGACGGTCGTCGCGAACTTCCACGGCAGCACCCGCGTGGCACTGGCCGAACGCGAGCTGGAGCGCCTCGGCGCGCTCGCGCTCGAGTCCGCCGGGGACTCCGCCGCGCCGGTCGTCCTGGGCGGCGATCTCAACCTGCGCGAACCCCGCGTGGCGGGCATGGAGCGCGCCGCCTCGCGCGACGTCGATCACGTCTTTGTGGCTGGGCTGCAGCCGCGCGGCGCAGATGTCCTGGTCGCGGAGGCGTGCCCGCAGGGACGCCGTGTGACGCTCTCGGATCACCCGCCGCTTCTCGCCGAGCTGGCGGCGAGCTGAGCGCTCAGCGGCCGAAGGTGCGCAGCAGCCGGCGCGCCGCGTCGGGCACGGGAGCGATGCGCGAGCGCGTCTCGGAGATGCCGTCGCGCAGCTCCCTGTCCCCCACCTCCACCGGCAGCATCGTGTCCTGCAGCGTCCCGAGCTGGTCGTCGGCTTCGGCGCTTGCGGTCACGACGTCCTCCAGCAGACCACGCAGGCCGTGCCCCGGCGCCGCCTCGGGCGCGGGCCCGAACTCCCGTGCCGGCAGCCCGTGGCGCGCTGCGAACTCGGTGTGGGTCCGGCGCAGCCGGCCGTACGCGTGCTGCACCGGTCCGAACAGCTCGTCCTCGAGCTGTTCGGCGGCGCGTTCGTCCAGCAGCTCGTAGGCCGCTGCGAGCAGCCCCAGCGCCGCATTCAGGCGTCCGGCGGCCTCGGCTAGAACGTCGAGGATCTGGCGGCGGGCGTCGCTCGTCGATTGGGCCACGCGCGGAAAGCTACCCTGCCTGCCCGCCGCTACCCGCCGGACGCGCGATCTCTGCGGCCCTTGCGAGCACTTCGTCGAGCATCTGCGGTGTCAGCTTGCCCGTGAACGTGTTCTGCTGGCTCGGATGGAAGCAGCCGAGCAGCGGCCAGGGATGCCCCGGCGCCTCGGCGCCGTGCCCGAAGCGCGGCCGCGGCCGCTCCGCCGGGGCTTCCGGGCCGTTCAGCGCGCGCCGCAGCCGCAACCCGGCGTCCCACGCGAACGCGCCCAGGCACACGACCACGGCGACGCCCGCCAACAGCTCCAGTTCCCGCAGGCTCCACGGCAGACATTCGTCGCGCTCCTGGGGTGTGGGCTTGTTCGCCGGCGGCGCGCAGCGCACGGCCGCCGTGATCCTGACGCCGCGCAGCTCGAGCCCGTCGCCGGCCCGGACGGCCTCACCCCGGTTTGCCATCCCCGCGCGCCAGAGCGCCGCGTAGAGGAAGTCGCCCGAGCGGTCGCCCGTGAACATCCGTCCGGTCCGGTTGGCGCCGTGCGCCGCAGGCGCGAGACCGAGCAGCACGATGCGCGCGCGCTCGTCGCCGAACCCGGGGAGCGGGCGCCCCCAGTAGGTCTCCTGCGCGTACGCGGCCCGCCGCTCGCGCGCCACCTGCTCGCGCCAGGCCACGAGCCGCGGGCAGCGCCGGCACTCGCTGACAGCGGCGTCCAGCGCGCCCATCGAATTGGTGGTCACGACTCGCATCGGGCAGTAGTACCATCGCGAGCAGGATGCAGACCTGGATGTGGATCGTCCTGCTCGCTGGCCTGATCAAGCTGCCGATCGCCGCGCTCATGCTCTGGATCCCCTTCCGTTACGACGAAGCGAACCAGGCGCAGGACGTCTCGGACTCGAGCGAAGAGGACGGCGGCTCGAAGGCGCTGCCCGCCGGCCCGCTCAACCCGCATCCGCGCGGGCCGCTGCCGCGCAACCCACGCCGCGGCCCGCACGGCTCGCCCTCCCCCTCCTCGCCGCCGCGGGTCCGCAAGCGGCTTCGCGTCGCCGGTCCGGTGCGGATCGGGCGCCGTTAGCGGTTCTTCTTGCGCTGCTGGCGCGCCGCCTTCGCTTTCGCCCTGCGTCGGCGGTGACGCACGGCCGGGTCGTGCCCGCGCTTGCCTTCTCCGAGGTCCTCGGCACCGGCCGGCGCCACGCGCCTGGCGTCGCGCACGATCACGAACCCGATCACCGCGATCAGCACCACCGCCGCGCCCGCCGCGATCAGGATCGTTTTGCTCGAGTTGTGGCTTTCCGATTCTTCGGTCTTGGTCGTTGAGGTCGTTTCGGTCGGCGTCGTTTCCTGGCTCGCTTTTTCGGACAGTTCGTTGAACGAGTTGGGTTCGAGCGTTTCCGCGGCCAGGGCTCCCGCGGGGGCGAGCAGGGAGCCGCAGGCGAGCAGGAGCATGGTCGACAGCGCGGCCGCACGGCGGCGGGATCGGTGGACGGCCGACATCGCGGCGAGGATACCTGCTGGCGGCGTGGGGGCGGACTGACGGGCGGCGGGCGGCCGTGCCCCGGCGGCGCCGCCTAGAATGCCCGCCGATGGCACCGAAACAGCGTCAGGTCCGGATGGAGCAGCGCGGCAGCCTGCAGGCGATCCAGGCTCTCGAGCAGCGCTCCGACGAGGAGCTCGAGGCCGAGACCAAATACAAGGCCGCCGCACTCGCGATTCTCGGGGCGCGCGCCTCCGAGCGCTTTGACGCCGAGGCGGCCCGCGGCTACTTCCAGCGCGCGATCGCCGCGGCGCGGCCACAGGAACGGATGCAGCTGCGCCGCATGGCGGACGCCTCGCTCGCGCTGGCCGAACGCCGCGCGGGAGACCTCAAGGAGGCCGTCGAGCGGCTCGGGCAGGAGGCGCCGAGCGGGCGCCAGATGTTCGCGCTTCGCGCGATGGGGCTGCTGCTGCCCCCTGCCTCGGCGGGAATCCTCGTCCGCATCCGCGGCATCGTCCTGATCATCCTGCTGATCGTCGTGCTGCTCGCCATCGGCGCCGGCATCGTCGAGCTGATCTCCTTGCCCTTCGGCGGCATCGGCGCCGCACCGGCCGTGCTGCTGGGGCTGTTCGTCGTGATCGCCGTGATCGCCATCGCCGCCGCGATCGGCAGGCGGCGCCGCGACCGCGCGCGAGCGTCCTCGGGCTGAGCGCCGGGCGGCCACTAGGCTTGCCCCGTGCCTGCCCCGGTCTGCCTGATCGTCAACCCGTCCGCCGGCGGCGGACGCGCAGCCCGGATCGCCCCTGAGGTCGAGCGCGAGCTGCGCTCACACGGCCTCGTCGTCCGCTGCGTGCACACGCGGGACCTCACCCACGCCCGCGAGCTGGCCCGCGAGGCCGCCGCGAGCGGCGAGACCGTCGCGGCCCTGAGCGGCGACGGCCTCGTGGGCGTCCTCGCCGAGACCGTGCGCGAGGTCCCCGGGGCCGTCCTCGGCGTGCTGCCCGGAGGCCGCGGCAACGATCTCGCCCGCGTGCTGGAGATCCCCGCCGACCCAGCCGGCGCCTGCGCCGTGATCGCCCACGGCACGGCCCGCGCGCTCGACCTCGGGCTGGTGGAGCCGGTCGGTCAGGGCGCTCCGCGCGCGTTCGTGGGGATCGCGTCGGTCGGGTTCGACAGCGACGCGAACCGCGTCGCCAACGAAGCCCCCGCCTGGCTCGGCGGGCTCGTGTACGCCTACGGCGCGCTGCGCGCGCTGATCTCCTGGCGCCCCGCGAGGTTCGAGCTGGAGCTCGACGGCGGCGAGCGTCACAGCTTCACCGGCTACTCGGTCGCGGCCGCGAACTCGCGCGCCTACGGCGGCGGGATGTACGCGGCGCCCGACGCGATGCTCGACGACGGCCTGCTCGACATCGTCGCGATCGAACGCGTGAGCCGCCTGCGCTTCCTCGCGAACCTGCCGCGGGTCTTCAAGGGGACGCATGTCGCGCTGCCGTCCGTGACGGTGTTCCGCTCCTCTCAGGTGAAGATCACGGCTGACCGCCCGTTTCAGATGTACGCCGACGGCGACCCGGTGGGCGCGCTGCCGGTTCGCGTGGTCGCGCTGCGCGGGGCGGTGAGCGTCCTCACGCCGGCCGGCGGGGCGGCCGCGCTCTCCGGCCGCCCCTCGCCCGGCGCTCCGAGCTGATGCTGCTCGGCGCCAAGCTCGCGGTGGCGCGCGGCGCGGGCGCGCTCGCGCGGCTCGGCGGAGGCGGCGCGACCAGCCTGCCGGGCCGGGTGCTGATGACGCTCGAGCCGCGGGCGATCAGCGCGCTCGCTGCCCGTCTGCCCCGGGGGAGCGCCGTGATCTCGGCCACCAACGGCAAGACGACCACGGCCGCGATGGCCGCCGGAGTGCTCGGCGAGGCGGGCGTGCCACTCGTCCACAACCGCGCCGGGGCGAACATGGCCGGCGGGGTCGCCACCACGCTGCTCGAGGCGACGCATGGCAGCCGCATCGACGGCGAGCTGGGCCTGTTCGAGGTCGACGAGCTGTGGCTCGCCTCGGTCGTCGCCGAGCTTGCCCCGCGAGCGATCGTGCTGGGAAATCTCTTCCGCGACCAGCTGGACCGCTTCGGCGAGCTGGAGGCGATCGCCGACAGCTGGCACGAGCTGCTGGCGACTTCGCCGGCGCGCGCGATCCTCAACGCCGACGACCCGCTGCTCGCCGACCTGGGGCGCGAGCGCGACCAGGCGGCGGTGGTCTACTTCGGGGTCGACGACGACACGCTCGCGCTCCCCGGGCTGGGCCACGCCGCGGACGCCAAGCACTGCCGCCGCTGCGGCAGCCCCTACGTCTTCGATGCGGTGTACCTCGGCCACCTCGGCCACTACCACTGCCCCTCCTGCGGGGCCGCGCGCCCCGCGCCGCATGTCCTCGCCGGCGAGGTCGCGCTGAAGGGGGTGCGCAGCGCCGAGTTCACGCTCACGACGCCGGCCGGGAGCGCACGGGTGGCGCTTGCCCTGCCCGGCCTCTACAACGTCTACAACGCCCTTGCCGCCGCCGCGCTCGGCTGGGCTCTGGGGGTGTCGCTCGAGCAGATCGTCGCCGGCCTGCAGGCGACGCGCCCCGCCTTCGGCCGCGCCGAGACGCTGCGGCTTGCGAGACCCTCGGCCAACGGGACGCACGGCCCAGCGGACCGCGAGCTGGCGATCCTGCTCGTCAAGAACCCCGCCGGCGCCAACGAGGTGCTGCGCACGCTCGCTCTGGAGCCCGGGCGCCACGATCTGCTGGGCGTGCTCAACGACCGCATCGCCGACGGCCGCGACGTCTCCTGGATCTGGGACGCCGATTTCGAGCTGCTCGCCGACCGCGTCGCCACGGCCACCTGCAGCGGCACCCGGGCGGCTGACCTGGCCGCGCGGCTGAAGTACGCGGGCGTCGAGCCCGAGCGCATCAGCATCGAGCCGGACCTCACGCGCGCGCTCGACGGCGCGCTGGCGACGGGCGAGCAGACACGTCCGCTCTACGCGCTTCCGACCTACACCGCGATGCTCTCGCTGCGCGAGCTGCTGGTTTCGCGCGGCGCCGCGGCGAGCCACTGGTCGTGACCACACAGGCCCCGCCCGCCGAAGTGATCTGGCACGAGGTCGAGTGCGGGCGCTACCGCGCGGACCTGCCGCTGTGGCGCGAGCTCGCGGACGCGGCCGCGCCGCGTGGAGGCCGGGCGCGCGTGCTCGACCTCGGGGCCGGGATCGGGAGGGTCACGCTCGACCTCGCCGCGGCGGGCCATGAGGTGACCGCCGTGGACCTGTCGCCGGCGCTGCTGGATGAGCTCGCGCTGCGCGCCGGAAAGCTGCCGGTACGGACCGTGGCGAGCGACATCCGCGAGCTGTCGCTCCAGGAACGCGACTTCGACCTGTGCGTGGTGCCGATGCAGACGATCCAGCTGCTGCGCAGCGCGCAGGAGCGGCGCGCGATGTTCGAGGGCGGGGCCGCGCACATCCGCGCGGGCGCCCTGCTCGCGTGCGCGATCGTCACCGAGGCGGACGAGTTCGACGCGCTCGCGGGGGACCTCGGCCCCTCCCCGGACCGGCTGGCGCGCGGCGAGCGCGTGTACTTCTCGCGGCCGCTGAGCGTGCGCGTGCTCGAGAACGCGATCAGGATCGAACGCGAGCGCGTGGTCCTCCCCGGGGACGGCAGCGGCGGCGCGCGCTGGCGCGAGCAGGGCGAGCGCGACGTCGTCGAGCTGGCGCGCGTGACCGAACAGCAGCTTTGGAGGGAGGGAGGGTCGGTGGGGCTTGCGAAGGAGCCCACGCGCGTCCTGCCCGAAACGGAAGAACACACCGCCAGCGAGGTGGTGATGCTCCGTGCCTGACGCGCTGCGCGTGTGCGCGCTCTACCCGGACCTGATGAACATCTACGCCGACCGCGGCAACCTGATCGTCCTCGAGCGTCGTTGCGCGTGGCGCGGCATCGGCTTCGAGCTGACCGCCTCGGGTCTCGGCGAGCGCCTCGACGGCGACTCCCACGACCTCTACTACATCGGCGGTGGCCAGGACCGCGACCAGCGCCTGTGCGCGGAGGACCTGCTCGCGCTGAAGGCCGAGGCGCTCAGCCATGCTGCCGCGCGCGAGGCGATCGTGCTCGGCGTCTGCGGGGGCTACCAGCTGCTCGGCACCTCCTACAGCCTCGACGAGGAGCGCATCGAGGGCGTCGGGCTGCTCGACCTCGAGACGGTGCGCGGCGCGGGCGAGCGCCTGATCGGCAACGTCGCGATCGAGCCGCTCGGGTTCGACGGGCAGGTGCTCGCGGGGTTCGAGAACCACGGCGGCCGCACGACGCTCGGCCCGGGCCAGGAAGCGCTCGGCCGCGTCCTGGACGGACACGGCAACGACGGCCGCAGCGGCTACGAGGGAGCACGCCGCGGCAACACGATCGGCACCTACCTGCACGGTCCGCTGCTACCGAAGAACGTGTGGTTCGCGGACTGGCTGATCGCACAGGGCCTCGGCCGCTCCGTCGACGAGCTTGCGCCCCTGTCCGACGAGATCGAGCAGGCCACCCACGCCGCCGCCGTCCGTGCGGCGCGAGCCTGAGCGGTCAGGCCTGCCTGCGAAGCGCGGGCGTGAAGGCGACTCCTACGATCAGGCCTTCGGGCCCCTGCATGCGCGCCACGGTCTGCCCCCAGGGCTCCTCGCGAGCGCCGTGGAGAACTTCGTAGCCCACGGCCTGGAGCTCCTCGGCCGCCGCAGCGACCGCGCCCGGGCTCTCGACATCGAACTCGATGCTCGCCTGGGGCACCGGCCGGTCGGCGGGCCACTTCTCGCGGGCGAAGCAGGCTTCCGCGACCTCCGAGAGCGGCCAGACGCCGAAGCTCCTGCACCCGTCCAACGCCTCGGTGTGCCGGTAGCCGCCGTCCTCGGCGCCTTCCAGGGGCAGGCCGAGCGCGTCTCCGTAGAGCTTCGCGCCCGCGGGCGGGTCCGGCGTGATCACGGCGACGCTGGCGAGGAACTGCGCCTTCACGTCAGGATGCGACCGCGAATCGCGCGAACCGCTCCGCCAGCCGCGCGGGCACGAGCGCGTGCACCCGCACGCCCTCGGCCGTGTCCTCGCGGCTGACCTCGCCGGCCAGCTCGTGCAGCTCCGCGAGGCTGCCGCCGTCGGCATAGGGAACGAGCAGGTCGAGCGCGCGCAGCGTGTGGGAGAGCTCGGCCTCGATGCGCTCGCAGAGCTCCTCGAGCCCCTCCCCGGTCGCGGCGCTCACCAAGGTGGCGCGCGGGTAGGCGTGGCGCAGCTCCTCGCGCTGCTCGGCGTCGAGCAGGTCGGCCTTGTTCAACACCAGCAGGCGCGGCTGCTCGCCGGCGCCGATCTCCTCCAGCGTCTCCTCGACGGCCTGCCGGTTCACCGCCGCCTGCTCCTCACCCGCAGAAGCGTCGAGCACGTGCAGCAGCAGATCCGCGCGCTGGGTCTCCTCGAGCGTCGCCGCGAAGGATTCGACCAGCTGGTGCGGCAGCTTCTTGATGAAGCCGACGGTGTCGGTCACGAGGTAGGTGCGCCCGGCGATGCGCAGCGTGCGGGTGGTCGGGTCGAGCGTGTGGAACAGGCGGTCCCGCACGCCCACCTCGGCGCCCGTGAGCGCGTTCAGCAGCGTCGACTTGCCGGCGTTCGTGTAGCCCACCAGGGAGATCGTCGGCACGGCCGCGCGCTCGCGCTCTGCGCGCTGCACCGCGCGCGTGCCCTTGACGTGCTCGAGGCGCTTGCGCAGGACGGAGATGCGGTTGCGGGCCAGGCGGCGGTCGGTCTCGATCTGCGTCTCGCCGGGACCCCTCGTGCCGATGCCGCCGCCGAGCCGTTCGAGGTGGCTCCACAGGCCGCGCATGCGGGCCATGTTGTATTCGAGCTGCGCGAGCTCGACCTGAAGCTTGCCCTCGGAGCTGTTCGCGTGCGAGGCGAAGATGTCGAGGATCACGCTCGTGCGGTCGATCACCGGCAGCCCGATGGCCTCCTCGAGGTTGCGCTCCTGGCGCGGGGTCAGCTCGTCGTCGCAGGCGATCAGGTTGGCGTCGCACTCGCGTGCGAGCGCCTTTGCCTCGGCGACCTTCCCGGGGCCGAGGTAGGTGTTCGGGTGCGGTCTCTCGCGCCGCTGCGCCAGCTCGCCCACCACCGCGACGCCGGCCGTGCGCAGCAGCTCCCCGAGCTCGGCAAGGTCATCGCCCTGCTCCAGCGCCCCAACGCACAACGCGCGCTGTGCCGCCCGCTGGGCGGGCTCCGTTCCGTTCTTCGACGCGCTCTGTGTGTTGCGCCCGCTGCGGCTCCTATCCATCCACCATCCAGTCTAGGGCCTGCCTTGGCCGCTCCGTGACGATTCTGAGTCCGACCGCGGCGGCCTGCCGTGACGCTAGCCGCGGAGCTTGCCCAGCCGCTGCACCGCCTCGAGCAGCCGCTCGTCGGGCGTCGTCAGCGAGATCCGGAACCAGCCCTCGCCGGCAGGCCCGTAGATCGCGCCGGGCGAGATCACGACGCCGGCCTCCTCCAGGACGTACTCCGCGTAGGCGGCAGAGCTCTCGAAGCCGTCCGGCACCGGCGCCCACACGTAGATCGTCGCGTGCGGCCGGCGCACCCTGACGCCGATCTCTTCGAGCGCGTCGCAGACGAGGTCGCGGCGGCGCCTGTAGAGCTCGACCATCGAGGCGACCTCCTCGTCCGCCTCCGGCGACATCGCGGCGACCGCCGCCAGCTGGGTCGCCTCGAACAGGCCCGAGTCGATGTTCGTCTTCAGCCGCCAGTAGGTCTGGAGCGCCTCGGCGTTGCCGAGCACCATCGCGCAGCGCCAGCCGGTCATGTTGAAGCCCTTGGAGAAGGAGTAGACCTCGATGCCGACATCCTTCGCGCCGGGCGTGGCCAGGAACGACGGCGCCTCATAGCCCTCGAAGACGATCTCCGAGTAGGCCATGTCGTGTACGACCAGGATGTCGTTGGCGCGCGCGAAGCCGACAACCTCCTCGAAGAACCCCTCCGGGACCACCGCGCCGGTCGGGTTGTTGGGGTAGTTGAGGTACATCAGCTTGGCCTTGCGCGCAACCTCGTCGTCGATCGCGCCGAGGTCCGGCACGAAGCCGCGCTCGGGCTCCAGCGCAGTCAGCACCGGCTCCGCGCCCGCGAGCCAGGGGCCGCCCGTGTAGACCGGGTATCCGGGGTCCGCCGCGAGCGCGTAGTCGCCCGGGTCCAGGAACGCGAGGTTGAGGTTGAAGATCGCCTCCTTGGCGCCGATCGCGGGAATCACCTCGGAATCGGGGTCCAGACTGACGTCGAAACGACGGAGGTAGAAGTCGTGGACGGCCTCGCGGAAGTCCTGGCGGCCGCGGTTGGAGGGGTATTGATGCGTTTCGGCCTCGCTGACCGCCTCCTGCATCGCCTCGACGATCAGCGGCGGGGTCGGCCGGTCCGGGTCGCCGATGCCCAGGCTGATCACGTCGACGCCGGCAGCGCGCTTGTCGGCGATCTTGCGCTCCAGCTGGGCGAACGCGTACGGCGGGATCTTCTCGAGGCGGCTACTCGGTTTCATGCAGCTCCTTTTCGAACTCGTCGCTGACCGCGCCGGCGAACACCGGCCGCGCCCAGCCTGTCAGGTGAACCTGCAGGTCTGCCGCGACCTCCACCTCCAGCTCGCCCCCGTCGAGGACGACGGTGACCGCGGGCGGGCGCCCGCCCGCGGCGATGCCCTGGAGGTGGGCCACGGCGGCGCCGGTGGCGCCCGTGCCCGAGGACAGCGTCTCCCCCACTCCGCGCTCGAAGATCCGTGCGCGGATCCTCGCGGGCTCGAGCTGCGCGTACCAGGAGACGTTGGTGCGATTCGGGAACAGCTCGGAGGCTTCGATCGCGGGACCCACCTCAGGCAGGTCGATCGCGTCCAGCTCCTCCGGGCTCGCGACGGCGATCGCGCACTGCGGATTGCCGATCGAGACATGCCGGAACGCCCACTCGCGCCCGGCGCTGGTCACCTTGCCACGGCCGTCGGGTGGCCCGCCGGGGAAGTCGCGGGAGTGCAGCGCCGCATGGCCCATGTCGACGCGGCAGGTGTCCGCACCGGTGATCGTGGGCCGGATCGTCCCCGCGGCGGTGGAGATCGCGAACTCGTCGCGGTCGGTCCAGCCGCGGCGGCGCAGGTAGAGGATCGCCTCGCGCGCGCCGTTGCCGGACAGCTCGGCCTCCGACCCGTCGGGGTTGAAGATGCGCAGGTCGGCGACGTGGCGCGGCTCCGAGGGCGGCGAGAGCAGCAGGATGCCATCGGCGAAAATGCCGAAGTGCGGCTCGCACAGGCGGCGCACCCTGGCCGGGGTCAGCTCGAACGGCAGCTCGTCGCGCTCGACGATCAGGTAGTCGTTGCCGAGGGCCTGCCACTTCTCGAAGCGCATCGTCATGCGGCGTCGGAGTCTAGGATCTCGCCCGCCACGGCCGCCGGTTCGCGGGCGGTGACGTCGATCACGCGCACGTCCGCGAGCTTGCGCATCCAGGTCAGCTGGCGGCGCGCGTAGTTGCGCGTGCGGCGCTTCATCCGCTCGACGTCACCCGCGAGCAGATCCTCGAAGCCGAGCGCCTTCGAGGCCGTCTCCGAGACGCCTGCGCCCGCCGCGCGCAGCACCTCCTCGCGCGCGCCCGAGGCGACCATCGCATCGACGCGGCGGTCGATCGCGGCGTACAGGCGCTCGCGCTCCATCGTCAGCCCGGCGAGCAGCGCCGGATGGCGCAGCTCCTCGCTCCAGAGCTGCGACGGGCCCTCGGGTGGCTCCAGCTCGCCGAGCTCGAGCAGCTCGAGGGCCCGGACGACGCGCTGCCGGTCATTCGGCTCGATCCCCTCCGCCGCCCATGGCGCACGCTCGGCCAGGCGCCCGTGGAGCGCCTGGGGCCCGACGCGTTCCAGCTCGGCGGTCAGCCGTTCGCGGACCCCCTCGGGAGGCGCCGGGCGCAGGTCCAGCTCGGTCAGCGCCGCGCGCACGTACAGGCCGGTGCCGCCCACGACGATGGGGCGTCGCCCCTGCGCGAGCAGCTCGTCGATCTGGGCGTGGGCGAGCTGCGAGTACTCGCCGACGCTGAACGACGCGTTCACCGGCAGGAACGAGACCAGCCGGTGCTCGAGCTGCGCCTGCTCGGCCGGGGTCGCGACGCCCGTCAGCGTCTCGAGCCCCGCGTACACCTGCAGCGCGTCAGCCGAGACTGCGACCGGGTCCTCGCCGCGGGCGCGAAGCGCCCGGCCGAGCGCGAGCGCGACGGCCGTCTTGCCGACACCGGTGGGGCCGAACAGCGCGATGATCCTCATGCGGATAGGCTCACTTTGGTGCAGATCTCGGGATCGACAGTGCTCCTGACGGGCGCCACCGGAGGCATCGGCCAGGCGATCGCGCGCGCCCTCGCCGGGCGCGGCGCCAAGCTGATCCTGACGGGTCGGCGCGCTGACGTGCTGGAACCGCTCGCGAGCGAGCTCGGCGGTCGCGCGCTTGCAGTGGACCTCTCCGAGCGCGCGGAGGTCGCGCGGCTGCTGGGCGAAGCCGGCGACGTGGACATCCTCGTCGCGAACGCGGCGCTCCCAGGATCGGGCCGGGTCGAGGATTACTCGGTCCAGGAGGTCGACCGCGTGCTGGACGTGAACCTGCGCGCCCCGATCGTGCTCGCGCAGGGGCTCCTGCCGCGGATGATGGCGCGCCGCAGCGGCCAGCTCGTGTTCATCTCCTCGCTGTCGGGCAAGGCGGCGACACCCAACACATCGCTCTACAACGCGACGAAGTTCGGCCTGCGGGGGTTCGCCTCCGCGCTGCGTGCCGATCTCCACGGCAGCGGCGTGGGCGTCACGACCGTCTTTCCCGGCTTCATCAGCGACGCCGGCATGTTCGCCGACGCCGACGTGAAGCTCCCGGCCGGGGTCGGCACGCGCACGCCCGAGCAGGTCGCCGAGGCGGTCGTGAAGGGGATCGAGCACAACCGCGGCGAGATCGACGTCGCCCCTCTGCCGCTGCGGATCAGCACGGTCTTCGCGAACCTCTCGCCCGAGACGGCCGGCCGCTTCGCTCGCCGGATGGGCTCCGATGACATCTCCCGGCAGATGGCCGCCGGGCAGAGCGACAAACGCTGAGACTGAGCTCCTAGAACAGAGCCTGTTGACCGCTGAGGGCTGCGACCCTCTCGGCGGCAGAGAGCTCCGGCGGGTGGCCTGTGTCGCTCATCTCCGCACCTTCCAGCCCGCGGTTGCGCCAGAACGCGCCGGGCCTCTTGCCGCGGCGCACCATCCGCGACAGCCGCTCGCGCTCGCGCTGGGGAGCGTAGGCGCGGCGTCCGTACAGCTCGTCGTAGCGCGAGACGAGCTCCGGGCGGGCGTCGCGCATCCAGCCCATGAACACGTCTTTGACCTCGCCCCGCAAGTGCAAGGCGATCCCGGCGACGTTCGTCGCGCCCGCCTCGGCAACGGCCTCCAGGAGCGGTGCGACCTGCTCGGGCGCATCGTTGATCCCCGGCATCAACGGGGCGATCAGCACGCTCGTGGGCACGCCCACGCGGTTCAGCTCGGCGACCGCCTCCAGGCGGGCCTTCGGGTTCGGGGTGCGCGGCTCGGTTTCGCGCCAGACCTTCTGATCGAGCGTCGGGATCGAGAGGCACGCGGTCAAACCCACCTCCGCGGCCAGCTCCTTCAGCAGGTCGATGTCGCGAAGCAGCAGCGGCGACTTCGTGAGGATCGAGCACGGGTTGCGCGCGTCGAGCAGCGCCTGCCAGATGCCCTCCATCAGCTTGTAGCGGCCCTCGACCCACTGGTAGGGGTCGGTGTTCGTGCCGAGGGCTACGTGTTCGCCCTTCCAGGAGGGGCGGGCCAACTCGGCGCGCAGCAGCTCGGGGGCGTTGACCTTGACGACGATCTCGCGCTCGAAGTCGCGGCCCGGGTTGAACCCAAGGAACGTGTGTGTTGGCCGGGCGAAGCAAAAATTGCAAGCATGGGCGCATCCCCTGTACGGATTCACCGTCCACCGGAATGGCATCTGTGACGCCGGCGGCACTTTGTTGAGCACCGATTTCGCCCGCACCTCGTAGAAGCGCGTGTCGAGCGCCTCCGGCGCGTCGAAACGGCGTACCGATGCGGGATCGCGGTATCCGGGCAGCAGGCGCTGCGCCTCGTCCTCCACCTTCAGGTTGTCCCAGCGCACGAACATATGTTCGCATAAGCTGCGGTCGCACCCAACGGGACCCGGCGGGCTGTAGCTTTTCCCCGCGTGTCCTCCCCCGCCAAGGCACTCGCGCGTCGTCTGCTGCCGCACTCGGTCTACCGCTCCTACCGGCGCAGGAAGATCGCCTCGCAGATCGCCGCCTACGAGCCGCACCAGGTCACGCACTCCTACGGCGGCCTGGAGCTGACCCTGCTCCTCGCCGACCCGCTCGGGCAGGGGTGGTATGACCACGATTGGAACGAGCCGAAGGCGCTGACGCTCCTGCGTGAGGAGGGCGTGCTGGCGCCCGGGGCGACAGTGTTCGATCTCGGCGCCCACCAGGCCGTGATCGCGTTGATGATCGCCGCGCAGGTGCGGCCTGGGCGCGTTGTCGCAGTCGAGGCCGAGCCGCACAACGCCACCGTCGCGCAGCGCAACGCCGAGCTGAACGACGCCGGGAACCTGCTCGTCGTCCATGCCGCCGGGGCGGATCACAGCGGCACCCTCTCCTTCGGCGAGGGTCTCAACGGCTCGGTCGACGAGCGCGCCTCGGCCGGCACCGTCGAGGTGCCGGCGGTGACCGTCGACGAGCTGGCTCGCGAGCACGGCGAGCCGGCGCTCGTGATGATCGATGTGGAGGGCTACGAGGCGCGGGTGCTCGACGGCGCGCGCCAGACGCTCGGCAACGGCCGCACGAGCTTCCTGGTCGAGATCCACGAGGAGCTCGCGGACTTCGGCGGCAGCGCCGCGGAGGTGGCCGGGCGTTTCGAGGGCTTCCGGCGCTTCGTCGCCGTCGAAGACGACGACGAGCTGGTGCCGCTCGACGGAGACCTGCCCGCCGGACGCTTCTTCCTCCTGGCGCTCGCGCCCTAGCCGCGGCGCTCAGCAGGCTCTCAGCGAAAGCCCGCGCCTGCGCTCAGGCGCGCGGCCGAGCATCGATGCACCAGTCCCAACCAGGGCCGGCATGGAGCCCCGGCCCTGCCCACCAATTCCCAGGAGGTCTCCGGCCATGTTCATCTCGAAGCTGCTCGCGGCAACCATGATCGCGGGGCCGCCGGCAACGCCAACCCATCCCAACCCCAAAAAACAAGAGCGCGCAAACGCCCGCGCTTGTACTCCGCCGCTCAGAGCTCGAGTACCGAGCGGATTCCGTCCTGCGCCTCCATCAGCTCGAAGCCGCGGTTGACCTCGTCGAGCGGCATGCGGTGCGTTATGAAGGGATCGACGTCGATCTCCCCCGCCATCCAGCGCGAGATCAGCGCCGGCACGTCTTCGCGGCCCTTCAGCCCTCCGAAGGACGACCCGCAGACGCGCCGGCCGGTGATCAGCAGGCGGGGGACGACGTCGAGCGTCTCGCCCTTGCCCGCCACCCCGCAGACCGTGCAGAGCCCCCAGCCCATGCGCGCCGCTTCCACCGCCTGGCGCATCACCGCCACGTTGCCGGTCGCCTCGAACGTGTAGTCGGCGCCGAAGCCCCCCGTCATCGCGAGGATCGCCTCGACGGCCTCCGGACCGCCTTGCATCAGGTCCGTGGCGCCCTGCCCGCGCGCCAGCTCAAGGCGCTCCGGTGAGAGGTCCACGCACACGATCCGTTCCGCCCCCTGCAGGCGGCAGCCGGCCACCGCGCCGAGACCGACCATGCCCGCGCCGAACACGACGCAGGTCGAGCCCGGCCTGACGCCGGCCGTGCGGATCGCCGCGCCAAGGCCGGTCGAGAGCCCGCACGCGAACAGGCATGCGCGGTCCAGCGGCGCCTCCGGATCGATCTTCGCCAGCGCGATCTCCGGCATCACCGTGTACTCCGCGAAGGTCGAGGTGCCCATGAAGTGCCGCAGCGGCTCGCCGTCGATCGACAGGCGCGTGGTGCCGTCGGGAAGCAAGCCCTTGTTCTGCTGCTCGCGGATCGCGAGGCACAGGTTCGTCAGGGGGCTCACGCAGTGAATGCACTCGCCGCACTGCGGCGAGAACAGCGTCACGACGTGATCGCCCTCGCCGAGCAGGGTGACATCGGGGCCTGCGCGCTCGACGACGCCTGCGCCCTCGTGGCCGAGGACGGTCGGCGCGTAACCGGACGGGTCGACGCCGGAGGCCGTGTACATGTCGGTGTGGCAGACGCCGCAGGCGACGAGGCGCACGAGCACCTCGCCCGGGCCGGGCTCGGCGAGATCGACCTCGCGCACGGCAAGCGGCTTGCCGAACTGCTCCAGAACTGCGGCGCGGATCTTCATCTCGCCGCGATCCTAGTCGCCCCCGTGCGGGCGGGACGGACGCCGGCGCTCAGCCTGCGGCGCGGGCGAGCAGCTCCTCCTCGCCCGTCAGCGTCTGGCTGGTCGCGGAGCCGATCCGCACCGGCGTGATCTCGCCGGGGACCGCAAGGCCGGTGAAGTTGACGACCTTGTTGTGCGTCGTGCGCCCCCGCAGGCGCTCGGGGTCGTTGCGGGAGGGGCCTTCGACGAGCACGTCGAGCGTCCGCCCGACGAAGCGCTGGGAGCGCTCGCGCGCGCCTCGCTGGACGACGTTCACGAGCCGCTCCATGCGCGCGACCTTGACCGGGTGCGAAACCACGCCCTCGTCGATCGTCGCCGCCTCGGTGCCGCGCCGCGGCGAGAAGACGAACGTGAACGCGCTGTCATAGCCGACCTGCTCGACCACCTCGAGCGTCTGCTCGAAGTCCTCCTCGGTCTCGCCGGGGAAGCCGACGATGATGTCGGTGCTGAGCGCGACGTCGGGCAGATGCTCGCGGATCATCGCCACGCGGTCGAGGTAGCGCTCGCGGTCGTAGGTGCGCCGCATCGCCTTCAGGATGCGGCTCGATCCCGATTGCAGCGGCAGATGGATGTGCCGGCAGACGCTCGCAAGCTCGGCGTGCGCGCGAATCACGTCCTCGCGCATGTCCTTGGGGTGCGGGCTCGTGTAGCGGATGCGCTCGATCCCATCGAGCGCGTCGAGCGCGTGCAGCAGACCGGCGAACGTCGGCTTGCCGCCAGCACCCGGCGGCAGGTCGCGACCGTAGGAATTGACGTTCTGCCCCAGCAGCGTCACCTCCTTGACGCCGTCGGCGGCCATCGCTGCGACCTCCGTGACGAGCTCGCCCGGCGGGCGGCTGACCTCGCGCCCGCGCGTGGACGGGACGATGCAGTAGGAGCAGCGGCAGTTGCAGCCGACGCTGATCTGCAGCCAGGCCTGGAAGGGGCGGGCGCGCCGCGCGGGCAGGTCGCCGGTGAAGCCCTCGAACTCGAAGTAGCCCTGAGCCGTCAACGAGTCGCTCGTCAGGAACTCGGCCAGCTTGTGGACCTGGCCGGGCCCGAACGCGACGTCGACGAACGGGAAGCGCTCGAACACCTCCTCCTTCACCGACTGCGCCCAGCAGCCCCCCACGCCGACCACGCGGTCGGGCTGCTCGCGCTTCAGGCGCTTGGCCTCGCCCAGGTGCGTGATGAAGCGGCTGTCGGCCGTCTCGCGGATCGAGCAGGTGTTGAAGAGGATCAGGTCGGCCTCGGCGCGCTCCGGGGCCTCGGTGTAGCCGAGCGAGCCGAGCATGCCCTTCATGCGCTCGGAATCGTGCTCGTTCATCTGGCAGCCGAAGGTGGTCAGGTGGTAGGACTTGGGCGCCCGGGAGCCGCTGTTCATCCCGCCATGATTGCAGCCGCCGTCAGTCCCGAAGCGCGGGACGGAGGTCAGAAGATGCGAGTGGCGTGCCGTACGCACGTGACGATGCTGCGGCGGACCGTGAGGGAATCTGGCGGTGGCGGCGAGCCCGGCAAGCGCCCAGCCGCGATCCGGGGCGCACTCCCGATCCCGGCGGTGGGTGCCGTCGGTGGGGTCGGCGCGAGCGCCGACCCCACCGCTCGGCGACTCAGTTGAGGTGATAGGTGACCGGTGCGCCGGTGGCGGTGAGCTTCGCCTGGAAGGCCGCCGTGTAGGTCGCCGTCCTCGGACAGGCGCCTTCTGAATGTTCTTTGTCGAATTTCAATTTGGCTTTGGTGAAGCTGATTTCCATGATCGGTTCTGAGAGCGCGTTTTTGCCGGTTGTGACGGCCCCCTTGATCTTCGTGAAGCTGTAGACGCATTCGAGTCCGTTCGCAGTGACCCCGAAAGCGATCACTTCGCCTTTGGCGCGCTCCTTGTATTCGGCCGTGAGTTTCGTGCCGATCACGAGGTCGCCATAGGGCGGTCCCGCGGGGCCGAATTTCAGGTATTCGAATTCCGGTAGAGGACCGAAGACGGACGCCGTGCTGGCGCACGGCGCAAGGTCCGGTTCCGGGCTCGCTGTGAGCGCGTCCTTCGCCGCGTTGTTCGTTTCGTCGGTGGCCAGCAGCGCGTTGTATTCGCTGGGGCCGGACGGGCAGGTGATTGCTCCTCCCCCGACTTCGACGACTTCGCTGACGGTGTTTGCGAAGGTGATCGCTTCACCGGCTTTGACCTGCTGTTCAGTGCCTTCGTTGTAGGTCAGCGAGAGCGTTTTCGCTTTCGCTGACGCCCCGTCCACCACAATCGCACTGACTGCGAGCAGCGCGAGCAGCGCTACGCCCACGGCCTTGATCCGATGCATCCCTGCCACCCCCCATTTTCTTGCTGAGAACAGTTCGGTGATCCTACCTGCGCGTGGATCACCCGTCATGATTGGCCTGCCGCCACCGGCTACGCGGCCGGAACGAACCGCTCCACGAATTCGAGCGCGATCTGCGCGACCTGCCGCCACCCGCTGTCGATCGTCAGCGAGTGCCCGCGCCCGGGTATCTCCACGAACTCGGTCACGCCCGGGTTGCGCAGCTGCTTCTTGTAGGAGGCCTCGGAGATCGCACCCGGAACCTGATGGTCCTTCTCGCCCGAGGTGATCAGCAACGGCCCGCGGTCCGGGCTCTCCAGCTCGACTTTCGCATCCGTCCAGGGGTCGAGGTTCGCGGTCGCCGCCTGGAAGATCGGCGCGCCCGGCCCCGGAACCGAGTACTCCTCGTAGAGCCGCTTGGCCTCGTCCTCGCTGACGGCGTTCGCGAAGCCGTAGCGGAACTGCTCGAGGGTGAGAGGTACCGCGCGGTGGCGGTTGGCCGGGTTTTTCAGCACCCCGGAGGATGCCTTCAGCGCCGAGTAGGGCAGCGGCAGCACGCCGCGGAAGGGCGCCGGGTCGATGGCGACCGTCGCCGCCGAGAGGCCGCGCCCGGCGAGGATCTGCACGAGCAGCCCGCCGAAGGAGTGCCCGACCAGCGCCGGCTTCTTCTGCAGGCCCCCGGCGATCGCGGCGTAGTGCTCGGCCACCTGGCCGACCTTCTTGTTCGCGAACACGTCCGGGTTCGCCTTCGCCTCCTCGACGTCGGACGGGTCGTCCGGCCAGCCGGGCTGCAGCGTGGCGTAGCCCGCGCCGCGGAAGACCTCGGCCCAGTTGTCCCAGCTGGATCCGAGCAGCCACAAGCCGTGGATGAAGATCACCGGCTGGCTGCCGCTCGCGTTCGCCGCGTCGACTTCCTCGCGCTCCCAGTCGGCGACGGTCGCGCCCGCTTCCTCCTGCGTGCTCATCTGAAAGCTCCTCTCTGCTCCCCCCGGGAGCGGCGGTGTGTGCGTGCGGTGGACGGCCTGCTCCACACTATGGCCCCCCGGGAGCGAGGAGTAGTGTCATCCGGGTGATCGCGCCCGCACGCCACGACGGGCTCCCGCCCGGTCCGCGCGCCCCGGCGGCGCTCAACATGCTGCGCTTCATGACGCGGCCGATCGAGACGCTGCTCGGCTGGCAGGCGCGCTTCGGCAACGTGTTCACAGTCCGCTACACGGGCTTTGGGACCGGCGTCTACGTCGCCGAGCCGGACGCGATCCGCGAGCTGTTCACCGGCGATCAGTCCGACCTGCTGGCGGGCGAGGCGAACTCGTTCATGGAGCCGGTGCTCGGCCCGCGTTCGGTGCTGGTCCTGGACGGGCGTGAGCACCTGCGCCAGCGAAAGCTCCTGCTGGCGCCCTTCCAGGGCTCGCGGGTGGCGGCGTTCCGCCAGGTGATCCGCGAGGTCGCCGAGCGCGAGGTCGCAACGTGGCGGCCCGGCCGGCGGCTGACGATCCGCGAGCGCATGCGCGCAGTGACCTTCGAGGTCATCTGCCGGGCCGTTTTCGGCGTGAGCGACCGCGCCGCGCAGGAGCGGCTGCGAGCGGCGACCGCGGCCGTGATCGACAGCAGCCCGGTCTTCATGCTCTCGGGCGCAGCGCGGACCGACCTCGGGCCGTGGAGCCCCGGCGGGCGCTTCGCTCGGCGCCTGCACGCCGCCGACGCCCTCCTCTCTGAGGAGATCGAGCGGCGCCGCCGCGCCCCGGACCTGGACGAGCGCACCGACGTGCTCTCGCTCCTGCTGCGCGCCCGCGATGAGGACGGTCGCGCGATGACGACCCCCGAGCTGCGCGACGAGCTGTTCACGATGCTCGCGGCGGGCCACGAGACGACCTCCACCGGCCTCGCCTTCTCCTTCGAGCTGCTGCTGCGCAACCCCGTCGTGCTCGCACGCCTGCGCGAGGAGCTCGCCGGCGGGGAGGGCGACGACTACCTGGACGCCGTCGTCAAGGAGTCGCTGCGCCTGCGCCCCGTGATCGACGGCGCCGAGCGCACGCTGACGAGACCGCGCACGCTCGCCGGGTGGCCGCTCCCGCCGGGTGTAAAGGTCTACCCGGGCATCCTCCTGACCCAGATGCGCGCCGACCTCTATCCCGAACCCGAGCGCTTTCAGCCGGAGCGCTTCCTCGAGGAAGGGGCCGAGTCCTACGCCTGGCTCCCCTTCGGCGGGGGCATCCGGCGCTGCCTGGGCGCGGCGCTCGCTCAGGCCGAGATGGCCGAGGTGCTGCGGGTCGTCGTCCCGGCTGTCGAGCTTCGCGCGATCCGCCCCAAGGCCGACCCGGTCGTGATGCGGGGCATCACGCTCGCGCCGAAGCACGGGGTCGAGGTGAGCGTCGAGCGCGTGCTCCACGCCGCCTCCGAGCGCACCCGCACCGCCGCCGAGGCGGCCGCCTGACCGTGGACTCCGGCAGCGGAGCGAACCCGTTCGGCTCGGAGGAGCCCGCGGCCGCGGCGCTCGACGATCCGACGGATCTCGGCGAGCGGGTCGAGAGCGAGCGGCCCCCCGAAGAGAAGCCCGGGCCCGCCTGGCTCGGCGTCCCGGGCATGGTCGGGCTCGGCGTCGTGGTCGCGGCGTGGTCGGTCAGCCACAGCCTGTTCGGCGTCCTGCTGGCCGTCGTCGGGCTGGTCGCGCTGTTCCTCGCGATCGGGCTCGCGATGACGGTCGCCAAGCGCGAGTAGGCTCGCCGCGCCGCCGAGCTACGATCGGGACATGCAGAAACGGCGTTACAGCGAAATGGGCACCGCCGGCAAAGCCGCCGTGCTCCTCATCACCGCGATCAGCCTCGTGATCGTCGGCGGCGCCGAGCGCGACATCGCGCGCCGCGGCGAGGACGAGGTCCGCGGCAGCCGGACGGTGTGGCGGCTCGTGAGCCTGAACGCCGTGGGCGCGCTCGCGTACCTGGGCTTCGGGCGCCGGCGCTAGGCGCCGTTCCCGGCCCGCGACCAGCGCTCGCTCACAGCACCGAGCTGAACTCGATCCTCGGCACGGTCAAGCCGTCTGAAACTACACAGCAGCCGGGGCCGCCCTACGCCGCGGCCACCGCCGGTTCTGACTCGATCGGCGCCGGCACGTCCTTGTCGCGATCGATCGGCGTCACGGCCTCGCGGCCGAGAGCCAGCGCCTCGTAGACCTTGCCTTCGATCTCCTTGGCCAGCTCGGGGTGCGCGTCGAGGTGCGCCTTCGCGTTGCCGCGGCCCTGTCCCAGCCGTTCGTCGCCGTAGGAGAAGAACGAGCCGGACTTGGACACGATGTTGTGCTCGAGGCCGAGGTCGATCAGGCAGCCCGAGGTGGAGATCCCTTTGCCGAACTCGATGTCGAACTCGGCCTGGCGGAACGGCGCCGCGACCTTGTTCTTGACGACCTTCACGCGCACCCGGTTGCCGACCGCCTCGGTGCCGTCCTTGAGCGTCTCGATGCGCCGGATGTCCAGGCGCTGGGAGGCGTAGAACTTCAGCGCGCGCCCGCCCGGCTGGGTCTCCGGAGAGCCGAACATCACCCCGACCTTTTCGCGGATCTGGTTCGTGAGGATGCACAGCGTGTTCGTGCGGTTCAGGTTCCCCGCCAACTTGCGCATGGCCTGCGACATCATCCGCGCCTGCGCGCCGACCGTCTGGTCGCCCATCTGGCCCTCGAGCTCCACGCGCGGCGTCAGCGCCGCCACGGAGTCGACCGCCACCACGTCGACCGCTCCCGACCGCACCAGCATGTCGGCGATCTCGAGCGCCTGCTCGCCGTAGTCCGGCTGCGAGACCAGCAGCTCGTCGATGTCCACCCCGATCTCCTTCGCGTACAGCGGGTCCATCGCGTGCTCGGCGTCGATGAACGCGCACACGCCGCCGAGCTTCTGGGCCTCGGCGAGCACGTGGTAGATCAGCGTCGTCTTCCCGGAGGACTCAGGGCCGTAGAGCTCGACGATCCTGCCTCGTGGCACGCCGCCGATCCCGAGCGCCAGGTCCAGCGACAGCGCCCCGGTCGGGATCACCTCGCAGCGTACCTGCGCGCCCTCGTCGCCCATGCGCATGACCGTGCCCTTGCCGAACTCGCGCTCGATCTGCGTCAGCGCCCCCTGCAGCGCGGCGTCGCGCGCCTTCGCGGCCTTCTCCTGCTCGGTCACGGACATGGTGAAGCTCCTCCGGGTCGGGATGAGCAGCCAAAGCTACGCCGCGCTCCGGACGGAACATCTGTTCGCCCCACCCCCCGGGCCGGCATGCAGCGCCGGCCCGGCCTCCCCCCGGGCCGGCATGGAGCGCCGGCGCGGCCACCCCCGGGCCGGCATGGAGCGCCGGCCCGGCCTCCCCAAACGGCATGGAGCGCCGGCCCGGCCTCCCCACGACCCGGCATGGAGCGCCGGCGCGGCCACCTCTCTCCCCTCTCTCGCAGGAGTCCGGGAACCGCGCACGAACCATTGCAGCAGCGCCGAGCGCGCCCCCGCCGTTCGTCCATTCGGCCACCCGGCTGTTCTCCGGCGCGGCCGCCGGGACGATGGATGCGGGTCGCAGCCGAACTGCCGATGGAGACCAGCGCCCACATACACGCACACCGCCCGCGCCGGGTCCTTCGATCCTTGGCGCTGCTGCTCGTGCTTGCGGTCTCGGGGGGCCTGGCCGCCGCCGCGGCGGCTCGCCCCGAGCACGCCCGCCACGCGCCCCCGTGCAACGCCGGCCGCCACGCCAGGCACGCGTCGGCGAAACGGTGCCCCAAGCACCGTGCCGGCAAGGGCACGCAAAAGACCAAGAGCCCTGCTTCGAAACCCGCCGCCCCCGCGCCGAAGCTGGCGCCGGCGAGCTGCGAAGACGGGACGGCGCCGGCCCGCGGCGCAAGCGGCGCCTACACCTGCGACGACAGCTCCGAACCGGCTTGTGTGGACGGCTCGGACCCCATCCAGGCGAGCGCCTCCTCGACGCCCATGTGCCACGTCTCGCACGAAGAGCTCGAATGCACGGCCGGCTCGAAAAGCGCTTGCAGCACCGAATTCGCCTGCGAAGAAGAAGTGACCGAAGCCCCGCAGGGTTGCGAACACGGCTCGGCCCTCGAAGAAGAAGAACCCGAAGCCTGAGCCCGCCCTCGGCGCCGGCAGCGCGACGCCGAGATCCTCACTGAGCTCCCCTCCCCAGCGGGGCCCTTGCAACTGCCTCGTAGCGGGCGCCGGACGGCTCCAGGCGCGACTGGTACAGCACCGCCTCCGAGACCCGGAAGCGCAGCGGCGGGGTCGCTCCCAGCTCCGCGTGGCGGCGCGGCGCCGCCCGGGTGCGCGCGACCGTCACGTGCGCGCGAAAGCGCCGCGGCGGCGGCGGGGCGGGCGGGCTCATCACATCGCACAGGCTCCGCGCGACGTCCCTTTGCAGCGCGGCGAGATTGCCGTTCGGGTCATGGATCTCGACGGCGAGCGCGCGCGGGCGGCGCGGCGGCAGCCACAGCGGGGCCCCCGTCTCCAAATCGCACTCCCGCGCACCGAGGGCCGCCTCGGCGAGCGCCCTCGCAAGCTCGTCGATCTCCTCCGCGGGCCGCTCGCCGAGGAACAGGAGCGTCACGTGCAGCGAGCCGGGGTCGAGGACCCGCAGCGCGGGCGTGTCGCGGTCACCGCCTGCGCGGGCCGCCGCCCGCGCCCAGCGCGACAGCTCGCCCGCCGCGGCGGGCGTCGGGTCGACCGCCGCGAACAGCCGTGCGGTCGCGCCACGGGACATGTCCGCGCTAGGCGGCCTCGCCGAGCAGCGCGCGGCGCACGAGATGCAGCGCGACGGTGGTCGCCCGGTCGCGGATGTCGGCGCGCCCGCCGGGCAGGGTCACAGGGCGCGTGAGCAGCGAGGCTTCGCCGCTCTCCGCGGCGATCGCCACCGACAGCCACACGAGCCCCACCGGCTTCTCGGGCGTGCCCCCGCCCGGGCCCGCGACCCCGGTGACGCCGACGCCGACGTCGGCGCCGAGGCGGTCGATCGCGCCGCGCGCGAGCGCCTCGGCGACCTCTTGGGAGACGGCGCCGTGGCGCTCGATCAGCTCGGCCGCCACGCCGGCGGCCGCGACCTTGACCTCGTTGGCGTAGGCGACGATCGCGCCGAGGACGTAGTCCGATGAGCCGGGCAGCTCGGTCAGCCGCCCGGCCAGCAGCCCGCCGGTGCAGGACTCGGCGGTCGCGATCGTGCGCGCGGAGTCGCGGAGCAGCCCGGCGACGATCTGGTCGACCGTGCGGCCGTCCTCGGAGAACAGCGTCTCGCCGTGACGCTCGCGCACGATCTCCGCGAAGTCCCTGTATGCGCCCTCGCCGGCCGGCTGGTAGCGCGTGACGACCTCCACCTCCCCGCGTTTCAGGCAGGTCGTGACCTCGAGCGCCGACAGCTCCACCCCGTCGCGCTCGGCCACTCGCAGCGTCTCGGCGATCTCCGACTCCGGGATGCCGAACAGCCGCAGGGTCTTCTCGCGGTACTCGCCCGCTCTCGCGATCACGGCGCGCACGGCGGCGCTGTCCAGGGCGGTGAGCCACATCGGCTGGAGCTCCCGCGGGGGGCCGGGCAGCACGACGACGATCGGCTCCGCGCGGTGCTTCGGCGCGACCACCAAGCCCGGCGCGGTCCCGACCGGCTCCAGCACCTCGGCGCCCTCGGGCACGGTTGCCTGCTTGCGATTGGCCTCCGCGACGGCCTCCGGGTCGATGTCCGGCCAACGTTGCATGAGCGGCGCGACGATCGCGGCGATGCGCTCGGAGAGCGCCTCGTCCAGCACCATCTCGCGGCCCTGGAAGGCGCCCACCACCTCGGTGGTGAGGTCGTCCGCGGTCGGCCCGAGGCCGCCGCTGGTGACGACCAGGTTCAGCTCCTCGGCCGCCATGAAGTCCAGCGCCGCCCGCATGTCCTGCGGGCGGTCGCCGACGATCGCGATGTACGCCGCGTCGACGCCCAGCCCGCGCAGCCGTTCGGCGAGCCATGGGCCGTTGCGGTCGGTGACCCGTCCACTCAGCACCTCGGTGCCGGTGACGACGATGCCCGCGCGGGCGCTCACTGGCAGGTCGGCTGCTGTTCGGCCGGCAGCGTCCGTCGCCCGTGGGCCTTGGTGATCGAGTAGCCGATCGCCGAGCTCGACGCGGGAACCGGCCGCACTTTGCCGTCGACGAACAGTTCGACCGCGTTGTTGCCGAGCGTCATCTCGAAGCGCTTGGCGTGGTAGGTCGGCGTGCTGTGCCCGGGTTTCAGTTCGACGCCCGGGATCAGCTTGTGCCCGCCGTCTCCCAAGAGACACACGTACACGGCCGCGGTCGGCGTGATCGAGAGCGTGACCACGTCGCTGCCGGCGGTCGCCGTGGCCGGCCCCGTCGGCGTCGCCGGTTTGCGGTGTTTGCCGGTGGAGGTCTTCGCGCTTTTCGTGGAGACCGTCTTGGAGGGGCCTTTCGAGGAGCTGCTCGTCACGAGCAGGATTATGAGGATGACGATGATGGTGACGATGCTCCCGACCGCGATCGTGTAGCCGCGGGAGGGCCCCTCGGGGGCCTGGCGCGTGCGTCTCCGGTTGCGCTGCGGCGAGGAGACGATCGGCTCCAGGCCCTCGCTCGGGTGCTCGTGGTGCAGCCGGTACTCCTCGACGAGCGCCTTTCCGTCCAGCCCGAGGGCGGTCGCGTAGGTGCGCAGGAAGCTCTTGACGAACGTCGGGCCGGGCAGCAGGCTCCACTCTTCGTTCTCGAGCGCGCGCAGGTACTTCGCACGGATCTTCGTCTGCGCCTCGATCTCGGACACGTCGATCCGCTCGCGCATCCGCGCCTCTCGCAGCGTTGATCCGATCTCTGGCATGTCTTGAGAAGGCTAGAGCGCCTCGCACCTGTGGCGAGGAGGACTGATCGCCGGCCCGCGCGCCGATTCTAACGTCGCAAATTGCGAGGAACGGCTGCTGAACCGTGTCTGTCAGATGACCGGAGCGCCGCCTGCGGCCTACTCGGCCACCTGGGCGGCCTCGGCGGGCGAAGCCTCGAGGGCCGCGAGCACGCGGGGAAGGTCCGCCTCGGTGATCAGAACCTGGCGCGGCTTGGAGCCTTCGTAGCCGGAGATGACGCCGCGGCGCTCGAGCATGTCGATCATGCGGCCCGCCCTCGTGTACCCGAGCCGCAGCCGGCGCTGGAGCATCGAGGTCGAGGCCGTCTGCATCTCCGCCACCAGCCTGATCGCGTCCGAGAGCAGCGGATCCTCGTCGGGATCGAGGTCTCCCTCGGCCGCGCCCCCCTCCGGCTGCTCCGGCTCGACCTCCGCCAGCAGCTCCTCGCGCAGCTCGGGTTCTCCCTGTTTGCGCCACAGCTCGGTCAGCTTCGCGATCTGCGCCTCGTCGATGTAGGCGCCCTGGATGCGCTGCAGCCGCGAGGTGCCAACCGGGCTGAAGAGCATGTCGCCCTGTCCGAGCAGCGACTCCGCGCCATTCTGGTCGAGGATCACCCGCGAGTCCGTCTGCGAGGAGACGGCGAACGCGATCCGCGAGGGCACGTTGGCCTTGATCATTCCCGTGATCACGTCCACGCGCGGAGATTGGGTGGCGAGCACGAGATGGATCCCCACGGCGCGCGCCTTCTGGGCGAGGCGGATGATCGAGTCCTCGACGTCGGCGGGCGCGACCATCATCAGGTCCGCGAGCTCGTCGATCACGCAGAGGATGTAGGGAAGCGCCGGTTCGGATCGCTTCGCCCGCGCCGCGTTCAGCTCGACCAGCCCACGGGTGCGCGCGAGCGACATGATCCCGTAGCGCTGCTCCATCTCCTTGACGAGGTTCTGCAGCGCGTTGGCGGCCATCCGCGGGCTCGTGATCACAGGCGTCAGCAGATGCGGGATCGACTCGTAGTGGTTGAGCTCGACCTGCTTGGGATCCACGAGCACGAGACGCACCTCGTGCGGGCTCGCGCGCAGCAGGATGCTCGAGAGCATCGCGTTGATCGCGCCGGACTTGCCGGCGCCGGTCGTGCCGGCGACGAGGATGTGCGGCATCTTCGCGAGGTCCGCACCGATCGCCTTGCCCGCGACGTCCTTGCCGAGCCACACGGTCAGCGGCGACCAGTCCTTCGGCGGCGCCTGGAAGACGTCGCCGAGGCGCACGATCCGGCGGTGGGCGTTCGGGACCTCCACCCCGACGGCCTGCTTGCCCGGGATCGGCGCGAGGATGCGGACATCCGTGGCCGCGAGCGCGTAGGCGAGATCGTCCTTCAGCTGGGCGACCTTGCCGACCTTGATGCCCGGCGCCAGGCGCAGCTCGTAGCGCGTGATGTGCGGCCCGGCGACCGTCCCGATCAGCTTCGCCTGGACACCGAAGTGGCCGAGCGCCTCGACGAGGGCGGTCGCGGTGCGCTCCTGGCCGGCGGTGTCGGGGCGCGTCTGCTCGCCGGTCGATCGTGTCAGCAGGCGGCTCGCGTCGGGGAGCTGCCAGACGAAATCCGGATCGTCGGTGACCGCGCCGCGCAGCCTGCCCTGCGGCGTGAGCTCGGCCGGGTCGGCATGGGCGACCCCGGCGATCTGCTCATCCCCCTCCTCCTCGCTGGCGCCGGCTGCCGGCTCCGCGGGGGCCGCGGGCTCCGGCTCGGCCTCGGACTCCTCGGCGGGAAGGTCGCCAACAGCCTCCAGCTCCTGCGCGTTCGGCGGCTCCTCCAGCCAGTCCCGCGAAGGCGCCTCGACGTGCGTCGCGCGGACGATCAGCTCCGCCTGCTCAGGCTCGGGCGGGTGGAGCGGCCCTTCGTGGCCGGAGTCTCGCAGCAGCTCGCGGCGGGGATCGGGACCGACGCGCGGCGCCGTACCCATCTTCCGCATCATCCGGGTCGTGTCTCTGCAGACCGTGTCCGGTGGCCCGCAGCAGCGCCGCGAGCGAGGCGCCGGTGAGGAGGATCACGCCGGCGAGCAGCAGGAACGTCACGATCACCGCGATGCCGAGGCCCCGCACGAGCGGGTCGAACAGGCGGTAGAGGCCTTCGCCGAGCAGCCCTCCGTGGCTCTGCAGGTGCGCGGAGCTCCAAGCTTCGCCGTGGCTGCCGGCAGCGGGCGCAAGCCCGAGCGCCCCGGCGGCGAGGGCGAGTGTCACGCCCGCGAACACGCAGGCGGCGCCGGCGCGCAGCGGGCGCACCGCGGGGAGCACGGGGCGCAGCAGTAGCGCACCGCCACCGACGACGAGCGCAACCGGCGCCAGCACCCGGGCGCGGCCGAGCGCCCAGCCGGAGGCGACCGAGAGCGCATGGCCCGCGCGCCCGCCGGGAGCCGGCGTGCCGGAGCTGTACAGGACGAAGCCGAGGAAGACGCCCAGCGCGATCACGGCGAGCCCGAGGATGTCGCGCTGGCGCTGCTCCAGCACGGGGATCCTCGGCAGCCCGCCGGAGAACAGCCCGCCGCCGCGCCTCGCGCGGGTCCGTTTGCGCGGAACGCGCCCCCGCGCGGGCGCTTTGCGGCGCGCAGGGGCGCGTTTGGAGGCGGGTGCCATCCCGCGCAACTTCGACGCCGGGACGCCGGAACCTGCCCGAGCGTCTTACCATCGCTTTAGCGGCGGAGGTTTAGATAAAGACATGAACGACTTCAATCGCACCGCACGCGTCCTGGTGGTCGAGGACGACGAGGACATCGCACTGGCTCTCCAACGCTCGCTGCGGATGGAGGGCTATGAGGTCAGGACGGCCGCGGACGGCGAGGCCGCGCTCGAGGAGGGCCGCGCGTTCGCGCCGGATCTCGTCATCCTCGACCTCGGCCTGCCGAAGATCGACGGCATCGACGTCGCGCGCTCGTTGCGCGCCGACGACGACGTACCGATCCTGATCCTGACCGCGCGCGATGCGCTGGAGTCGCGCGTGGAAGGCCTCGACTCGGGCGCCGACGACTATCTCGTCAAGCCCTTCGAGCGCCAGGAGCTGCTAGCCAGGATGCGCGCGCTGCTACGGCGACGCCCGCCGCGCGGGTCCGCGCCGCTCCGGGTCGCCGATCTGATGCTGAACGCGGACACCCACGAGGTCCAGCGCGGCGAGCGCACCGTCGAGCTCACCCAGCGCGAGTTCGAGCTGCTCGAGTACATGATGCGCAACGAGCGCATCGTGATCTCGCGTCAGCGCCTGCTCGACGAGGTGTGGGGCTACGACCCCTTCTCGACGACCAACACGATCGAGGTGTTCGTGTCCAACCTGCGCCGCAAGCTCGAGGCAGACGGGGAGCCGCGCCTGCTGCACACGATCCGAGGGGCGGGCTACGTCCTTCGCGCGTAGCGCTCGGCGGGCCGTCTCGGGCGTACGGCCCCCCTCGCGGCTGTCGGTGGCCTTCGACCGGCTGCCGATCCGCGTCCGCCTCGCGGGTGTCTCGGCGCTGCTGACGTTCGTGATCCTCTGTGCGTTCGCGGTGGCGATCGGCTCACTGACGGTCCATCGCATTCGTTCGGACTTCAACCGCCAGGTCTCGGACACCGCACGTGAGCTGCCCAACCAGCTCCGGATCGCCATCGATCCGCTGCGCATCCAGACGCCGTTGACGGACTTCACATCCAACGGCGCGGTCGTCAAGGTGATGAGCCTCGGTGAAAACCTGATCGCCGAGCAGCCGAGCACCGCCCCCAATCTCGGTCCGCCCACGAAAAGCGCGCGAACCGTGCACGGCTATCGCGTGGTCAGCCAGACCGCGATCGTGACCTTGGCGTCCACCGGCGAGCCGGTGGGCCGCGTGATCATCCAGTACGCACGACCGGTCGGCCCCACCGAGAAAACGGTCAAGCGCGTCGAGTTGTTCCTGCTGCTCGGGGTCCTCGCCGGCAGCGTGCTGGCTGCGTGGGCGGGCTGGATGATCGCCCGCCGCGCGATGCAGCCGATCGCCGAGCTCACGAGCAGCGCGGCCGAGATCGCGCGCACCCGCGACCCGTCCCGCAGCATGCCCCAGCCGCTCGCCGACGACGAGGTCGCCGAACTCACGCGGACGCTCGAGGGCATGCTCAGGCAGCTCGACGCCGCGCGCGGCGAGACCGAGTCGATGCTCGCCCGCCAGCGCCAGTTCGTCGCGGACGCCTCACACGAGCTTCGCACCCCCCTCACGAGCGTGCTCGCGAACCTCGAGCTGCTGGCCGACTCGCTCGACGGCGATCAGGGCGAGGCGGCGAGCTCGGCGCTCCGCTCCTCCCAGCGCATGCGCCGGCTCGTCGCGGACCTGCTGCTGCTGGCGCGGACCGACGCCGCGCGCACCCGGCCGCACGAGCTCGTCGACCTGGCAACCGTCGTCGTCGAGGCGGCGGGGGAGCTGGGCGCCGTCAGCGGCGAGCACGACATCTCGCTGGACGTACAGCCCGCGCCGCTGCTCGGCGTCAGGGACGAGCTCCACCGCCTGACGATCAACCTGATCGAGAACGCCCTGCGCCACACCCCTCCCGGCACCGAGATCCGCGTCAGCACGGGCACCCTCGCGGACGGCCGCGTCGAGCTTGTCGTGGCCGACAACGGACCCGGCGTGCCGCCCGAGCTGGCGCCTACCCTGTTCGAGCGCTTCGTGCGCGGCGCGGGCGACCGCGGCGGCTCCTTCGGGCTCGGCCTCGCGATCGTGATGGCCGTCGCCACCTCGCACGGCGGCACCGTCACGCTCGAGAGCCCACGCCCCTTCGGCCCCGGCGAACCGGCCCGCGGCGCCCGCTTCGTGGTGCGCATGCCGGGCAGCCCCGAGCCGCAGACCGCCCAGTCGCACGAGCCCGTCCTCGCCGACCGCGCCGCCGAGCCCTCGCGCCGCTAGACCTCGACTACGACCGGAAGGACCATCGGCCTGCGCTTGAGCCGGTCGTAGACCAGCTTCGCCAGGTCGTCGTGCAGCATGTCGGTGAGGACGTCGACCTCGTGGACCTTGTCGCCGGCCGCGCGCGCGAGCGACTCCTCGACGGTCAGCCTGATCTCCTCCTCGAGCTCGTCGGCCTCGTCGAGGAAGGGCACGCCGCGGAAGATGACCTCCGGGTCTGCGACCGAGCGCCCGTCCTGCTCGGCGATCGTGACCACGACGATGAAGATGCCGTCCGCGGACAGCATGCGGCGGTCGCGCAGCGCGACGTCTGCCATCTCGCCGAGCTCGACGCCGTCGACGAAGATCATCCCGGACTGCTCGGCCGCGCCGAAGCCGGCGCCGCGTTTGTCGATGTCGAGCGGCCGCCCGTTGTCGCCCTGGAAGATGTTCTCGGGCGGCACGCCGACCGCTTCGGCGAGCTGCGCGTGCAGCCGCAGCCGCTTGAAGTCGCCGTGAAACGGCATCACGTAGCGCGGCTTGACGAGGTTCAGCATCAGCTTCACCTCCTCGGCGTAGCCGTGTCCGGAGGCGTGGACGGGAGCGTCGCGCGGCGTGATCACGTCGCAGCCGATGTGGTAGAGCCGGTCGATCGTCTCGTTGACGGCGCGCTCGTTGCCCGGGATCGGAGTCGCGCTGAAGACGACCGTGTCCCCCTCCTTGAGCTCGACCTGGCGGTGGTCGCGGTAGGCCATGCGCCGCAGCGCCGACAGCGGCTCGCCCTGGGAGCCGGTCGAGATCACGACGATGCGCTCGTCGGGCAGGTCGGTGATCTCCCGCGGCCCGACCAGCATCCCCTCGGGAATCTCGATGTGGCCGAGGCTGCGGCCGATGCCGACGTTCTTGCGCATCGAGCGCCCGACCAGCGCGACCTTGCGCCCGAGTGCCTCGGCGGCGTCCACGACCTGCTGCACGCGGTGGATGTTGGAGGCGAAGCTCGTGACCACGATGCGCCCGCGGCAGCGGGCGAACACCTCCTCCAGATGCGGTCCGACAACCGACTCCGACGGCGAGAAGCCGTCGCGGTCGACGTTCGTCGAGTCGCCGCACAACAGCAGCACGCCCTCGCGCCCCAGCTCCGCGAGCCGCGAGACGTCGGCGGGTTCGCCGTCCACGGGCGTCTGGTCGAACTTGTAGTCGCCGGTGATCAGCACGGTGCCGAGCTCGGTGCCGAGCGCGACGGCGCTCGAGTCGGGGATCGAGTGGGTCATGTGGACGAGCTCGAGCGAGAACGGCCCCAGCGCCAGCACCTCGCCCTCCTCGACCTCGCTGAGATCGACGTCGCGCAGCTTGTGCTCGTCCAGCTTCGAGCGGGCCATCGCCGCAGTGAGCGGCCCTGCGTACACCGGCGCCTCGAAGCCCTCCAGCTCGCGGATCACCCACGGCAGCGCTCCGAGGTGGTCCTCGTGGCCGTGGGTCACGACGATCGCCTCGATGTCCTCGACGCGCTCGCGCAGGTAGGCGAAGTCGGGGAGCACGAGATCGATCCCGACCATCTCAGGCGTCGGGAAGCGCAGGCCCACGTCCACGACGACGATGCGCCCGTCGTGTTCGACGACGGTCATGTTCTTGCCGATCTCGCCGAGCCCGCCGAGCGGCAGCACACGCAGATCAGCCATCGCCGGCCTCCTTCCTCGCGGCGCCGCTGAGGCCGGCGCCCGCCCCCGTGGCGGTCCTCACGCGGGCGTGCCGGCCAGCAGGCCGTGGTGTTCGAGCATCTCACGGACCGCCGCCGTCTCGTCCGCGGTGGCCGCGACCAGCGGCAGCCGCAGGCCACCGGCGTCGTGGCCGAGCAGGTTGAGCGCAGCCTTCGTGCAGGTCGGGTTCGAGGTCAGGAACAAGGTCCTGTAGACGTCCTGGAGCGACGCGTCGATCTCGGCGCGGTTCTCGGGCTCCTCGACCATCCTGTGCATCTCCTCGCCGACGATGTGGCTTGCGACGCTGATGACGCCCGCGCCGCCCAGCTCGAGCGCGCGTAGGAAGGTCGGGTCGTCGCCGGCGTAGAGGTCCAGGCCCTCGATCTGCTGAAGCTCGTCCGGGTTGGCCTGCTTGACGGCGCTCACGTTCTCGATCTCTGCGAGCTCTGCCAGCAGGTCCGGCGGCATGTTCGTGCCGGTGCGCGAGGGGATGTTGTAGAGGATCGCCGGTTTGTCGGTCGCCGAGGCGACCGCCTGGTAGTGACGGATCAGGCCACGGCGGCTGGGGCGGTTGTAGTACGGCGTCACCACGAGCACCGCGTCGGCCCCGAGTTCGGTCGCGCGTTCGGTCAGGTGGACGGCGTGGCGGGTGTCATTCGTGCCGGTGCCCGCGATCACGGTCTTGCCCTCCGGCCGCTCGGCGACCGCCAGGCCGATCAGGCCGAGCTGCTCCTCGTCGGTCAGGGTCGAGGCCTCACCGGTCGTGCCGGCCACCACGAAGCCGTCCGAGCCGTGCTCGGCGAGATGGCGCATCAGCGCCACGAAGGACTCCTCGTTGACGCGGTTGCGCTCGTCGAACGGGGTCACCATGGCTGTGAGGACTGCGCCGAGGTCTGGCATGCGGCTCAGTATCTCACGCTTGGCGGGCCCTCAGGGGTCGCCCGCCGCCGCCGATGTCGCCGGGGCCGGGGCTTCATGCGCCTGCAGCGTCCCGCCCGCGTCAGACCGGGGCGCCCTCGCCCCGCACCGCCTGCAGCGCCGCCTCGCGGCTCGCGAACGCCCGGAAGCGCACGCGCCTTTCCTCCCGGATCGTCCACACGGCCGCGAGCTCACGCTCGAGGTCCGCGTCGCTGTTGCGCAGCCGCGCATGCTCGCGGAACACGACGATGACATCGTCGCCCTCCTCGATCATCTCCGCGACGTCCTGCGAGTAGTCGTTCCAGAGCGACCAGTACTTCGAGACGTAGGCGACGAACTCGTTGCGCCCGCTGCCGCGCTGCGGGAACCCGGCGACCGGATAGCCCGAGATGTCCCACTCGATCCCCGGATCGAGGGTCTCGATCCAGTCCGTGATCCTGCCGGTCGTGCGCGCCTCGTGCCCCCGCTCCACGACGTGCTTGTGATCACCCATCGGCTTTCCCTTCCCTCGCTCGCCAGGATTCAGTATCCCGCAAGGCGGCGTGAGTGCAAGCCCCGGGGGCCGGCTGTTCGGCGGCGAGGGCCGGGACACCTCGAGCGGCGCCCGCAGCACGCGAGAGGAGCTTCGAGAGCAATGCCCGCTCGAGCGCCGTCGCCGCGCCGGCCGCGTCTCCCATTGGCAGCGGCGCACCGTCAGCTTCAACGCTGCTCCCGGGATCTGGAGGGTTCAGAACAGCAGGCTCTCGAGCCCTACCGTCAGCGGCTCGGGCAGCTCCCCGACCCGCCGCACCGCCAGCAGCACGCCCGGCATGAAGCTCTCGCGCCCGATCGTGTCGTGGCGGATCGTCAGCGTCTGCGCGAGGTCGCCGAGGATCACCTCTTGGTGGGCGACGAGACCCGGCAGCCGCACCGAGTGCACCGGCGGCTCGGCCCCTCCCGTCGCCTGCGGCCATCAGCTCGGCGGTGCGTTTCGCCGTGCCGGAGGGCGCATCCAGCTTCGCGTCGTGGTGCAGCTCGATGATCTCGGCCTTCGCCATGTGCGGGGCGGCCTCGGCGGCGAAGCGCATCATCAGCACGGCGCCGATCGCGAAGTTGGGCGCCAGCAGCACGTTGCGCCCCGCCTCGCGGGCCGCTGCGACGAGCGGCTCAGGGTCAAAGCCCGTGGTCCCGATCACGACATGGACGCCTGCGCTCAATGCGGCGAGCGCGTTCTCGAGCGCGGTGTCGGGCTGCGTGAAGTCGACGAGCACGTCCGCGTCCGGGAGCACCTCGGCCAACGGGGTGCCGAGCGCCGGGTCGGCGCGGCCGGTCAGCTCCATCCCCTCCGCGCCTTCGACCGCACGGCAGACCGTCTCCCCCATCCGCCCGGCGGCGCCCGCCACGGCGACCCGGATCACGTGCCCTCCCTCAGCGCTCTCCTCGCGCGCTCGAAGACGGCGGCGTCGGCGCCCACGCCGGCGATCGACATCCGCTCCGGCGCGAACAGCTCTGCGGCCAGCTCGCGCAGGTGCTCGATCCGGACGGCATCGATGCGGGCGATCACCTCGTCGGTCGAGAGCACCGGCATGCCCGTGAGCACGGCGCCGCCGAGGCGGCCCATGCGGGCGGAGGTCGACTCCAGCGCGAGCACCATCCGGCCCTTGAGGTTCTCGCGCGAGCGCACCAGCTCCTCCTCGCTGGCGGGGTCCTCGACGCAGCGGCGCAGCTCGCGGGCGAGCACCTCCAGCGCAGCGTCGAGGTTGTCGGGGCGCGTGCCGACGTAGACGCCGACTTCGCCGCTGGCGGCGTAGAGGTTCGACCAGCAGAAGACCGAGTAGGCGAGGCCGCGGCGCTCGCGCACCTCCTGGAACAGGCGCGAGGAGGAGGTACCGCCGAGGATGCCTTCGAGCACGCGCAACGCGAAGCGGCGCTCGTCGTCGCGGGCGAGCCCGGACCCGCCGACGCACACGTGGTACTGCTCCGTGTCTTTCTCGAGGAACTCGACCCGGGGCTCGAACGTGGGCGCGGGCAGCTCGGGACGGGGCGCGGCGCCGCCGGCCCCCTCCGCCTCCGCCGCACGCACGAGCTCGACGAGGGCTTCGTGGTCCACCGAGCCCGCCGCCGCGATCACGATCGAGCCCGGGCGGTAGCGCTGGGCGTGGTAGTCGGCGAGGCGCTCGCGGTCGACCGCCGAGACGGCGGCGGCGGTCCCGATCACCGGCCGCCCGAGGGGGTGAGCGCCGAAGATCGCGCGGCCCTCGAGGTCGAAGACCCGGTCCTGCGGGTCGTCCTCGTACATCGCGATCTCCTCGAGCACGACCTCCCGCTCCGCCTCCAGCTCGCCGAAGCGCGGGCGCCAGATCATGTCCGCCATGACGTCGAACGCGCGCTCGAGATGGCCGTCGAGCACGCGGGTGTACAGCGTCGTCGACTCCTTGTCGGTGCCGGCGTTGATCTCGGCGCCCATCTCGTCGAAGAGCTGGTCGATCTCCTCCGAGGCGTAGCGCTCGGTGCCGCGGAACAGCATGTGCTCCAGCAGGTGGGAGATCCCGGCCTGCTCGGGCTGCTCGACGACCGAGCCGGTGTCGACGAGGAAGCCGAGCGCCGCCGAGCGCACGCCCGGCACGCGCTCGGTGACGACACGTACGCCCGACCCGAGCGTGCTCAGACTGTGATCGGAGCGCCCCGAAGGGCGCGCCCGATCGCCGGCGTCAGTCGCGGTCGCGGCCATGGCGCGGGCGCCCGGACCCGCGCTCGCTGTCACGGCGCCGGCCGCCGGACCGCCCGCCATCGCGGTCGCGGTCGCGTCCGTTCGACGACGGCCTGCCGCCGCGGTCGCGCCCGCCGCCGCCGCCACCGCCGCCGGTGCCGACGCCGGCCAGCTCCTCGACGCTCTTGCCGGCGATGTCCGGGTCGTCGGCGAGACGCAGGCCGATGCGGCCGCGCTCGCGATCCACCTCGACAACCTTGACTTTGACCTCGTCGCCCTTGTTCAGCACGTCCTCGACCGTCTCCACGCGCTCGCCGGGCGAGACGTTGGAGATGTGCAGCAGGCCGTCGGTGCCCTTGGCGAGCTCGATGAAGGCGCCGAACGTGGTCGTCTTGACGACCTTGCCGTCGTACTCGTCGCCGACCTCGACCTCCTTCATCATCATCCGGATGTGCTCGACCAGCGCGTCGCCGAGCTCGCCGTTGGCTGAGTAGATCAGCACCTGGCCGTCGTCGTTGACGTCGATCTGCGACTCGAACTCCTCGGCCAGGCCGCGAATCGTTTCGCCGCCCTTGCCGATCAGCAGGCCGATCTGCGAGGGGTCGATCTGGATCGTCTGGATGCGCGGCGCGAACTGCGAGAGCTGCTCGCGCGGGGCGCCGATGACGTCCTGCATCTTGCCGAGGATGAACGTGCGCGCCTCCTTGGCCTGGGTGAGCGCGTCGCGCAGGATCTCGAAGGTGACGCCCGTGATCTTGATGTCCATCTGCAGGGCGGTGATGCCCCGCTCGGTGCCGGCGACCTTGAAGTCCATGTCGCCGAGGTGATCCTCGACGCCGGCGATGTCGGTCAGGACGACGTAGTCGTCGCCCTCTTTGATCAGCCCCATCGCGATCCCGGCGACCGGACGCTTGATCGGCACACCGGCGTCCATCAGCGACAGCGAGGAGCCGCAGACCGAGGCCATCGAGGAGGAGCCGTTGGACTCCAGGATGTCCGACACGACGCGGATCGAGTACGGGAACTCCTCGATCGACGGGATCATCGGCGCGAGCGCGCGCTCTGCGAGCGCCCCGTGGCCGATGTCACGGCGCTTGACGCCGCCCATCCGGCCCGCCTCCCCGACCGAGAACGGCGGGAAGTTGTAGTGGTGCCAGTAGTACTTTTTCGTCTCCAGGCCGAGCGTGTCGAGGCGCATCTCCTCCTTGAGCGTGCCCATCGCGACCACGCTCAGCGCCTGCGTCTGACCGCGCGTGAACAGCGCCGAGCCATGGGCGCGGGGCAACACGCCGACTTCGATCGAGATGTCGCGGATCTCGTTCTCCGAGCGGCCGTCCGGGCGCTTCTTCTGGACGGCGATGCGCTCGCGGATGATCTACTTCTCGAGCTTGTCGAAGGCGAGCTGGGCCGCCTGCGCGGCGCTCCTTGGCAGCCACGAGCTGCTCCTCGCTGGCACCCTCGGGCGCGGGCGGGCCGTACTGGGCGAGGATCTCCTCCTCGACGGCCTTGGTCGCGTCCTGGCGCTCGAGCTTGTCCTCGACCTGGGTGGCCGCGTCGAGCTTCGCGCCATACGAGGAGCTGATCTCCTCCAGAAGCGCGGTGTCGACCTGGATCGGCTCGAACACTTTCTTCGCCTTGCCGACTTTCGCTGCCAGGTCGCGCTGCAGCGCGCAGAGCTTCTTGATCTCGGCGTGCGCGATGTCGAGCGCGTCGAGGATCTCGGCCTCGGGGATCTCGTTCGCGCCGGCCTCGACCATCAGGATCGCGTCCTCGGTGCCGGCCACGATCAGGTCGAGCTCCGACGGCGTCTCCGCGTTCGCGAGCAGGTCGGGCTCGGGCGGGTTGACGACGAAGTCGCCGTCGATCTTGCCGATGCGCACCGAGCCGACCGGGGTCGGCAGCGGGATGTCGGAGATCATCAGCGCGGCGGAGGCGCCGTTCATGGCGAGGATGTCGTACGGGTGGACGTGGTCGACCGAGAGCGGGATCGCGACGAGCTGCGTGTCGTAGCGCCAGTCCTTCGGGAACAGCGGGCGGATCGGGCGGTCGATCATGCGCGCGGTCAGGGTGCCCTTCTCGCCGGGGCGGCCCTCGCGCTTGAAGAAGGATCCGGGGATTTTCCCGGCCGAGTACATGCGCTCCTCGACGTCGACCGTCAGGGGCATGAAGTCGGTGTCGCGGACGCCGCCCGCGACGGCGGTGCAGAGGACCATCGTGTCTCCCTGCCTGACGACTACGGCGCCGGAGGCCTGCTTGGCCATCCTTCCGGTCTCGAACGAGATCTCGCTGCCAGCGATCTCCACGGAGACCCGGGTAACGGCGTCACTACTCATATTCACTGCCTTCCTGGCCGCCCTTCGGTCGGCGGCCCACATTCTTTTATCTCATTATCCGAACCCGGGCAGCTTAGCGAACTCGCGTGGCCGGCCGGGCCGTCCAGGGCGGTTCCTGCGGGGTTTCTCAGGCGCCCAGAGGCTTGCCGCTGGGCACCACGAGCACCGAGCCGCGCGAGGCGTCCAGGGCCGTGCGCGCGGCGCCGCTGAGCGCCACCCGGCCGGCGGGCGCGCCGGGCTGAGAGCCGACGACGATCAGGTCTGCTTTCCCGCCGTCGAGGCCTACCACCTGACCGCCACGCTCGCTCGCGAGCGCTTCGGCGGAGCGCAGCGCGGTGTCGTCGCCGTCGGGCGAGACGACGGCGATCGTCGCGATCGCCTGAGGCGGTTCGGCGCGCAGGCCCGAGGCCGCCACGCCCACCGCGGTGCCGCCGATCTCCAGGAGCCGCTGCGCCGAGTTCGGCGGCTCCGCGTGACCGGGCTGCGTGCGGTAGTCCGAGCCGAAGACGACGATCGAGGCGCCTTCGGCGTTCGCCAGCTCTTCGAGGGCGGCGCCGGTCGAGCCGCCGAAGACGACGTGCTGCGGGACATCCGCGCGGCCGAGCATCTCCGCGCCCTGCGCGAGCCGCCGCTCGGCGTCGTGCTGGGCGACCTTCTCGCGCTGGGGGTCGAGCTCCTGGGAGTGGCGGATGTAGGCCAGCGCCAGCTCGCCCGGGTCTGCGAGCAGCCTGCCGAGCACCAGCGCGTCGTCGTCGGTCTCGGTTCCGTCGTAGGAGATGATCACTTTGGCCATGGGCACCGATCGTCTGCGAGCGGACACGCGCTTGCATGGGCCAGGTGGCCAGCGTTCGCGCTCGCATTTTGTGCAGAAGGCGCAACCCGAGCGCGGTCAGGCAAGGGCACAGGCGGGGCTCCCCGGGAACTCCGATGCCCGCATCCGCCAGCGCACCTCGCGTCCGGTTTCGCCCGGCGCGCCCGCCAGCGCATGCGGGAACGTGCCGATACGCGTGAACCCGAGGGCGGCCGGGACTCCCCCGCTCGCGCTGTTGGCCTCGTCGTGGCGGATCTCGACATGATCGACCGAGGGCAGCGCGAACGCGGCGGCCGTCAGCATCGCTCCGGCGCGCGTCGCGACCCGCCGGCGCGTGTGTTCCGCGCCGACCCAGTAGCCCATCTCGAGGCCTCCGGGGCCGATCCGCGCCATCAGGCCCGCGCTGCCGAGGAGCGCCCGCTCCTCCCCCTCCGACCAGATCCCGTACGCGAACCGCTCCCCGCTGCTCCAGCCGGCGATGGCGTCGCGCAGGAATGCCGCGATCGCGCCCGGCGATTCATCGCCGGCCCAGACCAGCCAGGGCGAGAGGTGCGAGCGGTTCGCATCCACTGCGGCCTGCAGGTCGGCGACATCGGACTCCCGCCAGTTCCGGAGCAGCAGCCCGTCGCCCGTCAGCGTCTCGGGCGGCGCGCCGGCGCCCGGCACCGCTCAGCCCGGGAAGGCGGCCGCGACGCCCTGCGCCAGCAGGTCCGCGCCCGGCAGCTCGCCGGGAGAGCCGGCCTCGTAGCTCCAGCGCACGACGCCCTCGCCGTCGGTCATCACGAGCGCCCGCTGCGAGAACCCGCCGGGGTGCAGCACGCCGAAGGCCTCGCTCGCCGCGCCCTTGGGCTCGAAGTCCGACAGCTGCTCACTGGAGACACCGAGCTTCTCCCGGAACGCGGTCTGCGACCAGGTCGAGTCGCATGAGACGCCGTACAGATAGACCTCGCGCCTGGCCAGATCCTCCAGCAGCCCGTCGTAGAGCTGCAACTGGTCGGTGCAGACGGGGCTGAAGGCGAACGGGTAGAAGACGAGGATCGAGCCGTGGCCCTTGAGGTCCTGCTGTGTGAAGCGCTCGCCGTCGGCGCGCGCGAGGCTGAAATCGGGGGCCGGCGTTCCTGGTGGGACGACGCCCACAGGCCTACTTGCGCAGGCCGAGCTCTTGGATCAGCTCGCGGTAGCCCTCGAGGTCGTCGCGCTGGAGGTAGTCGAGGAAGCGGCGGCGGCGGCCGACGAGCATCAACAGGCCGCGGCGCGAGTGGTGGTCTTTCTGCGCGGTGCGCAGGTGCTCGGTGAGGTGGTTGATCCGCTCGGTGAGCAGCGCGATCTGGACGCGGGTGTTGCCCGTGTCCTTCTCGCTCCCGCCGAACTTGGCGGTGATCTCGCGCTTGCGCTCGCTGGTCAGTGCCGGCATCGCCGTGGGACGGTAGCAGAAGGCGCACCGACCGCCCGCCGCCTGCGCTGGCCGATCGGGTCCGTCAGAGGACTTGTTTGACCTCGAACGGTTCGCTCCCCGAGAGGGTGAGAGACGCGCTGTCGGTCGCGGCCGTGCACGAGGCCGCTCAGGCGTGCCCTACGACGATCTCCTTCGTACGTGCCACGTCGGCGTGCATCTGCTCCACGAGCGCCTCGGCGCTGTCGAAGCGCCGCTCGCCGCGCAGGCGCTCGAGGAACTCGAGCGTGAGCGTCTGGTCGTACAGGTCCCCTTCGAAGTCCAGGATGTAGGCCTCGATCAGCTCCCCCCGGCCCGTTTCGAACGTCGGCCGCACGCCGATCGACACGGCGGCGGGCCGTCCGTCCGCCAGGCAGGCATAGACGCCGTGGCCTGGGCACGCCAGCGCCTCGTCGGGGATCAGGTTGGCCGTGGGGAAGCCGAGCTCGCGGCCGCGCTCATCGCCGTGCGCGACGACCCCCGAGATCTCGAAGGTCGACCCGAGCATGCGGTTCGCCTCCGCCACGTCGCCCGCCTGCAGCAGCCCGCGGATGTGGCTGGAGGAGACGACCTCGCCGTCGAGTTCGAGCAGCGGGTGCACGACGGTGCCAAAGCGCCCGTCGGCACCGAGCAGCGCCGGGTCGCCCTTCGCGCGGTTGCCGAAGCGGAAGTTCTCCCCCACCGAGACCTGCGTGGCGCCGAGCGCGCCCACGAGCACCTCCTCGATGAACTGCTCGGCGGTCCGCTGCGCGAAGTCCGTGTCGAACGGGATCACCACCATCTCCTCGACACCGAGGGAGGCGACGAGCTCGGCCTTGCGCTCGGGCGTGGTCAGCAGCTTGGGTGTGTGCTGCGGCGCGACCACCGAGACGGGGTGCGGGTCGAACGTCAGCACGCTGTCGGAGCCGGCGATCACCTCGCGGTGGCCCAGGTGGACGCCGTCGAAGGTGCCGACGGCGACACGGCGTCCCGCTGCTGGCCGGACGTCGGGCAGGCGCGTGACCTTCACGGCGCACAGCCTAGATGTTCGGCGTCCGGCAGCCTGGCGTCGCCCTCCACGGTTCGCGCCGACGGCGCTAAGCCCGCCTGGCCTGTTCCAGGGCCTGATCGAGCGACAGGAGGCCCGCGCCCGGCGCCTGGTGCGCCCAGTTCGTCCCGCGCGGGGGCGGCCCGATCGCGTCGGCCACCTCGAACGGCCCGATCGCCGTGCGGCGCAGCGTCAGGCAGTAGGCGTCGTGCAGATCGGCGATCAGCGAGCGCACGTAGGTGCCCGAGCCGCACTCGATCTCATACGCCGCCTGGAGCCCCTGCTCGCCCTCGCGCCGCCACAGCTCGCGGAACGTGCGCACCGTCACGATCCGCTCGGGCATCTCGAAGCTCTCCCCCCGCCGCGCGCGCTTGTACGCGCGCTCCCCGCCGATCTTCACGGCCGAGTGCATCGGCGGGCGCTGGCGGAGTTGGCCGGTGGGCAGCTCGCGTCCCGCGGGCGGGATGCGCCCGGTGAGGACGATCTCGCCCTCCGGGTCGCCGGTCGTGGAGGTGGCGCCCAGGCGCGCGACGGTCTCGTAGCGCTTTTCCAGGCCCATCAGCTCCTGCTGGGATTTCGTCGCGCGCCCGAGCAGCACGAGCAGCAGGCCGGTCGCGAAGGGGTCGAGCGTGCCCGCGTGCCCGACGCGCGGCGCGGCGCGCTTGCCGCCGAAGGCCAGGCGCACGGCCGCCACGACGTCGTGCGAGGACAGGCCTGCGGGCTTGTCGATGAGGAGCACCGCGTCCACGGCGGACCGGGCTCGGTCAGGCGTGGGTGGCAGCCGCGTGCCCGTCCGCGGACGGGTGCAGCTGGGCCGCGATCGCCTCACGCAGGAACGCGAGCAGCTCCTCGTCGCTCATCGGCGTCGTGAAGCCCGCCGCGCGGCGATGGCCGCCGCCGCCCTGGGCGCGCGCGATCACCGACACATCGACGTCGTCGTCGGTCGCCCGCAGCGAGATTTTGTACTGGCCGGCGCGCTCGCCGCTGGAGAGCTCGCGCACGAGCGCCGCGACCTTCGTCCCCTCCAGCGCGCGGAGCTGGTCGATGATGCCCTCGGAGTAGCTGTCTTCGGCGTCGGCCTCGCGGAAGTCCTCGGCGCTGAGCGTGGCGATCGTGAGCTCGCCGCCGTCGTACCGACTCATTGCTGCCAGCGCTGCCCCCAAAAGTCTGAGCCTGCCGGTCGGCATGCCCTCGTAGAGCCGGCGGTAGACGAGCGAGACATCGACGCCGGCCTCGATCAGCGCAGCCGCCATGCGATGCGCGCGCGGGGTCGTGTTCTCGTACATGAAGCGCCCCGTGTCGGTGATCAGCCCGACGTAGAGGGCCTCCGCGACGGCCGGGCCCGGCGTCACCCCCAGGCCACCCATCAGGCAGAAGACGATCTCGGCCGTGCACGAGGCCTGCGGGTCGACGAGGTTCAGCGTGCCGAAGCCCGTGTTGTCGTGGTGGTGGTCGATGTTGAGCAGCTTGGCGCCGTCGCGCAGCACGCTCGCCGAGTTGCGGTCGATGTTCCCGCAGTCGAGGAACACGACCGTGCGCGAGGCGATGTCGGCGGGCGGCTCGGAGATCAGGCCCTCGAGCGGGAACATGCGGTACTCGCGCGGCAGCGGCAGGTCACTCGGCGCGATGAACATCTGCGAGCGTTTGCCCAGCGAGGTCAGCAGCCCCTGCATCGCGACCAGCGAGCCGAGCGCATCCCCGTCGGGGTGCTCGTGCGTGGCGAGCACGAAGTCCGAGTCCTCGCGCAGGCTCGTGAGAACCTGCTCACGAACGGCCGCGGTCTCGGCTGGGGCGTCCGGCGCGCTCACTCCGGCCTCTCCCGCTCGATCAGCTCCTCCAGGCGCAGCGCACGGTCGGTCGTGTCGTCGTAGAGGAACTCCAGCTCCGGCGTGTGCTTCAGGCGCAGCTCGCTCGCGAGGCGCGCCTGCAGGAAGCCGTGTGCGCTGCGCAGGCCGGCAAGGCTGTCCTCGCGCTCCTGCGGCGCCGAGGCGCCGCCGTCTGCGCCGAGCACGCTCACATACACGCGCGCGTGCCTCAGGTCAGGGCTTGTTCTCACGTCCGTAACGGTCACGAATCCAACTCTCGGGTCCTTCAGATCAGCTGCCACTGCATCTCCGATGACCTGGCGAACCGCCTCGTCGACCCGACGCATGCGTCCCGTGGCCACCTGTCTCTCCAATTCCGCGCCGAACCCGGCGTCCCTTCCTGCTGAGGGTCAGCTCAGCTCGCGCTCGACCTGCCGCGTCTCGTAAGCCTCGAGCAGGTCGCCCACCTTGACGTCCTGGAAGTTGGTGAGCACGATCCCGCACTCGAACCCGGACGTCACCTCTCTCACGTCGTCGTTGAAGCGCCTCAGGCTCTCGATCGTCGTGTCGTAGATGACTGTGCCCTCGCGCACAACGCGCACGGCCGCGCCACGGGTGATCTTGCCCTCGGTGATCTGGCACCCGGCGATCGTGCCGATCCTGGAAGCTTTGAAGAGCTGGCGAACCTCGGCCTGCCCGAGCGGCGTCTCGACCTCCTCGGGGGCGAGCATGCCCTGCATGGCGGCGCGCAGCTCCTCGATCGCGCGATAGATGACCGAGTAGGAGCGGATCTCGACGCCCTCGCGCTCTGCAACCGAGCGGGCGTCGCCGACGGGCCGCACGTTGAAGGCGAGGATCACGCCCTCGGAGGCCGAAGCCAGCATCACGTCGGACTCGTTGACGCCGCCCACACCGCGGTGCACGACGTTGACCGAGACCTCGTCCTGCGGGAGCTTGGCGATCTCGTCCTCGAGCGCCTCCAGGGAGCCGGCCACGTCGGCCTTCACGACCAGAGCGAGCTCCTGGACGGTGCCCTCCTGAGCGAGCTTGAACACGTCTTCGAGGGATACCTTCCGGCCCGAGCGGCGCGCGAGCGCCTCGGTCTTCAGACGGTTGGCACGCTCGCCCGCGAGCTGGCGCGCGCGGCGCTCGTTCTCGACCACGCGCACGTGCTCGCCCGCCTCGGGGACGCCGTCGAAGCCCAGCACCTCGACCGGCTCGCCCGGCGTGGCGCGCTTCATCTTCGTGCCGTTGAAGTCGTGCATCGCCCGCACCCGCCCGAAGTGCGCGCCGGCCACGAGCGCGTCGCCGACGCGCAACGTGCCGCGCTGGATCAGGACGGTGACCACGGGGCCGCGGCCCGGGTCGAGCTTGGACTCGACGACCGCACCCGAGGCCTCGGCGCCGGCGTTGGCCTTCAGGTCCTCGAGATCGGTGACGATCTGGATCGTGTCGAGCAGCGAGTCGAGGCCCTCGTGGGTCTTCGCGCTCACGTCCACGAACTCGGTTTCGCCGCCCCAGTCGGAGGGCTGCAGCCCGTGCTGGGTCATCTCCGTGCGGACGCGCTCGGGCTGCGCGCCCTCCTTGTCGATCTTGTTGACCGCCACGACGATCGGCACCTGGGCCGCCTTCGCGTGGTCGATCGCCTCCTCGGTCTGCGGTTTGACGCCGTCGTCGGCGGCCACGACGATCACGGCGAGGTCGGTGACGCTCGCGCCGCGGGCGCGCATCGCCGTGAAGGCCTCGTGGCCCGGCGTGTCGAGGAACGTGATCTCTTTGCCGGCGTGGCGAACCTGGTAGGCGCCGATGTGCTGGGTGATGCCACCGGCCTCGCCCGCGGCCACCTCGGTCTGGCGGATCGCGTCCAGCAGCGAGGTCTTGCCGTGGTCGACGTGGCCCATGATCGTGACGACCGGCGGACGCGCGATCAGGTCCTCGTCGGTGTCCTGGTAGACCGGCTCGACCTCCACGTCGTCGGCGGCGTGGACGATCTCGATCTTCTTGTCGAACTCGTCGGCGAGCACCTGGATCGCGTCGTCGGACAGCGTCTGGGTCAGCGTCGCCATCTCGCCCAGCGACATCAGCTTCTTGATCACCTCGGGGATCGGCACGCCCAGGTACTCGGCGATGCCCTTGACGGTCGAGCCCGAGTTGACGCGGATCGTGTCGGTCGCCTCCATCGCGGCCGTGTCGATCGGCGCGATCGTGTCGTCGTAGGTTCCACGGCGGCGGCGGCCGCGGCGCGGGCGGCGCTGCGGCTGGTTCGAGGGGCCGCCCTGCTGGCGGCGCGAGGCCTGGGAGTCGATCACGACACGCCTGCGGCCGCCCGGCCCGACGTCGCCCGGCGTGCGCTCGCCGGTGCGGGAGTCGCGGGTGGGACGCGGCGCAGCGGGTTTCTGCGCAGCGGCGGCCTGGCCGTCGCCGGCCGGGGCAGGCGCTGCGGGCGCGGGCTGCGCGGGAGCCGCGGGGGCCTGCGCCGCCGGAGCCGGGGCCGGCGGGGCGGGTGCCGCGGGCTTCGGCGGCGCGGGCGCGGCGGCCTGCGTCTCGGGCGCCTTCGCCGCAGCGGCGGCGCCGTTGGCGGAGCCGTTGCTGGCGCCGTCGAGGCCGAGGGCCTGAAGGGCCGCGGACTCCTCGACCGAGGAAGCGGCGGCCTTCGCCTGCACGCCGGCCGCGGCCAGCTTCTCGAGCAGCTCCTTGCTCGTCAGGCCGTGCTCCTTTGCGATCTCGTGTACGCGCTTTTTGCTCATCGGCCCACCGATTCTACGAGCTTGGGGTCCAGCGCCACACTCGCGCGCAGCGTGCGTCCCACGCTGCGGCGGCGGATCGCGCGCTCGAGGCAGTCGGCGCGCGGGCGCTCGCTGTCGCGATCGCGGCAGAGGTAGGCGCCGCGGCCGCCGAGACGGCCGTCACGGTCGATGGTGGCAAGGCGCGGCGCGCGAGCGTCGTCCGCGCCCAGAGCGAGCCGAACGAGCTCGCCCTTCCCCGCGCGGCGCCCGCACCCCACACATGTGCGCTGCGGCTCCGCGTCGCGGCGGGCCCCAGCCCTGCGAGTCTTGCTCCCCCTGTCCCGGGCGGCTATGTCGGAGACTCCTCGGCGGCGTCCTCGGACGCCTCCGCGAGCGCTTCCTCGGGGCCGGCGCCGGCCTCTTCCTCCTCGAGCTTCTCGGCAAGCTCGGCTTCCGCCTCGGCGCCGGTCTCCTCGGGCTCCGGCGCGATCACGGCCGCCTCGGTCTCGCCGAGCGGCGCCGACTCCTCGGCGACGTCCACGATCTCGATGTGCCGCTCCGGCGCCTCGGCGACGGCGACCGCAGTAGCCGTCTCGGTCACCGCTTCGGCCTCCGAGCCCTCCGTCTGCAGATCCTCGATGTTGTCGCCCTCGATCTGCGCCAGCGCCTGGTGTGTCTCCAACCCGCAGTAGCGCGAGCCGGGAAGCGCGGCGTTGGGGCAGCGCCGGCCGTTGGAGAGGATCGCCGCGCAGCGGCCTGCGACCTCCTCCTCCTCGTAGCCGTGCTCGGCCTCCTCGGCGGCGAACTCGGTCTCCGAGCGGATGTCGACGCGCCAGCCGGTCAGCCGCGCGGCGAGGCGCGCGTTCTGACCCTCGCGGCCGATCGCCAGCGAGAGCTGGTCGTCGGGCACGATGACGGTGGCCTGCTTCGCGTCGTCGTCGACCAGGACCTCGCGCACGCGGGCGGGAGACAGAGCCTTGGCGACGAAGCGAGCGGGCTCGTCGTTGAAGGGGATGATGTCGATCTTCTCGCCGCGCAGCTCGGAGACGACCATGCGCACGCGCGAGCCGCGCGGGCCGACGCAGGCGCCGACCGGGTCGACGCCGTCGGTGTGCGAGACGACCGCGATCTTCGAGCGGTAGCCGGGCTCGCGGGCGACGTTGGCGATCTCGACGAGCCCGTCGGCGATCTCGGGCACCTCGAGCTCGAACAGCTTCTTGATCAGCTCCGGGTCGCGCCGCGAGACGATGATCGCGGGACCCTTGGTCGAGGGCGAGACCTCCTTGATCACCGCCTTGATGCGCTGTGAGTGGTCGTAGCGCTCGCCGTCCACCTGCTCGGACTTGGGGAGCAGCGCCTCGACGCGTTCGCGCAGCTGCACGAGCGTGTAACGCGAGTCGGACTGCTGCACGATGCCGGTGATCAGCTCGCCGACGCGGTCGCGGTACTCCTCGTACATCATGTCCCGCTCGGCCTCGCGGATGCGCTGCAGGATCACCTGCTTGGCGGTCTGCGCGGCGATGCGCCCGAAGTCGTCGGGCGTGACGTCTTCCTCGTCGATCTGATCGCGGTATTCCGCGAACTTCGCCGGGTCGATTTCGGGATCCTCGGGTTCACGCATCTCGCCCGTCTCGGGATCGACGGTGGTTTCCTCGTCGATCGTCTCGACGATGAGGTGCGCCTCCAGGCGCTCGGGGATTTTCAGTTCGATGACGCGGAAGTCGGCCGTCTCGCGGTCCATTTCCACGCGCGCGTACTTGGCCGAGCCGGGCTGCTTCTTGTATGCGGAGAGCAGCGCGTCCTCGAGCGCGATCATCAGCTTCTCGGGCTCGATGCCCTTCTCGCGCGCAAGCGCGTGCATGGCCTCAAGGATCTCGCGTGACATGGGTGGTTCCTACTCCTCGATCAGGTTCGAACGACGAATCTCCGCGTACGGGATGGCGATCAGGCTGCCATCGGCAGCGAGTGTCACCTCGTCCTCGGAGGCCCCCACCAGCTCTCCCGTGAAGCTACGCACCGCGCGCGGTTCGGACTCCCGGGCACCCGCGCTCTGCATCGGCCGCGGGTGACGCACGCGCACACGCGCGCGGCGCCCGACAAAGCGGCGGAAGTGCGCCGGCTTCGTGAGCGGACGCTCCGTGCCAGGAGAGGAGACCTCCAGCGAGTAGCGCTCGCGCATGTCATTGAGCAGCATCGTCACGCGCTCGCACAACGCCAGGTCGACGCCGTCCGGGTGATCGATGAAGACGCGCAGGCAGCGCCCGCCGAGCACCTCGGCGAGGAGCACCTCGACGTCGGGCTCGTTGTGGGCGAGCCGCTGCTCGATTTCTGTCTGGAGGGCGTTCATGTGAAAACTGGTCCTTACGCAAAAAGAGCGGGCGTGCGCCCACTCTCGGTACTGCTGTCGCCGCTCGCACGACGACACGAAAGCTGTGCGTCGAGGATAGCACCGGGACACCACTCGTTTACAACAATGGGAGGGATCGGCCGGTGCTCCGTGCCGGCCTCAGGGAGCGATCGGCCGGGGGTCCCGCGCCGGCGTCAGCCCCGTTCCGCTTCGCGCCGCGCCCGGTCCCGGTAGAGCCGGTAGTCGCCGCGCTCGGGGCGCAGCGAGCACGCCAGCGCGAGCGGCTGGCAGGCCTCGCGGTGGCGGCCGAGCTGCTGCATCGCGCGGCCCAGGCAGAACAGCGCGTAGTCGTTCGTCGGCGCGCTCGAGGCGACCGCCCGGAACTCCTCGGCGGCGCCTTCGTAGTGCTGCGCGTGGAACAGCGCGCGGCCGAGCGCCTCGCGGATCGATGCCTTGTCGGGCTCGAGGTCGCGCGCTTTGCTCAGCGGCACGATTGCGGCCTGGTGATCGCCGTGCTCGAGCAGCTCACAACCCCGACGGTAGAGCTCGTACACGTTTTCCATCGCTCTACCCTAGACGCCCTCGCGCAGCCTCTCGACGGCGTCGAGGATGGCCCCCGCGACCTGCTCCTTGGAGGCCTGCGGGACGTGCTCCGCCGCGACGGCTCCGGCTCCGTTCGAGGAGGTGAGGATGGTGACCTCGTTCTCCCCGGAGTCGAAGCCGATCTCCGTGCGCGAGATGTCGTTGAAGACGATCGCGTCGAGGCCCTTCGCCACGAGCTTGCCCCGCGCGTGCTCCAGGCCTTCGGCGCCGTGCTCGGCGGCGAAGCCGACCAGCGTCTGGCCGGGCCGGCGCTCCCGCGAGAGCCCGCTCAGGACATCCGGGGTCGGCTCGAGCACCAGCTCCAGGCGCTCGCGGTCGCCCTTCTTGATCTTGCCCTCGGCGGCGACGGGCGCGAAGTCGGCGACGGCCGCCGCCATCAGCAGCACCTGCGCTCCCGCGAACTCGCGCTCGGCGGCGTCCTTCAGCTCGCCGGCGGTCCCGACCTGCACCACGCGCACGCCCGGCGGGGCCGCCAGCGAGACGTTCGCTGCGATCAGCGTCACCCGCGCCCCCCGCTCGGCGGCCTGCGCGGCGAGCGCGAACCCCATCCGCCCCGAGGAGCTGTTGCCCACGAACCGGACGCTGTCGATCGGCTCGCGCGTGCCCCCGGCAGTCACGAGCACGCTCACGCCACGCAGCGTCCCACCGCCCCGAGACAGGCCGGGATGCGCCAACCCATCCCCATCAAAAAAATTCCCCTGCGTGCCGCGCCCCGCGATCGCTCTCTCGCAGGCAGCCAGCAGCTCGGCCGGGTCCGCAAGGCGCCCGACGCCCTCCTCCCCCTTCGACGCCAGCCGGCCCGTGCCCGGCTCCACGATCTGCGCGCCGCGCGCCCGCAGCGTGCCGAGGTTCCCGCGGGTCGCCGCGTGCTCGTACATGCGGTTGTTCATCGCCGGCGCCACCACCAGCGGGCAGGCCGCCGCCAGCGCGCAGCTCGTCAGCAGGTTGTCGGCCATCCCGCTCGCGAGCTTGGCGATCGTGTTGGCCGACGCCGGCGCGATCAGGAGCACGTCCGCGTTCGCGACCACCTCCAGGTGGCCGATCGGGTCGTGGTCGGGCGGCCGCTCGCCGGGGAACGCGCCGCGCAGAGGGTCGCGCGCGAACTCGCTGACCAGCACGGGCGCGCCGCTCAGCGCGGCGAACGAGGCCTCGCCGACGAAGCGCCGGCTGTTGGGGGTCTGGATCACCCGCACCGCGTGGCCCGCGGCCGTCGCGAGGCGGACGAGTTCGAGCGCCTTGTAGGCGGCGATCCCGCCGCTCACGCCCAGCAGGATGCGTGACATGTCTCGATCAGTGTCGCGCCCGCGCGGCCCTGGCTCAAGCCCTGGCGCGAGGGTTGCGCGAGCCCGGCGTGCTTCGGGACGCTGCGAGGGTAGTCCTGCCGCCGGCCGCGAGGGCTAGCGGTAGTGGTACTTCATCTTCCCCGCAGCTACCTCCTCGAGGGCGATCGTGAGGTAGTTTTTCGAGGCCGTTTCGACCATCGGCGGGGGGAACTCGTCGAAGGTGCCCTCGCCGAGGTTGTGGTAGTAGCTGTTGATCTGACGCGCGCGCTTGGCGGCGACGATCACGCTCGCGTAGTTCGAGTCGACCTGCTCGAGCAGACGGTCGATACGGGGGGAGATCATTCTTTGGACGGCCTCTCTGTACGGGGGGCTTGCCCCAGCAGTCTAGCTGGACGCGGCCTTCCCTCAGAGCCGAGCGAGGCCCGCGCGCAGATCAGCGGGCCTCGGCGAGAGGGGTGCGGGATCGAGGGACTTGATCTCGCGCCTCGTGACGCCGCGCTTCTCTGCCTGGCGAAGCGCCGCGCCGATCACCTTCGCGGACTGCCGCTTGCTCAGCTTGAACAGAACGCCTGCGCGCACCAGCACGGTCGTGACGGCACTGCCGGCGGCCTGTTCGGCGCCGCGGTCTGTCCTCATCGCCCTCAGCAGGAGGCCGAGATGGGCGTCCTGCTCGTTTACTGCGGATTGGTTGCGCCGTTTCACCGCCGCGGTCTCGCGGCTGATCGTCTGCTCGATCGCGCCCGTGTCCGCGGCGACGCGCTGCGCCGCCGCGTCGAGGTGCGAATAGGCGTTCGTCAGTTCGACGCAGTAGGCCGCGAGCGGAGCCGCGTACGCCGCGCAGGACGGAAACGCGGTCTGCCGCGCCCGCTCTGGCCAGGCGAGAACGCGGACGCTCGCGAGCGGCGGATCGCGATAGGTCTTCAGGTCCTTGCCCAGGCGCGTCAGCGTCGCGTTGCAAAACGGGAGCATCGCCGTCGCCGTGATCGAGCCGGTGATCGCCAGAGAGCCTCCGATGGCGCCGCTGCCGAGCAGGAGCACGCCGCTGCCGAAGCTGAGCAAGCCACCCGCGTAGGGCAGGCAGTAGCGCATCGCGTTGGGAATCGCATGCTCGCGCAGGTCGGCGCGTGCTTCGCGCTTGGCGATCGTGTAGTCGGGACCGCCTTTCGCGCCGACGGCACCGCCGGCTGGTCCGTTGCCGGGTACCGTCAGCGTCTCCTGGGCGTTATAGGTGACTCCCGACCAGCTGTCGCCCCGTCCGTCGTTGCCGGCGGCCTGGCACATGTCGTTTTCGCTGTGCGTCCCGCCTCTGGGAAAGGCGATCCAGTCGTGGCCGCTGGCGGGTTCGTAATGGCAGCCGGCCCCGCCGACGGTGCTCTGCCAGGGACCGTTCAGACCCCAGTTCGCCTGCTGGCCGCAGCCGCCGCTGGTGCTGGAGCTCTTCAGGGGATTGGCGCCGAACGTCTGTCCCCACGCGACGGGTGGCAGGGCGATCACCGACTCGTAGCCTTTTTCGTCTTCGCCGTTGAGGCCTTTGCCGGCGGCCGTGGCGATCCAGAACGCATCACCCCGCACGATCGCGTCAGGGCCGGGCGAGAGCGTCGCTGAGCAGTCTTCGTTCGAGGAGCCGCTGCCCGAGATCGAGAAGGTGCCCTCCGCGCTGGTCAGCGTCCACACGCTTTCGCCTCCCTGGAACGTCAGCGCGGCGGCCCATTTGAGGCTGATGCTGATCGTGGCGTGTTCTTCTTTTTCGCCGCCGTGGTGTTCCAGGCGCTCGTACGTCGCTGACCAGCTGCCGCTGTAGGTGCCGCTGCAGTCGACGCACGGGCCGCCGGCCAGCGCGGGCGGCGCGGAGAAGCACAGGGCATACATCAGCGCGACTGCGACGAGCGCCAGTACCGCGCCGAGCGGGATCCGACCGTGTGCCCCCGATGCCCCCACGCTGCGACTCTAGCCGTTCAGTCGAGGTTCGTGCGCACGACCTGAACGAGCTGGTCAAGTGCGTCTTCGAGCCGGTCGTTGACGACCACGTGGCCGAACTCGCTCTGCGCAGCCAGCTCCTGCTCGGCCACCTGTAGGCGGCGCTCGACCTCCTTCTGGTCATCCGTGCCCCTGCCGATCAGCCGCGTGCGCAGCGCCTCCAGGGAGGGGGGCGCGATGAACACCTGCACGGCCTCGGGCATCGCCTCGCGCACCTGGCGCGCGCCCTGCACCTCGATCTCGAGCACGACCGGGACGCCGGCGCCGACGCGGCGGTCGAGCTCCGAGCGCAGCGTGCCGTAGCGGCGCCCGGCGTAGTCGGCGTGCTCGACGAAGTCGCCGGCGGCGATCCGCCGCTCGAACTCCTCGGCGCTGAGGAAGTGGTAATCCGCGCCGTCCTCCTCCCCCGGGCGCGGCGAGCGGGTGGTCGCCGAGACCGACAGCTCCAGCTCGGGCAGCCGCTCCATCAGCCCCCTGATCAGGGTCCCCTTGCCGACCCCCGAGGGGCCCGTTATGACGAACACGCGTGCCAAGGGCACGGGAGAGTAATGGCCGCGGCGGAGGGCGCGTTCCGGACCCCGCTGACCGCGCCTCAGGCCGGCCGCAGCCCGGCGAGCAGCGCCAGCTCGCGCCACTTCCACTGGCAGTCCACGTCCGCGAAGCCGAGCTCGCGGAGCCAGCCGAGCTGGGTCTCGACGTCGAGCAGCCGGTCGGACGGGTCCTCGCACTCCAGCGGCTCCTCGATGGCGGCGAAGAACGCGAGGTGCAGCGCGGGCGTGGGCGAGGCGACGTGCTCCAGGTTCGCGAGCACGCCGCCTGGTGCGAGCGCCGCGAACGCCTCACCGTAGAGCGCGCGCTTGCGCTCGTGCTCGAGGTGGTGGATGGCCATGCAGGAGACGACGGCGTCGAATCGGCCCAGGTCGGGCAGCCGAGTCGCGAGGTCGTGCTCGAGCACCCGCAGGCGCGGCTCGCCGGCGAAGCGCTCGGACGCGGCCGCGAGCATCAGCTCGGAGCTGTCGAGGCCGACGCCTTCGATCTCTCCGAGCGCCTCGGCGAGCAGTGCCAGCAGCCGGCCGTCGCCTGTGCCGAGGTCGAGCACCCGGCGCGTCTGCGGCGGGATCAGTTCGAGCAGGGCGCGGTCGCCCTCGGCGAGCCGCGCCTCTCCCCCGCTTCGCGTCAGGTAGTGGCGCACGTGCGCCGGATCGGACCACTCGCTGCCCATGCGCGCATTATCTGCGCCCGCGTGGCTGCGATCGCCTTCGGGCGGCTAGTGATGAAGGAGGTCGGCGCCCCGTGAGCGGCGAACGCCCGAGCGCCGCGTCCTGCTCCGCGCGCTGCCGAGCGCGCGGCCGAAGCGCCCCGGCGGCACGAACGGGGCCGTGCCGCACCGGAAGAAGAACGGGAGCTGGTTTTTGGCCGCCGGCACGGCAGCCTCGAGAGGACCGTTCACTTCGAGCCCGGTTTCAGGATCGCGCCAGCAGCCCGCCGGGAAGTACACCTGCCTCGCCCGCGCCCTGCGTTCGACGACCGGGGCGACCAGGACATCCGGCCCGAGCAGCCACTCCTGTTCCTGCCCGGCCGCCACGGGGTCTTCCGGATATTCGAGGTACAGCGGGCGCGTCGGCGGGATGCCGGTGCTCTCGGCTTCCTTCCAGAGCGAGAGGATCAGCGGCTCGGCGCTCGTGTGCAGTGCGGAGAGCTGACGCCACAGGCCGTTCGAGTTGATGCCGGGAGACCACGGCAGGTGCTTCGTGCGGATCGCGCCGTGCACGCGAAAGACGGTGGACAGCGCGGCCCACTCGGCCCACCGGGCAAACAGTTCGCGCGAGGTCGACGGCGCGTACAGGTCGTAGTAGCCGCCGATGTCCGTGCCATAGCCGTACGCGCCGCCGACCGCCCGGTTCAGCATGTCGGGGGTGAGCGAGGCGATCCCGGAGGCATGGCTCCAGTCGGTGGTCTCGTCGCCGGGGAAGTTGAAGTTCTCGTATGCGGCCGAGCCGGTCGAGCCTTCTACGCCGCTGTAGCCGCTGCGCGTGAAGAAGACGATCTCGCGGCCGGGGTGCAGAGCTTCGTATTCCTGCACGATCTGCCTCGTGACGCGCTGAACGAGGACCGGGTACTCGTTGTGCATCTGAACTCCTGTGCTGCCGTCGTGGAAGTGCATCCCGGGCAGCACCTGCTCCCCGAAGTCGAGCATGAACCCTTCGGCTCCGAGGTCGAGGCCGCGGTCGATGCGCTGCTTCCACCAACCGACCGCCGCCGGGTTGGTGAGGTCGATCACCGCGGCCGGCGAGCCGCCGAAGTTGTCGCGGAAGATGTACGGCGCCCCTTCGGCGTCGGTCGCGACATAGCCGTGTTCGACCGCAGCCGCGTATTCGGTGGGGTATTCGGTGCCGATCGGCTCGGTACCGACGAACGGGCGGAAGTACAGCAGCGGCCTGACGCCCAGCGCCTTCAACTGGGCGATCGCGTGTTCGAGAAACGCCGGGTCGACGAAGCCGTACCCCTCGATGCGATACGCGGTCGGGAGCACCTTGTGGGCGGTCATTTCCCGGATGTCGCTCTGCACCTGTTCTTCGTAGGCCCGGGCGGACGGCAGGAGTTCGACGCCCCGGTCGACCAACGGCCCGAGGGCCCACCGGGGCGGCACAGGTTGGCGGCCGCCGAGACCGGTGAGCGTGCCGATGGTCGTCTTCATCGAGCCCGGCGCGACGACATAGTCGATCGCCGGCGCGTCGACCTCGACCTGCCAGGCGTCGGCCCGTTCGGTTCCGAGCCGCCAGCGGGACAGCTCCGAGCGGTCCAGAAGGAACCCGTATCCCTCGTTCGACACGAACGAGGACTGGACGTAGTACGCGGCCTCCGGCCCGTTCGGGACGAGTTCTGTCGAGGCCGGGTCGGGCGGGGTTCCGGTGTCCTCGTCGACGTTCTCCTGATCGACCCAGTTCGCGAACTGGTGCCCGTGCTGGTCGAGCGAGTCGTGCCGCCCACCGAAGCCGTGGAACGCCTCCCCCGACCGAGACAGGAACGAATCTGCGAAGGCCGCGACGCCGGCCGGGTCGGAGGGCACGGCGTGGACCGCGATCGCGGCGCTCCCGCGAGGCGTTACCGTCACCGTGAGCGTGCGCCCCGAAGGGTCATCGGTGGCGAGGACAAGGCTCACGCCCGCCCCCTGTTCCCGGGCTTCGAGCACGCGCTGGGCCGAGTACTCGATACCCGTTTCCGGGTTGCTTTCGAGGTTCCCCACATCGCCCTCTTCCCGGATGGTGTCTTCAGGGCGCGACTCGAAGGCGACGGGCAGGTCGCTTCCGACGAGGAACGCGAGCGGCGCGTAGAGCCCCGGACTCGAGGGCTGTCCGACGCTGCCTCCCGCTTCGCCGGACAGCGTCAGCGGTTCGGCGCCTGCCGGGGTCTCGGAGAGCACCGTCCGCCCTTCGCCGTCGCGAAACGAGATGCTGAACGGGTCGCGCTGGATGACCGCGCTGGCCGCCGGAGCTTCCACGACGATCTCCGCCGGCCCGATCGTGACGTGCGCATCCGCGGTCGCCGCTCCGGAGCCGAGCGAGAGTGCGAGCACCGAGCCAGCGACGCAAGCGAACCGCCGCCGGCTCACCTGCGCCTGCGCGCCTGCCCCTCCTGGTTCCATGGCCGCAATCTACCTCGTCCTGTAACATCCTGTCAAACATGCTGTTGCAACGACCCGCAGCAAGATGACCGCGTCCTCGACGCCGCGCGTGTTCGAACGCACCGCCGGCAGGCCGGCTCCGCTCGCGCGGCGCCGAGACCGCGAAGCCCAGCTCCTCGATGCGACGCGACAGCTGTTCGACGAGCGTGGCATGCAAGACGCCCCGATGGAGGAGATCGCCCGGGCGGCGGGGATCAACCGCGCGCTGATCTACCGCTGCTTCGCCTCGCGCGAGGAGCTGTACGTGCGCACGATCGCGGGCTACCTCGAGGAGATCACTGCGCGCGGGATGGAGAGGATCGACAGATCCGCCCCGCTGCGCGAGCAGTTGCGGGCGTCCTGGGAGAGCTTCGTCGACTACTGCCTCGAGCACCCGGCGTTCGTGGACTGCGCGACGTCGCTGATGCGGCGCCCGGCCGAGGAGCTGCGCGGGGCGCTGGGCGATGCTGCATGGTCGGAGCTCGGAACGGCGATGGCGAGAAGCCTCGACGTCACGGCTGCGATCGTCCGCGAGGGGGCTGCGGAGGGCGTGTTCACGACCGATGACGCGGAGCTGAGCACCAATCTGCTCTACGCGCAGACCCTCGGGCTGCTCCACAGCGCGCGGGTCGGCGTGGGCGTGAGCTTGGACGCGACCGGGACGCCGACGCCGTTCGAGATCTCACCGGCCCAGGTGCGCGAGGCCTGCGTGGCCGCCGCGCTGTCATCGGTCGGCGCCCGGTAGGCGGCTCCGGCGCCCGCGCACTGGATCTGACCCCACATCCACGCGAGCGCGCAGGTCATCTTCGCATCGGGGTCGCGTTCGCCGGAGGGCGCCGCGCTGCGCCGCCTAGTGGTGCAGGAGGTTGATCAGCTCCGAGCGCTGGCGCTCGGAGAGGCCGCCGATCGTCTTGCTGGGAGCGATGCGGCAGTGAACGAGGAGCTTGTTGACCTTGACGCGCCCGTACTTCGGGACGGCGAGCAGCATGTCGAAGACCTTCGCGGTCTCGACGTACTCGGGCGGGTCGAGCAGCAGCGAGTGGATCGAGCGCCGGCCGGCCTTCAGATCGCGCTTGAGCTGCGCGCGCTTGATGCGGATCTCGTTGGCCCGCGCGAGCGCGTCCATCCTCTGGTTGAGGGACCGCTCTGGGGCAGTGGACGTATTTGACGTCGGGCCGGTCGCCGTCACCATGGGCGGCGAGTCTACACACCCCGAGGCGTCGATCAAGAAAAAACGCCCAATTCACCTAGACCTCAAGCTGAGCTTCACAGGGATCGAGGCTGCTGGACGGTCCGGCCCTGTGTTTGCAGGCGTTTTTACCCCGTGGGAACAAGCCCTGCGGCGATCCGCGTGCCTGCCGCCGGATCGCGGAAGCTCTCGGTGCCGACGGCGACGAGCGTGGCCCCCACGTCGAGCAGCTCGCGCGCGTGCTCGGGGCGCTGAACGCCACCCATCCCGATGACGGGAACTTCAACCGCGGCTGCGACGGCGGCGACCTGGGCCAGGGCGACCGGGCGGATCGCAGGGCCCGAGAGCCCGCCGGTGGCGCCCCCCAGCCACGGCCGGGCCGGGCTGCCGGGCGCCAGCGCGGCGGCCCGCAGCGTGTTGATCAGAGACACGGCGTCGGCGCCGCCGGCCTGTGCGCCCAGCGCGCAGGCGGGGACGTCGGCGGCGTTCGGGGTCAGCTTGACGATCAGCGGCTTGCCGGTGCGCGGGCGCACGGCCGCCAGCACACGCTCCAGCTCCACCGGGTCGGCGCCGATGTCGAGGCCGGTGGCGACGTTCGGGCAGGAGACATTGAGCTCGATCGCGGCGATCTCGGGCCGCTCGTCGCAGGCCTCCACGAGCCGGCCGAGCTCCTCCGCGGTGGAGCCCATCACGTTCGTGATCACGGGCACCGGCCGTGGGGAGTGGCCCGCGGCCGGGTCGCTGCGAAAGCCGGCAATCACCGGCAGGTCCTCGGCGAGATAGCCGTCGAGGCCCTTGTTGGGGAGGCCGATCGAGTTGATCATCCCCGCCGGCGCCTCCCACAGCCGCGGCGGCGGGTTGCCGGCGCGGGGGCGCAGGGTGATCGTCTTGGAGACGTAGGCCGCGAAGGGAAACGCATCGCGCAGCTCCTCGCCGAACGCCTGCAGGGCGGCGATCGCGTCGAAGGTCCCCGAGCCGTTGACGATCGGGTGCGCGAGACGCAGGCCGCAGAGCTCGACGCTCACGCGGGCGCCCCGGCGTGCTCCTCGACGCGCTCGAGCAGCGCCGCGTCGATCACGGGGCCGTCGACGCACACACGCAGGTAGCGCCCGTCGCGCGCGGGGACGACGCAGCCGTAGCAGGCGCCGTAGCCGCAGGCCATGCCCGACTCGAGCGCGAGCTGAGCCGGCACGCCGTCGCGCTCGCACAGCGCGCGCACGCCCTCGAGCATGGCGCTGGGCCCGCATGCGTAGACGGTCGCGACGGGGTCGGCGGCGAGCTCCCGCTCGAGCAGCGCGGTGACGAGCCCGTGGTGGCCCGCGGAGCCGTCGTCGGTCGCGAGGACGGCCCCTCGCAGCAGCTCCGCCCCGGGCACGCGGGTGCCGTCGCGGAACCCGAGCAGGACCGTGGTGGGCACACTCGCCCCCTCCAGCTCGTCCTGCAGGATCGCCAGCGGCGCGATGCCGACGCCGCCGCCCGCGAGGATCGCGCGCCGCTGAGCCTGCGGGGCGGTGAAAGCGCGGCCGAACGGGCCCGCGACCCACAGCCGCTCGCCGGTGGACAGCTCGCAGAGCCGGCGCGTGCCGGGTCCCACGTCCTCGAGCAGGAACTGCGAGCTGCCGTCCTCATGACGGGCGACCGAGAAGGCGCGCGCGAGGAACGGGCGCTCGTCGAGCCCTCCCCCCCACCGCTCGGCGGCGGCAAGCATCGCGAACTGGCCCGGGGCCGGTGCGGGAGCGCCGGGGTCCGCGACCGTGATCACGCGGTAGGGGCCGAGCGCGCGGACCGCGGTGATCTCCAGAAGGCGGCGTCCGAGCGGCGCCCGGGCCGCCGCGGGCAGCGCGCTCACGCCACCCCGGCGCCGCCGGGCGCGGCGGCGGGCTCGGCGTCCTGCGGGGACTCGGCGGCTGCGGCCTCCGCAGCGCCGCGCGTGACGCGTGCGCCCGCGCCGGCGCTCTCGCCGCGCGCGTCTGCGGCGGCCCTCGCCGCGCGGCCGATGCCGTGCAGGTCCTGGAGGCACAGCACCTCCGGCTCGCCGTCGATCCGCGCCCGTGAGATCGCTCGCGCGGCCGACATCCCGGCCGAGAGCGTCGTCAGGCAGGGCACGCCGTGGGTCACGGCGGCGCGGCGGATCTCGTGCCCGTCGGTGCGGGCCCCGACGCCAGTCGGCGTGTTGATCACGAGATCGACGTCGCCGCGTTCGATCCAGTCCACCACGTGCGGGGAGCCCTCACCGATCTTGTTCAGCCGCTCCACCGGCACGCCCATCCGCCCGATCGCCTCCGCGGTCCCGCGCGTGGCCACGATCCGGAAGCCCGCGTCGTGCAGCGACTGCGCGATCCCGACCGCGCCCGCCTTGTCTTCGTCGGTGACCGTGATGAAGACCGTGCCGTCGGCGGGGAGCGGCACGCCGGCCGCCGCCTGCGCCTTCGCGAAGGCCGTCGGGAAGTCGCGCGCGACACCCATCACCTCGCCCGTGGAGCGCATCTCGGGGCCGAGCACCGCATCGGAGTTCTCGAAGCGGTCGAACGGCAGCACCGCCTCCTTGACCGAGATGTGATCGCCGTAGCCCAGCCCCTGGCGTTCCTGCGGCAGGTCCATCGCGCTCAGTCGCTCGCCGAGCATCACCCGGCAGGCGAGCTTGGCGAGCGGCATCCCCACCGCCTTGGAGACGAACGGGACGGTCCGCGAGGCGCGCGGGTTGGCCTCGATCACATACAGCTCGCCGGCCTGGATCGCGTACTGGACGTTGATCAGCCCGACGACGCCGATCTCCAGCGCGATATCGCGCGTGGCGCTCCGGAGCTGCTCGAGCATCTCCTCGCCGAGCGAGTGCGGCGGCAGCACGCAGGCGCTGTCGCCCGAGTGCACGCCGGCCTCCTCGACGTGCTGCATGATGCCGCCGATCCAGACGTCGGTGCCGTCGCAGAGCGCGTCGACGTCGACCTCCAGGGAGTCCTCGAGGAAGCGGTCGAGGAAGATCTCGCCGCCTTCGCCCGCCTCGCGCCGCAGGTAGTCGGCGAGGTCCTCGTGGGAGTAGACGATCTCCATTGCCCGGCCCCCGAGCACGTAGGAGGGCCGGACGAGCAGCGGGAAGCCGACCTCGCCCGCGCAGCGCAGGGCCTGCTCGACCGAGCGCGCCGTCGCGTAGGGCGGGGCTTTGTAGCCGAGCCGCGAGAGCAGCGCACCGAAGCGCCCGCGGTCCTCGGCGAGGTCGATCGACTCGACGCTGGTGCCGAGCAGAGGCACGCCCGCCGCGACGAGCCCGGCGGCGAGCTTCAGCGGCGTCTGGCCGCCGAACTGGACGATCACGCCCTTCAGCGGTGCGCCGTCGCTCTCGGCCGCGACCACGGCCAGCACGTCCTCGAGCGTCAGCGGCTCGAAGTAGAGCCGGTCGGAGGTGTCGTAGTCGGTCGAGACCGTCTCCGGGTTGCAGTTGACCATCACCGCGTCGCGGCCGGACTCGCGCACGGTCATCGCTGCGTGCACGCAGCAGTAGTCGAACTCGATGCCCTGGCCGATGCGGTTCGGGCCCGCGCCGAGGATCACGACCGACTCGCGCTCGCCGCGTTCGACCTCGCCGGCGCTGTCGGCGTCCCAGCCGGAGTAGTAGTAGGGGGTGCGGGCCGGGAACTCCGCCGCGCAGGTGTCAACCGAGCGGAAGGAGCGCTCGCCCGCGAACGGAGACACGGGGTCCTTCGCGAGCGCCGCCAGCTCCCGCAGGAACCACGGGTCGATCGAGGTGATGCCGTTGATGTCCGCGACCGACGCGCCGCGCGAGAACAGCTCGAGGATCGTCTCGAAGCGGGTCGGACGTGGTTCTGTGAGGCTCGCGAGCAGCTCCTCGTCCGGCGTGTCCTTCAGCGAGGGGTCCTTGTCGAGCTCGCGCGAGCGCAGGGCCTTCGCGAACGCCTGGCCGAAGGTGCGCCCGATGGCCATCGCCTCGCCGACCGACTTCATGTGCGTGGAGAGCGTCGCCGACGCGTCGGGGAACTTCTCGAAGGCGAAGCGCGGCCACTTCACGACCACGTAGTCGATCGTCGGCTCGAAGCAGGCGGGCGTCACGCCCGTGATGTCGTTGTCGATCTCGTCCAGCGTGTAGCCGACGGCGAGCCGGGCCGCGATCTTCGCGATCGGGAAGCCCGTCGCCTTGGAGGCCAGCGCCGAGGAGCGCGAGACGCGCGGGTTCATCTCGATGACGAGGATCTCCTCGGTCTCCGGGTTGACCGCGAACTGCACGTTGGAGCCGCCCGTCTCGACGCCGACCGCGCGGATCACCTTGATCGCCTGGTCGCGGAGCTGCTGGTATAGACGATCGGTCAGCGTCTGCTGCGGCGCGACCGTGACCGAGTCCCCGGTGTGGACGCCCATCGGGTCGATGTTCTCGATCGAGCAGACGATCACGACGTTGTCCGCACGGTCGCGCATCACCTCGAGCTCGAACTCGCCCCACCCGATCACGGACTCGTCGAGCAGCACCTGGCCGATCGGCGAGGCCTCCAGGCCGAGGGTCGCGATGCGCTCGAAGTCCTGCTCGGTGCGCGCGATCCCGCCGCCGCGGCCGCCGAGCGTGAAGGCGGGCCGCACGATGCAGGGCAATCCCAGCTCGGGCAGCGCGGCGCGCGCCTGCTCGATCGAGGTCGCGATCGCGCTTCGCGGCATGCGCAGGCCGGCCTCTTCCATCGTCGTGCGGAAGATCTCGCGGTCCTCAGCGCACGCGATCGCGTCCTGGTTGGCCCCGATCAACTCGACCCCCAACCTCGCCAACGTGCCGTCCTCGTACAGGTTCATCGCGAGGTTGAGCGCCGTCTGCCCGCCGAGCGTGCCGAGCAGCGCGTCCGGGCGCTCGCGTTCGATCACCTTGCGCACCGGCCCCGGCAGCAGCGGCTCGATGTAGGTCGCGTCGGCGAACTCCGGGTCGGTCATGATCGTCGCCGGGTTGGAGTTGACCAGCACGACCTCGTAGCCCTCTTCGCGCAGCACCTTGCAGGCCTGCACCCCGGAGTAGTCGAACTCGGCGGCCTGCCCGATCACGATCGGCCCGGAGCCGAGGATCAAGATCTTCTCGAGGTCGGTGCGCTTGGGCATCAGATGGTTGATCCCACGACAGGGCGCCGCTTCCCCGCTGGCGCGGATGGTCGAGACTGCCGCGGACGCAGGCCGCAGCGCTTGCTGGAGGCAAGGGCAAGGCCGAGGACAAAGGCAGGCGAAGGCCAGACGTGCCAGCGGCGGTGGCCTGTCGTGGGATCAACCATCTACGCCGCGGCCTCTATCCGCTGCAGGAAGCGGTCGAACAGGTAGAGCGAGTCGTGCGGTCCCGGCCCCGCCTCCGGGTGGTACTGCACGGTGCCGCCGGGGACGTCGAGCAGCTCCAGCCCCTCCACCGTGCGGTCGTAGAGGTTGACGTGCGAAAGCGACGCGGCCCCGAAATCGGTCTCCCAGCGCACCGGCTCGTCGGTGTCGATGGTGCGGCTGCCGCCCGGCCCGAGGGCGGCGAAACCGTGGTTCTGGGAGGTGATCTCGACCCGACCGGTCGCGAGGTCGCGGACCGGGTGGTTCGCGCCACGGTGTCCGAAGGGCAGCTTGAAGGTCTCGAGGCCGACCGCCCGGCACAGCAGCTGGTGGCCGAGGCAGATCCCCCACACGGGCTTGCGGCCCACGATCTCCCGGACGGTGTCGACGACGTAGGACAGCGCTGCCGGGTCGCCCGGGCCGTTGGCGAGGAAGACGGCGTCGGGGTCGGATGCGAGCAGCTGCTGCGCGGAGCTGGTGCACGGGTGCAGCTCGACGCGCGCGCCGCGATCGACCAGCTCGCGGACCATCGAGGCCTTGATCCCCGTGTCGATGACCGCGATCAGCGGCCCGTCCCCGCGCCCGTGGCTGCTGACGGCTTGCGGCGTGACCATGCGCGCGAGGTCCTGGCCGGCCATCGGCGGCTCGGCCGCGATCAGCTCGCGGGCCCCAGCCGGCGAGATCGAGCCGGGGAAGACGCCTCCGCGCATCGCGCCGGCGTCGCGGATGTGGCGGACCAGCGAGCGCGTGTCGATGCCGCTGATCGCCTGCACGCCACAGTCGGCGAGCCAGTCGAGCCAGCCCCGCTCGGCGCTGGGCGCATCCTCCGCGTTGCGGGCATCGCGCATGATCGCCGCGCGCGCCCACACCCGCTCGGACTCCATCGCCTCGGAGCTGACCCCGTAGTTGCCGATGTGGGGATAGGTGAAGGTGATCAGCTGGGCCGCGAACGAGGGGTCGGTCATCGACTCCTGGTAGCCGGACATGCCGGTGGTGAAGACGACCTCGCCCACGGCGGGGCCTTCGGCGCCGCAGACCTCGCCCTCGAAGCGAGTGCCGTCCTCGAGCAGTACGTAGCCGGGCTCTCTCACTTGATCAGCGCCTGCACTTGCTTGAACTCCGGCGTGCCCGCGCGGCCCAGCAGCTCGAAGAGGACCGACTCGAGGGTCGTCACGACGGCGCCCGCACGGTCCAGGCGCTCGAGGCCCCAGCGGTAGTCGCGCTCGTGCCGTGATCCGACCGCGTCGGCGGGGATGTGCACCTCGATCCCCCGCTGCAGGAGGTCGTGCGCGGTCTGGCTCACGCACACGTGTGTCTCGATCCCGCACACCACGACCTGGTCGCGGCCGTTCGAGCCCGAATCCCTCCGCGCGCACGGCCGAGAACACCGTCTTCTCGATCACCGGCTCCCCGTCGAGCCCGAGCTCGGGCACGCTGTATCCGAGCCCTTTCGGGTACTGCTCGGTGACGATTCGGGGCACGTCGAGGATGCGGGCCGCCTCGATCAGCTTCGCGCATGCCCGCGCGACCTCGTCGAAGGTGTCATAGGCACGAAAGCCCTCCTGCACGTCGACGACGATCAGCGAGGTGCGCTGGCGCGAGAGCAGGCCCATCAGGCCTCCACCAGCGCGAGCGCGCGGTCGCGATGGGCGAGGACTCCGGCGGCGAGCGTCGCGAGCACGCGGCCCTGCAGGCCGCGGCCGGCAAAGCAGCAGTTCTCAGAGCGGCTCTCCCAGCCGTGCTCGCCCGCCACCCACCGCGCGTCGAGGTCCGCAACCGCGATGCTCGCCCGCTCGCCCGTCGCCAGGCGCGCCACCGGCAGGCCGAACAGGGCAGCGCCGGCGCCCATGCGCTCGACCAGCGTCGCCAGCGCCAGCACGCCCGGGAGCACCAACCCGGTGTGAAGCGCGGCGAACGCGGTCTCCAGGCCGGTCGTTCCCATCGGCGCCTGCTCGAACGGGACCTCCTTCTCGTCGCGCGCATGGGGCGCGTGGTCGGTCGCGACACAGTCGATGGTGCCGTCGCGGAGCCCTTCGATCAGCGCCTGGCGGTCGCCCTCCTCGCTCAACGGCGGGTGCATCTTCATGCGCGTGTCGAGCGAGCGCACGTGCTCGTGGGTGAGCAGCAGGTGGTGCGGGCTGACCTCGGCGCTCGCGCGCACGCCGCGGCGCTTGGCCTCGGCGACGGCCTGGACGGAGCCGGCGCTCGACAGGTGCATGAAGTGCACGCGCCCGTCCTCGTAGCCGGCGAGCATGGCGTCGCGCGCGACCATCGTCGACTCGGCGACCGACGGGATGCCGGCGATCCCCAGCGCCGCGCTCACCGCGCCTTCATGCATGGCGCCGCCGCGGGAGAGCGTGGGGTCCTCCTCGTGCAGCGCCAGCACACCGCCGCACAGGCGCTGGTACTGGAGCGCCTTGCGCAACATGCCGGCGCTCGCGACGGGCTTGCCGTCGTCCGTGAACCCGAGCGCCCCCTGCTCGGCCAGCTCGGCCATCTCGGTCAGCTGCTCGCCCTGCAGGTTCTTCGTGATGGCGGCGAGGAACCCGACGGGGATGCGCGCCTTCCGGCTGGCGGCCTCTCGCACCGCGCCGAGCAGCGGCGCCGAGTCGAGCACCGGGTCGGTGTTGGGCATCGCGATCACCCCGGCGTACCCGCCCGTCGCCGCGGCGCGCGTGCCGCTCTCGAGATCCTCCTTGTGCTCCTGGCCCGGCGTGCGCAGGTGGACGTGGGGGTCGAAGAAGGCGGGCATCGCGATCAGGCGCCCACGCCCCTCGATGGTCTCCTGCGAGGAGGCCGGGTCGAGCGCTCCCGGCTCGCCCAGCTCCGCGATCAGCCCGTCGCGCACGCTGATGTCGCGGCGCGCGTCCAGGCCCTCGCGCGGGTCCAGCGCGCGGACATCGCGCAGGAGGACGTTCGCGGGGGCCCCGGCCCCGCCGACCATCGGCTGCGGGCGGCTCATGCTTCCCTGCCCTGTCGAGCCGCGACGGGCTCGGCCTCGATCGCCGGCGCGTCGGCGCCGCGCGGCCCGGCAGACCCTGCCAGCAGCTCGTAGAGGACCGCCATCCGCACGACCACCCCGGCCTCGACCTGCGCGGTGATCACAGCCTGCGGCGAGTCGACCACCTCGCCGGAGAGCTCGACTCCGCGGTTGACCGGCCCCGGGTGCATCAGGATCTGCCCGGCGCGCAGCCGATGCCCGTTGATCTGATACCAGGCCGCGTACTCGCGCAGCGAGGGCACCCAGGTCTCGCTCATGCGCTCGCGCTGCATGCGCAGCGCGTAGACGATGTCCGCGCGCTCCAGCTCATCGAGCGTGTAGCGGACCTCGCAGCCGAGCTGCTCGATGCCGCGGGGGATCAGCGTCGGCGGCCCTGCGACCGTGACGCGCGCGCCCATGCGCTGGAAGGCGAGGATGTCAGAGCGGGCGACCCGCGAGTGGGCGACGTCGCCGACGATCCAGATCTCCGCGCCGTCGATGCCGCCGAGGCGGCGTTTGCAGCGTGTAGACGTCGAGCAGCGCCTGCGTCGGGTGCTCGTGCTTGCCGTCCCCGGCGTTGACGATCGCGGCGGAGCACCAGCGCGAGACCAGCTCGGAGGCGCCGGCCCACGGCGTGCGCAGGACGATCGCGTCGGGCTTGTGGGCGCTCAGCGTCAGCACGGTGTCCTTCAGCGACTCGCCCTTCTCGACGCTGGAGCCGCTGGCGGCGAAGTTGACGACGTCGGCCGAGAGGCGCTTCGCCGCCAGCTCGAAGGAGCTGCGGGTACGGGTCGAGGCCTCGTAGAAGAGGTTCAGGATCATGCGGCCGCGCAGCGCGGGGACCTTCTTGATCTCGCGATCGGAGACCTCGGCGAAGCGCTCGGCCTGGGAGACGATGCGCTCGATGGCCTCGCGGTCCAGTTCCTCGATGGAGAGCAGGTGGTTCACGTCATGCCTCCAGTGGCTCAGGCGTCGCGATCGCGACCTCGTCGACGCCGTCGAGCTCACGCACGCGCACGTGGACGTGCTCGTCGCGGGCGGTCGGGAGGTTCTTGCCCACGTAGTCGGGCCGGATCGGCAGCTCGCGGTGCCCGCGATCGGCGAGCACGGCCAGCTGCACCCGCGCGGGGCGGCCGTAGTCGAACAGCGCCTCGATGGCGGCCCGCGCGGTGCGGCCGGTGAACAGGACGTCGTCGACGATCACGACCGTGAGGCCCGCGATGTCGAAGTCGATGTGCGAGGCGTGAAGGACCGGCGCCTCGGGCCGTGTGACGACGTCGTCGCGGTAGAAGCCGATGTCCAGGTCGCCGAGCAGGACCTCGACGTCCGAGCTGCTCGGCGAGCAGAGCCTGCAGGCGACGCGCGAGGAAGGCGCCGCGACGATGGATCCCCACCAGGGCCGGCGCGGGCTCGCCGGGATTGCGCTCGAGGATCTCGTGTGCGATGCGCGTCAGCGCTCGCCGCACGTCGTCCTCACCGAGGACGACCTTCTCAGTGGCCTGCATCACGTTCCTTCCTGGCCTCGCGGGACCGGGTTAAAGGACCGCGAGGAATGTATCAGGGGGAGCCGACCGTCTCTGTCTGCGGCTGCGCGTCGGCCGCCGGCTTGCCGCCACCGTTCAGCCTGCTCGCCCCGGACTGCGCGCGCTCCCGCGCCTGGCGGTCGGCCCAGCGCAGCAGCGTGGCCGCGCCGCGCTCGGGGAACGGCACCTCGATCGTGTCGAAGTCGCGCGGCGCGAGCGTGTTCGGGAAGATCGCGCGCGCCTCGTCGCGGATCTCCGCGCCGCCGTAGCGACTGGAGAGGTGCGTGAGCGCGAGCAGCCGGACCTCGGCATCCCGCGCGAGGACGGCTGCCTGCCGGGCGGTGCTGTGGTTCGTCTCCCGGGCGCGCTCGGCCTCCGCGTCGAGGAACGTCGCCTCGTGGACGAGCACGTCGGCTTCGTGGGCGGCGATGGCGAGCGCCTCGCAGGGCGCCGTGTCTCCCGAGATCACGATCTTGCGTCCCTCGCGCTCGGGGCCCAGCACCTGCTCGGGCGTCACGCCGCCGACCGCTTCGCCGCGCTGCAGGCGTCCGAAGTCCGGGCCGGGGCTGACGCCGAGCTGTTTGGCGACCTCAGGGTCCAGATGGCCGGGGCGGGGATCCTCGACGAGCGCGTACCCGTAGGAGGCCTGGCCTTTGTGTCGGACCGGCACCGCGGCAATGCGGTATCCGTCGCCCTCGACGGCCTCGGCCGGACGCGAGCTCGACCAGCGAGAGCTTGAACGGCAGCCGGCCGAACGCCGCCTTCATGCCCGCGATCAGCTCGCCGAGGCCGGGCGGGCCATAGACCGTGAGCGGCTGCGTGCGCTCGCGCAGCGCCAGCGACTTGAGCATCCCGGGCAGGCCGAGCCAGTGGTCGGCGTGGTAATGGGTGATGTAGACCGCGTCGAGGTCGAGCAGCCCGATCGAGCGCAGGAGCTGGCGCTGCGTGCCTTCGCCGCAGTCGAAGAGCAGCTTCTCGCCGCCGCGCCGGACGAGCAGCGCCGGGAGGCCGCGGCGGGCGCTCGGGGTCGATCCGGCCGTGCCGGCGAAGAAGAGCGAGAGGTCCATCCCAGGCAACGGTAGCGGCGCGGCGGCCGGTGCGTGCGCGCGCGCAGCGGGGCATCTGGAAGCGATGAGAGCCCGTTCACATTTCCTTCACGCGGAAGCCCGCGATCGGTTAGGGTCAGATCGCTGACTGACCAGCACCGGGGGGGACGCCGATGGGCGCGTTCAGGCTTCAGCGACCGCTGAGGGCAGGACGTCGCACGGCCACGTTCTGCGCGCCAGCGCGGGACGGTCGACGCCGTCTTCTCGCGGTCTATGAGAGGAGAGCTAGATGTTCCGACGCTCCGTTTTCCTGGCCTGCCTCGTCGCGGCGTTCGCCGTGACGGCGGCAGCGGCGCAGGCCGCCGGTCCCCACTGGATCTGGGGGCCCAAAAAACCGAAGAAATCCCGGCCGGCAAGGCCGTTCCGATCGCGACAGAAGGGACGCTGACCTTCGTGGTCACGCCGATCTCGGGCAAACCGCTGAAAACGAAATGCAAAGTCGAAGACCGCGAGCTGATCGAAAACCCGATCGGCGGCGGCCCGGGGATCGACACGATGACCTCGTTCGTGATCTCCGGCTGCACCGGCAAAGCCGCCTGCTCCACCGGAGCGCTGATCGCGTTCCAGTCGACCGGCCTGCCATGGGCCTCCGAACTGCTCGCCGGGCCACCGATCCGCGACGAAATCAAAGGCGTGGAAATCCAGGAGCAGTGCAGCGGACTCGTGCTCTCGACCTACACGGGCACCTGGACGCCCGAAGTCAAAGGCTCCAGCCTCAAATTCGGGCCGGGGTCGGGAACGCTTGAAGACGCCTTCAAAAACAAACTCAACATCAACGGCAACGACAAAATGACCGGGCCGCCGCCGAAAACGAAAATCGGCGCGGTCTAGAGATCGGGGGACTCGCGCCGTCGCGTGTGCGGCGGCGCGGGTCTGTCCTGCGCGCGGCTCGCCGCCATCGCGGCGGGCCGCGCGGCGGGCACTAGACTCAGGCGCTCCAGCGCCCGTAGCTCAGTGGATAGAGCGCTCGCCTCCGGAGCGAGAGGTCGCAGGTTCAAATCCTGCCGGGCGCGCTCCTGAAAGCCCTGCTAACGCGGGGTTTTCTCGTTCAAGCGGCCTCGTGCTCCGGCTGCTCGACCGCCGCGTTTTTCTCTCGTCTGCCACCGTCTGCCACTATCCCGCCCTCCACGAGAGCCCGGAGCGCGTCCTTCTCCGTCTCGCCGCGGCGCATCGACTGCCTGTAGACGCGCAGCGCGAGCGCGGGGTCTGTGTGGCCCATCTCGTCCATCACGACGCCCGGGTCCTCCCCGAGCGCGTACAGCACCGACGCGAACGTGCGGCGCAGCCCGTGCGGTGTCAGCCGCTCCGGTAGCGGCTGACGGCCTTCGGCCTCGAGCCGCTCGCTTGCGCGCTTCACGGCCGCTCTCAGCACCCGGTTGCGGACGTTGTCCTCGCTCGGCTTGCCGCCCGTCGATGTCGCGAACACGTAGCCGTCCTGGGGGGCGTCCTGGTGGCGCCCGCGGACCGCGAGCAGCTCGTCCCTGAGCGCACCGCGGATCTTCACCCGCCGGTCTGACGCGTCGCGCTTCGTGCCGTGCACGTCGAGCCACCCGCCGGCGAGGTCGACGTCTCGCCAGCGCAGCGCGACCATCTCCCCGATCCGGGGCCCGGCGAACACCAGCGTCGCCAGCATCGCTTTCCGCTCGACGTGCCGCCGGTTCTTCGGCGCCTCCCGATCCAGCTCCCGGGCCGCACCGAGCAGCGCAGCGATCTGCTCCGCAGACTCCAGGTAGGACCGCTGAGGAGCGCGTTCGCGCACCCTGCGTCCCTTCCCTCTCGCCGGGTTCCTAGGGATCAGGTCGCGCTCCACAGCCCGCTCGAGGATCGCACCGAGCAACGTGACCGTCATATTGATCGACCGCGCAGAGAGCGGATCGTCTTCGGCGAGCTTCGCGGCGATGTACCACTCGACTGTGTCGAAGGTGATCCGGTCCAGCGGCAGCTCGTTGAACCACGGCGCCAGATGCACCGTCAGCCGCCACCAGTAGTCCGCCTGCGTGCTCTCCGCGAGCTGGCCCTTCGTCAGCGTCCACCACTCCATCGCGAACACCCCGAAGCTCGGCACGGGCTCGGGCTCGGGCGGCGGCACGACCGCGGCCGGGGGTTGCCACTTCCCGCGCTGAACGTCAGCGATGACGTGTGCCAACTGCTGCTCGGCGTCGTCGGCGCTGACCGGGCCGAGCGAGACGTGCCGGCGCTTGCCGTACGCCACGAACCGCAGCGCCCTGTATGTGCGGCCGTCCTTCCCCTGGTGCTCGATCACCGCGCCTGTCGTTGGACGTGCCATCACGCCTCCTCCTCCTCGTCGCTCGGTGGAACGACGAGGGCGCCCGTCGCGACGAGCACGCGGACCGGGTCGCGCCCGAGCGCCGCGGCAAGTTGCGGTGTGATCCTGGCGAGACCCGGCCGAGCCGGATCGTCGAGGGGAATGGCCGGTAGTCGCCGGGTGATGAGGTCGCAGATGTCGTTGAGGATCGCTTCGCCGCTGTCAGTGGCAGGTGGTGTGGTCACGAGCCGCATTTACGCCGCCGCCTGTCGCGCCCGGTCGATCTGGCCCGCGATCCGCTCGCAGACGCACCGGTGCGCGTAATCGACCGCTGTGGTCTCCCGCATCCTCGCGATCCGGGCCTCCCGCTCAGTCTGCGGGATGTCCTCCTGTTCGATCTCGATGATGACGTCACCGTGTTCCTTGGTGGTGTCCGCCGTTTCGAGGGCCCAGACCGTGAGGTCGGTCACGTGAGCCTCGATGTCGCCTCGCAGCACGTCTTCGGCGGCGAGGTCTTCGAGCTGTGCGAGTCGTAGGGCCCGGCGGCCGGCGTGCTCGAGGGCCTCGCGCCTCGCGCCTCGGGTCGCTTCCCAGACGCGTGGGTTGATGAACTGGTGCAGCAGGTGTAGGAGTGTCTCGCGCTCGTCTTCGGTGAGCTCGATCTTGATGCCGTCAGCCATGTTGGCTCCCTTGGTCGGGTGTCTTAGCGCTCGGCTTCGACCATCCGCCCCAGCTCGGCCATCGACAGGTCCAGCGCCTCCGCGAGCCGCCGCACGGTCGCCCAGCCGGGCGAGGATTTCCCGGCCTCGATCCGGTTGTACGCCGAGCCCGTCAAGCCCGCCGCGTGTGCGAGCTGCTCCTGGCTAAGGCCGCGCTGCTCGCGCAGCCGCGCCAGGACCTTGGTGAGGCTCGGATCGGCTGTCGAGCGCGGCACGCTGGCGTCGGACATTACTGTCGAGTCCTCCCTAGTGGCAGTAGTCGAGTCCATGCGTTGACATCATAGCGCGGACGCGCTTGGACGTCTGGGGGCAGATCGCTCAACCCGACTCCAGTCGCCGGCGGACCTCGGTCGCTGCTCGGATCGACGCGGCGGCGTAGCGGACCCGGAGCGCCTGCAGTTCCAGGAGGAGCGCCTGCGAGTCGAGCACCCCCGCGTGCTCGACCTGGTCGCTCTCGACGGTGTCGAGGATGCCCGCGGCGACGCGGAGCGTCGGACCGATGTCGTCGACAAGTGTTCCGGCTTCCAGCCCGACGAACCTGCTCGCGAGGAAGGCGGTCTGCTCGTCTGTGAGGCTGTCGTGCGTGGCGAGCGATGCGCGGAACGCCTCGAGCTCGGCGATGTTCGCGCCGATCAGTTGCGCGGTCGCTACGGCCCGCTCGTTGGATGAGGCGCACGCCTCGAACATCGCCGTGAAGTCCCCGGCGCTCACCGCCACCCTCCCGGCGCGCCGGCGAGCTGCGAGGTCCGGTTCCCGACCCGCTGCTGGATCACCCGGATGTTGTCAGGGTGCTTGATCCGTTCGTCGACGATGTTGATCAGCGGGGCGATGTTCCCGTCCACCCTGAAGTTGTTGTGGACGGCCGCGACGTTCGCGGAGGATTCGCGCACGAGGCTCCCGTCGCGGGGGACGACGTGCTCCCCGGCGTGCGCGTAGATCAGGCCGTCCCGTAGGACGGGGCCGCCCTTGTCGTACCGGGGGATGTTCTCGAACCCTGCCAGCACCGAATACTGCGCCTGGGAGAGGGCGTACGCCTGCGACATCTGCTGGAGCTCCTGCTGCTGCAACGACACCAGCTGACTGTTCGGTTCTGCCGCCCCAGCTTCCGTGCGGCCGACGCCCTGCAGGTCGTTGTTGAGGCTGATGAGCTGGATGCCGGCGTTGAACGCGGCGCCCTGGTCGGTCGTGTCGATCCCCGTGAAGATCCCCTTCGAGTTGAAAGTGATGGTGCCGAGCGCCGCCGCGATTTCCATGAGCGGCGAGATCGCGCTGCTGTCCTTTGACCCGGCTTCCTTGAGCGCGCTCACCTGCAACGCAAGTTCCGTGTCCTTCTTCTGCAGGCCGGTCATCTGCTGTGAGAGCCCGAACGACTCCGCGCTGACTTTCTGCTTGTGCGCCGCCCGTGCGGCCTTCGCTTTCGTGAGGGACACCTGGAGCGGTTCGAGCGCCGCCTGCTCGGAGGCTTTCGCGCTGGACACGGCGTTGGTGAGGCGTTCTTTGGTGCCTTTGTCTTTGCCGTGGTAGGACGCCTTTGCCCTCTGCGCTGCGGCAACCAGCGGGGTCCAGTGGTGTTTGACGCCTTCGACGTCGATCCCGAGTTTCCCGACCACATCAGGGATCGGCCGGCGCAAAGCCTGCGCGGCTTTCCGTAGCGAGGCGAGCTGCAGCTTGTCGCGGCCGATGATCGTGTTGTCGGCCTTGATCTTCCCCGCGGTCTTGGACTGTTCGCCCATCTCCTCCCTGAGGAGCGGGACGAGGATCGGCGGGAGTTGTTCGTAGTCCTTCGCGATCGCGGCCTGGAGCGCGATGAGCTGCTGGTCATCCGCTGTCTTCTTCGCCAACCCGGCAGCGTTCAGCGACCCGTCCAGGTTGAGGTAGCGCTCTTCGCCCTCCTGCGCCTGAAACAACGACTGCAGCCCGGTCAGCTGCGTCGACTTGCTCTGAGCGTCGCCGTACAGCGCGTTGACCTTGCCGCCGACAATCGCCAAGTCTTGGAGCTGTTTCGGGGCGAGAGTCTTCCCGATCTTCTTCAGGCTGCTGCCGGGCTTCTGCTTCGCTGGTTTCGTGGCGGTCCCGTGGACGCCGCCGGTCGCGTACCAGTGCGCCGAGTGCTCATGGGCCAATGCTGCGGAGGGGTTCCCGTACCGGGACGCGATGTATTCCGCCATCCCTTCGATCTGCGCGACCGCGCTCGAGGACACCATCTTCGGATACTGCTGCTGTGTCGCGCCGAGCGCCTGCCCGATCCCGTACGCCCCCGAAGCGTTTTTCGCGGCAGGGTTCCCGCCGGACTCCAGGGCGATCACACCGAGCCAGTCCTGCGCGGACCAGTGCTTCTGCGAGGCGATCTGCATCAGCTTCGCCCGAGCGGCCGCAGGCAGCCCGGACGTCGCGGCCGCCCCGAACCCGCCAGCGCTCGCGCCGGCACCGGAGAGCCTCTGGTTCGCCGCCGCCGCCACCTTGTTCACGACCCCCTGGGTGAGCGCGCCGATCATCCCGGCGCCCCCGACGTGCGGCGCCTTGATCGAGGAGACAGACCGCGCCGCGTTCGCAGCGCCACCCGCGCCCACGCCGGCAGCCGCACCGAGCACACCGAGAAGCAGCTGCACATGGTTGACCTCGGCCTCCCCCATCGACCGGTAGAACGGCCGGTAGAGCCCGACGGCGCGGAGTTGCGCTTCGGAGACTTTGTCCATACTCGAGCGCAGGGACGAGCCGACGCCGATGTCCGCCGCTTCCCCCCGCGTATGCGGATCGTTTGGGTAGCCCAGCGCGGCGGATTCCTGCTCCGTCCGAGCGCCGGAGATCACGTAGATCGTCTGCGACAGCTCCGTCGACAGTTTCCCGAGGTCTTCATAGATCCGGGGCTCAACACCACGGCTCATGTTCACCCCGGGGTCGAGCACGACGTTGCCGCTGGTCCTGCCACCCTCAGCAAACCCCGGGATACCCAGCGACGATCCTGCCTGCGCCCACAGCTGCTTGTTGCGTTCCCGGTACGCGGGGTTGGTCGCGATGATGAACTCCGGGTGCGTCGGGGCCTCCTCACCGGCGAAGTAGCCGGGCTGCGTGACCTTCCCCCCCGTCGCGTTGCCCTGGAACCCGGAGGACCCGCCGATGCCCGTCGGCTGCAGCGGGTTCGCGCCGCCGCCCGGCAGCGGACCGAATGCCTGGTTCCGCGCTGACGGCGCCTTGATCCCGAGCGCCTTCAGTTCGCTCGCGAGGATCGAGTGGATCTCCTGCGTCCCCTTCTCGGTCGCCTTCACCCCGGCTTCCATTTCCCCGCCGATCGCTTCCCGCAAATGCTTGAACGCGGCCATCAGCGGCGTGACAGCCGCCGTCCCGAGCCCCGGCGCCTCGCCGGCGAGCTTGTGCAGCTCGCCTTCCGCCGCCTGGCGCATCCGCTGGAAGTTCTGGGCCACGTTGATCTCCGCCAGGTGCGCGCCTTCCGCGATCTTCTGCAGCTGCGGGTCCCATTTTTCGAGGGACTTGTCCGAGCCGAGCTTGATCGCTTCCGCCTCGATTTCGTGCAGCTTCCCGAGCGGGAGCCGGTTGAACGGCACCTGCAGCTTCTTCAGCTCGTCCCCGAAGCGACGCAGGTCATCCGTCGAGTTGTGCCCGAACAGCGTCGAGACGAACCCGCCGACGTTGCCTTCGAGCAGCTTCCCGAAGCTCGAGGTCATCGCCTGCGAGGTGTCGTGAACCCAGCTGTCGAACTGGCCCGGCAGCCCGGACCCGTGCGTCGGCAGGCCGTGCGAAGCCGGAGCGCCCGGGAGCACGACGTTCAGCGCTTCGATCGCGAGAGCGGTACCACCCGCAACCTTCGCGCCGCTGCGCAGCGCGCCCGCGACAGCGCCAACCTTCCCGGCGTCCGCGGCCGCGCGGGTTGTTCCTGGCGCGGCCTGACTGCCGAGTCCAGCGACGCCGCCCTCCTCGACAGCGACCACGATCGGGTTCACCCGCGACCCCGGCGCGATCGGGCCTTTGGAGCCGGTGATCCCGGAGCCTTTCAGGATGCTCGTGACCCCGCCGGCGGCCTTGATCGGGAGCGCAGCGACCCGCCCGATCGTGCCAACTGCGAGCGCGACAGGGCTGATCACGGCCGCGAGCGCCGCGATCTCCTCCGCAGTGTGGCGCACGTTCGGGGGCAGCGTCTCGAACCAGTGCGCGATCTTCTCCACATCACCGAGGAACGCCTTCGCGGCCGGTTCCAGGTCCTGCCCGATCTTGATCGCGGTCGAATCCAGGCTCGCCTTGGTCTGTTCGACCTTGAACGCCGTCGTCTGCTGCGTCTTGGCCCAGTCCGTCGAGTACTGGCCCGTGATCTTCAGCTGGTTGTTGTAGTTCTTCTGCATCTCCGGGAGCTGGCGGAACAGCTGCATGATCGACGTGCCCATCCGGCCGCCACCGAACGCCCGGGCGATCAGCGCGGACTGCTCTTCCGCGGACAGGCCCGCTTCGACCATGTGCTTCTTCAGGTCCGTCAAAGCGACCATCAGCCCGTCCGGCTTCGCCATGTCCTTCGCCAGGATCGTCGTGGACAAACCGGCTTTTTCGAGCATTTCCGACGTCGCCCTGGTCCTCGATGTGACTTCACTGGAGGACGCGCCGATCGCCTGCAGCATCTTCGCGCTGTTTTTCGACGGGGCCGCCAGCAACGTGATCGCCATCCGCAGCCGTGTCGCGGACTGCTGCGCCGGTGTCCCCTGCTGGGTGAGCGTGTCGAGCGCGGCACCCACCGATTTCAGGCTGATATGGAACGTCTGCGCCGCACCGACGATCCCGGTCGACATCGCGCCGACCAGATCCTGCATCCGCAGATCCCCCGCGCCGACGATCGCGTTCAGTTCCGCCATCGTCCCCCTGGCCTGCCCGCCGCCACGGTGCAAAGCGTTCATCGCGCTGACGCCAGCGCATAGGTCGTTTCCTCGAGGTTCGAGTGCCCGATGCTGGCGCCGATCGCGGCCTGCTTCTGGATCTCCAGCTCCTGGTTGACTCGTTGCGCCGGAGGGATCGTCGCGTTCATCGCGGAAACGACGTGGTACATGCCGGCGGCGAGTTCGCCCGGGGTCTTCCCGACCTTCCCCGACATCGCCAGATATCCCCGCTTCCAGCTTCTTCACCTGCCCCGCGGACGCGCCGGCCTGGGTTTGCAGGAGAGTCATCGACTTCTGGAAGTCCATCGACGCTTTCACGCGAGTACGCGCCGATCGCGAGCAGCCCGAAGCTGACACGGGGGCCATGATGTGCCCGACGTTCGTGAGCTTTTTCCCGGCGCTGTCGAAGCTGTTGCCGAGCCGGGTCATCGACCCGACGTGTTTCGTTACCGCCGCCTCCTGTTTCGCGAGCTGCAGCTGCGCGGACCGGAGCTGCGTCGCGAGCAGGTCATTCATCGTCGCCGAGCGCTTCGTCGCCGCTGGCGGACGCCTCGATCCCCTTCGTCGACGAGCCCGCTGCCTTCCCGACCTCCGCGTACGAGTAAGCGACCTTCTGGTTGCTCTTGATCGTCGCGTCACCGACCGCCAACGACACCTTCGCCTCACGCGAAATGACGTCCCCGAGGCCCTTCAGGCTGTCGACGGCCTTCGCGACCGCGGCCTGCAACGGCGCCGAATCGGCGACGACCTCTACCGCTATGCGAGAGCCCGGAATGTCGACCCCTCGCTAGCTGAGGGCCACGTGACGGGCCTCTTCGGCTGCGCGCCGCTCATTCGCTGCGTTGGCGTTCGCGGCGAACAGCTTGCTTTCCAGCTCGTGGACCTTCGCCGCGCCGAACACCGCAGAGGCGGCGAGCTCATCCCACGAGGCGTCCTTGACCCTGACGCTCAGGCGGCCCATCGACACTTTCGTCGACAGGGTGTACTCGTCGAGGCTGGTCCCGGAAAGCTTGCCGCGGGCGCGTCCGACGCGGCTCTTCGCTTCCTGCTCGGCGACCATCCGTTCGCGCTGCTCCGCGAGATCCGTCGTCGGATGCGTGAGTGTTGCGGTCACTGGTTCCTCTCTTGTCGTAGGTGAACAGCTACAGGCCGAGCTCGGCCTGTGCCAGGTTGACCGCCGCTTCCCAGGCGGAGCGGTCGGAGAAAGAGCCCCCGGACTGCTGCAGGACCCGCTTCGCGCGGTCGTAGAGCCGCAGCGCGTCTTTCCGCTCCTGCTCGCTGTTCGCGTTGAGCAGCAGCGAGGTCCCGAACTGCTCCGCCTCGAGCAGTATGTTCGCGGCGTCGAGCAGCTTCACCGCCGGGCTCGCGGGCGCTGGGTCCTGGAGGCCGAGCTTCCGGACGGCCTTCTCGACGCCTTCCTCAGCGATCGCGGCGTCGAGCTGGCGGACCTCCTGGTTGAGCTCGCCGTTCTGGGCTCGCACCCCGGCACGGTGCTCGAGCGTCGCGACGTAGTCACGACCGACTTCACCCTGCAGCCGGTCGAACGCCCGGAAATTGTGCTCCCCCGACGGGCCGTCCCATTCGCACGTCAGCGTTCGGGCGCGAGCTAGGCGAGCCTGCGTCTCCTCCTCGTTGCCGAGGACTCGGCCGGCCTGTGAGGCGTCCAGCGCCACGTACCCCTCCGGGTCGAGCGGCTTCTCGAGCTGGCGCGTCGAACGCTGCTCGAGCACACGGACGGCCGCGTCGCGCCGGTCGCTACCCGCGAGTTTCTCCGCGATCGCGTCCAGCATCCGGTCGGGCAGGCACATGTGGTCGAGCACCTGCCGTACGGTGCCGCCGCCGCGGTCCTCGGACGCCCGGATGAAGTCGTCGAAGGCCCGCACGTAGTCGATGCCGCGGGCCTCTGCGAGGGCTGTGACTAGGCGGTCCATGCGCGCGTCGCTCGCGAGCGCGAGCGTACTGACACCCTGATCGAGGATCTTGGCCTGGGCGCTCATCACGAGACCCCCGCAGGGGTATCGAGATACGGGTTTTCCAGATGGGCGAGAGCCTGCTGCACCGTCGCTCCCACACCAATCTCCCGTTTCAGCGGCCCTTCCGCGAACGCGATCGCGTCACGGGTCGTGAGCCCACGCCGCTCCGCGATCTCCTTCGCGATCTGCAGCCGGAGGGCCGTGCTGCCCATCGCGTGAGAGAAGCGCGCGTCAAGGTTCTCCCCCAGCCGCGGCTCATCCCCGGCGGGCCTGCGGATCGTGGGCCTTTTCATTGTCCTCGCCATCAGTCCTCCTGTTCGGTCTCTACCGGGCTAGTCGCGGCCATCACGCTCAGCACGGAAACCTCGTGGTCCAGCTCGACCAGGCGCTCGCGGAACATTCGTTCCCGGTTCAGCGCCGCGCGTGCCAGGTCGGCCAGGTCGTCCTCTAGGACCTCGACCGTCGGCCGGGCCGGCGACGCGGACCGCTCCTCGCGGCCCTGCTCGCGCGCACGGTCGAGCAGCACGGACAACGCCTCCGCGCTGAGGTTGATCGGGCCTGGTGAACGCCTAAATCGCATCTCTACTTCAAGCGAATCACGTCGACCCCGGAATCCCGCAACGGATTTTTGAAAAACGCTCACCATTCGCGGAGCCTCGGCAGCGAGCACTCAGACAGCCGCCGCACACCCCCTCGCGCGATCACACGCCGCATCGCGTTCAAATCGTCTTCGACGGTCCGCACGCCGCACCCGCGGTCCGCCGCGATCTCCCGGGCCGACCAGCCCTCCCGGAACATCCAGCTCACGGCCGCTCGACGCGAACCGATCCTGAACGCCCGCGTCCGAGGCACACCCTCCGCGCGCAGCGCGTACACGGCCGCCCACACGAGCGCACGCGACTCGTCAACGGACGGCAGCGCGGCCCCGAAGCGACGAAGCTCCTCGCCACCACGCAGACCCGACGCCGCATCGAGCACCGGCCCCGCCATCAGAATGGGCGCCCCATCAGCCCCCCGAGCGCTCCTCTAGACGCTGCCGGCCCGCGACGCCTGTGGTCCGGGTCGACCGGGCCGTTCGGTCGACGCTGTTCGGTCGCGCCGACCTCACTTTCGCTGATCATTCCCGCTGTCACCGGCCTCGCGGACGGCATACTCACCCTCACCGGCGGCTGGTCGCTCAGGTGGCGAAACTGCCAGACGCCGAGCGTCAGCGCGCTCGCGATATCCGCGTGCGACCCGGCGAACCGAGGCAGCAGGATCGCCTCCGACGCATCCCGCGCCCGGACGCGTCTCAACTCCTCCAGGAGCTGTGCGTGACGCCACAACCGGAGGCTCCCGTCCACCAGCCGCGTGCGGGTGCTCACGAACATCGCGGTCTGTGATGGCCCGGTCAGATTCTCGATCCGAACCGAACAGCCCCGCCTGCCGAAAAAGGTCCTAATCGCGTCGGCCTGATGCTGGTCGCTGACCACCGTCTGCGGCGCGTACGGCTCAAGCATCGCCCACACCTTCTCGAGCGTCCTGTCCTCCCGGGCGCGGCGGCGCTCCAGCGAACGCTCCCTGCCACCCGGCCTGATCCCAGCCACCTGCCCGACCACGATCACGCCACGCTCATGGGATTCACCGACAAGCGCGACGCCGAACGCGTCAAGGTGGAAGGCAGGGTCGAGCGCCGCTACCCAGGCCGGCGCGTCCTCGGGCCGGGCGGGCCCATCAGCCCAATCGACCTCCCGAAGATCGAAGAAGGCGCCGCCCCCAGCGACAAACCGCGCCGCGTGCTCCTGCTCGAAACCGTCAACCCCAAGCAGCCGCCGCTTCGACTCGCGCCACTCCTCCGAGTCCAGATCAGGATTCAACTCCCAGGCAGTCGCCTGAATCGCCGCAGCCTGCGGCAGCTCGCCCGCCTCCGCTTCCCGAAACAGTTCATAGAACCGGCCCTGCTCCCCCCGCGGCGTGCTGATCAGAATCAGTTTCGCGAGGCCCTTCCCGTCAAACAGCGACATGCTCCCCTCAAGCGCCTCCAGCATCCGGGCATCGTTCGCAACCCCCATGTCCTGAGAATCCAGGTGCGCGGCCTCATCGACCAAGACCGTGCTGGCGGTAAAACCCCTCACGCTCCGCGGGTTCGCCGGCAACGCCTCCAGAACGGTCGTAGCGCCCGACTCCAACGAAAACACGATCCGGTCAGCCCGCACATCAGCCACGCGGGCGAGCACAGGCGACTCCGCGATCATCGCGGCCGCCATCCGGATCAGCCGGCGCGACTGGTCCTCCGTCGGGCTCGCGATCAGGCAGTGCCGCTCAGTGCCACGCGGCACCAGCGCGTCGAGATCGGGACGCATCGTCGCACCCCAGATCGCCGTGGCGATCGCCATGCTCGACTTGCCGCCCTGACGACCAGCAGCGACCAGCACCGTCCGCAAATCGTCACGAGCGAACAGGCCCAGAACCTCGAGCTGCTTCGGACGCCAGCGGATCGTGCCGCCGAGCAGGCGCGGGTCGGTGAGCGCGACACGCAGGGGGATCACAACCGGGCCGCTCACGCCGCACCCCCCCGCCGCCGTGACGCCAACGCCTCAGCAGCCAGACGTCGCCTGCGGTGCGCCGTCGTCTCGGCGGGCGCACGCATCGCCGCCAACTCCGCTGCCCGTTCAGCGCGCGCACGCTCGGCAGCCCGCGCCTCCTCACGAGCACGCGCCACCCGCCGCAACTCACTCGCCGCCGGTGCCGCCGCACGCGCGATCGCACGACGGTGACGAGCCTCAGCGCGCGACACAAGACCAGCCTCCTCGAGCGCCTTCGACCACGAACCGAGCACGCGCTGAATCGCAGTCATCGACGGTGCGCCCGGCGGCGGCTTCCGCTTCCATGCCGCCGAGGACGGCGCGATGTCACCATCCGCCGCAGATCGCAGCGCAGCGATGATCTGGGCACGGGTCCAGGCAGTCACGCCGTCGCCCTCCACTCGCCGGCGAGAAGCATCGCGCGGCCAGCAGCAGCGATCGCGATCGCGTCAGCCTCGTCTTGGCCGTCGAAGTCAACGCCCCGGGCTGTCACCCACGCCGCGACCTGAGGCTTCGTCGCGTTACCCGCGCCGACCGTCGCCCGCTTCCATGCGCTCGAGCTGATCGTCCACACCGGCACAGCCAGCGACTCGAACAACGCCGCCTGGATCACGCCCACGGCGTATGTGAGCGGCAGGTTCCGGTGACGGCCGCTCGGCTGCTCAACCCACACGACCTCTGGCGGGAACTCGCCCGCGAGCTGCCTCGCACGGATGCGGACCTGCCTGTCAAGCCAGCCGAGACGCTGACCTTCACGCGCCTCACAGTCTGTCTGCAGCGTCTCCGCTGTGATCTGGTGGCCGTCGAGCGGCGCGAAGGCGAACGCCACGCGCGAGATTGCAGGGTCAATGCCCCAGACGAAGGCGGCACTCATTCGGCCGCGTCTCCCGCTGCGAGCTCGGCAGCGATGCTCGCCAGCGATCCGGCGCCGTTGCCGTTCCCGGACGCCGCGTGCTGCGCTTCGAGCTTCGCCTGCGTGCTCAAAAACGCCGACGTGATCGACTCCTCAAGCTGGGACGCCGGAAACACTTCCCCGCGGCGCTTGTGGCGGATCTCTCCCGTGCCCTCGAGGTAGCTCGCCAGCCGGTCGAGCTTAGCCAGACGGCGAGCCTGCAGACGAAGCACGCGCTCGCTGGCGCGCGGGAACTCCCCCGTCAGCTCGGCGAGATACTGCTCAGCCAGCGGCCGTATCAGCTTCTCGTCAGTCGCGCCGTGCGTCGGGTTGCCGCGCCGCAGGTTTGCTTCCTGGATCGCACGGTTCGTCGGGTCCCTACTGATCGGCATGAGCACCCGCCTTCCGACGCGGCCTCACAGGCAGAATCGGCGTCGGTTGTGGCCGGCCAGTGGCAGACGAGCCGCCAACACGACGCGCCTGCCGATGCTCAACACCCGCCGAACCGCCATCTAGCGCCAGATCCGGGCCCCGCGACCGTTCGCTTGCGAAGCGAGACAGCGCAGCACGAGCAGCCACAGGATCGAACCGCAGACGCGCCTTCGGGCCGTTACCGAGCCTCAGCACACCCAGCGCGTCGGCATGTTCGTACACCCAATCGCGGCTGACGCCCAGCTCGACCGCCAGAACGCTCGCGTCAACCAGAGGCGCACGGTCAGGGCTCGGAACGCCGGTCAACAGCAGCACGAGCGAGTGAGAGCCGTTTGCCGTCATCCTGCGGTCTCTCGTTCGGCTTGTTCGGCGTGGTGGGTTGCTGCGAGGCTTTCGGCTTCCTCGAGGGTCCAGCCTTCGGGGAGTGGGTCGCGCGCGTGGGGGGTTTGGGAGGTGGGAACTAGCTGTGCGGCCCGTGCGCTTTGGTCTGTGTCGGTGGGAATGTGGGAGGTAGTGGCTGTAGAGCCGTTTCTGGTGGTTTTGGGGGGGTTGTTCTCAGGCTGGGAGGCGGTTCGCGCGCGAGGCGGCGTTGTTCCCAAGTTCTCACCGTTTCCGACGAACGTGCTCTTCGGGGTGCCTTGCTTCGCCCACCACCAGCTTTGGTGGCTGGCGCGCTGCTTCTCGCATCGTTCGGCGGCTCTGTAGGCGGTGGCTTTGGTGTAGCCGTGCTCGTCGATGAGCTCGTCGATCATGCTGGGGTGCCAGTGCCCGTCTTGTAGGCGGTCGTCGATGAGTGCGCGTGCGCTTGCGACGAGGCTTGGCTGTCCGGGTTCGGCGGGCGTGGCCCGGGTCAGGTCGCGGTAGGTGACGTCGGTCGGGGTGAGCGGCGTCGTGTAGGGGATGTCTTCGTTCTCGTCTTCGATGAGGAGTGACCGCGTGAGGACCCGGAACTCGAAGGCTCCGGGGTCGCGGCCGATGTTGGAGCCGCCGGGCGGCCGCATGAGGACGCGCCGGCGGTCTTGGTCGGGGAGGTCGTGGTCCTCCGGGTGCCAGGCGAAGAGCAGTCCTACCCGTGAGATGTGAACGAACGCGGCTGACGCCATGACGCTGTCCGCGAAGGTGGTGCCTTTGCTCTTGGGCGGGTGTGTGCTGATGAGGCCGCCGATCTGGCGGGTCTTGAGCAGTTCGCTGAATGGGCCCAGCGATCGCCTGATGAATGAAGGGGAGTTGATGTTCTCGCCGCCCTTCGGCTCCGGGAGGTGCTCGAGGACCGAATCGATGAAGACCAGCTCGGGCTTCTTCTCGTCGACCGCGCGGGCGGTCAGGTCGATACCGTCGCGGAGGTTCCAGTCTCGGCCGTGATCTTGGAACTCGATGAGGTCGAGGTCGGCGCCGGCGACTATGAGTCGGGGTACCCACACGTCCTCGCGGGCGTCCTCGCTCGCGACGATCAGGACTCTCGACGGCTTGCCCTCGAGGTGGCCTTCGAGGGTGCCGGTGGTGAGCCCGGCGGCGACGGCGCAGAACTGGGTGGACTTGCCGAGGGCCGATTCCCCCGACCAGAGGCTGAGGTAGCCGCGGGCGATGCGTCCGCGCCAGACCCATCTGATCCGGCGCGGCGCGATGCTGCTGGCGGTAGTCGACGCTCGCGGGGAGGTCATTCCAGCTCCTGGAGCGCGAGACGCAGGAGCCGCTCGGCGAACTCGGGGCTGTTCCCTCCGGCGCAACAGAGGCGCGCTGCCTCGAGGGCGTAGATCATCGCCTTGCGCGTCGGGTAGTCAGCGCAGCCGATGGTGAAGCTGCCGGTGTCCTCCTGAGCCCACCATTCGTGCGCGTACTGGGCCGCCTCGGCGTCCAGGTCGAGCTCGTCGACGGGGATCGTGATGTTCCCGAACCCGTCGCTCGGCGCCGCCGGCCGGTAGTGCACCTCGAGTGCCATCCGCCTGTAGGCGTCTTCGATCTGCTCGGCGCAGCCCGTGGGGATCACAGCCCTACCGTCCGCTTGAGCTGGGCGGTGTCGATTCGTGGATCTTCGAGCTGGTCGATCGCGACGGCCACATGGTCGCGGAGGCCGCCCAGCTTCGACAGCCCCTCGCGCAGACCGAGCTTGTAGGCGTGTCGGAGCTGCGTCCCGAGCAGGTCCCCGGTGCCCTCGCAGTGAACGCACGCGCGCTCGTCCTCGTTCCCCGTGCCGCTGCAGTGCGGGCAGAACGCCGTCGCTGCTCGCCACGCGGCGGGCAGTCCCCTCGCTGCGGCTGCGGGAGGGCCGGTTCGGAGGACCGGATCTCTCACGCCGCTACCCCTGTCAGGTCACGGACGGTGCGCCGGGCAGATTCGCCCGGCTCGGGATCGTCGGGGTCGCCGCTTGAGCCGCCGCCCGCGGACCGGCTGACGGCCCTGCGGGAGCCCGGCCGGCGCTCACACCGGCCGCGACGGCGAGGGATCAGGCGCGGACGGACTCCCCGCAAGCGTGCGGGAGGTTGGTCGGGGCGACGGGCGGGCCGTGGAATCCTCCGGAGGACGCGCGCGTGCGCGTCCTCCAGCCCGTCGAAGATGTCGGAGTCGTGAAGCACGGCCAGGTCGGCGTCGAACTCGGCCAGTGCGGCCGTGTCGCCGCTGCCTGCGAGCTGCTGACGGGATTCTGTGCAGCCAGCCTCGAACTCCTCGAAGGTGAGCCCGTCGTGGGGTTTCTCGATCTCCCGGATCGCCTCGGGCGTCGGGTCGCTGATGAGTTTGGACCAGTATGCGACGGCGCCCTCGGGGTCCTCGTCGTACCGGGGAGGATCAGCGGCGTACATGGATCTGACAGCGTCGATCGAACATTGCTCCCGCAACCTATCGACCGGTTCGGATGTCCTCTGAGAACGACCGACGCCGCCTCCGGTGGAGACGGCGCGAGCCGGCAATGTTCTCGACGGCGGGCGTAGGCCCGATCCGAGGACAAACTAGCATGCGTGCGCGACGCGACAATCACAGGTCAGCGGTAACGGCAGCCCTGCCCGAACCCTCCCGAATCGGCCCCGAATCGGCCCGAATAACGTCCGAGTGCCCGAACGGCGAGAGGACACGGAATCGGCTTGCTGATGCCGGATTCCGCGCCTCCCGTGGTGTTTCCCGGCGTGCCTCCGGAGCGAGAGGTCGCAGGTTCAAATCCTGCCGGGCGCGCTGGTGTGCCCGGCCGTCGCGCGCTCTACACGCACCGCTGAGAAGCGGACACGTTCGGCCCTCCCCGGGATTGGGGGTATCGGCGATGGCTCCTCCCCCCCGCCGAGATTGCGAACCTCGAGCGATCCGCGTTCTCGGCCAGGGAGGACGCCAGGGCTTCTCGGCTCAGACGCCTATCGGCGCACGGCACTACTGGATCGTGATCAAGGTTTGGGCAGCGTGGCGATGAAGGAGTCGGCGCCGAAGGGTGATGCTCCGAAGTTCAGAACGTCGACAAAGAATTCGGCGTCTTTTTCGGGCACTGCTATTTCGGCTGTGACCGAACCGGCACCCTTTGCGTTGGTCGTGAGACTCCCGGAAGTGGCGATCAGTTCGCACGGGCTGGCGTTGTAGAACTCGAATTCGTACGTCGTCAGTGGTGCGAGCCCCTTGGCCTTGTAGGTGACCTTGAGTTTGTTTTCGGTGCGTGTGAACTTCGCCGATCCGATGATCGGCTTTCCTTCTTCGAAGCGTCCACAGTTGCCGTTTTCCTTTTGCACCAGCTCAGTTGCCTTGTAGCTTGTCGCGTACGCGGTGCCCGCCATTCCGGCCATGAGAGCGGTCGTGGCCGTGAGAACCAATACCTTGCGCATCGGGACCCCCTAATGCGAATTGACGTTTGCGTTGTGTCGCATCGACCCCGCCCGGCTTCCCGGGACCCGGGGAGCGTCGGGTCGCGAGTCGATTGCCCCACCTCGCCCGTCGGCAGCTTATCGCGTGACCTTCGCCACAATGTTAGGGTGGCGTGAAGCTGGTCGAGAGCTCGCAGGTTCAAATCCTGCCGGGCGCGTTTTCAGCCGGCGACGGTCCAGAGCGCGTCGTCAGCCAGCGACTCGCGGCGAACCTCGCCAAGCGCGGACAGCTCGATCAGCGCCTGCTCCGCCGCGTAGACATCGGGCGCCACGTTGTTCGGCGCCATCACGGCGGCCACCTCCTGCGTCACGAGCCCGGCCGGGAAGGCCCGCAGGGCCTCGAGCGGATCCTCCGCCGCGGCCCGCCGGTCGAGGGTCGTGTCGAGGTTGGCGATCAGCACGTCGTAGGCCTCCAGCGGCTGGAAGCCGCCGGCCTCCAGCCGCCGGCCCTCCTCGGTGGAGAAGACGAGCGACGGAGCGGAGTAGCGCACGGGACCGTCGGTCTGCCGTGCCTTGCCCTGGAACTCGGTGGGGCTGCCCTCGGCCTGGCGCGTCGCCGCCTTGTCGCGCTCGTACTCGGCGATCACCTCGGGGTCGTCGATCGCCGCCGTGACGGCCCCGGGGTCCACCCCGTCGACGCGGGCGAGCGCGGCTGCGATGGCCTCGTCCTCGTCCATCAGCAGCGTCGTCGTGAACCAGCCGAACTGGAGCGCCCGCAGCACCTCTTCCTCGCGCCCGGGATACAGGCGGCGAGCCGCGACGATCGCGCGGCAGGCACGCGCGGTCCCGACCACGCGGGAGCGCGGCTCGGCGATCAGCGGCATCCCGTAGCGGCCGAAGCGCATGCGGGTGCCGGCGGCCATCCTCGCGGGCGTGTAGCCCGCGTCCACGTAGCGCTGCGGGTTCTCGGACAGGCCGATCGTCACGAGCCGCCAGTCGAGCTGCTCGCCGTAGCGCCAGTGCAGCACGGCGAGCGAGGGCGTCGCGGAGTACGCGAAGGGGCAGCCCGGGTCCGTGAAGTGGGTGACGGTGATGCGGCCCATCCCACGTCATGAAAGCAGGCGCGCGGCGATCATCCGGACGGTGGTCCGGTTCCGGACCGGCCCGCTACGAGACCCGGTACGTCACGTGCGTCGCCAGCGGCGAGCCGACCACCTCGACCGGCTCCAGTCGCGGCTCGCCGACGTTCTCGAGCAGCCTCGCGCCGCTCCCCAGCAGCACCGGGGCAGATGTGCAGCTGCAGCTCGTCGAGCTGCCCCGCGGCGAGGACCTGCTGGATCGCGTTCGCGCCGCCGGCGATCATCACGTCCCGCTCGCCGGCGGCCTCGCGAGCCTGCGAGAGCACGGCCTCCACGCCGTCGGTCACGAACGTGAACGTCGTCCCGCCGCTCATCTGGAGCGGCTCGCGCGGATGATGGGTGAGGACGAACACGGGCACTTTGAAAGGCGGGTCCTCTCCCCACCAGCCCGTCCAGGACTCGTCCCAGGGACCCTCGCCCCCGCCGAACATCCGGCGTCCCATGACGTACGCGCCGACGCCGTCGGCCGCCCGCGCGGCGATGTCGCTGTCAACGCCGTCCTCCCCGCCCTCCTGTCCGTGCTGCGAGCGCCACGACCGCGTCGCGAACACCCACTCGTGCAGCTGCATGCCCCCGATCCCGATCGGGTTCTCCGTGCTCTGCTCCGGACCCGCGGCGAAGCCGTCGAGCGAGACCGATATCTGAGACCTCACCGACCCCATGCGGGGAACCTACCCGTTGGCGGCTGGGCGCACAGACGGGCTAGGGCGAGAGCCGCTCCACGACCCATCCTGCGTCGTCGCGACGGAAGCGCAGCCGGTCGTGGAGCCGGTCCGGCCGCCCTTGCCAGAACTCGACCGTCTCGGGGGCCACGCGGAAGCCGCTCCAGCGCTCGGGCCGCGGCACCGGGCCCGGTGGCGGCCAGCGCGCTTCGGCCTCCGCCTGCGCCTGCTCGAGCACCGAGCGAGCGGCGATCACCGTCGACTGGCGGCTCGCGTGCGCCCCGATCCGCGACCCGTACGGGCGGCTCGCGAAGTAGTCGTCGGCGCGCGCCTGCTCGACCGGCTCGACCGCCCCGACGACGACGACCTGGCGCTCGAGCTCATACCACGGGAACAGCAGCGAGGCGCGGGGGTTCTCGGCCAGCTCTCTCCCCTTGCGGGAGTCGAGGTTCGTGAAGAACTCGAAGCCGCGCTCGGCCACGCCCTTCAGGAGCACCGTGCGCGCCGAGGGCTGGCCGCCGGCCGAGGCCGTGGCCAGCACCATCGCCGTCGCCTCGTGCGCGCCGGCCGCGCTGAACTCGGCGTGCCAGCTCTCGAACTGCTCGAGCCACGTCGCCGCCAGCCCACCCTCCTCCAACGTCCGCTCCACGGGGCTGCTTTCTGCGCCGGCGCCGCCAACCCTGCCGCGAGGCGGTGGCATGATGCCGCCGTGACCGGCGCTCCCCCACGGCTGCGTGAGATCGTCCGCGAGTGGGGACGGATCGGCTGCCTCGGCTTCGGCGGCCCGCCGGTGCACATCTCGATGTTGCGCGACCTCTGCGTGACGCGGCGCCGCTGGCTCGACCCGGCCGCCTTCGAGCACGCGCTCGCGGCCGTCAACATCCTGCCCGGCCCCGCCTCGACGCAGCTCTCGATCTACTGCGCCTGGCGATTGCGCGGCTACCGCGGCGCGATCCTCGGTGGGCTCGCGTTCATCCTGCCCGGGCTGGTCTTGATACTCGCGCTCTCGGCTCTGTTTCTCGCTGGTTCGCCGCCCGACTGGGTGCGCGGCGCCGGGTTGGGCGCCGGCGCGGCGGTGGCCGCGGTGGCGGTACGGGCCGGGGCCGACATCGGGCTCCCGCTCTGGGCCCGCACACCGCCGGAGCGGCGCACCCGCGTCGCGTTGTACGCGGGATCTGGAGCCGTCGCCGCCGCACTGGCCGGGCCGTGGCTCGTACTCGTGATCCTCGCCTGCGGCGCGATCGAGCTGGGGCTTCACGCGGGCGGACCGCGGGCCCTGCGCGTCCACGCCTGGCCGCTGCTCGCGGCCGTCGCCGACCCCGGCGGCATCGGCTCGCTCGTCTGGACCGCGCTGAAGGTCGGCGCCCTGTCGTTCGGCGGCGGCTTCGTGATCGTGCCCCTGATGCAAGCCGACGCCGTCGGCACCTACCACTGGATGAGCCACAGCCAGTTCCTGAACGCGGTCGCGCTCGGCCAGATCACGCCCGGCCCGCTCGTCCAGACGGTGGCTGCGGTCGGCTACGCCGCCGGCGGGCTCGGCTGGGGGCTGCTCGCCGCCTTCGTCGCCTTCCTGCCCTCGTTCTCGTTCATCCTCATCGGCGCCCGGCGCTTCGAGCGCCTGCTCTCCGACCGCCGAGCGCTTGCGTTCCTAGGGGGAGCAGCCCCGGCCGCCGCGGGGGCGATCGTGGGCTCCGCGCTGCCGCTCGCCCTGGCGATCAGCCAGGCCTGGCAGGTGCCGGTGCTGGGCCTTGCGGCTCTCGCGCTGCTCGCGATCCGCCGTCCGGTCGTACCGGTCCTGCTCGGCTGCGGGGCGATCGGGGTGCTAGCGGCGCTCGTGGGCGCGCCGCTGGGATAGCCGTCAGGGAGCCGTGACCGTCCAGGTGCCGGCCGCTTCGACCGGACCTTCTACTTCTACTCCTTCTACTTCCTCTTTGGTGACCGTCCATTGCGTGCCGAACCCGAAGCGCCCGCTGCGTCCCGGCGCCGGCTTTTCTTCGAAGGACTCGGGGTCGTACGCGCGCTTGAATTCGAGGTTCGGTGAGACCGACCGCGTGTAGATGCACAGCCAGCCGCGCGCGGCCGAGCCCGGCCCGAGGCAGTTGGTCGACGGTTTGGCGACCTGGGTCACTTCGATCTGGGTTTCGATCGGCGCGGTCAGCGGGATCTGGAACGTGGCGACACCTTCGACGGTTCCGCCGGGGGCGACCTTGCCCGGCGCCGAGACCGAGAACTCGCCGCTCTCGCGTTCGCCTTTCCCGAGCAGGTCCGCCGCCGAGAAGACGCCGGGGTCCCCCCTTTCTCCTTTCGCGCCGCGTTTGCCTTCCAGGCCCTGGATGCCCTGCGGCCCGGCCGAGCCCGTCGGCCCGAGCGCCCCGCGAGCGCCGTGCAGCTTCCTGAGGACCTTCGGGTTGATCTGCTTGGTCGAGTTGATCAGGTAGTGGTTGGCGGCAAGCGCGCCACCGCTCATCGCCAGCACGAGCGCGAGCGTGGCGACCACGTTCGCGTAGCTGACCCTGGCCCGGATCGCCCCGATCGTCCTCCCAAGCATCCTCAAAGCCTACGCACAAGCGCGCATCCCGCGCGCCGGATGTACGGGTTCAGACCGCGCGGTCGTCGGCCGCGCCGTCGCGGCCGAGCTTGCGCAGCAGGGCGTCGAGCGCCTCGCGCGCGGGCGCGGGCAAGCCTCCCTCGCCTTCGCGACTGCGCTTGTGCTCGCGTTCGGGACCGACCACCGTGTAAAGGCACCAGAACGACCACACCATCGCCACCACAGCGACGCCGTAGAGGCCGAGGGCGAGCACCCGGACGCCCGCCGTGCGGGCGAGGACGCCCAGGACGAACAGGCAGACAGCGTAGAAGCGCAGCGCGTTGACGCACGCCATGCGCGCAGTCGCCTCGGGGCCGTTCTCCTCGAGCGAGCGCTCGAAGCGCGGCTTGCCCGGCCGTTGCAGGCGCGTCACGACGGGCCCGAGAAGCCGGCGCTCGGGTGCGTTCAGGTACGGCGAGGAGTTGTGGCCGACACTCACTGCCGACCTATCGGCGCGAGCGCCGGCGTGCTTTAGCCCCATGACGAGCGAAGGGCCGCGTCCCCCCCGGAACGCGGCCCCTTCACTCTGTGCTCATGCCCTCGCGCGGAGGGCTACAGCGTCATTCAGGTGCGTGACCTGTGAATTCGATCACCTGCTGGAAGGTCGAGCGGTTCGTCCAGCTCATCGTGACCTGTTCGAGTTCTTCCGTTTTCTTGTTGAATTTTTTGAGCAGCACCGTCGGCTGGAATTCGATCCTGACGTGCTGCGCGCGCCAGGTCTTCATCGAGCGCCCTTCGTTGGCGACCGACAGTTTTTCCGCCGCTCCCTGCAGCGCCGCCCACAGCGAGTTGCGGCACGCTTCCAGGCTGCCGCTCCCGCAGTAGGGGCGGCTGTTGGACTGCAGAACCGTGTCGCCGAGCACTTCGCGCAGCGACTTGTAGACGTAGCCGTACCAGCCGGACCCGTAGGAGGAGCCGCCGGAGTTCTCCCCGTTGTTGATGCCGATGGCACCCTGCAGTTCGTTCGTCAGCGCTTCGCCGAGCACCGGCTTCATCACCGCTTCGGCCATCGGCGTCCATGCTGCGTCGAGGACCGCCGCGGCCGCTGCCTTCGGGCCTTCCTTGCCGTACCGGCTCGCGCCTTTTTCGACCCACTTGCGGATCGTCTTCTGCGCTTCCTTTGCGAGTTTGCTGGGTTCCGCACCGGGCGTGTTGAGGACTTCTTCGATCGTCGGCCAGATTTCGACCGCGCGAAGATCCTGCGTGGCGGCCCTGTTCATGATCGACACGTCGTCGACCTCGCTCATGCCTTCTTTGAACCCCTTGAACAACTGCACGCGGTGGATCGGCCCCTCGCCCCATTCGTCTGACGCGGCGCCCCATTCGGGAGCGGGCTTGTTGTTCCAGTTCGTCAGGTAGCCGCTCGCCGGGTCGACTTCGTGCGGGTGTTCTTCGAGGCCGAGGAACCCTTTCCAGTCATATTCGCCCGTGCCCAGAGTCGGCAGGCTCGGGTTCGTGCCCGGAGCGTTGATCGGCAGGCGGCCGGTGGAGAAGAACGCGACGTGTTCGTCGCTGGCGTACGCCATGTTGAACGTCGTCTCCAGTTCGTTGGCCGCTTCGAAGAACTGCTGCGGGTTGTGCACCTGGTCGGAGTCCAGCTTGCTGAACGCGACCTCGCCCGCGGGCTCGCGCCCGCGCGTGGAGCGGTCGGTCGAGATCGCGTAGGGCTGTCCGCCCACCAGCGCCGTGCCCGAGATCGGGCCGTGCACCGATTCTTTGAAGAACACCTCGCGCGACCCTTCTTTGCCGTTCGGGCCGAGTTCGCCGGCGTCGACGGTGTGGAACGGGACGCATTCCCCGTTGTAGAGGTAGGAGGTCGATTCCCTCGTCGGCGGGCTGTTGTCGGGGTTGCAGAGTTTCTCGAGGAAGGTCTGCGTGTTCTCCGCGCCCTCGGATGTCAGCGACCACGCGAAGTCGCGGCCGCGGCCGATGAACACGTACGGCGAGATCGGCGCCACGACACCCTGCGCGTCGATGCCCGGACCGTGGAGGTCGGCCTGGAAGACGATCTCCGGGTAGAAGTAGCCGAGCTGCGGCCCCATGACCGCCTTCGGGTGCCCGTTGGCCGCGTCTTTCGCGCCGACCAGCAGGAAGTTGGACATCCGCCGCCGGGACGCCGTCAGCGCTGCAGCCGCTTTCTTGGCCGCCGGGCTCACCGAGCCCGGTTCGACCAGCAACGCGCCCGGCGTCGCGCCGGTCGGTTCCTTGTCGTACGGGAACGCGGTCTTGCCGGTCGTCGGCGCTTCGGGGTCGTTGACCCTGCGCAGGTCGGCGAAGATTTCCTTGCCGGCCGCTTCGCCGAATTTGCTCTCGAGTTTGGCGAGGTATTCGCTGTCGAACACTTCGCCGCCGCCGCCGTTGCCGAAGATCGAGCCGATGAACGCGAAGCCGGCGACCGCGTCGGAGAATTTGAATTTCGGCAGCGCCGCGCCGGGGTTCGCTTTGCCGTAGGCGTTGACGCCTTCGATCCAGGCTTCGAGGTCCTGGATCACGCGCAGGCCTTCGGGACCCTTTTCTTCGAGCACTTTCTTCTGGCCTTCGACGTAGGCGATCGCTTCGGCGCTCGGCTTGAATTCGCGCTGTTCGAGCAACAGCCCGAACGCGTTCACGCCGGGCACGCCCAAGGCCGCCGTGTAGGCGGGGCCGATGCCGAGCTTGAGCAGCAGGCCGCGATCCTTCGCGGCGACCCAGCCGGAGCCGTACATGACATCGGCGCGCGTGGCGCCGGTGATGTGCGGGATGTCGTGCTTGTCGCGAACGATCGTGACGCCGGACTTCGGCGTTTCCGTGCGCAGCACCCCGCCGCCGGCGTTGACGTTGAATTTCTCCGGCAGGTAGTCCTTTTCGATCATTTCCTGGGTGACGTTGCCGCCGTGGGGCGTCAGCTTTTCGTACAGCTTGACCTGGTCGGCGGAGTACTTGCCGACGTTCTCTTCGCCTTCGGCGCCGGGAGGCAGGATCTGGAAGGCCCCTCCGGAGAAGTCTTCGAGTTCGGTCGCTCCTGCCGGCACGACCCACAGCGCGAGCAACGCCAGGCATGCCAGGACGGCGAGCCCCGCGGCCTTGAGCGCGCGCGAGCGCAGCCAACGAACAGTCCTTGTTCCCAACCGCCTCATGTTCCCTCCCAGCTGCCCTGCCGCCCCTCAGCGACGAGGGCAATCGACCCCTCGGACCGGCGGATCGTAGCAGTTGGCGTCAACCCGCCGGTGAAGCCGGCGTGAAGGTGCGGGGCCCGCGGCGCGGGCGCTCTCAGAGCTCGAGGTAGCGCAGCACGACCCGCCCCACGACGATCACATCGCCGTCGCTGAGGTCGGCCTGCTGGACCCGGCGCCCGTTCACGAAGGTGCCGTTCGAGCTGCGATCGTCGAGCACCCGAGCACCGGACACGCGCGGCACCAGGATGGCGTGGCGGCGGGAGACGGAGCTCTCGTCGAGGCGCAGATCGGCCGAGAGACCGCGGCCGATGTGGATCACGTCGCTTGCGACCGGGATCAGCAGCGTCCGTCCGGCGCCCTGGACCTCCAGGTAGCGCCCGGGCCCGGGCGTCTCCGTCTCGCTGGCCTGGCTGAGCGTGCGCTCATCCAGGCACGAGATGGGATCGACGCGTTCGGTGATCCCATCGGCGGGGGGGCGGCTGAGGGTGCGGGGGGCGGTTGCCATTGCCCCACCCATGGTACCCCCGGCAAAGGGTCGGCTAGTCAAAAGTTCCTAAAGATCGGGCGTGTCTGCGCCGATTCGCACAACCCTCGCCGTCGCGCGCCGCCGAGCACCGGGCTGCTCCCGTACCCTGAGACGAAATGGCGCCGCCACCGCTCGCCGCAGAGTCGGCCGATCTCGTGACCGCCGTGCTCGTCGTCGGCCCGCTCGTCCTGCTCGCGCTCGCCTACGCCCGGCGGGTGCGCCGCCTGGGTGCGGGCGGGCATCCCGTGCCGGCATGGCGTCAGGCGTGCTTCTACTCGGGCTTCCTCGTGATCGGGGCCGCTGTGACCGGTCTCGGCCCCCTGAGCCAGGAACTGCTCTACGTGCACATGATCGAGCACCTGCTGCTCGGCGAAATCGGGGCGCTGCTGATCGTGCTCGGCCTGACCGGGCCGCTGATCGCGCCGATCCTGACCTTCCGCGTCTTCGGCGTGCGCATCTTCGACCGCCTGCGCATCCTCGCCCACCCGCTCGTGGCGTTCCCGCTCTGGGCGCTGGATCTCTATCTCTGGCACCTGCCGGTCCTCTACCAGGCCGCCCTGCGCCATCCGGGCGTGCACGTGCTCCAGCACGCGATGTTCCTCGGCTTCGGGATCAACATGTGGATGTGCCTGTTCGGCCCGCTGCCGATGCCCTCGTGGTTCGGCAACCTCGGCAAGCTCATCTACATCGTCGCGGTGCGTCTCACGGGCGCGGTCCTCGGGAACATCTTCCTCTGGTCGGGGACAGTCTTCTACTCCTACTACCTGCACGGCGACGCGGTCTACAACATCTCCCCGCTCGCCGACCAGAGCATCGCCGGGGCGGTGATGATGGTCGAGGAGTCGCTCTTGACGCTCGGCCTGTTCTGCTGGCTGTTCCTGCGCGCGGCACGCGAGGGCGAGGAACGCCAGGCGCTGCTCGATCTCGCGCACCTGAACGGCGTCGAGCTGAGCGACGAGCGCGCCGCCCGGGCCGTCTCGGCCGGGCGCGCGGACGAGATGCGCCGGCGCATCGAGGGGCAGATCGCCGCCGAGCGCCCCCGCGAGCCGGCGGCCGAGGAGCTGCCCCGGCGAGCGGCGCCTCTACGCCCGCCGGCGAGCTACGCTGAGGGTATGTGCGCTGGCTGCGCGATCGCAGCCGCTTCGGCGGCGACGGGCTTCAGGAGCTGGATGCAGGTCCATGCCCCCGGCTGGGCGACGCCGAAGCGGATGCGGCGGCTGACGATCGCCGGGATGTGCGCGGCCGGGTTGGTCTCGACGGTCGGCTTCAGCGGCTCGACGCCGGCGCCGGCACACGCGAGCGTTCGCGTCGCCGTCGTTCACGCCGAACGCTGAGCGCGGCTCAGTCCAGCTCGAGGAGCGCCATCCCCAGCCCGAGCACGTCCCCGGGCTCGACAGCGCACCGGCCCACAGGACGCCCGTTGACGGTCAGGCCGTTCTTGGAGTCGAGGTCCTGCACGATCCAGCTTCCGTCACGGAAGCGCAGCAGCGCATGGCGGCGAGAGACGGTCGGCTCGCGGATCGCGACGTCGCAGCAAGAGGATCGTCCGATCGTGAGCGGCCGCCCGGTTGCCGCCTCCTCGAGCCCCAGCACGAGCGGCGCCGGGCCGTCCGTGCCGAACAGCGCTCGCACTCGCGCGCCGACCGCGAGAAGACGCGCAGCCACCAGCTCGCGCGTGTCCCGGCTGCGCGCCGAGCCGGGAAGGTCGGCGATCAGCGCTCCCGGCTCGATCACCCCGGGCGCGTAGAGAAGCTCGAGCCGGTAGGAGAGCGTCTCCTGGCTCAGAAGCCCCTCGGCGAACGCCGTCCCCAGTATCCGCGCCAGCGCTGCGCGTGAGCGACCAGGCTCCCGCATGGCCGCAGTCTGCCACCGCCGCGGGGAGATGTCCATCCACGCGGCGCGAAGGGGCGCCGCTGAGCGGCGCTGCTAGCCTCCGGCGACGGCGGGCAGGATCGTCAGCTCCGACCCGTCCTTCACCGGCGTCGCGAGCCCGTCCAGGAAGCGGATGTCTTCGCCGGCGAGATACACGTTCACGAACCGGCGCAGCGAGCCGTCCTCGTCGGAGATGCGATCGCGCAGCTCCTGGTGGCGCTCGAACAGCCCGTTGAGCACCTCCTGCACCGTCGCGCCCTCGACCTCGGCCTCGGCCTCGCCGCCGGCCGCGCCTCGCAGCTGCGTCGGGATCTTGACGACGACGCTCATCAGACGGTCAGCGGCTCGGGGACACGCGCCTCGAAGTCCGCGACCGTCGGCTCGATCGTGTGGGTCTCGAAGCTGCCGCGCACGACGTCGAGCGTCTTCAGGCCCTCGCCCGTGATCACCAGCACGACGCGCTCGTCCGGGTCGATCTCCCCGCGCTCGGCGAGCTTGGCGAGCACGGCCGTGGTGACGCCACCCGCCGTCTCGGTGAACACGCCGGTCGTCTCGGCCAGCAGCCTGATCCCGTCCTTGATCTCCTCGTCGGTGACCGCGTCGATCGAGCCGCCGGTGCGACGGGCGAGGTCGAGTGCGTAGGGACCGTCGGCGGGGTTGCCGATCGCGAGCGACTTGGCGATCGTGCTCGGCTTGACCGGACGGCAGACGTCGTGGCCGGCCTCGAACGCGCTCGCGACGGGCGAGCAGCCGGCGGCCTGGGCGCCGCTCATCTTCGGGAGCTCGCCGTCGAGCAGTCCGACCTCGCGCCACTCCTCGAAGCCGCGCGCGATTTTCGTGAACAGCGAGCCGGAGGCGATCGGCACCACGCAACGATCGGGGAGCTCCCACCCGAGCTGCTCGGCGATCTCGAACGCCAGCGTCTTCGAGCCCTCGGCGTAGTAGGGGCGCAGGTTGATGTTCACGAACGCCCAGTCGCGCTCCGCGGACAGCTCGGTGCACAGCCGGTTGACGTCGTCGTAGTTGCCCTTGACGCCGACGAGGCGGGTGCCATAGACGCCGGTGGCCAGCACCTTCTGCTCCTCGAGGTCCGACGGGATGAACACGTAGGAGTCGAGGCCCAGGGCCGCGCCGTGGGCGGCGACGGAGTTGGCGAGGTTGCCCGTCGAGGCGCACGCGATCGTCTCGAAGCCGAGCTCGCGCGCGCGGCTCGCGGCGACCGAGACCACGCGGTCCTTGAAGGAGTGCGTGGGGTTGGCGGCGTCGTTCTTGACCCACACCTCGCGCAGTCCGAGGCGCGTCGCCAGGCGGTCGGCCTTGATCAGCGGCGTGCAGCCGGCCGGCAGCCCCGCCCGGGAGTTGGCGCGGCCCGACGGGCCCGGGGGCGCCGTCAGGGGCAGGAAGTCGGCGTAGCGCCAGATGTTCTGCGGCCCGGCCTGGATGTGGCGGCGGCGTTCGGCGACGCTCAGCTCGCTGCCGGTGCGCGCGTAGGCGACCTCGAGCGGGCCGAAGCAACGCTCGCATACGTAGAGGGCCTCGAGCGGATACTCGCTCTTGCACTCCCTGCACTGCAGATGGCTGGCAGCCATTGGAACCCCTTTCGCTCTATCGCTGTGCCACTGTGCGATGAGCCGGGGCTCGCCACACATCTCTCTGGAATTGGCACCTTCCGCGCGTGGCTTTTGCGTGGTTGCCGGGGTTTCACTGGGCCAGTCCCTCCACCCCTCTGGATGTGTCCTATGTGCGCTGCAATTTATCAAACCTATCGGCAGGGATGTGCGCCGACATCAGCGCCGGGACGGTAACGCCCCCGCCCGGCCGGTGTAGGCCAGAGCGTGAGCGGTACCACGAGCGCCCGCGACGGCGGAGAGATCGGCGAGCGCACCGGCAGCGCCGGCGAGCCCTTCCGCTTCGCCACCCCCAACACGAAGCGGCGCATGCTGGTGATCGTCAACCCCTACGCCAGCACCGTCTCGGACCGCCTGCGCCACCTCGTCGTCTACGCGCTGCAGGGGCGCTTCGAGGTCGACGCCGTCGACACCGAGGCGCGAGGGCACGCGACCGAGCTGTGCCGCGAGGCCGCTCACGAGGGCTATGACGTGGTCGTCGCCTTCGGCGGCGACGGCACGGTCAACGAAGCCGCCAACGGATTGATCGGGATCCCACCCCCCTCTCCTGCCTGCCCGGCGGCTCGGCGAACGTCTTCGGCAAGATGCTCGGCATCCCCGGCGACCCGGTCGACGCCACCGAGCACCTGCTGGCGATGGCCGACGACTGGCGCCCCCGCAAGGTCGACCTCGGCGTCGTCAACGGCCGCTGCTTCACGTTCGCCTCGGGGCTCGGCCTCGACGCGAGCGTGGTCGAGCGCGTGGACGCCAACCCGCGCCTGAAGTCGCGCTTCGGCCCCTGGTTCTTCACGTGGGTCGCCGTCAGCACGTTCATGCGCCGTTACCTCGTCCGTCCCCCCGCCTGACGGTCCACACCGAGGACGGCGAGGAGCTCCATGGCGTCACCGCGATCGTCCAGAACGGCACGCCGTTCACGTACTTCCAGAACCGTCCGATCGACATCGCCGAAGGCGCCTCGCTGCAGTCCGGGACGCTCGCCGGCGGCGTCCTGCACCGCGCGACGCCGCTGACGGGCGCGTCGATCGCCTTCCGCGCGCTCTCGCGCAACGCGCGCGTCACGCGCAACCGCCGCATCACCGGACTGGCGGACGCCAGCACGATCAGCGTCACGAGCGCCGACGAGCGTCCGCTGCCGCTGCAGGTCGACGGCGACTACCTCGGCGAGGTCTCCGAGGCGCGCTTCTCGGTCATGCCCGAGGCGCTGAACGTCATCTCCTGACGGTCCCGCGCGGTGCCGGCTCAGTCGTCGGCCGCGCCCGGCGTGACGCGGTAGGCGTCGAACACCGAGTCGGTGTTGCGGATGCGCGTGATCGCGCTTTTCAGCGTGTGGGTGTCGGCGAGCTCGACGACGAAGCGGTTCTTGACCATCGGCCCCATCGACAGGCAACGCGCTTCGAGGATGTTCGCGCCCGACTCGGAGAACGCCCGGGAGAGGTCCTCGAGCAGCCGGTGGCGGTCCCAGGCGTCGATCTGGATCTCGACGATGAAGCCGGTGGACTGCTCGCCGTCCCAGGAGACGTTCGTGAAGCGCTCGGGGTTCTTGCGCAGCAGCGCCGTGTTCGGGCAGTCCGCGCGGTGGATCGTGATCCCGCGGCCCAGGGAGATGTAGCCGACGATCTCGTCGCCGGGCACCGGCCGGCAGCACTTCGCGAGGCGCAGCATCACGTCGTCGACGCCTTCGACGCGGATCCCGTACTGGCCCGATGACTTGTTCGGGCGCCGCTTCGGGCGTCCGACCCGCAGCAGCTCGGCCCCGCCCTCCTCGGTGTCGGCGGCCTCGCCCTGCTTCAGGCGCTGCATGACCTTGTTGACGACCAGCTTCGGCGAGACCTTGGCCGCGCCGAGCGCGATGTAGAAGTCGTCCGCCTTGCGGTAGCCGACCTCGCGGATCACGTCGGCGAGCAGCGCCGAGCCGGTGATCTTCTGTGCCGGCAGGCCGGCTTTGCGCAGCTGCTCCTGTAGCAGCTCACGGCCGGCGTGCTCGGTGTCCACGCGCGACTCGGCCTTGAACCAGGCCTTGATCTTGTTGCGCGCGCGGGTCGTCTTGACCGTGGCGAGCCAGTCGCGGGAGGGCCCGCGGTCGCGCTTGGCGGTGAGGATCTCGACGATGTCGCCCGAGCGCAGCTCGTAGTGCAGCGGGACGATTTTCCCGTTCACGCGCGCGCCGACGCAGCGGTGCCCGATCTCGGTGTGGACCTCGTAGGCGAAGTCGAGCGGCGTCGCACCGGCGGCCAGCGACTTCACTTCGCCCTTGGGCGTGAAGACGTAGACCTCCTCCTCGAAGAGGTCGGTCCGCAGCGTCTCCATGAACTCCTGCGGATCGGACATGTCCTTCTGCCAGTCGAGCATCGAGCGCAGCCACTTCAGCTTCGCGTCCTCGCCGCCGCCGGACAGGCCGACGCCGCCCGCGCCGTCGGCCGGCGCCTTGTAGACCCAGTGGGCGGCGACACCGAACTCGGCCATCTCGTGCATCTCGTGGGTGCGGATCTGGATCTCCAGCGGCCGACCCTCGGGCCCGATCACCGTCGTGTGCAGCGACTGGTACATGTTGAACTTGGGCATCGCGATGAAGTCCTTGAAGCGGCCGGGCAGCGGCTTCCACAGCGAGTGGATGACGCCGACCGTGCCGTAGCAGTCCTTCACCGAGTCGACGATCACGCGCATCGCGGTGAGGTCGTAGATCTCGTTGAACTCGCGGCCCTTCTTGGTCATCTTCGAGTAGATCGAGTAGAAGTGCTTCGCGCGCCCGGCGATCTGCGCGTCGATGCCGACCTCGCGCAGCTCGCGAGCACAGGTACTCGCCGGCCTCCGAGACGAAGTGTTCGCGGTCGTCGCGCTGCTGGGCGACCAGCGCCTTGATCTCCTGGTACTTGCGCGGGTGCAGCGTCGCGAACGCGAGGTCCTCGAGCTCCCACTTGATCGCGTGGATACCGAGGCGGTGAGCCAGCGGGGCGTAGATCTCGAGCGTCTCGCGCGCCTTCTCGATCTGCTTCTGCTTGGGCATCGCGTCGATCGTGCGCATGTTGTGCAGGCGGTCGGCGAGCTTGATCAGGATGACCCGCACGTCGGTGGCCATCGCGACCATCATCTTGCGGTAGTTGCTCGCCTGCGCCTCGTCGCGCGACTGGAAGGTGATCCCCTTCAGCTTCGTGACGCCGTCGACGACCCCCGCGATCTCCTCGCCGAAGCGCTCGCGCACCTCCTCGATCGAGGCGGAGGTGTCCTCGACGGTGTCGTGCAGCAGCGCGGCGCAGAGCGTCTCGGTGTCGAGGCGCATCGAGGCGCAGATCCGCGCCACGCCGACGGGGTGCACGATGAACTCCTCGCCGGACTTGCGGCGCTGCTCGGCGTGGTGCTCGCAGGCGAACACGAACGCGTCCTGGACGCGGGCGCGGTCGATGTCGACGGCCGAGTCGGCGGCGTGCTCGGAGACGATCGCGAACAGGTCGCTCAGCAGCCGGCGCTCCGAGGCGCTCAGGCCGGCCGGCTGCGGGACCTCCGCCCGGGCGGGCGGCGGGGACAGCTGGACACCGTGTGTGTTCTGGGGATCCTCAGTCGCTGCCATGCCTCAAGGGTAGGGGACGCGCTGGCCGGACCCAAGCGCTCGCGCGAGGCATGCGCGGCCCTTCGGCGTGGTCGAGCTGGTCCGGGCCGGAATCGCCCGGCGCCGCCACTCGCAGCTGCGCCCGCCAGGAGCGCGCCCGCGAGAGCGGCTAGAGCAGCGCGAGCTGCTCGCCGGAGGGGGCCGCGCCGTGCGCCGCCTCCACCGGGCTTGGGGCCTCGGCATCCTCGCCCGGGCTCTCGGCGGCCACCGCATGGCGCAGGCGCAGCCGCGGCTCGACGACGCCGTTCCATTCGTTGACCTCGAGATGCGAAGGTGAGGAGCGCGGGCTCGCCCTCCGCGACGGGCAGCGTCGCGCCCTCGCCGAAGCGCACGCAGCGCGCGCGGGCGCCGCCGGACTCGACGGTGAAGCGCAGGTGGCGCCCTTCGCCCATCGGTCGCGGGTCGCGTCAGCCGCGCGCCGTCGATCATCAGGCAGACCGGCGGGTTGGCCCGCCCGAACGGCGCGAGCCGGCCCAGCTCCTCGGCCAGCGAGAGCCCCACCTCGCCGCACTCGACGACGGCGTCGACGCGCTCCAGGACCCGCGGCTGCCCGGCGCCGATCGCCTCCCCGGCATGCGCGGCGAACGCGGCCGCGAACGCGTCGAGCGACGCGCGGTCGAGCTCGACGCCCGCGGCCGCGCGGTGCCCGCCGAAGCGCACCAGATGCCGCCGGCAGCTTTCGAGCCCGCCGAGCAGGTCGAAGCCGTCGACGCTGCGCCCCGAGCCGCGGCCGCGCTCCCCGTCGAAGGCCACCATCACGACCGGGCGCCCGCTCTGCTCCACGAGCCGCGAGGCGACGATCCCGATCACGCCCGCGTGCCAGCTCTCTCCCGCCAGCACGTAGCGCCTCGCGCGGACCCAGCTCGGCCATCTGCGCTTCGGCCTCGAAGCGGATGCGCCGCTCGATCTGGCGGCGCTCGGAGTTCGCCGCGTCGAGCTCGCGCGCGATCTGCTCGGCGCGAGCGGGATCCTCGGTGAGCAGCAGCTCCAGGCCGGCATCGGCGCGGTAGAGCCGCCCGGCGGCGTTCAGCCGCGGCGCCAGGCCGAAGCCGATCGCCCGCTCGCCGAGCCGCGCCGCGTCGACACCCGCGACACGCCATCAACGCCCGCAGGCCGGGCTTGGCCGTGGCCGCGAGCGCGCGCAGCCCGCGGCGCAGCAGCGCCCGGTTCTCGCCCTGCAACGGGACCACGTCGGCGACCGTCGCGAGCGCCACGAGGTCCAGGTCGCGGGTCAGGCGCACGAGCGAGGCGGCGTCGGCGCCGCTCGCTTCGCGCAGCGCCTGCGCGAGCTTGTAGGCGACGGCCGTCGCGCACAGCTCCGGGCACGGGTAGGAGCAGATCGCCGGGTGCACGATCGGCGCGGCAGGCAGCGCGCCGTCGGCCCGCGGCGTGTGGTGGTCGGTGACGACGACATCCATCCCGAGCTCGCGCGCCGCGCGCACCTCCTCGACCGCGGTGATCGCGCAGTCGACGGTGATCAGCAGGCGTGTGCCGCGAGCCGCGAGCATCGCGACGGTCGTCGAGCTGCAGGCCATAGCCCGCCGCGCGATCGGGGATGTAGGAGTCGACGTCGCGCCCCCAGCTCGCGCAGGGTCCGCACGAGGATCGCCGTCGAGCAGATGCCGTCGACGTCGTAGTCGCCGTGGATGGTGATGCGCGCGCCCGGTGCGGACGCTGCTCCAGGATCGCTCGCGACGGCGTCCTCGATGCCCCGGAAGGCGCTCGGCGAATGCTCCTCGGAGGCGTCGAGGAAGGCGCGCGCCGACGCCGGCTCGCCACGGCCGCGGCGCACCAGCACCTGCGCGAGCGCGGCGCTCACGCCCAGCTCGCGGCGAAGGGCCTCCACCTCCGAGGGCGGGCACGGCGGGATCTCGAAGCGAATGCTCTGCACAGCCGGCGAGGTTACGGCCGGGGCGGGACGGAACCCGCGGCGCCTGGCGTCGGGGCGCCGGCTAGATGCTGCTCGGGGGGCGCCTGGTGGCCGGTCTTTTCGCGGCGCATGCCCTACGAGGTAGACGAGCCCCATGCCGATGATCGCGCCGGGGACCGCGTAGAGCACGACGGCGATGTCGGTCGCCTTTTCGCCCGGGATCGTCAGCGAGGAGACCTTCGCCGAGTAGATGATCAGCCCGACGATGATCGAGCCCAGCGAGCGAGCCGATGAAGGCCCCGACGATGCCGCCCCAGAAGCGGTCCGGGAGCAACACGGTGAAGTGCCAGATCGCCAGGCCCATCATGACCCAGCCGAGCATGCCCATCAGCGCGACCTCCCGTGGCGGCGGTTGCGCGGCGCCGTTTCTGGCGCGGTTTCGGCTTGTCCTTCAGGACCAGGTCCTCGGGCGTCAGGTCGGCGGCCGGGTCGCGCTCGGCGGGCTCGGGCTCGGGGTCCGGCTCGGGCTCCGGCGGCGCCTTGGTCGCGACCGGGGCGCGGCCCTTGCCGCGTCGTCCTCCTGGATGTCGGCGACCAGCTCCTGGAACTCGTCGCGGGAGATCTGCTGGCCCGGCTCCTCCGGTGCGGTCACGCTGCTGCGCCGGCGGCGCCTCTTCTGCTCGGGCTCGACGTCCTCGGGCGCGCCGCCTGCGGTGGTGGCGTACGCGGGCACGAGCCCGCCGGTCTCGCGCATCGAGCCGCGCGCGCCGTGCGCGGTAGGCGGCCTCGCGCTCCTTCCAGTGCGTCAGCACCGGCGAGGCGATGAAGATCGAGGAGTAGGCGCCCGGAGGCGATCCCGATCATCAGCGCGAAGGCGAAGTCCTTCAGCGTCTGACCGCCGAAGATCAGCAGCGAGAGCACCGGCAGCAGCGTGCAGAAGCTCGTCGCCAGCGACCGCGTCAGCACCTCGGACATCGAGCGGTTGACGATCTGCGAGAACGCGGCTCTTGGCATGCGCGGCACGTTCTCGCGCACACGGTCGAACACGATGATCGTGTCGTAGAGCGAGTACCCGAGGATCGTCAGCAGAGCGGCGACCGTCGCCGTCGTGACTTCCCTCCCCGTCAGCGAGTAGACGCCCGCCGTGATCAGCAGGTCGTGCATCAGCGCGATCAACACCGGCACCGCGTACTTCCACTCGAACCGCAGCGCGATGTAGGCCGAGATCACGAGCAGCGAGGCGATGATCGCGATCACCGCGCTCTTGGCGATCGTTTTCCCGAACGTAGGCCCGATCGAGGTCGACGAGAAGTGCTGCGGGTTGAACTCGCGCCAGCCCTTCTTCGATTTCGTTCGACCTTCGCCGGGCGCAGCGTCTTGGTCGAGATCTGGAAGCCGTTGCGCGCCGACGCTCGAGTTCTTGTAGCTTCTGGACCTCGGCGTTCGGGAACGCCGAGCTTGATCATCTCGTTGGCCACCTGGGCCTGGGTGACTTTCTGCTGGAAGCCCGTCTCGATCCTGGTGCCCGACTTGAAGTCGATGCCGAAGTTGAGGCCTTTGCCGCCGATCGCGAGCGCGCCGATCAGCAGGATCATCGCCGGACAACGAGAAGAACCAGCGCGAGGCGCCCATGAAGTCGAAGGTCCATTTGTGCCCCTCGCCCTTGGCGCCGAGCGCGGCCGGGTGCGTGACGAGCTTCGTGCGCGCCATCGCGCCGAGCACCGCCTGCGTGGCGAGCACCGCCGTGAACAGCGACACGAGCGTGCCGATGCCGAGCGTGAACGCGAAGCCCTTGACTTCCGCCGTCGCCAGCGCGAACAGGATGAACGCCGTCATGAACGTGACCACGTTCGCGTCGACGATCGCCGCGAAGCCGCGTTTGTACCCGGTCGCGATCCCCGACACCACCGATCTGCCGCCGCGTATCTCCTCCTTCACGCGCTCGAAGATCACGATGTTCGCGTCCGCAGCAGACTCCGATCGTGAGGATCAGGCCGGCGATCCCGGGCAGCGTCAGGGTGATCGGGATCAGCTTGATCAGGGCGAAGAAGTAGATGCCGTAGATCAGCAGGCCGCCGACCGCGATCAGCCCCAGGATGCGGTAGAAGGCGACCAGGAAGACGCAGACGACGAGGAAGCCGACGGCGAGCCGCGAGCAGACCCTGGTTCAAGGCCTGTTTGCCCAGCGTCGCGGAGACCTGGGATCGCGAGATCAGGTTCAGCTTGATCGGCAGCGCGCCCGACTGGAGCTCTTCGGCGAGTTCCTGCGCGGAGCTGATCGTGAAGCCGCCGGAGATCTCCGAGCCGTTGCTGGAGTCGATCCCTTCGGGGTACTTCGTGTAGTCGATCGACGGCGTCGTGATCAGCTGGCCGTCGAGCCCGACCGCGAAGTGCTGTTCGGCGTTGGCCTTGGGGACGCCCGGCAGCTGCGCTTCCTGGCCGCGGTGGGCGATTTCCTTGGTGACTTTTTCGAAGACGCTCTTGCCGTGGCCGGTGAAGCCGAAGTTGACGTTCGGCTGCCCGTTGCCGCCGGCGCCTTCGTCGAAGCCCTGCTGGGGGTGCGTGATGTCGCCGCCATTGATGACCGGGTCGTCCTTGAGCACGAAGAAGCGGTTCGGGTTGTGGTTGAGGACTTTGCCCGCCGCGCCTTCGGTCGCCCGCGCCTGGATCAGGATCGTGCCGGGGTTGACGCGGACCGCCTTCGGCTTGGCGTTCTTGGGCATCTTGCCCTTTTCGATCAGCTGTTTTTCGGTTTCCCGGACCGCCTTTTCGCTTTCTGCGGCCTGGCAGCTCGCCTGCGTTTCGCCGTGCGGCCCCAGCGGGCACAGCATCTGTCCGTTCTTTTCGTCGATCAGGTACCAGCTGCCGTACAGGCAGCCGTTGACCTGCGCAGGGGTGCAGTTGGTGTGCCAGTCCCAGGTGGTGTCGTTGTGGCGCAGTTCCGGGGCGCGTTTGAGGGCACGCTGGACGGCCTTGTACTGCGGCAGCCCGAACGTCGAGCTGCCGGCTTCGCGCCCGCCCGTGACCGTCGATTCGGTCGGCGCGGGGTTGCCTTCGGGGCCGATCACGTTCGGCTCCCAGTCGTAGAACTGCAGCTGCGCGGTCTTGCCGACCTGGCGTTCGGCTTTTTCGATGTTCGTCACTTCCGGCAGCTGGACGACGATTTCCTTTTCGCCGGAGCGCTGGATTTCCGGTGAGGCGACGCCGAGCTGATCGACCCGTTTGCGCATGATGTCGATCGCGCGGTTCAGCGATTCGGTGTCGACCTTCGCCTGGCCGGTCGGGCGGCCCTCGTAGACCAGCTGGACGCCGCCCTTCAGGTCGAGCCCGAGGCGCGTCTTTTTGGCGATGATCGTGACCGTGGCGAGCCCTATCAGGATCGCCACGACCAGCAGGATCATGGAGTTGCGGCGGCGGTCGGTCATCTCTCTGCGAAGGAGATTACTTGTCGGGCGTGAGCACGAGCAACAGCCCACCGTCGTCGTCGTAGGCCGGGAAGATGTCGGCTTTGGCGCCGGCGGCGACGTCCCGTTCGCCGGCCACGCTGACCGGCACCTCGAGCGCGCGCACGCCCCACTCCAGCACCGTGCCGAGCGGATCGTCGCCGTTGCTGAAGCTCAGACCGAGCACCTGCTGCGACCGGCTGGCCGATGACGTCCTCCTCCTCGAGGCCCGTGAAGGCGAAGGAGTTGCGCCCGCAGCCGATCACGCGGGCCTCGCCGTCGCAGACGAAGAAGGCCGCGTCGGGGGCCGGGAAGTAGTCGTCGAGCAGTTCGAACAGGAACGCGAAGCCGCACTTGGCGCAGCCCTTGCGCTGGCGCGTGAAGCCGATGTTCCGGTCGAGCTCGGTGGTGCGGTGACCGCAGTTGGGGCAGATGAACGGGTGGGCCATGTCCGCACAGACTACGAAGGCACCTTTAAGGAGAGGCCAAGCATGTTGTTCTCGTACGTCGGTAGGACGCCCGCGCGCTCAGAAGAGCGCCGCGTCCTGCGCCGGCGCCGCGAGCCCGAGGTGCCCGAAGGCCGCCGGCGTGGCGGTCCGCCCGCGCGGCGTGCGCTTGATCAGCCCCTGCTGGAGCAGGTAGGGCTCGTAGACGTCCTCGATCGTGTCCTGCTCCTCGCCCACCGCGACCGCGAGCGTCGAGAGCCCCACGGGCCCGCCGCCGAACTTCTCGCAGATCACGCTCAGGATCTCGCGGTCGAGCCGGTCGAGCCCGAGCTCGTCGACCTCGAGCAGGTCCAGCGCGGCCTCCGCGGCGGCGGCGGTCACCACTCCCTCCATGCGCACCTCGGCGAAGTCGCGCACGCGCTTGAGCAGGCGATTGGCGACGCGCGGCGTGCCCCGGCTGCGCGCCGCGATCGCGACCGCGCCGCGATCGTCGAGCTCGACCTCGAGGATGCCCGCGGAGCGCCGCACGATCACCGCCAGATGCTCGGCCGAGTAGGGCTCCAGGCGCGCCTGGATGCCGAAGCGGTCGCGCAGCGGCGTCGTCAGCAGGCCGGTGCGCGTGGTCGCGCCCGACCAGCGTGAACGGCGGCAGCTCGAGCGTGACGACGCGCGCGCCCGCGCCCTGCCCGACGGTGATCGGCAGGCGGCGGTCCTCCATCGCCGGGTAGAAGGTCTCCTCGAGCGTGCGGGCGAGGCGGTGGATCTCGTCGACGAAGAAGATGCTGCGCGGCTCGAGCGCGGTGAGGAACGCCGCGATGTCTCCCTTGCGCTCCAGCGCCGGTCCCGCCGTCTGCACGAACGGGACCTCCAGCTCCGCGGCCACGATCTGCGCCAGCGAGGTCTTGCCGAGGCCGGGCGGCCCCGCCAGCAGCAGGTGGTCGAGCGCCTCTCCGCGCTGCGGCGCTCGCCTCGATCGCGACGGCGAGCTGCTCGCACAGCGTGTCCTGGCCGACGAACTCACCGAGCGTACGGGGGCGCAGCGAGCGGTCCAGCTCGTCCTCGGGGACGAGGTAGGGGGTCTGGATGCGCGCCGGCGCGTCGCTCATCCTGCGCTCCTGGCAAGCCGCAGCGCGGCCGCGATCAGCTCCTCGGCGCTCTCGCCCTCGGCGTCGCGCAGCAGCTCCTCGGCCTCGGCGGGCGCGTAGCCCAGCTCGAGCAGGCCTTCGCGGGCCAGCCCGCGAGGCTTCTGCGCCTCGCCGCGGCGCGCGAGGATCTCCGGCTCGGCCGCCTCGGCGCCGTCCGGGACCACCTTCTCGCGCAGCTCGACGATGATCCGCTCGGCCGTGCGCTTGCCGATCCCCGGGACCGCCTGGAAGCGCGCGGCGTCGCCGGCCGCGAGCGCGGCGATCAGCTCGCGCGGGTGGCCCGCGGAGAGCACCGCCAGCGCGACCTTGGGGCCGACCGCCTGGACCGAGAGCAGCATCAGGAACAGCTCCCGCTCCTGCTCGGAGTGGAAGCCGTACAGCGCGAGCGCGTCGTCGCGGACGATCAGATGCGTGTGCAGCGTCAGCTGCTCGCCCACCGCCGGCACGTGGCGCAGCGTCTCGGCGGAGACGGCGGCGCGGTAGCCGACCGCGTCGCAGAGCACCACCACGTGGTCGGTGCGGCGCACGGCGACCTCGCCGCGCAGCAGCGCGATCACGCCGAAGCCCCTGCCATCGCGGCGGCGAGCGGCGCCCGGTTGAGGTGGCAGACGGCGACCGCGAGCGCGTCGGCGGCGTGGTCGGGGCGCGGCGGCTCGGGCAGCGCGAGCAGCGTGGCGACCATGCGCGCGACCTGGTCCTTGCCCGCCCGGCCGTTCCCGCAGACGGCACCCTTGACCTGCTGCGGGGTGTAGCCGGCACACGGAACTCCTCGGCTTCCGGCGGCGAGCATCACGACGCCGCGCGCCTGGCCGACGGCGAACGCGCTGCGCGCGTTCTGGCCGAAGTAGAGCTCCTCCAGCGCGACCGCGTCCGGCTCGTGCTCGCCGATCAGCGCCTGCACCGCCGCGTGGATCTGCGCGAGCCGGCGCTCGGGCGCGACGCCGGCCGCCGTCTCGATCACGCCGCCGTCGAGCGCGATGGGGCGCCCGTGGCGGCGCGCCACGACGCCGTATCCGGTGTTGGCCAGGCCGGGGTCGATGCCGAGGACGATCACGGTCCGTGATTCTCCGCGTGGCGGCGGACGCCTGCCTGCCTGTGCCCCGGAGGGGTGTGCCCCTGAGCCGCCGCAGGCGGGGAACGGGGTACCCGGGGCGCTGGCTAGGCTGCCCGCGTGGACGCCGGCGCGGAGATCGACTTCGAGGCCGAGGGCCTTCTCGACGGATTGGAGGGAGAGCAGCGCTCCGAGCGGCTCGCGCTGCTGCGCGAGCTGGCCGCCGACGGGGTGCCCCTGGCGGATCTGCGCCGCACGACGGCGTCCGGCACGCTGATGTTCCTGCCCGCGGACCGGCTGATCGTCAGCGACGCGCGCTACACGGCGGCGCAGATCGCGGGGCTGTCCGGGATCGAGCCGGAGATGCTGAACGCGCTCAGCCGCGCGATGGGCCTGCCGATCCTCGAGACCGACGAACCGATCTACACCGACCTCGAGCTCGAGGCGGCGCAGCGGCTCGGAGTCGGCCGCGCCCTGGGCATCCCGGACGAGGAGACGCTGGCGCTGCTGCGCGTGCTCGGCCGCAGCCTCTCGCAGGCGGCCGAGAGCCTGCGCGCGATCCCGCTGAAGATGGTGATCGAGCCGGGCCTGAGCGAGGCCGAGCTGGCCAAGCGCTACGCGGCGGCGGTCGAGCAGATGTACCCGCTCGTGGACCCGATGATCACGAGCATCCTGACGCTGCACCTGCGCCACGCGACGCAGGCCGAGGTCGTCAACGCGATGGAGCGCAGCGGCGGCGAGCTGCCCGGCGCCCGCGAGGTGGCGGTCGCGTTCGCCGACCTGGTCGGCTTCACGCGCCTCGGCGAGGAAGTCCCGCCGGATGAGCTGGGTCGCCTGGCGGCGCGCCTGGAAGCGCTGGCGGGCGAGGTCGCCGAGCCGCCGGTGCGGCTGGTCAAGACGATCGGCGACGCCGCGATGCTCGCCTCGCCCGAGCCCGAGGCGCTGCTGGGCGCCACGCTCGGCCTGATCGAAGCCGCCGACGCCGAGGGCCAGGAGTTCCCCCAACTGCGCGCCGGCGCGGCGCTCGGGCAGGCGCTGCCGCGTGCCGGCGACTGGTTCGGCCGGCCGGTCAACCTGGCGAGCCGCATCACCTCGGTGGCGCGGCCGGGGAGCCTGCTCGCCGACGACGCCCTGCACGACACCGCGCTCGAGGACTACCGCTGGTCGTACGCCGGCCAGCGGCGGCTGAAGGGCCTGCGCGAGCCCGTGCGGCTATTCCGCGCGCGCCGCCAGGACACCGTCTGAGCGCGCCCCGCCGCCGCTCGGGCGGGCGGGGTCCCATACCTTCCAGGGCGGCGCCCCCGAGGCCCAGAGGTCGTTGAGCGCGACGGCGTCCTTGTAGGTGTCCATGCACTCCCAGAAGCCCTCGTGGCGGTGTGCGCGCAGCTGGCCGTCGCGCGCCAGCCCCTCCAGCGGCGCCCGCTCGAGCACCGCGGCGTCGCCGCCGGCGGCGATGTAGTCGATCGCGCCGGCCTCGAAGCAGAAGAAGCCGCCGTTGATCCAGTGATCGGAGCGCGGCTTCTCCTTGAACCCGGTGACCCGGCCCTCGCCGTCGAGCTCGGTGACGCCGAACTGGAGCTCGGGGCGCACCACGGTCATGGTCGCGAGCGCGCCGTGGGCGCGGTGGAACTCGAGCAGGGCCTGCAGGTCGATGTCGGCCACCCCGTCCGCGTAGGTCGCGCAGAACATCTCCCCCTCCCCAAAAAAGAAGCCAGTCGCGCGATGCGCCCGGCTGTCTGCGTCTCGAGGCCGGTGTCGACGCATTCGACCGTGACGCCGCGCGGCCACGCGTGCTCGGCCGCGAAGCGCTCGATCAGCTCGCCCTTGTAGCCCGTCGCCAGCAGGAACCGCCTGAAGCCCTGCGAGGCGTACAGCTGGACGACGTGCCAGACGATCGGCAGCCCGCCGATCTCCACCAGCGGCTTCGGGATCTCCTGCGTGCGCTCCTGCAGCCGTGTGCCGCGTCCTCCGCAGAGGATCGCGACGGCTGGCCGCTCAGCCTGCGACACGTTCCAGCACGTCCGCCGACACGTCGAAGTTCGCGTGCACCGCGCTCACATCGTCCAGCTCTTCGAGCGAGTCGATCAGGCGCATCAGCTTGCCGGCCGCCGCCTCGTCGAGCGGCACGAGGCTGGAGGCGCGGTAGGAGAGCTCGGCGCTGTCGATCTCGACGCCCGCCTCCTCGAGGGCGTCCCGCACCGCCGCGAAGTCGGCCAGCGAGGTGATCACCTCGAACACGTCGTCATCGGTCGAGATGTCCTCGGCCCCGGCCTCGACAGCCGGCATCAGGTCGTCTTCGGAGTAGCGGGTGCCGTCCACGACGATCGTGCCCTTCTTGTCGAACAGGTAGGCCACCGAGCCGGGCTCGCCGAGGCTGCCGTTCTGCTTGGAGAAGGAGTGTTTGACCTCGGCGCTCGTGCGATTGCGGTTGTCGGTGAGGGCCTCCACGAGGACCGCGACCCCGCCGGGGCCGTAGCCCTCGTACAGGACCGATTCGATCGCCTCTGCCTCGGCGCCCTCGCCCGTGCCCTTGGCGATCGCGCGCTCGATGTTGTCCTTCGGCATCGACGCTTCCTTCGCCTTGCGGATCGCCAGGTCGAGCGCGGGGTTGCCGACGGGATCGCCGCCGCCGTCGCGCGCCGCGATCGTGATCGCGCGCGTCAACTTGGAGAACTGCGCGCCGCGGCGGGAGTCGACGATCGCCTTCTTGTGCTTGATCGAGGCCCACTTCGAATGACCGGACATGTCTTTAAGTCTACGAATCGCCGCGACGAGGGCGGCGCGCGGTCGCGAGAGCAGCGCTCCTCATAGGATGCGCAGAGCCCCGATGAGCACCTCCGCCCTCCCCGACATCTTCAAGGCCTACGACATCCGCGGCATCTTCGGCGAGCAGATCGACGGCGAGGTGGCCGAGCGGATCGGGCGCGCCTTCCCGGTCGTGCTCTCGCAGCTGGCCGGCAAGCCGGTCGGCGAGCTGCGGATCGGCCTCGGCCGCGACATGCGCCTCAGCGCGCCCGAGCTCGCGGCGCGCTACCGCGACGGGATGCTCGCGGCGGGCGCGAGCGTGATCGACGCCGGCATGGTCGGCTCGGAGATGCTCTACTGGCTCGTCGGCTCCCGCGAGCTCGACGGCGGGCTGATGTGCACCGCCTCGCACAACCCGAAGGCCTACACGGGGGCCAAGCTCGTCCGCGAGGGCGCGATCGCGCTCTCCGGGGACTCGGGCATCCAGGACGTCCGCCGCCTGGTCGAAGACGGCAGCGCGCCGCGGGCCGCCGAGCCCGGAAAGCTCGAGGAGGTTGACATCTATCAGCCCTTCCAGGAGGCGGCACTGCGCTTCATCGACGGCGACGCGGTGCGCTCGGCCGAGCGGCCGCTGAAAGTCGTGGTGGACGGGGGGAATGGCATGGCAGGGCCGATGGTGGGACCCCTCCTGGAGAGCCTCGAGCTGGAGCTCCTCGAGAGCTACTGGAAGCCCGACGGTGAGTTCCCCGGCCACGAGCCGAACCCGCTGCTGCCCGAGAACCGGAGCTTCATCATCGAGAAGGTCCGCGAGACCGGCGCCGACCTGGGCATCGCCTGGGACGGCGACGCCGACCGCTGCTTCTTCATCGACGAGACCGGCCGCTTCGTCGACGGCGACTTCCTGACCGCGCTGCTGGCCGAGTCGCTGCTCTCGAAGGCGGCGAAGCCAGGCGAAGCGATCCTGTATGACGTGCGCGCCTCGCGGGCCGTCGCGGACACGGTCGAGCGCGCGGGCGGCGTCGCCTACGTCAACCGCGTCGGGCACGCGTTCTTCAAGACCCGCATGCACAAGGAGGGCTCGCTGTTCGGCGGCGAGGTCTCCGGCCACTACTACTTCCGCGACTTCTACTGCGCGGACTCGGGCACGATCCCCGCGCTGCTGGTGCTGGAGATGCTCGCCACCGGCGGCCAGACGATGTCCGAGCGGCTCGCGCCCTACCGCGAGCACTACTTCATCTCGGGCGAGATCAACTCTGAGGTCGCAGACCAGCAGGCGAAGATGGACGAGATCGCCGCCCGCTACTCCGACGCGGAGCAGAAACACCTCGACGGGATCTCGATCGACTACCCGGACTGGCACTTCAACGTGCGGCCCTCGAACACCGAGCCGCTGCTGCGCCTGTGCCTGGAGTCGCTCGTCTCCGCCGAGGACATGGAACGGCGCCGGGACGAGGTGCTGGCGCTGATCCGCTCGTGAGCGCGGGGGCCCCGGCGGAGGAATCCGCCGAGCAGCGCGCCGCGCGGGAAGCAGAGGAGGAGCGAGAGAACCTGAGCCGCGCGGCCGCAGCCGGCATCCACCGGCTGGCGGTGCCCACCCCGTTCATGGTCGGCCGCGTGAACGCCTACCTGATCGAGGACTCGCCGCTGACCCTCGTCGACTCGGGGCCCAACTCCGCGAAGGCGCTGGACGAGCTCGAGCAGGCGCTCGCGCAGCGCGGCCGGCGCATCGAGGACATCGAGCTGCTGGTGATCAGCCACCAGCACATGGACCACTTCGGGCTCGCCTCGATCCTCGCGCGGCGCTCGGGCGCCGAGGTGGCGGCGATCGGGCCGCTCGCCCCCTACCTCGCGAACTACGGCAAAGAAACCGACCTCGACGACGCGTTCGCCGAGAGCATCATGCTCCGGCACGGCATCCCGCCGGAAATCGTGACGGCGCTGCGTGCGGTCTCGGCCGGCTTCCGCGCCTGGGGCTCCTCGGTGCGGGTGACACGCCCTCTCGGCGACGGCGGGGAGCTCGCGCTGCGCGACCGCACGCTGCGAGTGCTGCAGCGGCCGGGGCACAGTCCGTCGGACACCGTCTTCGTCGACGAGCAGCGCAAGCTGATGCTCGCGGCGGACCACCTGATCGCGCACATCTCCTCGAACCCGCTGCTCGCGCGCCCGCTGGGAGCCGAGCCGGATCCCGACGGCCCCCGCCCGCAGGCGCTGATCACCTACATGCGCTCCCTGGAAGCCACGCGCGAGCTCGATCTGGAGCTCGTGCTCCCGGGGCACGGGCGGCCGATCACCGACCACGTCGCGCTGATCGACGAGCGCTTCCGCATGCACAAGCGCCGCGCCGAGCGCATCCTGCGCCTGATCGCAGAACAGCCGCGGAGCGCGCACGAGATCGCGCAGGAGCTGTGGGGCAACGTGGCGGTGACGCAGGCGTACCTGACGCTGTCGGAGGTGCTCGGCCACGTGGACCTGCTGCTGGAGGACGGGCGCGCCGTCGAACAGGAGCGCGACGGGGTCGTGCGGTTCGCTGCTGCCGGCTAGGTCCGCTTGCCCGTCAACGGCTCGCCGCGCAGCACCGTGGTCACGCGCTCGAGATGCGATCCGGCCTGGCGAGAAGCGATCTGGGCGCCGGCGTCGGGAGGCGCCGGATGCCGCCTTCCGACATCGGCCGCGCGAGGATCGCGACAAGCACCAGCGGCACGACCCAGAGCAGATAGCTGTAGGAGTAGTAGCCGAGGCTCGCCTGAACGGCGATGAGCACCGCGGCGCACGCGGCAGCGAGGCTGGGGACCGTGTGGACGCGGACGAGCCTGTAAGAGAGGATCACCAGCGTGCCGGCGAAGGCGGCGAGGAGCCCGTGCAGGAGGCGCCCGGCCGAGGCCACCCACGGGTGACCGGCCCCATAGCCGAACTGGAGCGCGCTCCACAGCGAGTCGGACGGTTCGCGCCAAGCTTGAAAGCCGAAGGTGCGCGAGAGGAACGTCCCGGCAGATGTGTGAAGGACGATCGGCGCGAACACGATCACCGCCATGCCGAGGAAGCCGAGGCCGAAGACGACGACGTCCCGGCGCTTTCGGGAGGACGTCGGGGGCCGGTAGGCCGCAAGCGCCGGGATCAGTGCGAGGGGACTGAGCTTCCCGAGCCCGGCGACCGCCGCCAGCGCCCCCCTGCGCACAGGTGAGCTTGCCGCGAGGAGCACGCCGACCAGGGAGGCGGCAACCAGCCCGTCGTTGAAGCCGAGCGCGTCCTCGTAGAAGGTCATGGGGAAGGCCAGCCAGCAGTACGCAGCGAGCACGCCGAGCGCCGGCCCTCGCAGCTGCTTGCCGAGGAGGAACAGGAGCAGGGCCGTGAGCAGATCGAATGCGAGCGCGGCGGTGCGTTCGGCGCCGCGACGGCCGAGGAGGGCCGCGAACGGCGTGTAGGCCTCGTACAGCGCCGGTCCGTATACGTCGCCGTGAGGTGAGCTCGGCAAGGTCGCCGCGACGCCGTAGGGGCTCCTGTCTTCAAGGATCCGCCGCGCGCCTTGCACGCCCCCTTCGCCGGAGTCGGTGCGAACTGTGCTCGTCGCCGCGGCGTTCACGTGCGCAAAGACGAGCACGACGATCCCTGCCGCGAGCCATCCCGCTCTGATCCGGGAGGGGCTCGCGACGGCCGCCGCCGAGGGCTGCGGCGCGCCCGGCGCGCGCGCGATCGAGATCATCCGCAGGCAGAGGTAGGCGAGCACGGGATAGACGAGTACCACCGGCCAGTCGAGCGAGCGCCGATCGATCGCCAGGGCAGCCGCCGGCGCGACGAGCGCGAGCAGGTCCAGGTGGCGCAGGCTCCACGGACGGGCGGGGTCCACGAGCGGGATGACGGTGAGAGCGGCGGCGACGAGCAGCACCCAGGAGTTGGAAACCCCCGGGTACTGGAAGTCGCTGCTGCTGAGCGGAGGAGCGAGCGCGATCGCTGCGAGCAGAGCGCCATAGACGATGGTCCGCGCCGCGGCTCCCACCCGCCGGGAGAGGACATGGGGAGACCTCGAGACGACGACGCTCACAAGGCTCTATCGGGTCGCCCGCGCCCCGACCTGAGCTTCTCCCCCGCGCCGCGCAGGACCGGCGTCGAAGCTCAGTCGACGCCCGTCACTTCGTCGGCGGCAACGGCGATCCGCATCAGCCCTCCAGCTCGACCGGATCGCCGAGCGCGACCTCTCCCGGCTCGAGCACCGCGCAGTGCACGCCGAGCGCGAGCGGCTCGGTCGTCTCGGCGTCGCCGCGCAGCTCGCGCAGGAGATCCAGCGTCGGCAGGTCGACCTCGCCGCTGTCGGGATCGAGCGTCGTGACGATGCAGCGGCCGACGTGGCCCATCGGCCGCAGCCGCGCGCCGCCGATCCGCAGCTCGCGCCCGATCCAGCCGTCTTCGGCGAACGGCTCGCACCCGTCGAGCTCGATCGTCATCCGGAAGCGGCGCGTGTCGATGCTCTCGCGACCCGCCGCCGCCGCGATCGCGCCGGCCGAGGAGCGGCACAGCAGCGTCGCGGCACCCTGCGCGCCGCGATCGACCGACGAGCGGCCCGGCTCGAACGCGACCAGCCGCAGCTGCAGGCCGGCGTGCTCGGACAGGGCCTGCGAGAACGGCCCCTCGATCGCCCGCGCGGGGCGCATCAGCGAGTAGAAGCGGACCTCGACGCTCTCGCCGGGGGTCGGCGGCCCCGCGACGCGGTGTCCGTCGGGGAACGCGAGCGACAGCTCGCCGTCCTCGCCCAGCTCGGGGACGACCTGGTTGAGCAGCGTGCTGTGCTTGCCGTTGACCATCCGCCCCCGCTCGTCGACGAGGAAGTACGCGCGGTCGCCCGCCGCGCCGTCCCTGCCGAGCACGACACGCTCGCGGCGCAGGATGCGCAGCGCCTTGACCGGCGTGGTGGAGAGGGCGGCGACGTGGGGCTCGGAGGCGATGCTCCTTTGTAGCGCAGCGCCCCGATCCCCAGGCCGCCGCGGCCCCTACGGCTTCGCCAGCCGGGCCGCGAACAGGCCCAGGCCGCCGCTCCAGCCGCCGGGCGAGCCGACCGCGTCGCGCATCCCCTCCCAGCCCTCGCCGTGGCGGTCGAGGTGGCGATGTTCCAGCTCGACGAGGGTCTGCTCGGACCCCTGGGGTGTGAAGGTCACCTCGATCTCGCTCGCGCGGCTCGGGTCGGTCTCGCGCTGCCAGTGCAGGTCGATGTCCCAGCTGATCACGAAGCGCCGCGGGGGGTCGTAGGCGAGCACCCGCGCCCAGCGGCACTCTTTGCCGTCGGTGGCGCGGTCGAAGACGTGGCCGCCGACGCGCGGCTCGAAGACCATCTCGGCAAGCTCACCGTCGAGGATGTGGTGGTCGGGGTTCCACCAGCTGCCGATGTCCTCGGTGAAGACGCTGAAGGCTTCCTCGGCGGGCGCGTCGACGACGGTCGAGGCGCGCACGGCGGTCACGTCGGTCTGCGTGGATGTCGAGCTCATTGCTTTCTCCTTGAATTTCTGCTCGGCCGCCGTCTTGAAGGAGGCCAGCGATCGGTTCCAGAACTGGTCCAGGTAGGCACGGAGCTCGCTCACCCCGGCGGGATCGACCTGGTAGATGCGGCGGCTCCCGTCCGGGCGGTCGCTCACGAGACCGGCGCCCTTGAGCACGCGCAGGTGCTGCGAGACCGCGGGGCGGCTGACGGGCAGCTGCCCGGCCAGCTCCCCCACCGCCTGCGGCCGCTCGGCGAGCAGCTCGAAGATCTCGCGCCGGGTCGGGTCGCCGAGAGCGTCGAACGCCTGTGCTTGGTAAGTCGGCACTTACGGTAAGCTACCACTTACTGCAACTCCTCGTCAAGTCCTCGTCAAGTCCTCGTCAAGCCGTGGTTCGCGCGCTCTCCCCCGCGAGCTCGAGGAACCGGCGGTGCAGCCGATCGTCGTCACCCAGCTCGGCGTGGAACGCGACGGCGATCATGCGGTCCTGCTTCGCCGCCACGGGGTGGCCGTCGACCGACGCCAGGATCTCGACCCCGGGCCCGTGCTCCTCGATCCAGGGCGCCCTGATGAAGATCGCACGCAGCGGCGGGCCCTCGACGCCTGCGACCTCGAGGTCCGCCTCGAAGCTCGCGACCTGGCGGCCGAAGGCGTTGCGGCGCGCGGAGATGTCCATCAGGCCGAGATGCTCGCGGTCGAGCATGATCAGCCCGGCACAGGAGCCGAGCACCGGGCGGCCGCTCGCGGCCAGCGCGCGCAGCGGCTCTGCGAGCCCCTCCCGCTCGATCCCGAGCGTCATCGTCGTCGACTCGCCGCCGGGGACGACGAGCCCGTCGAGGCCCTCGAGGTCGGCGGGGACCCGCACCTCACGCGTGCCGGCGCCGAGCCGGGCGAGCATGCGCTCGTGCGCCTCGAAGCCGCCCTGGAGGGCGAGGACGCCTATCAGCGGGCTCATCCCTTGCACGCCTCGGCGGGGCGAGGAGGCCGCCTGGCAAGGACGCAGCGAGCGAGATGCGCTCTGCCGGCCGATCGACGAGCGCATCTGCTCGTCGAGCGAGGACGCCGCGAGGGGCCGGTCATCGGCCCGCTGAGGCTTTACCAGCCACGCTGGGCGAGAAGCTGCTCCTCGTCGAGCTTGGAGCTCTCGAGGCTGACCATCGGCGTGCCGAGGCCACGCGAGGCATCGGTCACGCGCTGCGGGTCCTGCCAGTGGGTGGTCGCCGCGACGATCGCGCCGGCGCGCGTCGCAGGGTCCTCGGACTTGAAGATGCCCGAGCCGACGAAGACGCCCTCGGCCCCGAGCGCCATCATCAGCGCCGCGTCGGCGGGGGTGGCGATGCCGCCGGCGCAGAAGAGGACCACGGGCAGGCGTCCCTGTTGCGCGACGTCGCGGACGATGTCGAGTGGGGCCGCGATCTCCTTCGCGGCCGTCGCGAGCTCGTCGTCGCCGAGCATCGTCAGCCGCCGGATTTCGCCGACGATCTGGCGCATGTGGCGCACCGCCTCGACGATGTCGCCGGTGCCGGCCTCGCCCTTGGAGCGGATCATCGCGGCGCCCTCGCCGATCCGCCGCAGCGCCTCGCCGAGATTGGTCGCGCCGCACACGAACGGCGCCTTGAACTCCCACTTGTCGATGTGGTTGCGCTCGTCGGCCGGGGTCAGGACCTCCGACTCGTCGATGTAGTCCACCTCGAGCGCCTCGAGCACCCGCGCCTCCATGAAGTGCCCGATGCGCGCCTTGGCCATGACCGGGATCGTCACCGCCTGCTGGATGCCTTCGATCATCTCCGGGTCGGACATCCGCGCCACGCCACCGTCACGGCGGATGTCGGCGGGCACGCGCTCCAGCGCCATCACAGCGGCCGCGCCCGCGTCCTCGGCGATCTTGGCCTGCTCGGGCGTGACGACGTCCATGATCACGCCGCCCTTGAGCATCTCCGCCAACCCCGTCTTGACGCGGAATGTCGCCTCGTCTCGCATGGCTCGCAGTCTATAAGCGCGCGGGCCGCGCCCCGGCTCGCCGCGGGGGCCAAGGTGCGCAGCGCGTCTCCGACGAGGCGGACAGGGGGACGCCGGCGATCGACGTCATGATCGAGCCGGACATGGCGCGCCGGCGAGGTGTTCGGCCACTCCGGGAGGCCACCCGCCTGCGCGAGCCCCCGGGCAGCCAAGCCGCCCATGAAGGCGCCAGGAATTTGACACGGACAGCGCTGGAGGGGGCAGTATGTCCATCGTGTCCCGAGGCTCGAACGCGTTGTCGGCGATCGACAGAGCGAGCGCCTGGCTCAACTCCGAGCCGCTGACAGCGGATGGGCTGCTCGGCCGCGCCGTGCTCGTCGACTTCTGGACGTACTCGTGCGTCAACTGGCTGCGGACCCTCCCCTACCTCAGAGCGTGGCACGAGCGATACCGCGACCGCGGCCTCACTTTGATCGGAGCACATGCGCCGGAGTTCGGGTTCGAGCACGACCTCGCGAACGTGCGGCGCGCGAGCAGCGAGCTCGGCGTCTCCTACCCCGTGGTAATCGACAACGATTTCACGATCTGGCGCGCGTTCGAGAACCACTACTGGCCGGCGGCCTACCTCCTCGATGGCACCGGCCAGATCCGGTTTCGCCATTTCGGGGAGGGGGACTACGAGGAGATCGAGGAAGAGATCCAGGAGCTCCTGGGCGTGGAGGAGGACCTGGCGCGTGTCGATGCGGGCGGGCTCGCCGAGGCGGCCGACCTCGACGCGCTCGGCTCCCCGGAGACCTACCTCGGCAGCGCCCGCGGCGAACGCCGCAGCGAGCCGTCGCCGGACGCCCTCGCGCTCAACCACTGGGCGCTCCACGGAACCTGGTCGCTCGGGGGCGAGGCGGCCGAGCTGTCCGCGGCCCCCGGCTCGGTCTCCTTCCGCTTCCTGGCGCGCGATGCGAACCTCGTCCTCGCACCGCGCGCGGACGGGGCCGCCGTGCGGATCTCGGTGCGCCTGGACGGCGTTCCGCCGGGCGACGCCCACGGCCTCGACGTCGATCGCAACGGCGAGGGCACGATCACCGAGCCCCGCATGTACCAGCTGATCCGCCAGCCGGCAGTGGCCCCGCGCGAACTCGAGATCTCGTTCCTCGACGCGGGCGTCCGCGCATACGTGTTCACCTTCGGGTGATGCGGGTGGCGAGCGTCGCTGTCAGTCGCCGGCGAGCGGGCGCCTGAACACCAGCCGCGCCCCCGCGCTCGGCGAGTACCCCTCGACCTCCTCCGCCGAGAACCCCAGCGCTTCGTGGAAGGCGCGCGAGCCGGCATTCTCGGGCGCCGTGATCGCCTTCAACCCGCGCGCTCCGCGCTCCCGCACGAGCTCCTCGAAGCGTTCGTACATCGCCCGCGCGAGCCCCTCCCCGCGCGCCTCGCCACGCACCGCGACGGCGTGGATGTAGCCGGTGCCGTCCGGGCTCACGAACCCCAGCAGATAGCCGAGGATGCGCCCGTCGCGTTCGGCCAGCACCGAGGTCTCGCCGAACTCGTGCACGTATAGCGCCTGGTGCAGGAACGCCATATCGCGCTCCTCGCTCCAGAAGTCCTGGAGCTCGCCGAGGATCGCGCTCAGATCGACGATGGTGACACTGCGCAGCGCCGGCCCGCGCTCGCCGGCGGACACGGTCAGGCGCCGGCTGCCTGTTCGGCGCGGCGCTGATCGCGCTGCTGGTGCTCCTGCGCGGCCCGGTCGATCGCCTCTGCCAGGTCGGGCATGCGCGAGCGGATTTCGTGGAAGGAGCGGGAGGTCAGGCTGAGCGCCCGCAGCGGCGTGCTTGCCGTGACCGTCGCGGTCCGCTTGCCCTCGGGCGCCACGAGCGCCAGCTCGCCGACGATCTCGCCCGCCCCGATCGTGTTGATCAGCTCGCCGTGCTGGCGGACCTCGGCGCTGCCGTCCTCGATGAAGATCGCCTCGTACCCGTAGTCGCCCTCCTGCATGAGGTGGTCGCCGGGATCGGCGTGAAGCTCGTCGATGTGACGGGCGAGCATGCGGCGATGCGCCTCGGAGAGCCCTCCGAAGAACTCGACCTCGCCCAATCTCTCAGGGCCGTCGCTGCCGATGAGCCTGCGGTGCATCGCGGCCAGATCCTTGCAGACGGCGAGGCGCGGCGGCGGGGAGTTTGGGAAGGGGCCGGCCGGCGCTCCGTGCCCGCCGTCGGGAAGGGCCCGGCCGGCGGTCCGTGCCCGCCGTCGGGAAGGGGCCGGCCGGCGCTCCGTGCCGGCCGTCGGGAAGGGCCCGGCCGGCGCTCCGTGCCGGCCGTCAGGCCGCGCCGGCTCGCACCGCCGAGACGTTCAGCCGCACGTAGTCGAGCGGGAGCCGCACGCGCTGCATGACCGCGGCCACGAAGGGATCGCGGCTCTCCTCGGGCAGACGCTGCAGGTGCGCGGCGAGGATCGACGTGCGGACGAACGCCTCCATTTCTTCCGGGAAGGCCGGCTCGTCGGCGAGCCAGCACTTGACCTCGGTGAAGCCGGCGTCGTGCAGCCTGCGCTCCGTGTCCTGGGGGCTCGCGAACGTCCAGGGCGAGAAGCCGCCGAGGTCGGCGCCCACCGCGGCGGCGGCGTCGTCGATGACCGCGCGCACGGTCGCGATGTTGCCCTCTCCCCCGCACTGGATCTCGAGTTTGCCACCCGGCTTCAGCGCACGGGCGAGCACCGGCCAGAGCGCGTCGTGATCGGTGACCCAGTGCAGCGTGGCCGTGGAGAAGACGACGTCGACCTCGGCGTCGAGGTCCAGGTCGAGCACGTCGCACCGGCGCACCTCCGCCCGCTCGCCGAGCCGTTCGCGCGCAAGCGCGACCATGTCCTCGGAGGCGTCGATCGCCAGCACCCTCCCGCCGGGCACGAGCCGGGCCAGGTGCTCGGTCACGCGGCCGGTGCCGCAGCCGACGTCGAGCACGGTCGCATCGCGCTCGACGCCGATCAGGCGCGCGATCACCTCGTTGGCCCAGCGCTGCTGCGGCTTGCTGGTGCGGTCGTAGGTCTCCGCGTCCCAGGGGGTTCCCACGAGACCGAGGCTACGGGAGCCGCGCCCGGCGTGCGGTTCGGTCGCTCGCTATCCCGCCTTTGCGGTGAACTTCGGTCCCCCGGGCCCGCATTTCGAGTTGACGCCGCCGCCGACAACCGTTTGCGAGAGGCTGATGCTGCCCGACACTCGCTTCGGCGTGGAGAAGGAGCCGCTGATCGTCATCTTCGTCGTGGTCTTCTGGCCCTGGACGGTGTACGAGGAGATCGCGCTGTCGGAGAACTTGCCGTTCGAGGACACCTTGAGCTTGCCGGCGTCGATCAGCGAGTGGCCGGTGTACGGGTTCGTGTTCGGGCGAAAGCCGCCCGCCCCGAAGCACCCGAATGACCCGAACGTGAAGTTCAGCAGCGACCTGCCGTCGGAGGAGACGGTGAACCGAACCGGAGCGTGGAAGCCCTCGACCGGCGTCGTGTTGGTGGTGCCGCTGAAACGGGCGTGCTTCTTGGGCTTGGCTGCGAGCGCCGTGGCCGTCAGCACGGCGGCACAGACGAGGACGAGAGCCGCGGCCAGAGCGATGCGGACGCGGGCGGCGGTGCGAGTCATGTGGTTCCCCCTTCGAGGCCGGCTGCGAGCACCGGCCGACTCTTGAGGCCGGCACGGAGCGCCGGCCGACTCCCTTTTTTTCGTTCTGGTGACAGCCCCCCGCTGCCGTTACGTCCGCGAGCATAACGGCGCGGCCCGGGGGCGCCGCCGCTACTTCAGCCGGAACGCCTTGATGCGGTCGTCGTACTGCGCGGTGTCGCGCGCGTAGACCCCGTAGGCGAGCGCCTGGATGATGCTGAGCAGCGCCGCGTGCGAGCGTACGTACGCCGGGCTGTTGGAGGAGTAGTAGAGCTTGATCTGCGCGAGCTTGGCGATCTCCGACAGCGTCGCGTCGGTGATCGCGGCCGTGCGCGCCTGGCGGTGGCGGGCGAGCTTCATCGCACGCACGACGAGCGGGTGCGGGCGTCCCGCCGACAGGCCGATCACCAGTGTCTGGGCGTCGATCCGCCCGAGCCGGCTGAGCGCCTCCTGCGAGGGGCTCGCGACGACATCCACGCGCAGGTCCAGCAGCATCAGCAGGTGCCGCAGGTAGCTGGCGAAGAACGCCATCTGGTCGGTGCCGGCGACCAGCACCTTCTCGGCTTCGACGATCGCCGCGATCAGCGCCTCGACGTCCGATCGTGAGACCTTCCGGGCCGTCTCCTCGACGTTCAGGTGGTCGGCGGCGAGCGCCGACTCGAACTCGTTCTGGTCGAGCGAGAACAGCGGCGTCGATGACGAGACGCCACCCGCCCCGTTCTCCTTGGCAGCTTTCGTGTGCACGCGGCGATATTCCTCGCGCGCCGCGGCCTGCAACTCGGGGAAGCCCTCGAAGCCGAGTGCCTGGGAGAAGCGCACGACGGTGGAGCTGGAGGTGTTCGCGCGCCGGGCCAGCTCCTCGGCCGTCTGGAACGCCGCCTCGTCGAGGTGGTCGACGATGTACTGCGCCACGTCCTTCTGCGAGCGCGAGCACTCGTCGAAGCGGGCCTGGATGTACTTGGAGAGGCTCTGGTGCTCGGAGGTGCCGTTGACCGGGCCCGCCTCGGGTGTCTTGGTCGCTGTGCGCTTCACGGCCGTCTGTTTCGACGCATGCGCCTCGCAATCCTCCCCACGCGCGCGATGATCCGGCTCGCGCACGGGAACGTATGAGCTGGTGCGATGGGTTTGATCGAGGACGAACAGCGAGGTCGGCGATGAGGATCGCGATCGTCGGCGCGGGCGTGTCGGGGCTCGTCGCCGCGCACCTCCTCCACGGCCGGCACGAGATCGTCGTCTACGAGGCGGGCTCCTACGCGGGCGGCCACACGAACACGATCCGGGTGGACACCGCGCACGAGACCCACCACATCGACACCGGTTTCATCGTCATGAACGACCGCAACTACCCGCTCTTCACACGACTGCTCGACCGCCTGGGCGTGGCGCGCCAGCCGACGCAGATGAGCTTCTCGGTGAAGGGCGAGAGCGAGGACTTCGAGTACTCCGGCACCCCGCACGGGCTGTTCTGCCAGCCCAGCAATCTCGTCAGCCTGCGCTTCCAGCGCATGATCCTCGACCTGCTGCGCTTCAACCGCGAGCTGCGGCGACTGCTCGAAGGAGGGGCGGCGGGCGAGGCAGACTCGCTCGCGGACTTCTTGGCGCGGCATCGTTTCTCGCGCCAGTTCGTCGAGCGGCTGATCGTCCCGCAGGCCTCTGCGGTGTGGTCGGCGGACCCGGCGCAGATGCACACCTTCCCGGTCCGCTTCCTGGCCGAGTTCTTCGCCAACCACGGCATGCTCGGCTTCCGCGACCGGCCGCGCTGGTCGACGATCGCGGGCGGCTCGGCGCGCTATGTGGAGGCGCTGACGGCGCCGTTCCGCGACCGCATCCGGCTGGGCGCGCCCGTGCGCTCGATCACGCGCGAGCCCGATCACGTCACCGTCGTCGCCGACGGACGCGGCGGGCGCGACAGCCAGCGCTTCGACCACGTCGTGATCGCGGCGCACTCCGATCAGGCGCTGCGGGTGCTGTCCGACCCCTGTGAGCGCGAGCGGCGCGTGCTCGGCGCGATCCCCTACCAGCACAACGAGGCCGTGCTCCACACCGACGGGCGCCTGCTTCCGCGGCGGCGCTGGGCGCGCTCGGCCTGGAACTTCCACCTGCTGGCAGAGCCGAAGCCGGTCTCGACGGTCACCTACTGGATGAACCACCTGCAGCGGCTGCGCGCGGAGCGCGACTACTGCGTCACGCTCAACCGCACGGAGGCGATCGACCCCGAGCAGGTGATCCGCACGATCTCCTACTCGCATCCGGTCTTCACCCCCGCCGGCGTCGCCGCCCAGTCCCAGCGCGCGGAGATCAGCGGCATCGAGCGCCGCACCCACTACTGCGGCGCCTACTGGGGCTGGGGCTTCCACGAGGACGGCGTGCGCAGCGCGCTGGCGGCCTGCGCGGCGTTCGGGGCGACGCTTTGAGGAGCGCCCTGTACGAGGGTGCCGTACGACACCGCCGCCTCGCCGGGGAGGTCCGCGACGAGTTCCGCCAGCCCCTCTTCATGGCCTACCTCGACCTCGACGAGCTGCCGGCCGCGCTCGACGGCGGGCTGCTGTTCTCCGCGCGGCGTCCCGCGCTGGCCTGGTTCCGCCGCGCCGACCACCTGGGCGACGAGCGCTGCGACCTCGCGGAGTCGGTGCGCGAGCTTGTCGCCGAGCGCACCGGCCGGCGTCCGGGAGGCCCGATCGCCCTGCTCACCCACCTGCGCTGCTTCGGGCACAACTTCAACCCCGTGAGCTTCTACTGGTGCTACGGGCGCGACTCGGGCCGCGTCGAGGCGGTCGTCGCCCACGTCACCAACACCCCCTGGGGCGAGAGCCACTCCTATGTGCTGGACGCCGAGAACGGCGCAGCGCGCGATGCGACCGCGGCCGGGGCCGAGCGCCGTCCCACCCGCCCCTCCTCCCTCGCGCGCGGCACCTTTGCGAAGCAGCTCCACGTCTCACCCCTGATGGGCATGGAACAGACCTACGATCTGTCTGTGAGCGAGCCCGGCGAGCGCATCTCGGTGCACATCGCCTCGACCGACGCCGGCGGACGGACGGTGTTCGACGCGACGCTCTCGCTCGCCCGCCGCGAGCTCACCCGGCGAACGCTCGCGTCGCTGATCGCCCGGTACCCGCTCCAGACCGTCGCGATCCTCGCGCGGATCTACGGCCACGCGCTGCGGCTGCGCCTGCGCGGCGCCACATACCACCCCCACCCCAAGCGCGAGAGGGCCCCGGTGTGAGCTCGTCCGCGCTGACCCGCACGCCCGGCGGACCGCCCGCGCGGCGCGACGGAGGGCGCGACGCTGCGCTTTCGCGTCGCCTGGTCCTGCGGGCGCTGCGGGGCATCGACGGCGGGCAACTCGAGCTGCGCGAGGGCACCGAGCGCATCGTGCTCGGCCGCCCCGACGCGCAGCTGCGGGCGGTGATCGACGTGCGCTCGCCGCTGTTCTACCGCCAGCTGCTGCGCGGCAGCGTGGGGCTGGCCGACTCCTATCTCGACGGGCAGTGGGAGTGCAGCGACCTCGTCGCGATGACGCGGATCGCGGCGCGCAACGCCGCGCGCCTGGACCGGGTCCGGCGAATCGCCTCCCCCCTGCTCGTGCCCGCGCAGCGAGCCGCGCGCTGGCTCGGGCGCAACACGCCGCGCCGCGCGCGCCGGCAGATCGCCGCCCACTACGACCTCGGCAACGACCTGTTCGAGCTGTTCCTCGACGAGACGATGATGTACTCCTGCGCCGTCTTCGAGCGGCCCGACGCAACGCTCCGCGAGGCGTCGCTGGCCAAGCTCGACCGCATCTGCCGGCGGCTGCATCTCGGCCCCTCCGACCACGTGCTCGAGATCGGCACGGGCTGGGGCGGGTTCGCGCTCCACGCGGCGGGGCGCTACGGCTGCCGGGTCACGACCACCACGATCTCGCGCGAGCAGCACGCCTACGCCAGCCGCCGCATCGCCGAGGCGGGCCTCGCCGACCGCGTCACGGTGCTGGCGCAGGACTATCGCGACCTGACCGGCAGCTACGACCGCCTCGTCTCGATCGAGATGATCGAGGCGGTCGGCTGGCAGTACCTGCCGACGTTCTTCAGGCGCTGCTCGGGGCTGCTGCGCGACGACGGCGCGATGCTGCTGCAGGCGATCGTGATCGACGACAGCGCCTACGAGGTCGAGAAGGCCTCGCGCAGCTTCATCAACACACACGTCTTCCCCGGCGGCTGCCTGCCCTCGATGGAGGTGATCTCGCGGAACCTCTCCCGCGTCACCGACATGCGGATGGCGCATCTCGAGGACATCACGAGCCACTACACCCGCACCCTGGCGGCGTGGCGGGAGCGTTTCCTGGAGGCTCGGGAGCGGCTCGCGGAGCTGGGTTACGACGAGCGCTTCCGGCGCCTGTGGGAGCTGTACCTGTGCTGGTGCGAGGGCGGCTTCGCCGAGCGCCGCATCCGCGACGTGCAGCTGCTGCTGACAAAGCCGGGCTTTCGCGCGGAGCCGGGCCGGGTGTAGGGTCCTGCGCCGTGAGGCGCGCGCTCTACGAGGACCTGCACGAAGACTTCCGGGCGAGCTTCCGCACCTTCCTCGAGCGCGAGGTCAGCCCCCACTACATGGAGTGGGAGCGCGAGGGGATCGTGCCGCGCGAGCTGTACGCCGCGGCGGGCGGGGGCGGCTTCCTGGCGATGGCCGTCCCCGAGGCCGACGGCGGCGCCGGCGCCGAGGACTTCCGGCTGAACATGGTGATCGGCGAAGAGTGCCAGCGCGTGGGCGTGGGCAGCTTCGGCCTCGGGATCACGCTGCACAACGACATCTGCCTGCCCTACTTCCTGAGCTACTGCACGCCGGAGCAGCGCGACCGCTGGCTGGGAGGAATCGTCTCCGGCGAGCTGATCACGGCCATCGCCATGACCGAGCCGGGGATCGGGTCTGACCTGGCGGGGATGTCGACGAGCGCGCGGCGTGAGGACGACCGGTACGTCGTCAACGGCTCCAAGACCTTCATCACCAACGGCATCAACGCCGACCTGGTGGTGACCGCGGTGAAGACGGATCCGTCGCAGAAGCACCGCGGCATCTCCCTGGTCGTGATCGAGCGCGGCATGGAGGGCTTCGAGCGGGGGCGTAACCTCGAGAAGGTCGGCCAGCACGGTCAGGACACGGCCGAGCTGTCCTTCGACGACGTGCAGGTTCCGATTGCGAACCTGCTGGGAGAGGAGGGACAGGGCTTCCTCTACCTGGTCTCGAACCTGCCCCAGGAGCGCCTGTCGATCGCGGCCAGCGCGGTCGCCGCCGCCGAGGCGATGCTCGGCTGGACGCTCGACTACGTCCGCGAGCGCACCGCCTTCGGCCAGACGATCGGCTCCTTCCAGAACACCCGCTTCGAGCTCGCCGAGCTGCACGGCGAAATCCAGATCGCCCGCACCTTCATCGACCGCTGCGCGCTCGCGCTCGACGCCGGCGAGCTGACGCCGGAGGAGGCCGCGACCGCGAAGTGGTGGTGCACCGACCTGCAGGGCCGCGTCGCCGACCGCTGCCTGCAGCTGTTCGGCGGCTACGGCTACATGGTCGAGTACCCGATCGCGCGGGCGTGGGCGGATGCCCGCGTGACGCGGATCTACGGCGGCGCCAACGAGATCATGAAGGAGATCGTCGGGCGCTCGCTGGGGCTGTAGGGCGCCCCGGGCGTCGAATACCCTGAGGCCATGCCCACGCGCGCGATGACCTCGGCGGAGATCTCCCTGCCCGGCACCGCCGAGCCCGTCAAGGTGCGCGAGCGGATCGCCCTGCTCGCCGACACCGTCGACATCGTCGGGCTGACCGACAACCACGCCGGGCAGGCGCGGATGTCGCCGCTGGCAGCCGTCGCGCTCGCGCGCGAGCAGGGCGTGCGGACGATCGTCCACGTCTCCTGCCGGGACCGCAACCGTCTCGCGCTGCGCTCGCAGGTGCTCGGCGCCGCCGCCCTCGGCTCCGAGGGCGTGCTCTGCGTCCAGGGCGACCCCGCCGGTGACGCGCCTGCGGTGCGCGACATGAAGGCCAGCGAGCTGATCGGACACGTCCGCGAGTGGGCCGAGCCGCGCGCGCTGGAGCCGGGCGCCGTGGTCAACCCCTTCTCGCCCGACCAGGACCGCGAGCTGCGCCTGCTGGAGAAGAAGGTGGCGGCCGGCGCCTGCTTCGTGCAGTCGCAGATGGTCTTCGACCTCGACGGGCTCTCCGCCTTCCTGGAGCGAGCCGCGGACACGCTCGCCGGCGTCCGCTTCTACGCGAGTGTCGCGCTGCTGCGCAACGAAGCGATGGCAGAGCGCGCCGCACGGCTCCCTGGGGTCCTGATCCCGGACGGCGCCCGCTCCGAGATCGTGGCAGGCCGCGGCCTCGAGCTGGCGGCGCGGCTCGCGGCCGAGCTGGCGGCGATCGACGGCGTGGACGCGCTCCACGTGTTCCCGCTCGGGGCCGAGCGCGAGACGCCCGCGGTCGCGGGCGCCTTCCGCGCCGCGCTGGGGATGCCCGCCCAGCGGCGCAACTGAACCGGCGCGCGCGGCCGCGCGCGCTATACCCATACCCGGCCCATGCAGATCGACATCTGGTCTGACATCGCGTGTCCCTGGTGCTACCTGGGCAGACGACGCCTGCAAGCAGCGCTCGCCTCGTTCGAGGACGCCGAGGAGATCGCGGTCCGCTGGCACAGCTTCGAGCTGGACCCGGGCGCCCCCGCCACGTACGAGGGCGATCACGCCGATCGGATCGCGCACAAGTACGGACGCACCCGCGAGGAGGTGGAGGCCTCGCTCGCCGCGATGCGCGCGATGGCCGCGGCTGAGGGGCTGGAGCTGAACTTCGACCGCGTCCGCGCGGGCAACACCTTCGACGGGCACCGGCTCCTGCAGCTCGCGTCCGAGCACGGTCGGCAGGACGCGATGAAGGAGCGGCTGATGCGCGCCCATCACACCGACGGGGAGCTCGTCTCCGACCACGACGTCCTGCTGCGCCTCGCCACGGAGACCGGCCTGCCCGGCGACGCGGTGCAGGAGATGCTCGCCGGCGACGCCTACGGACAGCAGGTGCGTGAGGACGAGTACACCGCTCAGCGGCTCGGCATCGACGCGGTGCCGTTCTTCATCATCGACCGGCGGCTGGCCGCCAGGGGCGCACTGGATGCCCCGCAGCTGCTCGGAGCCCTGCGGCAGGCCGCGGCCTCGCCCGCCTGAGCGCGGCGTCAGGCCGCGGCGGAGCCCCTCAGCAGCTCCCTCGCCAGCTCGACGAAGTAATCCAGCGCGGCGGGGTCGGCGAGCGATTCCCGGCTCGCCGCCTGCTCGGGCGGCGTCCCCATCAGGATGCGCTTCACCGGCACCTCCAGCACCTTGCCGGAGAGCGTGCGCGGGACCCGCGCGATCTGGCGGATCTCGTTGGGAACGTGGCGCGGCGAGCAGTCCTCGCGGATCGCGGTCTTGATCTCGTGTTCAAGGCCCTCGTCCAGGGTGACGCCATCGCGCAGCACCACGAACAGGATCATCCGCAGCTCCTCGCCGGGGCCGTCCTCCTCAGCGAGCGGCACGTCGATCACCAGCGAGTCGAGAACGGTGTCGACGCGCCCCGCAGCGCGATAGATCTCGCTCGTCCCCATGCGCACTCCCTGGCGGTTGATCGTAGAGTCCGAGCGTCCGTAGATGACGGCGCCGCCACGCGGCGTGATGCGAATCCAGTCACCGTGGCGCCAGATCCCGGGGTACACGGCGAAGTAGCTGTCGCGCAGCCGCTCGCCGCCCTCATCCCCCCACAGGAACAGCGGCATCGAGGGCATCGGCTCGGTCACGACGAGCTCGCCGACCTCGTCGATCAGCGAGCGCCCCTCTTCGTCCCAGGACTCGACCTTGCAGCCGAGCGCCCGGCACTGCAGTTCGCCCTCGTAGACGGGCAGCATCGGGCAGCCCGCGACGAACGCCGTGCAGACGTCGGTGCCGCCGCTGGTCGAGAACAGCCAGATGTCGTCCTTGACGTGCTCGTAGACCCAGTGGAAGGACTCCGGCGCGAGCGGCGAGCCGGTGGCACCCACGGCGCGCAGGCGGGAGAGGTCGGCTTCGCGGGCGGGCTCGATCCCCGCCTTCTCGCAGGAGGCGAGCAGCCCGGGACTGAGCCCCATGCAGGTGGTGCCCGCACCCTCGGCGAGCCGCCACATCGCGCCGAGGTCGGGGTGTGCCGGACTGCCGTCGTAGAGCACGATCGCCGCCTCGCTGAGCAGACAGCCGACGAGGAAGTTCCACATCATCCAGCCCGTCGTCGTGAACCAGAACATGCGATCGCCGGGCCGCAGGTCGAGGTGCATCCGCTTCTTGACCTGCTCGAGCAGGATGCCGCCGTGCCCCTGCACGATCGCCTTTGGCAGGCCGGTCGTGCCCGAGGAGTAGAGCACCCACAGGGGATGGTCGAAGCCGACCTGCTCGAAGCGCAGCTCGGCGCCGGGCGCGCCTTCGTCCAGCAGCTCCTGCCAGGAGATCGCACGCTCTCCGAGCGCGGCGGGGTCGGCGCCCTCGTCGAGGTATCCCAGCAGCACGGCGTGCTCGACGGTTCGGAGCTCGGTCAGGATGGCGGCCGCGACGGCGCTGCGACCGAAGTCCTTGCCGCCGTGCCGGTAGCCGTCGACGGTCAGGAACACCTTCGGCTCGATCTGCGCGAAGCGGTCGATCACCGAACGGGCGCCGAACTCCGGCGCGGCGCTCGACCAGATCGCGCCGAGCGAAGCGGTCGCGAGGAACGCCACGAGCGTCTCGGGGATGTTCGGCATGTAGGCCACGACGCGATCGCCGCGGCCGACGCCGAGCGCCGCGAGACCCGCGGCGGTCCCGGCCACCTGTGCGCGCAGCTCGCCCCAGCTCAGCTGCGCCAGCTCGCGCAGCTCCGAGCAGTGCAGGACGGCCGCATCGCCGTCCTGGTGGCCGCTCAACAGGTTCTCCGCGTAGTTCAGCTCGGCACCCTCGAACCAGCGCGTGCCGGGCATCTCCCGCGACGCGAGCACCCGCTCGTATGGTTTCGAGGCGATCACGCCGGTGAACTCCCAGACATCCGCCCAGAACTGCTCGAGCTCGTCGACCGACCAGCGCCAGAGCCCCTGGTAGTCCTCGATCTCGACGCCGTGACGCTCGGCCACCCAGTCCATGAAGCGCGCCATCTCAGTCGCCTGCACGCGCTCGGGTGAGGGCATCCACATGGGTTGCTGGCGATCGCCGCTGGCCACGGAGCTATTCTCGCCGATCGTGGACCCGTCCGGACTGCGCAGCGAGTTCCCCGTGCTCGCCGAGCTCGCCTATCTCAACGCGGGCACCGACGGACCGCTGCCGCGGCGCGCCGCGGAGGCGGCCCGCGCGGAGCTCGACCGCGAGCTCGCGGAGGGCCGCGCCATGGCGCACTTCGAACGGCGCGGCGAGCTGGGCAAAGCGCTCCGCGGAGCCTACGCGCGGGCGCTGCGCGCGGACCCCGCCGACGTGGCGCTCACGACCAGCACCACCGAAGGGATGGGCCAGGTTGTGATGGGGATGGATCTGCGCCCCGGCGATGAGATCCTCACCAGCGACGAGGAGCACCCCGGCCTGCAGGGCGCGCTCGGGGCGGCGCGGGACATCCTGGGCGCGAGCATCCGCGAGGTTCCCTTCGCGCGCGTGGCCGAGGAGGTCGGGCCAGCGACGCGTCTGGTCGCCTGCTCGCACGTGAGCTGGGCGACCGGGGCGCTCGCGCCCGCGGAGCTGGCCGGGGTCCAGGTGCCCGTGCTCCTGGACGGGGCGCAGGGGCTCGGCGCGATCGACGTCGACGTGACCGCGCTCGGGTGCGACGCCTACGCCGGGGCCGGGCAGAAGTGGTGCTGCGGCCCTGACGGCTCGGGCGCGCTCTGGGTCGCGCCGGAGTTCTCGAGGCGCCTCGCCGTCTCGCGCCGCGGCTACGGCAACCTCCGCGAAGCCAACGCCGGTCTCGGCGCGCTCGTGCACGAGGACGCACGCCGCTTCGACGCCCCCTCGCTGAGCGCAGAGGCGCTCGCGTGCTCGCTCGCGGCCGCCGAGCTGCTCGAGGGCTTCGGATGGCCGGCGGTGTGGGAGCGCGCGCGAACGCTCGCGGGACGCCTGGCCGAGATGCTCGCCGGGCGCGGCCGCGAGCCCTTGCCCCGCGGCGACAGCACGCTCGTCTCCTTCCCCAGCCCCGACCCCGAGGCCGAGCGGGCCGAGCTCGCAGAGCGGGGCGTGCTGATCCGCAACATCCCGGGCCGCGGGTGCCTGCGTGCGTCCGTGGGGGCGTGGAACGACGAGGGCGATCTCGAGCGCCTGCTCGGGGCGCTTCGCCCGTGAGCGGCACCGCTTCCGAGCCGCTCGCCGCGACCCCCGCCGCCGCGGCCGCCGCGGGCGCGAAGAAGAACCGCCTGCGCGAGCGCCTGCAGAGCCCCGAAGGCGCGCTGCGGTGGGTGGGGCTGGGCGTGGTGGTCGCGACCGCCACCGTGATGAACACGGTCCGCCTCTCGCAGAACGGCTACGCCAACATCTTCTACTCGGCCGGCGCGCGCTCGATGCTGCGCTCCTGGCACAACTTCTTCTTCGTCGCCTCCGACCCGGCCGGGCTCGTCACGATCGACAAGCCGCCGCTGGGGCTCTGGCTCCAGGCGGCCAGCGCGAAGCTGTTCGGCTTCCACCCGCTCAGCGTGCTGCTGCCCGAGGCGCTGGCCGGAGTGGCGGCGGCCGCGGTCCTCTACTGGGTCGTCACCAAGCGCTTCGGCGCGCTCGCCGGCCTGACAGCGGGCATCGTGTGCGCGCTGTTCCCCGCCTTCGTCGCGGTGTCGCGCACGAACAACGTCGACTCGCCGCTGATCCTGCTGATGCTGCTCGCCTGCGTCGCGGCGATCCGCGCGTGCGAATCCGGGCGCTGGCGCGCGCTGCTGCTCTCCGGCCTGCTCGTCGGCCTCGCCTTCAACACGAAGACGCTTGCCGCCTACCTGGCCGTGCCGGGGATCGCGCTGGGCTATCTCCTCTGCGCGCCCGTCAGCGTGCGCAAGCGCCTGCTCCAGCTGCTCGCTGCCGGCGTCCTCGCCGCCGTCGTCTCCTTCGCCTGGATCGCCGCCGTCGAAGCGACGCCGGCCTCGCAGCGGCCCTACGTCGGCAGCTCGACCGACAACACCGAGCTGGGCCTGACCTTCAGCTACAACGGCTTCGGACGTGTCGAAGGGCAGGCCGGCGGCCCCGGCGCGACCCACGGCAAGCCCGGCGCCCGCGTGCCGATCTCGGTCCTGCGGCGCGTGGACGCGCAGCGCGCCCGCGAACACCACCCGCCCCCGCAGCCGCGCCTGACCCCCTCCGGGCCGTCGGCGAACACGGGCCGCTACCCGAAACCGATCCCGTTCGGGGGCTCGCCCAGCCCGCTGAGGCTGTTCGGCGTCGGCCTCGGCGACCAGGCGGGCTGGATCCTGCCCTTCGCCTTCTTCGGCCTGATCGCGGCGCTCGTGCTGCTGTGGCTGGAGCGGCGAGGACCGCAACCGCTCCAGGACGCCGCAGCGCGCGCCGCGGAGACGCCGGCGCCCGCGTGGCGGCGGGACCCGCGCCTGGCCGCCGTGATCGTGCTCGGCGGCTGGTTCGCGGTCGAGGGCATCGTGCTCAGCCTCTCCAAGGGCATCGTGCACCCGTACTACGTCTCGGCGCTCGCTCCCGGCGCCGGCGCGATGGCCGGGATCGGGCTCTACTCGCTGATCCGTCTGTGCCGCAGGCGACCGCCCTACGCGGGGCTCGTGCTGAGCGCCGCCGCGGTGCTGAGCACGGTCGCCGTGGAGATCGTGCTGATGCACCGCTACGACTACCTGCGCTGGTTCGTGCCGGTGCTCGCCGTCGCGGCCGCGGCCTGCCTTCTCGCGCTGCTCGCCGCGACGCTGCTTCGACGCCCGCACGCGGCCGCGATCGCCGCCGTCGCCGCGATCGCGCTGCTGCTCGTCGCCCCCGCCGGGTACGCGTCGACGACGTGGCTCGCGCCGGTGCAGGCGACCTTCCCGGCGGCCGGTCCGAAGCAGTACGCGGGCTGGGGCGGCGTCGGCCTCGACCCCCGCGGCGAAGCGATCGACCGCGCGCTGCTGGCCTACGTGCGCAGCAACGGTGCCACGAAGCGCTACGAAATGCTGACGGTCTCGATGCCGACGGCGGCCCCCTTCGTGCTGCTGGGCGCCAACGTCTCCGGGCTCGCCGGCTACAGCGGCGTCGATCCGGTGCTGGACGGGAAGGGCCTCGCGAAGCTCGTCGAACGCGGCGAGGCCCGCTACGTCGTGCTCGGCGGCGAGTACTCGACGCGCGGCGGCAACGGGGCGACCAAGGCGACGCTCGCGGTCTGCCGCGAGCTGGCGCCGTTCGAATGGCGCAGCCCCGACCCATATCCCAACGGCCTCACGCTGTTCGACTGCCGCGGGCACGAACGGCAGCTCGCCGCGCAGGGGTAGCGGAGGGGTTTGGGCCGGCCGGCGGCCGCCGGCCGCTACGCCGCGACCGACAGCTCGCGGTGGAACGCGCGTGCGAACAGCTCGCGCTCGCGCCCCGCCGCCCAGCGCGGGACGGCCGGGTCGCCCTCGGCGATCAGGCGCAGCCGCACCGAGCCGTGGTCGAGGGCGATGTCGGTGTCGCGGACCAGCTGGTCGCGCGAGCGCTCGAGGTCCTCCGCCAGGCGCAGCAGCGCCGCGCAGCGGTCAAGACGCTCCGCGTCGCCCGGGCCGAACAGCGCCGCCATCGGGCCGGGGCTCGGCATGCCCTTGCGGTGGTAGCGAGCGGCCTGGGCGATGATCGCGGTCTCGACCGGCGCGAAACCCGGCAGACCGCCGTTGAGGATCAGGTAGCGCGAGTGCTTGTGGTGGTCGTCGTAGTCGATCGACATGCCGATGTCGTGCAGCATGCACGCGGCCCACAAGCAGCTCGCGCTCGCGCGGATCGCCCTCGTGCAGGCCCGAGCCGCGCCAGCTCGTCGAACATGCCCGAGCGCCAGCGCGGCGACGTGGCGCGTGTGCGGTCCGTCGACGCGGTACTGCGCCGCCATGTTCAGCACGCTGGCCCGCCGGACGTCCTCGAACAACGGCTCGTCGCCGGGTGGGTGGGCGGCCAGCAGACGCTCGAAGAAGACGCCCTCCCGCAGTCCCGCCTCGGTGGTCTCGATCGACTCCGCGCCGGCCGCCCGCAACGCCTCGCGGACGACGACGGCGCCGGCGAGGATCAGGTCCGCGCGCGCGGGCTTGATCCCCGGCACGTCGGCGCGCTCGGCCGCCGGCAGCGCCGCCAGGCGCTCGACCAGATCCTCGAGCGCCTCGACGCTCGATCACCATTCCCTGCACGCCGTTGGTCGGCAGCCCCGCCGCTCGCTGCGCGGCGGCGGCGAGGTTGCGCACGCGTGCCGCCGATGCCGACCAGCCGGACGCGGCGCGTGCTCGCGCTGCGTCGGCCAGCCACACGACGCTCCGCCGAGCTCGGCGCGCGATGTGCTCGCGCAGCTCGCTCAGCTGGCGGCGCTTGGCAGGGCCGTTCGGCGGCAGGAAGCGCTCGCTCATGCGCACGGTGCCGAGCGGCCACGATCCCGAGCTGCGCTCCAGCCGTCCGGCCACGCCGACGAGCTGCATCGAGCCGCCGCCGAGGTCGAGCACGCAGCCGTCGGCGAGCGTCGTCGAGTTGACCGCCGCCAGGTAGCCGTAGCGCGCCTCCTGCTCGCGGCTGAGCACGCGGATCGGCAGGCGGAAGCGCTCGCGCGCCCGCTCGAGGAACTCCTGGCGCGTTGTCGGCGTCGCGGATCGCGCTCGTCGCGACGGCGTCGACCTCCGAGGCGGTCCGAGGCCGCTCGCCTGGCAGAAGTGCGCGAACACGTCGAGCGTCGCCAGCGCGCGTTCGCATCGGCTCCTCCCCCAGCCGGCCGGTGGCCATCAGGCCCTCGCCGATCCGCACCGGCTCATAGATCTCATCGGTGCGCCGCCACCAGCCTTCGCCCGCCTCGAAAACCACGAGCCGAAACGAGTTCGAGCCGAGGTCGATCACCGCCAGCCGCGTCCGTGGGGCCATCGCCTGGAGCGTATTGCCCGATCCGGCGCCCTCTACACGGGCGCGTCGGGCCGCTTCGAGAAGGACGCCGGCACGCGAGCGCCGGCCGGCGAAGGCGCTCTCAAGCTTTCGCGCGCTTGGCGGCGTTCAGCGCCCGCTCGGCGTCGATGAGCACCTGCGCGCAGCTCGGGGCTGCGCTGGTGCACCAGCGCGAAGCCGATGCTCGCCGTCGGGTGAACGACGCCGACCCCGGCGTCGACGCTGCATGCGGGGATCACGCGTTCAAGGCCCTCGACCACGACGGTCAGGCCCTCCTCGTCGGCGTGCGGGAGCAGCACGGCGAACTCGTCGCCGCCGAGCCGCCCGACCAGGTCGGTTTCGCGAAGCCGGCGCGTCAGCGCGCGCGAGACCGACCGCAGCGTCTCGTCGCCCACGGCGCTGCCGAACTGGCGGTTGAGCTCGCGGAACCCGTCGAGGTCGATCACCATCAGCCCCGCGGTCTCGCCGTAGCGGTGGCAGCGGCCCAGCTGGAGGCGCAGGTCGTGTTCGAGCAGGCGGCGGTTGCGCAGGCCGGTGAGCGGGTCGTGGTCGGCCAGGCTGAGCAGCTGCTCCTCGAGCTCCTTGCGGGCCGAGATGTCCTGGAGCTGGGCGATGTAGTGGAGCGGCTGGCCGTCGCGGTCGCGCACGAGCGACATCGAGAGGATCGCGGAAACGGTCTCACCGGCTGCGTCGAAGTAGCGCTTCTCGACCTGGTAGGCCGGGATCTCCCCGTCCTGCAGGCGGCGGCGTTCGGCGGCGTCGTTGGCTGCGTCCTCGGGGTGCATGATCCCGTCGAAGCGCTTGCCGACGAGCTCGTCGGAGGTGTAGCCGGTGATCTCGCAGAGCGCGCGGTTGACCAGCAGCCAGCGCCCTTCGTTGTCGATCAGGCCGGTCCCGATCGGGGCATGCTCGAAGACCTCCTCGAAGCCTTCGGTGCGACGCGGCGCCGCCATCACGTCGGCGCGGCGGCGTGCGGTGATGTCCAGCACGACGGCGACGCCGCCGGCCACGTTCGAGCAGTCCCGGCTGGCCGGGCCACCGTCGCTGCACAGCGGGCCGGCGTCGACCATCAGGCAGTGGCGCTCTTCGGAGGTCCAGATCTCGCGCGTCCGGGTCTCGCCTTCCAGGGCGGAGCTGAACAGCGGCTCGAAGCGCTCCCAGAACTCGGCGGGGAAGGCGTCGGCGACGTAGTTGCCCTCGCGGCAGATGTCGGGGTCGCCCATGCGCTCGATCGCCTGTCCCGCGGTCAGGACGAACCGCAGCTGGCGGTCGAAGACGATCACGAGCGCCTCGGGCAGCTCCCGCAGGGCGGCGGAGGCAGCGTGGTCAGCGGTCGCGAGAAGCTGGCCGTTCGGGGGATTCACGTGCCAAGCATCGGCCGGCGAGGGCAGAAGCTTGACTGCAAATGCGCAGGTTTCAGCCAGACGGTGCGGTCAACCGGTCAGGGCCGGATGAACGTGTCCGGGTCCGGGCCGGTCCGCTCGCCCCGGTCGAGCTCGCCGATCGCGTCCATCTCGCTTTCGTCCAGCTCGAAGGAGAAGACGTCGAAGTTCTCCACGATCCGCTGCGGCGTCACCGACTTGGGGATCACGACGTTGCCGGTCTGCAGGTGCCAGCGGATCACGACCTGGGCCGGGGTGCGGCCGTGGCGCTCGGCGATCTCGACGATCGCCGGGTCCTGGAGCACGAGTCCCTGGCCGAGCGGGCTCCAGGCCTCGGTGACGATCCCCAGCTCCTCGTGTTCGGCGCGCAGCCCGTGCTGCTGGAAATAGGGGTGCAGCTCCACCTGGTTGACCGCGGGTGTCTCGCCGGTCTCCTCGATCAGCCGGCGCAGGTGCGGGGACTGGAAGTTCGACACCCCGATCGTTCTCACGAGGCCCTCGTCGCGAGCCTCGATGAACGCCTTCCACGTCTCGACGTAGCGGTCGTGGGCCGGCACGGGCCAGTGGATCAGGTAGAGATCGACGTAGTCGGTCTCCAAGCGCCCGAGGCTCGCCTCCAGCGCGCGCCGCGCCTCCTGGAAGCCCTGGTTCTCGTTCCAGCACTTGGTCGTTATGTAGACCTCGCCGCGCGGCAGGCCACTGTCACGCACGGCTGTGCCGACGGCCGCCTCGTTGCGATAGGCGGCGGCGGTGTCGAGATGGCGGTAGCCGGCCTGCAGCGCGAGCAGCGCGACTTCGGCGGTCTGCTCCGGCGGCACCTGGAAGACCCCGAACCCGAGCTGCGGGATCGCGCCGCCGCCCCGCGTGGGAATTGTCGGCACCGGTCCGGTCTGAGAGCTCATGTCGATTCGTCTGCCCCTGCGCGCAGGAGCCTAAACGAGCGGGGCGGCTCGGGTGCCGCGGCCCGGGCGTAACCTTCGCCGATGGCCAGGCAGGCACGCAGCGCCCTCACTCGATGGGCGCAGCAAGCGTTCACCACGCACGAGCTCGCAGCGCGGAGCGGAGTGCCTCCCGAGGAGCTCGAAGCGCGCTCGCGCGCGCGCTTGACGCGTCGCCAGCTCGTCGGCGCGGGCGCCGGCCTCGCGGCCGCCGGCGCGCTCTCGACTCCGGGGGCGAAAGCGCTCGCGCGCCTCGCCGGCAGGCCGCGCGCGCACGGCGCTCCCCGCGTCGCGATCGTCGGCGCGGGCCTCGCCGGACTGCGTTGCGCGCATCTGCTCTGGACCGGCCCGGGCGGGCCGATCGCATCGACCGTGTACGAGGCCAACCCGGATCGCACCGGCGGGCGTTGCTGGACCCTGCGCGGCTACTTCTCGGCAGGCCTCGAAACCGAGCACGGCGGCTCCTTCCTGAACTCGAACCAGCTCGCGGTGCGCTCGCTCGCGGCCGAGCTCGGCATCGCCGAGGAGGTCGTCAACGGAGGCGACCTCTTCCACGGCGAGGAGGTCTTCTTCATCGGCGGCGCCCGCTACTCGCTGGCCGAAGCCCAGGCCGATTGGCGCGCGTTCGGCTTCGACGCGTTCCGAGCGGCCGCTCGGCGCGCGGGCAAAGCTGGCGGCGAAGCGCATCTGGACGCGATGTCGGTGCCGGAATGGCTCGACAGCACGCCGATCGGCGCCCACAGCCGCTTCGGGCGGCTGATGCAGGCCAACACGGTCACCGAGAACGGCGGCGACCCCGGCGACCAGTCGGCGCTCGACCTGATCGAACTGCTCAGCGGCAACCCGCGCTCCTCGCTGCTGCCTCTGCCCGGGGACGACGAGCGCTACCACCTGATCGGCGGCAACGACCAGCTCGTCAGCCGGATGATCGCGGCGCTTCCCGCCGGCGCGGTGCAGCAGGGACGGGCGCTCGTCGCCGTGCGCGAAAGGTCCGACCGCGCCCTCGCGCTCAACTTCGAAGCGGACGGGAAGATCGAAGAAGTGCTCGCCGACTGGGTGGTGCTCGCGCTGCCGTTCAGCACGCTGCGCGACGTGGACCTCTCGCACTCGGGCCTGAGCGCGCAGAAGCGGACGGTGATCCGGACGATGGGGATGGGCACGAACGCCAAGCTCCACCTCGAGCTCTCGCACAAGACCTGGCCGGGGCTGGGCTACTCGGGCGCCACCTACGGCGAATGGCAGCGCCTGGCATGCGCGTGGGATGACTCGGTGGCGCTCGGCCGGGGCGCGAGCCCCGCCCTCTACCTCGCCTTCCCCGGCGCCACTGTGGGAGCCCAGGGCCTGACGGGCGACGCGCATGGTGCCGCGCCGGCGGCCGACGTGGCGTTCGCGCTCGGCGAGATCGAGCACGTGTTCCCCGGGACGAGCGCCGCTTTCACGGGACGCGCGTACGAGGATCACTGGGCCGAGGACCCGTGGGTGCACGGCGCGTACTCCTACTACCGCGTCGGGCAGGCGGCGAGCTACGGCACGATCGCCGCGCGCACCGAAGGCCGCGTCCTGTTCGCCGGCGAGCACACCTCGATCGCCAACATCGGGTTCCTCGACGGGGCGGTGGAAACCGGCGAACGGGCCGCGCGCAGGCTTGCGCACCGTCTCGCGAGCTGACACGCGAGGGCCGGGGTTTGACGGCCGTCTCGCGATGCCCTAGCTTGAAGGCACGGTTCGTGCAGGAGGGCCCGGACCGTCAGGTCCAAGGAGGGACGGGGATGGAGGATTCGAGGGGGTCGCGGCTGCGGATGCTGCCGCCGGTGCTGGCGGCATTGCTCGTCGGGGACATCGCATACCGGCTGCTCGCACGCGAGCCGCTGCGCAGGGCGCTCGGCATCGAGGCCTCGCAGGCCTGAATCACTGCGGAGCGAGCAGGACCGCGCGCACGTTCGGCAGCGGCTGCCACGAGTAGACGGACCAGCGCCGTCCTTCGTAGCGGACGCTGCCGGACCGCGGCAGGCGCGGCGGTCCGCCGCCGGCGATGTGCCGGGCGCCCGCGCGCACGAACAGCCGCCCGCCGGTGACCGTCCTCACGACGTCGGCGAGGTCGTTCAGATGCGCCGAGAGGGGGTGGAAACGCGCCGCGACGTGCCGCGCCACGGAGCCCCACGCGGCGGTTCGCACGGCCGCGCAGCTGGCGCTCGAGGGCGGCTGGGCGACGTACAGGCGGGCTTCCAGGCGGCCCGCCGGGAACGCTCCGAGCGACAGCGTCGAGCTCTGCTCGCCCTGTGCAGCTGCCGCGCCCCCCGTTCCCATTACGCGGGAGCCGTTCCAGAAGATGTCGATCGGCGCACCGATGAAGCGCGTGACGAGCTTGACGTAGCCGAGGTCGTCCTGGACCGACATCACGTAGTCCGCGAGGACGCGCCCGTGCGCGCGCAGCGTGCCGCGGACGGGCGCGAGGATGTAGGGGCCGCCGATGTCGGCGAGCACGTGGCCGCCGCGGACGACCCGCAGCCGCACGATGTGCCAGCCGGGCATGTAGACGAGCTGGTGCACCGCCGTGCGCACGGCGCCGGGTGCGCCGGATTCGAGTGCGTGCAGCAGCGGCGGGAAGGAGGCGACCCGAGCGGAATCGAGGCGCGTCGAGGCGCCGGTCGCCTCCTCGGCGTAGATGCGCCGCGCGACCGCGGACTGAACCGCGGCGACGGTCATGGCCGTCGCCGCGCCGCAGCCGCCCGAGGTCGATGCGGCGAGGGCGTGCGCATCGGCGGCACGTGCCGGGCGCGCGTCGCCGTCGAGGTCGAGGCCGAAGGCGATCGCCGCCACGGCGCCCGCGACCAGCGCGGCTGCCAGCAGGCGGATTCCGAACGCTTTGCGCTTCGGAGGCACCCCAGGAGATTGCCCCGGGGCCCTAATGGGCCCCTCATGCGGCGGTGAGAAAGGCCACATGGGGCGAATCGCCCCATGTGCGTGGGGCGCTCTGCCGCGTCCAGCTCAAGCGTGCGGTGCTTAGGGGTTTCTTTGCGCAGCCGATACCACCGTGTGTGGTCTGAAGCCAACTCGGACGTGCTCGACCTCCCGGCAATGCGCATGCGGGAAGCGACCGTTGCGGCCGCGGTCCCGCTCACCTTCGGCGTCGGCCTGCTCGGCTGCCTGTACGTCGCGCTGACCTGGGCGCAGCCGCACCGGCTGTTCCTGCTGTTGCTGTTCGTTGTCAGCTCGCTGGGCTCGCTCGGCGTCTACAGCGTGCGCCAGCAGATGGTCCGCAGCCCGCGTCGCGAGCTGCTCTTCCTCGCCTGGACCATGAGCGACTTCGCGCTGATCATCGCGGGCACCGTCGTGGACGGGGGCACGAGCTGCCCGCTCGTCATCGTGCTGTTCCTGCCGGTGGTGTTCTCGGCGATGTCCTACCCCGTCAGCTCGGTCGTGATCGTGAGCGTCACGAGCGTGCTCACCTATCTCGGCCTCGCCCTCAGCCAGGGTGGCGCGAACGTCTCCTACACGGTCTCCTTCGCGTTCATCCTGCTGTGCACCGGGGTCCTGAGCAGCTGGCAGGCCCAGAACCAGAACCGGCAGCACCGGGCGCTCGCGAAGGCCTCGCGCACCGACCCCTTGACCGGATGCCTGAACAGGCGCGGCTTCGAAGAGCGGGCCAACGCCGAGCTGGCGGCGATGCGCCGCACCGAGCGCAGCGGAGCGATCGTCGTCCTCGATGTCGACAAGTTCAAGCCCGTCAACGACGTGTTCGGGCACGCCGCGGGCGACGAGCTGCTGTGCTGGGTCGTCACCACGCTGCTGAGCAGCGTCCGCTCGAGCGACGCGATCGGACGCCTCGGCGGCGACGAGTTCGCCGTCGTCCTGCCCGAGATCGGAGCCGACGACGCGCGGGATCTCACGACGCGGATCGGCGAGGCGCTCTCCGAGCGGGCACCGTGCTCGCTGGGGGTCGCGCTCTACCCGCACGACGGCGACGATCTGGAGAAGCTGACACGACAGGCGGACAGCCGCCTCTACGGCAGCCGCCGCGGCCGCTACGAACGCGAACAGGCACAGGGCGCCCCCGCGGCCCCCGCCGAGGTCGCGGCCGGCGAGCCCGAGCGCGCCGGCTTCGGCGCCATCGATCTGTGGCGCGCGGCGCTCGACGCGATGCCCTCGCGCGCGGGTCGCGGCGATCGCACGCTGCGGGACGAGAGCGTGCAATCGATGCTGCTCGATCAGATCGACGCGTCGGTGATCGTGACCGATATGACGGGCCGCGTGATCAGCTGGAACCACGGCGCCGAAGCCCTCTATGGATGGAGCAGCGAGGAGGCGGTCGGGCGCAACGCCCGCGAGCTGGTCGTACCCGCCGACGCCGCGCAGGCCGAACGCCTGATGATGGAGCTGAGCCGCGACGGCCGCTGGGACGGCGAGCTGCTGGTCCGCGACAAGGACGGCAAGGTGTTCACGACCTATGTCCGCAACCGCCTGGTGCTCGACGACGAGGGGCTCCCCTCCGCAGTCGTCGGCGTTGCGGTGGACATCTCTGCGCGGGTCGCGGCCGAGACGGAGCTGCGCGACTCGCGCAACTACGCCCAGGCGGTCACCGAATGCATGGGCGAGGGCCTCTTCACGCTCGACCGCGAGGGCCGCATCACCTACATCAACCGTGTCGCAGAGGAGCTGCTCGGACGCCGCCGGGGCGAGCTGATGGGCTGTGAGGTGGGCGCGATGGTCTACGCCGCCTGCCCGGACGGCAGCGCACTGCCGTTCGAGCACTGCGCGATCGCAGCCGCGGTCCGGGGCGAGGGGACGGTCCGTGTGGAGGACGACGCGTTCGCGAGGAGCGCCGGCGGCGAGCTCCCTGTCGCCTACACCGCCACCCCCTTCTCCACAGAGGAGGGGCCGCAGGGCTGCGTTGTGATCTTCCAGGACATCTCCGAGCGCAAGCGTCGCGAGGAGGAGAGCCGGCGCAACGCCGAGACGCTGGCCGTGATCGAGCGGGTCGAGCGCGCGCTCGTCAACGAAAGCTTCGTGCTGCACGCGCAGCCGATCATCGCCCTGGGGACGGGCGTGACCGTCCAGCACGAGTTGCTGATCCGCATGGTCGAACCGGACGGCCGCGTCGTACCGCCGGGCGAGTTCCTGCCGGTGTGCGAGCAATACGCGATGATCGGCGAGATCGACTGGTGGGTGATCAAGCAGGCCGCCCGGCTGGCGGGCGAGGGTCATCCGGTACAGGCCAACATCTCGGCGCGCTCGGTCGGCGATCCCGATGTGCTGGAGCACATCGAACGGTGCATCGAGCAGCACGAGGTCGCGCCCGGGCTGCTCGTGTTCGAGATCACCGAGACCGCGGTCGTCGAGGACGAGGTGGCGGCGCGCACGTTCGCCGAGCGCCTGCGCAGGCTCGGCTGCAAGATCGCGCTGGACGACTTCGGCACGGGTTACGCGAACCTCACCTACCTGAAGCAAATGCCCGTCGACTTCCTCAAGCTCGACATCGAGTTCGTCCGCGACCTGCGCACCAACGAGGCGAGCCGTCACGTCGTGCAGGCGCTGGTCGCGCTCGCACGCGACTTCCACCTGCAGACCGTCGGCGAGGGCGTCGAGGACGCCGCGACGCTGGAGCTGCTGGAAGAGCTCGGGGTCGACTTCGCGCAGGGCTTTCACATTGCGCACCCGGCGCCCTTCGAGAAGCGGCCCGGCGACGGCGCGCCGGCGCAGGAGGACGTGCCGGTACGCACGCCCGCTCCCCCTCGTCCGGTTCAGCCGCGCGCGCATGTGCGGATGCCCGCCCGCGCGACCCGCGTCTGAGGCCGGCATGGAGCGCCGGCCGACCACCCCCTGAGGCCGGCACGGAGCGCCGGCCGACCCTCTCTCTCAGAGCGGCTCGTCGAGCACGAACAGCTCGGCCGCGATGTCGGGCTCGATCTGGTTGCCGCTGATGAACGCGACCACGCGCCGGCCGGTCAGCCGCTCGACCGCTTCGGTGAAATCCGCCTCCATCGCGCGCTGGAACAGCCCGCGGGTGTGATGGACGGCGTCAGCGTGCTCGGCCAGGCTGAGCGCGCGCTCAGCCTGCGTGAGCACGTCGTGCATGAGGGTCACGAGCACGTTCCGGTAGTGGAACGTGGAGGCGGTGGTGGGGCCGCGGCCGAGATGCTGGGTGTGTATCCCGACCAGCGCGCTCGTGACAGCGGCGTTCAGCTCGCCGCCCCTCAGCTGCTGGGTGTCGGCCATCGCCACGGAGCTACCCGGGGGGCTGTACAGGAAAACGGGCGCCCGTCAGTAGAGCGCCGTGGCGAGGCGCCCGCGTGTGCTGCGGGCGAGCGGGTCCCCGGGACCGAGCACGTCGAGCTCGCCGACGATCACACGGCGGATGTCCTCGCGCCGCTCCTCCGCTTCGGGCAGGGCTGCGAGCAGAGCATCGAGCGCGTCCTGCAGACGGCCGTCGTCGAGCGCCGCGAACGCGTCCTCGAGCAGTCCCTCGTCCTCGAGCCTGATGCGCGCAGCAAGCCCGTCGGCCTGGAAGGAGCCGGCAACGCCTTCGAGGACCTGGCGCGCCTCGTCGCGATCGCCGCGGCCGAGCAGGATCTTCGCCAGGGCCAATGCGGCGTCGGGCCGCCCCGGCTGGAGCTCGAGCGAGCGGCGGAGATCCTCCTCCTCCCCGCTCTGCGCGAGCAGCTCGGCCTCGGAGGGGAGCAGCCCGTCGAAGAAGCGGTCGACCTCGCCCGCCGGGATCACGCCCACGAACTCGTCCACGAGGGCGCGGTCGCGGAACGCCTTCACGGCGGGAATGCCCTGGATACGGAATGCCTGCGCCAGCGGCTGATTGGCATCCGTGTCGAGCTTCGCGAGCACGACCTTGCCCTCGCGCGCCGCGGCCGCGCGCTCGAGCAGCGGGCCGAGCTGGCGGCACGGACCGCACCACTCCGCCCAGAAGTCGACGACGACGGGCAGCTCGGCGGAACGCTCGACGACCTCGCGCTCGAAGTCGGCTTCGGTGACATCGATGACGGTCATTGGATAGAGAGTAGAAAGGGCGCGCGCCTCGCCTGGGCACGTCGGCGTAGAGTCGAAGCCCCCGAGCGACAGAGGAGCCCTGATGTCGAAGATCAAGCAGGTCGGCCGCGTGATGGTGCCCGTCTCAGATCAGGACCGGGCGATCGAGTTCTACACCGGCAAGCTCGGCTTCACCGTCAGCGCCGACGTCCCCTTCGGCAACGGCGAACGCTGGGTCGAGGTCGCACCCGCCGACGGCGGTGCGGCGCTCGCGCTGGTGCCGCCGCAAGGCGAATACCAGACGGGCCGCATGACCGGGATCGCGCTGGAGACGGGCGACGCGGCAGGCACGCGGGACGAGCTGGCGGCGGCGGGCGTCGACGTCGACGGCGCGATCATGGGAGGCGACGGGACCGTTCCGCCGATGTTCTTCATGCGCGACCAAGACGAGAACTCGCTGCTGATCGTCCAGCAGTAGGCGCCGGGCACGGCCGCGCGATGTCGCAGGAGAACCTGGAGGCCGTGCGGCGCACGCTGGCCGCGTTCAACAGCGGCGAGGTCGAGCAGGTGCTCGCGTCCGTCCACCCCGAGTTCGAGGCGCGCATCGCGCCGGAGCTGTCCGCCGAACCGGACACCTACCGCGGGGGTTCAGGGGTGCAGCGCTACTTCGATTCCTTCCGCGAGGCGTTCGAGCAGATCCGCTTCGGGGTCGAGGAGTTGACGGATGCCGGCGAGTCGGTCGTCGTGGGGCTGCGCATGACCGCGGCGGGCAAGCTCACCGGCATCGAGGTCGAACAGCGCAACGCGGGCGTCTGGACGGTGGTCGAGGGCAAGGTCGCCAGGATCGACACCTACGCGTCGTTCGCGGAGGCGCTACGGGCTGTCGGCCTGGAAAGCTAGGCGCCCGGGGCCGCGCCCGCCTGCGGGGCGGTTGCGCCATCAGGGATAGACCTGCTCGCCGCTCGCCGCGTCGCGCAGGACGATCGCTTCGGTGGGGCAGTTGCGCGCCGCATCGAGCAGCACCTCGTCCTCCGCGGCGCCGATCACGCGGGCGAAGCGGTCCACCTCGAACACGTCCGGCGCCAGCTCGGCGCAGTCGCCCTGCGCGATGCAGGCGGACTCATCGATGATCACGGTATAGGCCATCGCTTTCTCCTTTCCGGCGCCGGCTCGTTCAGCCGGCGCCTGATCCGCCCGGCTCGAGCGCAGCGCGCACGGCCGGTGCCTTCACGCGATCCGGCGCGCGCTTCGGCGCACCCCGTCCCATGCGAAGACGAATGGCGAAGAGAGCCGCGATGGGTACCGCGCTTGCCAGCATCGCGTAGCGCACGGGGGCGAGCGAGGCATCCGTGCCCGAGCCGAGCGCGTGTGCCAGACCGAGCGCGTACACCACGACCGTGAGGCGGTGCAGGCGGCGCCACAGCCGCGCGCCGATGCGCCGGCGCGCATAGAAGCTGAGGCCCAGGATCGCGGCCAGATAGCCGGCGAGGATGCCGATGCCCGTCCACAGCGGCCGGTAGCCGATCGTGAAGGGCACGAGGATGCCGCTCCACCCGGCCTTCAGCCAGGGGTCGGCGGCGAGCAGCGCCCCGTGGGCGCCGATCGCTCCGAGCGACAGCAGTGCCAGGTGCTCGTGCAGCTTGACCGCATCCCGCCGGCGCCGCAGGGGGACCAGCTTGGCGGCCATCGTCAGCCCGAGCAGCACCGAGGCCGTGACCAGGAGCAGGGCGACGACCCCCGCCGAGCGGCCCGCGAGCCACCACACGTAATTGGACGGCGCGGCGCTCATGCCGCGCTCCGCTGCCTGGCCGGCGCGGGCTGGCGCTCGCCTTGCGCCGCCACCCACTCGACGTCACCGTCGTCGTGGACGATCAGCCCCCCGCTCGCCGCCAGCGCACACCGCGCACCCGCGGGGCCGCTCAGGAGCGCCAGCTTGGCGAGGGTCTCCGCTTCGAGCGCGCTCGGGGCCAGCGCCGTCGCGCCGATCAGCCCGCTCCACACGGGCGCGCCGGTGGAGGGGTCGAGGAGGTGATGGGCGTACGTGCCGTCCTCGCGCTGCCAGATACGGACGTTGAGCCCAGACGTCGCGATGCCGCCACCGGCGACCTCGACGCTGCCGATCGTCTCCCCGGTCAGGGGATGCTCGATCTCGACGGCGACGGGGTCGAACAGGGCGCCGGGCCCGCCGACGGCGATGTCTCCGCCGCAGTCGACCACAAAGCGGCGATGCGCACCCAGGCGGCGCGCCACCGCGTCGGCGGCGAGCCCCTTGCCGGTCCCGCCGGTGTCGAGCATCAGTCCGGGCGGGCGCCGCACGATACCGCGGCCCTCGTCGACTGTGACGCGATGCCAGCGAGCGGACGGCGACGGGGCCGCCGAACGGCGCGCCGGGGCAACTGCGAGCGCATCGGCGAGGGAGGCGGGGACCGCTGTCTCCAGCGAGCGCGCGTAACCGGCGGCCTCGATCTCGGCCACGAGCGTAGGGTCGACGAGGCCGCCGGTGCGCTCCGCCGCCCACAGCCCGGCGGCCACGGCTGCACGGAGCAACTTCGAGGCCGGCACCTCGAACCGCGCGTCTCGGTTGAGCGCCGAAAGCTCGCTGTCCGGGCGAAAGCGCGAGAGCCGCGCCGCGAAGCCCTCGACGAAAAGACGCTCGCGCTCTGCTGCCGCGGCGGGGCTGGGCCCGCTCGGCGCGAGCGCGGGCTCGATGATCAGCCGCACCTCGCTGCCCATCGAGCGGAAGGTCAGGTCGGCCGGTGCGCTCACGAGGTCCTCGTCAGCGGAGAGGCACCTTCGAAGGCGCCTGCGGCAGCCACCTGCTGTGAGGCGCTCGCAGCAGGCGCCGCGGCGCTCGCGGGCAGCTCGACGATCACTCTCCGTTCGAGCACGCGGCGAACGAGCACCCGCCGCGGCGGAAGCGCCCGCGGCGGCGCTGCGCGCAGCGCGGGATCCTCGCCCGCGCGCATCCGCGCCGCCATCGCGACGAGCACGATGACGAAGACCAGCGCGGCGCTCGCGAGAGCGATCGCTCCCGCGCGGGTGGTGGAGCCCCGCTCAGTCATCCCCGGCCACCGCCCCGCTGGATGAGGTGACGACCGCGCGGGGCGGGACTCCGGCGGCCGTCCCGGCCGCGGCCGGCGTGGCCGCTGCGACGATCCGCCCGCTCGGCGTCGTCCTGACGACGAGGCGCTTGCCGTTCACGACCGCGACCTTCGCGGTCGCGCCGCGTGGCGCGAGCGCTGTCGGGGCGCTCCTGAGGTTCGCCATCATGATCGTGAACACCACGAGGAAGGTCGCCAGCGAGAGCACCGCGAGGGGGAACGCATGCAGCAGCGGATGACGTTCGCGCAGCCGCTCGGGCGCCTGGGCGGAGGGCTCAGTCATCGTGATGTCCTCCGTCCCCGCCGTGGCCACCGCTCGAACGCGTCCTCACGCCGGAGGACGGGCTCCCCGCGCCGCTCGTGTGAGTCCTGACCGGGCTCGCGGGCGCGTTTCCGGAACCGGGACGCGCGCCGCTCGTGCGCGAGATCGGCGCGGCGGGCGACCCCGCTCCACGCGGAGCACCCGCCGCTCCGCTCGCCCTCGTGACCGGCGCGGCTCCCGGGCCCACCGCGGAGGTGGCCCCGTGTGCGCCGCTCGCCCTCGACGAGGGCGCAGCCGCGGGGGGCCTTGCGCCGCTTTGCGCTCGACCGGACCCCACCGCGACGGGCTTGGCGTGACGATAGACGTGAACTGTCCGACGAATCACCTGTGTGCGAACCTCGACCGGCTGCCTGGCCCGCGCATCGATCGCAGCTGGGCCGTGGCCCGAGCCGAGCGCGATCCCGGTGACGACGCCGAGAGCGCCGACGGCGCTGCACGCAGCAACGGTTCTGAGTCTCGTCTGCATCGCTGGGACCACTGTCGCGGGCGCTCCCCCAGCGGATGTCCAGCGGCTGGCAAAGACTTGGTAAAGCTTTACCGTGCCGGCCAGCTAGTCGTCGCCCGACCGGGCGCGATCCCCCCCGCCGGCTCCTTCGCCCGTCCCGCCCCGCGGCGGGGCTGGCGTAGGTTCGGTCACTGGGGGCGCCGAGCTGACCGGCGGGGATGGTGTGGAGGTGGTGATGGTCGTCGTCGCGGTGGGCGTGGACCGCGTGGTGGAGGTCCTCGGCGCTTGACTCGGCCGCCGCGGCGCCGGCAGCAGGCGCAGCCCGGCGCTGACCGGTTCGGAGGAGAGCCCGATGCGCTGGCTGACGATCTGGCTGGTGGCCCATGTGACCGCGATCGCGAACGCGATCCCCAGCAGGGCGAGAAGGACCACGAGCGCGGGCCGGGAGCGGAACCTCATGGCCGCCAGACCGGAAGGTCGAGCCGGGCGACAGCGCCGCCACCCTGGCGGTTGCGAATCGAGACGTCCCCTCCCCACGCGCCGGCGAGGGCGCGCGCGATCGACAGCCCGAGGCCGCTTCCTCCGGACGCCGAGCGCCCGGCGCCGCCGCGGTGGAAGCGCTCGAAGACGCTCTCTTCCTCGCCGGGGCCCAGCCCCGGCCCACGGTCGCGAACCTCGAGCCATCCCGCTCCGGCCGCCAGCTCGATCTCGCGCCCGGTGCGCGCGTAGAGCAGCGCGTTCTCGATCAGCACGTCGAGGACACGGTCGACGTCGCCGCCCGTGCCCCGGGCCGAGACCGGTGCGGAGGTCTCGACTGTAAGTGCGACCCCGTCGCTGTGCGCGCGGGCCTGCCAGCGCGCGACCGCGCGTGCGGCCGCCTCGTGCAGGTCAACCGGCTCGGCGGGGACCTCGCGCTCCTCGGCCCGGCTGAGGACGAGCAGCTCGTCGACGATCGCCGCGAGACGATCGACCTCGGCGGCGCCGGCGTCGAGCTGCTCGCTCATCTCGGGGCTGGTGCTGCTGGCACGCGCCTCCTCGAGCCTGAGCCGCAACGCCGTCAGAGGGGTCCGCAGCTGATGGGAGGCATCGGCGACGAACTCCCTCTGCGCTCCGATCACCCGGCCCAGCCGCGCGGCCATCTCGTTGAACGAACGGCTCAGCGAGCGCTGCTCGACGCTCCCCTCGACCGGCGCCGTCGCGGCGAGGTCTCCGTCGGCCAGGCGACGCGCCGCCCGCTCGAGCCGACCCAGCGGCTGCGCGACCTGGCGGGCGATCAGCACCCCCGCCATGAGTCCGAGCAGCAGCACGGCCCCCGCCACGAGAGCCAGCTCCACGACCGTCCGGCGCACCGAGCGCTGGACCGCGGCGACGCTCTGCGTGACCCGTACCGCTCCGATGGGCCGCCCGAAGCGCAGGACCGGCACGGCGGTGGCAAGGATGCTCTCGCCGAGGGTTCGGCTCACGCGCTGGTCCTGGACGCGATGCCCGCGCAGGGCGGCGGCGATCTCGGGCCTGCTCGCGTAGCTGGTGCCGAGCGTCGAGGAGCCGGCGCTGTCCGCCAGTATGCGCCCGCTTGCTCCGACGATCAGCACCCGCCCCCGTGTCGTGGCGGCGCTGGCCTGGCTCAGCACCTGCAGGCCGCTCTGGTCAAGCGGCCTGATCAAATCCGCCGAGGTGGCAGCGACCACGTCAGCCTGGCTCATGGCCTGCGAGTGGACCTCGGCGTTGACGCGGTCGCGCAGCGTCAGCGCCAGCGGTACACCGAGCGAGACGACCGCCAGGATCAGCACGTATGAGAGCGCCAGAAGCAGCCCGGTTCGCAGACGGACGGGTCATCCCTCCCCGGGCGCCGCGAGCCTGAAGCCGACACCGCGAACGGTCTCGATGCTCGCGCCGGCGCCGTCGCCGAGCTTGCGGCGCAGGGACGCGATGTGGACGTCGAGCGTCTTGGTCGAGCCGAACCAGTTCTCGTCCCAGACGTCGTTGATGAGCTGCTCGCGCGTGACCACCAGCCCCGGCTCCTCGGCAAGCCTCGCAAGCAGGTCGAACTCCTTGCGCGTCAGCGCCAGCTCCTGCGCACCGACCCGGACGCGGCGAGCGCCCACATCGATCGACAGGCGACCGAGAGCCACGCTCTGCGCCGGCGCCGAGCTCCTCGTCCGGCGCAGCACGGCACGGATGCGGGCTGCCACCTCGGAGGAGGCGAACGGCTTCACGATGTAGTCGTCGGCACCCAGCTCCAAGCCGAGGACCCGGTCGAGCTCACTGCCGCGCGCGGTGATCATGATGATCGGGAGGCGCTGAGCCTGCTGCAGCTCGCGCGCGAGCTCGCGACCGTCGCCGTCGGGAAGCATCAGGTCGAGGAGGACGATCTCCGGCGGCGCTTCCGCGACGGCGGCCCGGGCCTGCGCGAGCGTCGCGACACGCCGCACCGCGAATCCCTCACGGTCGAGCGCGCGCGCAAAGGGCTCTGCGATCGCGTCCTCGTCCTCGACGAGCAGCACGCGGTCTCGGGCCCCCGACCCGGACGCCCCGTGCTCTTCGGGGAGCACCTGCCCATGTTGCGGGAACGGCAGCACCGCCCGGCTCCGACTAGCGCTCCTTCGGGCGCAGGCGGCTGATCTCGCGTTCGACGTCCGCCTCGGTGACGGGGCGGCGCCCGTACACGTCCCAGGCGTTCATGATCAGCCCGATGCCCCACAGCCCGGTGAGCCAGGCAGGCCACGGGTCGCCGGCGCCGGCCACCGCCCAGACCCCCCAGACCGCCGCGTTGACGACGACGAACGCGACCAGATGGCCGGTGAAGTCGCGGCGCTTCTTGATCGAACGCAACGCCTGCTCGCGCTCACCGAGCGGCTGTTCGGACTCTTGACCCATGACCGCAACATCGCAGGCGCCCACCGCAATGCCATCGGTAGCGACCCGAACTCTTGTTGCGGGTGGCTACGGGCCGCGTCCGGTGGGGCAGAGCGCCGAATCGGCGCGAGGGGCAGGCCGGGCGGTCGGGTCCGCACGGCGATAGATTCGCTGGGGCATGCTCAAGCTCGTGTTCGTGATCCGCCGCCGCCAGGACGTGCCGCCCGAGGAGTTCCACCGCTACTGGCGCGATGAGCACGGGCCCCTGGCCGGCGGGCTGCTCGAATCCCTCCGGGCGCGCCGCTACGTGCAGTCCCACACGGTCCAGCCGGAGCTGAACGCGGCGCTCGCCGCGACGCGGCAGACGGCGGAGGCCTTCGACGGGATCGCCGAGATCTCGTGGGACTCGTTCGACGCCTTCTTCGCCGCCTCCACCTCGGAGGAGGGGCTGCGCGCCGGCGCGACCCTGATGGAGGACGAGGCGCGGTTCATCGACTTCGAGCGCTCCTCGCTGTTCGTGACCGAGGAGCACACGATCTTCGAGAGCCCGGGCTCCTAGCCGGGCGGCGCGCTCCTACTCGCGCGCGAGCACCCGGTCGAGCTCGACCAGCGCCTCCGAGCCATCGTCCGGGAACACCACGATCACGGTCGGCGGACCGCCGAACCAGTCGTTCGTCTCGCCCTGGCCGACGAACTCGGCGGCGCGCCGGGCGCCGCCCTCGCCGATCACCCACACGTCCTCGCCCTTCTTGAAGGGACCGTCTTCCAGGTGTCTCATGAAGAGGATTGTGCCGTCTCGGCCACGGGCGAGTCCTCATCCCGAGCGGATGAGCCGCGCGGGCCGTTCACAGCAGCGCGGGGATCACTTCGCCTGCGAGCAGCTCCAGCTGTCGCGCGTCGTCCACGAGCGGGTTGAGCAGGATCAGCTCGGCGCCCGCATCCGCCACCGCGCGGATGCCCGCGACGCACTCCTGCGCGGGCCCCGCGACCATGTGCTCGGACCATTCGCCGCCGCCGTAGTGGCCTCTGAGCGCGTCCTCGAGGCGCCGCCTCGCGAGGGCCGGATCGTCATCGACGTGCACGTAGACGCGCTTGCCGAACCGGAAGCCCCCTAGATCACGGCCCAGCACGGACAGCTCCTCCTTCACGATCGCGACCTGCTGCGCGTAGGCGGCTGTCGTCTGGGATCCCGCCCCCATGAAGCCGTCGCCGTGGCGTGCGGCGCGGCGCATGCCGGCGGGCGCGCTGCCGCCGAACCACACCGGCGGGTAGGGCTTCTGCACCGGCTTGGGCTCCATCCTCGCGCCATGCAGCTCCCAGAAGCGGCCCTCGAAGTCGATCTCCGGCTCCGTCCAGCAGGCCTTCATCAACGCGAGCGCCTCGTTGAAGCGCGCGACCGGCTTGTCGGGGTCGACGCCGAAGGCGGCGAACGGGCGTCCCCGCCCGCCGGTGGCGAAGCCCACCTCGACCCGGCCGTGGCTGAGGCAGTCCAGCGAGCTGATCGCCTTGGCGAGGTGGAGGGGGTTGTGGAGGGGTAGGACGAACACGGCGCATCCGAGTCGCAGCCGTTCGGTGAGGGCCGCCGCGTAGGTGAGCGTCTGCAGCGCCGCGAGGCTGCCTGATGCGCCGAGCACCTGCTCCTGCACCCAGCCGCTCTCGAACACCCCGAGCTCCTCGATGCGGCTCAGGTGGGCGCGGAAGGCCTGCTCGTCGAACTGGCTTTCGCGGGCGTACTGCGGGATGGAGATGGCGAAGCGCACGGACCCCGAGAGCTTATTGCCGCTGGCGCTGTTCGCTCGTTCTGCCGACGGCGCAGTGCCAATGGGCGCGGGCGATACTTCGCCCCTGATGCGAGAGGAGTCCACGACCGCCCGCATGGCGGAGCTCGTGCGCGGCTTCGCCGAGGCGATTCCAGCGCTGAGCGCCGGATGCGGTCTGCTCGCCGGGATCACCCTGGCGCTCGCCTCGTGCGGCGCCGCCACGCCCACAGCTCACGTCGAGCGGCCGGCAACCGGCTCGTCCACCTCGGCCCTGTCGAGCGGCTCGAAGCCTGGGCGGTCGCCCTCCGCGCCACCCCCGCCGGGCGCCGCCACGGCGACGCTTCGGCACAGGCCGCTCACGCCGCTTGCGAGACCGGCAACCCTCACTCCGTTCCGGCGATCCAACGCTCCCGGCGAAGGAACGTGGCGGACGGCGGGTCGCCGCGTCGAAGGCGCGAGGTCGGTCTATGAGACGACGCTGATCCCGCCCGGCGGCTCGCGGCCCGCGGGGGTCGCGTGGATGGACACGAGCCTGCTCTCGGCCCGGCTCTACTCGGGCTCGGAGAGCCCGGGCGGCGGCGCGCACCGCTACACGGCACCCATCCGAGCGGACGCTGCGCGCTCGCTGGTCGCCGCGTTCAACGGCGGCTTCATCATGAAGGACGCGAAAGGCGGCTACTACGCCGAAGGCCGGACGATCGATCCCCTCCGCCTCGGAGCGGCCTCGCTGGTCATCTACGCCGATGGCTCCGTTGACGTCGGAGCCTGGGGCCGCGACGTCAGGATGACCCCGGACGTCGTTGCCGTGCGCCAGAACCTCGAGCCGCTCGTCTCCGGAGGCCGTCCGACGGCGCCCGCGGCCAGCGCCGACTGGCAGCAATGGGGCGCGACCTGCGGCGCGAGCTCGTGCGCCCAGAGCGTGCCCGGCATCGAGCGCCAGTGGCGCTCCGGCGTAGGCGTCACGGCGAACGGGGCGCTCGTCTACGCCCAGGGTCCGGCGCTCGCTCCTCTACAGCTCGCGAGGCTTCTCGTACACGCCGGCGTCGTAAGAGCGATGGAGCTCGACATCAACCCCGACTGGCCAGTGTTCGCGACGTACGATCCGGCGGGCCGGAACGGCCTTGCTTCCGCGTCCACCGGCCATACGCTGCTCGCCGGGACGGTGCGGGGTCCGGGGACCTTCTTCGAAGCGTCGTGGGCACGCGATTTCATCACCATGTCGGCTCGGCACGCCGCCTCCCGATGAGGCGCCCGCCTCCACGCGGGATTCATACGCGTGACTCGCGGCCGAACATCTCCGCCGCGCCCGCTCGCTACCGCGACCAGATGCTTGCACCGCACTGGCGAAGTGGCGATCTCCCGGGCGGGTGGGACAGCGCCAGGCGCTCCCCCACCCACCCGCGTGCCACAGCGCCCCGCTACTGGTAGCTGAAGCGGTCGGCTGCCCCCTTCTTGCTCTTGGCCTTGCCCACGGCGACCATGACGTCGACGGCCCCGGCCTTCCTGGCGCCCGGTGCCACGACTTCACAGTTGGTCGTCGAGGAGCAGAACGCCGGCGCCGGCGCCTTGCCGAACGTCAGCGTCGTCCCTTCGCCGAGCGCGAAGCCGGTGCCCGTTACGGTCACGGTGGTGCCGCCCGCCTGGGGCCCCGAGGCGGGGCCGATGCCCGTGAGCGTCGGCTTGCCGTAGGTGAACACGTCGGCGTTGCCGGTCGCGCTCGTGCCATTCGGCGTCGACACCGTGATGTCCGCGGCGCCACTCGTATGAGCCGGCGAAACGGCGGTGATCGTGTTGCCTGTGACCGTGAAGCTCGCCTTCGTCGAACCGAAGTAGACCGCCGAGACTTCCTTGAACCCAGAGCCGGTGATCTTCACCGTCGTCCCTCCGGACGCTTCGCCCTTGTTCGGGGAGACCTTGGCAACCGCCGGGGCCGGTTCGCCGCCGAGCAGGTTCAGCGCAGCCATCTGCGCGCCCATGTATTCACCGACTTCACCTTCGGCGGGGTTGTCCTCGTTGGTGGGAATGGCCTCGTGCGTTTCGGGGTCGTAGGGGCCGGTGTAGGCGTAGAACTCGTAACGGCGGGTCACCGACTCGTTGCCTTCGCCAAGTGATTTCTTGCCTTTCACGCCGCCGCGTTCGCCACCTTCGTGTTCTTCTTTTTCTTCCTTTTCCTTGTGTTCTTCTTCTTCTCGTTCTTTGCGTTCTTCGCCTTCTTCGACCCCGCCTTCACCGCCTTTGTGCTGCTGGATCAGCTTCCATTCGACTTCGGTCTGCGCGGCTTCTTCCGGCACGGCTGGATCGTCGGTCAGGAGATGATCGAGTTCGGCCTTTTTGTGGCTCTCGGTCACGTACACCTTGACCCACTGCGCTTCGCCATATTCCTGTCCTTCCTCCAGTTCGGGCGCCTCGACTTCCGCCTGGACGACAGGGGCGGCTTCTTTGCCCGCGGGCGGCTGCACGCTCCATTCGGCCGGCGGAACACCGACTTTGGAGCCTGACTGGACGAGCTTGCCGGGCGTCGAGGGATCTGCCACGAGCCAGTGGTAGACGGTCTTGGTCGGGTTCGCGACGAGCCCCAGCCCGAAGTGCTCGCAGCCGCTGGTCCAGTATTCGACAGAGCCGCCGGTCCAGCACTGGTGGCCGAGGGTGGGCATGATCGGCGACGCCGCGATCGGCGTCGTCTCGGTGAATTCTTTTTTCAGCGGGTCATAGGGACTCTCGTAACGTACGTAGACGCCGCCGGGGAAGTTTTCGATGATCGGGTTGCCGTAGCGCTCGTACGGCGCGCCGAACTCGTACGAGATGTCCGAGCTCGAGACGCCGTCGAGCTCGATCTCGAAGCCGTGGGTCTCTTCGCCCGTTTCGTTGGGAACATCGAAGTTGCTCAACGTACCCCATACCGCTTCAGCGGAAGCCGCCTGCGGCGCCGCCATGGCCGCCAATACGAGCAGCGTCGCCACGAGAATGGTTCTCCTCCCCGCGGGCCGGCTGCGACCGCGTCGCCTCTCTGTCATGTCCCCTCCGCTCGTTGAACCTTCGTTCGGAGCCGCGATCTCGAATCACGGCCCGCCTTCATCTACGTAGACAAGCTCGCGCAGCGAAGCTCACGCTCTACCGGCCGGCCGCATGGGAGTCTTCCCATGCGGCCGCATTGACGCCCCCGGTGCAGAGAGGGAGATCGCCGACAAGGGAGGCCGCGCCCGGTTCACCGCAGCACTCCGAGCAAGGTCTCGATCGTGCCTATCTGGGCCAGGGTCCGCCGTGTAGGTTGGCGTCGTGGATTGGGGCCTTGCCACGCTCGGGCTTGCACTGCTGCTCGTGGCAGGGGTATCGCGTCGTCTGTCCGACACCCCGATCACGCCGGCGATGTTGGTGGTCGCCATCGGGGTGCTCGTCGGCCCGCTGGTGCTCGACGGGCTCACTGTGGGGCCGACGAGTTCGACAGTACGGAAGCTTGCCGAAGCGACGCTCGCGGTGGTGCTGTTCTCGGACGCCTCGCGCATCGACCTGCGGGCCGTCCGTCGTGAATCCGGCATGCCCGTGCGGTTGCTCGGTGTCGGCCTGCCGCTGACGATTGTTCTGGGCACGCTGGCAGCCCTCGCTCTGTTCGGTTCGTTCTCGCTGAGTGAGGCCCTGATCCTCGGTGTGATCCTCGCGCCGACCGATGCCGGGCTGGGCAGCGCGGTCGTGACGGACCCGAGCCTCCCGCAACGCGTGCGGCAGTCGCTCAACGTCGAGAGCGGGCTGAACGACGGCATCTGCGTCCCGATCCTGTTGATCGTTCTCGCGACGGCGTCCGGCGCGGGGGGCCCTACACACCCCGCGCAGGTGGTCGGCGAAGAGATCGGATACGGGCTCCTCGGGGGCATCGTCGCCGGGGCATTGGCCGCGGGGATCGTGATCCACGCGGACAAGAGAAGCCTGATCGATGACGCATGGCGGCCGATCATCCCGGTGGCAGCCGCCGTGCTCGCGTTCGGGATCGCGGAGGCTCTCGGCGGGTCGGGATTCATCGCCGCGTTCACGGCGGGCGGGCTGTTCGGTCTGCTCGTCCACGGCGATATCGCTCCAATGATGTCGTTCACCGAGGAGGCGGGATCGCTGCTCGACACGACGACCTTCCTGCTCTTCGGCGCGGTGCTGCTCGGGCCCGCGCTGGAGCATGTGAGCTGGCAGATCGTGCTCTACGCCCTGCTGAGCCTGACGGTAGTGCGCATGCTGCCCGTGGCCATCTGCCTTGTGGGCACACACGCCCGGGGGCCGACCGTCGCCTTCATCGGCTGGTTCGGTCCGCGCGGGCTCGCTTCGATCGTCTTCGCGGTGATCGTCGAGGACACACATCAAAGCCACGGGAACACATTGCTCACAGCCACCTACCTGACCGTTGGTCTCTCGGTCCTGCTCCACGGACTCTCGGCAGCGCCGCTGGTCCGCCGCTACGCCGCCTGGTATCAGGCCACGGCGGGCGTGCGTCCTCCCGCCATGGAGAGCAAGCCGGCGCACGAGCACCGGGTCCGTGCGCCGAACGCGCTGCAGGGCAGCCAACGCGCCGCACAGGCCTGAGCACCGAGCGTGCGCGGCCAGGCCGCTAGGCGCTCAGCGGCCGGATCGGCGGGCGCGGAACGCGTGGCGTGGAAGCCCCCGGAAGAGGATCATGTAAATCGCCACCGCGAAATAGACCGCCATCGCCACCCCGGGTACGACGAGACCGACGAGGATCGCGACCACGTAACCGCCGAGCACCGGGAGCAGTTCGCGCGGTTCGTCCTGGCGCGGTTCGCCTACTTGCGGGGGCGAGTCGAGGTGCTCGCGTCGCGCATAGGCGTCCAAGGCGAAGCCAAGGAGGCGGATCGCCAGCAGGGTGAGCCCGTACATCGTGACGAACACGCGCTCGCTCGCATGGGAGTGCAGCGCGGTCGCGACCAGTTTGGTCGGGAACGGCAGGAACGCCACCACCAGCAACACCAGCAGGTTGATGCGGAGCAGCAGCGGATCCGTCCGCGTGAGCCCGTCGGTGAGTTGCGTATGACCGAGCCACGCTGCGCCTATCGTGATGAAGCTGACGACATACGCGAGGTAGAACGGCCAAGCGCGAAGCACCTGTTCGAGTGCTGTGCCCGGTGGATGGATCGCGATGTCCAGCACGAGCAGCGTGGCGGCGATCGAGAACACGCCGTCGCTGAACGCTTCCATACGGGTGGTGCTGAGCGATCGGCGCTCGCTCGGGATGTCTTCGCCGGCGGACATGCATCAATCCTTACGGGGCACGGGAACCCCGACCGCGACCGGCTTGGCCGGTCCCGGTTTCTCCGGTTGGACTCATCTCCCGTGCCGGCGGGGGGTCCCCTGGACTCGACCTAGGAGCATTTGAGCGATTCGTACGCCTGCTTGTAGCTCGTCGCAAGCGCTGCGACCGCCGTCTTCACCGCAGGCTCGGATTCCTTGAGCACGGCTTCGACGTTCCCCGACGCTATCGCCGTAGAAGCCGCTGTCTTCGCCAGGCTCGCGAGCTCGACCGAGAGCGCCTTCTGCGCGGTTTCCACTTGACTCTTGCTCGACGCCGGCAGGTTGGCGACGGATTCGTTGATCTTCGCCGCTTCCTTTTTCATCACTTCGGCGGCGGTCTTGATTTCTTCCGGTGCCTTCTGCGAGAGCGACAGGCTGGACAGCTTGGTGAGCTGAGCCTGGATTTCCTTGGTGGAGGAGCAGACCTGCGCTGTCGCCTTTTCTTCAGAAGACTCACCACAAGCGGCCAGCCCCACCGGGACGAGCAGAATCGCCGCTAGGACTGCCGGTCTGTTGAGGGTCTTGAACATCTGTTCTCCTTCGCGGTTTTCAAACGCGGTCAATTGTCAGTGTTTGTGGGCCAGCCGCGGGGGGCCACCGCAATCGGGCGACGTCGAAGCTCTGTGCGACGACTCGAGGCGTTCGGAAGCCAGGTCGCACGTCCTCGTTGTGCAGCTCGTGATGGCAGTGGCTACTGGTATTCCGATTCCGCCTGCTCGGCGTCGAGCTCGGCTTCGACGGCGACGATGGCGATCCCCAGTGCCTTGGTGATCCGTGCGGCGGCCGACATCGTTCGTGGCGTGCCGACGATCGGCGCAACCGCAATCAGGATGCCTTGGAGCTGCTCGAGCGTGACGCCGGCGTCCGCCGCAGGCCCGATGTGCACGAGATAGGACGCCGCCGGTGCATCGACGGCCACGAGAGCGGCGATGCGCGCCGCGAGCAGCGAGTTGTCGTCCAAGCCACAGCGCTCGACCGACTCTGCGGTGATCGCGGCGAGCGTGTCCAGGACGGGAGTGTCAGATGCAATGGTCATCTTGATCCTTTCGGGCTTCAATCGTGTTGTGTTGGAGGCGCCGCGTCGCGGGCCGTCGCGCCCGGCGGCCCCGGTGGAGCGTCGGGATCCGGTGGGATCCACGGTGCCTCCGTTCAGTCGTTGGCCTTGCCGGGCCGCTGCGGCCCCAGCTGGGCCGCAGCCGTATCCGGTCAGCTAGGCAGTCGCGTACTCCTTCTCCGCCTTGTCGAGTTCGCGCTTGAACTCCTTGCTGTCGACGTCGATTTCCTTCTCGATCGTCTTTTCCGCGCGGGTGAGCACCTTGTCGAGCTGTTCTTCCAGGCGCGATTCGCCGATCACGAGCAGCGTTGCCTCTCCCGCTTCGATCAGCTCACCCAGTTCCTTGGCATCGGCACCGGATATGCCCTTTTTGAAGTGTCCGCCGAGGCCACCGATGACACCGCCGAGCAACGCAGCGGGGATCACAGCCGGTGCGGCCACGACCCCAACCGCCGCTCCGACGGCGATGCCGCCCCATGCGCCGTGCTGCGTCGGCTTCTCGTGCTTCTCGACTTGGACCTTGCCGTCGGCGTCCTTCGTGACCAGCGCGACGTCATACGTGCCCACGAGCTTCGCCGCGTGCAGTTCGAGAAGGGCGTCGTAGTCCGCCTCGGCACCGGCGGGATCCGCGTACGTCGCGGCGTAGATAAAAACCGGATTGTCGCTCATCTCGTCTCCTGTTCTTGGTGGTTCTGGACATTTGAGCGCGACCGCAGGCGGCTGGCATCGACCAAATAGGTTGAAATTTGATGAGCTGGCCGAGAGGCGTCGGATGCCCCCGACTTCCTCAGCTGGATCGGGCGAAGTCGCGAGAACGCGTCAAGGCTGGGGAGTCGATCAAACCGAGCTTTGCCGCGCGCTCGATCGCCTCGCCGCGCTTCGTGACCTCCAACTTGCGATAGATAGACACAGCCTGTGTCTTGATCGTGGCTCGTGAGACATATCGCCGCTCAGCGATCTCAGCGATGGTGAGATGAGTCGCCAACAGCGGGAGCACTTGCAGCTCAGCCTCGGTGAGCAGGGGGGTCCAGTCACCGGTCAGGGCGTGCATCGCGTTGACCCGATCACGGAGTTCGCCGGCCTGCCCGACGAGCACGCCGAGGTCGGGGACCCGCCTTAACAGCTGGTCGATCTCCCTTTGCAAGATCATTGCACCCGCGGCGTCGCCCAAAGCGATGCGGGCGCGCACCAGCTCGAGACGAACCTGCACGCCGTTGAACGGCATGAAGTACGTCAGCAGCGGTCTTAGGCGGTCGGCACCAGCGAGATGCGTTTGCGCCTGTTGGAGTTCCCCCCTGTGTAGTGCGACCCTGCCCAGCGCGGCGAAGGTGGTCGCACTCGGCAGATACGCCTCGAACCGTCCTTCGAGCACGCATCGCTCCGCGTCCTGGGCGAGTTCTTCGGCCGTGTCGAGGTCGCCATCCGCCGCCGCCAGTAGCGAGCGCTGCGCGAGAGCGACCGACGCGTTGCTGGGCATGTCGAGCTCCTTCGCCGCCTGCGAGTTGTCGCTGAAGACCTGATCCGCCCGGTCGCTGTCACCCCCGAGAAGCAACGCGACGCCGAGCATGTTCGACGCCACGTGTCGCTGCAAACTCCAGTCGGGGAACAGCTCAAGCGCTCGCTCGGCGTCGATCCTCATACGGTCGACGCCGTGGCGGCACATGGCCGCTTCAAGGCATCTCACCCACGGCTCGATCGTCGCGCCTCCGTCCGGCGCCGACTCGTCGGCGTCGCACTGTTTGGCCTCCATCGCCCAACGTTCCGCTTCGACAGGATGGCCTGACAGACCCTCGCACCAGGCTCCCAGGACCGCGACCGCCGGATATTGACGTGGGGCTGCACGTTCGGATAGGCGCTCGATCCATTTTCGCACCGTCTCGAGCCGCCCAGCCTGGTGCGCGGGGATCGCGCAAACCGCCACCAGCGTCGCGGCGCGGTTGACGTCGTCGCCCGCGAGCGCATACGCGATCGCCGCCTCCCGCGCACCATTATCCTCGCTCCAGTCAGCTGCGCGGCGGTTGAGCGTCGGGATCAGATCTGGCTCGCGGACATTGAGTTCGCGGGCGAGCAGATCACGGAAGAGGTGGTGGTAGCGGTACCACCCACCGTGCCGGTCGAGCGCCACGAGCAAGCGGTTTGACCGCTGCAGCGACTCAAGGATCGCTGCGCTCCCCGTCTGCTCGAGCACGGCGTCGCACAGCGGCCCGCACATCCGGTCCAGCACAGCGGTCCGCGTCAAGAACTCGACCTGATCGGGCGGTAAGCCTGACAGGATCTCAAGCTGAACATAGTCCGCGATCTCACGCGGTGTTCCGCCGGTCGCGGATCCGGCATACCGATCGCGAGTGCCGGTCTCACGCAAGGAGAGCGCTGTTAGATAGATGCTGACGGCCCATCCCTCTGTACGGGCCGTCAGCTCTGCGACCTCCTGTTCGGTGAGAGCGACCCCGGCGGCGCGAAGCAGGGACCCCGCCTCGGCCGCGTCCAGAGCGAGGTCAGCGACCTGCAGGTCAGCAACACGGCGCTCAGCTCGGACACGAGCAAGAAAACACTGCGGCTCGTGGCGGCCCGCGAACATAAGCTGAGAGCCCGCCGGGAGGTAGTCGCAGATCGCGGTGAGGACGTCGCAGGCATCGCGCTCGCAAAGCACATGCACGTCGTCGAGCACCATCACCACCGGATGGTCGATCGAGATGAAGGCCGCTCGAAGCCGCGGGAGCGTGGTCGACCAGAGCGCGTGAGGCGCGTTGCTAACGGCGTCGACGGTCGTCGGATCACCGCCGCTGGCCCAACTAAGAGCTTGTGCGAGATGGGTCGCAAGGACGACGGGATCGTTGTCGGCGTCCTCGAGCGAGATCCACCCGAAGCGCCGGCCATCTAACTCCGACGCCTGCGCGAGCAGGGTCGTCTTTCCGTATCCCGCCGGCGCGAAGATCGCCACGACAGGCTCCGCTTGGTGGGCCAATCGCCGCAGTAGCGCAATCCGCGGGATCAAGTCCGGATGGAGCCGTGGTCCCCCTGAAGTGGTCCGCACTGGCACCTGAACGTCCGGCTGCGGCGCACCCACCCGGTCACTTAGTCCCGAAACCGAGATCGTCTGTGCCCCCTTCTCACTCAGCATTACCTCCGCTCTCAAGCAGAGTACGGAACCGATCGCCCCCGTCTAGCGAACTTCTCCGCGCGATCCCCGCGTGAAACTACTTACCGCGGGGTGCCGGCGGCAGGCGGCGGCACGCCCTGGCTACCAGGCCAGATCGCTGAACTCTGCCTTCGTGCGATTTCAACCCATATGGCCGATGCTCGCCCGGCGTCCCGGCGCTGCAATGGGGCAGTGGCTACCACCGAAGACACGCTGTTGAGAATTGCGCTCAGGGACGAGGGCTTCATCCAATCCTTGAGCAGGTCGGGCGGCGAGGGAGCTGAGCTCGACTGTGAGCTCGACCAACGCACGTGTGAGCTCGTCAAGCTAGCTGTGCTCATCGGTATCGAGGGAGCTATCCCGTCCTATGTCGCGACCGTTCAGGCGGCCCAGGCCGCGGGCGCATCGGACGCAGAAATCGTCGACACGCTCGTAGCGGTCATCCCGTCGGCCGGCATCGTTCGGACCAGCTCAGCCGCGCCGAAGCTTGCGCTCGCGCTCGGATATGAGCCGAACCACGCACTCCGCGAGGACGAGCCCGAAGCGCCGCGGGGACATCGCCCATGACCGTCATATCAAGTGGGCCCCGCCCGATTCGTGGCGCAGCCACAATAAAAGGGAACGGTCTGGTCAAGGCGGTACCGCACCTGAGCATCGCAGAGCGTGTGGCCCGCGGAAAGGCGGCGCGGGCCGAGGTGCCGCGCTCCAGCCACGCCAACTTTGAGCCGCCGCGGCGGCGCCCCGACCCGATCAAGTTGCTCGAACGCCAAGCGAAGACGCGCGTGCCGGAGCTCCTCCCGATCCGCTACGGGCGCATGCTGGTCTCACCGTTCACGTTCTACCGGGGAGCTGCGCTGATCATGGCCGCCGACCTCGCCGCGACGCCTCGCTCGGGGCTTCAGGTGCAGTGCTGCGGCGATGCGCACCTGTCGAACTTCGGTGTGTTCGCCTCGCCCGAGCGACGACTGGTCTTCGACGTCAACGACTTCGACGAGACACTCCCAGGACCCTGGGAGTGGGACGTCAAGCGCCTCGCGGTGAGCATGCTCATCGCAGCGCAGTACAACGGATTCCCGGTCAAGGACCAAGACCGGATCGTGCTCGACACCGTCGCCGAGTACCGCACCGCGATGGCACGTTTCGCCGCCATGAAGAACCTCGAGGTCTGGTACGCACACCTGGACGTCGAGGCGACGATCGCCGAACTCGGCTCGCAGTTCAAGCCCAAGCAGGTCAAGCGAACCGAGAAGACGCTCGCCAAGGCGCGCACGAAGGACAGCATGTCGGCGTTCTCCAAGCTCACCCGCGAGGTCGACGGGCAGGCGCGCATCGTGGCCGAACCGCCTCTGATCGTTCCGATCGACGAACTCGCGCAGGGCGTCGAACGCGACGAAATGTTCGACGCGCTGCGCAGCACCCTGGGCTCCTACCGCGCCACGCTTCAGCACGACCGGCGCGTCCTGCTCGAGGAGTTCCAGTTGGTCGACTTCGCGCGCAAGGTGGTCGGCGTCGGCAGCGTAGGTACGCGCGCCTGGATCGCCCTGCTCGTCGGTCGCAACGGCCAGGATCCACTGTTCCTCCAGATGAAGGAGGCGGAGGCCTCGGTGCTCGAGGAGTTCCTCGAGGCCAGCGAGTTCGAGAACCACGGCGAGCGGGTCGTCACCGGACAGCGCCTCATGCAGGCCTCGAGCGACATCTTCCTGGGCTGGCTCCACGTCGAATCCGGGCTCGACGACAAGCCCCGCGACTTCTACGGGCGCCAGCTGAAGGACTGGAAGGGCTCGGCCGAAGTCGAACAGATGGTTCCGAGCGGCATGTCGACATACGGTCGCTTGTGCGGGTGGACGCTCGCGCGCGCACACGCGCGCAGCGGCGACCGGATCGCGATCGCCGCCTACCTCGGCAAGAGCGCAGCATTCGACCGCGCGATCGTCGAGTTCTCCCACGCCTACGCCGAACAGAACGAGCGCGACCACAAAGCCCTGACCGATGCCGCCGAATCGGGCCGCGTTACCGCCGAGACGGGGCTCTGATACCTCCGCGGGGGTATAAGCCAAACCCACGATCGAGGAGACCCAAGTGTCACCAGAAGCAACAGCTCAGCCCGACCAGTTCGAGGCGCTGTATGTCCAGAGTGCGCAGGGCGTGACGAGCACCGACGGCTCGATAACACTGCAAGGGCTCGCACCCTCAACGCTGATGTTCTCTGACCGGCCCGAGCGCGTCGTCGGCCACCTCACCTCCGCCCAGTTCGTGGAGGGCTGGGGAGACGGTGACAACAGCTTCCTTGAAGATCCCCCCAACGCTGTGCTCTCGTTCCTCGCCTCCCAGGATGAGACGCCCGAGGACGTTGTGGTAACGCTCACGAACCCGAGCTTGGAAGGCGAGACGCTCACCTACGACGTGGCCGTGCTCGAAGGCGCAATGCCCGCTGAGACGGGTCCCTGCTCGCTGTTCATCGACCCGATCGGCCGGCCGCTGAGCCCAGTGTCGCTGTGCGGAGTCAGGCGGCGCTCGCGCCGGCGTGCGGGCCGCTGATGCTTCCTGGTCTACAGCCGTCGGGAGGTCACGGGGTGTCCCGTGCCGATGGTCGCGCGACACACACCTTGATGCAGACGCACGATTCAACTACTCGCAACGGTCTGCCGAACCGCATTGTTCCCGTTCCCTGTCGATCGAGAAGGAAGACACCATGATCCTGGCATCCAGCTACCCGTTCCTCGAAGTCCTGTGGACGCTGTTCATCTTCATGGGGCTTGTGATCTGGCTCTACCTCCTGTTCGTAGTGTTCGCCGATATCTTCCGTCGCCGCGATGAGTCCGGATGGACCAAGGTCCTGTGGATCATCTTCATCATCGTGCTGCCGTTCTTCGGCGTCTTCGTCTACCTCATCGCGGAGAACGCCGGGATGGCAGAACGCTCCCTGAGCAGGCAATAGCGGCTCAGCCACCTCGACGTCCCAGGGCGCTCGTCATGACATCGTTCATCCTCAGCACGCCGGGCGTCATGTCTGCGGCGAATCCCCGGGCGAAGGCGTGCCGGTCCGGCCGGCCGATTCCCCGACGGCGGATCGCAAACGGGCGATGAACGCGGTGTCGAGTAAGGCAACGGCGGCAGTGGCTGGCGGCGTCCTGTTGACGCTGTGCGCGGGGCAGTTCCTGATGATGCTCGACAGCTCGGTGATGAACGTGTCGATCGCGACGGTCGCGAAGGACGTCGGCACGACCGTCACCGGCATCCAGACGGCGATCACGCTCTACACGCTGGTGATGGCCGCGTTCATGATCACCGGCGGGAAGGTCGGCCAGATCATCGGGCGCAAGCGCGCCTTCGCGATCGGCTGCGTGATCTACGGCTGCGGCTCGTTCATAACGGCGATCTCCACGAGCCTCGGAGTGCTGCTGCTCGGATGGTCCTGCCTGGAGGGCATAGGGGCCGTGCTGATCCTGCCGTCGATCGTCGCGCTGGTGGCGGTCAACTATGGGCCCGATGAACGGCCGCGCGCCTACGGGCTGATCGCCGCCGCGACGGCGATCGCCATTGGGGTCGGCCCGATCATCGGCGGCCTGTTCACCACCTACCTCTCATGGCGCTGGGTGTTCGCGGGCGAGGTCGCGCTCGTGCTGGCGATCCTCGTCCTCGCCCGCCGGATACCCGAGGGGCCGCGTGAGAAGGGGGGGCATCTCGATCTCGTGGGTACGGCGCTGTCGGCGCTCGGCCTCGGGCTGATCGTCTTCGGCGTCCTGCGCTCGGGCGTGTGGGGCTTTGTCAAGTCCAAGCCGGGGGCTCCCGAATGGATCGGGCTCTCCCCCGTGATCTGGCTGATCCTCGCGGGCGGCTTGCTCATCTATCTGTTCATCGAGTGGGAGGATCGGGTGCTGGCGCGTGGCGGCGAGCCGCTCATCGATCCCAAGATCCTGCGGGTCCACGTGCTGCGCGGCGGCCTGAACTCGTTCTTCTTCCAGTTCTTCGTGCAGAGCGGGGTCGCCTTTGCCGTGCCGCTGTTCCTCTCCGTGGCGCTCGGTCTCTCGGCGATCCAGACGGGCGTCAGGTTCCTGCCGCTGTCGATCGCGCTGATCATCACGGCAGCCGGGATTCCCAAGCTGTTTCCCAAAGCATCGCCGCGCCTGGTGGTCCGGCTGGGTTTCATCGCGATGTTCGCCGGCCTCACCATCCTGGTCGCCGCGCTCCAGGAAGGCGCGGGGCCGGAGATAACGACCGGGCCGATGCTCCTCGTCGGCCTGGGGATCGGAGCGCTGTCCTCCCAGCTCGGGGCCGTGACAGTCTCATCCGTTCCCGATGAGCAGAGCAGCGCGGTGGGCGGGCTGCAGAACACGATCAGCAACCTCGGCATCTCCATGGGCACCGCGCTGACGGGGGCCATCGTCATCGCCGCCCTGAGCACCTCGTTCACAACGGGGGTGCAGCAGAACTCCGCCGTTCCCGCGCGGGTGAAATCGCAGGCTACGACCCAGCTCGCCGGAGGCGTCCCCTTCATCTCCGACAAGCAACTGAAGGATGGGCTCAACAAGGCCCACGTGCCACCGAGGGCCACGGACGCGATCCTCGAAGAAAACGCGAAAGCGCGCCTCGACGGGCTGCGCGAGGCGCTCTCGATACTCGCCATCTTCGCGTTGATCGGACTGGCCTTCAGCCGGCGCATACCGGCCGCGCCGGCCGGGTCGTCGAAGGAACCGGCTCCGGCGGCAGAAACGACCCTCGCAACGCAACCGGCCGCAGCGGCTTGACTTTGCCCACTTCGGGCGGAGAGGATCGTGGCCGCGATGACTGAGGGCCTTTCTGCGACCGAGGTCGGCAAGGAGATCGCCGAGCACAGCGAGCACCATGCGACCGAGGATCACTCCCGGCGTGACCGCTACGTTTCGATCGCCGAGGCGGTGCTGCTCTCGCTCGTGGCGATCATGGCCGCATGGTCGGGATACGCAGCGGCCAAGTGGGGCACCGACTCCTCGCTTTCGCTGGCGAAAGCCTCCTCCACACGGACGAAAGCCAACCAAGCGGCCATCGAAGCGACGCAGATCCGCACGCTGGACTCGGTGGACTTCAATGCCGCGGTAACCGCCTACGCCTCGCACAATCCCCTGCTCTTCCGCGTCGCGCTCAAGCGACTGCGCCCGAGCGCACTCGCCGCCGTCGAAGCATGGCGAGCCACCAGGCCCCTCACGAACCCCAACGCCCCAGCGGATCCGTCCGACATGCCCCAGTACCGGATACCGCAACAGGCCCAAGCCAACGCCCTGAACGCCAAGGCCGATGTCTACTTCAGCCGCGGCCAGTCAGCCGCTGGAACGGCAGACAAGTACGTGCGCCTCACTGTCTTCCTGGCGGCCGTCCTGTTCCTCGTCGGGATCGGCAGCCGCCTTCCGCTCCCCGTCGCTCGCTACGGGTTGGTCACGGTCGCCGGCGCGATGTTCGTCGTATCAGTGGCGGAGCTCCTCAGCCTCCGCGGACCACCGAGCTGACGGCGCATAGCGACAATGGATGGGCCCGGCTGGACTCGAACCAGCGACCTACCGATTATGAGCCCCACCCCCGAGTGGCGTCGGTTGGCGCCGAGTCCGAGATGTGGCGTTAGGGCGCGGAATCGGCCTCGGCCTTGGCGGGCCGAATGGCGCTGGATGGTGTGGGGAGTGTTTGCACTTTGTTCGCACGCTCGCGGTTCTGCCAGGCGCGGAGCGGGGCGAGTCGATCGCCGTCCCGTTCGCCCTCGTTCAGCAGGGCGACTAGCTCGCTCGGTCCGGGGAACGACGACGCCGGAAGCTCGCCCTGGTCCCTGATGAAGTGGGCGAGGGCGGCGCGTGCGTTGCGGATCGCCTCGACCGCGTGCATCGTCGTCGGGTTCGTCTCGCCCTGGAGCTGTTCGGCGTCGATGAGGTCCATGAGCATCGTGGCGACTGACCGATAGCGCTCGCCTAGCTCGGCGTCTCCGATGCGCGGCCCGTAGGCGACCCAGGCCTCGCTCCAGTCGTCGAACGCCTGCATGTGCATCTTCCCGCGCTGGTCGCCGTGGATGCCCTGGAAGGCCTCGAACACCTTGACCAGGCCTTCGTCGAGGCGTTCGGCGGCGACGATTTCGCGTTCCCGTCGAGCTTCCTCGCGTCGAGTCGCGCGTTCTTCCTCGCGCGCACCGGCGTCAGCGCTTCGCTGGAGACTCGCCCCGTACTTCACCCCGCCCAGCGTCCCGGCGACGCCGATCAGCGCGATTAGGAGCGCGACGATCACGTCACCGGAGCGCTGGCCCGCGCGGCCCTAGTGGACCTGGTGGACTCGTCGGCTCCAGCGGCGCTCGGGGCGGCGATCGCCAGCGGGGCGCCGATGTCGCCGTCGAGCAGGTGGACGTACACGGAGAGCGTGAAGGCCGGCGAATGGTGCCCGAGCCAGCGCTGCACCTGCACGGCGTTCCGGCCTTCGGCGAACAGCAGCGACGCGCAGGTGTGCCGAAAGGCGTGAAAGCCCACCCACGGCATCCCTGCCGCCTCCGCCGCGGGTTTCAGCACACGCCGGCGGACGTTGCCCGGCATCAACGCCGACCCGTTCCCGGCGACGAAGACCAGGTCGTCCTCGCGCGGCCACTCGGAATCGCGCCGGCGCTCGCTGAGCGCGTGCGCGAGCGAGTGGTCGAGCGGAACGTCGCGGCGACCGTGGCGGCTCTTGGGAGGCTCCATACGGCCGCGGACAAGCCCGCGCCTTACCTCCACGTGAGGCGAGAGACCGTCCAGGTCCAGGTGTTTCCACTGCAACGCGATCGCCTCGCTGATTCGCAGCCCGGTCGACGCCAGGAACCGGAACAGCAGCCGCCACTCGTCCGGGAGCAGCCCGAGCAGCGTGGCGAGCTGCGCGCGGCTCATCGCGCGGATCTCGTCCTCTGCCTCGACCACGACCGGCCGGTGCGGGAGGTCCGCTTCGCGAGCCGGGTTAGAGCGGATCAGCCCCTCCCGAACCGCGTTCGCCAGGCAAGCGCGCAGCGGCGCCATGATGTTGCGCACGGTCGAGTCACTGAGGACGACCGGGACCGGCTTATCGAGCCGCAGCGTGTCGGGCTCGATGCCGAGCTTCTCCGCCCGCGCCTTGCGCCGCATCTCGGCCGTGCGCTCGCCCTGCGCCTCCGCGTCGCAGAGCCACCCGACGAACGCGGCGATCTGTCGCGGCGTGATGTCCGTGAGCCGCGCCCGCGCCCCGAAGTGGGCGAGCACGTACTGGTCGAGCACCCGTCGGTACTCGCGGCGGGTGTTCTCCCGGAAGCCGCGCCGGCCGCGGCCCTGGTAGCGGTCGATCCACTCCAGCGCGTACTCGTGGAGCGTCACACGCGAGCGCTCCTCGAACTCGCCGCGGCTGATGTCGGTCGTGCGCGCCTGCTTGGCGCGGCGCGCCTCGTCGAGCGTGCGACAGCTCTCCCACCGCTGCACGCCGTTGACGCGGTAGCTGAACACGTAGCGGGAGCCGCGCTTGTAGACGCCGGGCGTCCGTGTCTTTTCGAGCGGTGCGGCCATCAGCGCCCACCCCCGAACAGGGTCTCGACCGGCTCGCCCAGCGCCTGCGAGATCGCGAGCGCGAGATCGACGGATGGCACCTGCCTGCCCAGCTCAAGCCGAGCGATGCTCTGACGGCCGACGCCGAGCTGGTCGGCGAGCGCCTGCTGGCTGAGCCCTGCTGCCTGACGGGCTGCCGCAACGCGCGCGCCTCGCCTAGCCTTGACTGTTGACACGGGATCTACCTCCTGTGTTCGGCCCCGGGCGGTTGCAGCCGTGCCGGGGCGCTTTCGTCGTGGTGTCGTCTCCGACATCGTACCGCAGACGGTACTAGGAGACGAGGACGGATCGGTCAGGCGCGGCTCAGGCTCTCGGGGTCGTCGATCAAGGCCCACACCAGGTCGTGGAGCTTTTCGAGCCACGACGCGAACTGCTCATAGGAGACGATCCGCTCCTCGCCGGCCTCGTCCGCGATCGCCATCTGCGTCGACCCGAGCGCTAGGGAGAGGATTTCGCCCGTCCCGGCGCGGCCGTCGAGGATCGGCTCGTCGTCGTGGTCGATCGCGTTCCGCATCTTCCGGAGCTTGTCGCGGTCCGCGTGGCTGGGGAGGCGGTCCTTTCCGATGCGGGTTTCCTGCGACTCGACCAGCCTGGCAGCCAGCCGCATCGCTTTGTTGAGGAAGATCACGGCGGCTTCCATATCGGCGATCCCGCGAAGGTAGGCGACGAGCTGCTGCTTCTCCGCCGCCTCCGTCACGTTCGTGCGCGCAGTCTCGTACCGACGGAGCGCGTGGTCGAAGGTCCGCACGAACGTCGTCGCGAGAAATTGAGCCTTGCCCGGTGGGAAGCCCCCGAAGATGCCCGTCCTGAGCACCCACGCGCCGAGCCCCCCGCCGCGTGCGTCGGGCAGCTCGGGGATCTCGCACGTCACGGGCCACTCGATGTCCACGGCGCCGCCGAGCATAGCCCCGCCGCCGTGTCAGGATTGTCCGAATCATGGAGATGCCCCCCGCCTGGAAGCTGACCTATGACGTGCAGGCGCGCGGCGCGCGCGGCCTCGACGCGACCACTCGGCTCATGGGGACGCGGCGCAGCGACTGGTTCGAGATCGACACGTTCCCGGACGACGACTCGCCGATCGTGGCGCGTCTGAGCGTCACCACGGCGCAGCCGTACCTCGCCGACGCCGAGCCTTTCTGCCTGCGAAAAGCGATCGACCTCTGCCAGATCCTGACCGTCGCCTGCGGAAATTGGGTCGTCTTCGAGCCGGCGCCCCCGCCCGAGGTCGAGGAGCTAGAGGGCGCCAAACAGCCCTCCGGAGGAGGAGGGCTCAGGCTGACCGGCTCGCTGACAGGCATCTCCAAGCACGGCATCGAAAACGACCGCTACAACCTCGACGCGGCGGCTCGGCTACGCGACGACGCCGATCTGCGCGCCGACCTCGACACGTGGCGCCTCGCGAACACGGAGCACGACCCTCCCACCCGCCTGATCCACTACGCGCGGATCTTCGACCGGGAGGCCGAGTCGGTGATGGCGGCCGAGCCCCAGCTACTGACGGCCGAGGAGATCGAGGCGGCGGCCAACGCCGTGCTCGCCAGTCTCCCGGAGCGCCTGGGTCCAGAGGAGCGCACGCGTATCGAGGGAACGGTCAAGTCGGCGCTACCGCGCGTGCGGAAGCGGTCGCGTCCGGTCGTTCTCGCTGAGCGGCTGAGCGAGCTGCTGCCCCCCAACAATGGGCAGCCGACCGTCGTCACGCCTCAAGAGGTCTCCGAGATGGACGAGGCACGCGGCCGCTACGCGCACCGAGCCTCCGAGCGCGACACGCAGCCAGCGCCCCAGGCCGAGGAACGCCTCCGACAGAGCGCGCTGGCGCTGCTGCGGCGTGCCCTCTCGATCTAGCCGGCGGGCGGAGGCCACGTGAGCAGCGCGGAGGAGCGAGGCAAAACCCAGCCGACCGACGAGGACGCGAAGGCGGCAGCGCGTGCGCTGGTCGACCTCGTGCGCACCTGGCACTTGCCCAAACGCCTCTACCACGACCCACCCTGGCACCTGGTCGCGGCGTCCTTCGTCGTGCGAATGGGCGACACCGTCGAGAGCATCCTCACGCTGTGGGAGCGCGACCGGCGAAGCGGCCTCGACATGATGATCCTGCTCCGGGCGCTCTACGAGCAGGCCGTGGTGTTCGCGTGGCTGGCGATTGACCCGGACGCGCACCTGCAACGGTGGGGCGACAGCGAACGCTATTACCACCGGGTCATGGTCGAGGAGGCCGCCGAATACGGCATCGCCTGCACGGAGGAAGAAGTGACGACGACGGGGCAGCGGCTCAAACCGATGAACCAGCTCGCGCTTGCCGTCGACGAACATTGGGGCGGCCAGCTCGTCGGCTTTCGCACCGCCGCCGCGAAACGCCGGAAGGTGGAGGCCGACCTGCTCTCGTTCGCCGGCCTGTATCTGCCGATCTATCGCGAGGCCAGCTCGGCGACGCACGCGACGCCTGCCGCGCTCGCGCCCTACTTCGACGTGACCGAATACCCCCGCGTCGTGAGCACCCCCTCGGGCGAGGAGTATGCGGCCGTTTGGTCGGTCGTGGTCCCCCTCTACACACAGGCGCTGATCGTCTGTAACTCTGTGCTCGGATGGCCCGACCTGCAAGCGGTCCTCGACATCAACAACGGCATGTATCCGGCAGGCTGACGCGGAGCGGGCCGCTATTCCGGCGCGGGGTACGGGCCGAGCTGGGAGAACCAGCTCTCCGCCGTAACCGTCAGCTCGCCGACCTTGCTCGCGAAGCCGTTGGCAACCGCCTCGGCCGCGGGCAGGATGGTTTCGCCAGCGGTCCCCCCGTCGATCAGGGTTATCGCGTCCGCCTCGCTCAGGCCCGTGCGCTCGACGATGACCTGCCGCTCGCGCTCATCTTTTCCGTCCATCTGTTCGGCCAGGTGGCGAAGCTGGGCGGCCGTGAGCTGCGCGCCCGCGTCGAACCGGCTTGAGGTCGGGTGGAGCATCAGCTCCGCCTGTGGGCCGATGGTTCGTTTGTCGCCCGCCAGGTAGACGGCGATCCCCATCGACGCGACCACGCGGAAGGCGTGGGTCGACAGCTGCACCTTCCCGGCGATCTGCCTCAGCTCGTCGTACAGCCGGAATCCTGCTTCGACTTCGCCGCCAGGGGTGGTGAACGACACCAAGATCTCCGTGACACCCTTCGAGACCGAGTCGTTCAGGTCGTCCAGCAGCTCTGTGACGGACGTGTCGCCGATGAAGCCCTCAAAGACGACGACGGCTGAGGTCGGGTTCAGAGCTTCGACGGGTTCCAGTGTCTCGGAAAGTTTCACTAGCGGCATCGGCGGAAACCCTACCGTCCTTTGATCGACAAAGTAGCCCGGGCTCGCCTTCCAGCCCAGGTGCTAGCCGAACGCCACGCCCCACGAATGCCCCCAAACCGACGCGCACCAGCTCGGGGACTAGAGGTAGGTCTCGTCCTCGGTCACGACGACATACTCGACGCCCTGCGTCTTGCACCAGGCGCGCTTGAGCGGCACGTGCTTGGCCGCCTCCGTCAGCTCGATGCCTCCCCGGCCGACGAGCACGAGGTCGACCAGGAGCGGGGCCGGGTGGGCGTCGCTGGGCAGGTAGAGGCGGTCAAAGACCGCGGGACCCGGGTCCCCGGGCGCCTGCGGGCCTGCGAGGGACGGGTCCTCCCCATCCTGGGGGCTGGCCGGCACGAGGCACTCCTGGGCCGCGTAGGGGCCGACCCACGCCTGGCGCCCAACCTCCCCGTTGATGAAGTCGTGCAAATCCTCCACGTCCTCGGCATGGCCGAGCACGCCGCGCCCCTCCTCGTAGTTGAGGATGCCCGTGTCGGCGAACAGGTCGACGGGGGGCTCCGTGGCGGCGGAGGCCATCAGGAGATGCGCCCCAGCACGGCGCCTGTTGACCCGTGCAGTCGCACGAGGCGCAGTCCTGAGCCCATCGACTCGGTCAGCCGCACGTGGCGAGCACCCGGCTCGGTCGAGGACGCCTCCGAGAGCAGCGGGATGCCGTCGAGAGCGCCCGGCCGGTCGCCCTGCTCGCTGCCGTCCCCGTGGAGGGGAATCCCGAGGCCGGCGAGGTCCGCGGCCGACCGAGACTCGCGGAGACGGCGCACACCCCTGGCGGGGCTGTCGTCGCCGATCGCGGGGATACCCAGCTCGCCGAGTGCGCGGGCGGACTCCTGCAGATGGGCTACGTCCACGGTCAGCCACTCCGGGGGCAGCTTGTCGGTGCCGCCCTGGACCGTGCGCGCCACTTTGATGATGTGGGCCTTCACGCGCGCCTTGTCCTCGTCGCTGCCGCCCAGGCGGTTGAAGTCGTCGACCGCGTCCTCGACATCCTTGGCGTCCTCGATCGGGAACGAGCCATCGGGGAGAGCCTTCCCCTGTTTGGCGAGCGCCGCCCGGACCTGCGGCGTGTAGCCGCTGGCGGACTCGCGGAAGCGCACGGCGGTGCGCATCGCCTCCACGTCGGGCAGGCGGACGAGCTGCCCGAACAGCCGGCGAGCCTCCATCGAGTGCGGGTCGAGCTGCGCCTCCTGCAGGACCCCCGCGGCCGGGATCAGGTTCCCGGCGATGACGGCACGCTCCTCAGCCTCGCGGAGCCTGGTTTCGAGCACGGTCGGCGTCATCGCGGCGCGATCGTAGATGCGCCGGCGGACGTTCGGCGCGCTCGGCGCAAAGGAAGCTCCGGGATAGGGACTCGAACCGTGGGAACGCCCTCCGCACGATCCGCTCTGTGGAGCCGGTTTCCTCCTGGTTGCAGGGGATTCCCGAGATTCTCAATCCGGTCCAGGGGGGCTGGAATCCGGTCCGGTCAGTGCTCGACTGGCATGGGATTGGCACGAGCCACGCGTTTATAGTCACGCGCAATGGGGCTCTTGGGCAGGGGTACCGGCGTCCGCGAGGCACGTCGAGCGATGGAGGGAATCCTCCCGTGGGACCAGGAGCACGGGATCGCGATGGCTGAAGCCGCCGAGGGGGCCTTCATGGCGATGGGGCATCCCTCCCGGCTCGCGCTCGGGATCGTCGGCGTTGTTGCGTCGTCGGCCGGCATTGAGGACGACCCTGGTTACGCGGTCGTGCTGGCGAGCATCTCGATGGGGTACGCGTGCCGCCTGAGCCACCCGCGGGAACTGCCGGAGCCGGTCGCTCAGTCGGTCGACGCCGCGCTGATTCGGAACTCCGACGGCAGCATCGACTTCGACGGACTCGAAGCTGCGCCCGATCGGTTCCTGCGCCTGATGACAATCACCTCGGACATCGCTCACGACCCTGATCGACTGAACCGTTTGAGCGGTTGCACAATCGGATCGTGGCAAGCGTTCTCCGTGACTGCGGGCTACTCGATCCAGTCGAACTCGCGAGCCAAAGGGCTCAAGAAGCGGCAGATGCTCAGCCTCGACGAAATCGACGACATGCTCAGGATCGGCTACGCGCTGCGCATCATCGATGAGGTCGCCGGGCTCGAGCCGCAGCACGGCGACTTCTCCGAGTCCTAGCTAAGCCACGAGCCCTGAGCGGCAGGCTGGTCAGCGAGGCGGTTGAAAGCGCCGCAGCTCGCCGTGTGCTCATCCGCCTTCTTGACTTAGTTCTTGTTGGATACGTGCCTGTTCGGCAGCCGATTCGCGTTCGAGTTTCGCCTGCGTTTCCTGCTCGCGCCGTTCATTAGCTTCGAGCTGTTCCTGGCTCCTGCGCTGCTGTTGTTCGAGCTTGGCTTCTCGTTCGTGGTTTTCGCGTTCAAGGTTTTCTTTCTCGGTGTTGGCTTCTTCCTGAAGGTGTCTTGCGCGCGTTCGGGCTTCGTCGAGTTCCTTGCCGCAGAACGTCTGCCCTAGGCCGTTTTTGGCGCATTCGTGGAAGTTCAGCCCGACGCTCGACAACGGCTTGTCGAAGACGCCGGCGACGTAGAGCCAAGCGAGCACGGTCACGATGCAAACGCAGAGAACGGCGATTCCTTGGCCAACGCGTTCGCGAGCGAACAGCCGGATCGCTTGGACGAACCCGACGATCGGCAGCAGGATCGCCCAGATGATCCCGTTGCGGAGCATGTGATCGCCCTCGGGGGTGTCGCTCGGTACGACCTTCACCTTGTCCCCGGGCATCACCCGGTCTAGAGGCGGGCGGCACGACAACCCAACCTCGTAGAGATCGTCCGCAACCTCTTGCCTTGCCTCGTCGGTGTCCTCGACACCGAACATGGCGAGGAGTTGGCCCGCGGTCATCTCAACCGCGCCGGCGTCCACCATCTCCCGCAAGCGATCAGCCGCAGCCGATCGCTCGTCGGCCCCAACGACGTTCATTCCGCCTCCCTGTTCTACGCCCTCCGTTCCGCCGCCATTCTAAAGCTCGGGCTTTGCCGGCGGCGGGCGATGACCGTCAGGTGCCTCGGCGTCGCGCGCTGTGGCGCGATTCCGCGATCTCTTCGGCTGCCTGTAGTGGCGTGATCTCGCCGCGCCTGACGCGTTCGTACGCCGGAATAATGAGGGCGGCTTCGGGAAGGAAACGGGCCTGGCGGATCATGGCGTCGATGCCATCGACGAGTTCGCCCTGCACGACCGCCCCGTCGATCGTGTCGCGGTCTGCTCCTCGCGGCGGCATGAATAAGAGCACGCTCTCGTCCCCGGCTAGGTAGTGCGGGTGATCCTCCTGCATCGGGTGCAAGCCCTCGAACGAGTCCGGATCGAGAGAAGTGTCGCCCTCATCAACCATTGCGCCCACCGTAGCCGTCGCGAGCCCGACATTCGGGAGCGCGGGCGCAAAGGGTTCGGCGCTCTAGTCTCGGCAGGCGGGCGATCGGCGGCCAGTCCCGACTCGGACGCACGATCCTTGACTCCGGCTAATGGAACCCGGCAGACTCGGCCCCCGTGAGGAAGCCGATGGCTAGACCCATGGATCGGCCAGTCAGCCTTCCGCTTCGGCCGCTTTGATGGCTCGGGATTCCGTCGCTTCCTGTTTCTTCTTCGCTTCGGTTTCTTCACGGTTTTCAGCAGCTTCGCCGTGCTGCGATTCCCGCGCGAATTTTTTCTCGTAGGCGCGCAGCGCCTTGATGTGCCGCAAGGCGAGGGCGTACGGCTTTTCGCCGGACTGAAGTTCGTTGCACGCGTTCACGACCTGGTTCCGAGCACCTTCAAGCTTCTCGCCAGTAAAGACGGTGCCTTGGAGCGACTTGAGGAGGTCGTTGGCGACGACCTCGGCCTTGTCCTTGCTGGACCGCACTTCCTGGCACGTCACGTTTGCAGCCGAAACGCTGCTGCCACATCCTTGGAGTGCGGCAAGCGCAGCCAGCAGACCCACGGCACAGAACACTCGGCGGAACATCGAGCGGGCATGTTAGTCAGACGAAACCAGCACGGATCGGGCGGATCTGTCAGCGAACATACACCGGCGCGCTCTTTCCACGGCTCGACGTGGGGGCTCGGCGATGTCGGGCACGTGGCCCAATGGCTTTGCTCATCTAGCGCGAGCCTCCGTGGTTCTCGCAAGCGTCCGCGGAACGGCCGCGCCGGCAGCGTCGTGGGCTTCCCGCGCCCGCGTTGAGGAACTGCTCTAGGGGCGAGGGCAGGTTCTCGGCGCCGCCGACCAGATCGAGGGCCTCGCCGCCGTCGAGCGGTTCCACCCCGCCGACGCGCAGAGCCGGTGGCTCGAAGACGCGCAGCTCGCCGTCCTCGCCAGGGTCGGGGGCCGCTTCGCCGTGCAGCCCGCGCCAGGAGACCGCCACGAGCTGCTCGCTGACCCGGTGGGCGAGCTCCGCCTGCACGAGCCCCTCGACGGCCTCCGGGACCGCCTCCGAGAGCGGCTCGTCACCGGCGAGCGCGCCCTGCTCGAACTCCTCGCCCAGCCGGTCGGCCAGCTCGCCGAGCGACCACACCCGTCCGTCGCGCAGCGTCCCGAGGAGGCGGGCCTGCAGTGCCGTTGTCCGTGTCATCTCATGCTCCTGTCTGTGGTTGGTTGCGATTACGACGACCACCCGAACTCGCTCTCCCGGGCGGGCCTACGGGTGATGCGGCTCGCCTTCGTCACGGCCGCGGCCGGCCTGAGATCCCCCTCGCGCACCGCGTAGGCGCAAAGCGCCAGCGCGCTCGCCGCGTCGCAGTGGCCGCCGGCGTAACGCGGCAGGTGGATCGACTCCACGTTCTTGGCCGTGCGCACGCGGCGCAGGTCCTCGACGAGCTGCGGGTGCTTCCAGCAGCGCAGGCTGCCGTCGAGCAGACGTGAGCGCAGCGACACGAACGCCTGCGTCTGGATCGGCGCGGTGACGTTCACGATCTCGACCTGGACGCCCTTGCGCCCGAAGAAGCTGCGCAGGCCGTCGGATTGGTGCTGGTCTCCCCACACGCGCACCGGGCGCTCCGCCGCATACGGCTCGATCACCTCCCACACCCGCGCCAACGTCGCGTCCTCACGCGCTCGGCGCGCGGCCAGGCTCCGCAAGCGCTCGCCGGGGGCGATCGCGTCGACCGCGCCGACCAGGAAGGTGCCGGACTCGCCCACCGCCTCGCCGACGAGCGCCAGGCCGAAGCGGTCGGAGTGGAAGGCGGCGTCCGTGCCCACGACCCATGAGCTGGCGTCCAGTGGCCGAGCCGGGGCGTCCTCGAACTCGACCTCGCGCAGGTCGAAGAACTGGCCCGCGCCGGCGACGAACTCCGCGCCGTACTCCTGGCGGAAGGTGTCCTCGCCGATCTCGGCGCGCTTGCGCTCGCGCCAGTCCTCGCCGAGCGAGGGGTCGATCTCCCACGTCGCCGCGTGCGTCAGCCGGCCGCCAGGCAGCGCGCCCGCGTCGACGGCCTGGCACAGCTCGTAGAACTTCCCGGTCTCCCCGTGGGGGGTCGAGATCAGCACCATGCGGCCGGCGTCGGCGAAGACGCGCAGCGAAGGCTCAAGCGCCGTGAACATGCGCTCGTCGGAGCCCGGGCCGGCCGTGTCGCCCAGGTGCGCGGCCTCGTCGAGGATCACAAGCGACGCGCTCATCCCACGCACGCTGCGGCTATTCGCCGCCAGCGCCCTGATCGCCGTGTGCGCACCCGACGGCAGCCGGAAGTCGATCCGGTCCGCCCTCACGTCCGCCATCGGCCCGAGCAATGGCGAGCCTTCGATGATTCCCGCGCACAGGCTCACGAACTCCCGCGACTGGTCCTCGCTCGGGCTCGCCACGAGCACGTAGCGCGTCCGCCCACGCGGCACTACGTCATCGAGGTCAGGCCTGAGCGCCGCATTGTGGACCGCGAGCATCGAAGCGAGCGTGCTCTTGCCGGCCTGGCGCCCGATCGCCAGCAGGTGCGTGCGCACCGCCGGGTCGTCCAACCCGCGGAGCAGCTCGACCTGCCTGGGCCAGGGCTTGAGGGTGCCGCCCAGCAGGTCTCGGTCGAATACGGCGTCGAGCAGCGGGACGCGCGTCATCACCCCGACGCTTCCACCACGCCGTCGTCGCTGCCGCCGTAACGCCTGTGCAGGTGCTCTGCCAGCCGGTCGCCGGCGGTCGCTGCGCGCACCAGGTCGACGCCGAGCGCGGCCCTGGCCTTCGGGGTCATCCCCAGCTCGCGGCACAGGTCGAGCACGTGCCCACGGACGCGTAGCTCAAGTTCGACCGCAGGGCGCAGGCCGCCGTCTTCCTTCTCGATGCCCTTCGCGATCAGGTGCGTTGAGATCCGCTGCAGGCGGACCAGGCTTTCGGCGAGCTGGCGGACGATCAGCGCGTCCTCGCGTGGCAGCCCACCGTCAGGTGCGCGCACCGGCGCGTCGGCGGCCAGGGCCTCGTAGACGCGCAGCTCGTGACCGCGGAGCTGGTCCTCGGTGATCTCCGCATATGCGCCGTGCGTCGTCGCGCGCGCCAGGCCGCCGTCGCCAGCGCCAGCACCTGGTCGCAGGTTGGCGAGCTGGCGAGCACGGGCGCGGGGATCGCGCGAGAGCGGCATCAGCCGGCCCTCCGACGCGCCGACTTCGACTCCGTGCGTCGCCCGAAAACGCCCGCCAACACTGGTCGAATCTGCCCGGTGCGAACAGGGTGCGAACCTGCCCGCGTCATCCCGAGCCCTCCACGTAGGCGTCCAAATCATCGCGGCGGAACAGCAGCCTGCGGCCGTCGCGGCGCGGCGTCAGCTTCCCGAGCTGGACAAGGTCGTGGATGCGGCCAGGCGAGCAGGCCAGGTGAGCTGCAGCGCCGGCGGTGTCGAGCCATGCGCTCGCCGCCGGTGCCGGCGCGCGGTCTGCCAGCAGCGGAGCGACAAGGGCCGCCAGTTGCGCGAGCTGCTCGTCGCTCAGCTCGATCGTCAGCCTGGCGCTCACGAGCCACCCCTCGCCGCCTCAAGCGCCGCGACGCGCTGCTCAAGCGCCTCGACCCGCGCCGTCAGGCCCTTGCCGCTGCGCAGCTTCAGCGTGAAGCTGCGGCCGTAGCGGGGATCGTCGCGGACCTCGACCTCGACCTCGATCTCCTGGCCGGTCGGCAGCTTGGCGAAGGTCGTCAGGCTCTCGCGGATCGGCGCACCCTCGGGCGTCGTCGCGGTCGCGCGGTAGAGCACCCACGGCCGGCCGGATCTGCCAACGCCGTTGGTCAGCTCGGCCAGCTCCGTGACGATCAGCTTGCGCGTGGCGCTCATCGACGCGCTCCGCTCGATGGAATCGCACTCGACGGCGACGAGGCGAGCTGACGGCCGGATCGTGCAGACACGGGGCTCACGCGACCTCACCCACGGGTCGGGCCATCCGTTCGACCTGCGCCCGGATCGCTGCGCCGTCGACGAGCTTGAGCTGGACCTGCGCGAATCGGATCTGGCCGGCAACCTCCTTCGGGTCGTAGCCGGGGTACTCGGCCGCGACGTAGGCGGTCAGCTCCTCCTCGTACCGATCTCTGGCCCGTCCTCGCCCCCCTTTGGGGGGTCGGGGGGGTTGAGGCTTAGATGAGGTTTCACTGACTTCCTCATGCCTAGGCAGAGAGTCACCTAGGGGGTGATCCTCTGCAAGGTAGGTGGGAGTGTTTCCGTCACCTAACTCTCCGCAAGGTGACTCTGTGCAAGGTGACTCTCTGCAAGGTGACTGGCGCGCAGCTTCGCGCACCGACTCGGGGTAGCCCCTCACCCTCCTGCGGTCGTCGGGGGCCGTAAGCGCGTCGGCGTCGGGCATCTCGCCCCGGTCGCCGAGGGGGGCGAGGACGATGTAGTCGGTGGTGCGGCTGCCGTCCTGGCGCCGGCGCCGGAATCGGGCGATCAGACCCTGGCCTTCGATCTCCTTGAGCTGCCGGGTGACCGTCGCCGGGTCGCACTCGGCGCGCTGCGCGATCCTCTCGCGGGCAAGGAATGTCACGCCCTCGCTGTGGGCCGCCTCGCTGACGACGAGCAGCACGGCCTTCCCGGCGAGGCTGCCGACCTCGATGTCGCGCGCCCACTTGCAGGCCTGCCAGCTCATGGGGACTCCTGCGTGAGCAGCTCGTCGGCCGACAGGAGCGGTGTCACAGGCCCTCGCCCTCCCGGGACGTGACCGCGATCGCGCAGGCGTGGCGGTCGCCGGGATCGGCGAGATTGCCCGTAGGGACGCCGGCTTTCAAGTGGGCAAGGCGGATCGCCTCACAGCGCGCCGCCCGAGCGTCGTCGGCGACGATCACGGTGCGGTGCGGGGCGATCCACCCGCCGTCGGCGGTGTGCCCGGCGACGATCACCCTCCAGTGGAGAGGGCCGCGCGTCACGTCGCCCTCCATGGCTGCCGGGGCTGATCTTCGTCCGCTGACGGGTCTCGTCGCAGGTCCTCCAGCGCCGACTGACGCTGAGCTGGCGACATCTCGGGCTCCTCGACGGGCGCCGCCTGCTGGCGTGCGGCGGCTTCGCGCTCGCACGCCGCCCGTTCGTCGGCCCACTTCGCTCCCAGGGCGTCGAGGAGCCCGCGGCCGGCCATCATCCAGCCTCCCGAACTCGGGGCGCTGGGCGGGGTGTTGGAAGGGCAGCACCGCATCGGCCTGGTTGAGCCGACCGTCTGTGGTGTCTGGGTCCCTTCGGGCGAGGGCGCGCTAGGTGATCCTCACCGGCGCGCGCGCGATCGCCGGCGGGTTCAGGTTCGCCCGGGGGGTCGGCGGCGCTGCTTGCCGAGCCCGATCCGGTCCGGCGGGCACAACGGGGGCGCCGGCGATGCCGGCCGCGGGCGCGGGGCAACTGAAGGGCGGGCGCCGGGATCGACCGGCGGCGGCGGCCCTCGGCCGCGAGCGCTTCGATCCGCCGGCGGAAGCTGGGCGACACGTCGGTGCTGCTGAGGACGAGTGAGAGGCGGCGAGGGGAGTGCGAGGCCGCAACCATCCGAGCGTGCAGGTTGTCCGCAGAGACCGGGCGCCGGGGCGGTTCGAGTCGCTGAGCTAGGTCGAGCGCGGCGGCGAGGCTGGCCTGCTGCTCGTTCTGGCTACCGGGCGCTGGCCCCATCGGTGATCCCCTTGGCGAACGACATTGTGCCGGCAGAGTGAACGGCGGCCCGGACGGAAGCGCCGCACGTCCTAGAACGACAACAGCCGCTCCCCCGGAAGGAGCGGCTGCTGGCGACAATGTCGATCCCCAGGAAAGGATCGCGGCGGAGGCTAGCTGCCCTCGCGGACGCTCACCGGGGACCGGTGAGCCCTGCCCCAGGCGGCGCCCGACGACGCTCTGACGACGCCGCTAGAGTCGTAGGCCGTGGCCCTCGACCCTCAGTACGACGCGAACGTTCGCGGCTCGATTGGTGACTGCGAGCGCCGGCTCCACAAGGCGCAGGAAGCGCTCGCCAACGCCGTCGAGTCCCTGGATCAGGACGACCCTGAGGGCGCTAAGCACGCGCTTGACGAGGCGGCCTTGCAGTCCGAGGCGGCGACCGGAGAAATCGGGACCACACAAGCCGCTCTCAAGGTCGCGCGCGAGCGCAGCGCCTGAGCTTCGACGATCCGCTGCACGCCCTCCGTGCTCGGCTGGCCGCGCCGGCGCGCCAACCAGCGCTCCTCCGCTAGTCGCCGCCGGAAGCTACGAAACGCCACGACGTTGGAAGAACACGTCGCGGTTGTCGAACACGCTTAGATCGAGAGGTAGAGCGGACCCGTCCTTTGCCTGCTCGGATGCGCTGGCGATCGCAGCGTTCCGTTCGTCGTCGTTGCGTTTGCGCGCCACATCCCGCACTTTGTCCGCTTCCGGCAGCGACAAGCCGGCCAGCGCCTCGCCGGCTCTCTCGGCGGCACCTGAAGCGACCGCGTCGTAGAGCGCGTTTCCCCGCCGCGCAACCTCGTCGTAGTCCACGCCGGGAACCTATCCGACGGGCGGCCGAACGTTCCGCGCAACGCGGGCGCGCTCCGCGGTCTCTGCTGGCCTCAATCGAAGTCCCATTCACGCTTTTCAGCCAGGTACCTCTGAGCTTGCTTCTCCTCGAAGCCCTTGCGGCGCTGCCTGAGTTCGGCGTTGCGCCCGATCGTCCGATCAAGATGCTGTTGAGCGGCGAGCTCACGGTGTTCCCGCTCCCTCGCCGCGTCCCGCCATCGCCTCTCCTTCTCGGCCCGCGCCCGCTCAGCAGCCCTCACTTTGGCGGCTCGCTTTTGTTCGCGGCGGCGCAGCCAAGAGCGGAGCATCACTCGTCGGCCCCGTACTGCTTCCGCCACGCGTCGGGCACCTCCGCGGGAGGCTCTACAGACACGCTGGCCCCTGGAAGTTTTTCGGCGAGCTGAGCGGCTGAATCAACAAGCCCCCGGTTGACCCCCGCGAGCGCCGCCTTCACTATCGCGGTGCTAATCGCCACGCCGTCCTTCTCGGAGATCTCGCCCTCGATCCGGTCCCACATCTCGCGAGCGATCGCGACAGTATCGTCCATTGCCATCCGCGTAAGGGGGGAAGGTCCCCCACTTCCCTGATCGCCCGCCATGGGCGCGACTCTAGCTCGGGCGGCAGCCTTCGTCAGATACGGGTCGAGCATGCCCGCCGCCGGCTGGTGCACCCGCCACCGGCACCAAATGCCCGCTTCGCGCCCGTTGCCGTCGGTGCCACCCAGCTCAGCGTCGGCGATCCCGCCGCGCGGCGTGTTCGCACTTCTGTTCACACCCCGAGCAGCAGCCGAGCCCTAAACGCGAAAAGCCCCGTAAATACGGGGCTTTTCGATGTGGGCCCGGCTGGACTCGAACCAGCGACCTACCGATTATGAGTCGGCAGCTCTGACCAACTGAGCTACGGGCCCAGCGCTCGCTCGGACCGCCGTTGCCCCGCAGGGCACGGCCCGGGCAGGCCGGCCAGACGCTACCAGCGCACCCGGGCGCGAGCCCGACGTCTCAGCCTGTCGTGACGCGGCTCTCAGCGCCGATGAACTGCAGCAGCGCCTTGTTGACCTGCATCACGTGCGTCCAGGCGATCGCGTGCGGCCCGCCTTCGATCGTGACGAGCTCGACGTCGTCGAGCAACGCCGGCAGGCGCGCTCCGGTCTTCTCGTAGGGCAGGATGCGATCGGCGTCGCCCTGGATCACGAGCATCGGCACGTCGATCTTCGCGAGGTCGGCGCGGAAGTCGGTGAGCCAGGTGTCGATGCAGGCGACCGTGGCGATGGCGGAGGAGCTGACCGCGGTGTTGAAGCTCGCCTGGAAGGCCTCTTCGCTGACGAGCGTCCCTTTGTAGTCGTCGTAGTTGTAGAAGTTCTCCAGGAAGCCCTTCATCCAGACGTTGGCGTCAGCCCGCGCTTCCTTTTCGAAGCCCTCGAAGAGGCTTCGCGGAAGCCCGTCCGTGTTGTCCTCGGTCTGCTTCAGGAACGGCGGGATCGGTGAGACGAGCACCCCCCGCTCCACGCGCGAGGAGCCGTGCGTGCCGAGATAGCGCGTGACCTCTCCCGTGCCCATCGAGTGCCCGGCGATGACCGCGTCCGTCAGGTCCAGCTCGTCCATCAGCGTCGCGAGGTCCTGGGCGAAGGTGTCGTAGTCGTAGCCGCTCGCGGGCTGGCTCGATTTGCCGAAGCCGCGGCGGTCGTAGGTGATGACGCGCCTGCCCGCTTCCAGGAGCGGGGGGAGCTGCCTGTCCCAGGCTCGGCCGCTGAGGGGGTAGCCGTGGATGAGCACGATCGGCGCACCCGCGCCGTGGTCCTCGTAGTAGAGCTCGATCGGGGCGGAGTTCTCCTGACCGACGGTGATGTAGGGCATGACGCTCCTTCGGGTTGAGATCCCGGTTCGGCCGCTCTGGCCGAACCACTCGGTCCGGCGCGAGTCCCGCGCCGCGTCAACCCGTCATCGCGCCGGACTCAGGCCGACCGATCACGGAGCCTCGTGAGCCCATAGTGCCACGCCCTCTCGCGCGGCGTGTGAACTTCCTCGGATGATCAGGGGTAGCTGACGTCGAGCTTCCCGGCGCCGACGAGTTCGCCGGTGTCTTCGCCGTACTTGACCGCGCCCACGTAGCACTTCACTTCGGTCCGCATTTTGATCCGTTCGGCTTCGGGGCAGACGCCTGCCTTGAAGGTGGTTTCGAAGCGCCCCTTGGCATCCGTCGTCACTTCGGTCGCGTTGTCTTCCAGGCATGGGTTCGACGGCGCCAGCCAGAACGTCTTGCCGCACTCGAGTATTTGCAGAGTGGTGTTCGGCGCGAAGTGGCTGCCCTTGAGCGCGACCGTCGTGTTGAGCATCACCTTGTGCGGTTTGACCGAGACTTTCGGGCTGCCTTCGCCCGCCGCAGATGCCGGAGCGGCCGCCGTGAGCGCCGCGGCGGCGGCGCAGAGGACGAACGTGCCGCGAGACCTTCTTGGGACGAACACCGTGAACCCCCACTCCCTCGAGGACGCCGAGCTTCGAGTCTACCCCCGGTGGGTGGGCGCCGTCCAGATATGCTCCCGCCGCCCGCCCGTACAGGGGGCGTTCCGGCTGGGCTCACGACAGGAGGGGTAGGCAGATGGCGGCAGAGAAGGCAGCGATCGTCACGGGCGCGTCGAGCGGAATCGGGCTCGCGATCGCGAAGGTCCTCGGCGAGGAGGGCTACTCGCTGACCGTCGCCTCACGGCGCCCCGAGAAGCTCGAGGGCGCGGTCGCCCAGCTGCGCGAGCTCGGCCACGAGGTCGAGTCGCTGGCGGTGAACGTCGCCGACGAGGAGCAGATCAAGCAGGTTGTCGCGGCGCACAAGGAGCGCTTCGGGCGCCTGGACGTGCTCGTCAACAACGCGGGTGTGGGCATCGGCGCGCCGGTCGGTGAGATCCAGACCAAGCACATCGACATGCAGCTGGCGATCAACCTGCGCCAGATCATCATCTTCTACCGCGAGTGCGTGCCGATGCTGCGCGAGGCGGCCGGCGAGCACAAAAACGCGCTGGTCGTCAACACGTCCTCGATCTCGGGCAAGCACGGGGAGGGCTGGCTGTCGGTCTACTCCGCCACCAAGCACGGTGTCGTCGGCTGGACCGAAGCGATGAACAAGGAACTCGGCCCCGACGGGATCAAGTCGACAGCCCTGTGCCCCGCCTTCGTCGACACGCCGATGACCGATTTCGTGAAGGAGCACGTGCCGGCGGCGGAGATGATCCGCCCGGAGGACATCGCCGAGTCGGTGCGGTTCCTGCTCCGCGTCTCGCCGGCATGTGTGGTCCCGGAGATCATGTTCGTGCGCCCCGGCGAGGGGCTCTAGCGTCCGGCTGCTGAGGTTTCGCCGCCTGTTGCCGGGGAAACCTGGCAACAGGCATGAGCTCTCTGACGATGATCGTCCTCGGCGCCCTGCTCGTCCTCGTGATGGCCGGGGTCACGGCCGCCGCAGTGGACCTCTCGAAGGTCGGCTCGCGCGCGCTTGACCTGCGCCGGGTCCGGAGAGCGTCGAGACGCGGCTGGGACTGGCCGGCCTTCGAACGCGAGCTTGCGAGCTACGCCGAGCTCGGGCGCGGGTCCTGGCGCTCCGCGCACCGCCGTCGCTGACTAGGCGGGCACAGCCGCGCGCCGGCGCCGGAGCCGGGCAGGCCCCAGGCGGCGTGCGCGGATCTCCCCGCGGGGGTCGTGCTCGGACTCGCTGGGGGCACGACGCTTGGACGCCGCGACGAGCGCGTGGTGCTCGGCGATCGCGCGGTCCAGCTCGGAGCCGTCCGCCGCGGCCAGGCTCGCTTCGAGCTGGGCGAGCAGGATGCGCGTCTCGCGCTCGGTGGCGGGTCGGCTCGCGCCGCGGCAGCGGGCGAAGCGGTCCCACGCCTTCGCGAAGGAGATGAAGTCGGTGCGCCCGCCGGCGCGGTGGGCGGCGAGCATCGGGCAGACGCCACCGCGCCCGTCGGTGTAGGCGCCGACGAGGATGCGCCGGCTCCCGAGCACGCCCGCGAGCATGGCCTCGCGCGTGGCCAGCGGCATGCAGTCGATGGCGAGGCGCAGGCGCTCGATCGGGCTGCTGGAGGAACGGCGGTTTCGCATAGGCTGTGCCCCGCTCGAGGCGCTCGGGCTGATCGCGGGAGGGGCGCGGCCAAGACTAGGCCTCCTCCACTCCGCCGGCAAGGAAATCCCTGCAGCTGAAAGGAAACCTGCATGAAGCTCGGCATCCACATCGGTTACTGGGGCCTCGGTCTGACCTCCGAGGACCAGTTGCAGATCGTCCAGGAGGCCGAGCGGCTCGGCTACGACTCGGTCTGGGCTGCAGAGGCCTATGGCTCGGACACCGCCACGGTGCTCGCCTGGCTGGCCGGGCAGACGAGCAGTATCCGCCTCGGCGCGGGGATCTTCCAGATGCCCGCGCGCTCGGCCGCGATGACCGCGATGACGGCCGCCACGATCGACCAGCTCTCGAACGGGCGCATGATCATCGGCATCGGCTCCTCCGGCCCGCAGGTCGCTGAGGGCTGGCACGGTCAGCGCTTTGCGAAGCAGCTCCAGCGCACGCGCGAGTACGTGGCGGTGGTGCGGATGGCGCTCGCCCGCGAACGCGTTGAGTTCAAGGGCGAGACGCTCGAGCTGCCGCTGCCGGACGGGCCCGGTAAGGCGCTGAAGCTGACGATCTCGACGGTCCAGGAGCAGATCCCTGTCTACCTGGCGGCGATCGGCCCCAAGAACACGGAACTGGCGGGCGAGATCGCCGACGGCTGGATCCCCACGCTGTTCTCCCCCGAGCACGTGGCGGACCTGCGCAAGCTGCTCGAAGACGGCGCGGCGCGCAGCGGCAAAAGCCTGGACGGCTTCGACATCGCGCCGACCGTCAGCCTGTGCATCTCCGACGACCTCGAGGCCGCTCGCAACACGATGCGCGCGTTCATCGCGCTGTACGTCGGCGGCATGGGCTCGCGCAAGCAGAACTTCTACAACCAGCTCGTGAGCCGCTACGGCTACGAGGCGGAGGCGAAAACGATCCAGGATCTCTACCTGGACGGCAAGCGCGAGGAGGCGATGGCGGCGGTCCCCGACGAGCTGATCGACGCGGTCTCGCTGTGCGGGCCGAAGGACATGGTCCGCGACCGGCTCGCCGCCTATCGCGACGCCGGCGTCGGCACGCTCGGGGTCACGCCGACGGCCTTCGGCCGCGACGAGCGCCTCGAGCAGATGCGGCTGCTCGCCGAGCTCGCGGCCTGAGCGAAGGGCCGCCCGCTGGCCGGCCGCCGGATACTCCTGGGCGCCTTCGGCGACCCGGGCCACGCGTTCCCGATGATCGCCCTCGGGCGGGCGCTGGCGGCGCGCGGGAACGAGGTGACGCTGCAGACGTGGCGGCGCTGGCAGGGTCACGTGGAAGCCGAGGGCATGGCGTTCGCGCCGGCGCCCGAGTACCAGGTGTTCCCGCAGGGCCCCGAGCCGCTCGACTTCTACGAGGCCGTGGTGCACGCGGCCCAGGACACGCTGCCGCTGGTGCGCGAGCTGGCGCCGGACGCCGTCGTCGCCGACATCCTCACGCTCGCGCCCGCACTCGCGGCCGAGATGGACGGGCGGCGGTGGGCGACGCTGATCCCCCACGTGCATCCGCACGGGCGCCCTGAGCATCCGATCTACTCGCTGGGGGCGCGGATGCCGCGGACGGCAGCCGGGCGTGCGGTGTGGCGACGGGCACAGCCCGTCGTGGTGCGCGGGCTCGAGCGCGGGCGCCGCGAGCTGAACGAGACCAGGTCGCGACTGGGTCTTGGCGCGCTCGACCACGTCCACGGCGGCATCAGCACCGAGCTGGCGATCGTCGCGACCTTCCCGCAGCTCGAGTACCCGCGGCGCTGGCCCGAGCACGTGCACGTCGTCGGCCCGCTGATGTGGGAGCCACCCGCCCCGGAGGATCCGCTCGCCGAGCTGGAGAGCGAGGTCGATGCGCACGACGGGCGCCCGCTCGTACTCGTGGCGCCGTCCACGGCCCAGGACGCCGAGCACCGGCTGCTCGGAGCCTCGCTGCGCGGGCTGGCGGACGCCCCGGTGCGCGTGCTCGCGACATGGAACCGGCGACTGCCCTCGCGGCCGCTGCCGGTGCCGGAGAACGCGCGGGTTGTGAACTGGCTCGTCTACACCCGGGAGATGCCGCGGTCCGCCGTGGTCGTCTGCCATGCCGGGCACGGGACGCTCGTGCGGGCGCTCTCGTGCGGCTGCGCGGTCGTCGCCTGCCCGGCGGTCGGGGACATGAACGAGAACGCGGCACGCCTGGACTGGGCGGGAGCCGGTGTGCGGCTGCCGCGGCGCTTCGTCTCGCCGCGGACGGTGAGGCTGGCGGTCGAGCGCGCGATCGAGGAGCCCTCGATCCGCGCGCGGGCGCGGCAGCTGGCGGAGTGGAACGCGGCGCACGACCCGGGCGCGGCCGCGGCAGCGCTCGTGGAGCGGTTCTGCGAGCGCGCAATACTGCCCTCATGGAGGACGCGGTCACCCGCTATTGTGCCGCCGTCGAAGCCGGAGACATGAACGCGCTGGCAGCGACGTTCGCGCCGGACGTGCAGCTGCCCTCGCCCGTGATCGGGAGCGCGGTCTTCACCGGGCGCGGGGACGTGGCGACCCTGCTCACCGCGGTGTACGGGATGCTCCGCGATGTTCGCTGGGAGCCGCCTGTCGGCGAGGGCGCGCAGCGGCTCGCGATCGCCGAGGCCCGCGTCGGGCCTCTGAGGATCGGCGACGCGATGGTCTTCGAGCTGGACGGCGAGGGGCGGATCGTGCGCATACGCCCTCACCTGCGGCCACTTCTGGCGACGCTGCTGTTCTTCGTGATGATCGGGCCGCGGATCGCGCGCTCGCCCTGCGTTGTGCTCCGGGCGTTGCGCCGCTAGCGCCGCGAAGAGGCGCCTGCCAAGACGGCTGTGAAGAAGCTCCGGGCGGCGGCCTGAACGCTCGCACAACGCTGACGCGCGAGTACGCGCTGGTCTGAATATCCTGGCCTCGCTCCACTGCCCGCGCCCGGATCTCGCACGTGCTGGGGGTACGTGTGCGAGAGTACGCAGCGAGGATTGGTCTTTGGAGACGGGGGTGGGGAGATGAGGAAGCCGTCGTTGGTGGCAGGCATGAGGATCGTGGGGCTCGCCCTGGTTGCGGTGTTCGCTCTTGCGGGGATCGTGGCTGCGGGTGCTTCCGCGGCTCCGGAATGGAAGGGCTGCGTCAAGACCGAACCGAAAAACACGGGCCGGTACACGGACAAGCTCTGCTCGATCGAAAGCTCCACCGGCGAAGGCAAGTACGAACTGGTCCCGAGCGTCGGCAAGGGCAAGGGGTTCAAAGGGACAGGCGGCGCGACGACTCTGCATACGCGTAACCCCCGCAACCCCGAACAAAGAGGCATCCCCGGCCCAGAAGACGTGGAACTCAAGTGCACCGGGGTCAAGTACGAGGGCAAGCTCGCGTTGCCGAACCTCATCAAAGAAGTCGTCGTCACGTTCAAGGGCTGCAAGCTGCTCGGCTCCCGGTGCGGGAGCGGCATCGAGCAGGCTGTGATCGTCACTAATAGCCTCGCGGGCGAAGTGGTCGACATCGAAGGCGGCAGCGGCGTCGGCTTGCTCTTAGAAGCCGAAGCGGGCCCGACGGCACCGCTGGCGACGTTCACATGCCGCTACATGGGCCGCTACGGGAGCGAAGAACTCGTTACGACGAACCTCCTCGGCTCGGTGATCGCTGAACGCACCGGCGACGTCGGGGCGATCAGCAAGGAAGCGCAGGACCACTTCGTCGTCGGGCCGGCCTGGGGCGAAGTGACGTGGAAAATGCCTTTCGGGCCGGTGAAATACACGCCGCTCGTCAACCTCCCGACCCACCAGACCGGCGGCCCGAACGACGAACACTTCCTGGAGTCCGAAATCACAGAAGCCGGCCACATGGAACCCTACGGCACCCTGCCCTCGGGCCTGGAAGGCGTCCCCAACGAGAAGGGCGAAGCCCTCATGATCACTCCGTGAGGGCTCGTCCCCGCCGTTCGCCGAGAAGGAACTGAGCGGCACCGGACCAGGCCCGGCTGGACTGCGAAGAAGCTCCGGGGGGACGACCTGAACGCTCGCACAACGCTGACGCACGAGTTCGCGCTGGGCTAACCGGCGGGGGTGCGCACGGTGGTGCACCACGTCCACTCGCTCGACACCGCGAACGCCTACTGCGCTTCCCCCCGTTCCTCGGAGAGCCGTTCGGCGAGTGCGCGACCCTCGTCGACGTCGCAAGTTGTGAGGCGCGCGATCAAGCCTCGTTCCCAGACGTAGACCCAGTCCTCGCGTTGTCGAATGTGACCGGCGGTCCCGACCAGACGCGCGTCCTGGATACACACGGCAAACACAACGCCGTTGCCGAGGTGGCTGGCGTCCTCAAACTCGAAGTGAACCTCCTCGTACGCGTCGAACCAACCCTCAACGAATCTGCGGATCGCCGCGCGCCCCTCTGAGAAATTGCCCGCCCCCCGCCCGGCCAAGATCGCGTCCTCACCGAAGACGTTTATCACCGCGTCGAGATCGCCGCGATTCGCGTCCTCCGCGTGCTTGCGCACAAGCTCAAGCGGGCCGGGCGTGGACTCCTCGGACATCGCCCGCGCAGTATCTCGCCTGGCGCCGACAAACACATGGAGGGGCGGTCGCTTACGGCGACGGCGCGGCAATCAACGACGCCCCGGCCAACACCCTCCAGGGCGCCGAGGCCCTGGAGTTCTGCGGCGATCTACTCCGGGGGTGGGACTCGAACCCACAACCGTCCGGTTAACAGCCGGATACTCTGCCAATTGAGCTACCCCGGACAGTCTCTTGTCCACCGAAGTGTCGGACGTCACGCGTCGAACCTGTAGTCCGGGCCCGAGCGCGCCCGTTCCTCGACTTCGGCATGGCAATTAGAGCACAGTAGAACGCACTTGCGCGCCTCGGCGCGGAGCGTGTCGAGAGCAGGGGCCACGCCCTTGGCGTTCAGCTCGAATCGCTTCTGCGCCGGATCGAGATGATGGACGTGCAGGGCACCCATCGTCGCGTTGTATCCGCACCTGCGGCAGCAGCCCCCGGCCTCCGCCACCGGCAGCTCCTTCATCTTGGGCGCCGCCGCGTAACCGCCTCTGCCCTGCATCGTCGGCAGCGGTAACAGCGCGTCCATCGAGCGCGAACGCGGTGGAACCATGCGCGGGGCACTCGCTGATCACGTCTTTGTCGCCTGCCTCGCGCGCTGCGAGGAGCGCGGGCTGCATCCTCCGGCCCCGGCGATTCCGGGTTCGCAGCCCGTGGCGCGAGAGCCAATGTCTCACCGCGGCCTTGCTCCCGTCGACACGCCCGCGACCTCGGCGATCGTCATCCCCGTCTGCACCAGCAGCTCCAGCTGCTCGCGTGTCAGCCCTCCCCGCGCCGCATGCTTCTCCGCGTTGACGGCCTGCAACCCATGAACCCACAGCCGCCCCTGCCACCGTGGATTCGTGCACCCCCAGCCGCCGCCCCATCGCCGCAAGCGACAGCCCTTCGGCAAGCATCTCTTCGAGCACGGCGCGGTCCATGCACCGATTCTCAACCCCTTTCGCCTGCAAACAAAGGGTTTCGGCGCGACGTTCACGCGCGTGACACGCGAGTTTGCGCGCTTGTCACCGATGCGCGCGGCAGGACACACGCGGAGCCCGCGGGCGAGCCTCTAGCGCTCCCTCTCCCCCGTCTCGTCCAGCACCCGCGCGTAAGCCCGGTCGAACTCCAGTTTCTTCTCCGCTTTCCTGCGCGCCAGCGCGTCGACGTCCGCGTGCTCGCGCCCGCGCTCGCGCTGGATGCCGCGCTCCAGGCTCGCGAGCTCGATCTGCAGCCGCTGCACCTCGAGCATCCCGGGGTTCGGCTCCTCGCCGGCGGCCTGGACGATCAGCTCGGCCAGCAGGGCCAGCAGCTCGGGATCCTCGCCCAGCGCCTCCTCCCCGGGCGCATCCGCCATCGGCGCGCTGAGCTTGCCGTCTCGCAGCCGCCGGGCGGCGCGCACGAGCAGGTCGCTGGAGAAGTCCCGCTCGACGTCCAGGCCGCGCAGCGCCTGCGCCCCCTCCTCGGGCGAGGCGATGCAGAGCGCCAGGAACGCCCGCTCGGGGTCGCCGCGGCGCGTCGCGGCCGCACGCGCGGGCCGGCCACCGTTGCCGCCGCGATCCGGCCTCCCGGCAGCCGCCGCCCGCGGCTCGGACCCGCCGCCGCGAACGGAGCGCCCCGCGCCGCTCAGCATCTGCTCGGCAATGCTCTCCGGCAGCGCCAGCCGGCTGCTCACCATCTGCATCAGCTCGAGCCGCATCGCGCTCTGGGGCAGCGTCGCGAACACGGGCCGCAGCGCGTCGAGGATCCTGTCCCTGCCCTCGGGGCTGCGCACGTCGCCGGACGCCAGCTCCCGCTCCACGCGAAAGCGCACGAACGGCACGGCCCGCGCGACGGCTGCCGCCATCGCCTCGGGCCCCTCGCGCTGGACGAGCTCGGCGGGATCGGCCCCCGCGGGCAGCGGCACAACGCGCAGCTCCAGCTTGCGCCTGGCGGCCAGCGTCGAGGCGCGCAGCATCGCCTCCTGCCCGGCGGTGTCCGCATCCAGGGCGAGCAGCACCGTCTGGGCCATCCGCGAGAGCTCGCCGACCTGCTCGCCGGTCAGCGCCGTCCCCATCAACCCGACCGCGTTGCGCATCCCGGCCTGGTGCAGGGCGATCACATCCGTGTAGCCCTCGCAGAGGATCACCTCGCCCGCGCGCGTCGCGTGCGCCCGCGCCAGATCGGCCCCGTAGAGGTGCAGACCCTTGTGGTAGACGTCGTTGTCGGAGGTGTTCAGGTACTTCGGGCGGCGGCGCCCGCCCGCTGCCTCGACGCCGGAGGAATCGTGGTCCAGGGCCCGCGCGCCGAAGCCGAGCACCCTTCCCGGGTGTCCGCGAGCGGGAACATGATGCGCGAGCGGAAGCGATCGTAGACCCGCCCGTTCTCCCGCGAGCGCTGCGCCAGTCCCACGGCATAGAGGTCTTTCGCGGAGAAGCCGCCGCGGTGCGAGGCCTTCAGCACCGTGTCCCACGCGCTCGGCGAGTAGCCCACGCGGAACTCCCGCAGGATCTCCTCCCGCAGGCCTCTCCCTGCGAGGTACTCGCGCGCGTGCTCGGCCTCCTTGGACTCCCACAGATACCGCACGTAGTAGTCGGCCGTGCGGCCGAGCAGCTCGAGCAGCCGCTCGCGCTCACGCCGGCGCTCGGCCTCCCGCGGGTCCTCCTGCTCGAGCTGGAGCTCGACCCCGTAGCGCTCTGCCAGCAGCTCCAGGGAGCCGCGGAAGTCCACGCCCTCGCTCTCCTGCACGAACGTGAACACGTCGCCTGAGGCCTGGCAGCCGAAGCAGTAGTAGACCTTCTGCGCCGGGTCGATGCCGAACGAGGGCGTGCGCTCGTCGTGGAACGGGCACAGCCCCTCGTACCGCGCCGGGCCCGCCCGGCGCAGCTCGGTGCGCGCGCCGACCAGCTCGACGAAGTCGACCGCGTCGCGGACCGCGTCCCGCGACGCGCGCGTGTAGAGGGCCATCGAGAGAACCTATCTCGCGAACGCGCGCGGCACCTGGAGCTCGGTGTACTCCCGGATGCAGTAGCGGTCGGTCATGCCGGCGAGGTAGTCGGTCACCCGCTGCGCAAGCTGCCCCTCTGCTTCCGGCGAGGCCGGGAGCAGCTCCGGATGCGCCACGTAGTGCTCGAACAGCCTGCTCAGCACCGCCGCGATCTTCTCGTGCTCCGCGCGTACGGCCGGACCCAGGTAGACCCGCTCGAACATGAAGTCGCGCAGCTGCGCCATCGCGGGACCCGCCTCGGGCCCCTGCACGATGTCCCCTGCGCGCTCGGAGTGCTCGACCATGTCGTGTACCAGCCTGTCGATCCGGGCCGAGCCGGATGGCCGAGCACCTCGATCGGCTCGGCCGGCAGCTCGCCCTCGCTGAGCAGGCCCGCGCGCACCGCGTCGTCGATGTCGTGGTTGATGTAGGCCACGCGGTCGATCAGGCGCACGATCCGGCCCTCGAGCGTTGCCGGCAGCGGGGCCCTGCTCGAATGCCGCGCGATCCCGTCGCGCACCTGTGCGCAGAGGTTCAGGCCCGCCGAGGAGACTCCCGCAGCGAGCTCGGGGCCGGCTCGAGCCGCTCGACGATCCGCAGCGAGTGCTCGTAGTGGCGGAAGGACAGCGAGAAGCGCTCCTGCAGGCAGGCGTCGAGGACCTCCTCGCCGATGTGGCCGAAGGGCGGATGCCCGAGGTCGTGCCCGAGCCCGATCGCCTCGACCAGGTCCTCGTTCAGCCGCAGCGCGCGCGCCACCGTCCGCGAGATGCTCGTCACCTCCAGCGTGTGGGTCAGCCGCGTCCTGTAGTGATCGCCCCGCGGGGAGACGAACACCTGCGTCTTGTGGGTCAGCCGGCGGAACGACTTCGAGTGCACGATGCGGTCGCGGTCGCGCTGGAACGGCGTGCGCAGCGAGCAGTCCTCCTCGGCGTGCTCGCGCAGCGCCGGGTAGGAACGGGCGGCCAGCGGCGAGAGCAGCCGCTCCTCCTGCGCGGCCACGCGCTCGGCGAACTCCTCGGCTACGGCCTGTGTCGGGCTCACAACCCGATTCTCGCACCGGCCGCGGCCAGGGCCCGGCGATCTACTTGGGGCGCCAGTCGCCTCGCAGGAAGGCCTTGTGGGCCCAGTGGTGCCAGCCCTTCATCTCGCCGGGGTCGTCCTCGAACACCGGCGCCCCGCCGCCGGGAGCCGGAAGCTCGGCGACCTCCGCGGCGCTGATCCGCAGATCGACCCCCCGCTCGTGCAGCGAGGCCACGTCCTCCGCGGGCACGAAGCGCCGGCCGAGCCGCTTCGAGGAGATCACGACCCCGTGGAAGATGTCCTGGTCGGCGGCCGCGACCACGTGGTCGACCGTGCCGACCTCGTCCCCGTCGCTGCTCAGCACCGGCACGCCGCGCTCGAGCACGCGGTAGGCGATCGGCAAGTCCCTCGTCCACGGCCGCCCAGCCTACTGGACTACGCCGCGGCCGAGGCCGGCATCAGACGAACGTGCGCGTGGTGCTCGAGCGTCACGGCGATCGCCCGTTCGGCCTGGGCGAGCGCCTGCTCGCCGGTGGCGGGCGCCTCGCTGAGCGGGCTGCCGAGGGCCGCGGCCATGAACTCGTGGGCCTCGGCCCCGAGCGGGAACGACCCCGCCTCGCACGCCGCGCAGACCACGCCGCCCGCCGCCCCCGAGAAGCCGACGAGATGCTCGGGCTCGCCGCAGCTCGCGCAGGCGCCCAGCTGCGGCGCCAGCCCGGCCGCCAGCATCAGCTTCAGGCGGAAGCTCAGCGAGCCGCCACGGCCTGCGGCGCGATGGGCTGCGGACGCCGCCACCCGCCTGCTCGTCGAGCAGCGAGAGCTGGCGGCAGAGCAGGTTGAACACCCCGGGATGCGGCTCCCCGGTCTCGAACAGCCGCCCGACGGCGTCGCACGCGCGCGCGGCGGCGTCGATCGCCCGCGCGTCGCCCCGCAGTCGCCCGTAGCGCGTCCACCGTCTGTGCGCCCGTGACCGTCAGCAGCTCGCCGCGCCCTTCGTGCAGCTCGGCCTGGATCCGGAAGAAGGGCTCCAGCCGCCCGCCGAAGCGGCTGCGGGCGCGCCGCACCCCCTTCGCGATCGCGCCGACCCGTCCACGCGCGGGCGTGTAGAGGTGAAGGATGCGATCGGCCTCGCCGTAGCGCATCGAGCGCAGCACCACCGCCTCTGTCTTCACCGGCCCGGGCATCCTGCGAACGAGTCTAGGCTTGCGCCCCCGGGAAGCGGCGCGCTCGTCGCGCTTGGCGTCACTGCGCGAGCATCGACGCAACGCGTGAAGACCACCCTCTATCCAAGATCCTTCAAGATCCCGCTCAGCCGCTATACAATGTGAAGTAATGAGCTACGTAACCGTCTACACGACCGATCCCTGCTCCTTCTGCGCGCGCGTCAAGGGCCTGCTTCCTCGCGCGGCGTCGAGTTCGCGGAGGTCAACCTGAGCAAGGACCCCGAGGGTCGCCTCGAGCTCGCGCAGAAGACCGGGATGATGAGCTTCCCGCAGGTTGTCGTGGGGGATCGCCTGATCGGCGGCTTCAGCGAGCTGCTGGCCGCCGACGAGGACGGCCGGTTGGACGATGCTCCTGGCGGCTTGACGGCCCTTCGGCGTGGCCGCGGCTGGCAGCGCTCGCACACGTAGGTCCCCCGCCCGGCGACGACCATCTTCTCGATCGGTCCCGCCGCACACCGGGCACGGCTCGCCCTCGCGCAGATGCACCAGGAAGCGGTTCTGGAAGGAGCCGCTGACCCCGTCGATGTGGCTGAAGTCGTCGATGCTCGCGCCGCGTGCGCGTCGATCCCCGCCTGCAGCGACTCGACGATCGCCGTCGCGCAGCCGCTCGACCTGGGTGCGCGTCAGCGCTGCCCGCCGCCCGGAGCGGGTGGATGCCGGCGCGGAACAGCGCCTCGTCGGCGTAGATGTTGCCGACGCCCGCGATCGTGCCGCTGGTCGAGCAGCACCGCCTTGATCGGCGCGCGCCGGCCACGCGAGCACATCGCGCAGATGCTCGCTCGGTGAAACCCTCGTCGAAGGGCTCCAGCCCGAGCCGCGCCTCCAGGAACCGCGCCAGCGCCGCCGAGCCCAGCAGCAGCTCGCCGGTGCCGAAGCGCCGGGGGTCGTCGATCACGAGACGCACGCCGCCGCCCGCCGGCCCCGCGCCGGCGCGTGGCTCGCGGGCTCAGATCCGATCCGCACCCTCGTGTGCGCCGGGCTCCTGATCGGGGTCGGCCAGCACCGATCCGGTCATGCGCAGGTGCTGGGCCAGGTGAACGTCGCCCTCCAGGTCCCAGAGCAGGTACTTGCCGCGCCTGCCGAGCCGCTCGATCAGCCGCCCGCGCAGCGCGTCCTCGAGCTCCGCCGGCGCCAGCGGCCGGCCCAGCGCGGGTCGTGCGATCTCGATCCGCTCGATCCGGCGCCCCTGCACCAGCGGCGCGAGCTGGCGGCGGATCGTCTCGACCTCGGGAAGCTCCGGCATCGCCGCTCAGCTTAGGAACGTGCGCCCGGGCAGCCCCGGCGCCTCCTGCCCGGTCAGCCAGCGCAGCACGCTCGCGCCCACGTCGGCCATCGCGCCGTCGTGGCGAAAGCCGCCGCGCGGCCGGCGCCCGGCCATCTCGCCCCGTCAGCGCCAGCAGCGGCACGCTCTCGCGCGTGTGGTCGGTCCCGGGGTGCAGCGGGTCGACGCCGTGATCGGCCGGTGACGATCAGCAGATCGCCATCGCGCAACGAGGCCGCCAGCTCCGCCCACGCGCGCGTCGATCTGCCTCGAGCGCGCGCGCGAAGCCCGGCGACGTCCTTGCGGTGCCCGTAGACGCTGGTCGGTCTCGATCAGGTTCGCGAACGACCAGCCCGGCGGGCATCTCGCGCGAGAGCGCGGCGATCGCAGTCGAGCGCCTGCGCGTTCGTCGCGCCCGGGCAGCGAGCTCGTCACGCCCCGCCCGGCGAACAGGTCGTCGATCTTGCCCACGCCCGTACACGTGCAGCCCGGCGCCGCTCGAGCTCCTCGAGGTAGCTGCGGCGCGGGCGGCGCCAGCGCCAAGTCGCGCCGCCCCGTCGTGCGCTCGAAGGCGCCCTCGCGCTCCCGCGAAGGGCCGCGCGATCACGCGCCCGACGCCGTCAGGCCCGCTCATGACCTCGCGCGCCCGCGCGCACAGCTCGTACAGCTCCTGCTGCGCTGACGCACGTCCACGTGCGCGGCGAGCTGCAGCGACCGAGTCCTGGGAGGTGTAGAGGATCAGCGCCCCGCTGCGCAGGTGCTCGGAGCCGAACTGCTCGATCGCGGCGAGGCCGTTGTCCGGGCGGTTGCAGATGAGCGTCCCGGCCCATCGCGGCCACCAGCCGCTCCACCAGCGGCGGCGGGAACCCGCCGGGGTAGGTCGGCAGCGGCGCGGCGAGCGTCACGCCCATCAGCTCCCAGTGCCCGGTGATCGAGTCCTTGCCGGGCCCGAGCGGGCCAGGCGCCCGTGGATCGCCGGGGTCGGTGGCCGGCGGCACGCCCTCGATCGCAGGATCGACCCGAGCCCGAGCGCCGCCCATCGCGGGCAGGCTCAGGCCGCCCGACCGCCTCGGCGAGGTGGGCCAGCGTGTTCGTCGCCCTCGTCGCCGTAGGCGCGCCGCGTCCGGCAGCGCGCCGGCGCCGCAGCGCGTCGATCACGAGCACGAACGCCCGCCGGCCGCGCGTCTCGCTCATGGCGTGATGTCTACCGCGGAACGCGGAGGCGCGCGGGTGCGCGCCGAAGTACGCGTCCTTCAGCCGCTCGGCGGAGAGGTGCGTGTAGACCTGCGTCGTGGCGAGGTCGGCGTGGCCGAGCATCTCCTGCAGCGAGCGCAGGTCGCAGCCGCCGGCGAGCAGGTGGGTGGCGAAGCTGTGGCGCAGCGTGTGCGGGCTCATCCGCTCCTCCAGGCCCGCCGCGCGCGGGCGTGGCCCTGGACGATCTTGTAGAGCCCCTGGCGCGTGAGCGCGCCGCCGCGGTGGTTGACGAGCAGCCGCGACTGGGCGCGCGTTGCCGACGAGCTCCGGGCGCCCGCTCGCGCAGGTAGACCGCAGAGCGCGGCGAGCGCCTGGCGGCCGACCGGCACGATCCGCTCCTTGGAGCCCTTGCCGCGCGCGCGCAGCAGCCCCTCCTCGAGGTCGACGTCGGCGAGCTCCAGCGCCGACCGCCTCGGAGGCGCGCAGGCCGCACGCGTACATCAGTCTCGAGCAGCGCCCGGTCGCGCTGGGCCAGCGGGCTCGATCCCCGCGGCTGCTCGAGCAGCCGCCGCACCTCCTCGCGCGTCAGCACGCTGCGGCAGCCGCTGGGGCTTGCGCGGCCCGTGCAGGTCGGCGGTGGGGTCGTGCTCGATCAGCTCCTCGCGGCGCAGGTGGCGGTAGAACGAGCGCAGGCACGCCACCTTGCGCCCGAGCGTCGTCGCGGCGACCGGCGGCCGGCCCGCGCCGCCGCTCCGCCAGCTCGGCGAGGAACGCCGCGAGATCGCCGTGCGTCGGCCTCCTCGACGCGTCAGGCCCGTGACGCTCGCAGGTAGGCGCCGAACTGCTGCAGGTCGCGAGCGGTAGGCCTCCAGCGTGTTGCGCGAGAGGCCCCGCTCGAGCTCCAGGTAGGCGAGGAAGTCGAGCCGATCCGAGGCGCCGGTGCCGGTGCCCGCGCGCGCGCGCTGCACGGGCGCGGCCTTCCGCACCGACAGCATCGGCGGCATCGGCAGCGATCGTCCCGGCAGGCCACCCGACAGCTTCGCCCCGCCGGCCGCCCCTCCTCGGGGTGCAATCAGGCGTTCAGGCGCCGGCGCGAGCCAGTAGCAGCGCGATCAGCGTCTTCGCGTCGCGGCACTCCTGCGATCGCCGCGTCGAGCCGCTCAGCGGCCAGCGGCACGACCTCGATCCGCTCCTGCTCCCCGCTGTCGGCGCTCGCCTCGGAGAGGCCGTGGCGGCGAACAGGTGCACGCGCTCGTCGGTGAAGCCCGCGCCGCGTGTAGTAGGTGACGATCGGCTCCCAGCTGCGCGCGCCGCGGCCGATCTCCTCGGCGAGCTCGCGCTGGGCGGCGTCGAGCGGCTCCTCGCCGGCCTCGTCGAGGCGCCCGCCGGGGATCTCGAGCAGGTCCGGCTCGCCGACCGCCTCGCGCGGCTGGCGCACCAGCCACAGCTCGCTCTCGTCGTAGGCGAGCGATCCCGACCGCGCCGCGGTGGCGGACGATCTCGCGCGAGACCTCTTCGCCGTCGGCGTGGCGGAAGCGCTCGATGCGCACGTCGACGAGCCGCCCGCGGTAGACGGTCTCGCCGCCGAGCGCCTCGAAGGCGCGCGGCGAGCTCAAGCCGCCTCGCTGCCGCCGTCGCCGTCGGAGCTCGCCCGGCCTCGCCGGCTCGGCGCGCGGCGCAGCTCGGCGAGCACGGCGCCGCCGGCCAGCGCCGCGCCGAAGAACAGCGGGTCCTCGGCCAGGCTGCGGCCCATCGTCTCGGCCGGCAGCCCGCTCGCCGCGTAGGCCGGCAGGTCCACCTCCGCGCGCCGCCAGTCGTGGCGCGTGATCCGCACCGGGCGCTCGACGTCCGGCGCCGGGGCCGGGCGCGCCGCGGACGCGCCGCCGAACACCGCGCCGAGGCCGGCGCGCAGGTCCGCGCCGACGGGCGAGCGCATGCCCGGCGGGCAGCGCCACCGTGACCGGCTCGAGCAGCAGGTCGAGGACGGTCAGGGTGTGGTGGGAGATGCCGCGGTGGCGCGTCGCGGCTGTCGCCCGAGGACATGCGCGCGACCAGCAGCGTCGGGCAGCCGAGCGCGAGCGCGACGTGGGCGCGAGTCGAGCGCCGCCATGCCGCCGTGGCCGAGCGGCGAGCCCGAGCCGACGATCCCGGGGCCCGGGCCGCACGACGGCCGCGTCCCAGCCGAGCGCGTCGAGGCCGTGGTGCAGGGCGCCCGCGGCGTGATCGGCCTCGCCCTCGCCGCCGAAGGCGGGCCCCGGCCGTCAGGTGTCCGGCGAGCAGGCCCGCGCGGCGCAGCGCGGCGACCGTCCGCGAGTGCGCCGCCCGGCAGCGCGCCGCCGGCGGTCTGCACGTAGCCGAGCCGCGCGCCCGGGTGGGCCTGCGCGAACGCCCACGCGACCGGGGCGAGCTGGCCGTGCAGCGCGAGCACCGCGACCGGCCGCTCCAGCGGCAGCTCCAGCGCTGCGCCGCCCTCGACCGGCTCGACCGTGTGCTGCAGGCTCGTGTAGTTGAGCTTCATCACGTTGCGCGCGGCCGGCGCCGGGCGCCTGCAGGCCGCGGGTGAGGTTGACGTGCACGACGTCGAAGCCGCCCGAGCCGAGGCCGAGGTCGAGCGCCTCGACGTTGACGATCACCTCGTCGCCGGGCTGCGAGGCGCCCACGAGCGCGATGTCGGCGATCGCCGGCGGCGCTCGGGCGGGCTGCGCCGGCCCCGGCATCGGCGCCGGCGGGCGCAGCGTCGAGCGCTGCGAGCCTCACGGTCAGGCGCTGCTCGCCTGTCGGCGCACCGGCGGGCGGGCGCGGCGTCGACGACGGTGGCGCGGCGCAGCTTCAGCATCTGGCGCAGGAAGCTAGCGCGCCGGGTCCGGGGGCACCGCCGCGAGTCGGCGGTCGCTGCGTCGAGCAGCGCGAGGCGACGCTCGAGCATCTCCTCGAGCGCCGCGCGGCGACGCGCTCGCCCGGCTCGTGGTTGCGCTCGGTGCCGTTGGCGAGGTTCACGGTCGGGAAGCCCTGGGCGATCAGCGCGTTGGCGTCCGAGCCGCCGCCGCTGGAGATCCGCACGCGGCTCGTGGCCGCACGCGCTGCAGCGCCGCCTCGGCGGCGCGCACGCGGCGCGGCCGAGGGCGCCTGGCGGTAGCCGGCGAACGTGCGCTGCACCGAGACGTCGACGTCGCACGTCGCAGTCGGGCCGGTTCGCGGCCTCGTGGATGCGGTCGACGACCTCCGCGACGAGCGCCTCGCCGCGCTGCGTCGTCGAGCGCCGCGCACCTCGGCCGCGCAGCTCGCAGTGTTCGGGCACGACGTTGATCGCGCTGCCGCCCGCGATCGTGCCGACGTTGACCGTCCCCTCGCCCTCGAGGCGCCCGTGGCGCATGCGAGGCGACCGCACGGCTGCGCGGCCAGGATCGCGCTGCGCCCGTCCTCGGGCCGGATCCCGGCGTGCGCCGCGGCGCCGCGGAAGCTCGCGTCGATGCGGAAGTGGCAGGGCGAGTCGACGATCACCTCGCCGATCGGCGAGGCGTGGTCGAAGACGTAGCCGAAGTCGCTGCGCAGCACCGAGGCGTCGAACGCGCGCGCGCCGGCGAGCGCGATCTCCTCGCCGACCGTGAACAGCAGCTCGAGGTCCACGCGGCGCGCCCTCGCTGGCGGACGTGGCGCGCGAGCGCGAGCAGCACCGCGACCGCGGCCTTGTTGTCGGCGCCGAGGATGCCCTCGTTCGCGTTCTCCCAGAAGCCCTCGCGCAGCACCGGCTCGACGGGCGCCTGCAGCGGGACCGTGTCGAGGTGCGCGCACAGCAGCACCGAGCGCCGCTCGCGCTCGGTGCCGTCCGCCGGGCCGCCGGCGAGCCGCGCGAGCAGGTTGCCGCAGTCCGCGCCGATCGCGCGCGCCGGCGCCGTCCTCGATGACGCTCGAGCCCGAGCGCGCGCAGCTCCGCGATCGACGCGCTCGGCGCAGCGCCCGCTCGCTGCAGCGGACGGGCTCTCGATCCGGCACAGCTCGGCGAAGGTCCCGCTCAGGTAGCGGTGCTCGAGCGTCGCCGAGCCGCCGCAGCGCCGCCGCGCGCGCCGTCACGTGCGCCGCGCCGGCTCGTCCGCGGCGCGCCTCGCCGGGGCACGGCCTCGGCAGCTCGGCGCGGGCGTCCTTGACCGTCAGCTCGTCCGCCGGCGTCCGCCGCGCGCGCAGCGCGGCCGCCACGAAATCGCGGAACAGCGGCGCCGGGCGCTCGGGACGCGACTTGAACTCGGGGTGGAACTGCGAGGCGACGAAGAACGGGTGCTCGCGCGAGCTCGACGACCTCGACGAGGCGCTCGTCGGGCGAGGTGCCCGAGATGCCCAGCCCCGCGCTCTGCAGGCGCTTGCGCAGCAGGTTGTTGACCTCGTAGCGGTGGCGGTGGCGCTCGTAGATGACCGCCTCGCCGTAGATCTCCCGCGCCCGCGTGCCGTCGTGGAGCTTGATCGGGTCGGCGCCCAGGCGCATCGTGCCGCCGAGGTCGGCGACCTCCTTCTGCTCGGGCAGCAGGTCGATCACCGGGATGCGGCGTCTCGGGGTCCATCTCGGTCGAGTTGGCGCCCTCGAGGCCGGCGACGTTGCGCGCGAACTCGCTGACCGCGACGTGCATGCCCGAGGCAGATGCCCAGGTAGGGGATCTCGCTGCTCGCGGGCGACCTGCGCGGCGTGGATCTTGCCCTCCCAGCCGCGGCCGCCGAAGCCGCCGGGGATCAGGATGCCGTCGAGCGACCGCGCAGCCGCTCCGCGGCCTGGCCGGCATCGAGCAGCTGCTCGGAGTCGATCCAGTCGATCTCGACCCGGCTGTCCTGCAGCGAGGCGGCGTGGCGCAGCGCTTCGGAGACCGACAGGTAGGCGTCCTCGAGCTGGATGTACTTGCCGACGAGCGCCGATCCGGACCGTGCGCGTGGCGCGGGCGGAGCGCTCGATCGGCTCGTTCCAGCGCGCCAGGTCCGGCTGGTCGGCGCCTCGACGCCGAAGTGCTCGAGGATGAAGTCGTCGACGCCCTGCTCGCGGAAGGTGAGCGGCACCTTGTAGATGTTGTCGACGTCGCAGGCCGAGACGATCGCCTCGGACGGGCAGGCTCGCGAACAGCGCGATCTTCTTGCGGATCTCCGCCGAGAGCGGGCTCTCCGAGCGGCACATCAGCATGTCGGGCGCGATCCCGATGCGGCGCAGCTCGTTGACCGAGTGCTGGGTCGGCTTGGTCTTCAGCTCGCCGGCGTGGCCGATGTAGGGGACGAGCGTGAGGTGGATGAACATGCAGCGCCGGCGCCCGACGTCGACGGGGAACTGGCGGATCGCCTCCAGGAACGGCAGCGACTCGATGTCGCCGACGGTGCCGCCGATCTCGGTGATCACGAAGTCGACGTCGCTGGACTCGGCGATCAGCGAGATCCGCTGCTTGATCTCGTCGGTGATGTGCGGGACGACCTGGACGGTCCCGCCGAGGTAGTCGCCGCGGCGCTCGCGGCGGATCACCGTGTCGTAGATGCCGCCGGCGGTGACGTTGGAGGCGCGGCTGGTGTTGGCGTCGGTGAAGCGCTCGTAGTGGCCCAGGTCGAGGTCGGTCTCGGCGCCGTCCTCGGTGACGAACACCTCGCCGTGCTGGTAGGGCGACATCGTGCCCGGGTCGATGTTGATGTAGGGGTCGAACTTCTGCAGGCCGACGGTCAGCCCGCGCGAGACGAGCAGGCGCCCGATCGACGCCGCCGCGATTCCCTTGCCGAGCGAGGAGACGACGCCGCCGGTCACGAAGATGAACCGGGTCTTGCTGGGCGCCTGCGCGTGGCGGTCGGAGGATGGCGGTCATGAGGGCCTGCCCCAGGAGTCTAGTTCCCGCAGCCCCGGAGTCCGTTCGATCAGCGCGGAGATCGAGCGCAGCTCGCCGTAGAGCGGTGATCGCGAGCGAGCAGCGCCGAGCGCGATCAGCTGCCCGGTGCCCGACAGCGCGAGCACCAGCCACAGGCCGGCGAGGGCGCCGAGCAGGTTGGCGCCGGTGTCGCCGAGCATCGCCCGCTCGCGCAGGTCGTAGGCGCCGGCGACGAGCGCGGGGCCGGCGAACAGGCCGAGCGCCCACAGCGGGCGCAGTTCGCCGGCGCCGATCGCGAGCCCGGCGCCGAGCAGGACGAACGCCTTGATCGAGCGGCCGGGTCGCAGGTCGAGCAGGTTGAAGACGTTCGTGGCCAGCACGAGCACGGCCGCGGCCAGCAGCCAGCGCCCGTCCGAGAGCCCGAGCAGCTCATCGCCAGCAGCGCGAGGCCCGAGCGAGCCGGCCGCCTTCAGCGCGCCCGTCGAGAGCTCGCCGCGCAGCACGGCCGCGCGCGTGGCCGCGCCAGCCGCGCGCGGGCCGGGCGCTCGGCGCGGAGCTCTGCCCGAGCGTGTCGTCGATCAGCCCGAGCAGCGCCACGCCGAGCGCGTAGAGGGCGATCGGCAGCGATCTCGGGGTGGAACACGCGAGGCCGGCGCCAGCCGCGCGATCAGCGTCAGCGGCACCAGCGCCAGCGGCGCGGCGGCGGGCGCGAGCACGCCGAACGGGAAGGGCAGCCGCGCGCCCGCGGTAGTTGGCGCGCACCTGGCCCGCGCTCGGCGAGCGCTCTGCAGCAGCGCCGGAGCCAGCGCGCAGCGCGACCAGCGTGGCGACGATCAGCGGCAGGGCGTGCATCGACCCGAAGCTAGCGGCGGGAGCGGACGCCGGGTCGCTGCCGCGCGGATGCTCGCCGGCGCCGGCGCGGCGGCCCAGGCCCGCTGCCGCGCTCGAGTTGACGGCCGGCAGCAGCGAGTCGGCGGTCGGCTTGACGCCGAAGCTGCCGTAGTACGCCGGCGAGCGCGTAGACCAGCGCGGCCTGGCCGGCGGGCTCGTCGAGGTCGTCGACGCTGGAGATGCTTGTGGCCCTTGAACCAGGGGACCTGCGAGGGCGTCGGTGCTCGTCAGCTCGACGCCGACCGCGCGGCACGCCGGCCGCGGACACCCCGGCGAGCAGGCCCTCCTCGAAGCGGCGTTCGGCTTCGGCCTGTTCGGGGCTCAGGCCTTCCGGCTCGGCGGCTGCGCGCGACGACGAGCCCTTCGAGGTGCGTGAGCTGGCCGTCGAAGGCGCTAGCAGGCCGCTGCGGACGCGGCTCAGCAGCTCCTGGTCGACGCGCTGGCCGCCGCTCACGAGCTGGCGCCCGATCAGCTCGCCGAAGCGTTCGAGCAGCGCCGGCGAGTTCGGCCAGGGCCGCGTAGTGCGTCCCGGCCGCCTCGCGCGCGATGGCGGCGAGGTTCAGCGGCTCGTGCACCGCGACGACCGTCGGCGAGGTTGCCGCCGCCCTGCGTCGACGGCGGTCTCGACGAGCGAGTTGACTTCGTTCGGAGGAGTCGCCGAGGAACACCAGCCCGATGCTGCGGCCGTTGAGGAGTTCGTGCACGGCGAGCGGGTACAGCCCGTGCGCGAACGCTTCCTCGGCGGTCAGCTTGTGCCTGCAGCCTTTCTGCCTGCTGGCGCGCTTCGCTGACTTCGGCGTTGAGGTTGTGGACGATGCCGCTCTTGGCCGAGGAGACGAGGTTGGTGTCGCCGATCGCGACGCCGATCAGCACGCCGAGCGCCAGCGCGAACAGCACCGCGGCGAGGGACAGCGCGTGGTAGCGGTAGTCGAACATCGTCAGCTCCTGAGCACGGGCCCGGTGCTCAGGCATCGCGCGCCGAACAGCGCCTGCAGCTTCAGCCACAGCAGTTCGGCGACGTCGCGCAGCGCGGGCGTCGCCCAGATCACCGCGACCATCGCGATCAGGCCCGCCGCGATCACGACGAGCAGCGGCGTCGATGCCCGGACGGGGCTGGTAGAGGCGGCTCACGCCCTTCGCGTCGACGAGGATCTCGCCCGACGCGCAGTCGCGTGAGGAACGTCGAGGACATGCCTTTGCGGTTGCGGTCCAGGAACTCCACGAGGTTGAACTGCGAGCCCACCGAGACGATCAGGCGCGCGCCCTTCTCGGCGGCGATCAGCATCGCGACGTCCTGGCTCGTGCCCGGCGCCGGCACGAGCTTGAACGGCAGGCCGAGCTCCTCCAGGCGCTCGCGGCCGGGCGCGCGGCCGTCGGGATAGGCGTGGACGACCAGCTCCGCGCCGCAGCGAGAGCGCGGCCCGCTCGCCGAGTCCATGTCGCCGACGATCATGTCCGGCGTCAGCCCGGCTTCGAGCACGGCGTCGGCGCCGCCGTCGACGGCGACGATCACGCGGCCGCTTGTCGCGGATGAACGGGCGCAGCGCGCGCAGGTCGCGCTGATGCTCGACGCCGCGCACGACCAGCAGCGTCGAGCGGTCGCGGAAGTCGGTCGCGAAGCGCGGCAGCGCGATCCGGCCGGCGAGCAGTTCGCGCTCCTCGCGCATGTGCTCGATCGTGTTGCTGGCGAAGCGCTCGAGCGCCTCGCCGACCTCCCGCCGGCGCGCCTCGGTGTCCGCGCGCACCCGCGCCAGGTCGAGCACCTCGCCGCGCGCCAGCACGCTCACCGCGGCGCAGCACCTCCGCCTCCATCCGGACCGGGAAGGCGGCGGGGCCGTGCTCCGCGGGCCGGCGCGCGGCGCGAGCACGAGCGGGTCGCCGTCGGAGACGCGGTCGAACAGCGCGTCGTCGGGCAGGTCGACGAGCAGGATGCCGGCCTCGACCAGCAGCTGCGGGCCGAGGTTCGGGTAGGTGCCGCTGGAGGAGGGGCGGCAGTTGAGCACCGCGACGACCTCCGCGGCGATCAGCTCCTCGGCCGAGACGCGATCGATGTCCAGGTGATCGATCAGCGCGATGTCGCCGGGCACCAGGTGCTTGACGAGCAGCTTCGTGCGCCGCCCGGGGCGCACCGCGCCCGCGACCTCGGGCAGGCGCGGGACGAGCAGCTCCGCCGCGGTCGTGCGGGCAGGCGCCGGCGCACTCGTTCGGGAGCCAGAACCCCCCGCGGGACGGCTGGGTCTCGTGGCGGCCATTGTGCCGAGGGTAACGTGCCCTGAGCCCCCAGGCGGCGCCCGGGCGGGCCCTCGCGCGACGGTGCGAGCGCCGTGCCGCCCGACCACGGGTCTCAGGCGGCTTTGCGCAGGTCCCGCGCGTGACGCTGCGCGGCGCTGTCGTCGCCGTCCGCGCCGAGCATCCGCACCAGCTCGGAGACGACCTCGCGCTCGTCGAGCTCGATCGACGGACGCCCGCGTGGGCTCGGCGCCGGTGTCCTTGACGATCGAGAAGTGGCTTCGCGCCCAGCGAGGCGATCTGCGGCAGATGGGTGATGCAGAGGACCTGCCCGCGCTCGCCCAGCTCGCGCAGCCGCGCGCCGACCGCGTTGGCCGTGTGACCGCCGATGCCGGCGTCGACCTCGTCGAAGACGAGCGTCGCTTGCCGGCGCCGCGGCGCTGGCCGCGCTCATGATCGCGAGCATCACCCGCGAGAGCTCTCCGCCCGAGGCGATCTCGCGCAGCGGTCCCGCGGGCACGCCGGGGTTCGGGGCGATCATGAACTCGACGGCGTCGGCGCCACGCGGTCCGGGCTCGCGCCTCGCCGAGCACGGCGTCGAAGTTCGCGTCGCTCCATCGCCAGCGATCGCAGCTGCTCGACGACCGCCGTCGGCGAAGCGGGGCGCGGCGTCTGCGGCGCGCCGCGCGCAGCGCGGCGGCGTGGCCGTCCAGATCCGCACGCGCCTGCGCGAGCTCGCGCTCGGCGCTCTCGATCGCGACCTCGGCGCCGGCCAGCTCCTCGTGGCGTGCGCGGGCCGTCGCGGCGTACTCGAGCACGGCCGCGACGCTGCCGCCGTGCTTGCGCAGCAGCCGCTCGAGTGCCTCGAGCCGCTCTTCGACGGACTCGAGCGTCGGCTCGACTCCCGGGATGTCGAGGTCCTCGCCGTCGCCGCGCGCCGTACTCGCGCAGCTCGCCCGCCAGCTCCTGGGACTCGATCGCCGCGGCCCGCAGGCGCTCGGCGAGGCGCGTCGAGCGCCGGATCGGCCCCTGCCACGTGGCTCGAGCGAGGCGACGGCACCAGCCAGCAGCTCGGCCGCGCCGGGCGTCTCGCCGTTCTCGCGCGCTCAGCGCCTCGGCGGCAGCGCCGGCGGCGCCGGCCAGCGCGTCGGCATGGCGCAGCCGCTCGCGCGCTGCCAGCAGCCGCTCGTGCTCGGCTGCCTGCGGTGCGAGCGCGTCGATCTCGCCGAGCTCGAACTCGAGCAGCCCCAGCTCGCGCTCGCGGTGCGCGGCGAGCTCGCGCAGCTCCGCCAGGCGCCCGTCCAGCTCGCGCGCCCGGGCGTACGTCTGCGCGCAGGCAGGCGAGCCTGCGCTCGTGCTCGGGCCCGCACAGCGCGTCGAGGATCTGCAGCTGCGCGGCGGCGAGGGTGAGCTTGCGGTGCTCGTGCTGGCCGTAGAAGGACAGCAGCGAGCCCGCCGACGTCGCGCAGGTCGGCGACGTTCGCCGCGCGGCCGTTGAGGTAGGCGCGGGTGCGGCCGTCGGCGCCCACGCGGCGCGCCAGCACGATCTCGCCTCGCCTCGGCGTCGACCCGCTCGGCGCAGCTCCGCGGGCAGTCGCGAGCGCAGCTCGTCGGGGAGGTCGAAGATGCCCTCGACATAGGCCTCCTGTGCGCCGGGGCGGACGATCCCGGCGCGCGCGCGGCCGCCGAGCAGCAGGTCGAGCGCGTGCGCGAGCACCGTCTTGCCGGCCCCGGTCTCGCCGGTGAGCACGTTCAGCCCCGGGCCGAGCGCGCAGCTGCGCCGCTCGATCAGCAGCAGGTTCTCGACGCGTCAGCTCTTGCAGCACAGCGGAGCCAGGTCTAGCAACGAGGGCCGACGGATCGCGGGCGCGGAACCGCTGGTCATCGGCCTCCGGCGGGTGCATAATCCTGGAAGGCGCGGAACGGATACCGGCCGCCCGTACACTGCGGAGGCGACGAGGGCATGGCTGCCAGCGAGGACACTTCGAGCATCGAGAGCGCCCGGAGCACAGGCGCTCTGAAGGACGCGCCCGAGTGGCCCGGGGCCGCCGCGCTGGATGCGCGCCTGCTCGAGGAGATCGGCCGCACCGAACGGCACGGCACGCGCTGAGCTGTCTGCTGGTCGTCGTCGACAACCTCGAGCGAGATCGCCGGCGAGCACGGCGGCGAGCTGCGCGAGCAGACGATGGCCTACATCGCGAGCGCGCTGAGCCGCGAGCTGCGCCGCTTCGACCGTGTCGGGATGCCGAGCGACCGCGAGCTGCTGGTGATCCTGCCGGGCGCCGACGGCCCGCGCGGCGAGATGGTCGCCCGCCGCGTGCTCGACCGGCTGCGCGCGATCAAGGTCGAAGCGCGGGGCCGGCGCGAGCCGCTGCGGATCTCGGTCGGCCTGGCGGCCTGGCGCGCGAACGCGACGCCGTCGACGATGCTGACCGCGCGCGAGGGCGGCCGCCGAGCGCTCGGCCAACGGCGGCAACGGGGCCGCCGGAAGCCATCAGGGCACGTCTGCCGACGGAGCCGACCTCGCCCCCCTCATAATTCCTGGAGGTGCTCACCGGATCAGAGCTCTGGCTGCTGCGGCTGATGGCCGACCGCGGGCTGGCCCTGCTCGACGCCAGCAACATGCTGCTCGTGATCGAGGAGAAGGGCGAGCTGCGGGTCGCGGGGGCCAGCGGCGGCCCCGTGCGGCTGCGGATCGCGCCCGTCCAGGGCAGCGCACTCGGAAGCCTCTACGAGCAGGGCGAGTCGGTCGCGATCGACAAGCCGCGGGGACAGGAGGCGGCCTTCCTGCACGAACTCGGCCTCGAAGCGCGCTCGGTGATGGTCGAGCCGTTCTCATGGAGGGGCAGGGCGGCGGCATCGCGATCGCGCTGCGCCGCGACGGCAACTTCCGCAAGCCCGACCGCGAGGCGCTCAAAGCGTTTGCGGAGAGCGTCGCCCTGCGTCTCGCCGCCGAGCGCTCGGTCGAGATCGAACGCCTGCGCTACGGGATGGAGGCGCGCGAGCGCGAGCGGACGCGCTGGGCGCGCGAGATCCACGACGAGTCGCATCCAGGGCATCGGCGCGCTGCGCATGCGGCTGGCCAATGCCCGCAACCTCGACGACAAGGAGGCGCTCGCCGCGGCCGTCGAGGAGGCGCTCGAGGGACTCGGCATCGAGATCGACGGCCTGCGCCACCTGATCACCGAGCTCAGGCCCGCGGCGCTCGACGACCTCGGCCTCGCGGCCGCGCTGGAGGCCCTCGCCCGCCGCGCGCAGGCGATCGACGGCCTGGACGTGACCACCGAGATCGAGTTCGGCCGCGACGAAGACCTTCACCCCGGCGAGGCCCACAACGGAGGCGGCCGCGCTCGACCCCGAGCTCGAGTCCACCATCTACAGGGTCGTCCAGGAGGCGCTCACGAATGTCAGCCGACACGCCGAGGCGACACACGCGGTGATCCGCCTGACCGGCGATGAGCGCCAGGTGATCGCAAGCGTCATCGACGACGGCAAGGGCATGCCCGACTCGACACGCCTCGGCCCTCGTGAGGACGGCGGCGGCTTCGGAACGGGCGGGATGCGCGAGCGCGCCGAGCTGGTCGGCGGCGAGCTGGAGTGGAAGCCCGCTCCCGGCAAAGGCACGATCGTCCGGCTCACGGTCCCGCTGGCGGGACGGCCGCACGGCGGGCATGCCGTCGGCGCGGAGCCCTCCTACTAGCCCTCCCCTCCCTCCTCGTGGTCCTCGCTCCCGCGCGGCTTTCGCAGCCAGTCCGCCAGCTGCTGCCCCGCGCCGCCGATCGACTCGCCGGCGTCGCGGAACGCGTCACGGATGCGCTCGCTGTAGAAGGAGACCGCCTCGCCCCCCTCCGCGCGCGCGTCGACCGGGTCTCCCCGCCGGTGGTACTCCCCGGAGCCGACGATGCGGTCGAACTCGCCGGAGCGCACCCAGGCCATCAGCTCGTGGGTGCGCTTCACGGGCAGCGGATGGGTGACGCCCAGCTCCAGGGTCAGCCGGGTGAAGCGCTCCAGGATGCCCGGCTGCTCGGAGTAGTCGAGCCCCTGCTTCATGAACACGTCGAGGTCGAGCTCTGAGACCATCGCGCCGCCGGCGAGCGACATCAGCGTGCGGCAGACGGCGAGCGGGTCGCGGGTGACGAGCGCCGCCGCGCGGTCGGCGCTCAGCTCGGTCGCCCGGCCCCACTCCAGCAGCGCGGTGCGCACTGGCATCAGCGGCAGCGGCAGGCGCGCGGTGCGACCGAGAAGAACGAGGATCACGAGCGCGGTGCGGTAGAGCATGTGGTCGGCGAGGATGTGGGCCGCCTCGTGCGCGAACACGGCCCGGCGCTGTGGCGGGTCGAGCAGGCGCACCAGCTCGGACTGGACCACCACCATCGGCCTCTTGGAGCCGATCGCCATCGCGTTGGGACTGGGGTACTGCGTGAGGTAGAGGTCGGGCACCTCGGCCATGTCCAGCGTCGCGTAGGCGATCGCGTGCTCGCGCCAGACGTCGCCGAGCTGCTCCTCGGAGAGGCGCACGGCCGAGCCGAGGTAGCTCTGGCGCAGGGCGCGCTCGTAGCCCAGCTCGATGACCTTGCGGACGACCTGGTCGAGGTAGGGGATCGAGGCGAGCGCCGCGGTGGCGGCACGGTCGGCCGGGTGCTGGAAGGCTTTCGGAGAGATGCCCTCGAGCTTGTGGCCGGGGACGGGGAGGGGTGTCGTCGACATGGGGCTGAGACTACGCGCTCTCACGCGATCCAGGCTCGATGTTCCGTCAATTAGACTTCTCAGCGTGAAGGGGATGCTGGCTCTGGTACTGGCCCTGATGGCTGTGAGCGGGGGGACGGCGTACGCCGAAAAGGCGCCGGAACCTCCGCCGGCGCCGGGCTTCACCGAAGCTCTGCACCCATTCGTCTCCGCCACGCTGACCCCGAGCGGCGGCGGCGAAGTGACCGCATACGGCTTCGGGGGCACGAAGCCGCCGACCTGGACCCCGGCGTGGCAGATCTGCAACGCGGCCGGCGAAGCGTGCGGACCGTACGGTCTCGGCGACAGGATCGACGTCGGAGGCAGTCCGGCGGGCTCGCGCTTCAAGGCGCTCGGCGCTGATGGCACGACGTTCGCGCTGTCGCCGGTGTGGAACGGGGCGCTCGCGCTTCGCACGGGGCCGCGTGCGCGCGGTGCCGTCCGGGCCAACCGGCTCATCACACCCCTGCCTGCGGTGTGGAACGGAGGATGGGCGGACGACGGCGCCGAGACCCAGCTGAGCGCCTGCCCCACGGCCGGGGCCACGGGTTGCATCACCTTGGCGGAGAGCCGCGAAAGCCCGTGCGCCGGGGCAGCAGCGATCGACCCCGACTTCACCGGCTGGTACCTGCGCGTGGCCTCGGGCGTCTACGGCCCGGACAACTCCTTCGCGGTTGCCGGAGGCGCAGATGAACACGCCGAACACGCATGGCAGACGGGCCCGACGAGCGCCGTGGCCGTGCTCGGCAGGGTCGCTCGCGCCACCGGGCGACGCACGTCGAGCTGCGGCCCCACGCTGGTCCCCGGGCTCCCACCGCGCGAGGCGCTCAACGTCCGTTACGCAGAAATCGAGACCGACGGTCTGGCGATCGTCAGCTGCAGCACCTTCTGCCCGGTCGCGGAGCGCGCCGCTGCCGGGGGCAGGCAGGCTGTGGCGAAGGCGGGCGGTACGGGCGAAATCGAGCTCCGAATCCCGGGACCGGCGCTCGCCCGCCTCGGGCACGGCCGGATCCGCTACATGCTCTCCGTTTACGGCCACCCGGTCGCGCGGTCGGTTATCACCCGCTGATTCCCGTTGTTCGGTCGGCGCATGCGCCGACCGGCGAGTGGCGCATGCGCCACTCGCAAGGGTTCGCGCATGCGCGAACCCTGGGGCCGGCACATGTGCCGGCCCCGGCGCCGAAGGCGCCAGGAAATGGCTAGTCCGCCAGCCCGACCTTGCGCACGTAAGCGGTGATCTCCGCCCGCGAGGAGAAGCCCAGCTTCTCGATCGCCCGCGCGCGGTAGGTCTTCACGGTCCGCTCGGCCACGTTCAGCTTGTCGGCGATCTCAGGGTTCGTGTAGCCGTTCGCGATCAGCCGCACGACCTCGCGCTCGCGGTCTGAGAGCACGACGCCGTCGCCGCCCGGCTCTTCGCCCGCCGCCATCAGCGCGCCGAGGCGCGGGTGCAGGTAGTTGCCGCCGGCCACGGCCAGGCGGAAGGCCTGCAGCAGCTCGGCCGGCTCGGCCTCCTTGAGCACGTAGGAGCGCGCCCCGGCCCGCAGCGCCTGGCGCGCGTACTCGGGATCCTCGCGCATCGTGAGGATCGCCACCGCCATCGTGGGGTGCGCGATGAAGCACGACGGCAGGGCGCCGAGGCTCGAGCCGCCCGGCATCGTCAGATCGAGCGTCAGCAGGTCGGGCTTGTGCTCGCGCACCAGCCTGACCATCGAAGGGATGTCGGCGGCTTCCGCGACGACTTCGTACTCGCCGCCCTCGCGCTCGAGGACGGCGCGGATGCCGTCGCGGACCACCGTGTGGTCGTCGGCGATGATCACCGTTGTCGGGCTCGCGGAGCTGTCGGGCTGAGGGAGGGCCATCCAGGCACGTATCGGCAGCCACTGAGGAAAATCTGAGCGCCTGCCACGGCCGCTGCAACGGTCGACACAGGTGCTCGCCAGCCGGTACGGTCGCGGCCCCGTGAAGGCCGTCCTGGCAAACCCGCGCCTGCGCCGAATCGTCGCCGCGTACGGCATCAACCGCCTCGGGACGTGGTTCGGCACGGTCGCGCTGGCGCTCGCGGTCTACGACCACACCCACAGCGCGCTCGATGTCGCAGCGGTGCTGATCGCCGCCCAGGTGCTGCCGGCCTTCGTCGTGCCGGCGGTGATCGCCCGCGTGGAGGCCTCGAAAGGGCGCCACGAGCTCAGCGGGCTGCTCTACGTCGAGGCTGTAGCGATCGGCGCGGTCGCCGTCCTGCTCTCCCATTTCTGGCTGCCCGCGATCCTCCTGCTCGTGGCCGTCGACGGCACGGCCGCGCTCGCGGCCAACGCCCTGCTGCGCACGGAGCTGGCGGCCGCCGCCAACCGCGAGATTGCCGACCCCGACGATCCCCACGCGGCCGAACAGCATGCCAACGCCGCGCTCAACGTGATCTTCTCGCTGACGTTCGTGCTCGGCCCGATCCTGGCGGGTCTGCTCGTGGCGTCGGCGGGGGCCGCGGCGGCCCTCCTCGTCGACGTGGTGTCGTTCGCGATCTCCGGGACGCTGCTGCTCGATCTGCACCCGCACGTCGAGGAAGCGGGCGGCGAATCGGTGCGGGCCCGCGTGCGCGCCGCCTGGCAGTACGTGCGCGGCGAGCGGGCGCTGCTGACCCTGCTGGTCGCCCAGGGCGTCGGCCTGATCTTCTTCGAGTCGGCGGTCCCGATCGAGGTCGCCTACGTCAAGCGCACGCTGATCGCCGGGGACGGCGGATACGGGCTGCTCGTCACCGCCTGGGGCGTCGGCGTGGTGCTCGGCAGCATCATCTTCGCGCGCGCAGGCACGCGCAGCCTGACCGTGCTGCTGGTGGGCGGGACGCTCGCCATCGGTTGCGGCTACATCGGCTTCGCGATCGCTCCGACGCTCGCCCTCGCCGCGTTCGCGGCCGTCGTCGGCGGGATCGGCAACGGCGTGCAGTACGCGCCGGTCATCAGCGGCGTGCAGCGCCTGACGCCCCCGTCGCTGCAGGGCCGGGTGATGGGGCTGCTCGAATCGATCAGCGCGGTCACGCCTGCGATCGGGCTCGCGCTCGGCGGTGTGCTCGTCGTGATCGGCTCGCCGCGTTTCGCGTTCGCGGTCGTCGGCGGGGGCGCCGTGCTGACGGCCGCCGTCTTCGCCCGCGTGCGCTTCGGGGCCGCCGCGGCGCAGCCGGTTGGCGCCGAGAAGCACGTGGCCTGAGCGGCCCGGTCTCCTCCTGACCCGCCGTTCGCGCCGTTTCCCCGCCCCGCCTGGCCCTATAGCACCAAGTTGCCCCTTAAGTACCACTCCTCGACGGTCGTTAAGGACGACAGGGATGAAATCGGCCGTCGTCATCCGAACTTCGTGGTGGATCGTGGAGTCCGCGCTCCTCGGCGCATCGCTGCTCGCGGTCGCCCTCTCCTCTCCGGATCAGTGGCGTCCGTTCCTGCTGGTCGCCATCCTCGCGGGCATCTACCTTGCCGGCGACCGCATGAGCTCGGTCGTCCGCGACGGGCTGCTGACCCCCGCGCACAGCGCGATGGTGCTCGCGATGTGCCTGCTCGGCCCGGCACCCGCCGTGGTCTTCGGGCTGACGGCCGCGATCGCCAAATCCGCGCTGCGGCGGCTGCCCCCGTCGCAGTGGCTCGCCAACCTGACCGCGCTGGGCGCGTGCGGCCTGGTCGGCGGGCTGATTATGAGGATGGTCGTCGGACCTGTCAGCGACCCGCACAACCACGCGGCCGTGGTCGGCGCGACGTTCGGGCTGCTGGTCTTCGCGGTCTCCCTGATCACGATCCTCGTCAACTTCGCCGTGATCGCGATCGACGTGCGCATCGAAGACGGCAGCTCCCTGCGGCGCCAGTTCCGCGACGCGTTCGTCCCTCTGATCCCGGGCCACCTGGCGTCGGCGGTGCTCGCGGCGCTGCTGGCGGTCGCCTACACCAACCTCGGCACGCTCGTGCTCCTGTGCGGTGTGCTGGTGCTGGGGATCTTCCACTACCTGATCGGCGCCCTGCTGCGCTCCGAGGAGCGCGCCGAAAAGCTCGAGGCGCGCAGCATCCACCTCGCGAACATGCAGCTGGGGGTGCTCTCGATGCTGATGGACGCGCTCGCGCTGCGCGACGCCGAGACGAGCCGTCACGCAACCGCCGTGGCACGCTACGCCCGCGCCCTGGCGATCGATCTCGACTGCGACGAGGAGGAGCGCGAGGTCGTGCAGACGGCGGCGCTGCTGCACGACATCGGCAAGTTCACCTGGTCGGACCGCATCCTGCACCCCGAGCAGCTCACGGACGCCGACTGGGAGGTGATCCGCCGCCACCCCCAGGACGGCGCCGCGCTGGTCGGCAAGCTCGACGGGTACGGGCCGGTCGCCGACGCGATCCTCTACCACCACGAGCGTGTCGACGGCGGCGGCTACCCGGTCGGGCTGATCGCCTCCGAGATCCCGCTCGCCTCGCGCATCATCGCCATCTGCTCGACCTTCGACACGATGACCTCGCGCGAAACGAACGGTCCGCGGATGTCCGTGGAGGATGCGCTCGCGGAGCTGCGGACAATCGCCGGCCGGCAGCTCGACGCCGAGCTCGTCGAGGGGTTTGTCGCGATGATCGAGCGTGAGGGCCCGGCGCTCCTGGAGGCCCCCGAGGGCGACCACGCGACGGAGCTGGACCTGGCCGCACGCGTCCGCAAGATGGTCGCCGCCGAACGTTCCTGAGCAGGCGACGGTGCGTTAACACGCGAGGACGCCCGGCAGGCAAGTCTCCTCGCCGTGCGTCGGACGTCCTCGAAAGGCCGCATGCTCCGGCCTTTTTGAAAGCTACCTGGAGTAGTTCCTGGAGTAGTTTTCCACGTCTTCCTCCTAATTTCTCCGGCCCCGTACGCAAGCCGGGGATTCCGGCTGTCTCCGTCCCTAGCGACAGCCCCTACAGATGAGTAGGTTTTGGGAGCGTAGCGCAGCGATGGGCGAAATGTCCAGCTTTCCGACCTTTGTGCAGGATTGGTTGCATATGCACACCAATTCGCCCAACGCCTGCGGGGCGAGGCGTCTTCCGCTCCAGCACTGCGATCGCGGCGTCCCCCGCCCGAGCGGCGCCGCCGGCCGCGGCGCCGCCCGGGAAGGAGACAGGCGGCCGGCGCCGACGGCGGGCGGCCCTCTCTCCCCAACGCGACACTTCCCGTTCCGGGGCGCCGAAAACGTCCACAAAGCTGCGCGGCGCTCAAGTTCGCGGCGCCATGTGACGAAAGAGATGCGAAACGGGAGGCATCCCGCAGCCCCCGGCGACACGATCGAGGCCCCAATGCCCACGACCACCGCACCGAACGACCGCAGGCTCGTCTTCACGAGCTCCCAGGCTGCGCTGTATCTCGGCGTGTCGCTCGCGACGATCCGCCGCTGGACCGACGCGGGCCACATCGCCTGCTACCGCACCCCCGGCGGCCAGCGCCGCTTCTCGCGCGCCCAGCTCGACAACTTCATCACCTCGATGACCGAAGGGCCGCGCAGCGCCGAGGACGTGCACGCCGGCACCGGCGACGCCCGCGTCGCCTGAGCGCCGCCTCAGCCCGCCGGCCGGCCGCGTCGCCTGAGCGCCGCCTCAGCTCGCCAGCCGGCCGAACTTCTCGCGCAGGCGCCGGTAGAACGACGTGCCGGGCAGCTGCGCCAGCGTGCCCAGGTCCTTGACGAAGCGGGCGTGGATGATCGCCCCGGGCGCCACCGCACCGGCCGGGCGGCCGTCGACCGCCACGTCGAGCGGCTGGCGCGCCCCGGTGCGGATGCTGATGCGGTCCCCCGGCGCGACCACGAGCGCCCGCGCGGTCATCGAGTGCGGCGCGATGAATGAGACGACGAGGCCTTCCACCCCCCAGGCCATGACCGGCCCGCCGTTGGCGAGGTTGTAGCCGGTGGAGCCCGCCGGCGTCGCGACGACGAGCCCGTCGCAGCGCACGCTCCCCGCCTCCTCGCCGTCGAGCGAGTAGGCCAGCTCGGCAACGCGGTCGCCGACTTTGCGGGTGATCGCAAGGTCGTTCATGGCATGCAGCGGCCCGCCGTCGGGGAGCTCCACGGTGATTGCGGGCAGATGCAGCAGCTCGAACTCCCCGCGCAGCGCGCGGCCGACCGCCGCATGCAGGTCGTCGGGCTCCACGGTCGCCAGGAAGCCGACCTCGCCGTAGTTGATCGCGAACACGGGCACGCCGGTCCCGGTGTAGTGCTGGAGCGCACGCAGGATCGTGCCGTCGCCGCCGAGCGCCACGCACAGCTCGACGTCGCGCTCGATCGGCGCGTCGAGCACCAGCCCCTCGGCCGGCTGCAGGCGGAGCTTGGCGGTCTCTTCGGGGTCGAAGCGAAGCGCGACGCCGGCGTCGGCGGCCTGAGAGACCAGCTCCGAAAGCGCCTCCGCGATGTCCTCGGGGTCCCGGTGGGTGAGGACGGTGATCTGCCTCACGGCTCGACCTCACGGGCGAGGGCAGCCAGCTCAGCGGCATCCCGCGTGCCGCCCTCGCGGCCGCTCTCGGCGAGCCAGATGAACGTCTCGCGATTGCCCTTCGGTCCGGGCAGGCCGGAGGAGCGGTAGCCGAGCACCGCCTCGCCCAGGCCGAGCGCGGCCCGGCCCACGGCCACGAGCGCGTCACGGCGGGCGTCGGGGTCGCGGACGACTCCCCCCTTCCCCACGCGCCCGCGGCCGACCTCGAACTGCGGCTTGATCATCGCGAGCACGTCGTGTCGGGGCGTCAGGCAGGAGATCACGGGCCCGAGCACCTTCTCCAACGAGATGAACGAGACGTCGATGACAGCCAGCGAGGGCAGCTCGTCGGGCCCGCTGCGGGGCGCCGGCAGCGCCTCCGGCGTCAGGGCGCGCGCGTTCGTGCGCTCGACCACCTGAACGCGGTGATCGCCGCGCAGGGCGTAGTCGAGCACGCCGTAGCCGACATCGACAGCGATCACCTCACGGGCGCCGCGCTGGAGCAGGCAGTCGGTGAAGCCGCCGGTCGAGGCGCCCGCGTCCAGCGCGCGCCGCCCCTCGATCCCGATCCCCGTCGCGTCCAGCGCGTTGGCCAGCTTGATTCCGCCCCGCGAGACGTAGGCGGGACGCTCTGAGACCTCCAGCACCTCCTCCGGGTCGACCATCTCCCCCGGCTTCTCGGCGCGCCGGCCGCCGCGGCCGACGCGAATCTCGCCGGCCATCACCGAAGCCGCCGCCCTCGTCCTGGACGGGAACAGGCCGCGTTCGGCCAGCAGTGTGTCCAGGCGCCGCTTGACCATCACACGGAACCCTTGCACACGGCGGTTGGCCTCGGCAGGGCTGCAGGGGGACTGGCGCACCGGCCCGGCCCCCTGCTGAGGTCGGCCGTCAGCTCGCGCGCATGCCCGAGCGGCGCCGCTCGAGCCCGGTCGGGCGCCGCCGCGCGAGCGCGGTCGGGCGCCGCCGCGCGAGCGCGCCGACGGCAGCGGCCCCGGCGCCATAGAGCCACAGGGCGGCGCCGAGGAGGAAGAACGAGGGATCGAGCAGGCTCAAGACCATGATCGACGCGCCGAGCGCGAACGGCACCGCCAGGGGGCCCAGCCGGGCGTCAGGGCGGCCGGACAGGCCGGTGTGATGCGCGGCGATTCGGAGGGCTTCTTTGAATTGCATTGGGCGTCGCTACCCGATCGGCGCGCTTCCACACCCGCTGCACGGCTGCATCCGCGCTCCCAGACGTGCGGGTTCGCACGATCGGCTTGCCGCGCAGGTGCGATCCTCGCCGCGACTACTCCTCCAGTGCCACGGCTTCGAGAGCTTCGGCAGGGTCGGTGAAGTAGCGAAGCTCGGTCACCGCCCCGTCGCGAACCGCGACCACGCAGGCTCGCGGAGAGTCGACCTCCACGCCGCTGACGCGCCCGCGGCCGCGCTGCCTGCCCGTGATCAGCACGCGCTGATCGAGATCGCGCGCCTCTTCGACCTCGAATCCCCAGTCCGCCCAGCTCTCGCCCATGTCGCGGAAGAACTGGAGCACGCCGTCTGCTCCGACGTAGCTCACAGGCTCGCCGACGGCACCCACGAGGCGCATCTCGAACCCGGCATCGCACAGCGCACCGAAGGCCTGTGCGTCTCCCCGGTTCATCGCGGCGACGCCACGGAGCACTATCTCCACGTTCTCCTGCGACATCGGGTTCGTAGTATCCCCGAGGAGACCGGCCGGCTGAGCGGCGGCGGCTCAGCCCTCGCGCCAGGGCTCACCTCTGCGATCACCTGCTCTATGTGAGCGATGTCACACAGATAGAGAGGTTGCATGGGCAACATAGATCTTGATCCTGAGAGTGCAGCGTCTCTGCAGCATCTCTCCTGAATCCCTCCTCCCCGGAACGGTCAGCTCTCCCCAGCGGGCCGTTCCTCCCGAAACGGCCCGCTCCCCGGCGGGCCGTTTCGCTTTAAGGCCTGGGCGCCGATCGCGGCCCTGACCTTCGCCGGCCACCAGCGCCGTCCCGCCGGCGCGGCCGCCGGCCTCGGGCCCCTCCACGTCCGGCGACCCTGAGGCGCCGCCAGCAAGTTCGTCAGTCGCCAGGCGCGCGCGAGCCGATGATCGTCCCGGCGCGCTCCGGAGCGTCGGCCAGACCGACGGCGGCGGCGACACGCTCGGCGATCCGCTCGGCGGTGAAGCCGATCTCCTCGTGCAGGAGCGCGGGCTTGCCGTGCGTGACGTAGCGGTCGGGGAGGCCCACGCGCATGATGCGGGGCATCGGGGTGCCGGCCTCGTTCAGCGTCTCCCAGACGGCGGAGCCGAAGCCTCCCGCCAGGACGCCCTCCTCGACGGTCACGAGCAGGTCGTGCTCGGCCGCGAGCTGGGCGACGAGCCCGGCGTCGATCGGCTTGGCGAAGCGAGCGTCGGCGACGGTCACGGCCAGCCCCAGCTCGCGCAGGCGCTCGGCTGCGCCCAGTGCCTTGCCGACACCGGCGCCGTAGCCGATCAGCGCGACGCGCCGTCCGGGCTCGGCCGCCGCCGTGTCGGCGGGGACCAGGATCTCGCCGGTGCCGATCGGGATCGGCTCGGCGCGCGCCGGCAGCGGCACGCCGACGCCCTCGCCGCGCGGGTAGCGCAGCCCGACCGGCCCCTCGTAGTCGACCGCGGTGCGCAGCATGCGGGTCAGCATCGCCTCGTCGCGGGGGGCCATCAGCACGATGTTCGGAAGGCAGCGCATGTAGGCGATGTCGAACGCGCCATGGTGGGTGGGGCCGTCGTCGCCGACGAGCCCGGCGCGGTCCATCGCGAACACGACGTCGAGCTCCTGCAGGCATACGTCGTGGACGATCTGGTCATACGCGCGCTGCAGGAACGTCGAGTAGACGGCCACGACCGGCTTGATCCCCTGGAGCGACAGGCCGCTGGCGAACAGCACCGCCTGCTGCTCGGCGATGCCGACGTCGAAGTAGCGCTCGGGCATCGCCTTCTGCAGGATGCTGAGGCCGGTTCCGGAGTTCATCGCGGCGGTGATGCCGACGACCCGTTCGTCGCGCTCGCATTCGCGCACCAGCGCCTCGCCGAAGACCTGTGTGTACTGCGGCGGCGGCGCCTTGGCGGCGCCGTTGGCGCTCGCGGGCATGGTGGGCGAGCCGTTGAGGATCGACTTCGGCTTGGCCGCATGCCACTTCTCCATGCCCTCCAGGCCGCCTTCCTCGGCGGGGGCGAAGCCCTTGCCCTTGACGGTCGCGATGTGCACCACGACCGGCCGCTGCGCGGCGAGCGCCTCGCGCAGCGCGAAGCGCAGCGCTTTGACGTCGTGCCCGTCGATCACGCCCATGTAGGCCCAGTCGAGCTCCTCCCACCACAGGCCCGGGGCCCAGAAGGCCTTGATCGACTCCTTCAGGTGCGGGCCGAGGCGCTCGAAGGCGGCGCCGATGCCGATCGGGAGCTTGGTGAGGCCGCTCTCGATGTCCGACCGCGTGTGCCACAGCTTCGGGTTCAGGCGGATGCGGTTGAAGTAGCGCGAGAGCGAGCCGACGTTGGGCGCGATCGACATGCCGTTGTCGTTGAGGACGACGACGATCGGCGTGCCCTGGCCGCCCGCCTGGCCGATCGCCTCGAACGCCACGCCGCCCGTCATCGCGCCGTCGCCGATCACCGCCACGACCTTGCCGTCCTCGCCGCCGCCGAGCCGCATGCCCTCCTTGATGCCGACGGCGTAGCCGATCGAGGTCGAGGCGTGCCCGGCGCCCATGATGTCGTGCTTGGACTCGGGGATCGAGCAGAACGGGGCGAGACCGCCGTACTGGCGGATCGTGGAGAGCTGGTCGCGGCGGCCGGTCAGGACCTTGTGCGGGTAGGCCTGGTGGCCGACGTCCCAGAGGATCTTGTCGCGCGGGGAGTCGAGCAGCGAGTGCAGCGCGACGGCCAGCTCGCAGGTGCCGAGGTTCGCGCCGAAGTGCCCGCCGATCTCGCCGACGGTGTCGATGATGTGCTCGCGGACCTCCTGGGCGAGCGTCTCCAGCTCCTGGTCGGAGAGCTCGTGCAGATCCTCCGGTCGGTTGACGTTCTCGAGCAGGCTCATGAGGTTCGTGTGTAGATGAAGTCGGCGATGTCCTCGAGCTCGCCGGTCGCGCCCTGGGCGCCGCCGCCGGCGGCCAGCTCGGCGAGCGCATCGCGCGCGGTGCGGTGCGACTCCGCGGCCAGCTCACGTGCCCTGTCGATCCCGAACTCGCTCACGTAGGTTCGCTTTCCGTGGCGCTCATCGCTTCCCTGTGGCTTCCCCAGCGCTTGATCTGTGCCGATCACATCGAGTATGTCGTCGACGATCTGGAACAGCACACCCAGCTCGGCGGCGAAGCGCCGGAAGGGAGCGCTCTCAGGAGCGTCGGCGGTGCCTGTCAACAGTAGTACGCAGAGCACGGAGGCGCCGATCAGCCGTCCGGTCTTCAGCTCGTGCAGGCGGCGCAGAGCGGCCGCGCCGTCGGGGGCCGGGGCGCTGATGTCGGCGTACTGGCCCCCGACCATCCCGTTCACGCCCGTCGCCGCCGCCAGCTCCGCGGCCGCCGCGAGCACCCGCTCGGGCTCGGAGCGCTGATGTGTCAGCAGGTGCCGGAACGCCTCGGCGTAGAGGCCGTCGCCTGCGAGGATCGCCACGCCCTCTCCGAACTTCACGTGACAGGTGGGTTGCCCGCGTCTCAGCGCGTCGTCGTCCATCGCCGGGAGGTCGTCGTGGATCAGGGAGTAGGTGTGGATCAGCTCGATCGCACCCGCCAGCGGCAGCACGTCGTGTTGCTCGAGGCCCACCGCGCGCGCCGTCGCGAGGCTCAGCACCGGGCGGATGCGCTTGCCCCCGGCGAGCAGCGAGTAGCGCATCGCCTCCTCGAGGCCCTCCGTCAGCGGCTCTTCGGAGAAGCTCATGCCGCGCAGGTAGCGCTCGACCTCCTCGCGCAGGTGCTCCGGATAGCTGGGGCTCACGCGCGGGTCGCAGCCCGGCCCGACCGCTTCTGGGCGGGCACTACAGCAGGCTGTCCTGGCCGGGGGCCGGAGCCGGAACCTCGGCGCGGGTGAGCTGCTCGAGCTCGGCGGCGGCCTGCGAGGCGAGCGCGGCGCAGTCCTCCACCATCGTCGCCGCGGCGTCGGGCGAGAGCTCGCCCGAGCGGAGCTGCTCGGCGGCGCGGCCGAGCTGTGAGATCAGATCGTCGAGACGCTCGATGGTCATGGGATGCTCGCATTCTCGCGCACCTCGCGCAGGACTGCCGCGAGCACGCCGTTGACGAAGCCCGGGGCGTCCGCCCCGCAGAACGTCTTCGCGCTCTCGACCGCCTCCTCGATCGCGCCCTCCGGCGGGATCGGCTTGTCCGCCGGGGCGGCATCGGGGTGGAGCATCTCGATCAGCGCCACGCGCATGATGCTGCGCTCCAGCGGCTGGATGCGCTGCGCGCTCCACCCGTGCGCGTGGCGGTCGATGACGGCGTCGAGCTCCTCGGCGCGGTCCTCAGCGGCGTGCGCGAGCGCGCGCGAGAAGATCGACGCGTCGCGGGGCAGGGTCTCGGCCAGCGGGCGGCCGGTCAGGTCGTGCTGATAGAGCGCCACCACGGCGACCTGACGCTGATCGGTTCGGCGCATCTAAACCATCTAAGCGCGGGCGACGTACTCGCCGGAGCGGGTGTCGACACGGATCTTCTCGCCGGCCTCGACGAACAGCGGCACCTGGATCACCGCACCGGTCTCGAGCGTCGCGGGCTTGGTGCCGCCACCGGAGACCGAGTCGCCGCGCAGGCCCGGATCGGCCTGCGTGACCTCCAGCTCCACAGCGCTCGGCAGCTGCACGTCGGAGGGCTCGCCGTCGATGAACAGCACGTCGACCTCGCTGGACGGCGCCAGCCAGCGCAGCGGATCCGCCAGCGTGCCCTCCGGGACGGCGAGCTGCTCGAAGGACTCGCTGTCCATGAAGTGGGCGTCCGCGCCGTCGGCGTAGAGGAACTGCATCTTGCGCGCCTCGGTGCGGATGTCGCGGAACTTCTCGCCCGCCCTGAAGGTCTTGTCGATCACGTTCCCATCGGAGGCGCGGCGCAGCTTGGTGCGCACGAACGCCCCGCCCTTGCCGGGCTTGACGTGCTGGAACTCGAGGATCTTGTAGATCGTCCCGTCGACCTCGATGTGGTTGCCGTTTTTGAATTGGTTGGTACTCAGAATCGCCGATCAGCCCTTTCTAGAGCCAAATATCTCGATGTGGTTGCCATTTGTTTCGCGCAGGAGCACGCCCACGATAGCTGCGTACTCATCGGCGGACCCTAATCGCGCCAGCGCGTAGTGCCGATCCTCAGATGATGCCTCTCGCCTACCTGCCGCAACACGTCTGGGAAGTCGGAGCGTCGGTCCTGGCTCTGCTCATAATTGTCGACGCGATCGCCTACGCGATACGACCGTCAAGGTGGCGTGGGATCGCGGCCGTCGCCGTATTGGTCGGCATTGGTTTGCTGGCGGCCGCCCAACTCGTCGATGCAGAACAACCAGGGAGGCATCCCCACGACGGATGGGGCGGCACGACCGGAATTGTCTTTCTCTGCATCTGGATCATTGCGATGCTCGCGATCTCGATCCCGCAGATCGTCAAGCACGCCCGAGACCGGCGTCGTCCGTAGGCGCCCGAGCAACACGGAGGTCCTGACGTTCGCCGGCGGGAAGCTGCGCCGCGCCGAGGTCTACTTCGGGTGGACGCTCTGAGCCCGCGCCCACCGCGGCGCACCCCCGACCTACTCATTCCCGGGGCGGACAGCGGCGAGCGCGGGCGCCCGCATCACAGCGGACGAAGACGCATCCCCGCAACGCGTGTCTCCCATTGGCCCGCGCCACGCGTCCTCGCCGTTGGCGCCACCGCGCGCCGGGCCACGGCGCGCGCGGCACCCCCTTCCCCTATCCCCCTACAACGGGCAGCACCGGCGTGCAGCTCGCCGTCACGGGATGCTTCGGATCCAGCGCGTCCAGCACGTCCGCGTCCGCGATGTGGTCATACGGCATCGAGAGGTGCTCCCCCTGGTCCAGCGCGCACTGCTGCTGGAGCAGGATGTTCGTCACCCGCGTCCCGGACATGAACGCCGAGGTATAGGGCGTCACGACCTCGTCGTTCTCGGACTCGATCACGGTGTAGCGGACCTTGCCCACCGTTTCGCCGCCCGCGTTCAGCTTCGTCAGCAGCGGCGAGCCGGCTTCCTGTTCTTCGCAGGCCTGGCAGAGGCCGAGGAACGAGTTCGCACCGGGCAGCATCTTGCCGAGCGTGAACAGCCCGTTGACCGTCGTGCCGTGGTTCGACGGCGCCAGCCCGACGAGCGTCGCGACCTTGCTCGCGCCGCCGAGGAAGCGCAGGTACCAGCGCGGCATCATCCCGCCCTGGGAGTGGCCCACCATGTCGACCTGCTTGGCCCCGGTGGCGGCCAGCACCTTCTGCACGAACGCGCCGAGTTCTTCGGCAGAGGCGGGGATCGGCCCGGTCGCGTACACGCCGGCTGCGCCGCTGCCGTTCGAGGAGCCGTAGTTCAGCGCGAACACGCACCAGCCGTGGTCGGCGAGCAGCGGCGCGAGCGCCTGCCAGCTGTCGGCCATGTCGGCGAAGGTGCCGTGCACGAGCACGACCGGGCGCGGATGCGCGCGGGTCGGCTTGCAGCTCCAGTTGTTCGCCCCGGGGGGCGAGGCGGTCGGGCTGGCGTGGGCGTAGCCCGTGGCGCCGTCGTATTCGACCGGCAGCGCTTCGGCGGCGTGAGCCGCGGCGGGGGCGAGCGCACAGGCGGCGATCGCGGCGAGGACTGCAAGCGGGCGGGGTGTCATCTGGTCTCCCTCTTCGTTGGCTCCGGCACGGCGGCCCATGGAGCCCGGCGACACCCCGGCGCAGGCTGGACGGACCGCACCTGATTTGTACCAGAGCTGGACAGATCAGGGCGTGGGTGTCACCAGGCCGGCAGCCGTGAGCGGTCGCCCGCCGCACGCGGGACGCGTTCGGGACGTGACCTCGCTCGCGCTCACGCCGCGGCGGCGATGTCGGCGAGGTCGATACCGATCACCCTCAGTCGCCGGCTGAGCGCGTTGAAGGCGAACGTGTTGACCTCCTCGGTCGCGTAGTCGAGGATCGCGAACGGGCTGCCGTCGGCGCGCGAGGGCACCAGCACGTCCGAGGCGAGCGGGATCAGCTCGGCCAGACGCGCGGCGATGCGCCCGCGCAGGCCGTGGTCGCGCGCCTTCTCGCGCAGGAACCAGGTCCCGTAGGCGACGTGGCGATGCTCGTCCTGGGAGATCAGCCGGAACCCTTGGACCCAGCCGGGCAGGATGCCCCTGCGTTCCATGAAGTCGGTCAGGAACCACTGGCCGGTCAGCGCCAGCGTGCCCTCGATGATCATGTGGTAGAGGGTCACGAAGTCGACCTTCGCCTCGACGTCGGAGGGGTCGGCGACGAGCTTCGCCGCCCACTCCACGAGCACGCCGTCGAACAGCTCGACGAAGCCGGGGCTGACCTGCCGGCGCGCCGCCGCGAGGCGGTCCTCGAAGGTCCCGTCGATGCCGAGCACCTGCTCGTAGAAGCGGTTGAAGTGCTGGGCGTGGCGCGCCTCGTCGACCTGCTGGGTCGTCAGGAACGCCTCTTCGCTCTGGCTCTCGTAGGCCATCACGAGTCCGGAGAACTGCGTCGTGACGCGCTCCTCGCCGATGAAGAAGCCGGACAGGTTCCATGTCAGCCGGCTGCGCAGATCGGCATCCAGCGACTGCCAGTCGCGCCGGTCCTGGTCGAAGTCGATCGTGTGCGAGGACCAGTTCTGGCGCTCCCACAGCTCGTAGAGCTGCTGCGGCGTCATCAGGGTGATCGAGGACAGCTTGGACTCGTCCGCGATCGTGCCGACGTCGCCCTGGCTGGTCAGGTCGAGGAGCGAGGGCATCGTTGTCTGGCCTCCTGTCGGTCGGCGCGGAGGCCCGGGCGCGCCGGCGGCCGGCGCGGCGTCCGGGCGTTGACGGTGGTGGGGCGACCATAGCCACTGCGCGGCGCTCAAGTCGTGAACGCGCTGCGCCGATGCGAATCCATGCGGCGAGCGCTTCGCGAGAACGCCCCGTGCGCGCTGCTCGCACTGGCGGGCTGCGCGACGCTGGCCTGGCTGGGGCTGTACGGCTTCACCTGGACCGACTACGAAGTCGAGACCCAGCCCTCGCTCGAAGCGCTCGTGCACGGGCGCCTCGGCGACTTCCTGGCGCTCGCGCCCGTCTACGGCGGCTCGCTGATCGAGCGCGCGCCCTTCGCGCTCCTCCCCGGCCTGTGGGGCGGCGGCGCGCTCGCCGTCTACCGCGCCGTCGCCGTCCCCTGCCTGCTCGCCGTCGCCGTGCTCGCGGTCGTGCTCGTCGCGGCGATGCGCGCCGAAGGCAGGCCGCGGCTCGCCCGCGGGCTCGTGCTCGGCCTGCTGGTCGCGAACCCGCTCTCGCTGCTGGCGCTCGAAACCGGCCATCCCGAGGAGCTGCTCGGCGGCGCGTTGTGTCTCGGTGCGATCCTGCTCGCCGCGGCCGGCGAGGTCTCTCGCCGCCGTGCCCTTGCTGCCGGCCTGCTGCTTGGACTTGCGATCGCCAACAAGCAGTGGGCGCTGCTCGCGGCCGGGCCCGTCCTGCTCGCCCTGCCGGCTGCGCGGCGCCTGCACTGCGGCGCGGCCGCGCTCGCCGTGGCCGCCTTGATCCAGGCGCCGCTGCTGATCGGCGCCGGCAGCGCCTACGTGCACGCGGGCACCGCCGCCGCCGCCCCCGGATCCGGCGTCTTCCAGCCCTGGCAGGTGTGGTGGTTCCTCGGACACCACGGCGGGATCGTTCACGGGCTGTTCGGCGCGGTGAAGCCCGGCTACCGGACCGGACCGGGCTGGGCGAGCAGCGTCAGCCACCCGCTCGTGCTCGCCGCCGGCCTCGCCGTTCCCGCCGCACTCTGGCTCCGGCGCCGTCCTGCGCGCCTGACCGGCCCGGCGGCACTGCTGATGTTCGCGCTGGTGATGGTGCTCCGCTGCGCGCTGGACACCTGGGACATCGGCTACTACATGGTCCCCGCGCTGTTCGCGCTGAGCGCCTGGGAGGCGCGCACCCCCGGCGAGCGCCCGCCCGTGATCGCGCTCGTGGTGACGATCCTCGCATGGCTGAGCTTCAGCTGGCTGGCAGGCCGGGTCTCGCCCGACCTGCAGGCGGCGACGTTCCTGGCCTGGTCGCTGCCGCTCGCGGTCCTGCTCGCATGGCGCCTGGCCGCGCTCGTGCCGGCCGCGGCGAACACCAGCCCGCACGGCGGAGAATCCCCGGCGCGCGCCCTTCGCCGCCGGGGCCTCGGGCTGCCCGTTCAGGAGACGACGGTGAGGCCCTTCGGCAGTCCCGTGAGCACCTCGCAGCCCGCGGCGCGCACGACCGCGAGGTCCTCGATGCGCACGCCGAGCGCGTCCGGCAGATAGACGCCCGGCTCGACGGTCACGACGCTGCCGGCCGCGAGCGGCTGCTCGGAGGCCGTCCGCGAGAGCCTCGGGGCCTCGTGGATCTCCAGGCCCACGCCGTGGCCGAGCCCGTGCCCGAAGTGCGACCCCTGCCCGGCGCCGTCGATCACCGCGCGCGCGATGGCGTCGACCTCACGCCCGCTCAGCCCAGCCTGCAGGGCCTCGAGGCCGGCCTGCTGGGCGGCGAGCACCAGCTCGTAGGTCTCGCGCGCCTGCGCGGAGATGCCCTCCCCCGTCGCGTAGGTGCGCGTGCAGTCCGAGCAGTAGCCCTCGTGGAGCGCCCCCCAGTCGATCGTGACCAGCACATCCCGCGGGATCTCGACATCGCGCGGATGTGCATGCGGCAGCGCCCCGTGGGCGCCCGCGGCGACGATCGAGGGGAAGCTCGGCTGCTCCGCCCCCAGGCGGCGCATCGCCGTCTCCAGCTCGAGCGCGATCTCGCTCTCGGTGCGCCCGGCGAGGCCCGCTTCGAGCGTCTTGCTCAGCGCCTCGTCGGCCAGCTGGGCGGCGGCTGCGATGGCGGCGATCTCGGCCGGTTCCTTGACCGTCCGCTGCTCGCCGACGAGCCCGTCCGCCGCCACCAGCTCCCACTTCGGGCCGAGCAGCTCGGCGATGCGCGCATGCGCGCGCACGGTCGTCTTGGTGGCGTCGAAGCCGAGCCGCCCGCCGCCGTCGCCGAGCAGGGAGGGCAGCGAGTCGCGCAGCTCTCCGGTGACCGTGGCGCGCTCGTACAGCGGCGGCACCTCTGACGCCGACTGCTCGGTGTAGCGGAAGTCCGTGAGGAAGTCCGGCGCCGGCTCGTCGGCCCCGCGCAGCAGCGCAAGGCCGTTGCTGCCCGTGAAGCCGCTGACGTAGCGCAGGTCCGCCGCGTCCTCGACCAGCAGCGCGTCGAGCTCGCGGGCGGCGATCTGCGCGCCGATCCGCTCCAGCCGCGCCGCGATGCCCGCCACTGTGTCGCTGTTCATGTCCTCTCCCCTTCCAGGCGCTCGCGCAGCAGCGCGAGCGCGTCGCGGTAACCGTCCGGGCCGCGTCCGCGCACCGCGCCGAAGCAGAGGCCGTCGAGCACCGAGCGATGGCGCCACTGCTCGCGCGCCGTGGGGTCGGACAGGTGCACTTCGACCGCCGGCAGCGCCGCGATCTCGAGCGCGTCGCGGATCGCCCAGGAGTAGTGGGTCCAGGCCCCGGGGTTGAGGACGAGGCCCCGGGCCGCGCCGCGCGCGGCGTGCAGGCGCTCCACGTAGGCGCCCTCGTGGTTGGTCTGGAAGCAGCGCACCTCGAGGCCGAGCGCATGGCCCTCCTGCTCGGCGAGGCCGTCCAGCTCGGCGAGCGTGAGCGTGCCGTAGAGCGCCGGGTCGCGGTGGCCGAGCTGGTCGAGGTTGACGCCGTTGAGCACTTCGATCAGCGGCCGCCCGCCCGGCGCGCTCACGATGTCAGCTCCGCCACGGCGGCACGGAGATCGTCGGGCGCGACCGCGTGGCCCTCGCTGACCTGGCCCGGCGCCTGCACGAGAACGAACGGCACCTCGGCTCCGAGCCGCTTCTTGTCGCGCGTGACCGCGTCCAGCACCGCCTCGGTGTCCACGCCCTGCAGGCGCACCGGCAGGCCCCGCTCGGCGAGCAGCTCACGAACCTGCTCGCGCAGCTCCTGGCGACCGGATAGCCGCAGCGCGGCGAGCAGGCCGAGGCCGACAGCCTCGCCGTGGCGGTGGCGCGCGTAGCCACCCGCCGTCTCGATCGCGTGGCCGACCGTGTGCCCCAGGTTGAGCACCTGACGGCGGCCGCCGTCGCGCTCGTCGGCCGCGACCACGGCGAGCTTCGTGCGCGCGCAGGCGAACACGATCTCGGCATCGACCTCGGCGCCCGAAACGACGCGGTGCCAGAGCTCGCCGCCTGCGATCAGGGCCGTCTTCAGCACCTCGACCCACCCGGCCGCGAGCTCCTCGGCGGGCAGCGTGCGCAGCGCGCGCGGGTCCACGAGAACCCCCGCGGGCTGGTGGTAGGCGCCGACGTAGTTCTTGGCCGCTGGCAGGTCGAGGCCCGTCTTGCCGCCGTAGGCGGAGTCCACCTGCGCGACGAGCGTGGTCGGCACCTGCACCACCGGCACGCCGCGCTGGTAGGTCGCGGCGCAGAATCCGGCGAGGTCGCCGACGACGCCGCCGCCGAGGGCGAGCACGTGGTCCGCGCGCGTCATGCCGGCGCCCGCCAGTGCGCTCCAGACGCGCTCGGCGGAGGACAGGGACTTGCTCTGCTCGCCCGGGGCGATCGTGATCGTCAGGGCGCTCTCGCCAACCGCGTCCCCGTAGCGCTCGGCGACGTTGCCGTCGGTCACGCAGAAGGCGCGGGAGCCGGCGCGCCCGGCCGGCCACGCGCCGAGGATCTCGGCGCCGTGCTCCACGAGCAGGCCGTCGCCGACGAGCACCGGGTAGTCGCCGGAGGCTGAGGTCGCCCAGAGCATCCGGGCGCTGCCGCCGAGACGGTCCAGGAGCGCGAGCGAGGGCGCCGCGGCCGCCAGCGCACCCGGCGCGGCCCGGCCGATCACCGCGCTCGCAAGGCGCTCGTAGAGCGGGGCGCGCTCGGCGTGCAGGCGCTCGAACGCGTCGCGGTCGGCGGCCAGCGGACGCCGGGCGCCGTTGCCCCGGACGCGTTCCCACGCCGTGTCCGCGTCCAGCTCCAGGAACACCGTCGCCGCCCCGGCGAGGGCGGCCTGGACGCGCTCGGACAGCACGCTGCCGCCGCCGAGCGCGATCACCTCGCCCTGCCCGGCGCGTGCGAGCAGCTCGCAGACCAGCTCCTCCTCGGCCGCCCTGAACGCCGCCTCGCCGCTGCGCGCGAACTCCTCCGCCACCGAGTGCCCGAACTGCTCGGCGAGCAGCTCGTCGCTGTCGAGGACCTGCTGTCCGAGCGCCGCCCCGAGCTCGCGAGCCGCCGTCGACTTCCCGGCGCCCATGAAGCCGATCAGGACGATGGCCACCCGATCCGCTCCCGGTAGGAGGCCACGGCCTCGAGCACGTCGTCGATGTGGTCGCCGCCGAACTTGCTGCGGTATGCGCTCGCCAGCACGTAGGCGACCATCGCCTCGCCGACCACACCGGCGGCGGGGATCGTGGCCGAGTCGGTGCGCTCGCGCAGCGCCTGCGCCGGCTCGTGCGTCTCGGTGTCGACGGAGCGCAGCGGCTTGGTGAGCGTCGGCAGCGGCTTCATCGCGCCCCGCACGATCAGCGGCAGGCCGTTGGTCATGCCGCCCTCCAGGCCGCCCGCGCGGTTGGTCTCGCGGTGGTAGCCCTGCTCGCCGTCGTAGAAGATCTCGTCATGGGCTGCCGAGCCAGGGACGCCCGCGACTGCGAACGCGTCGCCGATCGAGACGCCCTTGATCGCCTGGATCGAGCAGATCGCCTGGGCCAGCCGCCCGTCCAGGCGCTCCTCCCAGGAGACGTGCGAGCCCAGCCCGGGCACGAGGCCGAACGCCTGCACCTCGAAGACGCCGCCGAGCGACTCGTTCGCGCGCCGCAGGTCGTCGATCTCGCGGACCATCGCCTTCGCTGCCTCCGGGTCCAGGCAACGGACCGGCGAGGCGTCGACCTCGGCGAAGTCCGCCGGCGTCAGCGCCTCGCTGCGCTCGGGGGCGCTGACCGAGGCGATCTGCACGACATGCGAGTACACCTCCACGCCGAGCGCGCCCAGGAACGCCTTGCAGAGGGCCCCGCCTGCGACCCTGGCTGCGGTCTCGCGGGCGGAGGCGCGCTCGAGGATGTTGCGCACGTCCGAGTGCTTGTACTTCTGGACGCCGACGAGGTCCGCGTGGCCGGGACGCGGCAGGTGGACCTCGGCGATCTCCTCGTCGACCGGCCACGGGTTCATCCGGTCCTCCCAGTTGGCGTAGTCGCGGTTTCGCACCTGCAGCGCGATCGGGCCTCCGAGCGTGCGCCCGTGACGGACCCCGGCGGTCACCTCCGCGGCGTCCTTCTCGATCTTCATGCGCCCGCCACGCCCGTGCCCCAATTGGCGCCGCGCCATATCCGAGTTGATCGCCTCCGCGGAGAGCTCGAGCCCCGCGGGCAGGCCCTCGACGATGCAGGTGAGACCGGGGCCGTGCGACTCGCCGGCCGTGATGAGACGGAGCTCCACGGCTCCAAGCTTATTTGCCGAGGCCCGGGCTCAGCCCTTGGAGGCGGGTGACACGGACTTCTTGGCGCTCGGCTTGGCGAAGACGAGGACGCCCGGCTGCGAGGAGTAGCGCAGGAAGGGAAGCGCCACCAGGTGGGCCTTGCGCAGCAGTTCCTGCCCGACGCGCGAGACGCCCCACCGCCCGCCGTCGCCGTGGCGGCTGGCCGCGGAGGCGTTCTTGCTCGCGGCCTTGGCCTTTTCCGCTTCGATGCCGAGCACGCGCAGTTCGTAGACCACCGGTTCGCCGTTCGGCTGCACGTAGTTGAGCTGCTCGGTCTCGCCGGGCTTCAGGTCGACGGCCTGGCACTGCAGCGGGCTGGGCAGACATGCGCCGGCGCCGGTCAGGATCGCTTCGCTGACGAGCGTGAAGGTCGCGCTCCGGCCTTTCGCGGTCACACCGCGGAAGACGATCAGCGGCTGCTTGTCCGACGGCAGCGGGCTCTGAAGCTTGAGTTTCTTGAATTCGGTCAGGGTCGCGTTTTCCGGCGCCGTGCCCGGGGGCAGCACGCCGAACTTGATCGTCACGTCGTAGACGGTCTTCGGCTTCGCCTTCGGCTTGCTCTGGCCGCCGTTCGTGGACCCGGAGGTTTCGCTCGAGGAGGGGCTCGAGGTTTCGCTGCCGGAGCCCGTGGAGGTGCTCGGCGTGGAAGAGGAGCTCGAGGAGCTGCCCGAGCTGGGGCTCGGGGTCGCCCCCGCCGTGACGGCCGTGGTGGTGGCGGAGCCGGGCAGCGGCGCGAACGGGTTGCGCGCCACGCCGTTGCTCTGGGCGGTTGCGCCGTCGGTCGTCTCGGCGACCGCCTTCTGCGTCGTCGTGGCCGCGGTCACCGCGATTCCGGCCGGCTGTTTCACCGAGGGCACCGGCGGCAAGCTCGCGGTCGAGCTCGAGGAGGAGCCGCCGCCGAGCACCGCGTAGGCGATCGCTGCGACGAGCAGCGCGCACACGACGGCCACGAAGGGCAGCAGGCGCCGATCGGTCAGATCGGCCTTCACCGATGCGAAGAACTCGTTCATGGCGTCACCTTTGCCACAGCCGGGGTGGTCGGGGAGCTGGAGGAGCTGCTGGGAGCCGGGGTGGCCCCGGCCGGAGCGGTCGGCGTCGCGCCCGCCGTCAGCGCCTTACCGGCGGGCAGCACGTATGCCGTCGCCGTGACCGTTCCGGAGAGCGTGGTGCCCTTGCCGCTGACGCTCGCTTCAGGCGCGAGCTTGACGGCCTGGATCGTCAGCAGCCGGCCGCTCACCTGCAGTCCGTTCGAGCCCTTGTGGGTCGTGAAGGAGGTGAGCTGCCGGAACAGGTGTTCCAGGGAGAAGAAGCCGCCGGAGAAGATGAAGGTGAACGGCATCTGCGTGAAGCCCGAGCTGGCCGCGGCCGTCGCGCTCGACGAGGAGCTGCTGCTGCTGCTCGACGAGCCGCCGGCACCGGAGACGATCGAGTTGAAGCTCACGCTGCGCAGGTTCGAGGCTTCTTCCAGCTGGTAGATCAGCGAGGCGACTTCCTGGCTCGGCGGGACCGCTTTGCCGAGGTTCACGACCGCCGAGTAGGAGGTCGCGTACTGGGCCTGGGCGGCACGCGCGTTCGTCAGCGCGGTTTCCGCGCTGCTCACTTCGCCCTGCGCGGTGGCCACGGTGGCCTGCACGCTCTTGGCTTCCTTGCGCTTCGGGGACACGATCAGCATCCAGCCGCCGACCAGCACCACCAGCACGGCGACGACGATCGCCACGGTACGGTCACGGCCGGTCATCGTGCGCCTCCTGCGGTCGCGGGAGCGGTGGCGCCGGCGGTCGTCGAGGAGACGGGGCTGGCGTGCGCCGCCGAAGCCGCCTCGGTGGCGCTCGGCAGCGGTTCGAAGGTGATCGTGGCGTTGAAGACGGGCGCGCTCGCCGGGCAGCCGCCCGGAGCGCTGCTGGACCCGCCGGCCGTCTTGGTCGAGCTCTGGAGGGTCACTTCCTGGACACCGTCCATCTGGCGCAGCCGCTGGATCGTCTGCGCGACAGTGCTCTGGCTCGTGGCACAGCCGCTGAGCGTGAAGGTCGGCACGCTGCCGGCGGGGGTCGCGGAGGACACGCTGCTCGCGCCAGCTTTCGAGGAGGAGGAGGAGGAGGAGGAGGAGGAGGAAGAAGAAGAAGAAGAAGAAGAAGACCCGCCGGTCGCGCCGATCTGACCGGTCAGCGCCTGGATGGAGGTCTGTCCGCTCAACACCCGACCGAGCTCGTGGAACGCGTGCGCCCAGTCAAAGCGCGTGTCGACGAGCGAGGTCACCGCGGCTTCCCGCTGCTGGCGCAGGGCCACGAAGCTGGTATAGGGGGCGAGCGCTTCGGCGTTCGCCTTGTCCTGCTGGGCACGGACGGTCAGTTCCGCCGCCTTCGCCTTTTCGGAGGACACCGTGCGGCTCGCTTTGCCGTAGACGACCGCGAGCACGGCGATGCCGACGAGCAGGGCGAGCACCGCGTAGGCGGCGCCGCCGGAGCGCCCGGCGCCGACGGATCCGCCGCTGCGCTGGTCGCTGGGGATGAGGTTGACAGCCCTCATTGGGGCGCCTCCGCGGCCGCCAGGCCGGTCGCGACGGCAAGCCGGTGCGGCGAGACGCCGCCGCCGGCGAGGCCCTCGACGACGCCGAGGGTCGCGGGGCGCACCTCGACTCCGAGCGACAGCTGCAGCGCCTCGGCGAAGCCCGGGATGTCCTGAGCGGCACCGCTGAGGACAACGTGGGCGACCTCGCCGCCCCCGTCCTGGGAGCGGTGGAAGTCGAGCGAGTTGCGCACCTCGCCGGAGATCTCGCGAACGCCGTTCTCGAGCACCATCAGCACGTCGGCGTCGCTGGCTTCGGGCGCCGCCTCGGACGCCGCGGGCGTGGCCGAGAGCTCCTCGAAGCTCATTTCGAGCTCGCGGGCCTCCTGCTCCTGGACCGAGGGCAGGCCCTGCGCTTCGGCGGCCAGATCGACCGGCGCGGGCTCGGGGATGTCAAAGGGGTCCTCCTCGGCGTGCTCGGGCTCCTGCGGCTCCGCGGCTTTGGGCTCGGGCACCTCGACGGGCGCGGGCTCGGGCGGCGCAGAGAGGTCCCCTTCGAGCAGCCGCGAGCGGGCGTCTGCGAGCGCGATGCCACGCCGCTCGGCGAGCTCGACGGCCATCCCCTCGAGACCGCTGCCGACGACACGGGTGAAGCGGCAGACCAGGCCCTCGGCGATCGCGAGGTTGGAGAGACCGTCCACGTTGAGGTACAGCACGCGCCCCTTCTGGTCCTCTTCGTGGCGGTAGAGGGACCGGATCAGCGCGAAGGCGGAGAGGTCCACGCCCTCGGCGGTGAGGCCCGCCTGGCGGACGGCCGAGAGCAGCCGTTCGACCATGTCGCGCTGGGCGGCGACCAGAACCACCCGCTGGCGGGGACCGGCGGGAGTGTCGATGATGCCGAGCGCATGGAAGTCCAGGACGGCGTTGCCGAGCGGCATCGGAACCTGGTCCTGAGCCTGGAAGGAGACCGCCGCTGCGAGCTCCTTCGCGTCGGTGACCGGCGGCAGCTCGAGGGTGCGCAGCACGGTGCGCTGGTTGGCGACGCCGACGCGGACGCGCTTGCCGAGGTTGTTGGCGGTGAACAGCTCTTTGAGCGCCTCGGCGAGGGCCGCCTCGTCCACCACTTCGCCGTCGCGCATCGTGTCGGCCGCGAGCGGCACCGTGGCCGCGCGTTCGGCGACGATCGAGCCGTTGACCCGGGCGCGCACGGCGGCGACGAAGCCCGGCTGGATGTCCAGGCCGACCACGTCGGCGGCGGCGCGCCGGCGGCCGAGGTTGACCCCGAGCTTCAGGTTGGGCGAAGGAAGGCTGGAAGGAAGTTTCATCTGTGAGAGCCGCTCGGGCATGGTGCGGATGGCCCGCAGGTCGGGTATCGGCGCCACGGCTGCGGCCCTTTAGTGCAGGAAGTGATTGACGTAGACATCGACGAGTGGGTGGCCGGCGAAGACACCGACGACGGCCCCGAGCGCGAGGAACGGCCCGAACGGGACGGCGGTCTTGCGCCCGGCGGCGGCGCCCTTGCGGGCCATGATCACGACGCCGACCGCGGTGCCCGAGACGAGCGCGACGAGCAGCGCGGGTGCCACGGCCGAGCCGAGGAACAGGCCCATCATCCCGGCGAGCTTGACGTCGCCCATGCCCATCCCGCCCGGATAGGCGAGGGCCGCGACCAGCAGGAACCCCCCGGCCACAGCAGCCGCGATCAGCCGCGCGGGCTCCCCCGACGGATCGAGCGCCGTGCCGAGCACGAGCGCGACGATCGCCCCCAGCAGCGTCAGGCGATTGGGGATGATGCGGTACTCGAGATCGATCAGCGCGATCGGCACGACGAGCACGATCAGCGCGACCCCCAGGGCGACGTCGGCCCAGGATTCGCCGGCCAGCACGGCGCCGATGCAGAGCAGGCCGGTCGCCAGCTCGACGAGCGGGTAGCGCACCGAGATCGGCTCGCCGCAGCTGCGGCAATGCCCTTTGAGCAACAGCCACGAGAGCACAGGGACGTTGTCGTAGGGCTTGACGGGCGTGCCGCACCGCGGGCAGTGCGAGGCCGGCGTGACGAGCGACTCGTGGCGGGGCAGGCGGTAGACGACCACGTTCAGGAACGAGCCGAAGATCGCGCCGAGGACGCCTGCGAAGGTTGCGGCCTCCACCATGCTTCGCTGATCGGCGCGGGCGCGGGCGTACTTGAGCCCGCGGCGCTACCAGCTGCCGTTGACGCAGCCAGCGACCGCTGTGGCGACGGCTGTTTCGCAGGTCCGCGAGACAGCGCCGGTCTGGTCCTTCGCGTACGTGAAGGTGTCGCCGTTGGGGGCTTTGGCGGTGACCTTGTAGCCCTTGCCGCCTTCGGTGCCTTCCGCCGAGGACAGGTAGGCGTCGTTGTTGCTCCCGGCCGTCGCGCGGATCGCGGGCTCGTATTCGTGGAGGACGCCGACTTCGATGCCTTTGTATTCCCCCGCGTGGTCGGTGGAGAAGGTCTCTGCGGCCTGCGAGCCGGTGCGCGCCATTTCCTTCGCGGCGGCGTCGACCGCCTTGCCTTTCTGGCCGAGGAACACCGGAATCGCGATCGCCGCCAGGATGCCGATGATCAGGACCACGACCAGCAACTCGATCAGGGTGAACCCGTCCTCGTTGGACTCGGATCGTCTCGCCGGGATCTTCATCACTGACACATCGGGTATGACGGTAAATCTCTTGAGTCTCGCCGAGGTCGGTCACCGTAAGAACTACGACGGAGGGCGGCCCGTGGGCCGCCCTCCGCGAGACTGTGTGTTCTCCTCCGAAAAGGAGAGTCGCTTACCAGCTGCTCTGCTGGCAGCCGCCGCCCGACGAGCCGGTCTGACCGGTCGGGGTGCAGGTGCGTTCCACGGTTCCGTTCGCTTTTTTGACGATCGTGAACGTGTGGGTCGCGGTGACGGAGTTCGCGGTGACGCTGAAGCCGCCGCCGCTTTCGATTTCTTTCGCGTCGCTCAGGTAGGCGTTGTTGTTGCCCGCTGCCGTCTGGATCGACGGCTCGTAGGCCTTCTCTTCGGCGAGCGACAGGCCGGCGTAGCTACCGCTGTGGTCGGTGGCGTACGTCTCCGCCGTGGTCTGAGCCGTACGAGCCAGCTCCTTGGCCGACGAGTCAGTGGCCTTGCTTTTCTGGCTGAGGAACGACGGAATGGCGATCGCGGCAAGGATGCCGATGATCAGGATCACAACCAGAAGCTCGATCAGGGTAAAACCACCCTCGTCCTTCGAGCGCTGGCGCAGTCGGTGCAGCATTTGATGCTCCTTCGGATCTGATTACAGGGCGCCAGCCCTCGGCAATCGCCTCGTTCGACGATGCGCCTCCCCCTTGTGTGAGAGCCGCCGGCTTTGCTACGCACCATTCGGTGCTCTGCCTTGGCGCCTCGGCACTGGCTTTATTTCAGCCCGTGCATCGACGGCTCGTGATCTCACCTTTATACGTGCATGGCAGCTTGGACGGATGGACTCGCCATCGCGCGCCGGCGGCCGCGTATCTCAGGCCGCGCCCGGCTCCGCGCCCGCGCCGGCCGGCGGCTCGGAGCCGCTCTCCCGTGCCCAGTGCGCCTGCGCGTCGACCTCCGCTGGGCGCAGGCCGCTGCCCTCGCACCAAGGGCACGCGACAGTGCTCGGCGAGCCGCCGAGGTTTGAGATCACGCGACCCGTGCCGCGGCAGGCCATACACTCCCGCGGCTCATGGGTCGCCTCGCTCAGATCCTGTTTATCCCCGCCTTCGCCTGCCACGAGCCGATGAGACTAGCGGTCCGCGCATGAGAGCCCTCGGACGGCGGGGGCAGTGGGCGGTCGTGGGCGCGATCACGCTCCTCGCGGCGGTGCTGCGCCTCTGGCAGATCGGCAAAGTGCCACCGGACCCTTTCTACGACGCCGCGGTCCGCAGCATGACGCTGTCGTGGCACAACTTCTTCTTCGGCGCCTTCGAGCCGGGGGCGAGCGTGTCGATCGACAAGCCGCCGGTGGACCTGTGGCTGCAGGTGGCGAGCGTGAAGCTGCTCGGCTTCAGCTCGACCACGCTGAAGCTGCCCGAGGCGCTGGCGGGGATCGTCTCGGTGCCGCTGCTGTTCGAGGCTGTGCGGCGCCTGTGGAGCGCGACCGCCGGCATCGCCGCGGCCGCCGCGCTCGCCGTGCTGCCGATCGAGGTCATCACCGCACGCAGCGACACGATGGACGCGGTGATGATGGCGCTGCTCGTGCTCGCGCTGCTGCTGATCGCCCGCGCCATCGAGACCGGCCGCGTCGGCTGGTTGCTGGGCGGAGCCGCCGCGCTCGGCGTCGCGTTCGACGTGAAGCTGCTGGAGTCGCTGGTCGCGCTCCCCGGGCTCGCCGTGCTGGCTGCGGTGGGGATGCCGGGGAGCCTCCCGAAGCGCGCGATGCAGCTCGCGGGAGCGGCCGCGGTCTACGTGGTGGTCGCGCTCGCATGGCTGACGGCCACGCTGCTCGTACCCGCCCACGACCGCCCGTACGCGATCGGCTCGACCAACGGCAGCGCGTGGAACGCGGCGTTCGTGTTCAACGGCAAGGACCGCATCAGCGGCAAATCGCCCGAACCGCAGGGCACGGTCTATGAATCGGGCCATGTGTACCCGACCGCCACGCAGGCCGAGCGCGACCACATTCCGATCGTCCCCCCCTCGGTCACGCGCCTGCTGGCGCGGGTCGGGCCGCTCTCGGGGCAGCGCCTCGGCATGGAGGTGCTGATCGGGCTGATCCTCGGCATCCCCGCGCTGCTGCTCGGCGTCCGCGGCCCACCGGAGGCCGTGCCCGCGGGCGGGCGCAGGCGCGGCGGCGCGGCGGCGCCCGACGGCGAGGGCACGCGGAGCGCAGCGACGCCGATGGACGCCGCGGAACCCGCGGGCGGTGGTGCGCAGGCAACCGCGTCACAGGAGCCGGCCGCAGCGAGCGCCGGCGCCGAGCCCGCGGCGGCGCTGCCGGGCGACCCCGAAACCCCGCTGCGCACGCGCCGCGCCGCCGCCGCCGGGATCGGGCTCTGGATGCTGACCGGGCTCGTCCTGTTCAGCTACCAGGCGCGGCTTCACCCGCGCTACGTGGAGGGCTTCACCCCGGCGGTCGCCGCGCTGCTCGGCATCGGCCTCGCCTGGGCGACCGCGCCGCGCGGGCGCCTGCGCCTGGGCGCCCTGATCGTCGCGATGCTCGTCACCGTCTACTACGCCGAGCGCCTGCTCTTCGGGACCGAGGCGGCCTGGTGGATCTGCCTGCTCGGCGCGCTCGCCACGGTGGCCTTCGCGCTGCTCGCGCGGTGGGCGAGCCCGCCGCGGACGGCGGCCTGGCTGTGGGCGGCGACGCTCGCGAGCGCGCTCGTGGCGGTGCTCGCGGTCGGGGTGAAAACGGACATCAGGGCGATCCGCGACAAGGTCAGCGCGGCGGGCTTCGTCGGGCAGCTGCCGGGAGATGTGCAGCGTCACCTGAGCGCGTATCTGCACGCGCACAACCACGGCGCCCGCTATGAGCTGGCCGCGGAGTCCGCGACCCAGATCGGCTCGCTGATCGTGCAGGACGCCCAGCCGATCGCCGTGCTGACCACCTACGACGCGCGCGTCTACACCTCGGTCGCCAAGCTGAAGCGGATGATCGCCGCCGGCCAGGTCCGCTACGCCTACCTCAGCACCTTCTGCGGCCACAAAGCCTCGACTGTGAACGCGGCCTGCTCGGCGCCGGTGGTGTGGATCCGCGAACACGGCACCGACGTCTCGCGTGCGGCCGGGCTCGGAGAGCACCGGACGCTCTACCTGCTTCCCGGGGCCAAGCCGTGAGCGGCGGCGAAGGACGGCGCCGGAGCGGCGAGGGGCGGGCGGCCGGCGGGCCCTCCTCCCAGGCAGCCGCCGGGGCCGGCGATCTGATCGAGCGCGGACGCGCGGCCGGGCGACTCGCGCTCGACACCGAGTTCATGGGCGAGGGTCGCTACCGGACGCTGCTCTGCCTGATCCAGCTGGCCGCGGGCGGACGGGAAGGAATGCAGGACGGCAGCGAGTCGATCGCGCTGGTCGACCCGCTGCGCGAGGACGTCGAGCTCGAGCCGCTCGCGGCGGCGCTCGCCGACCCGGAGGTCCGGATCGTCGTACACGCCGGTCGCCAGGACATCGCGCTGCTCAAGCGCGAGCTCGGCTGCGAGGTGACGAACATCTTCGACACGCAGATCGCCGCGGGCTTCTCGGGCCTCGCCGCCCAGGCCTCCTACGACTCGCTGCTCGCCGACGTGCTCGGCCTTCGCGTCGCCAAGACCGCCAGCTTCACGCGCTGGGACGCCCGGCCGCTGTCGGCCGAGCAGCTGGCGTACGCGCGCGAGGACGTCGTCCACCTGCTGGAGCTCGCGTCCGAGCTCGAAGCGCGTCTGGAGCAGCTCGGGCGGCTGGACTGGGCGCTCGAGGAGTGCCGCGCCCTGAGCGGGGTCAGCGACGAGCGCGACCCGCAGACGATCTTCGAACGGCTGCCCCGGGTGGGCGGCCTGAACGCCTCGGCGCGAGCGGTCGCGCGCGAGCTGGTCGAGTGGCGCGAGCGGACCGCGGCGCGCCAGAACCGGCCGGTGCAGAGCGTGCTGAGCGACGCGGGCCTGGTCGAGGTGGCGCGGCGGCGACCAGCCTCGGGCGAGGACCTCGGGAAGATCCGCGGCGTCGGCGGCAGCGCGCAGGGCCGTCGCGGGCGCGAGCTGCTGGACGCCGTCGCGCGGGCCCGCAACCGCCCCCCCGACCCGCCGCCGCAGGGGCAGCGCTCGCCCGCCCCGAAGCCCGAGGACCTGCCGCTCGTCGCGCTCGCGGAGGCACTCGCACGCACGCGCGCCCGCGAAGCCGGGCTCGCGTACGAGCTCGTGGCCGCGCGTGCGGACCTGCAGGCGATCGCGACGGCCGTGCGCACCGGCTCTGAGCTTCCGGACGTGCGCACGCTGCGCGGCTGGCGGGCGCAGCTGGCAGGAGACGAACTGATCGAGCTGCTCGAAGGCCGCGTGGCGCTGTCCGTCACGCGCGACGGTCCGGTGCGCCGCGTCGACGCGCAGCCGCGCGACGGCGGCTGACCGCGCCTCAGGCCGCGGCGCCGGCGGGCACCTGCGCGCTCGCTGCGTCCGCGCGGTCCTCAGCGGCGTATTCCTCGAGCAGCGCACGCTCGCGCTCGGGCGCCGGGAAGCGCAGCCAGACGAGCGCGGCGCCGAGCAGGACGGCGATGATGCCGGCCAGATACGCCCACTGGTCGCCTTTGAGGAACGCGGTCTTGGCCGCGGCCGTGATCTGGGAGGCGTAGTGCGGATACTGCTTGGCGATCGCCTGGGCGCCCGCGAAGGACTTCGTGAGCTGGTTTTCGACGCTGCTCGTGATGTGGGCGTTCGAGGCCGTCAGATCGGTCGCCGCGGCCGCGGCGTACCCCGCTGTGAGCAGCGCACCGAAGATCGACTGCATGATCGCGCCGCCGAGATCGCGCTGGAGGTCGGCTGTGCCCGACGCCATCCCGGCGCGCCGGACCGGGACGCTCCCGGTCAGCGAATGCGACGCCGGTGTCCCCGCCAGGCCGACCCCGATCCCCACGAGGGCATACGCGAGGCCGACCTTCCAGTAGGCGATCCCCTCCTTCCAGAGCAGCAGCATCGCCAGGAAGCCGAGCAGCACGAACACGTAGCCGAGCAGGAGCGTGAAGCGCGCTCCGCGGGCCTCCACGAGCTTCGCCGACCGTGGGGCGACCAGCACCATGGCGATCGCTGCCGGGAGGATCGAGAGCCCCGCGTCCAACGTCGAGTAGGCGAGCACGTTCTGCAGGTACTGCTGGCCGATGAACATCGCGCCCATCAGCGAGCCGAACACGATCAGTCCCGCGCACGCCGCCACCCAGAACGGGGGCCTCGCCGCGACGTCGAGGTCGTACAGCGGGTTGCGCGCGCGGCGCTGGCGGACGAAGAACCCGATCAGCGCAGCGAGGGCGATCCCCGCCAGAACGAGCGTGAGCGTGGTCTTGTTCGGAACCGGGGCGAAGTTGATCGAGAGGATCAGCGCCCCGACGAGGACCAGCGAGAGGATGCCGCCGATGTTGTCCACCGACTCGTCGCTCTCGTTGACGTGGGCGGGCACGTAGCGCCAGGCCATCCAGATCGCCACGACGGCGAGTGGCAGCGTCAGCAGGAACACCGAGCCCCATTCGAAGTGCTCGAGCAGGATCCCCGAGCAGAGCGGCCCGAGCGCGGCGATCGCGCCGCCGATCCCCGACCACAGGGCGATCGAGCGCGTCCGTTCCTCGCCGGGGGCCCAGATCGCGGTGATCAGCGCGAGCGTCGTCGGGTAGGCCATGCCCGCGGCGACACCGCCGCCAAGGCGCGCGAGCGCGAGCACGGTGTCGCTCGGCGCGAAGGCGGCAAGCAGCGACATCGGGACGGCGAGGGCCGTCCCCGCAAGCAGCATCGCCTTGCGCCCGTAGCGGTCGCCCAGCGCCCCCAGCCACAGCACCGAGCAGGCGAGGCCGAGCGAGTAGCCGACCGCGATCAGGTCGAGCGTCGTCTGGCTGGAGTCGAAGTGCGCGCCGATCGAGGGCAGCGCGACGTTCGCGACGGAGAGGTTGAGATTGGCGACGGCGGCGACGAGGATCAGGCTCGTCAGCACGAGCCCGCCGGCAGCCGGCTCCTTGACCGCGTCACTGGCCGCCCCGTCGGTCACCTCAGTAGCCGGTCCCGGTCTTGACCCGTCTGCGCTCGCTCTCGTGCACGGCCCCCTTCTTGTCGAGCGTGTCGAGCGCCTTGTAGACGTCGTCGTGCAGCGTTTCGATCAAGGGCTGGCCGAGCGTCTGCTTGCAGAGGATGCGCAGGATGCTGACGTTTTCGGCGTTCGGCGGCAGGGTGTACGCCGGCACCATCCAGCCGCGCTCGGCGGCGAGCTGGAAGGAGACGTCGAACTCGTTGTAGGGCCGTTCGCCCGCGAGTTTGAAGGCGACGAGCGGCAGCTGGTCGTGGCCGTGAGGGCCGACGAGTTCGAAGTGCTCGCCGTCCTCGACTTTCCGCGCCAGCAGCTCCGCGTTTTGCTGCATCGTGCCGATGACCTCCTTGTAGCCCTCGAACCCGTAGCGGATGAAGTTGTAGTACTGGGCGAGCACCATCGCGGCGCCGGTCGAGAAGTTCAGCGTGAACGTCGCGTCGCGCTGACCGAGGTAGTTCTCGTAGAAGATCAGGTCCTCGGGGAGGTCGGAGGTTTCGCGGAACACGAGCCAGCCGATACCCGGGTAGACGAGGCCGTACTTGTGCCCCGAGACGTTGATCGAACGCACCTGCTCGAGGCGGAAGTCCCAGCGCGTCTCGGGGTACAGGAACGGCCAGACGAAGCCCCCGCTCGCGCCGTCCACGTGTATCGGGATGTCCAGCCCCTCCTTCTCCTTGATCTCGAGCAGCATCTTGTTGATGCCCTCGATGTCGTCGGCGTGACCTGTGAACGTCGTGCCGAGCACCGCGCCGACCCCGATCGTGTTCTCGTCGAGGAAGGGGTGGACGTCCTCGGGGCCGATCGTCAGCTTGTCGGGTTGCAGCGGGATGATCCGCGGCTCGACGTCGAAGTAGCGGCAGAACTTGTCCCAGACGACGTGGACGTCGCCGCCGAAGACGAGGTTCGGCTTGTCGGTCGGCAGGCCCGCCTTCTCGCGGCGCTCGCGCCACTTCCACTTCAGCGACAGCGCGCCGAGCATGATCGCCTCCGAGGAGCCCTGGGTGCGCGTCCCGGTCGTCTCGCCGGGCGCGTTGAAGAGGTCGGCCATCATGCGGATGCACCGCTGCTCGATCTCCGCCGTCTGCGGGTACTCGGCGTGGTCGATGTAGTTGCGGTGCAGGTTTTCGGCGATCACCCGCTGCGCCTCGGGCTCCATCCACGTCGTCACGAACGTGGCGAGATTGCGCATCGGGATGCCGTCCAGGACCAGGTCCTCGCCGATCAGGCGCATCGCGTCGACGGGCGGCATGCCGTGCTCGGGAAGCCTGCCGTCCGGCGGTTTGTGCCGCAGAATCTTCGTGCCGTAGCGATCGCTGTACGCGGCATCGGTCGTGGCCATCAAGCGTCCTCCTCGGATGGGTGCGGGAGAGGAGCATCGCCGGAACGCGAGCGCGGGCATCCTCCGATCAGGGTGATCGGGAGCCCGCCGGCGCCTCGCGCGCGGCAAGCGTCCCCAACGCGCAGGCCAGGAAGCAGGCTGCGCCGGCCGAGGTGTTCCAATTCGACGCGGCGAGGTCGAGCATGGAGCCGCTGGAGGGGACGACATGCCCGGCGACGGCGGAGATTCCGAAGAAGATGCAGCCGAGCAGGTTCACCGCCGGCTGCCACCAGCCCGAGCCGCCGCTGACAGGGAGCCAGCCGCGCCGCGGCGAGGCCGCGTAGGCGATGAAGCCGGAGATCAAGAAGCAGACCGAGCCGAGGGCGTCGGGGCGCCAGACGAGCCGGTTGTAGTCGGGGCTTTCGATGGCCGTTTCGAGCGCCCGGAAGGTCGTGACGTTGAAGAAGAGCGTCCCGGCCGACTGGATGATCGCCGCCCTCCACGCGGCGCGCTCGCCGCCCCGCCCGGGCCATGCGCCGATGCTCTGCAGAGCCCCGCCGGCCGTGAAGAAGATCGAGCCGACGAAGAACGTGACCGCGTCGGCGGAGCCCCCGACGAGTTCCGCGTAGCCCGGGAACGGGCCGACGAGGAAGCACGCCGAGCCGACCGCGAACGAGGCGGCCATCCACCGTTCGCGGCTCATGCTCGCTCTCGCCCGATCGTGCCGGCCATCTGCGCCCGCAGCCTCGCGCCTGCGCACGCGGGCGCGTTCATCCGGAACGGAGGACGGACCGGCGCCGCACGCGTGTAGCCTGGCGGGCCTGGAAAGGAGAGACCGTGGGCAAGAAAATCCTGGAGCTCGTGCTGTGCCTGCTGCACCCGATCGCGGTGGTGCTGATCTGGTTTCACCTCGCGTTCCGGCGCGATGACTGGGCGTTCACGCGCCTGGCATGGGCCGCCGTCGTGATCATCCCGCTCGTGCCGTTCATCTTCGTGCTGACCGGTAACGACTTCTTCGGGGACGAGCGGGGCTCGGGCACCCGCCCCGGCTGACCCGCTGAGGCGCGGTCACCGGCCGCGTCGTTTCACGCGATCGCCGTGAATAGATCCGGCCGCGGTGTCCGGCGTCACCGCGCCGCGTCCGCGATGATCGGCGCCGCGCGCTCGGCCGGCCCGGCCGGCCACGCCCCGGCACCCTCGGGCCCGCTCACTACTCCCGGGTGCGAGCTCGCAACTCGGCCTGCTGCGCGTCGCCGATGGACGCCCCCTGGCAGACCGCCGCGACCAGAGTCGCGGCGGCCGCCCAGAGAGGAATGATGAGAGAGAGAATCAAGGGGAACATCTTGCCTGCCCTGTGCTTCGCCACCGATAGTGACGTGCGGAGCGCCCGATCCAACTGGCCAGCTGGCCAAGGTTCGGGGACGAATCTCCACCGATTGACACAGCTTCCGCGCTGGCGGGCAGTCTCGGCCAAGCTCAGGCCGGGCTCCTGCACACGCTCGCTCCGGCAGCCCGGTCGGGCGACTGACTCAGCGGCGAACGTGCGGCTCGCCGGCGTCGATGACGTAGGCGACCGTCGCCGGGTTGACGAACACGAGGGCCTCGCGTACGTGAAGCTCCGCGTAGCCCGTATTACGTCCGGCGTCCCACAGCAGCCGGGCCGCGTCGGCGGGGGACTCCTCAACGTCCAGCGTGTGTTCGCCGAGCATGTGCAGTTTGCTGGGCACCCTGCGGGATGGTACGCGGTCACGTGCCCGAGCGCATCAAGATCGCTACAGCCTCAATTCCGCGGTCTGAGCGCGGTTCTCGGCCCTCCGGAGCCGCCGGGCGCGGTCTGAGCGCTATTCGATGTGGTTGTAGCGGACCGGTGTTGGCCGGTGTAGGGCTATGCCGAGGAGTCCGTGTTTGCGGGCGATCCGCGAGCCCGCATCCCCGCCCAGTTATCGCCCGTCCAGCTACGTCCGCTGACATTCCGTTGACAAACCGGCGGACAAACAGAGGGCGCGTCCCTATGCTCGTCCGGTCACTCTCGCCGGTGTTTCCCCTCGGCTGCGATCTGGTCCCCCCAGCTACCGTCGCCTCGCTTGCGCCGCACGCGGAGGCTCAGGTTGTAGTCCGATCCATCGCGCAGTCGGTCGTAATCGGTCTTGGTGAGACGGTGCTGCCGAACGCCGGCGACGCTGAGAATCGCAGCCGAGTCCGCCGAGCCATCCCAGCCTGCGACCTCGGCGAAACCCTCTCCTCGGAGCTCGGTGACTAGCTCGAGCGCGGGTTCAAGATCAGTGTCCGAGGAAACGACAACTACGCGGTCTGCATCCTCCCGGAATGCGATTGCGACGAGATCAATCGCGAGAGAGACGTCGACGCCCTTCTCGATCCATACGCCATGGCGCTCCCGAAGGTCCCGATATCTCGGGGTGAGCATCGATCCGCATTCTTTCGTCCAAGCCGCCGTTTGTGATTGCCACGCGCGATACCAGGAGGGCTCCTTCGCACCATCGGGCTTGCCGCGGTAGATGCGGATCTCTTGGAGCCGCCTGTCCTGCCCCGTCTGCGGGTCCTGCCCGGTGGCCAGCTGCCGAGCAAGTTTGAGCGGATAGACGTTCCCCTCAACGCCGGGGCTGTCCCTGAGCCCGAAGGCGTCGCGGGCACAGCTGTAGATGTTCTGCCAGTCGAGCAGAACAGTGGCCCAAAGTGGGCTCGCCCCCTGGCCGTCCGCTGCGCTCATAAAAAATACCCCCGCCTTGCCACGCTCTAGACGTAGCAGGACGGGGAGCAATGGGTCCAGCATAGCCACCATCGGTGGCAGGTTGCAATCCCTTGACGGCGATTGTGCAATGCCGCACAAGCCGCTCCGCGCGGATTGCCCCCGTAGCCGGCGGATAGCCTCAGCGTATGCCGCTTGCGTTCGACTGCCCCGCCTGCCGCAAACGCTCCCGCCCCGAGCAATGGGAGACAGTGCGCATCGAGCGCCGCCGCTGCCCACACTGCGGCGTGGTCGTCGACGTGGACGAGCTCGAGACGCTGCTCCTGCTCACGGACCCGTAGCCGTCAGCGATCACGCGCCGCCCTTATCCTCATCGCGTTTGGCTAACTCGGCGAGCCACAACAGGCCCGCGGCTATTCCACCAAGGATGAGCGTGCCGACTGGGGGCACCAGCCCCCCGGCCGTGAACACAAGAACGCTAGGCACCCCTCCAAGGCCTATCCCTGCTCCCCATTCGTTTGCGAGGGTGAGCGCAATCGCAGCGAAGAACACAAGGGCGCCGATAGCCCTGGAGACAATCCTCAGCGCGAACAGAACCCCCGCCGTCCCCATGCGCGCGGGCCATCACGCACCGCCTCCCGCCAGCTTGCGGATGTCCGCGGCAGGAACTTCGGCGGCGAACGCGACCGCATCGGGGGCCATCCCCATACGGATCGCCTCCCGCGCCAGCGCCGCGAGATCGTCGCTGTTCTTTCCCCTGCTCTCGATGTAGGCCCGGCCAGCGGCCCGGAGTTCGATCTCGATGGGCGCGTTGCTCAGATACGCCTCCACGGCGTCAAGCGAGGGGAACGTGATCGTCTGCATTGTGAGCGTGCCGGCTTCGCCCTTGATGGCGCCCTTCGTCAACTTCCACTGGCCGAAGTCCACCGCGTACTCGTCGCGGCGCCTCGACTTGCTTAGGCCGTATCCGCGGCGCTCAGCGGTTCGCCGCAAGCGGTTCTCTCGAACCTTCTCGTTCTGGTCGATAGGCACTGCCTCATCCGATGCCGGAAGTGATGCCTATTACAGTACCACGACCGATGCCCAAAGCTATGCGTTACGCAGCCAGCGGTTCCCCGGAGCGCGTCTCGGCCACCATCTCGAGCGCGGCTTCGCACGGCTCAGCGGGCCGGCGCTCCAACTCGCCAGCGGACCTGCACGGGCGGATTACTACGCAGCGCCGCTCCGAGCGCGAAGCGTGTTCCAACTCCCCTAGTGCCTTCGGGAAAGGCGGTTGACCAGCGCGCTCCCAGGAAGCACCGGCGGCGTCCTGTATTCGGTCTCGCTGGAACAGTCCGGGAAGCAGGGCTGCCGTTCGTACGTGCCTTTGTGGGCCTTGGCTGATTTCGCTGTGCAGTTGGCGTCGGTGTATTCGCCTTGCTTAAAGGCGATGCAGTCCGCTGCGGACCCCGGATACCATTCGTAGTTGCCTTTGGCCTTCGGAATTCCCTTTTTCGTGTAGAAGGTCTCGCAGCCAGCGTCTACGTACTGGCCGTGTTTGAGCTTCGGGGTGGTGTATTTGGTCAGTTCTCTGCACTGGCCGGCTTCCCCGACCGTGTAGTTGATCGTCGCGCTTCCCGTCTGCTCGTCAAGGCTCGTGGCCGTCACTGCGTAGCTGTGGCTGCCCGGCGCCCCGGTGTCGAGTGTCCCGCTGCCCCCAGAGGCGCCGTTGGAGTCCACGCACGACTGGATACCCGGTGCGCCCGAGGCATCGGTGCATGAGAAGCTCGTCGTCACCAGCTGGCCGGTTTCGAAGCTCTGGCCGTCAGGGGGAGAATCTACAGACGCGGCGGGCGGTCCCACGACGTGGATCGTCGCCGAGGATTTCAGTGAGCCGACAGTAGCGGTGATCGTGCTAGTCCCCAGACCGATCGCGTGGGCGAGCCCAGCCGCGTCGACGCTCACCACGGCCGGTTCGCTCGAGGTCCAGACCGCTTCGCCTGTCACGTTCCCAGTCGGACCTTCGGAGTACGTGCCGGTGTCGGTCATCGGCGTGTCGCTGTCGACGGCCACCGTCGCGCTCGCGGGCGTTACTGCCGTGGAGAGCAGCGTCGGGACGAGTTCGTTGGCTTCCAACGCGACGTTCGTGGATTCGGGCGTTTCGATCGCTGGTCCCGAGAACCCTTCAAACGTGTTATGGGCAACGGTCAAACTGTTCACGCCTTTCGCGTAGAGCCCGTTGACCGCGCTCGGCGTGGTTCCGCCACCGTGCAGGCGCATTCCGTCAATTTTGACTTCGTTGGCTGTGACTTTGATCAGAGATCCGCCGGACTGGATGCCGAGCAACAGCGGCGCGGTAGGGTCGGCGCCTAGCGGGCCAGTACCGTCGTTACCGGTGAGCCTTAGCGGCTTTGAAATTGTCAGGTTTTCCGTGAACTCGCCTGAGCCGACCTGAACCACGAGCGGGTTGGTCGGCGAGGAGAAGTCGATCGCCTGCTGAATGCTCGCGCCGCTGCTCAAGACGTTCGCCTGTGTTGCCGTGCCCGTGACTCGATTCGCGGCAATCGGTTCCCCGCCCGAGGTGATGCGGCCGTTGAGGTTCAGGATGTTAGTCGTGAGGTTCAGGTTCCCCGCGGCGGCAAGCTTGACGCCGTAGTCGATGTTGATCGTGGGAGCAGACAGGGCCAGATTGAAATGCGGCGTACCGAATGAGCTGCTCGAAACGTCGACCGGTTCGACGATGTCGATATTTGAGCCCGCAAAGACGGTGATGCTCGTGAAGACGAGGTTGTCGGCAAGCTTCTGGGCGTTCAAATACGTCCCGTTCGGCAGCTGGGTGCCATTGCCGATCGACACCGAGACCGGATCTATCACGAGTCCCGGTTCGTCTTCGATCAGGCTCGATTCGGAGCTCGCAGCCGCAGGAGCGGTCAAGACAGCGACAAGCGTCACGATCGCAAAGACCGACGCGAGACCGAGCCGCGCTCGTCCCACGCGCGGCGACCCTGCGGCACGTCCTACACGAAATCGTCCCACCGTCGTGCCCCCCCCAGCGCTTAGAACGTCCCTGCTCGACGAGCAACCCTAGCCGATCGACTAATGCCATACAACACCAGCGCCCTCGGCGCGCGGCCGGTGCCCTCAGCCCTCTCTCAGCACTACGGGGACAGACCCCCAACGCCTACGCGAACTGCGAAGGTCATCGCGCACCTAGCGTCGTTGGGTTGCGGAATGGCCCGATGCCCCGAGTAGACACGTTGACCGTGCGATGATCCGCTCATGCTGCGACGACGACGTGCCCAAACACAGACGGCCGAACCCGAAGCCTTCTTTCTGATCCCAGTCGGGATCGCGTTGGCGAAGTGGGTCATCATCCCCGGCGCCGTAGGCGTCGGCTCGGCAATTGCCGCCAACCGGATCGAAAAAGGCCGCCAGAAACCGGACGGCCCCAAAAAGCGGTGCTCTAACCCGAAGTGCAACAACCTGATCGACGCCGAGGCCCGAATGTGCCCGGTCTGTAAAGCCGACCTCACCACCGGTCAGTAGCCAACGCATCGCGTCCGCCGCGAGGGATTGGGCAGGACAACCCCGCGGCGCACCCCCATCCTGTGCGGAATGGCCCGGTGTCCGGTCGACTGTCCCTCGCGGGCGCACGCCGGGCTCGCATCCGCTCGCACCGGGAGAGATCCGGCGATCGCAGCGAGCTGGAGTAGGCATCCCTCGCGGGCTGGGACCTCTACAACTCCCATGCTTGCTCCTGCGCGACACGGATCAGGTAAGTGAGATCAGCGGTGAGCCTGCCAAGGTCCCGCGGCTCACAGCCATACAGCGCGTCGAGCAATTCGCGGCGCGTCCGGACCGGTACGCGCGCTACTTCGGGCGCGTGATAGCCCCGGGTCGGACGTTTAGACTGTGTTCTGGCAGTCACCGTCTGCCAGCTTTCCGACACGCCCGTTACCAGCGGGCGTGTCGTCGTGGTAGGGAATCTCTCCGAGCATCCGCCGCAGTTGGCCGACTGGCACCAGGAGCCTGCGCCCTACGCGGATCACGGGAAGGTCTTTACCGGCCGCGGCGTATGCGGACGCCCGGCCGATGCCGAGGACGGTCGCGGCCTCCTCGACCGTGAGCGTGCTCCGCTCGCGCCAGTCTGTCGCGTGATCTTGCGTTACGGGAAGCACGCCGTTAAACTGTCACGTGATGGGTGACCAAACAAGATCACCATTTCCCGTAACGTTCTGGCCGGCCTCCCCGCTTGCGCTCGTGCGGGTTCAACGACACAAGGTGACGATCGGCACGGGAGGCGCCCTCAAGTGGGGCGGGGCGCTCGAGCCCAAGGAGCTCGCCGACGAGTGGGTGCTGCGCGAGCTTGGAGACGCGAACCTCGATGACGACGCCGCAGTAGCCGAACTGCTCGCGCGGGATGGGACACTCGCTTGGCCGTACTTCCAGCCCGGATACGTCCCGGTCGAGCATCACGTCCGGATAACGCCGTGGCCCCCGGTGCGCCACGCCGACTGGTGGCGCACCCAATGGCACAGCACCATCGAGGACGCCCGATGGTGGCTTCGGACCGCGCGCGCGTTGGCCGGCACCTGGCGTGAGAGCCAGTTCGGCGGCGACCCGTTCGCGCCGTGGCTAGCCGAGGGGTTTCTCGCCTCCCCACTCCACGATCCTGATGCCGGCGGCTGGCCCCAGTTCGCAGCCGCACTAAACGTAGGGCTTGAACCCTTCCGCGCCCATGTTGAGCCCACCGGCGGTGACGAGCCCACGGTCGGCCTCTACGCGGCGGCCTGCCGTCAGATCTTCAATCTCATGGTCAGCGACGGGACCGCCCGCCGCTGTGAGAGTGCCACCTGCGGGCGCGTTTTCGTGCGCCAGCGCGGGGATATCGAGTATCGCCAGCACTACCGCACCACCGGCGTGCGCTTCTGCTCAGAGGAGTGCATGCGAGCCGAGAAGCAACGTCGATACCGGCGCCGGAAGGCGAAGGAAAGGGAGCAAGGCCAATGAGGGGATCAACACGCAAGCGGGGATCAACCTGGACCGCCCCCTATGGGACGCGGAAGACCCGAACACCGGAAAGCGCAAGCAGAAGTCCAAGGGCGGATTCCGCACCCAAAAGGAAGCCCAAGCGCACCTCGCGACTGTCATCACAGCCACCGCGGCGGGCGGCTACGTCGAGCCGTCCAAGCAACCGCTCGCGCGCTTCATGCTTGACGAGTGGCTGCCGTCAATCGCGGGATCGGTGCGACCGCTGACGCTCAGGAACTACACCCATGTCACGACCCGGCACGTCGCCAAGCGCCCACTCGGCGCGATGCCGCTGCGCAACGTTACGGGCGGCGCGCTTACAGCTCTGTACGGGGAAATGGAGAAGGACGGTCTTTCGGCCGGGACACGACGGCTCACCCACGCCGTACTAAGCCGCGCCTTGCGGGACGCCCGCCGCTGGGAGAAGATCACGCGCAATCCAGCGCAGGACGCGACAGCACCCTCACGACCACGGAGCACCGCCAGAGCGTGGACGGGCCGGGAGCTGCGCGTATTCCTCGAGCAGGTCAAGGACGATCGGCTCTACGCGCTGTGGCGACTTGCTGCCACGACCGGGATGCGCCGCGGCGAGTTGCTAGGCGTCACCTGGCGCGCGCTCGACGTTGACGGGGCGCGGCTGCGCATCGACCAGCAGCTAATCCCGATCCCCGGCGGCTGCGCGTTCGGCCCGCCCAAGTCAAAGCGATCAGAGCGGACCATCGCGCTCGACCCCGTTACGGTCGCCGCGTTGCGCGAGCACCTCGAGACTCAGAGGCTCGAGCGAGCCGTTGCCGCTGAGGCGTATGAGGACGGGGATCTTGTGTTCTGCGATGAGCTTGGCCGTCCGATCTACCCGAAACTTCTAACGGAGCGGTTCGGCAAGGCGCGCAAAGCGGCGGGTATCCCGACCGGGACGCTTCATATCCTGCGCCACACCGCGGCCACGCTCGCGCTCACTGCCGATCCGCCCGTCCCGCTGCACATTGTCGCCGGGCGCCTGGGCGACGACCCGACCACCCTGCTCGGCACATACGCTCATCTTCTCCCCCGCTCCGACGCAGCCGCGGCAGCGGCAGTTGCCGCCGCCGTGGACGGTGGCTGAGGCCCCGTAGTCGTGGCGTGCCTAGGGGCGCGGTTTCCTCGGCGGCTTGGGCGGCGTTTCGAAAGCGAGGTAGTGGATGCTGATTTCGCCGGGGTCGTCTTGGTTCTGCACCGCCAAACTGACTTCGTATTTTTGGCTCTTGCGTAGGTGCGGACGTTGGCCAGGTCGGCCCGTCAATTCACAGGTCACCGTCCCGAACGGTTCGCCGACCACAGTCGACAAACAGAAAGCCGGGCTCCCCTTTATCCGACCCGGTTCGATGTGGTAAAGGCCGAACCAATACTTGACGTCGGGTGCGCCGCTGACCTGCGCTTCAAAGGTCACGCTGTGATAGGTCAGGTCCTTGACGACTAGGTTTTCGACAACCGGGGCCGACCCCGCCGCCTGCGCCCCCATAGCGGTGCTCAAAACGATCACAACGGCGGCGCCTGCTGCCACCAAGATCGCACGAAGATGCATGCTCCCCCCATTCTCCGAGATCGCCTGAGAAAAGAGAACCTACCGAAGATGCCTCGGGAAGCGCCATCAGAGCAACTTATCGTTGACAAGGCGCTGACAAGTTGGCGGCATAGCGCCTGAAACTGGCTTTGCAGAGCGGTCAGGGCCGCCTTCGCGCTATTCGATGTGGTTGTACACTTCGAACAGCGGCAGGTACATCGAGATCACGATGAAGCCGACGATACCGCCGATCACGATGATCATGATCGGCTCGAGGATCGAGGTCAGCGCCTTCACCGAGGCCTCGACCTGTTCCTCGTAGAATTCCGCGATCCTGTCGAGCATCTGGTCGAGGGCACCTGTTTCCTCGCCGACGCCGACCATGTGGGTCACCATCTCGGGGAAGATCGGCGCCTGCGCCAGCGGTGCGGCGATCGTGCCACCGCGCTTGACCGAGGCGATCACGCCCTCCATCGCCTCCTCGATCGCGACGTTGCCGCCGGTGCGGCCCGTGATCTCGAGCGCCTGCAGGAGCGGCACGCCGGCGCTCGTGAGCGAGGCCAGCGTGCGCGACCAGCGCGCGACCGCGACCTGCTGGACGATCGTGCCGATCTTCATCGGCACGTGCAGGCGGAAGTGGTCCCACTGCTTGCGCCCCCAGGTCGTGCTCTTCCACTTCACGAACGCCACGATGATCGCGATCGTCCCGCCGAAGATCAGCCACCAGTAGCCGGTGACCGCTTCGGAGAGGAACACCGAGACCTTCGTGAGCGCGGGCAGTTCGCCGCCGAACTGCTTGAAGACGCCGACGAAGACCGGCACCAGGAAGGCGACGAGGGCCATCATCACCCCGACCGCGAAGATGATCACCATGATCGGGTAGACCATCGCCGATTTGATCTGGCGGCGCAGCGCAGCGTCCTTCTGGAGCTGGTCGGCGACACGCATCAGCGAGCCCTCGAGCACGCCGCCGGTCTCTCCCGCCTGCGTCATCGCGACGAACAGGGTGCTGAAGACCTTCGGGTGCCGCGACATCGCATCGCTCAGGGACAGACCCGCCTCGACGTCCTTGCGCACCGCGACGATGGTTTCTTTCAGGAACTTGTTCTCCGTCTGCTCCTCCAGCACGTAGAGCGAGCGCAGGATGCTCATCCCCGAGGAGATCATCGTCGAGAGCTGGCGGGAGAAGATCGCCAGGTCGTTCGCCTTGACGCGCTTGAGGAAGGAGAGCTCGATCTCCTTCGAGCCGCGCTTGTCGCTGATGTCGAGGACGATCAGCCCGCGCGACTTGAGCTGGTCGGAGACCGCCTGCTTGGACTCCGCCTCGACCTCCCCACGGGCTTTGCCGCCCGCGAGGTCCATCGCCTTGAAGACGTAGGTGCTCATCGTCGGCTAGGCGGCCGCCAGCGAGGGAGCACCGAGCAGGCGGCGTAGCTCCTCGGGGGTCGCGGAGCGTTGTTCGGCGAGCTTCTGGCTGATCTTGCCTTCGCGCACCAGCTGCGTGAGCGAGGCGTCCATCGTCTGCATGCCCGACGCGGAGCCGGTCTGCAGCACGGAGTAGATCTGGTGGGTCTTGCCCTCGCGGATCAGGTTGCGGACCGCCGGCGTCGGCACGAGCACCTCGCACGCGACGACGCGACCGGAGCCGTCGGCGTTCGGGAGCAGCTGCTGGGTCATGATCCCCTGCAGCGCGACCGACAGCTGGACGCGCACCTGGCCCTGCTGGTGGGCGGGGAACACGTCGATGATGCGGTCGATCGTCTGCGCGGTGTCCTGCGTGTGAAGGGTGGCGAAGACCAGGTGGCCCGTCTCAGCGGCCGTCAGGGCCGTCGAGATCGTCTCGAGGTCGCGCATCTCGCCGACGAGGATCACGTCGGGGTCCTGGCGCAGGGCGGCCTTGAGCGCGTCGCCGAAGCTCTGCGCGTCAGAGCCGAGCTCGCGCTGGTTGACGAGGCACTTCTTGTGCCCGTGGAGGAACTCGATCGGGTCCTCGATCGTCATGATGTGCTCCTCGCGCGTCGAGTTGATCTCATCGATCATCGCCGCGAGCGAGGTGGACTTCCCCGAGCCGGTCGGGCCCGTGACGAGCACGAAGCCGCGCGGCCTGCGTGTGAAGTCGTGCACCGTCGACGGGAGCCCCAGCTCGTCGATCGAGGTGAGCCCGAAGGGGATCAGGCGGAAGGCCGCGCCGAGAGCGCCGCGCTGGTAGTAGGCGTTGACACGGAAGCGGGCGTGCCCGGGGATCGAGTAGGCGAAGTCGAGCTGCCAGTTCGTCTCCAGGCGCTGGCGCTGGTCGCCGGTCAGGATCGAGTAGACGATCTCGCGGGTGTCCGAGCTCGAGAGCTTGGGGTACTCCTCCAGCGGCGTCAGCCGGCCGCGCACGCGGACGGTCGGGTGGGCGCCGGAGCTGAGGTGCAGATCGGACGCACGGCGGTTGACGACCTCCATCAGGAGATCAGCGAAATCGATGTCCATGGGGGCCTATCGGCTCGAAACCGCGTTTTCAGGAGGGGGCCGGCGGCCCTGGACGAAAAATTGAGGGTTCCTGCCGTTCGGCCCGTACGGCTCCTGGGGTCGGCACATGTGCCGACCGCCGCTCCCGCGCATGCGCGGGAGCGAACCCGGAACCCCTTCTAGTTGCTCCCGATCACGCGCGCGATCTCCGCCATCGAGGTCCGGCCCATCCGCACCTTCAGCAGCCCGTCGTCGCGCAGCCGCGTCATCCCCTGCGTGATCGCCACGTCGCGGATCTCCTCGGCCGGACGGCGTTCGAGCGCCAGCGACTGGACCTCCGGGGAGACCGTCATCACCTCGTACAGGCCGATGCGGCCGCGGTAGCCGCTGCCGGCGCAGCGCCGGCAGCCCACCGGCTCGTAGGCCTCGAGCTCCATGCTCGCCCGGTAGCCGTTCTCCTTGAGGACCTTCGCGGGGATGATGATGCGGCGCTTGCAGGACGGGCAGAGCTGGCGCGCGAGCCGCTGGGCGACGATGCACTCGATCGCCGAGGCGACGAGGAACGGCTCGATCCCCATCTCGACCAGCCGTGTGATCGCCGACGGCGCGTCGTTCGTGTGCAGCGTCGAGAGCACGAGGTGACCGGTCAGCGCCGACTCGATCGCGATCTGAGCCGTCTCGCGGTCACGGATCTCGCCGACCATGATCACGTCGGGGTCGGCGCGGACCATCGCGCGCAGGCCCGCCGCGAAGGTGAGCCCGGTCTTGTTGGAGACCTGGACCTGCGTCAGCCCGGACATTTCGTACTCGACCGGGTCCTCGACGGTGATGATGTTCTTCTCCGGCGTGTTCAGCAGCTGCAGCGCGGCGTAGAGCGTCGTCGACTTGCCCGAGCCGGTCGGCCCGGTCACGAGTACGGCGCCGTGCGTCTCGCCACAGGATTTCTCGAAGGTCGCGCGGGCCTCGTCGGACATGCCGAGCTTGTCGAGGTCGACGACGACGTTGCTCTTGTCGAGCACGCGCATGACGATGCCCTCGCCGTTGACGCTCGGCAGCGTCACGACGCGCAGATCCACGTGACGGCCGTCGACCACGAGGCCGATGCGCCCGTCCTGCGGCAGACGCTTCTCGGCGATATCGAGTTCGGCCATGATCTTCACGCGCGAGACGACGCCCGCGGCCATCCTGCGCGGTACCGTCGTGATGTCCTGCAGCACGCCGTCGATGCGGAAGCGCACACGGACTTCCTTGCCGTCCGGGGCGAAGTGGATGTCGGAGGCGCCGCGCTCGACGGCCTGGCCGACGACCTGGTTGACGAGCTTGATGACCGGCGCGTCTTCGTCGCTCTGGTGGAGCGCGACGACCTCGCTGTCCTCTTCCTCCTCGACCAGGTCAGCCGGCGAGCCGACCACGTCTTCGAGGCGATCGAGGCGCGAGATCAGCGACACGATGTCGTCGGGCGGAGCGACCGCGACGCGAACCTCGTGGCCGGTCATGATCGCGATGTCGTCCACCGCCAGCACGTTCGAGGGGTCGGCCATCGCGACGAGCAGGGTGCGCTTGTCGGCGAAGGCGACGGGGACCGCCTGGTACCGCTTGGCGACCGTCGTGGAGATCAGGTTCGCCGCCGACATGTCGACCTGGAAGACCCCGAGGTCCAGGTGGTCCAGGCCGTAGCGCTCGGCCAGCGCGCGGGCGAGGCCATCGGGAGTGATCGCACCCTGGTCGAGCAGGATGCGCTCGGGGGAGATGCCGGCGGTGCGCGAGGTCTCGATCGCATCCGTCACCTGACGCTCGCTCGCGAGCTGCATCTCGACGATGACGTCGGTCAGGAAGCGCGGCGAGGAGCCGCGCCGTGAAGGCTTCGTGATCCCGGTCCAGCCGCCCTCGTCCTCGTCCGCGGCGGGCGGCTCGACGGGCGGCCCGGCGACCGGCTGCTCGCCGGCCCAGTCGGGCTCGTTCCCCGCGGGGACGTCGACCTCGATCTCGACGGCGGGCGGCTCCTCGAGCGCGAAGGGGTCGTAGCGCTCGGACTGCGCGCCGGACGTTCCCGGGCCATCGGAGCGGTCGAGCGAGACCGCACCGTCGCCGCCCGGCTCGCCGTCCATGTTGAAGATCGCGTGGAAGTCCGGCTCGACGGGCTGAGAGGCCTCGCTCATGCCGCCACCTCCTCCGGGCGCGCGGCGAGGATCGTGCCGCGCCGGCGCTCAGGCGGCTGTCCGGGCGGCGCTGCGCATGACATCCAGCGGCGCCTGGAGGCCGGTCCACAGCTCGAGGCTGAGGGCGCCCTGGGCGACGAGGATCTCCAAACCGTCAATCGTGTGCGCCCCGCGGGCGGCGGCGGCGGCAAGCAACGGGGTGGGTGATGAGCGATAGACCAGATCTGCGACATGTGAGTACTCGCCGATCTGATCGCCTCGCAAACCCAGTTGGTTGAGGTCATCCTCCTCAGCGGACGAGCGTTGTACGTGCAGCCCCACCGCGGTGCAGTTGACCAGGATCTCCGCGGCCTGCGGGCGCTCCACGGCCCGCCCGCCGATGTCGGCAGCCAGACGCTCGGCGCGCGCTTTCGTGCGGTTCCACACGAGCACCTCGGCCGCGCCCGCGTCGAGCAGCGCCCAGACCGCGGCCCGGGCGCTCCCGCCCGCGCCGAGCACCTGCGCGCTGAGCCCTCTGACGTCCGTCCCGAGCGCCGCGAGCAGGCCGGGCGCATCCGTGTTCTCGGCGCTGATCGCGCCCTCCGGACCGAAGCTCAGCGTGTTCGCCGCGCCGATGCGACGTGCTCTCTCGCTCGCCTGGTCGGCGAGCGCGAGGGCGGACTGCTTGTGGGGGATCGTGACGTTCGCGCCGGCGAACCCCGTCCCGCCGAGCGCTCGCGTCGTCTCGTCGAAGAGCGGCGGCGGCACGGGCAGGCGCTGGTAGTGCCAGTCGTTCAGCCCGAGCGCGGCGAGCGCGGCGTTGTGGATCGCGGGCGAGCGGCTGTGGTCGACCGGCCAGCCGAGGACGCCGAGGCGCGGCATCAGTGGTGCTTGCAGGCCGGCAGGTGACCGCCGTTTGCGCGCTTCGCGGCTTCGTAAGCCGCGACGTCTTCGTTGAACTTCGCTTCCGTGGTCGAGAAGACCTGCTCGCCGCAGCCGTCGGCGCCGGCGACGTAGTACAGATACGACGCGTGCGCGGGGTGCGCCGCGGCCTGGATCGAGGCGACGCCCGGATTGGAGATGGGCGTCGGCGGCAGCCCTTTGTGGAGCCGCGTGTTGTAGGCCGAGTTCATCTGGAGCTGCGAGGCCGTCAGTTCCTTCGTGTAGGTGGGGATGTTGTCCGCGTTCTCGACCGCGTAGTAGATCGCGGCGTCGATCCCGGTCGGGATACCGGCTTTCAGCCGGTTGTAGATGACGGTCGCGATCTTGGCACGGTCCGAGGGGACCTGGGCCTCGCGCTCGATCATCGACGCGACGGTCAGCAGTTCGTAAGGCGTCAGGCCGAGTTCTTTCGCACGCTTGGCGTATTCGGCCGAGAAGTTTTCCTGGAACGCCGTCACCTGCTCTTCGACGAGCCGCTGCGAGGGCGCGCCCTTGGTCATGTCGTAGGTCGCCGGGAACAGGAAGCCTTCGAGCGTCTTCGTCCCCTTGGGGGCGCCGTACTGGGCGGGGTTCAGCAGCGGCGAGCTGCGGGCCGCCCGCCGGTAGCTGCCGGTGAGCCCCGCCGCCGAGGCGATCTGCGCGATCTGCAGGCGCGTCTTGCCCTCGGGTATCAGCACCTTGACTTCGGCGGGCCCTTTCGCGGCCGGATGATTCGACGAGGAGGGTTTGAGCGAGTAGACGAGCACCGCCACCACGATCCCGATCGCGAGCAGCGCGAGCACGGCGATCCACCGCGAGCGTCCGTCGCGGCCGCCCGGAGCCGAGCGGCCCTCGCCGGCCAACGGGGCGCCCCCCGGCCCGTCGTCGACGCGCCGGAACGCGCGCCGCATCGGCGTCGGCTGGGCCGCCCGCACCCGCTTCGGCGGCTCCGGCAGACCCGGGCGCGGCTCGGGGCCCTCGGGCTCCGGCAGACCCGGGATGGCGTAGCCCTGGCGCGGCTCCTCTGATGCGGTGTCGTGGCTCGGGGCCGGCTCCGCCTCTGCGGGGTCGAGGAGCGGCGGCGACTCGGCCGCAGCGGCGTGCGGCGGCTCGCTCGCGTACGGGGCGTGCTCGGGCGGGAGCGGCGCCGCGGCCGGCTCCTGGTCGGCGGCGTAGGGGGCGATCTCCGCCTCGGCTGCCGGGTACTGTGCGGTGTCCGGCGCAGGCCAGGGTTCGCCGGGCTGCGGCTCGGCGGCGTACCCGGCGGCCTCCGGTGCGCCGGAATCCGCCGCGGGCCCCGGCTCCGCCGGTGCGAGGTGCTCTCCGTGCTCGGAGGGCGCGAGGAGATCCGCTGCCTGCGGCGGCGCGACCTGCGGCTGCGCCTGCCCGTCGGACTCCTCCGCGTACGACTCGAACTCGACCGGCGGCGGCGCCATCGCCTCCGGCGGATCGGCGGGCGCGCGCCCGGGCTCGGCCTCGAGCTCATCCGGCGCCGTCGTCGGCGGCACCGGCAGCTGCGGCGGGTCGGCCGGCTCGGGAGGCGCGATCGGGAGCGCTTCGGGGTCGAGGTCCTCCGGCAGGCCCGCCTCGGGCGCTCCGGGCTCTACATCGTGCGGGGCGTCCTCGGCAGCGGGCGGCTCGACGTACGCGGCCGGGGCCGGCTCGCTCCCGGCGGGCACCTGCGGCTCAGCGGGCAGCGGCGCGGCGTCCGGGTCGCTCTCAAGCGCCGGCGGCTCCTCCGGCACGGGCTCGCCCGCGCGTTCGGCGCGGCGGCGTTCGCGCTCGGCTCGCGCCCGCTCGCGGTCCTCGCGCGTCCTCTCCGGACTTGATCGCTCGCCTCGGGCCAAGGTGTGGACCCTAACGCGAGCCGCCGCTGTCCGAGCCGGCGCCCTCGCTCGCAGCGCGCGCGGCCAGCCAGCTCTCCAGGAGGTGCGCGGCGGCCCGCGAGTCCTCGCTCGCGCGCGGTGCGCCGGCCCGTCCGCGGGCGTCACGCTGCGCGAGCCGGGTCGTGAAACGCTCGTCGTGCAGCGCGACCGGCACGCCGTCTGGAAGCAGGGCGGCGAGCCGGGCGGCGAACTCGCGCGTCTCGCGGGTCTGCTCGCTGTCGCCGCCGTCGAGCGACAGCGGCAGCCCGACGACGACGAGGCCGGCCTCGCGCTCGGCCACCAGCTCGCGCAGGCGCGCGAGACCGCGCCTGCTGCCGGGCCGCTCGACCGCCTCGATCGGCGTCACGATCGTCCCGCTCGGGTCGCTGAGCGCGCAGCCGCAGCGCGCGCTGCCGTAGTCGAGAGCCAGCACCCTCATCCCCGGAGCCTCCGCACGGCGAGCGCTGGCGCGCCCACTAGCTTGCGAGCGCCGCCTCGATCGCCGAGCGCCCGGCGGCGATCGCCTCGTCGAGCTTGCCGGGGTCGCGCCCGCCGGCCTGGGCCATCGTGTCGCGCCCGCCGCCGCCACCACCCACGGCTTCGGCGGCGACCTTGACGACGGCGCCCGCCTTGACGCCGCGCTTCACGAGCTCGGGCGCGACGCTCGCGACGAGATGCACGCGCCCGTCGGCGGCGGCGCCGAGAAGGATCGCCGCGTCGCCGAGCTTCCCCTTGAGCCGGTCGGTCAGGTCGAGGAGCGACTTGGCGTCGGCCACCTCGGCGCGCGCGGTGAGGACCTTCGCCCCGTCCACCTCGGCGGCCTGGGCTGCCAGCGCGTCGAGATCGGGAAGCGCAGCGGCCCCCGCCCCGCCCTCCTTGGCCTGCTTCTCCAGACGCCGGCGCTCCTGCACGAGCGCCCGGACGGCCTCCGCGACGGTCTCGGCGCGCGTGCGCAGCTCGGACGCCGCCTCCTCGAGCACGTCGTCGCGGGCGCGCAGCAGATCCACGGCGACAGGCCCGGTGATGGCCTCGATGCGGCGCACATTGGCGGAGCTCGACGTCTCCGAGACGATCCGGAACGGTCCGATCTCACCGGTCGTCCTCACATGTGTGCCACCGCACAGCTCGCGCGAGTACTCCCCCTCCCCCACCTCGACCATCCTCACGACCTCGCCGTACTTCTCTCCGAACAGCGCCATCGCGCCGAGCGAGCGGGCCTCGTCCAGCGTCGTCGTGAGCGCCCGCACCGGGTCGTTGAGCGCGATCCAGTCGTTGACGCGGTCCTCGACGTCGCGCAGCTCCTCGCGTGTCAGCGACGAGCTGTGGCTGAAGTCGAAGCGCAGCTTGTCGGGCCCGACGTAGGACCCGGCCTGGCGGATGTGGGTGCCGAGCTCCTCGCGCAGCGCCGCCTGGAGCAGGTGGGTCGCGGTGTGGTTGGCCTCGGTGGCATGACGCGCCCGGCGGTCCACGCGGGCCGTGACCGGCTCCCCCTCGTGCAGCGTCCCGCGCTCGAGCTCGACCTCCAGAGCCTGGTCTTCGCCGATGCGAAAGACACCCCGCACCCGGGCCAGGCAGTCGCCGTCATCGCATTCGATCGTGCCCTCGTCGGCGACCTGGCCGCCGCCGGGCGCGTAGAACGGCGACTCGGTGAGCTTGACGAGGTAGCGCTCGCCGCCGCCGCTCTCCGAGAACTCGCGCACCGCGCCCACCGTCGTGTGCTGCTCCTCGGCTTCGTAGCCGGTGAAGCGCGTCTCGAAGCCGCTCTCGCCGGCGAACACGCCCGCGATCTCCCGCGCCGCGCCCACCCCGCCCGGCTGGCCGGCGCGCACGCCCGCCCGCCCGCGCTCGCGCTGCTCGTCCATCAGCGCCTCGAAGTCGCCTTCGATCTCGAGCGCCTCCTCGTCGAGCAGCTCCCGCGTCATCTCGTAGGGAAAGCCGTAGGTGTCGTGAAGGCGGAAGACCTCCGCGGCGGGGATCGTCTCGAGGCCCTCCGAGCGCGCGCGCTCGATCAGCTCGCGCAGCGTCGCCATGCCCTGGGCGATCGTGTGGCCGAAGCTCTCCTCCTCGGCCGCGAGCCACATGTCGGTGACCTCGGCCTGTTCTCCAAGTTCGGGGTAGGCGCCGCCCATGAGCTCGCGCACGAGCGCCGAGTAGCGCGTCAGGAAACCGGGCTCCAGCTCCAGCGCCAGCCCCTGCTGGATCGCGCGGCGCATCACCCTCCGCAGCACGTAGCCGCGGTCCTCGTTGGAGGGCACGACGCCGTCCGCGGTCAGGAATGTCATCGCGCGGGAGTGGTCGGCCAGGATCCGCAGCGCCCGGTCTGTCTCCTGTCCCTCGCCGTAGGTGCGTCCGGAGAGGGTCTCGCCGAGCGCGATCAGCGGCGCGAACTGGTCGGTCTCGAACACCGATTCCCTGCCCTGGAGGATCGCCGCCATCCGGTTGAGCCCCAGGCCGGTGTCGATGCTCCTGGCCGGCAGGGGCGAGAGCTCGGTGCCGGAATCGCCGGGCGCCGGCCGCTGGTCGTACTGCATGAACACGAGGTTCCAGTACTCCAGGAAGCGTTCGTTCTCGCCGCCGGGCAGATCGTCCGGGCTGCCGTGCTCGGCGCCCCGATCGAAGTACAGCTCCGAGCACGGCCCGCACGGCCCGGTCGGCCCCGCCTGCCAGAAGTTCTCCGACCGCGGGCATTCGATGATGCGCTCGCGCGGCAGCCCGATCTCGAGCCAGCGGTCGATCGCCTCCTGGTCGGCGCCGAGCCCCAGCTCCCCGTCGCCCTCGAACACGGTCACCCAGATGTCGGCCGGATCGAAGCCGAACACGTCGAGGGAGAGCCGCCACGCGAACTCGATCGCCTCGTTCTTGAAGTAGTCGCCGAACGAGAAGTTGCCGAGCATCTCGAAGAAGGTGAGATGGCGGTTGGTGTTGCCGACGTTGTCGATGTCGACGGTCCTGAACACCTTCTGACAGCTCGTCAGCCGCGGCGACGGCGGGGTCTCCTGGCCGAGGAAGTACGGCTTCAGCGGGTGCATTCCGGCGACCGTCAAGAGCGCCGAGGGGTCGTGCGCGGAGGGGACCAGCGACGCGGACGGGATGCGCTGGTGCCCGCGCTCCTCGAAGAACGCCAGGTAGCGCTCGCGGATCTCGTCGGAGGTCATGGCGTTCATCTCGGGTGTGATGTTAAGAGCCGGGACGTCAGCGCACGATCGTGCCGTGCCCGACCACGAGCTCACCGGAGTACAGGCAGGCGAGCTGCCCGGGCGCTGTGCGCTCGGCGTCGGCGAGCAGCTCGACCTCGGCGTCCGCGTGGCGCCCGGCGCCGAGCGGCTCGGCCAGCCGGCAGTCCAGCCGCCGCCCGTGCGCGCGCATGCGCACGCCGTCGACGGCGCCGCCGGCGCGGTGCAGCACGAGGTCGCGCACCGCGATCCGCTCGGCGCGCAGCTCCTCGCGGGCGCCGACGGTGACCGTGTTGGTGCCGGCGTCGGTTTCGAGCACGTACACGGGCGTCCCCGTCGCGACCCCGAGGCCGTGCCGCTGGCCGACCGTGTAGAGGTGGGCGCCGCCGTGCTCGCCGAGCACCCGCCCGTCGCGCGTCCGGATCGGCCCCGGCCGGCGCCCGAGGGCGCCGTGGCGCTCGAGGAACGCCTGGCGCCCGGTGCCGGCGAGGAAGCACAGGTCCTGCGAGTCGCGGCGCCCGGCCACGGCGCAGTCCGGCGCCGCGCGCCAGCTCGCGGACCTGCGTGCTTGTGCAGCTCGCCGAGCGGGAAGCGCAGGCATGCGAGCGACTCGGGCGAGAGCCCCGAGAGCACGTAGCTCTGGTCCTTTGCCGCGTCGGCGGCCGTGCGCAGCAGCGACCGCGACCCGTCGCGCTCGATGCGCGCGTAGTGGCCGGTCGCAAGCGCACCCGCCCCGAGCCTGTCAGCCAGCTCGATCATCGCGTCGAGGCGCACGTTGCCGTTGCAGCGAATGCAGGGGTTGGGGGTCAGTCCGGCGGCGTGGCCTTCGAGCCAGCCGTCCACGACGCCGGCGCGGAACTCCTCGCGAAGGTCGATGGAGAGGTGCGGCATGCCGAGCCGGTGCGCCACTTCCCGGGCCCCGCGCACGGCCTCCGCCGAGCAGCAGCTCGACTCGCCGTCGTTCTCGGGGTCCGACCACAGCTCGAGCGTGCACGCGACCGCCTCGCCGCGCTCGGCCACGAGCAGGGCCGCGACGGCGCTGTCCACGCCGCCGCTCATGGCGACGAGCGTGCGCTCGGCGGCAGCGGGCAGCGTGCCGTGGCGCGCCGCGGCCCCGAGCGCGCGGTGAAGCGCGTCGGCGGCGAGCTGGGCGGCGTGGCGCTTGGCGGGGATCAGCCCTCCGAGCTCGGCGTCGATCTCGCGCCATCCGATGCGGGCGGCGTCAAGGAGCCCGAGCCCGCGCACGAGCGCGACGGTGGCGCTGCCGGCGGCGATCGCCGCGCCGCAGCCACTCGCGTCGAAGCCGGCCGCCGCGACCGCGGCGCCCGCGGGGTCGAGGGCGACGGTGAGGCGGACGAGATCGCCACATGCGGCGCCGCCCGCGGCGCCGGTGAAGCCGCCGTCGGGCAGCAGCCCGCGACCGCAGGGCTCCTCGAGATGTGCTCGCAGCTGTTCCTCGCTCATCCGAGCGAGTGTACGGCTAGTGCTTCTTGGCTTCCCGGATCGCGTTGGCGATCGTGAACGTGCTCTGCAGGCCGGTCAGCGTCGTCACCTGGCCCTTCTTGTTCACGATCAGCAGCGTCGGCGTGCCGTAGACCTGCACGCCGCGGGTGATCGTCCCGAAGGTCGTGACGGCGTCGGCGCGCGCCCGGTCGACGGCGATCCGCAGCTGGTGCGGAAGCTTGCCGAGTTCGCGGTTGACGGCCCGGTCGTCGGCGCCCTTCGGGTTCCAGAAGAAGATCAGCACGGTCTTGCCCTGGGCGAGTTGCGCTTCGACCGCGTGCTGGCGGACGGCGACCACGGCGCGGACGGTCCCCTTCGCCGAGGGGGCGGCCGTCTTGGGCGCGACGGTGGTCGCGGTTGCGGCGCCCGAGGGGGTGCTCGGGGCGGCGCTCTTGGCGGGGGTCGCGGGTGCGGCGGCGCTCGCGCCCGTCGAGGAGGGGGAGGAGGAGGAGGAGGAGGAGGAGGACCCGCCGGGCGTGGAGGCCGCGGCGGACTTGCTTTCGAGTTCCTGGGCGTTGTGCTGCGAGGTGGCGACGGCGCCGCGCGCCTTTTCGACGCTGTGACCGAGCGCGCCGAGACTCGAGGAGGAGCCGTGCCCGGTCGCCTGGCCGGCGGTGCCTTCGGTGTGCGCCTTCGGAGCGGCGGTCTGTGCCTGGACGGTACGCGTGACCGTCGCGGGAACCTGGGCGGACCCCGACCCGCTGGGGCTGCTGTGATGCCCTTGGAAGAGCAGCAGCCAGGCAGCGGCGGCCAGCGCCACGGCAACGAGACCGATCTGGTAGGGACGAGACAGCTGGGCCATTGAGGCCCCATTCGGCAAATCGGGCACAGAAGTTGAATGGCGCCATGTGGCTTGGACGTTCGCGCCGCTACGTTCAATGCAGGATATGAGCGATTCCGATGGGGATCAGGGGCCGCGCGCGCGGCCAGGCCGGCGGCGTATTTTGGTGCTGACGGTCGTCCTGCTGACATGCCTGGCGGCGGCCGGCGTGGTCCTCGCCACACGCTCCGGCTCGCCGGTCGGCCAGAGCGCCTCACGCTGCATCGGAGCGACCTCGGTCCCCGAAGTCGAGCGCGTCGCTCCGAACGAGATCGGCGGCCTGCGCGAAGACGTCGCGCGTGCGCTGCCCCAGCGCGTCGGACGCCTCTACGAAGAAGGAACGGTGCGCTCCTCGGTCGCCTGGAGCGACGAAGAACCGGCGCCGCCGGCGACCTCGCCGCAGGCCCGGCGCCCCGCCGGCTATGAGATGCGCTGGTGGGCCCCGAACGGCGATGACGTCGTCGCCGACGTGCTCGTGTTCTCCTCCGATGCCCAGGCCAAGCGCTACCTCGCCCTCGCGTCGAGCGCTCGCTGTCACGATCAGGCGGGCCGCGGCCTGCCGCTTCACCCGCCCCTCGCGCACAACCTCTCGTGGCTGAACCCCGACGGCGCGCTGCAGGCCGACGTCTTCTTCGCGCGCGGCACGCGCGTGTACCGGATCGCCGACGCCCCCGCGGGCCGCTCGCCGGCGGAGATCCGGGACGGGGGCGCCCTGGACCACGCGTTCGCGACGATCGACGTGCTCGCGTGCCTGCTCCCGTCCGCGCACTGCACGCCCTCACCAGCCGCGGTGCCGGCCTGATGCGGCGGCTGTGGCCGGCCCTCGCCGCGCCCGCGCTGCTCGCGGCCGCAGGGTGTGGCAAGTCGAACCTCGCCACCACGACCTCCGCATCCACGCCCGTCGTGACCGTGGCGAAGGCCCCGGAACAGCCCTCGAAGCCGCCCTCCTCGCCCGCACCCAAGACCCCCTCGGCCCCCGCCCCGAAGACCCCCTCGGCCCGCGCCCCCAAGGTTCCCGGCTCGGCGCCGGTGCCGGTGCCGCTCGCACTCACCCCCGCCCGCGCCGCCGCGTTCGCGCGCGCGGTGCGGCTCACGAGCGCCGACGTGCCCGGGGCCCACGAAGCGCCGCCGTCGAAGACCCCTGCCGCGCGCGAACGCGAAGCGGCGCGGTGCGGCGGGCAGGCGACGCCGACGGTCGGCGGCGCGCACTCGGCGGAGCTGCAGCGCGGACGTGGGCTGGAACGCGAAACGATCTCCTCGAGCGTCACGGTCCTGCACGACGCCCACAGCGTCGAACGCGACCTCGCCTACGCGGCGACCACGGCGGGGCTGACGTGCTATCGGAGCGTGCTGACCCGGAGCCTGCGCTCCGAAGCCGACCCCAACGTCAAGCTGCTGGGGGTCGACGTGGCGCCGCTGCGGGTCTCGCTCGGCGGCGTCGGCCGCGCCGAGGGGATCAGGATCCTGGCGCGCGTCGGGGTGCCCGGCGCACGTGTCGAGGTGCGGCTGTTCGTGGACGCGATCACCTTGCCGTACGGGCCGGCGGAGATCGACCTCTTCGGGACGAGCTTCGTGCAGCCGGTGCCCGTGCGCACCGAGGAGGAGCTGCTGACGCTGCTGCACCAGCGAGCCCTCGCGCAGAAGCTCTAGGGCCAGGCGACCGGCGGGGGCCGGCACGGAGCGACAGCCGGCTCTCCCCAAGGCCGGCACGCAGCGCCGGCCGACTCGCCCCCGAGGCCGGCACGGAGCGCCGGCCGAGTCTCACCGATCAGAGCGCGTGGTGGCTGCGCAGCACGGCGTGGACGACGGTGTCTGCCGGGACGGTCTCCTGACCACCGCCCTGCATGTCCTTCAGGGCTGTCTCCCCGCGCCCGACGATCGCCACGTAGCGGGCGCCGAGCGAGGAGGCATGGCTGAGCTGGCCTTTCAGAGCGCGCCGCCCGAGCTCCATCTGCGCGGCCAGGCCCGCCGCGCGCGCCTCGCCCAGCAGCCCGAACGCCGCGCGCCGCACGTCCGGCGCGTCCTCGGCCAGCGCGATGTAGAGCTCGACCGACGGCGGCGGCGCGGGTGGCGCATCGCCCGCCAGCAGGATCCGCTCGATCCCTGCCGCCCAGCCCATGCCGGGGGTCGCCGGGCCGCCCAGCTGCTCGACGAGGCGGTCGTAACGCCCGCCGCCCGCGACGCCGCTCTGCGCCCCGAGCGCATCGGAGGTGAACTCGAACACCGTCCGCGTGTAGTAGTCGAGGCCGCGGACCAGGGTCGGATCGATCTCATAACCCACGCCGCCCGCGTCGAGCAGCGCCCGGACCTCCTCGAAGTGCTCGCGGTCCTCGCTGTCGAGCTGCTCGAGCAGCAGCGGCGCGCTCGCCATCACCTCGCGGGTACCGGGGTGGTCTGTGTCGAACGCGCGCAACGGGTTCAGCTCGATACGCGCGCGGACCTCCTCGGAGAGCTGGTCTTCGTTGGCACGCAGGTGCGCCTTCAAGCGGTCGCGGTACTCGCCCCGCGTCTCGGGGCTCCCGAGGCTCGACAGGCGCAGCCGCGTCTCGCGCACGCCCAGCTCGCCGAGCAGCGCGGCCAGCAGCGCGATCGCCTCGGCGTCCACGGCCGGATCGTCGGAGCCCAGCGCCTCGGCTCCGACCTGCCAGAACTCGCGGTAGCGGCCGGCCTGGGCGCGCTCGTGACGGAAGAAGCAGGACAGGTACCAGAGCTTCACCGGCTGGCGGCGCTTGTGCATGCCGTGTTCGATGTAGGCGCGGCACACGGGCGCGGTGCCCTCGGGGCGAAGCGTGAGCGAGCGCCCGCCGCCGTCCTCGAAGGTGAACATCTCCTTGGTCACGATGTCGGTCGAGGCCCCGACGCCGCGGGCGAACAACTCGGTCGACTCGAACACCGGCGTCTCGATCCGCTCGTAGCCGGCGGCGCCGAGGATCGCGCGGGCACGCGCCTCGAGCTCCTGGCGGGCGGCCGCCTGCTCGCCGAGCACGTCGAAGGTGCCGCGCGGTGCTTTGAGCTTGGACTCGCTCAACGTGCGGCGTGGGGTGGCGGCGCGCTGGCCGCCACTGGCTGCTCCGCCGCGAGCCGCGCGCGTATCTCGGTCAGGAACGGGTTCGTCGCGAGCTCGCGCTCGAGCGTCGTGACCCCCATGTGCCCCGGGTAGACGACGGTCTCGCCGGGAAACCGGCGCACCAGCTGCTCGATCGAGGCCTCCAGCGTGTCCCAGTCGCCGCCGGGCAGATCGACACGCCCGACGGACCCCTGGAACAGCACGTCGCCGGAGAGCAGCGCCCCGCCCGTCGCGTAGGTCAGGTGGCCGGGACTGTGACCGGGGGTGTAGAGCACCTCGATGTCCATGCCGGCGAGGTTCAGCCGCTCGCCCCCGCTCAGCTCGTGGTCGGCCTCGTAGTTCTCGAACGGCCCGAAGCCCGGCGGCACCCAGCGCATCACGTCGGAGAGCAGCGGCAGCTCGATCTTCGGGCAGTAGACCGGCGCCCCGGTGGCGCGCGCGAGTGGCGCCACGGCGCCGATGTGGTCGAAGTGGCAGTGGGTCAGCAGGATCGCCTCGATCTCCACACCGAGCGCCTGCGCAGCCTCCAGCAGCCGCTCCGGCTCGTCGCCCGGGTCGACGATCACCGCGCGGCTCGACCCGGCGTCGGCGCGAACGATGTGGCAGTTCTCCTGCACCGGGCCGACGGTGTAGGAGCGGACGTCCGGCGTGCTCACCGCGTCTGCGCCTTGCCTTCGCTGGCCTTCTTGCGCTGGCGGCGCTCGTAGACCCACTTGTCGGTGTAGTAGCTGACCACCGTGTAGAGGCCGAGCACGATCGGGAACAGCGCGATCGCGCCCGAGGAGCCTTTCAGGAAGATCAGGATCACGAACAGCAGCAGCACGGTCGCGATCATCGCCTTATAGAACGCGGCCCTCCACGTCGGCGGCTTGTCGCGCCGGTCCAGCTCCTTTTTGCGCGCCGCCGCCGAGGCCGTCGCGGAGCCGCTCTTCTCGGCGGACGTGGGCTTGCGGCCGGTGCGTCCGCGCGACTCGACCACGCCGGCGGCGTTGCCGCGATGCTTGGTCTGCCGTTTGCGACGGGTCTGTGCCATCACCCAGAGCCTAATGCGTTCTCGATCAGCTGGCGGCGGGGGTCGAACCCGGGCACGGGCAGCTCATCGGGGAAGCCGTCGAACGCGGCTGCGGGCGCGAGGCCGACCAGCTCTGCGCGCGCGAGCGGCGCGTGCACCGCCAGCGCCCGCACAACCTCGGCGAGCGGCATCTCGAGCGGGCGCTCCACGTTCATCGAGACCTGGCCGGCGCCGCCTGCCAGCTCGATTCCGATCGCGCGCACTCCGGGGAGGCCGTGCTCTCCCCCCTCCCTTATGAGGGCGGCCATCCTCCGTGCATCCTCGACCGTCGCGGGCGACGCGAGCTCGACGTTGAAGGCGACCAGGGGCTGACGGGCGGACACGAGCGTCGCCCCGCGGCTCGGGTTCATCGTCGGCGGACCGAAGTCCGGCCGGAGCGCACGCGGGTCCTCTCGCGGGGCGGCCATGCGCTCCGCGAGAGCCTGGGCGCCGCCGCGCCGCAGCTCGGCGCGCGTGCGGGGTGGCGTGCCCTCGTCGGCCATCAGCTCGCCGTAGAGAAACACCGGGAGCTCGAGCTCCTCGCCGAGCCGCTCGGCGAGCAGGAGCGCCGAGGCGCAGGCGGCGCCGCGCGTCGCCTCCTCGAGGTAGACGATCGGTGCGACGTCCAGCGCGCCGACATGCGGGTGCTGGCCGGCCCTGCGGCGCTGGACGAGGTCGATCCGCTCGATGGCAACTCCAGCGAGCCTGACCGTCGCGACGACCAGCGCCGCGGCGCCGCCGGCGAACGTGAGCACCGAGCGCCCGTGGTCGGCGTCGGAATGCGTGTCGAGCAGCCGCACCCCAGGGGCCTCGATCGCCCCGGTCAGGGCGGCGATCGTCGCAGGATCGCCGCCCTCCGAGACGTTGGGAACCGCGAGCAGCGTTCGTGGCATCGCACGAGGTTAGACCGCACTACCGGCACGGAAGGAGCCGGCGTCCGGCTCAGATCGCCCAGGACACGTTCTCGCGCACGACCCCGCTCGGCGGCGCGGCGACCAGCGCACGGGGCGGAACATCCCTCGTGATCACTGCGCCCGCACCGATCACGGCGCCCGAGCCGATGGTGACGCCCTTCAAGATCGTCGCCCGCGACCCGATCCACACGTCGTCACCGATCTCCACCGGTTCGGTGCGGTTCGTGCCTTCGAACTCGTGGTAGTCGGTGTCGGTGATGCAGACGTCCCAGCCGATGGCGCACCTCTGCCCGATGCGCACGGCGGCTTTGGCGCAGATCTCGGTGCGCCGGTTGATCCCGCTGAAGGAGCCGATCTCGATCCGCGCCTCCGGGGAGTCCAGGAACAGCCCGATTCGCCTGCCGAGCTTCACACGCTCGCCGAGCACGACCCGGCCGCCGCCGCAGGGCGCGGACAGCCTGATGTGGCCGTAGACCATCAGCCGCTCTCCGCCGACGACCCGGCGACGGATGCGGAACAGCAATCCGAGGCCGAGTCTCGGAAGCCTTTGAAGCGTCGAGTCCATTTGGCGATGCTATCGGCGGGAACCGCGGGCGAATCAAGCCGCGAGCGCCGGTCCGGACGAGCGCTGCTTGGAGCCCGGCCTGCGTTCTTTGGAGGGTCCAGGGACGCCTCCGGACGGCCGAGCTGGCTGTGGGCCGGCTGAGGTGGCGATCCCCGGCGCCTTTGCAGGCAAATAGAATCAGCGCCTCCCCGCCGGAGTAGCTCAGCTGGTTAGAGCAGCGGAATCATAATCCGCGTGTCGGGGGTTCGAGTCCCTCCTCCGGCACTGTCGAAATACGCCAAGCCAAGCGGTTTTTAGGCTATCAGGGCCCGCGGATGGGGGCGCTTAATTTCCCCATTGATTTCCCCAGGGGGCGTCGCGGGGGCGCTGGGGTGCGCGGGAAGCGGCCCGTTGGACTTCGGCGGGCGACCCTCAGAGTCGACGGCGGCTTGGAAAATCCGCTGGCCGGTTTGATCCCTTCGGGGTCTGTATCGAGCATGGATGGACACGCAGCCAACGAGGACGGGATCCCCCGTGAACAGGGGCGACTTGCGATGTTCACGCCGGGAATCATGATCCGAGGGGCCGGAGTCGAACCGGCCGCCCTCAGGTCGCCCGTCACAATGCCGTCGCGCGCGCCTCCAGGTAGCGGCGCTCTGGCAAGCTGGTTGTCAGGCGCGCCGCGGACCGGTAGCTCGCGGCGGCCTCGGTGCTGTCGCCGGCGAGCTCCAGCATGTGCGCGCGCGCGATGTGAAGACGATAGTGCTCGGCGAGACGCGGATCCTGCTCTATAAGGCTGAGCTCCGCGAGCCCCACCTCCGGGCCATGCACCATCGCAACCGCGATCGCGCGGTTGAGCGAGATCATCGGGTTGGGGGAGATGCGGTGCAGCAGGGTGTACAGCGCGAGGATCTGCCGCCAGTCGGTTTGATCGGCCGAGGGTGCTTCGCAATGCACGGCCGCGATCGCGGCCTGGAGCTGATACGGGCCCACGGCCGTATTGGCGAGCGCGTGCCGGATAAGCGATCTGCCCTCGCTGATCGCCCGTACGTTCCAGAGCGAGCGATCCTGGTCGGCGAGCGGGACGATCGCACCGTGCTCGTCGACTCGGGCTGCGCTGCGGGCGTGCGTGAGGAGCATCAAGGCGAGCAGCCCGACGGTCTCACCGTCGGTTGGCCTGAGCCTGTTCAACATGCGTGACAGACGGATCGCTTCATCGCCCAGATCGATCCTCTGTAGCTCGTCACCGGCCGTGGCGGTGTAACCCTCGTTGAACGTCAGGTAAAGGACGTGACGCACGGTCTTCATGCGCTCCTCCAGCTCCGTCTGCGGTGGCGGCTCGAAACGTGCTCCGTGCACGCTGATCGTCTGCTTGGAGCGGCTGATGCGCTGCGCCATGGTCGGCTCGGGCACCAGGAAGGCGCTCGCGATCTCGGCCGTGCTGAGGCCAGCAACGGCGCGCAGGGTGAGCGCGATCTGGGACGCGGGGGTGAGCGCTGGGTGGCAGCAGAGGAAAAGGAGCGTGAGTGTGTCGTCGTGGTCGGGCCCCCGTGGCTCATCGAGGGGCGGCTCGTAGCGCTCGTCCGGCTCGACGACTGCGTCCTCGCGTGTCCGGCGCGATTGCTCGGAGCGGATCTCATCGATCAGCCGCCGGGTCCCGACGGCGATCAGCCACCCCCGTGGGTTCTCGGGCACACCGTCCCTAGTCCACTGCTTGGCCGCGGCGATGAGCGCCTCTTGGACGGCATCCTCGCAGGCCGTGAACTGGCCGTGGCGTCGCACGAGCGCGCCGAGGGTCTGCGGCGCCAGCTCGCGCAGCAGACCCTCGACGCGTTGCGCACTCGCCCGCGTCACATCTCCTCCCCGCCCCCGTTCTTCATGAGCGGGCGGACCTCCATCGCCGCGAAGCGGGCGTTCGGCCAACGTGAGGCGATCTCCGCGGCCCGCTGCGGCGTCTCGCAGTCGACGATCAGGTAGCCGGCGAAGTGCTCCTTCGCCTCGGCCAGTGGTCCGTCTGTGACGACGGGCGCGCCGTCGTGCGGCCGGACCGATTTCGTCTGGGAGGGGTCGCTGAGCGCCTCGCCGCCGACGAGCTCGCCCGAGCCCCGAAGCTCGGCCATCAGGCCGTCGATCTCGGCCACGAGGTCCTTTCCCTGGGGGCCGAAGAAGAGCTTGCGGGTGTCGTCGTTGTCGTAGATCAGCAGCATGTATCTCATGGTTTCTCCCTATCTCGAGTCGTACCAGTTCGACGGAACGTCGTCGAGTTTTCCGACGACTACGCGACCTTGCGTAGCGTCACCTCCATCGAGGGGCCCCAGGTGACGCCGTCGACGCTCGCTTCGTGGTGCGCGATCTGCGTCGTGCCGTCGTCGGTGACCGTGGCCGTGCAACGCGTGCGAGAGCCAATCCACCGAATCACGTTCCCGTCGATCTCGACTCGCGAGCTTTGCATGTTGCCGAACGAGTCGTAGAACGTGGAGAGGTAGGCGTCGCTGTCGACGCCGATGATCTCGACGCCGCCGACGCTGGTCTCGCCGATCTTCCCGTGGGCCGAGTGCACGACGAAGAATCCGCCGGGCGCCAACTCGTAGACGTCGCTGGTTACGATCGGGAGCGATGGAACCTGCTCTGTGGCGATCGTGTGGCCCTCGTTGATCCACTTGCCGACGAAGACCTCGAGCGCGCGGTGGCGCGCATCGCGGGCTGGCGCCGATTGCTCGGTGCTCTCGACCCCGGAGGCGACACGGATCACGCGGGCCGGCTGGACTGTGCTGCTGCTGGACATCTGAGGTTCCTTTCGTAGTGCGGTCAGCAGCTGACAGTCGGAGCCGTCGGTCCCCTCTCTACATCGCTCCAAAGCTTTCGGCCGGTCACAGACCGGACTGGTTGGGATGCGCGGTGCGCGCTCGTGGCGGCCGGAGCGGCGGTTCAGTGCGCGACCAGCCTGGCGGAGAGCTGAGCGCGGACGCGGCTCCCAGCGCTCCGCGCGGCGGGGACTGCGACCGTCGCGCGAGCCTTGATCGTCGGATTCTCGAGCCATCTAAGGATGAGAGGCACCCCAGGATCCAGTGCGCAGGCTGGTGGCGCTTGTCGACGCCAGTGCATCCGTGCCTCCGGGTGGGTCAGTACGCCTTGCCCACGACAGCGGTTAGCTCCTCGTGCTGATCGGACATAGCTAGCGTGCCGTCGACCCGGTGCAGGCAGCGTACGGTCAGGCCGGCAGCCGCTAGACGGGTCTCGCCCTCGTCTTCTAGCTCTGCCCACGGGACTAGGGCGAACCCGCCGTCCGAGACGGCGTGAACCGCTTCGTCGGCCGAGGCTACCTCCACCGTACGGGCCGTCCGGTGCTTGCAGGCTTCGGCCAGAAGGTCACGCTGGACTGTCTGTAGCGTTGCGAGGACCTCCTCGCAAGCGCCGTGCAGCTTGACCGCTCGCTTTTCCCGGCGGTCGCGGCGGACGATCGTTACGTCCCCGGTCGCCAGGTCGCGGGGGCCAACCTCGACTCTGATCGGGACGCCCTTCAGCTCCCACTCCACCGCGCGCCGTCCGTACGACATGTCGACCCGATCATCGAGATGCGTCCGCCGACCGGCGGCTGCCATCTCAGCGACCAGTTGGGTTGCGGCGGGCGCCGCGCCTTCCTTGTCTCGAACGAGCACGACCACGACCTCAACGGGTGCAAGGGCGGGCGGTAACCGTAGCCCGGCGTCATCGCCGTGGGCCATGATCAAAGCGCCGATGAGTCGGGTGGAAACCCCCCACGAGGTCTGCCATGCGTACTCCTGAGCTCCGGACTCGCTGGAATACTCGATCCCGAACGCGCGAGCAAAGTTCTGCCCGAGCTCGTGGCTGGTTCCCATCTGCAGAGCCTTGCCATCGCCCATCATCGCCTCGCAGGTCCAGGTCCGGATGGCGCCCGCAAAGCGCTCCCGGGGAGTCTTGTGCCCGGTCAGCACCGGTATCGACATGACCTCGACCATGGTTGCCTCGTAGACGTCGCGTAGGATCCGCAAAGCGTAACTTTGGGCTTCCTGAGCGCTCGCGTGGGCTGTGTGGCCCTCTTGCCAGAGAAACTCGCTGGTGCGCAGGAACAAGCGCGGGCGCAGCTCCCAGCGGACCACGTTGGACCACTGGTTGATCAGCAGTGGTAGATCTCGGTAGCTCTGGATCCACTTGGCGAAAAAACTGTTGATCATCGTCTCGCTCGTCGGACGGACGATCAACGGCTGCTCTAGACGTTTACCTCCTGCGTGTGTGACTACGGCAAGCTCTGGGCTGAACCCCTGGATGTGCTCTTCCTCTTTTGTCAGAAAGGCCTCGGGTATAAGCAAAGGGAAGTAGGCGTTCTCTGCGCCGGCCTCCTTGATGCGCCGGTCGAGCTCAGTCTGCAGTCGCTCCCAGATCGCGAATCCCCAGGGACGGATCACCATTGTGCCGCGAGCCGGACCGTTGTCCGCTAATTCGGCGTGGGATATGACGTCCTGATACCAGCGGGGAAAGTCAACGCTGCGGGGCGTAAGGGGCGAAGCCATGGTCCCCAGAAACTAGCATCGGGAAGTCCGGGCGAAGGTGGGCGCGCCCCGAGCTTAGGCAACTTCGAGCCCGCCGCGGAGCGCGTCTCGAACGTATTGTCCGCGCAGACCGATCGAGTGTTAGTTCCAGTCCGGTGAGACCGCTCGACGGCATCAGCGAAGCAGATCAGGCGGGTCGTCTTCTGAGGGCCCTTGCCAATCATCGTCCATGCGGTGGGCGTCGTCGCGCGCAGGGAGCCCGCGGTCGTCTCCTGCCCGTGCTTCGAGTACCTTTCAGCACTGCTTTCACCCGCCCGTAAGGCTCCTCTAGCTTTTCCCCCGCTCTCATACATCACAGAGCTCTCATTCCCCGCGGACGAACCCGCGGCACGGAGCCTCCGTCAAACTCAGCCTCGCTCACTACCGCCTAAGAGAGGGCTTCTCGCACGGCGCGAGGGAGCCCGGCTGGGATGCCGCTCAGTAGCTCGTATGCATTGCGTTGCCGACCTTCTCCAGGGTGCGATCGGCGATTCGCGCGGCAACGGCGCTGCCCGCGCGCAGGATTTGACGAAGTTGAGCGCGATCCGCAATCAGCTCGGTACGCGCGGCTCGGATGGGACGTAGCCGTTCGTTGATCGCCTCGGTGGTGCGCCGCTTGAGCTCGGCTGCACCGCGCGCACCGATATCTTCCGCCACCCCGACGGGATCAGCACCCTCGCACAGCGCGGTCAGAAGCACGAGGTTTGACACCTCCGGTCGGAGGTCAGGCTCGTAGGTGATATGCGGGTCGGCGTCGGTCTTGGCGCGGCGAATGAGCCGCGCGGTCTCGTCTGCTGACGCGGCGATGGCGATCGCGTTACCCCGGCTCTTGCTCATCTTCCGCCCGTCGGTGCCGAGCAGTGCCGGCGCCTCGCTGAGCAACGCTTCGGGCTCGAGGAACACCGGGCGCTCCGGTGCGTAGCGGCGGTTGAAACGCCGAGCGATCGTCCGTGCCTGCTCGACGTGGGGGAGTTGGTCGGAGCCGACGGGGACGAGCGTGGCCCGGCAAAACAGGATGTCCGCGGCCTGGTGGACGGGGTACGTGAGCATCAGCCCATTGAGCGAGGCCGCTCCAGACGCAGCGGCTTCCTCTTTGACCGTCGGGTTACGCAGAAGCTCCGGGAGGGTGACGAGGCTGAGAAACGGCAGCATCAGCTGGTTGAGCGCCGGCACCTGGGAATGCGCAAAGATCGTCGACCGAGTGGGGTCGATGCCGACCGCGAGGTAGTCGGCGATCAGTTCATCGACGTCATGGGGCAGAGACGCCGGACTGTCGCGATCAGTGATCGTCTGGTAATCGGCAATGAGAACCAGCAGATCCGCGCCGTCGTTCTGCAGGCGCACCCGGTTCAGCAGCGTGCCGAACAGGTGGCCAAGGTGCAGACTCCCGGTCGGGCGGTCGCCCGTGAGCACCCGCGACGTCGATGTATCGACGCCGCCCGAGAAGGAGGGGATGTCGCCCGCGATCACTCGCTTTCCCCGCGGAAAGCAGAAGCGCTCTCGGGCGAAGACCGGTGATGAGACACAACGGGCCGCTGGAGAATGGCCCGGCAGATCTCAGCGGGACCGCGTCGCGCGCGGTCATCACGAGTGACAGAGACGCGTAACATCAAGCAACGCCCGGATGATCACACATTCGAGGAGTCATCTTTGCGAAAGGCCGCCGCGAGCCTAAGAGGGCAGGCTGCCGCCACAGGCCGGCGGGAATACTCCGGCGATACTTTGCTCGAGACGTGAATTGGGGCCACAAGAAGCTCACCCCGAGCGTCGCGCACCCCGGGGGGAGCCCCCTGCTAGGCCTCTGCGGGCGCAACCCTGCCGGCCGCTACGCCATGGGCGTCGGCTTTCGGTAGCCAGCCGAGCCACCCCGGCAGATACCAATTCCAATCGCCCAGCAGCTTCATAGATGCGGGCAGAAGCACGCCTCGCACGATCGTCGAGTCGATGAGGACCGCGCAGGCGAGACCGATGCCCATCTCTTTCATTTCGAGAATCGGCAGCGTCGCGAAGATCGCGAAGGCACCGACCATCACGACCGCCGCACTGGTCACCGTGCCAGCCGTCGTTGTGATCCCGTATGCGACCGCGTCCTCGGTCTTCAACCCGCGATCGAACGCCTCCCGCACACGACTGAGGATGAACACGTGGTAGTCCATCGACAGCCCGAACAGAATTACGTACAGGAACATCGGTAGCCATGGGGCGATGCCGCCGCTCGACTTGAAGTTGAGCAGCTGTTCACCCCAGCCGTACTGGAATACTGCGACGAGCACGCCGTAGGCCGCGGCGACCGACAGCAGGTTGAGGATCACCGCCTTGGCGGCGATCACGACCGAGCGGAAGGCGGTCAGCATCAGCAGGAAGGCGAACGTGAGCACGAATCCGAACACGAGTGGCGCCGCGCTCTTCATCATCTGGTTCCAGTCGTAGGAGCTCGCGGTCTGTCCGGTGACCGCGTAGCTGGCTCCGGGAACCTGGCCGATGGTCCGCGGCAGCAATTGGTTGCGCAGCTCGAGCAGCGCGCGGGTCGACTTCGTGTCGACGCCGGTTCCTGCCAGCGGTATTGAAATCCGTGCGACATCGCGTGCGGCGTTCGTCTCAATCTGCGGCGCCCCGTACTGCCCGCCAGCCGTCGCCGACTTCAGATCGTTCACGGCGGTGGTGAATCCGGCGGAGCTCGTGCGTGTCTTGATCGCGACGATTGCGGGACTGCTCTTCCCCGGAAATGCGGCTTCCACGCGATCGAGCGCGCCGACCGTGGGCGCGTTTCGGGGCAGTGCTTGCAACCCGGACGGGGCGGTGTGGAGGTGCAGGGCCGGCAGCGCCATCACCACCAGCAACGTCCCGGCGACGAGGACCGCCGCGACGGGGTGCCGGAGCGCTGGGGTGAGTATCCGCCTCCACACGCGACTGCCGCCGTGGCGGCGAATGTGCGCGAGCAGCGGCAGCCTGCCCTTCTCCACGCCGTCGCCGAACTTGGCCAGCAGAGCCGGCAACACGGTCAGGGAGCCGATCATTGCCACGGCCACAACGGTCATCGTCGCGATCGAGAAGGATCGGAAGGTGCCGTCGCCGCTAAATAGCATTCCGGCCATCGCGATGATCACGGTCGCACCTGAGATCAAGACGGAGCGTCCTGATGTGGCAGCTGCGGCGGCCAGCGCGGCCTCGCGGTCCTGTCCAGCCTCCCGCTCCTCGCGCTCGCGCTTGAGGTAGAACAGCGTGTAATCGACGCCGACGGCCAATCCGACCAACAGAACGACGGTGTTGACGCTTTCATCCATCGGCACCGCGTAGCTGATGATGTGCACCAGGCCGGTTGTGGCGATGACTGACGACAGCGCCAGTGTCAGCGGCAGCAGGGCGGCGACTAGTGAGCCGAAGACGATCAGCAGAACCATGAGCGTGAGCGGTAGCGAGCGCGCGCCGGCCTGTCCGACCTGTTTGGTGAACAGCTTGGTGAGGGCCTTGCTGGAGCTGACGCCGCCCGCCTCGCCGATGTACAGCTGCGGGTATGCGGCTGCAGTCGCCTTCGTCGCCCGGGTGAGCGCATCGATCCGCTCTTCGGCCGTTTTGAGCGTGCCGTTCATCTCCCACTCGACGAGCGCGGTGTGCCCGTCGGCTGAGACCTGCGAGCGATTGGCCGCGTCAAGTGGCGAGCGCAGGTCGTGGAGCCTGTTGCCGAACGGCGCGACCGTCCGCACGACCGCCGCGACTGCGCTGCGGAACGCCGGATCTCGGATCGACAGGTGCTTGCCCTGGATGACCACGATCTCGGTCAGCGGCGAGGATTCGGTGAATCCAGCACTCTTGAGGATCGAATCGGCGCGATGGGCCTCGCCGACGTTCTTGCTTTGTGGGTCGATCGTCCGCTGACCGACGCTCGAGCCGAGAACCACGGCGCAGATTACGAAGGCGAGCCAGCCGAGGATCGCGGTCTTGCGGTGGGTCGCGCTCCAGCGGCCCATGCGGGCGGCCAAGTTGGGGGCCAGGTGATTGTGTGACATCTCGTTTCCGTTTCCTGTTGTTGTCGGTCGCTGGGCGCTACATGAGGCGGACCATCCGGTCGTGGCCGCCTGCTCTCAGCTCCACTGGAGGTGCGGCGTCCTGGCGCGAGCCGGGGACGACGGTGAGCCTCGCCGATGCTAGGCCCGAACTGGTGCTGAAAACAGATCCAGAGTCCGGCCTTGAGATGAGACCAGTCGGGACCGGCACGCGTTCTTCGGACCCGCCGCGCTGCGGTCCAGACAGGAATGGCGGCATCGCCGAGACGGGCTTGCCGGCCGCGCACGTGGCGTCAGGTACGGCTCCTGGACGCGTGCACGGCTTCAGCGAGGACAACGATGCCAGCGTGAATAGATGGTGGAGGGAGCTGGGCGTACCCGAGCACGAGGGCGGGCGGCCCGCCCAGGTCGTTCGGGCGAAATTCGCTCATCGTCTCGACCGCAAGCCCGCGGCTGCGGGCCTCCTGCTGGATCGCCCGCTCATTGTCGCTGTCGGGCAACCGGACGGTCACATGGAGGCCGGCGGCGACACCCCGGACGGTGGCGTCGGGCAGCGCCTCGGCGAGTGCGTCCAGGAGCGTGTCACGTTGGGTTCGGTACCGGACTCGCATGCGGCGCAGGTGGCGGTCGAGCTCTCCACGTGCGAGGAAGTCTGCGAACGCGTGCTGCTCGATTCTGGCGGTCCCTCGGTCGGCTAGAACCTTCTCGCGGCAGATCGCGTCGAGTAGAGCTGGCGGCACGACCAGCCAGCCGATCCGGAGCGCCGGAGCCAGCGTCTTGCTCGCCGAGCCGGCGTACACCACCCGATCGGGATCGAGACCTTGAAGGGCGCCGATAGCCGTACGGTCGTATCGGTACTCGGCGTCGTAGTCGTCCTCGATCGCAATCGCGTTGTGATCGCGTAACCACGCGAGCACAGCAGCCCTGCGCTCGCCTGCAAGGACGACACCCGTCGGGTGTTGGTGGGCTGGGGTCAGCACGACGGCGTCGGCGTCGGTTCGCTCGAGCTCGTCAGTCCGCGTCCCTGCATCATCGACGCCGACCGAGACCGGCTCGAGACCGGCACGCGAGGCTATTAGTCCGTCCTCGGGGTTGCTCGGATCCTCCACCGCGATCCGCTTAGCGCCGGTCGCGGCAATTGCGCGGCACACCAGCCCCAAGCCCTGGGTGTAGCCATTCGTGACGACTACGTTCTCGGGGTCCGCGACGACGCCGCGTGCCCGACCTAGATAGTCCGCGAGCGCCCAGCGCAGCTCGTCCACCCCGCGTGGGTCACCGTAGCCGAGGTCAGCGTCGGTGACCGTCGTTACGGCGTGTCGCAGCGATCTCAGCCATGAGGCTCGCGGGAACGTCGAAACGTCGGGGACGCTGGGACGGAAGTCAAACCGCATGCGTGCTGTCGTCGGCCGGCCGACAGCGCCGGAATCCACTACACGCGACGCCGCGCCCGAGACGCGTGGACGGGCGCCTTGGCGCAGATTTAGATAACCCTCGGCGGCGAGCTGCGCGTAAGCGTCGACGACAATGCGCCGCGAGACACCTACCTGGCGGGCGAGGTCGCGGGTGGACGGTACCCGGGCGCCGGGCCGCAACGCGCCCTCCCGGATCGCCCTTCGCAGCTGAGCCTCCAGCTGGGCGCCGAGAGTCCCAGGGCGATCGCGACTCACCGACACGAGCAACTCTATCGGCTGACTGGTCTCGTCCACGACCGCGATTCTGGACCTTCTAGATGGACCAGTCAATACCTAGCATCGCCGTCATGTCCTCCTTTGCGTCATCCGCGGCAGCACGTCGTCTGTTCGCGGCGTCGATCCTGGCTCGGTTGCCGCAAGGCATGCTCAGCATCGCGCTGGTCGTACACACACACCACCTCACAGGATCCTTCGCGTCCGCTGGTGCGGTGACGGGTGCGTACGCGATTGCCGAGGGCGTCGGCGCTCCGCTGCTTGGGCGGCTCGTCGACCAACGCGGCCAGACAGCGGTCCTCACGTCGAGTGCGATCCTCGCCACGGCCTTGCTGCTTGTGATCTCAGTGGTGCCGAAGGGTGCCCCACTGGCCGCCCTGATCGCGATCGCGAGCGGGATCGGCATGGCCACACCGCCGGTAGGAGCCTGCCTGCGCACCCTCCTCCCCACCCTGCTCGCCGACGACGGCGCCACGCGCGCCGCCTACGCGTTCGAAGTGTCCGTCGTCGAGCTGGCCTGGATCATCGGCCCGCCGCTCGCGCTTGGCATCGGCGCGCTGTGGTCGACAGGCTTGGCGCTGGCCGCGATCGGGGTCGTGCTGCTCGTGGGAACCGCTGCGTTCGCCGCGCAGCCGGCCTCTCTCGAGTGGAAGCCCGATCCCGGTGCGAGCCACGCCCGCTCTCACGATGCGTCGCTGGCGGCGCCGGCGATGCGGACGCTCGTCATCGTCCTGCTGGCAATGGGGGTGCTCTTGGGCGCCGTCGAGGTCGCCGTGACGGCATCAGCGACGGCGCTAGGCACTACGACAGCCGCCGCACCGCTGTTTGCCCTATGGGGTGTCGGTTCGTTCGCGGGTGGTCTTCTGATCGCGCGACTAGGTGGTGGCGCGCGCACCCTCCCGGGGCTCGCACTCGCGCTGGCGACTCTCGCCGTAGGTCACCTCGCGCTGATCCCGGCTTCGGGAAGCATCGTTGCGCTCGGAGCTGTGTTGCTGCTGGCCGGCACTGCCATCGCGCCGACGGAGGCCGCCGTGTACGCGATGGTCGGTCGCGCCGCCCCGGCGGCTGCGATGACCGAGGCGTTCGCCTGGCTGGCGACCGCGATTTCGTTTGGCGGCGCGATCGGCGCGGCTAGCGCCGGGATACTCATCGAAAGCGCCGGGACCTCCGCCGCGTTCGCCTTCGCCGGCGCCAGTTGCGCGCTCGGCTTGCTCGCGACGCTCGTCCGGTGGCGCAAGCTTGTCCGGCAGGGGCGCGCGGCGTCCGAGGATCACTGCGCCCGCACCTTTGCGGCCGCCGAGGACGTCGGCCTCGCACCGAAGCCGCACCGCACGGGGGCCTCGATGACGATCGTGCTGATCGACATCGCCGCACCAGTGGCGCTCTTCTACGGGCTGCGGGCGGCAAGCGTCGACGTCTATCTCGCATTGGCGGCGGGCACGATCCCGCCCGCGATCAGCACGTCCGTGCGGCTGGTCAGGACGCGGACGGTCGATCGACTTGCGACGTTCGTTCTCACGACGATGGTCCTCGGGGTCGGGGTTTCTCTGACGGCAGGCAGCCCCCGGTTTCTGCTGGCCAAGGAGGCTTTGGCCACCGGCGTCGGTGGCGCCTGGTTTCTTGCCAGTGCACGCAGCAACCGCCCACTGGCGTTCCTTTTCGCTCGATCGCTACTCGAGGGCCGGCGAGCATTCACTAGCGAGCCCTGGCTCAATCTATGGACGCGACTGCCGCAGTTTCGGCGTGTTTGGCGGATCTCCAGCGTCATCTGGGGCGTAGGACTGCTCGTCGATTCCGGGATACGACTCGTGATCGCCTACACCCTGCCGATCGAAATGGTTCCGGCGATAGGGGCGGCCCTCTACCCGGTGTCGTTCGTCGCGCTCCAGGTGGTCGATCAGCTCAACTACCGACGCTCAGGACTCTGGCGCATGCTCTCGACGCGAGGCGATCCGGACCCCCCGCGTGGACGACACACCACCAGCAGATCGGCCGCGTGATGCGCGGACGATCTGCCCCACGGACACACGGCGGTCGAAGGCCACTGAGCAATCCATCCCCCAGCTCCGCAGCACGCACCAGGATGGGGCGATCACCACCCACAACAGAACGATCGCTGACGGCGGCGACTTCCCGCAAGTACTTAGAGATTCCGAGCAAGGAGCCCGACCCCTGGTTACGGCCGTCGAGCCACGCCAGAGAGGCCGCCCACAGGCAAGACGAAAAGAACAGGAGGCAACCATGACCGCTTATGCCATCGCTCACATCGAGTCCATAGCGATGGGTCCCCCGATTATCGAATACCTCGATCGAACCGCTCCGCACCGAGAACAGCCACGGATGGCTGGTCATCGTGGATGGGGTCCCCGAGGGTCACCGGGCCACCGACATCCTCTCACCTGAGGCGCCACAGTCGCCCGGCGGAGGCACGTTGGAGAACACATAGCCGTGAGCAACGGCGCTGCCCAGACTCCGCCGGCAAAGGCTCGGATTTGGAGCCAATTGTTCTTACGGAAACGGCGCCGCTGGTCCCGCACGTCGTCTGCGCCGGTGCTAGTCAGTGCTACTATGTACCAGTAGTCAACGTCACCGAGTAGCGTAAGGAGGTTCCCATGGCTAGGCAGATGACGGAGATGCTCAAGGGCGTGTTGGAGGGAATCGTGCTCGCGATCCTCTCCGGCCGTGCCGCCTACGGCTACGAGATCACTGTGTGGCTGCGGGATCAGGGTTTCTCCGACATCGCCGAGGGGACCATCTACGCGCTGCTGGTGAGGATCGAGCAGCGCGGCCTCGTCGACGTGGAGAAGGTCCCTTCCGAGAAGGGGCCGCCGCGCAAGGTGTACTCCCTCAACGCTCAGGGACAGGAGTACCTCAAAGAGTTCTGGAGAAACTGGAGCTTCCTCGCAGAACGACTCGAACAGCTCCACGATGGAGGTAAGTAGACATGCCCACAGGCTGGATTGCGCAGAAGAGACGCTACCGGCAGTACAAGGCGCGTGCGAACGCGCTTCCCGCGAACTATCGCACGGCGCTCGATGCGCTGGAGCACTACATGTATCTCTTCGGGCCCGGAACAGGAGACGGCGTGCTGTCGATGCTCGAGGACCTCCTCGAACTCTTCGAGCAGAGCGCCGCGAACGAAACCCCGATCCGGGAGGTCGTCGGGGAAGACCCGGTGGAGTTCGCCGACGCGTTTCTCCGGAACTACCGGGGGGGCTCATGGATCACCCGGGAGCAGAAACGGCTGACTACGGCCATGGATCGAGCCGCAGCCATCAAACGCTGACGAAAGAGAGAAGAGACATGCAGACAACAGGCAATCGGCTCCAGGAGCCCGCGATCCGCGTGCGGGGCCTAGAGAAGTCCTATAAGGATCTGGAAGTGCTGCGCGGCGTGGACTTCGACGTCGCGCCGGGCCGCATCTTCGCCCTGCTCGGCTCAAACGGGGCGGGGAAGACCACGGTGGTGAGAATCCTGTCCACGCTGCTCAACGTGGATGCGGGCGTGGCCAGCGTCAACGGCTTCGACGTCGCTACTCATGCTGCGCAGGTGCGGGAGTCGATCAGTCTCACCGGCCAGTTCGCGGCCGTCGACGAGATCCTCAGCGGCCGCGAGAACCTCGTGCTCGTCGCCAAGCTGCGCCATCAAAAGGACCCGGGTGCGATCGCGGACGAGCTGCTCGCGCGCTTTTCGCTGGCCGATGCAGCCGCGCGGAAGGCGTCGACGTATTCCGGTGGCATGCGCCGCCGTCTGGACATCGCCATGAGCCTGATAGGGAGTCCACCGATCATCTTCCTCGACGAGCCGACAACGGGCCTGGACCCGCGGGCGCGCATCGAGGTGTGGGAAACCATCAAGGATCTTGCCGAGCACGGCACGACGGTGCTCTTGACCACGCAGTATTTGGACGAGGCCGAGCAACTCGCTGACCGGATCGCGATTCTCCACCACGGTCGGATCATCGTGAACGGGACCTTGACCGAGCTCAAGCGGTTGCTCCCGCCGGCGAAGGTCGAATACGTCGAGAAACAGCCAACCCTCGAGGACGTCTTTCTCGCCGTCGTCGGCGAGGAGCCCATCAGCCCCGACAACAAGTCGGTCAGAAAGTAGGGAACAACAATGGACACGCACTTCTTCGGTGACACCGCCGTTTTGCTGGGACGCTCCCTGAAGCACATCACGCGCAGCCTGGACACCATCATTACGACCGCGATCATGCCGATCGCATTTCTGCTGCTGTTCGTCTACGTGTTTGGCGGCGCGGTCAAACACGGGTCGGGCAGCTATGTGACCTACCTGCTGCCCGGCATTCTGCTGATCACGGTCGCCTCGGGTATCTCCTACACCGCGTATCGGCTGTTCCTCGATATGAAGGGCGGCATCTTCGAGCGATTCCAGTCGATGCCGATTGCACGGTCCTCCGTGCTGTGGTCGCACGTGCTGACCTCGCTGGTCGCCAATCTGGTCTCGCTCGCGGTCATCGTGGGCGTCGCCCTGCTTATGGGCTTCCGCTCCGGGGCGGGAGCGGCGGCCTGGCTCGCGATCGCAGGCATCCTGATCCTCTTCACCCTGGCGCTGACATGGATCGCCGTCATCCCCGGCCTGTCCGCGAAGTCCGCAGACGGCGTCGGCGCCTTCTCCTACCCGCTCATCTTCCTGCCTTTCATCAGCTCGGCCTTCGTGCCCACCCAAACCATGCCCGGCGCGGTGCGCGCCTTCGCCGAGCACCAGCCGGTGACGTCCATCGCCAATACGATCCGCGACCTGTTCACCGGGCAACCGGTCGGCTCCGGGATCTGGATCGCCCTCGCCTGGATGGTCGGCATCATCGTCGTCGCATACACGTTCGCCATCGCCATCTACCGGCGAAAGTTCTCCTAGATGACTGGTTCCACGGCGTCAACCGTAGAACCATGTCTGCCGCTTGGCGAGGTCGCCAAGACTCGGTTCGGGGCGACTGCCTCAGTCTGCGCGTGTACCGCCAAGCCCAGAGGTCGCCTTACGAGCCGATCTCGCCCTTCCAAGGGCGGGAGACCGAGGGCCGAGGGCACCTCGACCAGCTCGCGTGATTTCGGCCCCGATTGGCGGCCGGTGCAGCCTCCGCCCCGCCTTCACCCTGCTCGGGGTCGCCGCAGCCACGAACCTTCGGGTAGAAGCCGAGCTTGCCCCCCCTCCTCGTCGACCCGGCAGATGTCGACCGATCTAGACTAGCCGTCATGATCCCTCAGCTCGCCCCCGATCCCATGCGTGTGCACCCGATCGATGGTCAGGACCGAGTTGTGCTGCTCAAGCCATTGATCACCAGTCCGCTGATCGAGGTCGGCGATTACAGTTACTACGACGATCCCGAGCACGCGCTGGATTTCCAGACGCGTAACGTCACACACCATTACAGCCCTGATCGCCTGATCATTGGGTCGTTCTGCGCGATCGCTGCGGCACGACGTTCATCATGAATGGTGCAAACCACCGGATGAATGGTCCTTCGACCTATCCGTTCCCGATCATGGGAGCCTCCGTGGGCAGAGCATGTCGACCTGATCACCGACCTGCCGTCCCGGGGTGACACCGTGGTCGGTAACGACGTGTGGATCGGCGGGAACGTGACGGTCATGCCCGGTGTCCATATCGGTCACGGAGCGATCATCTCTACCGCTGCTGTTGTGACGCGGGATGTTCCGGATTACGCGATCGTGGGCGGCAATCCGGCCACGCTCGTCAGGCGCCGCTTCTCCGAAGAGGACACCCAAGCGCTCTTGGAGCTTGCCTGGTGGGACTGTCAACGTGATCACGACCCATATAAGAACGATCGCCGACGGGCCAGTAGCGGAGCTGCGCGCCATTAGCGCATCACTCGAAACCTAGTCGGTTGTCCGTCGGCTAACGCCCGGTGCGGACGCGTTCTGCGCCCGAACAGCTGACCGAGCCACCCGGCCGCCACCGCGGAGCCTCGGGCGGCCAGTCCCCGCGGGTTCGGTCGAGTACGACGGAACTCTCTGCAGCTGCGTTGTCCTGACGGCTCTCAGAACGGGACGCACATAGAACATCGCGCGGGTAAGCCCGGTCGCCGTCGCGTTCGAGCGACGCGCCTGGCAGTTGTGTCCAACGGCGTGTCCAACGCGACCCAAAAAGCCCGTAGCTGCAGGCTGTACTGCCCGATCACGCCGGGAATCATAATCCGCGTGTCGGGGGTTCGAGTCCCTCCTCCGGCATACCCGCGATCGGCTTCAGAGAGCCATTCCGGCCGCTTCAGGTCGCCGCCGGGAGCCGAGAATCGCAGAGGTGCGAACGGAAGTGTGAACACGGCGCCGCTCGCCGGCGAGGTATGCCGGGGCGCCGGAGCGAATGGCTGCACGCCACCACAACGCCGAGTAGAAGCTCTCGCCGTCGGAGGCGCGGTGACGCTGCCCGAGCTGTGGGACGGCCCGCGGCAGGTGGCGGGGGCCTCGGGACTCGCTCTCGCCTTCAGCGCGCCCGTCGCCGTGGTCGTACGCCTCGACCGCGAGGCCGGAGCGGATGAGGTCGACGTCCGCTGGCGGGCGTTCGAGCGGACTTTCCGCCGGCATGTCGGCGGTTCGGCCGATGGTCCCGGCGAGTGAGAAATGACAGCTACCTCCACCTCCACCTCAACCGCCCGCTCGCCGGCTTCCTCCACCGACTCGGTCGCCGTCGAGGTGGCCGCCGAACAGCGCCGCTGCGTCGCCGGCCGCGCGACGGGCCGGCGACGCGAGCGGCCAGTCGCTCAGCCGACCTGAATCGTCTGGGTCGGGGCTTCCAAGCGGTGCAGGAAGTGATTCCCAGCGAACAGCACGTGCACAGTGACGTGGCCGCTCCCCAGCCGCTTGCGGTTATGGAACACCACAGGGAGGCTGAACGTGCAGTCCTTGTGGATCCCTGCCCTGAGAGACTGGACGGCGACCTGTCCGACGCGGAAGGTGATGTCGAAGTAGCCGCGGCAGCCGATCAGGTTGCTCATCCCGGGCGGCGGCACCATACGGCCCGAGACGGTGACGCGGTCGGGGATCCTGCGCTGGAAGCTTGGCGAGGCGGACATTTCAACGCGCGCCGGTTGCAGCCGTTCCCGCGGAGGGGTGAAGAAGGTGCTGTCCGCGCCGGCGCTCACTTTTCCGCTTTCGCTGACGGCGACGAGTCGGTAGTGGAACGTCTGCATGCTTGCGAGCCCGCTGACGAGCGTCTTCACCGGCACGGGTGTGCTCCCCGCCTTCACAGTCTGCGGCGCCGTCTGGAGCGAGTAGGGCTGCGCAGTCCCGAGCTGGAAGTAGACGGACTCGCTTTCGCCGGGAGCGAGCCCGGCCGGGTTGACGGTCCCGTTCAGCGTCGCTGTTTCGGTCCCGATCGCGGTCGCCGCGCCGGTTGCCGGCTGCGTGAGCGGCGTTTCAGGCGGCGCGATGCCTGTGGTCTTGAAGGTCGCGTCGGGCCCGGGGGTGGTGCCGCCGGCGTTCGTGGCAAGGACTCGGTAGTGGTAGACGGTGCCCGGGTGCAGTCCGGTGAGCGCAGCGGTCGCGGTGACGGGCTGTGTGCCCGCACCAGCGCTCTGGACCGCCGTCTGGCTGGCGTAGTGGGTGTCGGTCCCGTATTCGAACGCGTACGTCGTTTCCTGCCCGGCTGGGGTGACCGAGGCGGAGACGGTCGCGCTGCTGTCGCCGATCGCCGTCGCGGACTCGCCGGACACTGCAGGGGGGGAAGCCGCCAGGGCTGCGACGGTCACCGTCAGGACCACGAGTAGCGCCGCCAGCGCCGCCGTGATCGGGATCCATTTCTTGAGCATGGGAGCGTCTCCTGTCATCGGGTTTCGCGACGCTTGGACACCTCGATCAACCGGGAGTTGTGTTCGACCGTGCTCGGCGTCGATGTCCTGACGCCGTGTGTTTGAAGAGCGTTCAAACGGGCACGCGGCGTTTCAACGCCCGCCCCGCGCACGGTTACACGCGGGTCCGCGCCGCGGTTAACGCGACCACGCGCGGCCGCGTCGTGGCACCCAGCACGAATGTCACATGGGGCCACTGGGGCGGCGCTGTGTCCTCGGAACCGGATCCTCCCCGCGATCATCGGCGGTTCGGGGCCGATCGCGAAGGGAGCGTCATCGTCGTGACGCGGTAGTCGCGAACTGCCGCTCCCTCAGGGGCAGCCATGCAGCAAGGCAACGTAGACGAGGCAGGGGACGCTTGTACCTCGGGCCGCTCGGGGTGGATGTCATACCCCCGATGGGGACGGCATTTGGGACGGGATTCGTAATCCTCGTGTCGGGGGTTCGAGTCTCTCCTCCGGCACTACGCGTTTGGCTCTGGAATGCGGGCTTGCGGGGTCGCGCGACGGCCCAGCGAGCCGGACTTCTTTGTCCCAACTGTCTCGCGTGAGATCCAAGGCCGACCGCTGCTCGACCGGCCGGCGAACACCACGACGCTCTACCGCTCCTGCAGCACGGCCGAGATGTCGAGCGCGATCGCGACCTTGTCCCCGACCAGCATGTTGCCGCTGCCGAGCGCTTGGTTGAACTTCATGTCGAAGTCGCCGCGGCTGAGCGTGCCGACCCCCTCGAGGCCGGCGCGGGTGTTGCCCCACGGGTCGACGTCCGTTCCCTGCGCGACGACGTCGAGCTTGATCTCGCCCGTGACGCCGTGCATCGTGAGGTTCCCGGCCACGAGGGTCGACTCCTCATCGATCGCCTCGACACGGGTCGACTCGAACGTGATCTGCGGGAACTGCTCCGCGTCGAAGAAGTCGGGTGAGCGCAGGTGGTCGTCGCGTCCGGGCTCGCCGGTGTCGATCGACGCGACCTCGACGGTTCCCCGCGCGCTCGAATCGGACAGGCGGTCGCGGACCTCGAGCGTGCCCTCGAACTCGTGGAACTGGCCCCGCACGTTGGCGATGCCCATGTGCTTGACGGTGAAGCTGATCGTCGAGTGCGTCGGGTCCACGACCCACGTGCCGGCGGGGATCCGCGGGCTCGTACGGCCGCTTGTTGCAGTCGCCATGGCTACCTCCCTGGGATCGGCGTTCACGGTTCTCAATAGGACCGCGGCGGTACCTCTCAAGGCGGACAACGACGCCTCCCCGGCGAACCGGTCCCAGGCTCGGCGGCATGCGCGAAGATCGTGAGCCCCCGGCCACCGGGAGGTGACAAAGACGATCCTAGCCGGGAGGATTCCACAAGTCAGAAGCAACCTTCCACAGCCGCCCGCAGCCGGGTCTGACTTGGCCCTAGACAGCCAAACTCATGCCTATTTTCGACCGATCACTCCGCGTGTCGGGGGTTCGAGTCCCTCCTCCGGCGCTTCTCGAGCAGGCGAGCAGTCGTGCGAGCTCAGCCAGGAGCCGGCCCCGGACGGCGGGCGCCGGAGAGCATCGTCGGAGGAGCGCTTCGCGTCAACCCCACCACTCCTGTACACATGACAAGGAACCCGACGACGGCCCCCAGAACGGCCGCCGGGCCACCGGTGTAGTGCTCTTGGAAGAGCACGATGCTGAGGATGACGCTCACGGTGGGGTCGAGGATCACCAGGATCGGCTGGGAGACGCTGAGCGGCCCGACATGTAGCGCGGCTTGCGAGAGGATGATCCCGAGGATCCCGCCGACCAGCAGCGCATAGACGGGCCAGTCGCCGAAGACGGCTGCGATCCCTGAGTTGGTGAGGCTCTCGGTCGCAGCCTTGATGAAGGTGGCAACCAGCGCCCAGACGATGGCCGCCGCGGCCGCGTAGAGAGCGGCGCGACGCGTGGGCGTGCCACGGCGGGCGGCAAGTGTCATCGCCGCGGTCGCAACGCCGGACACGACGAGAACCACGAGCCAGTCGTGGCGGGGCGGCGTCGCGACGCCACCCTGGGGCTCGTCGATGAGGACGAAGGCGGCGAGACCGGCGCACGTGATCACGGCGTAGATCCACGCCGCCGCGCGAATCTCCTGGTGGATCCACGCCTTTCGCAGCACCAGCCCGAAAACCAGCTCGGTGACGAGCACAGCCTGCACGATCGACAGCTGTCCGTGGTTCAGCGCCGCCGCCTGAAAGACGAACGCACCGACCGCCGCGATCCAGCCGGACAGCCACAGCGGGCTTCGCAGGAGCGAGACGACGAGGTGAAGCCCCGTCGCGCGCGAACGGCGGCCGCTCGTGCTGGCGAGATGCTGCGTCATGACGTAAAGCGCGTTCGAGAACGCCGCACCGGCGGCGAGGATCACGCTCACGGTGCGAACTCCTCAGCCCGGGGAGCGCGGGCCGTCCACGAGGAAGCGGCTCCGGGGCGGAGCACGATGCGTGGCTCAGCCGCCGGCCGGGTCGGCTGACAGCCGCGCCTCGAGCTCCCGGAGCGAGCGGGCGATCGAGCTGTAGACCTCGACGCTCAGCCGCGCCAGCGCGCGGGGGAAGAGCGTGCCCGTCTCCTCGGCGGCGCTCGCGATCGGCACGATCTCCTTCAGTATCCAAGCCGCTTCCTCTTCATGGCTCTCGCGCAGCCGGCGCACCAGTGCGATCTGATCGTCCCGCGGCAGCGCGTCGGCAAAGAAGAGACGCAGCAGCCGCTCGTCGCGGACCTGCGGCGGCGCATCGCGGGGAGCCCTCAGCCAGTCGAGCAGCGCATCCTCCCCCCGCTCGGTGATCTCGTAGGCGCGCCTCGCGCGCGCGCCGTGCGGGTCCTCGCGACCGGTGATCAGTCCGGCCTCCTCGAGCCTCGCCAACTCCGGATAGACCTGTGCCAGGGACATCGGCCAGAAGTGCTTCGTCGCGCGGTCGGCGCCGCGCTTTATCGCATACCCCGACCGCAGGCCGATCCGCAGCATCCCCAGCACGACGTACGAAGGTGGCCCCAGCTTCACGCCGGTCTCCGATCGGTCGGCGCGAACCGGTCGCGCGGATCCCATTGCCGTCGGGCGCCCGATGCCTTTGGATGCATCAGCAGTGTTATATCGAGCCCGACAGGTTGCTCATCAGCGCTCGCTGCGCGAGACCCCGCCTGGGTGCCGTCGTGGCTAGGGCTGTCGCCGAGCGTCTCCGCCTCTCCGGGGGAGGGCTGATCGAGGAGCTGGGCGAGATGATGATCCTCACGGGCAAGACGATCTGGTCTGCTCTGAGGCCGCCGTACCCGTATGGCGGGGAGTTCGTCTCGCAGTTCCTGTTCGCGCTGCGGCTGTGCTGGTTTCCGCTGCTGATCTCGACCGTCTGCATCTGCTACGCCGCGCCGGGGCTGCAGGCGGCCAACTTCCTGACGATCTTCGGTGCGCTGGACCGCCTGGGCGGCTTCTTCGTGCTCGGCGCGGTCCGCGAGATCGGCCCGAGCGTGACCGCGATCGTCGTCGCCGGTGTGGCGGGCACCGCGATCACCGCGGACCTCGGCGCCAGGAAGGTGCGCGAGGAGCTCGACGCGTTGCAGGTGCTGGGCGTTGACCCGGTCAAGAACCTCGTCGTGCCCCGGTTCCTGGCGCTGATGCTGGTGACGGGCCTGTTCGACATCTACGCGCTGCTGTTCGGGATCTTCGGCGGCATCATCGCCGAGCTCGTCAACGGCCAGCCGCTCGGCCCGTTCTGGGCCACGCTGTTCGCGAACGCCTCCACCACCGACCTCTGGGGCTCGGTGCTGAAGACCACCATCTACGGCGCCATCATCGCGATCGTCTGCTGTTACAAGGGCATGGCCGCCTCCGGCGGCGCCGAGGGGGTCGGCCGCGCCGTCAACGAAGCCGTCGTCATAGCGATCACAGGGATCTTCGCGTTCGACTACGTCTTCACGCAGACCCTGCTCGCCACACACCCGCAGATCCTGATCATCAAGTAGTCGAGACGGGCTTTACGACTCCCGTCCGCAGGCGGGACGGATCGCCGGTTGCAGAAACCTCGGCGACGACGCCCGCGCCGGGCCGGCCGGCCTCGCTATTTCCCGCACGCCACCGCGGCGGGTCGTCATTTCGGGTCCCCTGTCGCCGCTGATCAGGCCCGTCGGGCCTCGGGCGCCGAGCACTCACCCCTCTGAGCCGGCAGCGACCTGTTCAGCGAGCGGCCGCAGTATTTGGGAGAGAGGCGGACGCTCCTCGACGGCGACTCGCCGTGACTCCATCGCCTGGCCGTCTCCCGGCGGGGGAAGAATGATCGAGCCGCCGGCGTGAGCGTCGGTGAAGTCCTGACCCAAGAATCTGCTCTGGGCAGCGACGAGCACCGCGTAGGCCATCGCTGAGAGGTCTCGCAGCGGCTGGTGGCGGTTCTGGCGCACCCCGAGGTCGACCTGAGCCATGCCGGTCAGGCCGACATTGCGCCAGACGTCGATCAGCATTGCGATCTCCACGCCGTACCCGGCGGCGAAGGGCACACGCTCGAGCAGCTCACGCCGCGCGGCGATCTCACCGGCGAGCGGCTGATGGAACACCGCGAGCTCCGGGGCGTGGAGGTTCAGGAGCGGGCGTGCCATCAGCTCTGTGACGCGGCCGCCACCTTCGACGCTGACCTGCCTGCCGCTCCGAAACGGCCGGCGGAAGGTGCCCTTGACGAACTGGACGCCGGGTTCGCTCAGCAGCGGGCCGAGCAGACCGAGCAGGAAGCCCTCGTGAAAGTCCTCGGTGTCGGTGTCGGCGTAGACCACGAGCTCGCTCCGGCTCGCTGCCAGGCCACGCCACATCGCATCGCCCTTGCCGCGCGCAGGCCCGAACCGGGCAAGCAGCTCGCTCTCCTGCTCGACGCGCGCGCCGGCCCGTCGCGCGATCTCGGCCGTACCGTCCTGCGAGGCGGCGTCAATCACGATCGTCTCATCGAGCAGTCCGGCGTCTTGGAGTCGAGCGGCGGTCTCGACCACGCGCTCGATCGTCCCGGCGACTTCCCGGGCCGGCAGCAGCAGCGCGATGCTCGCGCGCTTGATCGACAGCAGGCGTTCGAGGGTGAACTCCTCGGCGGCGTACGCGCGTCGTGCACGCCAATCGGCCCGTGCGAGATCCCTCGCCAGGCCGCGTGGCGCGCGCCCGCTGACTCTCGCGGAGGTTCTCACGCGCACACGGCGGCTGCGGTGGATCGCAACCCCCTGGTTCGCGAGGGCTTCCTCGAGCGCCTCGTCCTCGAGGGCCGCGCGGACGGGCAGCCCTCCGCAGCGGGAGTAGGCGGCGGCGGTCAAGGCGAGCGAGGCGCCGCTGAACTGGTGATGCTCGACCAGCCCGGGGGCCACTGCATGGCGCAGCGCGCGCTCGGCCCTCTCCCCCGCGGCACGCTCTCGCGCCCTCACCGCCTCGGGCGCGAGAGCGGCGAGCTCCTCTTCGTGCAGCTCGATGCGCCCACCGATGGCCTCGGCACCCGACTCGAGCAGCTCGAGCTGTACAGCGAGCCAATCCGGCGCGACGACGCTGTCGGCGTCGGTGCTGGCGATCAGCCCCTCCTCGCGGCCGAGGGCGAGCAGGCGCTCGCATGCGAGATCCATGCCCAGCCGTCGCGCCCTCCCCACTCCCTGGGAGGTGGCGAGCGAGACTTGGTGCAGGCGCAGCGACGGGGCGGCAAGCGATGCTTGCTCGGCAACTGCGGCCGTGTCGTCGGTGCAACCGTCGAGGATCACGATCACCTCGTAGTCCTGTGCGGCGAGCCCGCGCTGGGCGGCAAGTGCCGCGATGCACGCGGCGATCCGGTCCTGCTCATCGCGCGCCGGGATGACGACCACCGCGCGCAGCGAGGGCTCGGGCCCTGCCAGCATGTCGGCGTACCCGGCGATCATCTCGCCGGCACTCCCCGGCGGATCATCTCGCGGCCCCGTTCGTAGTCCTCGTCGCGATCGTGGCTCAGCACGCCCACGAGCACGCCCTTGCGCGCGTACCAAACGGTGAATGCGCCGTCACCGTGGGCGACGAGCTCGCATGAGTCATAGCCGTCTCCCCAAGCCGCGTGCTTGAGGGTGTGCTCGCCGATCGTCGACCAGAAGCCGGGCACCGCCGCCCACCCCCCGCGAGCGTCCTGCCGGCGATCTGGCCGTGCTCGAGCGCGTCCCCCCAATGTTCGACGCGCAGGCGCCGGCGAGCGCCCGCGTTTTGCGCGCAGGCGACGTCGCCGACGGCAAGCAGCCGCTCCCCGGCGCGCATCTGCGCATCGACGAGCACCGCCCCGTCCTTGACCGGGGAGCCTGCCGCTTCGGCGAGCTCGCCACGCGGGCTCGCGCCGGTCCCGAGCAGAACCCACTCGCCCTCGAGGCGCCGCCCGTCGGCAAGCATCACCGCGCGCCCGTCGTCGATTGCGCGCACCTCCGCGCCGCTGATCAGCTCGACGCCGAGCTCACGCAGCCAATCGCCGATACGCAGGGCCGCGCCGAGCCCGAGGCGCTCGCGTTGCGGCGCCTGTTCCTGAGAGATCAGAGTGATGCGGGCGCCGATCTGCGCGAGCGAGGCCGCGATCTCACAGCCGATGAATCCGCTGCCGATCACGAGCGCCTGTGTGCCGGCCTTCACGCACTCTGAGATGCGCTGGCTGTCCGCCAGCTCACGAACGCTCAGCACCCGGGCGTGGTCGACGCCCTTCAGCTTGGGACGCACAGGCGCAGAGCCCGTGGCGAGCACGATCGTCGCACCCTGCTGAGTCTCGCCTCCGTGGCGGACTTGGCCGCTGCGGGGCTCGATCTTGCTGATCTCACAGCCCAGTCGCAACTCGACTTCTTGCTCCTCATACCAGCCGCGCTCCTCCAGCGCCAGCTCTGCGACGGCGAGCTCTCCCCGCAGGTACTCCTTGGTCAGCGGCGGACGTCGGTAGGGAGGGTGGGGCTCGCGGCCGAAGATGCTCACGGGAGCGGTGCCGCCGCACTCGCGGTAGGAGCGCGCGGTGGCCACGCCCGCGGGTCCCGCTCCGACGATCAGGATGCGCTCGCTGCTCATGCTCGCTGAAAGCGGTCGAGGCGGTAGCCCGCGCGCCGGGCGTCGAGCGAGTGCCAGGGCGCGAGCTCGCGCGCGAGCCGATCGTGCACCTCGTCGCCGAGAAACGGCTCGTGGATGCCGTGGCCACGCCAGCTGACCGCCAGCACGCAGGCGCCGTCGCGCAGCTGCGTGGTGAGCCAGCCGATCGCTTGGCGCAGGGATTCCGCCGGCAGGTAGTAGAGGAGCTCCGAACAGACGATCAGCTGCCACGGACCTGAGGGAGCCTGTTCGGGAAACCGGGCTTGCAGCACTTCGACGTTCGGCACGCCCTCGAGCCTCGCGCGAGCCAGCTCGACCGCCCGGCTCGAGAAGTCGACCGCCGTCACCTGCTCGCAACGTTCTGCGAGCTGTGCCGTGAACACCCCGATCGAGCAGCCCACCTCGAGCGCTCGGGCGATCGGGCCGGCGGGTATCGCGGCGAGCGTGCTCGCGTACTTCTCACGCTCGTAGTCGCTGCTCTCATACCCCCAGGGATCTCGGCTGTGCTCATAGAGGGCGTCGAAGCGCTCCTCGGGGTCGGTGAGGGAGCTCATCGGGGATCGCGCTCCAGGGCACTCCGACCGAGCGCGGCGATCTTCGGGTCGAGCCGGTGCTGCAGCAGGAACAGGTCGAGGTCGCGGCGGGCGCGCTCGAGCTCACCGCCGCTGGTGAGCATTCGCGAGCCGCACACGGTCGCCGCGGTGGAGGCGATCTCGCGTGAGGCATCGCTGATCGCTACGCGACACAGCGCGGCGAGCTCGGCGGCGTCGGTGCCGGGGCCGCCCGGGGCCGGTTCGATCGCACCGAGCTGATCGGCGGCGTGCTCGATCCAGCGCTCGATCGTGGCGTGCGCGACGCGCATGCGGCCGATGCCCTGCGCCTGCACTTCGCTCGCGCGAGCGGGGTCGGTCGCTCGCAACGTGGCGCGCAGGATGCAGTCCGCCAGTCCCACCCAAGTCGCAGTGGTGCGCAGGGCGTCGCGAGAGAACCAGGGCTCTTGTGAGAGCTCGCCCGGCTCGCCGAGGAGTGCGATCACCGGGGTGTCGTGGAACTCGACGCGGTGACTCTCTGATGAGCGCAGGCCGGACGCTTGGTACCAGCCGTGGTCGATCTCAACCCCCTCGCTCGTGTCCAGATACGCAAGGCGCCGTCGGTCTCGCTCGTCGGAGGCGACGACGAGCGCGCGCTGAACGCCTCCCGCGCCCGAGCAGAAGGTCTTCACGCCCCGCAAGCGCAGCTCATCGCCGTGGCCGAGCAGTCGGGCCGGCGGGCCCTCGCCGGGAGCGGGGTCGGCTCCCCAGACGCCGAGCAGCAATCGCCCCTCCCGGATCGCCTGCAGCTCACGGTCGCGCATTTGCCCGTTTGCACCGCGTGAGAGCCGCTCGACGCCGTTGAGATGCCCGTCGAGAATCCGGGCCGTCGAGGCGTCGGCGGCGGCGACGGCACGCACGAGCGCGATCTCGCTCGAGAGCTCGCCGGGGCGCTGCGCGGCCGACTGCAGTACGTTCGCCGCGAGCAGATCCTCGAAGTTCTCTCGCGGGAAGCGGGGGCTTCTGTCGTAATCGTGGGCGCGCGCGGCAATCCGTTCGAGCGCGACGGTCAGCGTCGTCTTGCTGGGCGTGTGGGCGGCAGCGCTGCTCATCTCGCGGCCGCCGGGAGCATCGCGGGGACCGGCTCGGGCTCCAGGCCGAGCTCGCGGCAGGTCAGGGTGAGTCCCTCGAGCAGCGCGATCGTGTTCTCGCATCCAGAGCGCCTCGATCCGGGGCCGATCGCGTCGTGCATCAACACCGAGCCCCCGGCGGCAAGGCCAGCCGCGGCTGCGTCGAGCATCGTCTCGGGCGCGTCCCCGCGCCAGTCGTGCGTGTCGATCGACCAGTGGTGCAGCTGAAGCCCGAACGATCGTGCAACGCGTTCGCTCGCGGGCGTGGTGAGGCCCCACGGTGCCCGCCAGAGAGCCGCTGTCACGCCGGCCTTTGAGAGCGCCTCCAGCGCGCGCTCGACGTCGAGACGCAGCTGAGCCTCTGTGAGCCGGTCGTGACGGATGTGGCGGTGACAGTGCAGTTGGATCTCGTGCCCGGCATCCACGCTCGCTTTCAGGGTCTCGGGGTGGAGCAGCGCACGGGCGCCGATGGCGAAGAAGCTCGCACGCACATCGAGGCGCTCGAGCTCGGAGTGCACGCGCGCAGTCCAGACTGGGTCGGGGCCGTCGTCGAAGGTGAAGCTCACGCCCTGCGCCACCGCTGTTTCGGCGGCGCCGTCCAGGACGCGGCATCCTCGTGCTCGCGCAGGAACCCCTCGAACAGGCGGCGGTGGCCCTCCTGCTGCGATCCGCTCGCGCTGCTCGCGTTTGCCCTCGGCGGGTGTCCCCCCGTTGGACTTGGTTGCTGGCATCTGTTCTCCTTCTCAGCCCGGTTCAGTCCCAGACGCGGGATCGCTCGCCGACGGGCTTTTGTTACCCCGCAGGCGGAGGGCGTACTCCGCTCGGGGGGGGGGGGGGGGCACGGCGCGGTGTCGAGCCGGTATCCGCCGCAGCCGCGAGCCCATCGCGAGCTCGTGTTCACCTGCCTCGCTGAGGGGTAGGGGATGAAGGTCCGGGCAACCGATCAGAGGAGGTCACATGAAGAAGACGTCGCCGCTCGAGCTCGTCCGCCGGGCGCGCTTGGCCGAGGCGGGCCTCGAAGAGCTCTACATCGATCGGAGCGGCGATGGGCACGAGCAGGTGTTCGAGGTCTGCTCGCAGGAGATCCTGCCACGCTGCAAGGGCTCGTGATGGGCGTCGCGATCCTCGACATCGACGGCACGCTCGTCGACACCAACTATCAGCACGCGATCGCGTGGTACCGCGCCTTTCGCAACCACGATCTGACGCTGCCGATCTGGCGCATCCACCGCCACATCGGGATGGGCGGCGATCAGCTGGTGCCCGCCGTCGCGGGCGAGGGCTTCGAGTCCGAGCATGGAGAAGCCGTTCGCGAGGACGAGCAGGCGCTCTACGGCGAGCTGATCGGTGAAGTGCAGCCGATGGAGGGCGCACGCAATCTGATCGAGGAGCTCGGCCGGCGCGGCCATACCGTGCTGCTTGCGAGCTCCGCAAAGCAGGAGGAGGTGGACCACTACCTCGATCTGCTCGACGCGCGCGAGCTGGCCGACGGCTGGACGAGCTCAGCCGACGTGGAGTCGACCAAGCCCGAGCCCGACCTCGTCCAGTCGGCGCTGAAGAAGGCCGCTGCGGACGCCTCAGAGGCAGTGATGGTCGGGGACACTCCCTACGACGTCGAGGCGGCCAAACGCGCAGGCGTGCCGACGATCACGGTGCTCACCGGCGGATTCTCCGAGCAGGAGCTGCGCGACGCCGGCGCCTGCGAGGTGTATGTGTCCGTGCGAGAACTGAGCGAGCAGCTCGATCGGACAACACTCGGCTGAGCGTGGAAACGAGGGCGCTCGCCGCCGCCGCCGCGCTCAGCGGCGGCGCCCGGCTGACAGCTCCCTCCTGCGGCACCATGAGGCCGCGGCGAGCCACGGCGTACGCGAGGTCTGGTCCGTCGGCTGAGTGAGACCGGCACAGCCCGCCGGGCACTCGTCGACCGCACGGCTGCTGTTCAGGCCGGCGATCCGGTGCCGGCCGCGCGCGAGAGCACGTCCCGCAGCAGCCGCTGATCCTCGAGCGAGAGGCTTTCGATCGCGGCCGGCACCCGCGCCAGCTTCGAGGCCATTGCCTCCCGCACCTCGCGCCCCGACGCGGTCAGCGCGACGTACTTCACGCGCCTGTCCTGCTCGCCTCCTCTACGTGTCACGAGACCTCTGGCCTCGAGCCGGTCGACGATGCCTGTCACGTTCGAGTTGTCGCATGCCAGGCGTGTCGCGATCTCGTGCATCGGCAGGCCCGGGCCCTCGTCGAGTTGCATCAGGGTTCCCGCCTGGGCCGGGTGTAGCTCGAACTCCGCGGCCGTTTCGAAGAAGCGCCGGCGCTCGGCGAACAGCAACTCGCGCAGCAGCGCCCAGGCTTCATCACCCGCGGAACGAGGACGTGCGCGGGACTCCGGCGCGCTCAGGGTACCGGCCATCTCCGCAGCAGCCATGCGGCCCATTATATTGAGTACCTCGATCTTTGACAAGATCAACCTTTTGCTAGGATGCCGCGCATGCCGGAGTCGAGCATCGCGATCGAGGTCCAAGCGCTCGTCCGCGAGTTCCGTAAAGGTCCGCGCGCCGTCGACGGAATCGACATCAGCGTCCAGACCGGCGAGATCTACGGCTTCCTCGGGCCCAACGGGGCGGGCAAGTCGACGACCGTGCTGGTCCTCACGACGCTGCTGCCTCCGACCAGCGGCCACGCGACGGTCGGCGGCTATGACATCGTGCGGCAGAGCGCGCAGGTTCGCGAGACGATCGGCGCGGCGCTGCAGGAGGCCGCCCTCGACACGATCCTCACGGGCCGCGAGCACCTGATGCTGCAAGCGACGCTCCAGGGGATCCCCTCACGCGAGCGCAAGCTCCGAGCGCAGGAACTGCTCGAGCGCGTCGGCCTGACCGAAGCTGCCGACCGCCGCGTCGGCGGCTATTCGGGTGGGATGAAGCGGCGATTGGATCTCGCGCTCGCGCTGATACACCGGCCCCGCATCCTGTTCCTCGACGAGCCGACGACCGGGCTCGACCCGCAGAGCAGGGCGGCGCTCTGGGAGGAGGTCAGCCGGCTTGCACGGGACGAAGGCATGACCGTGTTCCTCACGACCCAATATCTGGAGGAGGCTGACGCCCTGGCCGATCGGATCGGCATCATCGATCAGGGCAAGATCGTCGCCGAGGGCACGCCGACCCAGTTGAAGGCCGAGATCGGAAGCCCCAGCGTCGAGGTCGCGCCCGCCGACGAGCACGACACAGACACGCTCGCCGAGCTGCTGACGCGGTTCGGGCCGCCGAAACGCGGCGCGCGCGGCAGCGTCACCGTCCAGCTGCCCGGCGGGGAGACCGAGCTCGCCGAGATCGTGCGCCTGCTCGACCAGCACGACGTCCACGTCGAGACGCTGCAGCTGCACCAGCCCTCCCTCGACGACGTCTTCCTCGCCAAGACGGGGCGCAAGCTCGAGGGAGCCGGCGCGGAGTGACGCGGGAGACGTCGCTGATCGAACAGGTCGCCGCTGTCGCCCGCCGCTCGGCGAAAGGTGTTCTGCGCCAGCGCGCTCTGATCATCTTCCCGATGCTGTTCCCGCTGATCCTGTTCGCGATCAACGGCAGCTCGCTCAGCCGTGTGACAGAGCTTCCGGGCTTCCCGACCCACAGCTATCGCGCCTTCCTGCTCGCGTTCCCGTTCGTGCAGGGAGCCATGTTCGTCTCGATCTCCACCGGGACCAGCCTCGCCCGCGACATCGAGACGGGGTTCCTGAACAGGCTCGCTCTCACGCCCCTGCGCAGTGAGGCGATGCTGTTCGGCCAGCTCGGCGGCGCCTTCGTCCTCGGCTGCGTGCAGGCCGTCGTCTACCTGCTCGTGGGCATCGCCACCGGCGTCACCTTCGCGAGCGGTGTCGGCGGCGTGCTCGTGCTGCTGACGCTCTCGCTCGCGATCTCGTTCGCGTTCGCCTCCCTCGGCGGGCTGCTCGCGCTGCGCCTGGGCACCGGCGAAGCGATCCAGGGCATCTTCCCGCTGCTGTTCGTAACCCTCTTTCTCAGCTCCGCGACGCTCCCGCGCAACGTCATCGGCACCGCGTGGTTCCGCGAAGTCGCAACCTACAACCCGGTCTCCTACATGGTCGAGGGACTGCGCAGTCTCGTGATCCAAGGCTGGAACGCGCAGGCACTCGAGCTCGGCTTCGGGCTCGCTCTGGCGCTCGCGGCGGTCTCGCTGGCGCTCGCGCGGCCGGCGATGAGATCGAGACTGGCACGCACATGAGGCGCTTCTTCTACGTCACGCGTGCCGTCGCCTGGCGCTCGATCCACAACACGATCGTGAACCCGGCCATCATCGTCCCGTCGATCATCTTCCCCCTCTTCTTCCTGGTCGCGTTCGCCGGCGGGCTCTCGCGGGTCAGCCAGGTCCCCAACTTCCACTACGCCCCCGGCTACACCGCCTTTCAGTTCGCGTTCGTGTTCCTGCAGTCGGCGGCGTTCGGCGGCGTCTTCACCGGCTTCGCGGTGGCCCGCGATTTCGAGTCCGGTTTCGCACGCAGGCTGATGCTCGGGGCTCCCCGCCGCAGCGGGATCATCGCCGGCTACGTGATCGGAGCCTTCCTGCGCTGGCTGGTCGTGGCGGTGATCGTGACGATCGCCGCCCTGATCGCGGGCATGCGCGTCGACGGCGACGGCATCCAGTTGTCGGGGCTGGTCGGACTCGGTATCGGCATGAACTTCACGGCCGCCCTGTGGGCGATCGGGATCGCGATGTTCCTCCGTACCGAGCAGGCTGGCCCGCTGATCCAGATGCCCGTGTTCGTCGCCCTCTTCCTGGCACCCGTCTACGTGCCGCTGTCGCTGCTGACCGGATGGGTCCACGCGGTCTCGAGCGTCAACCCGATCACGGCGGTGCTCGAGGCCGGGCGCGGGCTGCTCGCCGGCTCGCCCGTCAAAGTCGCGCTCGCGTTCGCGGCGCTTGCGGGCGCCGCCGCGTTGCTCGGCGCGTTCTCGCGGCGCGGACTCGCCTCGGCGGAGCGCGCGGGCTAGCCTGCGGCCGGAGCCCGCCTGCAAACGGGCGGGATCTCCTTTTGGCATGCCGCTTTGCGGCATCACACCCGGCGCCGCGCGATCGCCCGTCTCGGCCCCGGCGCGCCGGTGGGGTCGTCCGCGGCTGATGGCTGCGAACGACCGCTCTCCCCAGCTGACCTGCTCAGGCGACCGGCGAGGAGCTCGCGTGGCGTACCTGAAGCGCCAGCGCCCTTTGTTCCGCCGCCTTCGCGCGCAGTAGCGCGTCCTCGGCCCGGCGCCGTGCCGCGATCGCGCGTACCGCAGCCGCGGCCGCCCGGCTGGTGGCGTGGGCCTGCTGCTCCTCCTCGCTCTGGCCCAGACCGACGGCCGGCTGATCGATGTCCCGCTGCTGGTCGTCCAATACGTCCTGCACGTCATCGGCGCCGATCTGCGTGCGGCTGGTCTGCGCCTGGCGGGCGTCGCTGCGCGCCTGCCGGCTCGTGATCTGAGACTGCCGTTTGGCCAGATCGCCCCCGGCCGAGGTCTCCGCCGCGGCCAGCGCCCGATCGATCACGGTCTGCTCCTCGTCGATCGCCTTCTGCTCCTGGTCGACGATCGCCTGTTCACGGTCGCTGATGCTCTGGTCCAGATCCCCGATCGCCTGCTCCTGCTCCAGTCGCTGCTGTGCTTCCCGGTTGTCGTGTGCGTCGGTCATGGCTCTTGTCCGTTCACTTGAGAGAGGAGACGGCTCGGTTCCCGCGAGCCGCCTCGGAGCTGGTTGTGGAGCGCCCGAGCGGGGCGGGCCTGGCGATGTGAAAGCCCTGGGCCATGTCGACGCCGAGTTCGCGCACCGTCTCCAGCGTGTGTGCGTCCTCGACACCCTCGGCCACGGTCTGCAGGTCGAATGCCCGAGCCAGAGCGACGACGGCTACGACGACGTGCCGGCTGGCAGCGCTCGAGCTGAGGTCACGAACGAACTCGGCGTCGATCTTCAGCATGTCCACGGGCAGCTGCTTCAGGTATGTGAAGCCGCCAAAGCCGGTGCCGAAGTCGTCGAGCGCGAGCTTGCAGCCGAGGCCGTGGATGCGCACGGCGAATGCCTCGGCGAGGACCTCGTCAGCGATCAATGCGGTCTCTGTGATCTCGAAGACCATCGCGGAGGGGTCGGCACCTGTCGTCTCCAGACAGAGCTCGATCCAGTCGACGATCGCCGGGTCCTCGAGCGAGCACGCGGAGAGGTTGAGATGCACCGCGCCGAGCTCCGCCGCGATCTCGCAGGCACGCCCGATCACCCAGCGGTCGATCTCGGCCACGAGGCCGTACTGCTCGGCGACCGGGAGGAAGGAGACCGGCGCGGCGATGCTCCCACCCGGTTCGCGCAGGCGCAGGAGCAGCTCGCGCTGAACGATCGCGCCGGAGCGCAGGTCGACGATCGGCTGAGCGAACAGCTCGAAGCGATCCTCTGACAGCCCCTCCTTGATGCGGCGGATACAGGAGAGCGTTTCGACGTCTCGCTCCATGCTCGCCTCGCGCGCCTTGCGCTCCGTCGTGTCGGCGAACACGAGCGCGCAACCCTCGACCCCGTCGGCGGTGACGACGGGGGCCGCTGTGTAGGCGACCGAGAGCGACGACCCGTCGCGGCGCACGAAGGAGTCGTCCTCGACGCGGGCCGTCTCGCCGTTTGCGGTTGCGCGCAGGATTGCGCACTGCCCCACGGAGTCGGCCGTCGCAGCGCAGCCCGCGTGGAGCAGACCGTGCATACGCCCGCCCTCCGGATGGTGGCCGGTCCAGCCAAGCAGTCTTTCCGCCGCGCGGTTCATGTAGACGATGCACCCGTCCGCATCGCTGGTGCAGAGCCCCTCCCCCATCCCGTCGGCCACCGCTCTCAGATAGTTGCGGGCCGCCAGCAGTTCTTGCGTGGCCAGATGCTGCTCGGTGACCTCCTGCGTGGTCCCGCGTACGGATGTCAGCCGTCCCGCCTCGTCGCGCATCGCTCGCGAGCGCGTCTCGAGCCACGCCGTCCCGTCGGGAAGCTCGTAGCAGCAGCGTCGCGTCGATTCCTCGCGCGCTCCGGCCATCATCTCGTCGAGGTCTCGGCGCGCAACGCGGCGGTCGTCGACGGACATCGCCGCGAGCAGGCTCTCCGCCGGCACAGCTGAGCCGGAGAGGGCACCCGCCGCCGGCAGCGCTTGGAAGACCAACACCCGATCGGATTCCGGCAGCCACTCCCAACTGGACAGGCGAGCCACCGCGTGCGCTTCGCGCAACCGATCCTGCGTCGCGAGCAGGTCGTTGTCCTCGCGGCGACGATGCCGCTCCCTGTGGGTCAGCGCCAGGTGCACGGCCGCAGCCTCACGGGTCGGACCCTCACCGCGGGCCATGGGATGCAAAGAGCCCTGGCAGCCTGTAGCCGTCTCGCCATGAGCGCTACCTGAAGCTGCACGGCGATGGCTCCCGTTAGAGGCCCTTGCGGGAATGCCGCAGGTAGGCCTCCGTCCGTCGTCGACCGATCTGCTCGACTACTTGAACATCGCGCTTCCGTCCGGCCTCAGATCCCCTCCGAGCCGGCAACTCTGGCCGCTGCGAAGCGCCCTACCCGGCGAGCCGAACGTCCGCGTCCGTCGCCTGGCGCAGTTCGCGCGCGATCCGTCCCCCGCCCCGCGCGAACCTCTCCCTGGGGACGATCGCGACGTCGAACGAGCGCTCGACAGACCACGCAGCGAGCGGCGGCCAGGGGATCCCGACCAGCTTCGTGAAGCTCGCCCGCGGCGCCACCGTCCCGAGCAGCGCCCGCGCCTGAACAAGCTCGTCGTCCGCGGCGTCCTTGACAGCGCAGTTGTAGGGCCCGGCCCCGCCGCCTTTGCAGCATTTCAACGGCTTTGCCTGAGGGGCGAGCGTGACGACCGCCAGCCCGGCGCCATGTTCAGCGAGCTCAGCCCCGGCGCGAAGCGCGGCTTCACCTGCGCGGCCCTCGCAGTAGACGACCAGGACGCGCTCCGCCCACCGGGGACGATCCATTGCCGACGCTGGGCCGGCGTCGGTCGGTCGGGTCAGGCCAACGCTCACGAGATTCCTTTCGCCTCGTGACGATTGTGCCAGAGCCGTGTGGCCTCGGCGCCGCGACTACCGGGCTCTCTTGATCGGCGCCAGCGAGTTCCCCGGAGCGATTTCCGAGCAGTCCTGCGGCGCCGTCAAGCCGGCGAAGCGTTCGGTCATCCAGGCCTGGGCTTCGGGCAGCCACGGCACGGCGCCCTCGATGTGACCGAGGTGCTGGTATTCGGTGTACTTCACGGCGACACCCCGTTCGCACCACTCGCGCGCGAGGCTGCGGACGTCCCCGGCGATCATCACGCCGTCGCCCGGCCCGATCCCCGGCTTGTCGCCCGGCGTTCCTTCGAATTCTTCGCCGCCGTTGCCCTGGCCGATCAGGAAGGGGACCGTCGGGGTCCCGGTCGCGCCGACGATCAGCCTGTTCGCCGTCTTCACGAACGCAGGGATCGTTTCCGGCGTCGGGTACTGGGGCTTGGCCAGCTGCGACCACGTCAGGCCGGGCGTCGAGGTCTCGTTCGTGATCGAGTGGTGCTCGTCGCCTTCCAGGAGTTCCCTGCCGTATTCGGTGAGGTAGGGATCGAGGTCCAGGTGGTACGCCCGTGCGAGACCGTCGAGAGACATCGGGATGATCGACGCCCAGCTGCTGCTGCCTTCGACGTACTTGAGGTTGTGAGCGGGCTCCACCAGCACGCCACCCATCGCAGCCCCGACGATGTCCGAGTTGATCTCGGGCGCGTACGTCGGCGCCTCCTGCGCTGCCCACTCGGTTGCGATCGCGCCGCCGGAGTAGCCCTCGAGCCCGATCTTCGTCGTGCTCGTCAGCCCCGTCGCGGGCGAGCTGAGCGCCGCGCGCAACGAGTCGAGCGTGTTGTAGCCGTATACCGGCCCCGCCGCGAAGTCGGCTTCCTCGCCCTCCGTGTCCGGGACGACGACGGTCTGGCCCGCGAGCAGCAGCGGGGTGAACAGAGCGGACTCGACTTTGGCGATTTCGCCGCCCTGCAGCGAGCCGCCGGAGATCTCGTAGGAGGGGTCGTCTTCGGTGTTGAGGCTGTCGTAGAAGGACTGGTAGGAGACCAATGTCGGCGTGCCGAGTTTCAGCGGCGGGAGCAGCACCGAGGTCACGTTCACCGTCGGCTTCCCGAGCGCGGAGGTCGACCTGTACAACAGCTGGACGGCGGAGATGGGCGTTTCGATGCCCGCGAGGTGGAAGGGCACGGTCCGCGTCTTCAGCACGGTTCCGGGCGCGATCTTCTTCAGCCGCGTCTTGCCTTCGTAGGAGTAGAAGGGATCGTGTTCGGGCGTCACCGACGCGCGCGCGGCGGGGACCACCAGAGCGATGCAGATGCCGGCGAGCCCGAGGGCGGCACAGATGCGCCCGAGCCTCGATCGCCTCCCCGCGCGGTTCGTAGCCTGTCCGTCTGCGTGCGCCGTCGTCATCGCTGCCCCCATCTCGTCATTCCCCCAGCTGTTGCCTGCGCGGCGCCGTGAGCGCCGACGGACGCTCCCTACCCCGGCGACCGGCTGAGCAAACAACGGTGCGCCGGGCGGCGCGCGGCGGATCGGCCTCCTCGTCCGGCAGCGCGTTCTCAACGATCGAACGGGCGACGCTGCCTCGGGCCACGTTCGCGCGCGGGCACGGTCGGCCCCGGCCGGCCTGGCGGCCGGGGCAATCCGCGCGCCGGCGCCGGTGAACGAGCTCTCACGCCCCGCTGAGCGGCGGGTTAGGCGTCGATGTCAGCCTCGACGGGGATGGGCGCCGTCAGAAAGCCTCGCCCGGGCCTCCGTCGATTCTCCCCAGCGCTGCTCGCGCTCGCCCTCGCGGGCTGCGGAACGGGAGCGGCAACGAGTGCGGGCGTCACGAGCGCCCCGCCGGGCAACCCCGTAGCCGCCCGCACGGCCGCGACCGCGGCCCCCGCGCCGGCTACGACCGCGGCGCCCGCGCCGCCCCCTCCCCCGCCCCTGCTCGTCACGCCCGTCGGCGAAGCCGGCTCCTCCTGGCGGACGGTCGCGCGCGTGAACGGGCGGCCCGCCGCCTGGGAGGAGCAGCGCGCGGGGGTCACGTTGCTGCGCTTCGACCAGGAACTGGTGAAGCTCGACCTCCACGCGGGCGACGGCGAGCCCAGCGGCAACTGGCGTTACGGGGCCCAGATCGAGCCGAGCGAGATCCACCACGTGATCGCGGCCTTCAACGGCGGCTTCAAGTTCACGACCGGCGCCGCCGGCTGGATGGTCGCGGGGCGGGTCGCCGAGCCGCTGCAGGCCGGACGCGGCTCGATCGTCACCTATGCGAACGGCACGACCGCGATCGGAGCGTGGCACGAGGGCGTCCCTGCGCGCGGCGCTCCCGTGTACTCGGTTCTCCAGAACCTCTCCCTGCTCGTCGATCGGGGCCGCCCGGCCGCCAACGTCGCGGACTGCATCCAGACCTGCTGGGGGGCGACGGTGGGAAACGTGGATGTCACCGCACGCTCGGGACTCGGCATCCGCGGCGACGGACAGCTCGTCTGGGCCGCCGGCGAGCACCTCACCCCGCTGCAGCTGGCCGACGCGTTGCGCGGCGCGGCCGTGCAGCGTGCGGTCCAGCTCGACATCAACCCGGACTGGGTGGCCGCGTATCTCTACAGGCACGGCGGCAGCGGGCCGAGCTGGTCGCAGGTCGTCCCCGGACAGCTCGGGATCTCCGGACACTTCCTGACCCCGTACTCGCGGGACTTCTTCGCGCTGGTGGCCCGCTAGAGGCGCGTCCGCGCTCGTGCGTCGCTACCCGCGCGCGGCGACCGCATCGACGACGTCCCGGAGCGCCTGCTCGTCGAGAGCTTTCGGCGCGCCGAGCGCGGTCGCCCGCGCGAACAGCTCCGCCGCCCACTCGAGCAGCTCGGTGGCGCCGATCGCGCCTTCGAGATCCACGCCGTAGGTGACCGTGCCGTGGTTGGCGAGCAGCGCTGCCGTACGCCCCTCGAGCGCCGCGACGGCGGACGCCGCCAGCTCGGGCGTTCCGAACGTCGTGTACGGCGCGACCCGCACCGCCCCACCCAGCCCGAGCATCTCGTAGTGGATCGCCGGCAGTTCCTCGAAGACGCAGCTCACGGCCGTGGCGGCGGGCGCGTGCGTGTGCACGACCGCGCCCGCGTCGTAGGCCTCGTAGATGCCGAGGTGCAGCCCGATCTCCGATGTCGGCGGGGACCCGCCCTCCAGGAGCGCCCCCGCGGCGTCGACGAGCACGATGTCCTCCGCCTGCAGCTCGGCCAGGACGGCGCCGGTCGGGGTGACCGCGATCGCCTCCCCGCAGCGGGCGCTGAGGTTCCCGGAGGTGCGGTGGACCAGGCCGGCGGCGGCCAGCTGGCGCGCGCCCGCCGCCAGCGCCTCGCGCGTGGCTTCCGCGCTCATCGGCCGGGCCCCGAGGCTCGTGGGCCGAGCGGGCGCTCGCCCCGCTTCACGCCCCCGCCCCGTTCATCGTCGCCGTGTCGATCACGAACCGGTAGCGCACATCGGAGGCCACCACGCGATCCCACGCCTCGTTGATCTGCTCGGCGGACACCAGCTCGATCTCGGGCACGACGCCGTGCTCGGCGCAGAAGTCGAGCATCTCCTGGGTTTCGGCGACCCCGCCGATCGCCGAGCCCGCGAACGTGCGACGTCCCGCGATCAGCGAGAAGACGGGCACCGACAGCGGCTCGGGCGGCGCGCCGACGTTGACGAACGCCCCGTCGGTTTTCAGCAACCCCAGGAAGCGACCCATCGGCAGCGGCGCGCTGACCGTGTTGATGACCAGGTCGAAGCGCCGCGCCAGCTGCTTGAACGTCTCGCGCTCGCTGGTCGCGTAGTACTCGTCGGCGCCGAGGCGCAGCCCGTCCTGGAGCTTGCTGAGGCTCTGCGAGAGGACGGTGACGTGCGCGCCCATCGCCTTCGCGATCTTCACGGCCAGGTGCCCGAGCCCGCCGAAGCCGACCACGGCCACATGCTTGCCGGGGCCTGCCTGCCAGTGGCGCAGCGGCGAGTACGTCGTGATGCCGGCGCACAGCAGCGGCGCGGCCTGGTCGAGCTCGATCCCGTCGGGCACGCGCACGACGAAGTCCTCGTCCACGACGACGTGCGTCGAGTAGCCGCCTTTCGTCACGGTCCCGTCGCGGTCGACCGAGCCGTAGGTCTGCGTGTTGCCGGCGATGCAGTACTGCTCTTCGCCCTGCAGGCAGTTCTCGCACTCGCGGCACGAGTTGACCATGCAGCCCACGCCGACGCGATCGCCGCCCGTGTAGGAGCTGACCTCGGCGCCCACGTCAGCGACGACGCCCGCGATCTCGTGCCCCGGCACGGCGGGATAGGGCACCTCGCCCCACTCGCCGCGGGTGAAATGGATGTCCGAGTGACAGATGCCGCAGAACTTGATCTCGATCAGGACGTCTTTCGGGCCCAGCTCGCGCCGCTCGACCGTCAGCGGGACGACCGGCTCCGAGGCGCCATGGGCGCCGTAGGCGTGGACCGTGCTCATCTCTGCTCTCCTCGGCTCGGGGTGGCGGGCATCGGGACGGGCCCCAGCCTACGACGGTTCGGGTCTCCTCCCGGACGGGCAACTAGGAGCCGCGCAGGTCGCGGAACGCCGCCAGCAGCGTCTCGCGCGTGTGGGCATCCGGAGCTGGCATCGTCGCCGCGTTCAGCGAGCCGACCACGCGTGCCACGTCGTCGAGGTAGCCGGTGCATCCGTCGCACTCGGCGAGATGCGCCTCGAAGCGCCGGCGCTCGCGGTCGGGCAGCGAGCCTTCGAGGTAGTCGCTGACGAGCTGCACGAACTCGCGGCAGACGAGCGGATCGCGGCGGCGCCGGCGGAACACGGAGATCACGAGGACACCTCCACGAGCGGGACGAGGGCGGCCCTCACGCTGACGCGCGCGCGGTGCAGGAGCACCCGCTGATTGGCGTTGCTGAGATCGAGCAGCTCGCAGACCTCGTCCGCGGGCATGCCGACGACGTCGCGGAGCATGATCACCAGGCGCTGGCCGGGAGCGAGCTCGTCGACGGCGTCGAGCAGGTGGCGGCGCAGCTCGCCGCTGAGCAGTCGCCGCTCGGGATCGCCGTCCAGGCGCGCCGGTGCGCTCACCCATCTCCCGTCGGACCCGAAGCCCGGCTCGAACACGCCGGCATCGGCCGAATCCTCGTCCAGCGCAGAGAGCGGGAGGCTCCGCGCCTCGCGCGCGCCCGCCGACCGCGCGCGGTTGACGAGGATGCGGAAGATCCAGGTCTGGAGCGAGGAGCGCTCCTCGAAGCGATCGAGCCCGCGCACGACCGCGAGCCACGTTTCCTGGACGACTTCGTCCGCGGCCGTGCCGCCCCGGACGAACGTCGCCGCGACGCGACGCATCGCGCCGTCGTATGTCGCCACGAGCACCTCGAACGCCTCCTCATCACCTGCGCGCAACCGGCCGAGCACCGCGCGCTCGTCGTCCAGCGGCATCGATCAGATCCGCGCCCGCGCGCTCGTCGCGCGGCGCTGACGGCCGGTCCGTTCGCATTCACGCATCCTCATCTCCGCAATCTTGCCGGTGCGGCTCCCGCCGCGGCTCGACCGCGGGGAGCTGCGGCGCGCCGCAGCTCCCGCTTCGGCCGTCCGGTCATCCGGTGGCGATTCCCTCGCCCCCGGCGGCGCCCGGGACCACGACCGAGCCGATCCGTTCGAGCGCTCCCGTGCCGGTCACCGTGAACTCGTCCACGATGCCTTCCTTGCCCGCCTGGACGTAGAGGTTCCGCCCCGCCGCGGCGGCATCCACGGTGCCCGGATCGGTTCCCGTGTCACCCAGCAGCGAGAGCTGCCCGCCGAACGACTCGCTGAAGCCGGTGAGCGTCGCGCTGCCCGCGTTCGAGGTGTAGAGGAAGCCCGCAGCCGGCGCCACCCAGCACGTCGCGGCCTGTTCGGTCGCCACCGACGAGATCCCGGTGAGCGAGCCGTCGCCGTTGACGGAGAAGCTCGCGAGTGCCCCGGCAGCCTCGGCCACGAGGAGGTGCCCCTGCTGGTCGAACGTGACCGCGAACGGGACGGTCGGATCCGCTGTGACGACCGGCGAAGCTGAGAGACCGCCGAACGGCGAGACCTTGAAGACGTCGATCGACTGGCCGCCGGCCTTCGTCGTCACGACCAGCTTCGAGCCGTCCGGCGTGAAGGCGACCTGGCCCGGCGTGTGGGTGAACTGTGCTTCTTCGCCGGGGTTGGCACCGGTCACACCCAGCGAGCGATGCAACGCCGGGATCCGCACGAGATGGCCGAACAGCACCGCGAAGCCCTGGATCGAGCCCCCTTCCTCGGCGTTCAGCACGTACACCTCGCCGTGGCCCGCGGTGACGCTGACCGGGAAGGCGCCGCCCGAGCCGATCACCTGCCGCAGCTGCAGGTGCGGTCCGAACACGGAGAAGACGGAGACCGTGTTGCTGCCCGCGTTGACGGCCAGCAGCACGCCGTCCTGACGGTCGTAGACGAGCGAGCCCTGCGATGCGGTGTGGTCGACGACCGAGCCCGTCAGCTGGCCGCCGAGCCCGCCGGTGGCGTATGTGCCGGCCGGGGTCAGCGTGCCGTCCTGGCGGCGCTGGTAGACGACGATCTGGTTGCCGGACAGGCCGTCGGTCTGGACGAACACCGGGGCGCCGTCCCCGAACCCGTGGCCGGGCGGCGGGTCGGCGAGAGCTGGAGCGGCGATCGCCGCCGTGGCGAGCATCGTGAGGGCGGCAACCGTGCCTGCCAGCCGCCGGGCGTGTCTGGACATTCGAGTCTCCTTGGGTCGGGGGGACGTTCAGCCCGTACCGTCCCGGCGCGCTCGCGTTCGTTACACGGCGGGAACTCGATGCCGGACCGAGCGGCGTCCTCAGCGCCCGTGCGGTTCCACAAGCCCGGTATCCAGCTTCGTCCCGACGGCTTCGGAGGCTTCTTCGACGAACTCGAAGCCTTCTTCGAGTGCCGGTTCTTAGTGGCCCGCCAGCTCGAACTGAACGTCGCCGCAGGAGACGTCGTTGTCGCGGACGACCCGACGGGCCGATCCTGCCCGAGCCGAAGCCGAGCTTCGACGACATCGCGGCCCTGCTGCTGCCGAACCTGAACGTTCCGGCGCCCGGCTAGAGCGAGCGCAGGAACTCGCGCAGCGGCCCGTTCACCTGCTCGGGGTGCGTGAGGTTCGAGGCATGCGGCGCCCCCTCGATGCGCACGACGCCGTCACAGCCGGCGAGCCCGTCGCACAGCCGCTCGGCAAGCTCCATCTCGATCGACTTGTCGGCCGTGCCGTGGAAGACGATCGCGCGCTGGCTGATCTCGCCGAGGCGGCCGCCGATGTCGTCGCGTTCGAAGAGGCAGTTGCACGGCTCGTTCATCGTCTCGCGCGGCAGCGCGCGCCACTTCTCGATCCAGACCGCGTTCAGCTCGGGTTCGCCGATGATCAGGTCGGCGATCGCGTTCGCGAGCTCGTCCACCGGCCCGGCCTCGAGCCAGGTCTTCTGCATCTGGCAGGTAGGCGGGCAGGCGCTCGGGGTCCTCGACGCCCGCCTGGGTGTCGATCAGGACCAGCGCCCGCACGCGCTCGGGCGCGAGCAGCGTCGCGCGCAGCGACAGGAACCCGCCCTGGGACATGCCGCCGACGACCGCCTGCTCGATGCCGAGGTGGTCCAGCAGGGCGAGACAGTCCCGCGCGGAGTCCCAGTAGGTGAAGGGCTTGCCGTCGAACTCGGTCTCGCCGAAGCCGCGCTCATCCCACGTGATGACCCGGAACTCGTCGCTCAACGCCGCGACCTGGGGCGCGAACATCTCCCTGTCCATCAGGAAGCCGTGGGCCAGGATCACGGGCGGTCCGTCGCCGCCGCTGTCCTCGAAGCGAATGCGCTGGCCGTTGATCTCGGCGTGGGGCACGGCGCGATTGTATGCGCGTCGAGCGGCGCGGCGCGCCCGCCCGCCTACCCCTTGCGAGACCCGATCCCGAGCGACCCGTCGCCACGCCTCCCGGCGAGGTCCGCGGCCGCCTGCCCCAGCGTCCCCGGATCGTCGAGCAGCGCGGCGCTCGGCACGAAGAACAGGCTCCCGGTCACCGCGCTCGAGAAGTCGAGGATGCGGTCGTGGTTGCCCGGCGGGTCGCCGATGAACATGTTTCGCAGCATCCGCTCGGTGACCGCGGGCGTGCGCGCGTAGCCGATGAAGTACGTGCCCTGCTCGCGCTGCGGCGAGCCGACCCGCCCGAACGGCATGTTCAGCCGGAAGATCTGGCGCTCGGTGCCGTCCTCTTCGACGATCGTGTTCAGGGCGACATGCGAGTTCGCGGGCTTCGCCTCGTCATCGAGCTCGAGGTCGTCGAGCTTCGTGCGCCCGATCGCCCGCTCCTGCTCCTCGACCGTGATCGCGCTCCAGCTCGCGAGGTCGTGGAGGTACTTCTGGACGATCACGTAGCTGCCCCCGGCGAAGCAGGGATCCTCGTCCCCGATCAGCACCGCCTCGGCCGCCTCGCCGGGTTCGGGGTTCTCGGTCCCGTCCACGAAGCCGAGCAGGTCGCGCTCGTCGAAGCTGCGGAAGCCGTGCACCTCGTCGACGACGCGCGCCACGCCGCCGAGGCGGTCCACGATCCGCGTCGCCAGCTCGAAGCAGAGGTCGAAGCGGTGTGCGCGGATGTGGAAGAGGAGGTCGCCCGGAGTCGAGACGGCGGTGTGGCGATCGCCGCTCAGGGCGGCGAAAGGATGAAGCGCCGCCGGGCGCGGCGCACCGTAGAGGCGATCCCAGCACGAGGCGCCGATGCCGGCGACGCAGCTCAGCTCTCCCTCCGGGATGCGGAAGCCGACCGAGCGCTTCAGCGCGGTCACCTCGGTGAGGGCCTCGGCCGCCTCCCCCTCCCCTCCCTCCTCGACGGTCATCACAAGGAAGATCGCGGCCTCGCTGATGGGGTCGAGGATCGGCTGCGGGCGGATCGGCACCACGATCCCGTCAGGGTACGCGCTCAGGACACGGCTGCGGCGTCGCCGACGATCTCACCAGGGCAGCGACGCGCTCGTTTCGTGCAGCAGCCCGGGCCCGATGTCGGACTCCTGGTGGACGTGCCGGGGCGGCGTGTAGAAGGTCGCGTAGGGCCTCAGCCGCACGGCGACGCGTTTCTCGACGCGCGCGCCCTCTTCGACCATCGGGCGCACGTCCTCGGACATCGGCTGCCCGGCCATCACAGCCGCGATCGTCATCATCGTGTCCACGACGCTGTCGAAATCGGTGTCGAGCTCGGCGTCGCAGTAGACCTGCAGGTAGCTGGGGGGCCAGCGCTCGTCGAGGACGCAGAGGGAGACCTTGGGGCTGCGCGCGACGGCCTTCGCCTTGGCGCGGTCGGCCATCGTCGAGACGAGTATCTCATCGCCGCTCGCGGCGTAGAAGACGATCGACATCGCGGGCCCGTCTTTGGCACGGTTGTAGCCGAAGATGCCGGTCCTGTGATCGAGCACGAACTGACGTCGCTCCTCCGGGGTCATGGATCTCCTTTTTTTTGGGTTGGGGAGGGTTGGCGTTGTGTGGTCAGGCGCGCACCGGGTTGGAGAGCACGCCGATGCGGTCGATCTCGACGTCGACCGTCTCGCCGGCGCGCAGGAAGCGGCCCTTCGCCGCGCCGACGCCGGCCGGCGTGCCGGTCGCGATGATGTCGCCGGGGCGCAGGGTGATCGTGCGGGAGAGCCATGCGACCAGCTCGGCGGGGCCGAAGATCAGGTTCGCGGTGTTGCCCTCCTGGACCGTCTCGCCGTCGATCCTCGTGCGCAGCGTCAGCGCGCCGAGGTCGCCCGCCTCGTCGAGTGTCACGAGCGCGGGGCCGCACGGCGCGAAGCGTGTCGACCGCCTTGCCGCTCGTCCACAGCGGGTTTTGGATCTGCAGGTCGCGGGCGCTGACGTCGTTGAACGGCATCACCCCCGCGATACAGGCCAGCGCCTCGGCCTCCGCGACCTCGTGCGCCTCTGAGCCGATCACGAGCGCCAGCTCCGCCTCGTAGTCGACGTAGTCGGGGTGCGCCGCCGGCAGCACGATCGGCTCGCCGCTGCCGCGCAGCGAGTTCGCGAACTTGGCGAACCACATCGGCGCCTTCGGGATCTCCTGCCCGCTCTCTTCCGCGTGGTCGCGGTAGTTCAGGCCGATGCAGATGATCTTCTCGGGGTCCGGCACCGGCGCCGAGAGCTGCACCTCGGCGAGCGGGATGCGCTCGCGCACCTCGCCGGCCCGCTCGCCCAGCAGACGCAGACCCTCGGCATCGAGCTCCTGTAGGGCGCCCCGCACGCTCGCCCCCGGCGGGCGCTCGAACGAGGAGAACGGCACGACCTCTTCGCCGAGCAGCACCCCCGCCGCCGGCACCCCCTCTGACGTGTAGCTCACGAGCCGCATCGCCTACGCCTGGCCCGGGATCTCGATCGGTGCCTGCTCCGGGCTGAGCTCCCCGGCCATCGCACGGCGGTGGATCTCATCGAGGCCCTCGCCCGCCGCGGCGGCCTCGGCGATCTTCGCCGGATCGACGAAGACGCCGATCGGGTTGGCATGGAAGTCCGGGCTCGTGCGCATCCACTCCTTGGAGGCCGCCCAGTCGCCGAAGACGTCGATCTGCAGCTCGACGTGGTTGCCGTCCGGGTCCTTGTAGTAGTAGGAGAGCGTCATCCCGTGGTCGATGCAGAGGTCCGGCTCGATCCCCTCCTCGCGCAGGCGCAGATAGCTCTCGTTCAGCTCCCCGAAGGCGCCGTACTCGAAGGCGCTGTGGTGCATGCCGGTGCGGGTCTCCTTCTCGGGGTCGTCGACGAAGCCCGGGAAGGCGAGCAGCGCGATGCGGTGGTTGGCGCCGTCGTTCGTCAGCCAGGCGCCCATGTCGTCCTGGAACGTGACCTCCGCGCCGACGACCGCGCCGTACCAGTCGATCAGCTCCTGCAGGCGCGTCGTCTTCAGGTTGAAGTGATGGAAAGCGGGTCTGATGGTGCTCATGTGGCGAGCCTCTCCTCGATCGTGTCCGGGTTGGTCAGGGCCGCCTCCAGGCGCCGCACCAGCTCGCCGGTCTGGGCGGCAGTTGATGCGGTCCCGAAGACGTAGAAGTCCGGCCGCACCAGTGCGGCGGCGCAGCCGTGCGCGGCGAACCAGTCGTGGTAGACGCGCTCGTACTCCTCGTCAACCGCGACGACGCTGCCGCCGAGGCGCCGCAGGCGTGCGGCGGTCTCCTTGTCCGGCAGATCGCCTGCGAGCACGTACAGCGCGAAGCCCGGCTCGAGGCTGTCTTCGACCAGCCGTCCGCCGGCGCGCCCCTGCGGGAACAGCGAGCCCGCCGGGCCGTTGCCGGCGTGGATGCCGGGGCCGAGGTTCGCGGGCGGCGGCTCGATCGGCGGCGCGTTCGGGTCGGCCGCGAGGCTCAGCAGCGCCTCGTCGCGTGCAGCGGCCTCCCCCTCGTCGGCGATGCAGATCACCTTGCCGAGCTCGACCGAGAGGGCGATCGCGTGCTGCAGGTGCGCGCGGCGCTCGCTCGTGTAGGTCTCCAGCGTCCGCTCGTGCGCGCGCCCTCGCAGCACGAGGTCCAACCGCCAGTCGAGCGCGACCGCGTCGCGGATCCCCGAGCACAGGCCCTGCCCGGCGAAGGGCGGCATCTGGTGTGCGGCATCGCCGGCGAGCAGCATCCGGCCCTCGCGCCAGCGCTCCGCCCAGCGCGCGCGAAAGGTGTAGACGGTGAAGCGCTCGAGCTCGACCTCGTCCTCGCCGACGCCCGACTCCGCGAGCCGCTCCAGCACGAACCGCTCGTTTTCGACCTGCTCGGGCGTCTCGTCCGCGAGCAGCATCCACTCCCAGCGCCGCCGCCCGGGACCGCCGGATACGAGGGTCGTCGGGCGCCGCGGGTCGCAGCGCTGCAGGTTCACCCCGGCGAGCAGGCCCGGGTCGCGCGGGACCGTGTCCGCGATCAGCCAATCGAAGGCGAACCCGAGGTCCTCGACGGGCGTGCCCATCCGCTCGCGCACGAGGCTGTTCGCCCCGTCGCAGCCGATCACGTAGGAGGCAGCCACCTCGTCCGTCGCGCCGGTCGGCTCGAACCCGCCGCCCCGCGCCTGCCCGCGGCGCAGCGACAGGCGCACCTCCTCGCCGGCGTCCTCGAGGTCGGCAACCTCCCAGCCCTGGCGGACCTCCACGGCCGCGACCTCCTTGGCCGTGCGGTCGAGCAGCCGCTCGAGCTCGGGCTGGGAGAACATCGTCGAGGCCGGCCAGCCCGACGCCCCGGGAGCCGTCTGGTCGAGCAAGAGCAGCGTCTGCCCCTCCGCGTTCTGCCACTCGTAGGTGGTCGCCTGCTCGGTGATCGCCTCGAGCGCCTGCGAGATCCCGATCCGCTGGAAGACGCGGGCCACCTCGTCGTCGTAGTGGACCGCGCGCGGGCGGGGGTAGAGCTCGGGCCAGCGCTCGAAGACGCCGACCCGCCAGCCCCGGCGCCCCAGCAGGATCGCCGCGGCCTGCCCGACCGGCCCGTATCCGACGATCGCGATGTCGTAGTCGACTGCCATCACGCCGCGACGCCCGCTCCGAGCGGCCGCGCGAGGATCGCGCCGAGCGCGCGGGCGAGGTCTTCCTGCGGAGTATCGCTGGCGCCGATGCTCCGCCACGCGACGCAGCGGTCGGGCCGCACGAGGATCGCGCCTTGCGGCGTCACCTCGCGCAGGCGCAGCCACATCAGGCGCGGGTCGAACAGGTCGCCGTCGAGGTGCCCGATGCGCAGGGCGTCGAGCGGCAGCTCGCCGGGGCCGGACAGCTCGCGTGCCGCCTCGCACCAGCCCTCGCCGTCCTCGCCGGCGATCAGCAGGAAGCGGCCCGGGCCGACGAGGTCCTTGATCGGGCGTCGCCGCCCGGCATCGTCGTCGATCCACGCGTGCGGCAGCGGGCTTCCGGGCCGGGTGGAGGGTTCGTACACACGGATCGGTTCGAGCGGCGTCGGCGACGGCGTGCCGTCGCCGAGGACCGCGGCCGAGTCGTAGCTGTAGCCGAGCTCGACGTTGAGCTCGCTGAACTCCATCGACTGTGCTCGGATGTGGCGCATGACCGCGGCGCGGTGCTCGGCGTCCCCGGGCGCGGTGCTCCAGAGCCGGCGCAATGCGGCGAGGTTCTGCTCCTCGGTGTTCTCGTGCGAGACCCCGGTGGACCCCACGATCGTGAATTGGTTGATCGCGTTCTCGAGCGAGCGCTGCGCGTTGACCTCCAAGGAGGGCCGGCGCTCGGGCTCGTAGCTGCCCAGCAGCTCAGCCCCGGCGTGGCCGGCGAGGACCGCGGCCAGCTTCCAGCACAGGTTGTGCACGTCCTGGATCGCGCTCGTGAGGCCGAGCCCCCCGGTCGGCGGGTGGCGGTGCGCGGCGTCGCCGACGAGGAAGACGCGTCCGACGCTGAAGGAGGAGGCCATCACAGCGTCCACCGACCAGCGCGTGACCTTGTGGATCTCCATCGGATGATCGCCGATCCCGAGCGCGCGGCGCACGTCGGCCTCGACCTTCTCGTCGGACTGCGCCCGCGGGTCATCCACCGGGTAGTTCAGGTGGATCACCCACTCTTCCGAGTCAGGGCCCCAGCGCTCCGGGCCCATCGGCACCATCACGACGCTCACGCCGGTCTGGGGCGAGATCAGCCAGCGGATCAGCACGTCGGGGTCCCGCGCCCAGCGCGAGAAGTCGGCGCTGACATGCAGCGTCGCCGTCTGCGTGACGACGCCGAGACCCACGTACTCGACGCCGATCTCGTGGGCGACCAGGCGCCCGCCGTCGGCCCCGATCAGGTAGGAGCAGCGGATCTCGTAGTCCTCGCCGGAGTCGTGGTCGCGCACGTGGGCCGTCACGCCGTCGGCATCCTGCTCGAGGCGCGTAACCTCGTGGTGGAAGCGCACGCGGCCGGGCGAGAGCGCTTCGGCGCCGCGCCGAAGAATCGGCTCGAGGCGGATCTGCGGGAGGTTCTGCTGCGCCCACGGGCCCGCCGCGCGCCAGTTCTCGTCGGCGCCGCCTGCGCCCCAGCACTCCAGGCGCGCGATGCGGCGGCCGTAATCCTCGGTGGGTCCGGCGAAGCCCGCGTAGAAGGCGGTCGCAGCCATGTTCCGCGGCGGCGTGCCGACCCTTGCGATCTCCTCGGCGACGCCGCAGTCCTCCAGGATCTCCATCGCACGCTTGTTGAGCACGTGGGCCTTCGGCAGCTCTGAGGTCCCGGGCCGAGCGCTGACGAGCAGGTGCTCCTGCCCGAGCCGCGCGAGCAGCATCGATGCGGTCAGGCCGGCCCCGCCGCCGCCGACGATCAGCACGGGTGTCTCCTCGCGTCTCATTCGGCTCCTCCCCTCGATTTGCGGCGCGAGACTAACACAAACTGAACAAGTATTCAACTTTGATACTATGTTCAATCCGTGGCCGTGGACAATCCCCCGATGCCCGCCTCCAGCGAAGGCCGCGTCGAGCGCCGCAAGGCGCGCACCCGCGCCGCGCTGCTCTCTGCCGCGCGAGCGCTGTTCGCGAGCCAGGGCATGGAGCAGACCGCGATCGCCGAGATCGCCGAGCGTGCCGACGTCGCGACGGGCTCCTTCTACAACTACTTCGCGGGCAAGGAACAGCTGCTCGAGGCGCTGCTCGAAGAGGAGCTCTCGCGCCAGCGAGAGCTCCTGCGCGCACGCCAGGACCAGGCCGATGACCCGGCCGAGAAGATCAGCATCGCCCACCGCCACCTGATCCGGGCCGGCAAGACGGACCCCGACTGGGCGTGGCTGATCCTGCGCCTCGACCTCCCCTACCGCGCCGCGTGGGCGACGCTCGGGCAGGCCGCCGCCGCCGACCTCGAGGCCGGCCTGCGGGCGGGCCGCTTCGAGGTCGCCAACCCTGCGCTGGCGCTGACGGCGAGCGGCGGCGCGCTGTTCGCGGTCATCCACGAGCAGCTCGTCGGCGAGGGCAGCCCCGATGCCGACGCAGAGCACGCGGAGGGCGTCCTTCGCAGCTTCGGGATCGCGCCCGTCGAGGCGGCGGAGATCGCGCGGCGCCCGCTGCCAGAGGTCGGCGCGTGAGCGACCTCCCGCTTGCGGCGCGCCTCTATCCGGAGACGGTCCAGCTGCAGGTCGAGATGGAGGAGCTGTTCGGCGCCGCCGGTGCGGTGGCGGTCAGGCGCGAGAGCGCCGCGCGGGAGCTCCGCGCCGGAGCCTTTCGGTAGGCTCGCCGCCGTGCCCGGCCCCATCTCCGCCCGCGCCGAGGACTGGCGCGCCAAAGGCGCGTACTTCCCCTGGTCGCCCGCCGGCGAGGACGCTCCGCCCGTAGAGGTCTTCCATGTCGAGCTGGGCGATCCCGGCGCGCCGGTGCTCTCGCTCGTGCACGGCTTCCCGACCTGCAGCATCGACTGGTTCGAGGTGGCGCACCTGCTCGCCTCGCGCTTCCGCGTGTGCATGCTCGACTTCCCGGGCTACGGCTTCTCGGACAAGCCACCCGGCTGGGGCTACAGCCTGCGCCGCGACGCCGAGCTGCTCGACCACTACCTCGCGGAGCTGGTCGGCGCCGACTCGGCGGTGATGGTCGCCCACGATCGCGGCGACAGCGCGGCGCTCGTACACGCGGCCGGCGCGGCGGAGGGCCGCGCGCGGACGGGCCTCGAGCACCTCGTCCTCTCCAACGCGAACATCTTCCTGCCGCTGTCCAATCTCACCGACGCCCAGCGGCTGATGCTCCACAACCCCGAGCTGCTCGAGCAGATCACACCCGAGCTGCTCGCGATGGGCATGGGCGCCGCCGCCTTCACGCCGCCGCGCATGCCGGACAGCCCCGACGTGCTCGCCCTCGCCGCAACCTTCGCCCACCAGGACGGCCACCGCGTCCTGAACGACACGATCCAGTACCTCCTCGAGCGCTCGGTCGACGAGGAGGCCTGGCTGCGCTCGCTCGCAGCCACCCCGCTCCCCACGACGATCGTCTGGGGCCTCTACGACACGATCGCGCCCGTCAGGGTCGCCAACCACGTCTGGGAGCAGCACCTGATGTTCAAGCCGGGCCGCAACGCCTACTACCTGATCCCCGGGGCGAACCACTACCTGCAGAACGACCGCCCCGAGGCCTACGCCGAGGTCGTCGTGCACGCGCTCGACTCCCCCGGCGACGCGGCGCCCGGGGCGCTCGGCGAGGCGCCCGACGCGCCGCTGCTCGTGGACCGCTCGCGCACGGAGCTGCCCGACGCCGCCGAGCTGATCGCCCAGCGCGCGCAGGTCCCGGACGCTTAGCCCCCCCGCGCGCGCAGGTCCCGGACGCCTAGCGCCGCTCAGGCGGCGAGCCCGGGGCAGAGCGTGCGATCTCGATCCGCCCGTTCAGCCCCTCGCCGACCTCCTGACCGCACCGGAGGGTGGGCGCCGCCGCGCCTATCCCTCCAGTCCTGCAGCCTCGAGTGCCTCTGCGGGATCGCTGAACCAGCGGAAGCGGACGGCGCGTCCATCGCGGATCGTCCAGATGTACCCCTGCCGCCACTGGGCATGGACCCCGCTCGCCGCGGTGCCGCGGGCGATCCCGACGACGACCACGTCCTCCCCCGCATCGCGGTAGCGCTCGGGCTCGAAACGGAAGTCCGGATAGACCTCGCGGATCGCGCCGAGCGTGGCCCGTCCCCGCTTGGTACCCGCCTCGACGGCGTTGGGCGGGTTCTCGTACTCGAGGTCCGGGTCGATCAGATCGCGCGCAGACTCCCCCGCGTCCCAGAGCGCGTAGATCCGCCTGACCAGCTCGACGTTCTCCTCTGACATCGATGGGTGCCCCGCTCGCCGCGGGACACCCATCACCTTGCCAGAGCTACGACGCGGCCGTCGAGCCGAGGAGGCGCAGCTCGTCGAACACGGGCTCGGCGACGAGGCGGTCTCTCACCTCCGCCGAGTAGCTCTTGAAGGACTCCAGGGCGGGCAGCGGGTTGGCGCCGTCCGGGTGTTCGACGATGTGCACGACGCTGACGCCGTCGGCGAGCACGAACACCTCGTAGCGAAAACCATCGAGGTCGAGACCTGCCAGCTCCGTGAACACGCCGCGGATCAGCTCCTCGTTGCGCGAGCACGCCTCGGGCCTCAGCTCGTAGCGAACCATTTTCCTTGTCATCCGGATGCTCCTTTCAGGCTGCCCGGTCGAGCTCGATCTCGGGCCTTGCGATTGAGGTGAGGAGTGCGATCTGCTCCCGCCGGCGCCGGCTTGGCAGCGCAAGCCCGCACAGCGCTCCCAGCAGCGCGAGAGCGGAGGAGACGGCGATCGCCGGCCCGAAGCCGTCGATGAACGTCTGCGAGGTGGCATATCCGCCCGCCGCCGCGAACACCGCGACGGCCACGGCGATCCCGAACACCCCGCCCAGCTCGCGCATCGTGCTGTTGATCCCGGCGAGCTTGCCCGCCGTCTCCTCCGTGGCCGAGCCGACCACCGAGTTCTGCGCGGACGGCAGCGCCATCGAGATGCCGACGCCCGCGACGATCAGCGGGACGACCAGGTGCGAGAACGGCAGCCCGGTCCGCGCGATCGCGGCGATCCAGGCCGTGCCGGCGCACTGGATCAGCAGGCCGGAGACCATCAGCGGCCGCTCGCCGATGCGGTCGACCAGCGCGCCGACGACGGGCGCGACGACGATGAAGGTGGACGTCCAGACCATCAACCGCAGGCCCGCCTGCAGCGGGTCGTAGTGCAGCCCCGCCTGGAGCAACTGCGGGAAGAAGAACACGTCGCTGAACAGCGACCCGAGCACGAAGAAGATCGCCGTGTTCCCGGCCGTGAACGTCCGCGAGCGGAAGAAGCCCATCGGCAGCATCGGCTCCCGCGCCCGCAGCTCCCAGCGCACGAACGCCACGGCGAACGCCACCCCGGCGAGCAGCGAGAGGATCACCTCCGCGCTCCCCCAGCCCGCCGAGTTGCCTCTGACGAGCGCCCACACGACGCCGAGGGCCGCCCCCGTCATCAGGAGCACACCAGGCACGTCCAGCCCCACCTCCTTGCCGCGGCTCTCGCCGATCTTCGCGATCACGAACGGGATCGCCAGCAACCCGATCGGCACGTTCACCCAGAAGATCCACTGCCATTCGATCCCCTGCACGATCGCACCGCTGACGATCGGCCCCAGCGCGACCGCGATCCCGGTCACGGCGCTGAACAGGCCGATGGCGGTGCCGCGCCTCTCGGGCGGAAAGGCCGTGGTGAGCAGCGCGAGCGCAAGCGGCAGGATGAACGCGGCACCCGCCCCCTGGACGGCACGGGCGGCGATCAGCACGCCGACGCTCGAGCTGAGCGCGCACGCGGCCGAGGCGGCCGAGAACAGCGCCAGCCCGGCGACGAACATGCGGCGGCGTCCGAAGCGGTCGCCGAGCGCCGCCGCGGTCATCAGCAGGACCGCGAAGCTGAGGTTGTAGGAGTTGACGGTCCACTCGAGCTCGGCGACGGACGCGTGCAGGGCGGAGCGCACGGTGCTGAGCGCCGTGGCGACGACGACCGTGTCGAGCGCCGCCATCATCGATGCCAGGCCGGTGAGGACGACGACCCAGCCCTTCTTTGGAATGTTCGTGTCTGGCTGCATGGATCTCCTTCGGTGTCGTGTTCACCCGGTGAGATCCGCCTCGGCGCCGCGATCCATCGCGGCCGCGCGCCTCAGGCCCCGAAGGGCGCCGGGTCGACCCCGATGAAGGCCGTCAGCGCCGCTATCCGCCCGCCGTCGTCGAGCGTGAGGATCTGCAGGACGTCCAGTCGCGTCCCGTCCGCCATCGCGTGGCGGGTCGCGACCGCGGCCTGCCCGTTGGCGTGCGTGATGCGCGAGACGTGTCGTTTGCCTTCGGCCAGCGGCCCGCGCGCGAGGAACGCGCGCGCGTCCGCGACGCCCCGGAACCACGAGGGGCGCGGCGGCATCGCGAGGATCGCGTCCTCGGCGAGCATCGAGACGACTGCGTCGACGTCGCCGGCGTCCCACGCCTCGACGAACCGACCCACGAGGACGCGCACGCGCTCGTCGCCCAGGGCGCGCAGCGTCTGCTGCTGGGCGCGCTGGGGCAGGTGCTGGTCGATCGTCGCGTGCGCGCGCTGCAGCGCGCTGTAGACGGCCTTCGTCGTCGTCTCCAGGGCCGCCGCCGTCTCGGCGCCCGAGAAGCCGAGCACATCGCGCAGGATCAGCACCGCCCGCTGGCGCGCCGGCAGGTGCTGGAGCGCCGCGACGAACGCCAGCTCGACGCTCTCGCGCTGCTCGTAGCGTGCGTCGGGCGAGGCCGGCCCCGCGCCGACAGCAGCGTCCGGGTAGGGCTCGACCCACACCGACTCGACGAGCGGGGCGGCCAGCTCGCCGTGGGGATCGCCGGGCGGCCCGTAGTCGATCGGGAGCACCCGGCGCGGGCGGCGCTCGATCAGGCGCAGGCAGCTGTTCGTCGCGATCCGGTAGAGCCAGGTGCGCAGCGCGCTGCGGCCCTCGAAAGCCGGCATCCCCCGCCACGCGCGCAGAAGCGCATCCTGCATCGCGTCTTCGGCGTCGTGGACGGAGCCGAGCATCCGATAGCAGTGGGCATGGAGCTCGGCGCGGTAGGGCTCCACCAGGGCCTCGAAGGAGGCCGGTGCTCCTAGCTGGGTCGCGGGCATCTGGACTATTAGACCCGAGGACGGCGCGAGATCCATCGCCGGGCGCGATGAATTCTCGGTGCCCCGCGGATCAGCATGCATGTGGCCTCTCCCCTCGTCCATCTCGAGCTGCACACCTCCGATCTGGCCGCGGCCTGCAGCTTCTACCGCGAGCTGCTCGGCTGGCAGCCCGAGCGGGTGCGGGCGGCCGACGCCTGCTACCAGGCACTGGACCTCCACGCCTGCAGCGGCGGCGTCGTCGAATGCGGGACCGACCGCGCGCTGTGGCTCCCCTACGCGGAGGTGGGGTGCGTGGCGGCGGCCACGCACCGCGCGCAGGATCTGGGCGCGACCGTGACGCTCGAGCCGCGCGACGGGCCGGCGGGCTGGCGCAGCGTGCTCGTCACACCCGCGGGCGGCGAGCTCGCGCTGTGGCAGCCGAAGCGCTGAGGCTCACAGCTCCGTCTCCTGCCCCGGAGCGACGATCCGGACCTCGCTCGCGGGTTCGAGCTCGCCGACGTGCGCGGCGAACTCGCGCGCGGGCCCTTCGCCGATCGTGAGGCCGCGCTCGCTGCGCCCGATCGGGCGGAACGTCCCCCAGTGGATCGGGATCGCGATCCGCGGTCGCAGCAGACGGGCGGCGCGGGCGGCGTCGAGCGGGTCCATGTGGCCCGGGCCCAGCGTGCGCCCCCACCCCGCCACCGGGAGCAGGGCGACGTCGAGCGTACCGGCCAGCTCCGCCATCCGCTCGAACACGCCGGTGTCACCCGCGAAGTAGATGGTGTGCGAGCCGCCGACGAGGTAGCCCACGCTCGCGGAGCGCGGCCCGAGCGGGTAGCGGCGCCCATCGTGGTCGGCGGGCACGCCCGTGACCGTGACCGCGCCGACCGTGGCCCGTTCCCCCTCGCCCAGCTCGGTCACCTCCGTGAAGCCGCGCCTGCGCAGCCAGGCGCCGGCGCCCGGCGGGACGAACATCGGCGTCGCACTGCCGAGCATGCGCAGCGAAGGCAGATCGAGGTGGTCCTGATGGGCGTGCGAGAGCAGCACCGCCGAGGCGCGTGGCTCGCCGGGCGGCGAGGCGTAGCGCCGCAGATGCGCAACCCGATCCCGCAGGAGCGGGTCTGTCAGCAGCGCCTCTCCGTCCAACTCGATCTGCACGGTCGAGTGACCCAGGAAGGCGATACGGTCCCGCTCGGAGCGTCCGTCATCGATCATCGAGCCCAAGCTAACCACCGGCGCCAGGCGTCGTGCCCCGCCGTCGCGCCGGGGTGAGCGTTCGCGCGCGCCATCTCGCGAGCCTGCTGATCCGCTGGCTCGTCCTGCTGGGCGTCGAGGCCCTCGTCCTCGTGGGCCTGACGTCCGTGCTCGGCGGCGTCCAGCAGATCTCCTTCGGAGAAGCGCTGCTGGTCGTGCTCGCGATCTCGCTGGTCAACGCCTTCATCTGGCCGGCGGTGATCCGCCTGGCGCTGCCGCTGACGCTGATCACCTTCGGTCTCGCCTCGCTCGCGATGAGCGCAGGCGTGGTCGCGCTGTCGTTCCTGTGGGCGACCGGCAGCGCGCCCGCGTTCGGCACGGACCTGCTGATCGCCGCGGTGCTCGCGCTCGTCTCCACGACGCTCCTGTCGCTGCTCGACTTCGACGAAGATGCCCGCAACCTGCGGGTGGTCCGCAGGCGGGCTCGCCACGCGCGCGCCGAGAACCGCACGGACGTTCCCGGCGTGATCCTGTTCGAGATCGACGGCCTCGGCGAGCAGGTGCTGCGCGCGGCCGTCAGAGACGGCCACGCGCCCACGATCGCGCGCTGGCTCGAGGCCGGGAGCCACAAGCTGATCGGCTGGGAGTGCGACCTCTCCAGCCAGACGGGCGCCAGCCAGGCCGGGTTGCTGCTCGGCAGCAACTGGGACATGCCCGCCTTCCGCTGGCACGAGAAGGAGTCGGGGCGCACGCTGGTCTCCAACCACCCGCGCGACGCCGCCGAGATCGAGCGGCGCCGCTCGAACGGCCACGGGCTGCTCGCCGACGGCGGCACGAGCCGCGGCAACATGTTCTCCGGCGACGCCCCGCGATGCACGATCACGATGTCCGCGATCGGCGACCGCAGCCGCTCGCACGCCTCGGACCTGTTCGCCTACTTCGCCGACCCGTACGGCCTGCTGCGCACGATCTGGCTGTCCCTGGCCGACGTCGCGCGCGAGCGCGCCGCCGCGCGCCGCCAGCGCCGCTCGGGGGCGCCGCACATCCACCGCTCCTGGCTGTACTCGGTGATCCGAGCATCGATCACGGTGGTGATGCGCGATCTGAACGTCGCGATGCTGGCGGCCGACATCGTCGAGGGCGTGCCGGTCAGCTACGCGACCTTCGTCGGCTACGACGAGGTCGCCCACCATTCGGGGATCAGCGCGCCCGACGCCCTGACGGTGCTGCGCCAGCACGACCGCCAGCTGGCGCGTTTGGAGCGCGCCGCCGAGCAGGCCCCCCGCCCCTATCACCTCGTGGTGCTCTCAGACCACGGCCAGACCCAGGGCGCGCCGTTCCGTCAGCGCTACGGCAAGACGCTCGACGAGCTCGTGCTCGAAGCCCTCGACCGCGGTGAGGTGAGGGCGCCGGCGGCCGTCGACGAGGCCTGGGGCGACCTCGGCGCCGCGCTCGCCGACGCCCGCCAGGAGCCCTCCGTCGGCGGCAGGGCGCTCGCGCGGGCCACGCGCAGCAGGGCCGTCGAGGGGACGGTCGCGCTGGGGCCCCAGCAGCAGGCGCTCTCCGAAGCCCAGGTGAAGGAGAACGGCAGCGAGGCGGTCGTGATGGTCTCCGGGTGCCTGGGGCTCGTCTATCTGACCGCGAGCAAGGAGCGGCTCACGCTCGAGGAGATCGAAGGGCTGCATCCGCGACTCGTCGCCATGCTCGGCTCGCATCCGGGCATCTCGTTCGTGATGGTCCGCTCGCGCGAGCACGGCCCGCTGGCGATCGGGAGCAACGGAAGGCGGCGCCTGGACGACGGCACCGTCGAAGGCGAGGACCCGCTGGCCGGCTTCGACGCGACGGCCGCGGCACACCTGCGCCGCCACGACAGCTTTCCCCACTGCCCCGACATCCTCGTCAACGGCGTCTATGACCCGCAGCTCGAGGAGATCGCGCCCTTCGAGGAGTTCATGGGCTCGCACGGCGGCCTCGGAGGGCCGCAGATGAGGCCCGTCGCCGTGATCCCGGACCATTGGAGCGAGCCGGCGGCGCCGATCGTCGGGGTCGAAGCGATGCACGGCGCGCTCGCCGCATGGCTGGCCGGGCCCGGCTCCGGGGAGGTGACGGAAAAGCGCTGATCGCTGCAGCAGCTCCCCAGCACCTGCCCGGCGTCCTGCAAGCGCTGGAACCAACGCTCGACCAGTTCGGCTACCTCGCCGTCACCGGGCTCGTCCTGATCGAGGACTTCGGCGTGCCGGTGCCCGGGGAGACGATCCTGATCCTGAGCGCGGTCTACGCCGCCACGGGCAGGCTGAACGTGTTCCTCGTCGCCCTGCTCGGCTTCTGCGGAGCGGTGCTCGGCGACAACATCGGCTTCGCGATCGGCCATTTCGGCGGGCGCGCCCTCGTCGAGCGCTACGGGCGCTACATCCTGCTGACGCCGGCGCGACTCGACAGGGGCACGCAGTTCTTCGAACGCCACGGCGGCAAGATCATCATCGCCGCCCGGTTCATCGAGGGGCTGCGCCAGGCCAACGGGATCATCGCCGGCACGACCGGGATGCGCTGGCAGCGCTTCTTGATCTTCAACATGATCGGCGCGGCGCTCTGGGTGGGGGTGTGGGTCAGCCTCGGCTACTTCTCCGGCAGCCACATCGACACGATCTACAACGATGCCGCGCGCTACAGCACCTACCTCGCGATCGCCGCAGGGGTGTTCATCGTGGCCGTGATCGCGCGCCACGTCATCCGCGCTCGAAACGCGCGCCGGGCGCGGGACGTCCAGAAGCCCTGACTACGCCGTCAGCGCCACCGCGGCCTCCGGCGTGGCCACGCGGAAGCTGAAGCTCTCCTGCAGGTACAGGCGCACGACATCCGCGTCATGCGAGTCGTAGCCGAGGGACAGATCCTGCCCGGACTCGAACAGGAAATCGCCGCCGCGCAGGCTGACAACGACGGCGCCCTCGATCCCCGGCGTCCAGACGATCGGGCCCAGGAGGATCTTGCGGAGGTGCTCCAGCAGCGGGTAGCCGCCCATCTCGGCCGTCTCGACCACCTTGCGGAACTGCTCGCGGCCGAGCGCCAGCCCGTAGGGACCGCCCACGCCCTCACGGAGCAGTTTCTCGACCGCGCCCGCGACCGGGCGCGGGTAGGCGTCGGCGGATTTGCCCAGCGCCACCGGCTTGTGGGGCGAGCGCTCGCCGATCCCGGCCACCGCGCCCGCCCAGCCCTGAAACACGGCCACGTTCTCGGCCGCTGCGATCTCGCGTGCCGCCTGGTCCAGCGGGCCGAGGTCGGCGTCGGGCGCGCCGCGGTCGGCGTCGCGCAGCTCCCCGCGGGAGAGCGCGAAGTCCGCGCGCAGCTCGATCAGCGGCATCACCTCGCGCTGCAGGCCCGAGACGGCTTTCGAGGGCCCGCCGCGCAGCTTGCTGACGCGGCCGAGCGTGCTCGCCGAGTGCTCCCACCCGTGCGGGCCCGAGAAGTCGACGAGCTTGCGGGCCCCCAGGGCGGGCTCCAGGCGCTCGCGCGCCTCGTCGTCCAGAAGCTGCCAGCCGGCGTCGCTCAGCGGTGCGTGCTCGCGAAGAAGGTGGTTCATGCCCCCACCCCCCGCAGGCTGCCGATGCCGAGCGAGGCGTCGGCGTAGGCGCCGCCGGCTCCCGCGCCGGCGCCCTCGAAGGCCTCGGCCTCGGCCTCCTCGCCGTGCTCGACGACGTCGCCGGGCTGGAACAGGATCCCCCGCGCGACCTCTCGCCAGGGCGGGGTCCGGCGCAGCAGCAGCTCCAGGTCCATGCTGAAGTGCTTGAACTCCTCCCCCTGCGCGTCGCGCATCACCGCGATCGCCTCCGGATCGGTCTCGACCGCCAGCCGCTGCTCGTACCAGCCGATCGCCTCGGCCTCCTCGGTCAGCGAGGCGCAGAGCCGGGCGAACGTTCGCGTCGCCGCGGGAAGCTCCTCGGGCGGCTCGTGGTATTGGTCGAAGCCCATCTTCCTCTCCTTGGCTCGTCGGGACCCGGTGAGCATCGCATCATCCGGGGCAAGTCGTCCGCGCGCGCTACACCTGTCGGGGTACCCGGCTAGGAGCGCGAACCGAAAAGGAGGCCAGGCGTGCGCCCAGACATCGTCCCCGGCAGCACCTTCCCCGACTACGAGCTGCCCGACCACGAGAAAGTCAACCGGCGGCTCAGCGACATCCAGGGCGAGGATCCGATGATCCTCACGCTCGCGCGCGGCAACTACTGCCCCAAGGAGCACCAGCAGCACCTGGAACTGGCGGCGAACCACCCCAAGATCGCCATCGCCTACACGGCGATCGCGACGATCTCGACCGACGACGACCACGCGAGCAAAGAGCTGCGCGCCTCGGTCGGGGCGAACTGGCCGTTCCTGTCGGACCCCGGGAGGATCGTGCAGAAGGACCTGGAGATCCAGGAGTACACCGACCCCGAGAACGACCCGATGATCCCCCACACGATCGTGCTCGGGCCGGGCCTCGCGGTGCACCGCATCTACAACGGCTACTGGTTCTGGGGCCGGCCGTCGTTCGCCGAGCTGTGGCAGGACCTGCGCGCGCTCAGCAGCGAGGTCAGGCCCGACTGGGATCTGGCGACACCCGGCCTGCGCGAGGCCTGGGAGGCCGGCGAGCGCGGACCGTTCCACGGCTTCTGAGAAGCACCCCGCGGGCCGGCTCGGCGAGAATGGGGCCATGAGCGGGGACGCGGATGAGAGACCGGAGAGCGTCAACGAGGGGCTCGCCCTCCTCGAGCACCACTTCTTCGCGGGCGACGATCCCGGCGCGAAGTACCTGCGCGCGGACTCGTTTCGCGAGAACGTGATCCGGCTGATCGTGTTCGACATGCACCTCGCGATCGAGGAGCTGCTCCGAGCCCACATCTACGACTCCCTGTCGCCGCGTTCGGAGCGCAAGGAGGAGACCGTCGAGTACGTCAAAGGGCTGTCCAGCCGTGCCGCACTCGAGCTGGCCGCCCAGCTCGGCGTGATCGAGGCGCACGTCTACGAGCGGCTGCGCCTGCTCAACGCGCTGCGCAACCGGGCCGCCCACCACTGGGATCTGGGCGAGCCGCTGCGCCACCGCTCGGCCGCGCCCGGCGCTCTCAGCTGGAACGGTCGGCCGCTCACTCCCGCGGTGGTCAAGGACGAGTTCCTGACGGTCTACGGCTCGATCTACGCCGCGCTGCTGGCGAGCTGGCGCGCCGTGCACTCGCACGACGGGTCGGGGAAGATCGACTGATGAACGACGAGATCCCGCGCCCCTCCCTGACCCTCGCCTACCGTCTCGAGGCCGCGATCGGCGAGCTGCACGACCTCGGCGAGACGCACGCGGGGCGACGCCGGATCGCCCACCTCACCGCGGGGACCTTCAGCGGCCCGGGGATCGCCGGCGAGCTCGTTCCGGGCGCGAGCGCCGACTGGCAGCTGATCCTGCCCGACGGCACCGCGATCGCCGACATCCGCTACACGCTGCGCACCGACGCCGGCGCCCTGCTCTACGTGCGCTCGGAGGGCATCCGGCACGGCCCGCCCGAGGTGCTCGCCCGCATCGTCGCCGGCGAGGACGTGGCCCCCGGCGAGTACACCTACCGGCTCGCGACGGTGATCGAGACCCCGGCGCCCGAGCTCGACTGGATGAACAAAGGGATCTTCCTCGCGGTGGGCGCGCGCAGCCCTGCCGGCGTGGTCTACGAGACCTACCTCGCGGGCTGAACGCGCCGCCCGGCGCGGCTCCACAGCCTCGGCGGCAACTGGCGGGTGCCACCCGGTTGCGGCAAAACACCGATCGAGTCGGCGGCCCTCAGCGGACGCCGCGCGCGCCTGCAGGCGATTGACTGCTGATCAGACAGGCGAAGCGATACGGAGGCCAAGAGCGATGCTGACCGAAGACCCCAGTCACGAGACAGAAGAGCACGACCAAGAGGAATTCGACGCCGCCGTGAACCGCGACGGCAAGCTGATCCTCGCATGGCTCGGTGGCATCGGCGTGGTCCTGGCGCTGCTGTTCTCGATCCTCGCGCTGACCAAGAGCGCCGACCGGAACACCGTGACGATCACGAGCGGCGCCGCAGCGCCCGCAACCAGCTCGACGCCGACCGGCACGCCGAGCGCCCTGCCGACGAAGACCGTCAGCCTGAAGGTGATTCCGGAAGGCAAGGCCGGCCCGGATGGCAAAAAACACGACAACTTCACGCAGACCGAATTCGCGGCCAAGGTCGGCCAGAAGCTCGATCTGACGATCGACAACACCGACGAAGGCGAACACAGCATCACCTCTCCGGAGATCGGCGTGAACATCATCGTCAAACCCGGGATTCACACCTACGAGATCGTGGTCAAAGAAAAAGGCCGCTTCACCTGGTTCTGCGTGATCCCGTGTGACAGCAACGCGAATGGCTGGGCCATGCAGCACGCGGGCTACATGCGCGGCTACATCACAGCCACCTAGCTCCCGCTCCGGGAGTCGCCGCGCGCCCGGATCGTGGATGACACGTGTCCGGGCGCCGGCCTGGCGTCCCGCTCCGGAGCGCCGCGCGCCCGGATCGTGGATGACACGTGCCGCCCGGCCTGTCAGGCCCTCGCGAGCGTCAGGCGCGCCGCACGCCAACCGCCGGGGCTCGCCGCGCCTACACTGCGCGCGAGACCCCCCGACGAACGGAGCGCGCCGTGATCATCACCACGATGAACGACCTGCCGGGCTATCGGATCGACGAGGTTCTGGGCGAGGTCTTCGGCCTCACGGTGCGCTCGCGCAACCTCGGCTCGCAGATCGGCGCCGGGCTCAAGTCGATCGTCGGCGGCGAGCTGAAGGGCATGACCAAGATGCTGGCCGAAGGACGCGTCCACGCGCAGGAACGCCTGGAAGAGGAGGCCGGCTCGCGCGGCGCCGACGCCATCGTGGCGTTCCGCTTCGACACCTCTGAGCTCGGTGGGAACTGGACCGAGATCTGCGCGTACGGCACCGCCGTGAAGGCGACGCGGCTCTAGCCGCCGAGCGCCGCTCGCAGCGCATCCAGATCGGGCGCTCCGAACACCACCCTGTCGCGGGTGGCGATGTAGAGGAGGTCGAGGTTCACGCCCGCACGCGCGATCGAGCGGGCGAGGTCCGCGAGCACGCCGGGGCGGTCCTCGACCTCGACGACGACGACCTCGCGCTCCCGGCTGATCGCGAGATGTGAGTTCGCGAGCGCGTGACGCACCGGCTCGGGGTGGGGCACGAGGATGTGCAGCTCGGCGCTCGCGCCGCTGCCGATGCAGGTCGCCGCAGCGAGGTTGACGCCGGCATCCGAGACGGCAGCCGCAACCTCGGCGAGCGCGCCCGGGGTGTTCTCGACGTCGATGACCAGATCGAACGCCATCTGACGTAGCCCAGCCTATCCGGCCTGCGCCCCGGAACGTCGGCGCTCGCGGTCCGGCCCGCCCGGAGCACTGCCCGCGGCGCAGCGAACAACGCCCGAACCCCGCCGGCAACGCCCTAACGTGAAGGTATGGCCAAGACCTGGGTGCTCGACACCGACACCAAGGGCACCGGAGCCGAGATGGTGCCGATCGAGAAGACCCGTGCGCGGCCGCGGCGTGAGGGCGATCTCGCGCTCGTAGACCTCGGCGGGCCGTCCAGGGTGCCGCCCCCCGAGACGCCGCCCGCGCCGACGCTCTTCAAGGTCGTGGACGTGCTGAGCGCTCGGACGCTCGCGGAGAACGTCGGCGCGCGCGATGCCGTGCGCGCCCTCGAGGGCCTGCGGAGCGTGCTCGACGCCCGCATCTTCGTGTGGTCCCCGGAGCGCGGGCGCTGGCGCCTGCTGAGCCTCCAGGAGGCGAAGGCGCTCTGGGCCTTCCGGGGCGCTGCCGAGCCGGCGGCTCAAGCAGCGAGCAGCGCTCCCGCCAGCTCGAGCTGATCTCCTACCGGCACACCCTGTTGCGCGGCCTGCATCGCGAGCTCGCCTCGGCGGCGGGCCGCGCGCGCCAGGCAGAGCTCGCCGCGCAGCAGCTGACGGCGCTCCTCGCTTCACCTCGATCAGGTGATCGCGCAGGCGCCACCCACGCTTAGCATCGCGCCGAGATGGCATCGCCAGACGGCTGGTCCGGACTGTTCTCCTCAGCGTTCTCGCAATCGCGCAACGCGATGATCCTGCTCGACGCCGACCGTCGTCCACGCGACGTCAACGGCGCCTGCCTGCGCATGCTCGGCTATCGCCGCGACCAGCTTCTGGGGCGGCCGATCTGGGATTTCGTGGAGGGCGGCCCGATCGCCACCGAGGAGGAATGGCGGTCGTACCTGGGCGAAGGCCGCTTCGACGGCGATGCCACGATGGTCGCTGCCGACGGCAGCACCGTGAAGGTCCACTGGGGCGCGACCGTCGAGGTCTGCACCGGCCAGCGGTTCGTGCTGTTCGTGGCCCTCAGCACCTCGTTCGCCGGCGCGCATTTCCGGCGCAGCCACCAACGCGACGACGCGCTCGCGCCGCTCTCTGACCGCGAGCGCGAGGTCCTCTACCTGATCGCGATGGGACACACGAGCCCCGAGATCGCGGACATGCTCCACATCACCCACAACACGGTCCGTACGCACGCCCGCAACGCGATGGAGAAGACGGGCGCGCGCTCGCGCGCTCACCTGGTGGCGAAGGCGCTCGGCGACGGCCATGCCTTCGCCGCCCAGAACTGATCGCGCATCCGTGCGATGTCGCGCGGCTGTGGCACGCGGCAGGCTGGTCGGTATGGGCCCCGACGACTACTCCGAGGGTGCAGTGATGCCACGTCACCGGCTGTGGCTGGCGCTGGAAGAGATCGAGAGCCAGGACCCGTGCGAGCTCGAATCGCTGCTGATCGCGTTCACCACCGCTGCCTGGCCGACGCCTTCCGCTCTCGACCAGTGACGTAGCGGAAGCCGCCGCCCAGCGCTCAACCCGGACGGCCGGCGCCGCCGATATGACTGGCGATGAGATTCAGGATCACCCGCCACGCCGGGCGGCATGTGCCGGCGGACGCGATGGAGCTACTGCTTGCGTCGCTGTCCGAGCGCCGCAGCAAGGGCCGCTTCCGCAAGGTCGGCCGGGAGATCCGGGTCGTGTGGGGCAGCGACGACGGCGGCCGGGACCGCTCCGAACGCAGCGAACTCGAGCGCGAGGAACTGCTCGAGGAGCTTCGCGACATCTGCCGCGCCGGGTCCACGCTCAGCCTCGACTGGTACGCGGTCGGCCCGCTGGACTAGCCGCCGCGCGGCCTACGCAGAGGGCGCCCACGACGCATGCTCGCCGGTGGCGCCACAGCGCCCGGGCGGCCTCTCCGCGTGGCACCCCCATCCCCAAAAGCTGGTCAGCTGTTCGCGCCGGTGCCGTGGTCGCGCAGGAACAGCTCCGCTTCCGCCGGATCGAGCGGCCGGGCGAACAGGAAGCCCTGACCGTTGTCGCAGTCCTGTTCGCGGAGCAGCGTCAGCTCGTGCTGCTGCTCGATCCCCTCTGCGAACGTCTTGATCGAGAGCGCCTTGCCGAGCTGGACGAGCGTCTGGATCAGCGTCTCGCCCTCTTTGTTGCGCGACAGTCCCGATACGAAGGAGCGGTCGATCTTCAGGGCGTCCACCGGGAAGCGCTGCAGGTGGGCGAGCGAGGAGTAGCCGGTGCCGAAGTCGTCGATGGCGATCCGCACGCCGAGATCCTTGATCGCCGACAGGCGGCGCGCCGTCTCCTCGACGTCGCGCATCAGCGTCGTCTCGGTGATCTCGATCGTCAGCTTCTCCGAGGGCATCCCCGAGCCGTCGAGCGCGTCGCGGATGTCGTCGATCAGCTGGTCGCTGTCGAGCTGGCGCCCCGAGACGTTGACGGCCATCGAGACCTCGTGACCCGCGGCCAGCCACTCGGCACCCTGCCGGCAGCTCTCGGCGAGCACCCAGCGTCCGACCTCGCCGATGAGGCCTGTTTCCTCCAGCAGAGGGATGAAGCTGTTGGGCTGCACGACGCCCCGCACCGGGTGCCTCCAGCGGATCAGCGCCTCGACGCCCGTGGGGCGCATGTCGGCGAGGTCGAGCGTGGGCTGGTAGGCGAGGAAGAACTCGCGCCGCTCGAGCGCCTCGCGGAGGTCCATCTCGAGCTCCATCCGCTCCTGGACCACGTCCTGCATGCCGGTCTCGTACATCGCGTAACGGTTGCGCCCGTCCCACTTGGCGCGGTACATCGCGATGTCGGCGTCTCTGAGAAGGCTGCCCGCGGTGGCGCCGTCGCCCAGCGCGATGCCGATGCTCGCGCCGATCGTGACTGTCGTCTCGCCCTCGGGACCGAGCTTGAAGGGCTGCTTGAGCGCGTCGAGCAGGCGTTCGGCGACCAGGGCGGGGCTCGCGTCGGCCGCGAGGTCGCCCACGAGCACGACGAACTCGTCGCCGCCGAGCCGCCCCAGGGCGTCGACCTCGCGCACGACTCCCTGGAGTCGCGCCGCGACGGCCTGGAGGAGCTCGTCGCCGACCTGATGGCCGAGCGTGTCGTTGATCGACTTGAAGTTGTCGAGGTCGACGAAGAGGGCCGCGACGGTGGTGCCCTGGCGCCCCGCGCGCGCCAGCATCTGCCCGATGCGGTCGACGATCAAGGTCCTGTTGGGCAGGTCGGTGAGAGGGTCGTGGGTCGCCATGAAGGCGAGCTCCTCTTCGCGCGAGGCGAGCTGCTCATCGGTGCGCTTGCGCTCGCGCTCGAAGACCTGGCACATACGCAGCAGGCTGAACTCGACGCTGAGCTGGAGCATCTCGAGCGCGTCGCGCAGCACCCCCTGCGGCGTCTTCTGCTTGGCCGCCTCCTCCCGCATGACGTCGCCGAAGACGTTGCGCCACCAGAACATCCGGCGGGTCACCTCCTGGAGCGACGCGGCCCGATGGGCAGCCAGTTCTCCGAAGATGTGCGAGGTCTCCCGCGCCGAGTCGTTGGTGACCTCCAGGGGGTCGCCGGCGATCCACCGTGCGACCGCTGTCGTCGAGTTGGTGCAGATGCGTTCGAAGCTCGCCTGGACCGACGGGTCAACGGGCTCGCCGGAGTCTTTCGTGCGGGTGACGGTTTCAGCGAGCACGTCATCCGCACGGGCGAGCACAGACTCGCCGAGGCGCCGTATCTGCTGCGCGCGGCGCTGCCCGGCGGCCTCCCGGGCGCCGGCTGCGGCATGGCCCTGACCCTGGCTGGGGCGTCGCGCCGAGCGCGCGGGAGGCGCCCCCCGGCCGCGCGGCTTTGCGGACTTCACTGACATCTCGGGGCACCATCGGCAGCGGAGGCCGGGGCCTGTAGCGCCGGGGCGCGAGCAGCGTGCACTGTTAGCTTGGGAGAGATGCGTCGTCTCGTCGCTCTGGTGTCAGCGCTCGTGTTTGTGGACACGATGTTGTTCGCTGCCCTGACGCCGCTGCTCGGCCATTTCGAGCACGAGCTCCACCTGTCGAGCGCGACCGCGGGCGTCCTCGTGGCCGCCTACGCCGCCGGCGCGCTGATCGGGGGGCTGCCGGGAGGCGTCGCCGCCGCGCGCATGGGCCCGCGCCCCGCCGTCCTCACCGGCCTCGCGCTGATGGCCGCCGCGAGCCTCGGCTTTGCGTTCTCGAGCGACCTCGGCCAGCTGATCGCCACGCGATTTCTGCAGGGCATCGGCAGCGCCTTCACCTGGGCCGGCGCCTTCTCCTGGCTGATCGCGAAGACCCCGCGTGAGCGCCGTGGCACGGTCATCGGCACCGCGATGGGGGCGGCCGTGTTCGGGGCGCTGTTCGGGCCCGTCATCGGCGCGCTTGCAGCCGAGCTCGGCCGTGCGACCGTGTTCAGCGGCGTCTCAGCGCTCGCCGGCGTGCTCGCCGCGATGACGCTGACGATCGCACCGGGCGCCGCCGAACATCCCTCCGTGAGCGCGCTCCGCCGCGCCGGGCGCGAGACGCACTTCCGGGCCGGGCTTGGCCTGCTGGCGCTCGGCTCGCTGCTCGAGGGCATCCTGTCAGTCCTCGCACCGCTGCATCTGAGCCGCGCGGGCTGGGGGCCCAGTGCGATCGGGGCCGTGTGGCTCCTCGCGGCGGCGATCGAGGCCGTGCAGTCCCCCTTGATCGGGCGGCTCAGCGACCGCCGCGGCATTCGCACGCCCGTGCGCTACGGGTTGGCCGCGGGCGCCTTCCTCTCGCTCGTCCTCACGCTCGAGTTGGCGCCGCTGCCGTACGCGCTGGCGATCGTGGCCGCCTCCGTCGCCTACGGCGCGCTGTTCACGCCGGCGTTCGCGCTGATCGCCGAGGGTGCCGACCGCAGCGGCCTCGCCCAGGGGTTGGCTTTCGGGATGATGAACGCCGCGTGGGCGCTCGGCGCGATGGCCGGCCCGGCCGGAGCCGGCGCGCTCGCCGGCGCAACCGGCGAAGCGTTCCCGTTCGTGCTGGCGGCGCTCGCCTGTATCGCGACGGTCACGATGCTCCTGCGCCGCCCGCGGCCGCGGCTCGTGACGACGGCGAGCGAGGGCTGAGCGCCGCCCGGTCGGCGCGGGCACCTGAGCCGTCACGTGCGGCGGCCCCGTCGACTACCCTCCCGAGGCTCCGCCCGCCCAGGGCCGTTCCTCCATGGCAAGCGACGCCGATTCCCAGCTGCTGCTCGGCAGCGACCCACTCGACGTGGTCTCCGACGCGCTCGCGCGCGCGGGCGAGACCTTCGAGCTCGCCTCGCGCCATCTCGACCCCTCGCTCGTCGACGTGCTCGCGGATCCTCGGCTTCGACCGCGAGTACATCACGGCGCAGCGGCTCCTATCTCTACGACGCCGACGGCCGCGCGTACCTCGACTTCCACACCGGCGAGGGCTTCGCGAGCCTCGGCCACAACCACCCCGACGTCCGCGACGGTGCTCGAGGCGACGCTCGCCGCGAGCCTCGCCGACGGCGTGCAGATCCACTACTCGCCGCTCGCCGGGATGCTCGCCGAGGCGCTCGCCGCAGCGACTGCCCGCAGGCCTTGACGCCGTGTTCTTCGCGAGCACCGGCGCGGAGGCTGTCGACTCGGCGATGAAGTTCGCGCGCGCGGCGACCGGGCGGCCGCGGCTGCTCTCCTGCGAGCAGCAGCTTTCACGGCGTGACGCTCGGTCCGCTGTCGCTCGTCGGCGACGAGTTCTTCAAGGAGGGCTTCGGCCCGCTGCTGCCAGGGTGCGCGCGTGTCCCGTTCGGCGACCTCGAGCGGCTCGAGGCTCGAGTTGCGTGCACGCGACGTCGCCGCCTTCATCGTCGAGCCGATCCAGGGCCGGGATGGTGACGGTGCCGCCCGACGGCTACCTGCGCGGCGCGCAGGAGCTCTGCCGCCGCTACGGCACGCTGTTCGTGGTCGACGAGATCCAGACCGGGCTCGGCCGCACAGGCAGCTGGTTCGCGCTCGAGCACTGGGGACTCGAGCCCGACTTCGTGCTCGTCGGCAAGGCGCTGAGCGGAGGCTACATGCCGGTCGCGGCGATGGTCGACGACGCGCGAGATCTTCCAGCGCGCGGTGGGAACGCTCGAGCGCTCGCTACGTGCACCAGTCGACCTTCGGGCGCAACCGCCTCTCGATGGCGGCCGGCCTGGCGACGCTGCGCGTGATCGAGCGCGACGGCCTGGTCGAGCACGCCGCACGCATGGGCGCGCTGCTCGCGAGCGGGCTGGCGGAGCTGCAGAGCCGCCACGAGCTGATCACGGAGGTGCGCTGCGAGCGGACTGATGATCGGCATCGAGCTGGGCGCGCCGCGCGGGCGCGTCGCGCGGCTGAACTGGCGGCTGATCCACATGGCGAGCGAGGGCCTGTTCCCTCAGCTCGTCGTGATCCCGCTCCACCGCGACCACGGCGTCATCACGATGGCGGCGGGCAAGAACGACGTGATCAAGCTGCTGCCGCCGCTGACGGTCTCGGAGGCCGAGGTCGACGCCTTCCTCGCCGCCCTCGACGCCGTCCTCGCCGACTGCGAGGGCTCAGGCGGGAGGAACTGGGGGACGGTGCGCGAGATCGCGCACGGCAACGCTGCGCGCGCCGCGGCGTCCGAGAGGCCGGCGGCGCGCCCGTGGCAGCCCGTCGCCGCGCGCGGCGTCTGCCTGGTCACGGGCGCCAGCGGGTTCATCGGCGGGCGGCTGGCGGAGCGGCTCGGCGAAGAAGGGCGAGCAGTCCGCTGCCTCGTGCGCGCCACCAGCGACACATCGGCGCTCGACGAGCTCGACGTCGAGCTGGCGACCGGCGACGCTCGGCGACGAGGCGCTCGCTCGCCGCGCCGCGGAGGGCTGCGAGCTTCGTCTTGCACTGCGCTGCGCTCGTCTCGGACTGGGCCACGGTCGGCGAGATCCGCGCCGCCAACGTCGACGGCACCCGCAACCTGCTCGAGCCGCAGCGGCGGCGGCCGGCGCGCGGCGCGTCGTCCACTTCAGCACCACCGACGTCTACGGCCACCCCGGCAGCGGCGCCGCTCGACGAGGACCGCAGGCCCGCCGGCTTCGCCAACTGGTACGCGCAGACCAAGCTCGAAGCCGAGGCGGAGGTGCCGCGGCGAGTGTCCCGCGATGAAGCGCGATCCTGCGCCCTGCGACCGTCTACGGGCCGGGCTCCGAGGACGTCGTCGGCGAGATCGCACGAGCGATCGAAGGTGGGCACATGCTGCTGGTCGACCGCGGGCGCGCGCTGGCCGGCCTCTGCTACGTCGACGAACCTGATCGACGCGATCGTGCTTGCGCTCGAGCGCCCGCTGACCGCCGCCGGCACGTTCAACGTGACCGACGAGGTCCCGGTCACATGGGCGGCCTTCACCGACGACCTCGCCGGGGGCTCGGCTGCGCCGCCCGTGCGGCTCGAGCCTGCCCTACCGGCTCGCGATCGGGATCGGCTACTCGCAACGGAGCAGGGCTACCGTCTGCTGCGCGGCGCGACCGGCCTGCGGACGGCACCGTTGCTCTCCCGCCAGGCCGTTCAGGTCCTCGGCCGCGACCAGAGCTTCAGCGCCGCGCGGGCGCGCGAGCTGCTCGGCTGGGAGCCTCGCGTCGGCTACCGGGACGGCCTGGAGAGCACGCTCGGCTGGCTACGCCGGCGCCCGCGCCGCGCCGAGGCGCCGCCGGCGGAGCTGGACGCGACGGGCGCTGGGCCTTAGATTCGCGGCCATGCGCATCCATCTCCTCTCCACCGGCTCCGTGCGCGTCAAGCGCTCCTTTCTCTTCCCGGGCGCCGGCGTGCGGCGCCAGCTCGACCTCTTCCTCCCCGGACCCTTCTCGGACCCGCTGCCGATCCTATGCTGGGCGGTCGAGCACGAAGGACGGCTGATGCTCGTCGACACGGGCGAGACGACGGCCGCGCGGAACATCCCGTTCGCGCACTTCGAAATCACGCGCGAGCGGGAGCTGCCCGCAGCGCTCAGCGCGGCGGGCCTGTCCGCCGAGGACGTGAACGAGGTCGTCCTGACCCACCACCACGGCGATCACGTCGACGGCATCGTGCACGTGGCGGCGCCGGTCCGCGCGCATGCCGCCGAGCTGTCATTCGCGGCACAGCCCTTCTCGCGCTTGATGCGCCGCGTGCTGCGCCAGCCTCTCCCGGCGGGCTTCTCGCCCACGCCCTTCGAGCTTCGGGGCCCACCCTTCGGGGCCTTCGAGCGCAGCCTGCCGCTCTCCGAGGACGGGCGCATCGTCGCGGTGCCGACGCCCGGCCACACGCCGGGCCACGTCTCGATCATCTGCGTGGACGACGAGGGCCGGCACGTGATGCTCGCGGGCGACGCGACCGACACCCTGGAGCAACTGCACGCGCGCCGGGCGGACGCGGTCGCTCCCGACCCGGGCGTCCACCGTGCCACCCTCGAGCGGATACTCCAGCACTGCGCGACGCACCCGACCATCTACCTTCCATCGCACGACCCCGATTCCGCGCAGCGCCTGCGCGACGGGGTGACGGTCGGCGTCGACGGCGCGGCGAGCCAGGCAGCCGCGCCGCCGGCCTGATCGGTCGGCCGGCGCTCCGTGCCGGGATTGGGAAAGGGTCGGCCGGCGCTCCGTGCCGGGATCGGGAAAGGGTCGGCCGGCGCTCCGTGCCGGGATCGGGAAAGGGTCGGCCGGCGCTCCGTGCCGGGATCGGGAAAGGGTCGGCCGGCGCTCCGTGCCGGCCTCAGCCGGCGCCGCAGGCCAGCGTGCCGCCCGCAGCCGCACGGTCGCCCGAGCGCGGCAGGGTGAACCAGACCTTCTTGCCGTCCCCGGAAGGCTCGACACCCCAGCTTCGTGACATCGCCTGAACGATCATCAGACCCCTGCCCGACGGCTCCTCAGGCCCGGGCGAGAGCGGGCGCGGCTGGCCGCCGCCGCTGTCGCTGACCTCGACCCGGATCTCCTCGCGTACGTGGACCGTGACGTCGAACGCCGTGCCGGCATGCCTGACGCAGTTGCTCGTCAGCTCGGAGGCCATCAGCTCGGCAGCATCCACCAGCTCCGTCTCCTCGCCGCTCAGGGTCTCGCGCACGAAGCGGCGAGCGGCGGTGACCTCCTCCGGCCTGCACTCGAAGCTCCTCGCAGCCGTCATGGCTCCACCTTCAGCACCTCGGTCAGCCCGGTCAGCTCGATCACCCGGCGCACGGCGCGCGTCGGGTTGCGCAGGCGCACGCTCGGGACCGATCCGGCGGCACCGAGCAGCACGGCGATCCCTGCGCTGTCCATGAAGCGCAGACCGCTCATCTCGAAGGTCAGCTCCGCAGGGCGTCCCTGCGCCATCTCGGAGACGGCGTTGCGCAGCTGCTCGACGCTAGAGATGTCGAGGTCGCCCGAGACGGCGATCACGGGGCCGCCCGGGGCGTCGGGGCGCGTCTCGACGCCCAGCGGGACGTCGTCCGGGGGGTCGGGCCCGCGGTCCACGCCGGTATGACCGCATGGGTCGGGCTGGCGCTCCGTGCCAGCCCTTTGGGCGGATGGGTCGGGCTGGCGCTCCGTGCCAGCCCTTTGGGATGGGTCGGGCTCGCGTTCCATGCCAGCCTTTTGGCTGTCCTCTAGTTCTGCCATTGGATGCTCACCAGGGCGGTGTCGTCACGGTGATCGTCCGAGGTCAGGTCCCGCGCGAGCTTCGCAAGCAGGTCGTCATCGGTCAGTTGCTCGCTAGTCGCCATCGCGCGCAGACGCTCGAGCCCCTCGTCGAGTACCTCGCCTCGGCGCTCGACGAGTCCGTCGGTGAAAGCTACCACCGTGGCCCGCGGCGGAACCGGGAACGTCGCTTCGCGGAAGGGCGCCTTGTGGGGGAACCCGATCGGGGGATCCGCTCGGACATCCACGTAGTCGCCCTCGTCGCCGGCCATCAGGAGCGGCGCCAGGTGGCCCGCGCTCGCGACCGTGATGCGGTGGCCGTCGACGTCGATCAGCGCGCACAGCACCGTCGCGAAGTAGTCGCCGCCGCCGCCGCTGACGAAGTCCGAGAGCTTCTGGAGGACGCGCGCCGGGCGAGGGTCCTCGGCCACGTAGGCCAGCGTGGCGTGGCGCACGAGCGCCATCGTGGTGGCGGCCTCGACGCCGTGACCCGAGACGTCGCCGATCACGAGCAGCACGCGCTCCTCGTCCACCGCCACGACGTCGTACCAGTCGCCGCCCACGTCGCCGCCGGACTGCGCGGGCACGTAGCGCGCGTTCACGCTCAGCCCGCGCAGCCGCGGCAGCTGCGCCGGCAGCAGGGCCTGCTGGAGCGTCTGGGCGATGCTCCGCTGCTCGATGTAGCGCTCGCGGTTCTGCTCGGCGAGGCGGTCGAGCTGCGACGCCATCTGCTCCGCTCGCGCCCGACCCCGCGCCAGCCGCTCGGTGAGCATCGCCGCGGCGAGCGAGATCAGCACACCGGCGATGACGATCAGCCAGGGCAGGCTGTGGAAGAAGCTCCCGCCGAGCGAGCCGCGCGGGCTGACCACGATCGTGAAGATCCCCGACCCGAACGGAAGCGCCTGGCTCGCGGTGATGCCTTTCAGCGGCAGGCGCTTGACGCTCGTGAGGATCAGCCGGGTGCCATGGCGGCCACGGCCGAGATAGACCGCGTAGTCGAGGTCGGAGAACGCGCTGTTGTTCTCGAGCTTCGAGCGGCGGTCCGCCGGCAGCGGGCTTTCGACGAACACGGCATACGCGCCGCGACCGGCGCCGAGCGCGTACTCGAAGCCGAGGGCCGGCGGCTTTCCGCCGAGCATGCCGACCATGTTCAGCGCGCCGGGCCGGCGCGCGAGCGCCGCGACCTGCGCCGCGCGCACCGCCGGCGCGGCCAGCGGCGCGCCGAGGGTCGTGCGCGCGTGCGGCGCGGGCGCCCCGAGCGGCCAGAGGGAGGCGGCAGCGAACTGGCGCCCCGGGCCGACCAGCGGCGTCATCAGTTCGCGGAAGCGCGCCGGGTCACCGGCGGTCGCGTCCGCGAGCGCCGCGGCCGACGCGAGCGGCGTCTGCACGCTCTGGGTGGCGCTCGCGAGCACGAGGCTCAGCTCGCGCACGCGCAGGTTCAGCAACCGGCGCTCGTTGTGCCGGTAGAGCGTGCCCGAGGCGATCGCGAGCGCGGCCGTAATCGCCAGCCCGACCGCAAGCGCAAGGAGCGCCGCGTTCGAGAAGCGGCGAGCGCCCGCCGCGGCCTGCTCGACCTCATGGCCTTCCGCGTCGGCGAGCGCTGCCTCCACCGGAACCCGACCAGCCCCTTCGGCGATCATCGACGCGAATCTACGCGGTCGCGGGCGGCGGCGTACGCGACGCGCACGAGGAGGGGATCGATGCGCGTCGCGACCGCCATAGCCAGCGCGCCTCTCCCGTTTGGGACTGCCGGGGCGGGAGAGGAACAGGAGGCGCCTCCGAAGAGGCCTCCGACGAACTCCCTACCCGCGATCGGCCGAGGCTCAAACACCGATGTAGACTCGCGCTGACTTGGCCAGCCGAGCCGACGCCGTCGCACCCAAGCCCGCGCGCTCACCGGGCGCGCTGCGACGCCGTCTCCCGGCGCTCTCGGCGCAGGCAGCCGCGCGAGCGGCCCGCACGACGATCGTGGCGGCCGGCCTGTTCGCTCTCACCGACCAGGTGATCGGCAACCTCCAGATGGCGACGTTCGCGGCGTTCGGAAGCTTCGCGACGCTGCTGCTGAGCTCGTTCGGCGGCAGCCGGCGCGACCGCCTGATCGCGCACACGGGGCTCGCCCTCGCCGGGAGCGTCCTGCTCACGATCGGCACGCTCGTGAGCTCCTCCACCGTGCTCGCGACCGTCGTGACGCTCCCCGTCGCCTTCATCGTGTTCTACGCCGGCGTGCTCGGACCGAACGCGGCGTCGGGCGCGATCGGGGCGATGCTCACCTACGTGCTGCCGGTGGCCTCGCCGGGCACCGCGGCGATGATCCCCGACCGGCTCGCGGGCTGGTGGCTCGCCTCGGTCGCCGGCACAGCGGCTGCCCTCGCGTTCTCCGGGCCCGGAGCGGTCAAGCCGCTGCGCGGGGCGCTCGCTCACGCGGCGCGGGCGCTCGCCGGAGGCGTGCGGGCCGCGCTCGCTGGCGACGACGCCCCGGTCGCCCTCGAGAGCGCGATCGCCGCCAAGGAGGACCTGATGGAGGTGTTCGACGCGACGCCCTTCCGGCCGCTCGGCCTCGCCGCCCCCGACCAGGCGATGGCGAACGTCGTGCAGCTGATCGAGTGGTGCACCTCGCTGCTCAGCGACGCCATCGCCGAGCGCGACGACCTGCACGGCGCGGCCCCGCGCGACGAGGAGCTGCTCGCCGCGTGCGCCGAGGTGCTCGATCAGATCGCCGCCCTCTTCGAAGGCTCGCGCGAGGTGCCCGATCTCGGGCGCCTGGAGCGGCTGCGAGAGGCGGTGCTCGCCGATCTCGAGGCTCTGCCGGCGGCCGCCCCGGGCTTCCGCCGCGAAGCGCAGGCCGCCTTCCATGCGCAGGCGCTCGCGGTCGCGATCCTCGCCACCGGCGCCGACGCGCTGGTCGCCGAGCGCGTGCTCACGCCGGGCGAGCTCGAGCGCCGGCGCCGGGAGTTCGCCGGCGCGCTGGAACTCGCCAGCGGCGGCCGCGGTGCAGGCCGCGCCACGACCGCGCTGCGTCACGCGAGCGTGCGCTCGGTCTGGTTCGTCAACAGCCTGCGCGCGGCGGTCGCGCTCTCTGCCGCCGTCCTCGTCGCGGAGTTGAGCTCCGTCCAACACGGCTTCTGGGTCGTCCTGGGTACGCTGTCGGTGCTGCGATCGAACGCCGCCGCGACCGGCGCCAGCGTGTTCAGCGCGCTCGCCGGCACGGTCCTCGGGTTCTGCATCGGCGGCGCGCTGCTCGTTGTCATCGGCGCCGAATCCAGCGCGCTCTGGGTGGTCCTGCCGGTCGCGATCTTCGTCGCCGCTTACGCGCCGGGGACGACCTCCTTCACCGTGGGGCAGGCCGCCTTCACCGTCACAGTGGCCGTGCTGTTCAACCTGATCGAGCCGGTCGGCTGGGAAGTCGGGATCGTGCGCGTCGAGGACGTGGCTCTCGGGTGCGCGGTGAGCCTGCTCGTCGGTCTGATGTTCTGGCCGCGTGGCGTCGCGGCCGTTGTGAGCGACGACCTCGCGGACTCGTTCAACGTCGGCGCCTCGTTCCTGCGCGAGGGCGTGGACTGGTCCTCGGGGATGCGCGACGCCCCGCCGGACCTCGCCGCGGAGGCGACGACAGCCGCTGTGCGCCTCGACGAAGCGCTCCGTGCCTTCCTCGCCGAGCAGGGCAGCAAGCGAATCGAGAAGCGTCAGCTCTGGAGGCTTGTCGGCGGCTCACTGCGCCTGCGGCTCACCGCCTACGCGATCGCCTCGCTGCCGGCGGACCCGGAGGCGGTGGCGTCGGCACGCGCGGCGCTCGATCGGCGCGCCACGGCGATCGCCGCATGGTACGAACACCTCGCCGGAGAGCTGGGGCCGCCGCGCGCGCGTCCCCCCGGCGAGCTGGCGCCGCTCGTGCTCGCTCCCGACACCGTGGTCGCAGAGGGGGACGGCTCGCGTTACGCCGTGTGGCTCTGCGAGCACCTGGACCACCTCGCCGAGCACCTGGACGAGCTGATCGCGCCCGCCGGCCGTGTCGCCGAGCTGCGCCGCGTCCCGTGGTGGAGCTGAGGCCGGCACGGAGCGCCGGCCGACTTTCTCAATCCGGCACGGAGCGCCGGCACGGAGCGCCGGCCGGCCCTTTCTCAGCTCGCCGCGTCGCTGCGCGCGCCGCGCTCGGCGCTCCTACCGAGCACGGACTCGATCTCGTCGAGCGCCTCGCCCATGTAGATCGCGAGCCGTTGCAGGTGGGGCATCGTCTCGCGCGCGCCGGTGAAGCCGAAGTTCAGCGTGCCGGCGTAGCTCACGCACGTGATGTTGAGCGCATTGCCCTGTGTCAGGAGCGAGAGCGGGAACAGCGAATCGAGGCGCGAGCCGTTCATGTAGAGCGGCTCGGTGGGCCCCGGGACGTTCGAGATGCCGAGGCTGAACGGGACCGGCGCGCGCCCGCCCAAGCCGAGCACGAGGCCGGCGATGTAAGGGGCGTTCAGAAGCAGCGTGTAGGACGTACGCGCCTCGGAGGGGAGCCTGCTGAGGTGCCGCTTGGCCTCGGCGGTGGACCGCGACACCGCGCGCAGCCGCTCGCGGGGATCCGCCACGTTCGTGCCGAGCTCGGCGATCAGGAAGGCGATCGAGGTGCCCATCGACTGGTCGTCGACCTCGCGAAGGTTGACGGGGATGCCCGCCGTCAGCGGACGGTCGGGCAGATGCGCGTGCTCGATCAGGTAGTGGCGCAGCGCCGTCCCCGAGAGGTAGAGCACGATGTCGTTGAGCGTGCAGTCGCCAGCCCGCGCGATCGCCTTCACGCGCTCGAACTCGTACTGCTGGGTCGCGAAGCGTCGTTGCCCGGTGATGCGCTCGCTGAGCACCGACTCCGGCCCGCGGTAGGGCGCCTGAAGCGGGCGCCCGTCGACCGCCGCGAGCGCCAGGTCGAGACCGGCGCGCGACAGGCCGGCCGCGACGGAGGCTGTGTCGCGGAGCAGCCCGAGGGGCACGCCGAGGGCGCCGTGCCCCTCTTGCGAGGAACCATTGCGGACCGGCCTGTCGCCTTCGGGCACGGTCCAGAACGAGGGCGTACCCGGCTCCGCGGGATCCTGAGACAGCGCCCGCATGATCAGCCGCATTCCGCTGATGCCGTCGACGAGCGAGTGATGGATCTTGCTGTACATCGCGAACCGATTGCCTTCGAGGCCCTCGATCAGGTGCACCTCCCACAGCGGCCGGTGCAGGTCGAGCTCGTTGCTGTGCAGACGTGAGACGAGCACGCCCAGCTCGCGCTGCCCGCCGGGGTGGGGGAGCGCGGAGTGCCGGACGTGATAATCCAGGTCGACGTCGTGGATCTCGCGCATGAGCGGGAGCCGCGAGCCGATCAGGGGCGCCTCGACGAGCTGCAGGTTCCAGGGCGGCGGCACCGCCTGAGCGGCGCGCATCCGCGCGAAGAGGTCCTGCAGGTAGCCGGAGGGGGCGTCGCCGGGCTGCGTGAATTCGAACAGGCCGCCGACGTGCATCGGGGTGTCCCGCGACTCGATCGCGAGCCACGCACCGTCGACAGGCGAAAGACGCCGCACCTCTACTCGATTCTCCCTTCGACCACCCGCTCGCGGGCAGCGTAACCGCTGGGCGCACGCCGCGGGCGCCGGGTGAGGAACACCCCTCGCGCGCGGTCGCTGACAACTGTCACCTTCCTCACTGTGGCGATGCCAGGCTGCACCCCCGGAGACGGAGTCCTCGTCGTGCTCGACAGCGCGACCGCCCGCTCGCTGCTGGAAGTGCTCGCGGCCGCGCTGGCCACTGCCGAGGCAGGTCCATCCGCCGAGCCCCTGACGCCGCGCGAGAACGAGGTCTTGCGGTGCCTCTCCGAGGGCAAGAACTACGGGCAGATCGCGGCGGAGCTGGTGATCGAGCTGGAGACGGTTCGCACCCACGCGCGCCGGGTCAGGCGCAAGCTCGGCGTCGCGAGGAGCCGAGACCTCCACGGTCGCGTGGCACCTGCCGGCGAGGCGGCGCCGGCACGGAACGCCAACCCATCCTCCCCAAGAAAATCACCCCCTGATCACCTTCCGCTCGACTCCCCCGGCGACTAGCTTCGATCCCGTTCATACAAATGGTTCGGTTGTACGAAACAGCCGCAACCTGAGATCGGAGGTGGAGGGTGCTGTTCAAGCACTACAGGCGCCGGCTGCTGCTGCCGGTCACGGCGGCTCTTCTCGCGGCTGGGGCGTTCGCGACGTCGGCGCAGGCCAAGAAGTTCTACGGCGGCGAATATTGGTGGGGCTGCACGTACTCGTGGGGGACCGCGTGCATCGAGCCGCACTACGAGACCCGCATCTCCTACCTGCGCACGATGGATCCGGACAACGCCGCCGAGTGGCTGCCGCAGGAAACAGAGAACCGCTACAAGGCTCCCCACCCCGACGGCATCGAACGTTGTGTCGGCGCGGCGGTCTGGGACGGCGGCCAGACGGAGCCGTGGGTCGCCGGCTGGGGTTACGTGTCGTATCTGCTGCCCAGCGCTCCCCCGGGCTACGGGATGATCGGAACCTGCGCCCCCTACTACTCGATCGCCCTGTACCAGGCCGTCAACTGGGGCGAACCCTGAGCACATGCGCTCGGGCGCGGCCATCGCGGTCTCCGTGGCGGCCGCGACGGCGCTGCCCGGCTGCGCCGGCGCCGGCGGCGGCGCAGCGCAGCACGCCGGCTCGACAGCGCGGGCGCTTGCGGCGCCGGCCGCCGACCAGCCGGGCGGCGCGGCGCACACGCCCGCCGCCGATGTGAGGACGCCGCGGGCCCGGAGCACGCGGCCCCGATGGCGCGGCGCCCGCCCGGGCCACCCCCCGCCGGCGCGGCGCGCCGCGCCTGGCCGGCCGGCCGTTCCGCCCTCCCCCCTCCTCCGGGCGTTCTCGATCCTCAGGCGCCCGGAACGGAGCGGCGACCGGCCTGCCGGCCAGGCGCGGGCGCTGCTCGTCGCCGAGGCGCGCGAAGACAGGCGCCTCGGCGGACGCGCCCTGCTGATCGCGGCCGCGAGGCGGCTGCCCGCCGCGCCCGGCGCGCCACCGTCCTGGATCGTGCCGGCGCCCGAACGGATCTGCCTCCTGCGCGCACTGCCCGGCACCGCCACGGCACCCGAGACGATCGAGTGCGTCGGCACGGCGGCGGCCACACGCGGCTACCTGATCAGCGCGATCACCGGGCTCCCCGGCACCCCGGAACGCTCCTCGCTGGAGGGCGTGCTTCCCGCCGGAGCCGGCGACGCCCGGCTCGAGCTCGCCGACGGCGAGTCGATCGCGCTCGCCCTGCGCGACGGCTCCTACGCCGTCTCCGCGCAGGGCGTGACCTCGCTGCGCTTCGAGCGGGCCGGCAGGGAGCTGACCGTCCCCGTCCCCCGCCCGCCGTCCGGCGCGAGCCCCGGGCTGTGACCGGCATTTGGAAGGATTCCATCGTGCAGACTTTTGTCTGCAATACTCGGCCGAGGATGACACGGCTGCGACAGCTCGGGCGAGCGCGAGGAGCTCGCGCTCGCGCCGCCGCGGTGGCGGCTGTCGCCTGCGCGGCGATCGTGCTGCCGCCGGCGGGCGGCGCCGCGGCCGTGACGATCGCCCAGCACCCACTGCCTCCCAGCGCGTCCGGTGCCATCGGCATCGCCGCCGTGGCAGGGGGCCTCGCTGTCACCCGCTCCGAGCAGAGCGCGACATTCCTCGAGCGGATCACGACCTCCCCTTTCACGGCCGGACCGCTCCAGCCGCTCGGGGCGATCGCTCTCGGCGCCGGCCCTGACGGTCAGCTGTGGCTGCTCGCCGTCACCGGCAGCTCCGGGGCGGTCGCGCTGGAGCGCCAGCCCGCTCCGGGCGCGCTCGAACCGCGCTTCGCGTTCCCGCTGGCGCTCGGCTCGAGCTTCTGGCCCGAGCAGTTCACGAGCGCCGCGGACGGCTCGCTGTGGATCGCGAACATGGCGGCCGGCGCAATCGAACGGCTGTCGCCGCAGGGCGAGATCACCTCCCATCCGCTCCCGCGCGCGGGAGCGCCGACTTCGGTCGCCCTCGCGCCGGACGGCAGCGTCTGGACGACCGAGCTCCTCACGGGCACGATCGGCGAGCTCGGCGCGGACGGTGCCGTCTCCGAACACGCGCTCGCGGGCGCCGCGCCGGGCGGCTTCGGGAACGCGGAGCCATATTCGATCGCCCTCGGCCCGGATGGCGCCCTCTGGTTCACCGAGCAGGCGCTTGGCCGCATCGGGCGCATCTCCACCGCCGGCGTCCTACAGGAATTCGCGATTCCCGACTCCGCGGGGGTGGCGCAGGGCGAGTACGGCTCGCCCGCCCCGCGCTTCATCGTCGCCGGTCCCGACGGCGCGCTGTGGTTCACGGACGGGGGCGACGAGTCGATCGGGCGGATCACCACCGCCGGTCAGGTGAGCGAGTATCCGATCGGCACCGCTACGCCGTCCTCGCCCCAGGGCATCGTCAGCACCGGCGGGGAGCTGTGGTTCGCAGAGGCGGGCCTCGACGCGCTGGGGAGCGTGGACCCGAACGGACAGCCGGCCTCGCCGCCCGCCACCGCGTCGGGGCGCCCGAACGCACACGCGAGGCGCCGGCGATGCGCGGCACGCCGGGCGAGCGCCCCCCGCGCAAACGGCCGTGCGGCGCGCGGATGCGCGCGGCGCCGGCATCGCCGGTCTTGAGCGCTAGGAGCGCGCGAGGATCACGACGGGGATCTGGCGCGAGGTCTTCTGCTGGTATTCGTCGTAGGCGGGCCAGACCTCCGTCATCAGCGCCCACAGCCGCTCGCGCTCCTCGCCGTCGGCGACGGACGCATGCACCGGGATCTCCTCGCCGCGGACCTCGATCGTGGCGTCGGCGTCCGCCTCGAGGTTCTGGAACCAGAGGGGATGCTCGGGCCAGCCGCCCTTGGAGGCGACGACGACCCAGCGATCGCCGTCGGTGCGATGGATCAGTGGCATCGTGCGCGGCTCCCCCGAACGGCGGCCGCGCGTCGTCAGCAGCAGGATCGTCGTCCCGCGCCACTCGTAGCCCCGCTCGCCTGCCGTCTCGCGGTAGACGCGGACGTGCTCCGGGCCGAACAGGTCGTCGTCAGCGCCGCTCACAGCCGCCAGTCTAACCTCGAGCGGACGGTGTGGACGCCGCGAGAAGAACCCTCGCGCTCGCCGGACCGAGTCCCTATGATGATCGCTCACGGCGCAGAGGGGCGGCGTGGATCCAGGGGCCTCAGCGGCCGGGGGAAGAAACGGGGACCAAGGTGGCAAGGATGGACACGAGGGGACCGCGGCACGGGCGCGCGCAAGCGCGCGGAACGACGCAGCGGCGACGGGGCTTCGTGCTCGTCGCAGCGTTCACCGCGATCGCGCTGCTGGCGCTCGCCTTCGCCGGGATCTCCGCTGCGCGGGTCGTCCGCGACGCCGGCGCCCGGCCGCTCGCCGAATCGGCGCCGAAAATCACCCAGCAGCCGACGAACACGACGGTGAGTGCGGGCTCTCCGGCCAAATTCCTCGCGACCGCCAGCGGCAGCCCGACGCCGACCGTGCAATGGGAAGTGTCGACCGACGGCGGCAAAACCTTCCAGCCGATCGAAGGCGCGACCTCCTCCAGCTACACGATCGCGAGCGCGGTCGGGAGCGAAAACGGCTACAAGTTCAAGGCGGTCTTCACGAACAGCGCCGGCTCGGCGACCAGCAACACGGTCACGCTCACCGTCAACTTCAAACCCGAAGTGACGCTGCAGCCCGCAGACGCCTTTGCGCCGGAAGGCAAAGAAGCGGCGTTCACGTCCACGGCAGCGGGGGGCCCGGCGCCGACGGTCCAGTGGCAGGAGTCCACGGACGGCGGCACCACGTACAAAAACGTCAGCGGCGGCGCGAGCACGACGCTCAAACTCGCGAACGTCAACAAAACGATGGACGGCTTCAAATTCCGCGCGGTCTTCACCAACGGCTCGGGGAACGCGACGAGCGAAGCGGCGACCCTGCACATCGAGAACCCGCCGTTCCTCCAGGGCCAGCCGCTGGAACAGACGGTGCTCGAAGGCCAGCCGGCCGAATTCCACACGCACGCCAGCGGCAACCCCGCGCCGACCGTGCAGTGGGAACGCTCGATCGACGGCGGCAAAACCTTCCAGCCGATCGAAGGCGCGACCTCGGAAACGCTCACGATCGCCTCGCCGACGATCGCCGAAGACGGCTACCGCTTCCGCGCCACGTGGACCAACGTCGTCGGGTCCGCGACCACCGCGGCCGCGACGCTCAACGTCCACACCGTGCCCACGGTCACCGAACAGCCCGAACCGCAGGTCGTGCTGACCGGCGGCACCGCGACCTTCGAAGCGGAAGCCGGCGGACACCCGACACCGACCGTGCAGTGGGAACTGTCGACCGATGGGGGCAAAACCTTCCAGCCGATCGAAGGCGCGACGCAGGACACGCTCACCGTCTCGGGCGCCCAGGCCTCCGAAAGCGGGCACCTGTACCGCGCCGTGTTCAAGAACGTGGCCGGCACCGCCGCGAGCGAAGCCGTGCTGCTGACGGTTTCGCCCACTGACTACGGCGCCTACGGCTGGGGCCCGAACAAGAGCGGCCAGACCGGGACCGGTGGAAGCGAAGCGTTCGTGACCGCGCCGGCTGCGATGCCGAACCTCGGCTTCGTGACAGAGTTGGCGGCCGGCGGTAAATTCGGCCTGGCGCTGCGCGCGGGCGGCACCGTCGAGTCCTGGGGATCCAACGCTCACGGCCAGCTCGGCGACGAAGGAGCGGTCGGCGTGCGCACCCCCATCCTGGTCGAACACCTCGGCGGCGTCATCCAGGTGGCGGCCGGGCTCAACCACAGCCTCGCGGTGCTCTCCAACGGCACCGTGATGGCCTGGGGCGACGACGAAATGGGCCAGCTCGGCAACGGCAAGAACGTCGACAGCGAAGTGCCGGTCTCCGTCCCCGGGGTGAGCGGCGCGACCGCGGTCGCGGCCGGCGAAGGGCACAGCCTTGCACTGCTCTCGAACGGCCACGTGATGGCCTGGGGCCAGAACGAAGACGGGCAGCTCGGCGACGGCAACAAGGCCTCGACCAACACACCTGTCGAAGTCGAAGGGCTGAGCGAAGCAACGGCCATCGCCGCCGGCGGGCACGACAGCATGGCGCTGCTCAAAAACGGCACCGTGGTCGCCTGGGGCGACGACTTCCACTTCGAGCTCGGCGACGAAGGGGTGGCCCTGAAAGGGAAACCCGGAGTCGAAGAAGAAGAAGCGTTGCTGAGCCCCATCCCTGTACCGGTCGACGGCCTGTCGAATGTCAAGGCGATCTCGATGGGGCGCAACCATGCGATGGCGCTCTTGCAGGACCACACCGTGATGTCCTGGGGCGACGACAGCAAAGGCGAGCTCGGCAACGGCGCGACCGAACTGCGCAACGACAAAGCCACCCCGGTCCCCGGACTCTCCGGCGTGACCGCGATCGCGGCGGGCGAAGAACTCAGCGCGGCCGTGCTCGGCACGGGTGCCGTCATGACGTGGGGCAGCAACGAAAGCGGTGGCCTCGGGATCGGCGCCACCGGGGAACCGAGCGACGTGCCCGTGGCGGCCCACAACATCGGGCAGGTCGTGGGCGTGGCCGCCGGCTCGCAGGTGCTCGCATTCGGCGAAGCGCTGCCCGTGGTCTTCGCAGTCACGCCGCACGAAGGCCCGATGGAAGGTGGCGCGACGGTGACGATCACCGGGGCGAACCTCGGCGGCGTGAGCGCGGTGCACTTCGGCGCCGCGGCCGCGAAATCGTTCATGGTGGAATCCGGGGGATCGATAACCGCGACGACGCCCGCCGGCACCGGCACGGTCGACGTGACGGTCACCAGCACGTCGGGCACGAGCGGAACCGGCAGCGGCGACAAGTACACCTACCGCACCCCGCCGACCGTGACGAAGCTGTCCGTCAAAGGGGGTCCCGCGACCGGAGGCACGACCGTCACGATCACCGGCCTCGGGTTCACCGGCGCGACCGGCGTCAGCTTCGCAGGCGTCCCCGCGAGCAACGTCACCGTCCTCGGGAACACCTCGATCACAGCGGTCTCCCCCACGGGTGTAGCCGGGCCCGCCGACGTGAGGGTGACCTCGGTCGGTGGCACGAGCGCCGCCGTGAAGAAGGACCAGTTCCGCTACGCGCCGGTCGTCGAATCGGTGTCGCCGGCCAACGGCCCCAAGGCCGGCGGCAACACGGTGACGATCACGGGCGCCGGCTTCCCGGAAGGCACCAACACCGTGAAGTTCAAGTTCGGCAAAGCCACGGCGAAGTCGGCTCAGTGCACGAGCAACACCACCTGCACGGTGCTCGTGCCGCTGTCGAAAGCCGTCGGTACATTCGACATCATCGCGCAGGCGAACAAAGGCAAGAGCACCGCGGTCGCGGGCGACCGCTACACCTTCGAATAGGGACGCTCGCCCGCAGCGCGCGGGTGAGCGCAGCCGCCCGCGGGCCTCAGCCCGTGTAGACGCGCGCGAGCGACTCGGCGACGCAGACGGGCTTGTCGCCGCCCTCGCGCTCGAACGTCAGCTCGCTCGTGATCTGGGCGCCACCGGGGATCTCCTGCACCGAGGCCAGCGTCGCGCGCATGCGCACCCGCCCGCCGACCGGCATCGGGGCGGGGAAGCGCACACGGTTCAAGCCGTAGTTCACCCCGAAGGCGAAGCCCTCGAACGTGAACATGTCATACGAGAACCGCGGCGCCAGCGACAGCGTGTAGTAGCCGTGGGCGATCGTCCCGCCGAACGGGCTCTCCTTGGCGCGCTCGACGTCGATGTGTATCCACTGGTCATCGCCCGTGACGCGCGCGAACTCGTCGATCGCCTCCTGCGTGACGAGGTGCCAGTCGCTCACGCCGAGCTCCCGGCCTACGTGATCCTTGACCTCGTCGAGTCCCGTGAGCGTGAGCATCGCTGCAGTCCCTTCGTTCGATTTTTTGGGGCCCCGGACGGGCGTCGTGGACCCTACAGGCGCGCCGTCACGGACGCGAACGGCGTCGCGTAGCGGATGAACGGGTCGATCTCGAGCCCGCGCCCCGTCGCCCGTTCCACCACCGGAACGGTGTCCAGGCGCCGTCCGTGCGAATGCACGTGCACGCCGAGCCACTCCTTCACCTCGCCCACGTCCCCCGCTTCGAGCGCCTCGGCACGCGGTCCGAGCTCGCGCTCCAGCGCCTCCCACAGCGAGGCCGCGATCAGGCAGCCCATCGCGTAGCTCGGGAAGTACCCGAACGCGCCCTCGCTCCAATGGACGTCCTGCAGGCAGCCCAGCGCGTCGCTTGGCGCCTCGACGCCGAGCAGGCGGCGCATGCCGTCGTTCCACGCCGCGGGAAGGTCGGCGACCGCCAGATCTCCGTCGATCAGCGCGAGCTCGAGCTCGAAGCGCAGCACGATGTGAAGCGGGTAGGTGACGGGGTCGGCGGACACGCGTATCAACGACGGCTCGACGGCGACGATCGCCTCGTGCAGCGAGCCCGGCGCGATCTCGTAGCCGCTCGCGGCGAGCTCCTCGGCGAGGACCGTCGCGAACGACGGGTGGCGGGCGACGTGGTTCTCCCACAGCTTGCTCTGCGACTCGTGAATCGACATCGAGGTCCCGGATCCGAGGTTGGTGCGCTCCAGGGCCGGGTCGATCTGGCGCTCGTACAGGGCGTGCCCGAACTCGTGCAGCGAGCTCAGCAGCGACTCGATGCCGCCGTCCTCGTAGCGAGTCGTGATGCGCTGATCCAATCGCGCCATCGAGCAGGAGAAGGGATGCGCCGAGACGTCCAGGCGCCACGCCTCGGGCGTGACGCCCACGCGGCGCAGGATCGACTCCACGGCTCTCCGCTGGGCGTCGCCCGGCACCTTGGGCCGGGGCGCCGGGGCACGGCCGGCGGCCTCCTCCACAAGCGGCGCGAGCCGCTCGCCGAGCGCTCCGAACAGGCGCCGCAGCTCGTCGGTGCGCAGCCCGTAGTCGTAGTCGTAGATGAGCGCCTGGTAGAGGCCGTCTCCGTCCTCGGCCACGCACGCCGCATAGGAGCGCGCCAGCTCGACGTTGCGCTCCAGCGCCGGCACGAACGCCGCGAAGTCGTCCGCGGCGCGGGCCTCGCGCCAGCGCTCGTGACCTTCGGCGTGGGCCGCCGAGAGCTCTGCCGCGAGCTCGCTCGGCACCCGGCGCGCCCGCTCCCAGTCCCGCCGCGCGATGCGCACGAGGTCCGCGTCCAGCGCGTCGAGCTCGGCCCCCTCCAGCTCCGCGAGCCAGCCCCCGATCTCCTCCGCGGTCGCGCGTTCGTGCGTGATCCGCGCGAGCGTCGCGAGCTGCTCGCCCCGCTGAGGGGCGCCCTCGGAGGGCATCATCACTTGCTGGTCCCAGGTGGCCAGCGTGTCGAGCGACCGCAGGTCGGCGATCTCGGCAACCCGCGCACGCAGCATCTCGAGCGCGCTCACGAGCCGTAAGCCTATGCTGCGGCGCGGCTCCGGGCCCAGCTCATGCCGTCGCTGCGCCCACCCCGGCCGGCTCGGCCGGCGCCCGCCCGTGACGGATCAGGTCCGCCGCGCGCTCGGCGATGGCGATCGTCGGCGCGTTGGTGTTGCCCCGGGGGACGGCAGGCATCACGGACGCATCGACCACGCGCAGCCCCTCGATCCCGTTCACCCTCAGCTCGGGATCGACGACGGCGGCCTCGTCGGCGCCCATCCGGCACGTCCCGACCGGGTGGTAGATCGCGAACGTGGTGGCGGCGACGTGGGCGCGCAGGTCCTCGTCGGAGTCGCCGCCGGGGACGTTGTACGGCTCCACGCAGTAGGGCGCCAGCGCGTCCTGCCCGCAGATGTCGAGCGCCAGCCGCAGCCCGGCGATCATGCGTTGCATGTCGCCCGGGGCCGAGTAGAACTCGTTGCGGATGATCGGCTTGGCCGTCGGGTCCTTGGAGGCCAGCCTCACGGTGCCGCGGCTCTGCTCGGTCAGCAGACAGGGCGAGATCCAGACGCCGTGCGCGTCGGGATCGCGCGTGCCTTCGTCGATGATCTGCAGCGGTACCGCGTGGAACTGGATGTCGGGGGCGGCCGCGCCTGCGCCGACGCGGGCGAACCCGCCGGCCTCGGCGAAGTTGGACGCGAACGCACCGGTGCGCTCCGCTTCGTAGCGCTCGAGCGTCTCCGGCTCCAGCGCCAACAGCAGGCTCTCGGGCTCGGGCGTCGTGTAGACGAGCTGCGCCGCCGGATGGTCGCCCAGATTGGAACCGACCGCGGGCTGGTCCAAGAGGACCTCGATTTCGCGCATCGCGAGGTGCTCTGGGTCTCCGATGCCCGACAGCATCAGCAGCTGCGGCGAGTTGTAGGCGCCGGCGGCGAGGATCACCTCGCGCTCGGCCCGGAACTGCTGGGGGGTGCCGAGCTGGGCCGCTTCGACGCCCACGGCACGGTTGCCCTCGAACAGGATCCGGTGCGCCTGCATGTAGGGCGACACGTCCAGGTTCGGCCGCTCGGAGGCCGGATGCAGGTATGCGACAGCGGCCGAGGCCCTCATTCCCTCCCGTTGGGTCACCTGATACATCCCGACGCCGTCCTGCTCGCCGTCGTTGAAGTCCTCGTTGCGGGCCAGGCCGGCCTGCACGCCCGCCTCGACGAACGCGTGGGAGATGCGGTTCTGCGAGCGCTCCTCGCTGACCGGCAGCGGGCCGCCGGCGCCGTGGAACGCCGACGCGCCGCGCTCGTTGTCCTCGGCCTTGATGAAGTAGGGGAGCAGATCGGCCCAGCTCCAGCCGGCCACCCCCCAGCTGTCGTAGTCGAGCGGGTTGCCGCGGATGTAGACCATCGCGTTGATCGAGGAGGAACCTCCGAGGACGCGCCCGCGCGGCAGCGTGATGCGCCTGCGGTCGCAGTGCTCTTCCGGAGCGGAGTGGTAGTCCCAGTCGACCTCGGTCGCGCCGAGCTGCAGATAGCCGAGGGGGACGTGGATGTTCTCGTTCACATCCGGCGGCCCGGCCTCGAGCAGCAGGACCTTCACGTCCGGGTCCTCGCTCAGCCGCGCGGCCAGCACACAGCCCGCGGACCCTGCCCCGACGATCACGTAGTCGTACATCGCAAAGCTCCCCTCTCGGTGGCTGAGCTGTTCCCCTGCGCCGACGATACCGGACGGCCGCCGGGTGCGAGCGCTCGGCAACTCCGTCTGCCCAGCGCGATGATGTCGGCCATGATCGGCTTCGGCACGCTCGCGCTGGTGGTGCTGGCAGGGCTGGCGGGACCGCTGCTCGGACTGTCGGGGCGCTGGTTCGTCCCGGTCGTCGCGGGCGAGATCCTCGGCGGCGTGCTGTTCGGCCCGCACGTGCTCGACGCGATCGACCCGAAGGCGCCGACGGTCGCGTTCCTGGCCGAAGTCGGGTTCGCGATGCTGATGCTGAGCGTCGGCATGCACCTCCCCCTGCGCGACCGCCGGCTGCTCGGCTCGCTGCGCACGGGCGCGTTGCTCGCGGGGATCGTCACCGCCCTGGCGGTGCCCGGCGGCCTGCTCGTGGAGAGGATCCTGGGCGACTCCCACGCCGCCGTGTACGCGCTCGTGCTGGCGTCCTGCTCGGCGGCGGTGCTGCTGCCCGCGCTGCAGGAGGCGGGCGTGGACGGGCACCTGGCGCTGCCGGTGATGGCCCAGGTCACGATCGCCGACGTGCTCACGATCCTGGCGATCCCGATCGTTCTGCAGCCGTCTCGGGCGGCCCATGCGCTGCTCGGCGCGGGCCTGGTCGCGGGTGCGGCGGTGCTGCTGCTGCTGCTGGCCCGCGCTGTGGACAGCGAGAAGTGGATCCACACGTTGCGCAGCCGTTCCAAGCAGCGCCGCTGGGCGCTCGATCTGAGGCTGTCGCTGCTGGTTCTCTTCGGGCTGGCCTGGCTCGCCCAGAAGGGCGGCACGAGCATCCTGATCGCCGGCTTCGGCGCCGGCGTGATCGTCGCGATCCTCGGCGGTCCGAAACGGCTGTCGACCGAGGTCCGCGGCATCGCCGAGGGCTTCTTCGTCCCCCTCTACTTCGTCGTGCTCGGCGCGACGCTCGACGTGGGCGCGCTGTTCTCCGATCTCTCGAACCTCGCGCTCGCGGGTGCCCTGACGGGCCTGAACGTCGCGATCCGGCTGCTGGCGACGGCACTCGTACGCACCCCGGCCGTCGGCGGGCTTGCCGCGAGCGTTCAGCTCGGCGCCCCGGCGGCGGTCGCCTCACTCGGGCTCGCCGAGCACGTGCTGAGCGACGCGACCGCGACCGCGATCGTCGCCGCGGCTCTGCTCAGCCTCCTCGTCGGCACCCTCGGCGTCGAGAGACTGGTGAAACAGGAAACGGCAGCCGGCGCCCCTCAGGCCGGAGCGGGCTCGGGCTCAGGCTCAGGCTCGGGGGCGTCTTCGACCCGCGGCGGCAGCGGCACGCCGGCGGCCGCGTAGGCCTCCGGCGCGTCGAGCGTCTCGGCCTCCAGGAGCGCTCTTGCGAGCGACTCCAGCTGGTCGCGGTGCTGCCCGAGCAGGCGCGTGACGTCCGCGTGCGCCTCGGCGACGATGCGCTGTGTCTCGGAGTCGACCACCTCCTGCGTGTGTTGCGAGGTCTCGCTCACACCCGGCAGGAGCGGGCCCTGCCCGTCCTCGGAGAGCACCGCGACCGGTCCGATCGCCTTGCTCATCCCCCACTTGCCGACCATCTGGCGGGCGATCTTCGTGAGCTGCTCGATGTCCGACTCTGCGCCCGTGGTGATCGTCCCGTAGACCACCTCCTCGGCGACGCGGCCGCCGAGCGAGACCTTGATCTTCGCCTCGAGCTCCTCGAGCGAATAGGAGACGCGGTCGGTGTCGGGTGTCGAGAGCGTCACTCCGAGCGCCATCCCGCGCGGGATGATCGAGACCTTGCGCACCGGGTCGGCGCCCTCGGTGAGCATCCCGACGAGGGCGTGCCCGGACTCGTGGTAGGCGGTGCGCTCACGGTCGGCACGCTCGAGCAGGATCCCGCGCGGCGAGCCGAGCAGCAGCTTCTCCAGCGAGTCGGTGAAGTCGCGCATCTCGACCTGATCGTGGTTGCGTTTGGCGGCGAGCAGCGCGGCCTCGTTGGCGAGGTTCGCGAGATCGGCCCCGACCATGCCGGGCGTGGTGGCGGCGAGCACGTCGAGGTCCACGTCGTCGGCGAGGGGCATCGAGCGCGTGTGGACCCTCAGGATCTGTGCCCGGCCGGCGCGGTCGGGAGGCTGCACCGCGACACGGCGGTCGAAGCGCCCCGCCCGGAGCAGCGCGGAGTCCAGGATGTCGGCCCGGTTGGTGGCGGCGATCACGACCACGGCCTGTGAGGATTCGAACCCGTCGAGTTCGGTGAGGATCTGGTCGAGCGTCTGCTCGCGCTCGTCGTTGGCGCCGCTGATCGCTGCCGAGCCCTGGCGCGAGCGCCCGATCGCGTCGATCTCGTCGATGAAGACGATGCTCGGCGCCGCCTCCTTCGCCTGCGAGAACAGGTCCCGCACGCGCGAAGCGCCGACGCCGACGATGGCCTCGATGAACTCGGCCGCCGAGATCGAGAAGAAGGCGGCGTGCGCCTCGCCCGCGACGGCCCGCGCGAGCAGCGTCTTGCCGGTGCCCGGCGGGCCGTACAGCAGGACGCCGTGCGGCATGCGCCCGCCGAGACGGCCGTAGCGCTCGGGATCTCGCAGGAAGTCGACGATCTCCGACAGTTCGGACTTGGCTTCGTCGATCCCGGCGACGTCGGCGAAGGTCACGCGGATCGTCTGCGGGTCCACGCGTCGCGCGCGCGAGCGCCCGAAGCTGCCGAGCGCGCCCGCTGCTCCGCCTCCAGCCGCCCGTTTGGCCAACAGTACGAACAGGCCGACGATCAACAGCGTCGGCCCGAAGCCGAGGAGCAGCTCGGTCAGCAGCGACTGACCGGGATTGGGCGACTTGGCGTTGATCTCGACGCCCTTTTCCTGCAGCAGCGCCGAGAGCTGGCTGCCGTTCCAGAAACTCGGGACCTGCGTCGCGAACAGCTTCGTCGGCTTGGCGCTCTTTTCGCTGGGCGGATATGCCAGCGGTTCCTTGAAGGTCCCTTCGACAGCGTCGCTGCGCGAGGAGATGGATTTGACCTTCCCCTGCTTCACCTGTTCGAGGAACACCGGGCTGAACGGGATCGTCACACGCCGTTCGCCGCCCTGCTGGAAGAGGAACAGCGACAGCCAGTTCAGGGCGATCAGCGCGAGCACGAACCAGATGAACCCCGGCCGCCGGTGCGGCGGGCGGACCGCCGGCGCCTGCGGCATGCCGCGGCCGTCCGGCGCCGGCGCGACCTGCCAGCCGCGTTTGTCGCGCGGCAACGGCGGACGGCTGTCGCTCCGCTTGGCGTCAGGCGCTTCGGGCTCGTCGGGCACCGCCCGCCATGCTACGCCGCCGCGGGAGGGGACGCCCCCGAGCGCCCGGTGGGAAGATCGCTCGGATGAGCGCGCCGCTGAAGCTGAACGGGAAGGGATATGAGAAGGAGCTGCTGCGCCTGCAGACCGAGCTCGTCTACATGCAGGAGTGGATCGTCGCGCACTCCCGCAAGCTGGTCGTGGTCTTCGAGGGCCGCGACACCGCCGGCAAGGATGGGGTGATCAAGCGGATCACCGAGTTCCTGAACCCTCGGACCTGCCGTCTGGCGGCCCTACCGACGCCCTCCGAGCGCGAGCAGACGCGCTGGTACTTCGCCCGCTACGCCGCCGAGCTTCCGGCGGCCGGCGAGATCGTCCTGTTCAACCGCAGCTGGTACAACCGCGCCGGCGTCGAGCACGTGATGGGTTTCTGCAGCGAAGAGGAGTACGAGGAGTTCCTGCGTTTCTGCCCCCAATTCGAGCTCTCACTGGAGAACGAAGGCATCACGCTGGTCAAGTACTGGCTCTCTGTCAGTGACGAGGAGCAGGAGCGCCGCTTCGAGAAACGGCTCGAGGACGCCCGGAAGCGGTGGAAGTTCAGCAAGGTCGACCTTCAGGCTCGCGCCCGCTGGGTCGACTACGCCGAGGCGAAGGACCGCATGTTCGCGCGCACCGACACGGATGCGAGCCCCTGGTTCGTGGTCGAGGCCGACGACAAGCGCACGGCGCGGCTGAACCTGATCAGCCACCTGCTCTCGCGCGTGCCGTACGAGCGGCTGGCGGCGCCCGCGCCCGTCGAGCTCCCGCCACGCCAGCACCGTCCTTACGAGCGCCCCCCGCGCCAGCTCGAACGCCACGTGCCCGAGACCTACGCGGTCGACTGAGGCCATTGACGCCCGCTGCCTGGTGCGGAGAGAATCGCGGAGATGCCGGCAGCGACCCTGATCCGGGGCCCCGAGGAGATCAGCGCGAGCTGGCTCGAGGAGGCTCTCTCCCGCGGCGGTCTCGAGCTGCTCGGAACCGCGCCGGTCGGCACGGGCCAGATGAGCCAGAGCCACCGTGTGAGCTTCCGCGAGGGCGACGGCGACGCGGAGAGCGTGGTGGTCAAGCTCGCCTCCGAGAACCCGGCGAGCCGCGCGACCGGCTTCGGGATGGGGGCCTACCGCCGCGAGGTCGCGTTCTACCGTGAGCTGGCCGGACGGGTGGGCGGTCCGCTGGCGCGCTGCCACCAGGCCGTCTACGACGAGGGCGAGGGCTGGTTCACGCTCGTCCTCGAGGACGTGCGCGACGCGGAGCAGGGCGATCAGATCGAGGGCTGCGATGCCGCCCGTGCCGAGCGCGCTCTGAGCGCGCTCGCGAGCATCCAGGCGCCGGTGATGGGACACGACGCCGTCGGCGCCTCCGCATACCTGAACCTCCCGAACCCGCTGGATCAGGCGCTGCTGAGCCAGCTGCTGCCGGCGTTCCTGGAGCGCTACGGCGAGCGGGTGTCCGAGGAGCACGCCGCGCTGTGCCGCCGGTTCGTCGCGAGCCTCGATTGCTGGGCGGCCGACCGGCGCCCGCCCCTGGGGATCGTGCACGGCGACTACCGGCTCGACAACCTGCTGTTCGGCGAGGAGAGCGTCACCGTCCTGGACTGGCAGACGGTGAGCTGGGGACCGCCGCTCGTCGACGCGTCCTACTTCCTGGGCGGCTGCCTGCCGACGGCCGAGCGCCGCAGCCACGAGGAGCGGCTCCTGCGGGGCTATCACGAGCGGCTCGCCGAGCTCGGCGTCCGGGGGCTCACCTGGGAGCGCTGCTGGGAGGAGTACCGGCGCTCGTGCTTCCACGGGCTCGTGATGACGATCGCCGCGTCGATGATCGTGGAACGGACCGAGCGAGGCGACGAGATGTTCATGACCTGGTTCGAACGCAATGCCGCGCAGGCGCTGGACCTCGGCGCGGACGAGCTGCTCCCCCCGCCGCGCGAGGGCAGGCCGCCGGCACTGCGTCCGGCCGCCGAGGACGAGGGCCGGCACGAGCCCGGCCCGGAGGCGCTCTGGAACGAGAGCTGGTACTTCGACGCGGTATCGGATGACGCGGCGGTCGGGGTCTACGTGCGGCTCGGGCGTCTTCCGAACCAGGGCGTCGCGCTCTACACAGCGTGCATCTGCGGGCCCGGCCGGGCGTCGGTGATGCTGGTGGATGCCGCGGCACCCCTGCCGGCGGCCGAGGACGACGAGCAGTCGATCCAGACGGCTTGCATCAGCGCGGCGCAGCGCTGCGAGCAACCGCTCCAGCGCTTCGCGGTGCGAGCGCGCGGCACCGGCGAAGCCCACGAGGACGCCTCGGCCCCGCTGCGCGGCGAGCCCGGGGCGCCGGTCGACGTCGCGCTCGATCTCGTGTGGGAGACGGATGGCATCCCGTACGCATGGCGGGCCTCGACGCGATACGAGATCCCGTGCCGGGTCAGCGGCCTCGTGCGCGTGGGCGACGAGGAGCTCGAGATCTCGGGCCCCGGGCAACGGGACCATTCCTGGGGCTCGCGCGACTGGTGGGCGATCGACTGGATGTGGAGCGGCCTGCACCTGGACGACGGCACCCACACCCACGCGGTCGGGCTGCCGGAGATGTCCGGCTACGGCATCGGCTACGTCCAGCGCGGCGAGGAGATCGAGGAGATCGACACGGTCACGGCCGAGCACGAGCTGGGACCGGGCGGCCTGATCACAGCCGCGCGCATCGCCTCCGCGCCACCGGAGCTCGATCTCGAGGTCCAGCCGCTCGCATTCGGGCCGCTGCGTCTGCAGGCGCCGGACGGTCGGATCTCGCTGTTCCCACGTGCGATGTGCCGTGTGCGCGCCGCCGACGGCCGGTCGGGCATCGGCTGGGTGGAGTGGAACAGGGTCCAGCGCGATGGTTGACGGCGCCATGCCACGCCGCCGCTGAGCTGGCCGCCCGTCCGAGCGCGGGTAGGGTGCCCGCATGGAGCACCGCTTCGACGGGCCGCGCTACACCGTGGGGATCGAGGAGGAGCTGATGATCCTCGACGCCTCCTCGCTCGACCTGGCGAGCGCGATCGACGCGATCCTCGGCGAGGACCCGCCGCGCGGGGAGATCAAGCCCGAGCTGCTCGAGTCGGTACTCGAGATCTCCACCTCCCCGTGCCCCGACGTGGCGACCGCAGCCGCCCAGCTCGCCGCGCTGCGATCGCTGGTCGCAGCGCGCGCGGCTGAGCAGGGACTGCGGATCGGGGCCTCCGGCACCCACCCGTTCGCACGCTGGGAGGACCAGCGGGTCGTCAGCGACGACCGCTACCGCGGCTTGATCCGCTCGCTCGGCTTCGTCGCACGCCAGGAGCTCGTGTTCGGGATGCACGTCCACGTCGGCATGGCCGACGCGGAGGAGACGATCCACGTCGCCAACCATCTGCGCCCCTACGTGCCGCTGCTGATCGCCCTCTCCGCCAACTCGCCGCTGTGGCGCGGCGAGCCCACGGGGCTCGCATCCAGCCGGGTGCCGATCTTCCGCGCGTTCCCGCGCGTGGGACTGCCACCGCGCTTCGACGGCTGGCAGGACTTCCAGCGTCGCGTCCAGACGCTCGTCGACGGCGGCGTGATCGAGGACTACACCTACCTCTGGTACGACGTGCGCCCGCATCCCCGCCTCGGGACGATCGAGATCCGCGCGATGGACTCGCAGACCCGGCTCGAGCACACGAGCGCGCTGGCGGCGCTCGTCGTCTCGCTCGTGAAGCTCCTCACCGAGCGGGCGCAGGCCGGGACGCACGTCCCGGAGGAGCCGTGGGAGCTGATCGACGAGAACCGCTGGCTCGCGGCGCGGCACGGGCTCGACGCCGAGCTCATCGACCGCGAGGGCGGACGCCGGCCCGCGCGTGAGCTGACCGAGGCGCTGCTGTCAGAGCTGCGGCCACACGCGGCCGCGCTGGGCTGCTCCGAGCAGCTCGCGGGGATCTCCGATCTGCTGCGCGCCGGTAACGGGGCCCGCCGCCAGCAGATGGTCTTCGAGGCCAACCGCGACCTGCACGAGCTGATGGGCGAGATCGTCGTGCACACCGTCCCCGCCGCGTAGCGATGGCCGAGGAGTTCGTACACGAGCTGCGCGTCCGCTACGGCGAGTGCGACCCGCAGGGCATCGTCTTCAACGCCAACTACCTGCTCTACTTCGACGTCGCTTTCACCGAGCTCTGGCGCGAGGCCGTGGGCCCGTGGCTGGAGATGGTGGAGCGCGGCATCGACGCCGTCGTCGCGCACTGTGAGCTCGATTTCCGCGCCCCGGCGCGCTGTGACGATGTGCTGTCGCTGCGCGCCCGCATCCGCAGCATCGGCCAGACCGCGATCAGCACCGAGATCGACGTGATGCGTGACGGGGAGCTGCTGGTCGAGATGCAGGCGCGCCACGTCTGCGTCTCGACCGAGACGTGGCAGAAGACCGACGTGCCGGCATGGGTGCGCGAGGGCCTGGAGCGCTTCCTGGTCGCGTAGGCTCACCGAAGGTGGGCTCTCAGCGTTCTCTCAGCTCTCACACAGCCGCCGTGAAGCGCGGGAGGCGATGCTGGCGATCATGCGAACAGAACGAGGGAGCAGCGTGATGACAGCAGATGAAGGCGCCACGGCCGGCACGGCGATACCGAGCCGCGTGCTCGTCGTCGACGACGAGCCGAGCATCGTCGAGGTGATCTCGATGGCGTTGCGCTTCCAGGGCTTCGAGGTGGAGACCGCGTCCACCGGCCGTGAGGCGATCGCGGCGGTGTCGCGCTTCAACCCCGACCTGATGGTGCTCGACGTGATGCTGCCCGACATCGAAGGCTTCGAGGTGGCGACCCGGCTGGGCGCGCAGCGTGCCGGCGTCCCGATCATCTTCCTCACCGCGCGCGACTCGACCGAGGACAAGGTCCGCGGCCTCACCGGCGGCGGGGACGACTACATGACCAAGCCCTTCAGCCTCGAGGAGCTGGTGGCGCGGATCCGGACGATCCTGCGCCGCACCGGGCAGGCCGAGGCGGAATCGGGCCGCCTCCGTTTCTCCGACCTCGAGCTGGACGAGGAGTCGCATGAGGTCCGCCGCGGCGGGGAGGCGATCGAGCTGACGGCGACGGAGTTCCGCCTGCTGCGCTATCTGATGCTCAACCCGCGCCGCGTGCTCACCCGCGCGCAGCTGCTCGACCACGTCTGGGACTACGACTTCGGCGGGGACGGGCGCGTTCTGGAGACCTACATCAGCTACCTGCGCAAGAAGCTCGACGCGCACGGGCCTTCGCTGATCAGGACCGTACGCGGCGTCGGGTACGGGCTGCGGACGCCGCGCGAGTGATGCAGTCTCTGCGCGCCCGCGTGCTGGCGAGCGTGCTGGTGCTGGCGGCGATCGGGATGATTGCCGTCGCGGCCGTGACCTACGCCGAGCAGCGCTCCTTCCTGTACTCGCGCATCGACCAGCAGGCTCGCGGCGCCGAGCCCTACATGTCGCGGCTGCTCGACAGCAAGGGCTTCGGCGTTCCGGCCGGGCAGCAGTTCGGCGACCAGGGCCCGGGACAGGGCTTCCACGGGGGGGGCGGCGCGCCACCTGGCTTCAACCCCCCGCCCGGCACCTACGGGCAGCGACGCGACGCATCGGGCAAGGTGATCGGGCACGAAAACTTCAACTACGGGCAGAGCTCAGGCTCAGAACCGAAGCTGCCCTCGCACGTCGCGCTGAACACGTTCACGACAGTCGGCTCGGTCGCCTCGGGCGGTCCCGACTACCGTGTCTACGCGACGCGCGACCCCGAGGACACCGGCGTGACCGTCGTCGCCGTCCCCCTCACCGAAACGGATCAGACGCTGGGCAGGCTGCTGGTCGTGGAGGCGGTCGTGATCGCGGTCGCGCTGATCGCGCTCGGAGCGACCGCCTTCTTCGTCGTGCGGCTCGGGCTGCGGCCTCTGAGCCGCATCGAGGTGACCGCCGGGCAGATCGCCGCCGGCGACCTCTCGCGGCGCGTCAGCCCTGCCACCACGAAGACCGAGGTCGGCCGTCTCGGGCTCGCGCTGAACGCGATGCTCGAGCGCCTCGAGCAGGCGTTCGCGGCGCGCACCGCCAGCGAAGAGCGGCTGCGCCGGTTCCTCGCCGACGCCTCGCACGAGCTGCGCACCCCGCTCGCCTCGATCCGGGGTTATGCAGAGCTGTTCCGCCTCGGTGCCGTGCGGGAGCCGGATGAGCTCGCAAACGCGATGCGGCGGATCGAGGACGAGTCCGGGCGCATGGGCGTCCTGGTGGAGGATCTGCTCGCGCTCGCTCGCCTCGACGAGCACCCGGAGCGCGAGCCGCAGGCGGTCGACGTCGCAGCGCTTGCGCGGGATGCCGTCCAGGACGCGCGCGCGCGGGCACCCGAGCGCGAGATCTCGCTCAGCGCCGACGGTGCGGCGATGGTCTCGGGCGATCCCCTGCAGCTGCGCCAGGTGTTCGCGAACCTGCTCGGAAACGCGATCCTGCACACCCCCGGGGGCACGCCGATCGAGGTGGCCGTGACCAACGGCGCCGGGGCGGTCACGGTGAGCGTGAGCGACCACGGGCCGGGCATCGCCCCCGCCGAGCGCGAGCACCTCTTCGAACGCTTCTGGCGGCGCGAGGGCGGCCGTGAGCGGGGCCGTGCGGGCGCCGGGCTCGGCCTCGCGATCGTCCAGGGCGTGGTCCAGGGCCATCAGGGCTCGATCGCGGTTCGCGACGTGCCCGGAGGCGGCGCATCGTTCGTCGTGACGCTGCCCGCGCGCGCTCTCTCGACTCGCTGAAGCGATCCTCATGCGACGCTCAGCTCGCTCTGAGGTAGGAGCGCTTTCCTGATCTCATGCAGATCGCGACCCTCGCCACTGCGACCGGCCCGCACCTCTTCTGGCTCACGAGCCGCGCCGCCGGCATCGCGGCGCTGATCCTCTCGAGCATGGGCGTCTGCGTCGGCGTGATGATGGGCACGCGTCTGCGGGCGCGGCGCGGCGCCGAGCTGCGTGTGGCTCACGAGGCTCTGTCGCTGGCCACCCTCGCCGCGATCGCCGTGCACGGGCTGACCCTCCTCGGGGACGGCTTCCTGCATCCTTCGCTCGCCGACATCGCAGTCCCGTTCGCAAGCTCCTACCACACGTTCTGGACCACGGCGGGCATCGTCTCCTTCTGGGCGCTCGCCCTGCTGGGTCTCTCCTACTATTTCCGCGCTCGCATCGGCGTTCAGCGCTGGCGCCGGCTGCACCGGCTCGCCGCGCTGGCCTGGGTGCTCGGCCTCGCGCACTCCCTCGGCGAGGGCACCGACGCCGGCCAGACCTGGTTCCTGGCGATGGTCGCCATCACCACGCTGCCGGCCCTGCTCGCGCTGGGCGCCGTGTGGCTGCGCCGCTGGAGCGCGGCCGACAGCGCCGCCGCCCGCCCGGCCGCCCGCAGTCCGCGGGCCGCCACGGAGCAGCCATGAGCGCCCGCGCCCCACAGCCCGGAGCAGGGGACGGCCGCAGGCTCGACCCGCGCGAGCTCGCTCGTGCCAAGCGCGAGGCGCTGGCGCGGCGCGCCAGGCGGATCCGCGTCTGGGTGGCGGCCGGGACGGTGACGCTGTTCATCGCCGCCTTCGGGGTCGTCTACGTGCAGCTCGCCTCCGGCCACGACCCGGGGCTCGTCGCGAGCGCCGAGCGCCGCTCCGCCGCGAGCAGCACGGCCGCCGCCAAAGCCGCGACCAGCAAACGCGCCGCTGAAGCCGAACAGGAAGCGTCGACGAGCGGCAGCGGCTCCTCCACGGGCGAAGCGGGCTCCTCGTCGTCCTCCGGCGAATCGTCGACGTCCGGTGAATCGTCGACGTCCGGTGAATCCTCGGGCTCGAGCGAATCCGGCTCCTCCACCAAAGAAGCGGAATCGGAATCGAGCGGGTCCTCGAGCCTCAGGACCTCCCAGTCGTGAGCGAGGAGACGATCCTGCGCTTCGACTGCTTCGGCGGGCGCTGCGGCGTCTACGTCGAAGGCGACGCCGGCCAGACGGCTCGCCGGGCCGCCGGACTGGCCCAGGAGCAGCTGCTGCTCTGGCACCGGGCGTTCACCCGCTTCTCCGCCGCCAGCGAGCTGTCCCTGCTGAACGCCGAGCCCCGCGACGTGGTTCCGGCGACCCCGATGATGGCGCGGCTCGCCGCGATCGCCCGGGAAGCCGCCGAGATCACGGGCGGACTCGTCGACGCGACGATGGCAGGCGAGCTGGCGCGGGCCGGCTACGCCGCCGATCTGCCGCCCGCCCTCCCCCTCGAGCTGGCGCTCGCTCTCGCGCCAGCTCGCCGCCCCGGCGGCCCGTCGCCCGCTCGGCGCTGGGCGCGCGTGCAAGGCGACGAGGCAGCCGGACTCGTGCGCCGCCCCCCGGGGGTCGAACTCGACAGCGGCGGCCTCGCGAAGGGCATGTTCGCCGACGAGCTTGCAGCGGCCCTCGGCTCCCACCGGAGCTTCGCAATCGACTGTGCCGGCGACCTCGCGTTCGGCGGCGCCGGCGGGATCTCGCGCGAGGTCGAGGTCGAGAGCCCGTTCGACGGCACGGTCCTGCACCGCTTCTCGCTCCGCGCCGGCGGCGTCGCGACGAGCGGCATCGGCAGGCGCAGCTGGCTGGGCGCGGACGGGCGGCCGGCCCATCACCTGCTCGACCCCGCCACCTGCATGCCTGCATTCACGGGCGTCGTCCAGGCGACCGCCGTCGCGCCGAGCGCCACGCTGGCAGAGATCCACGCCAAGGCCGCCGTTCTCAGCGGGCCCGATCGGGCTCCCGGCTGGCTGCCCTGGGGCGGCGTGCTCGTGTTCGACGAGGGCTCCCACCGGGTCCTGGCGCCCGAGCAGGCCGATCGCGCGGGCGAGTCTCTCGCGGCCGCCGCGCGCTGAGGCTCCCCGTCAGCGCGAGGAGAAGACGGCGCCGCTGCCCGCTCGCAGCTACGCCCCGCCGCGCCCGGGGGCGGCGGAGAAGCTGCTGGGTCAGCTGCTCAGCCCCGAGCGGCCGCAACCCGCGCCCGGCGAGGGCCGCGCTCAGGACCCGGACGCACCCTCGGGCTGGGCTGCTCCCATTCCCTCCGCCTGCGTGCTGCGGTGCCGGAGGTCCGCCGGCAGTGCCAGCACGGCGACCGCGACCGCGCACGCAACGAGCCCGGCAGCGATCCAGAACGCGAGGTGGTAGCCGCCCGTCAGCGCCGCCGCCGTCTCGTGGCCGCCGTGGCTGAGCGCACGTGTCCGGGACTCGGATAGCGTCGCGAGCACCGCCAGCCCGAGCGCGCCGCCGACCTGGGCGGTGGTGTTGACCAGCCCCGACGCCAGCCCTGCGTCCTCCTGGGTCGCCCCGGTCATCGCGACGTTCATCAGCGCCGGGAAGGCGATCCCCGCGCCGATACCGAGCAGCGCCATCGAAGGCAGCACGTCGCTGACGTAGCTGCCGTGGACGCCCGCGCGGGCGAACAGCGCCAGTCCGATCATGATCAGCGGCATCCCGGCGATCAGCGCGTTACGCGCCCCGAAGCGGGTGACGATGCGCTCGGAGTAGCGGATCGAGAGCGTGCCCATCGCCACCGTGACAGGAAGGAACGAAAGGCCGATCTGCAGCGCGTCGTAGCCGAGCACGCGGCGCAGATACAGCGCGCCGAGGAAGAACATCCCGAACATGCCGGCCACGGAGAGGATCTGGATGCCGTTGGCGGCCACGACCGGACGTGAGCGGAAGATGCGCAGCGGCACGAGCGGGTGGGCGGCCCGCGACTCGCGGACGAGGAAGGCCACGAGCAGGCCGACGCTCAGCGCTCCCAGCGCGAGCGTGCGTCCGTCGCCCCAGCCGTGTGCGGCGGCGGGGCCGACGATCGCGTAGACGCCGACCATCAGCGCGGCGACGATCAGAACCGCGCCGGGCGCGTCAGCGCCGCGGTCGAGCCCGATCCCGCGCTCGGTGTCGATCAGCCGGCGCGCGAGCAGCGCCGTGGCGATCCCGATCGGGATGTTGACGAAGAAGATCCAGTGCCAGTCGATCGCCTGCGTGATCACTCCGCCCAGCAGCAGCCCGACCGAGCCGCCGGCCGAAGCGACGAAGGCGTAGGTGCCGATCGCGCGCGCCTGCTCCCGGGGATCGGGGAACATCGTCACGATCATCCCGAGGATCACGGCCGAGGTCATCGCGCCGCCGACGCCCTGCACGAACCGCGCTCCCACCAGCAACGCCTGGCTCTGAGCGAGTCCGCACGCGAGCGAGGCGACCGTGAAGACACCGATCCCGGCCAGGAACACGCGGCGGCGCCCGACGAGGTCGCCGAAGCGCCCGGCCAGCAGCAGCAGCCCGCCGAAGGCGATCAGGTAAGCGTTCACGACCCACGCAAGCGACGCGTTGGTGAAGCGCAGCTGGTCCTGGATCGACGGCAGCGCGACGTTCACGATCGTCACGTCGAGGACGATCATCAGCATCCCCGCGCAGAGCACGTACAGCGAGGCCCAGCGTTTGTCCTGGAAGGCGCCCGTCATGGTTCAAGCGCCCGCGTGAGCTGTTCGAGCCCGACGCGGGTGCCGTGCTCGCGCGGGCCGGGGCCGTCGTGACCGTCGAGGTACACGCCCTGCTCGGTGTAGGCCAGCGCGGTGCCGCCTTCCGCCGCGCGCAGTTCGATCGTGCTCACCGACACCGAGATGCGGTCCTCTCCACGGTACATCTCGTAGGTGTAGACGATCCGCGTGGCATCGACGATGTCCTGGTAGGTGGCGAGATAGCGGTAACGCGCGCCATCTGGTCCGTCGGCCTCGAAGCGCTCGGAGCCACCGACGCGGAAATCGAGGTCGATCTCGTCGGCGCCCATCTCCGGCGGCCCGAACCACTTCGCCTTCTCCTCGACCTCGGCGAAGGCCCGGAACACACGCGAGGGCTCGGCGGGGTAGCTCCGCTCGATCACGAACGTGGCGTGCTCTGTGGATCTGTCGCTCATCTCGTCTCCTCTCGCTCTATTTGGGGTCGGCCGGCGCTCCATGCCGGCCTAGGGGTTGGGTTGGGGTCGGCCGGCGCTCCATGCCGGCCTAGGGGTTCTCGGCCAGGTAGGCGCCGAGCCGGTCGAGGCGGCGCTCCCACTCGTCCCGGCGCTCGGCGATCCAGCCCTCGGCCTCGCGCATCGCCGCCGGCCGCATGCTGCAGCGGCGCACGCGCCCGATCTTCTCGGAGCTCACGAGACCGCTGCGTTCGAGAACCTGCAGGTGCTGCACGACCCCCGGCAACGAGATCGCCAGGGGCCGCGCCAGCTCGCTCACACTCGCGGGGCCGTGGCTCAGGTGTTCGACGATGCGCCGCCTCGTGGGATCGCCGAGCGCGTGGAACATCTCGTCGACCTGGTCGCGTTGGTTAAGCATCGACTTAAGTATGGCATACTCGCCGGCGATGCGCGCGCTCGTCCAGAGGGTCTCGCGCGCGAGCGTCCGTGTGGCCGCCCGCGAGGAGCCCGTCAGCTCGATCGGCCCCGGGCTGCTGGTGCTGCTGGGCGTCCGCCGCGAGGACGGCCCCGCGCAGGCGCAGCGACTCTCGGCGAAGGTGCGCGCGCTGCGCGTGTTCCCCGACGGCGAGGGCAACATGAACGAGCCGCTCGGCGAGCGGGAGATCCTCTGCGTGAGCCAGTTCACCCTCTACGGCGACGCGCGCCGAGGGAACCGTCCCAGCTTCGTCGCGGCGGCGCCGGGGCCCGAGGCTGAGCCGCTCTATGAGCTGTTCTGCCGACTGGCGGGCGCCGAGCGCGGGGTGTTCGGCGCCCACATGGAGGTCGAGCTGGTGAACGACGGGCCCGTGACGCTGCTGCTGGAGATCTAGTCCGCTCGGTCCTCCGCGTCGCGCTCGGCGCGTGCCGCCCAGCGCTCGGCCCACGCTTGCAACGGCGCCAGCTCTGACAGGAGTCGCTCGCCCTCGCCGGTGAGCCCATAGCCGTCTGCGGAGTGCTCGGCGATCCCGGCCGCGCGCATCTCCGCGAGGCGCGCGTTCAGGACGCTGGAGGACATCCCGTCGCAGCGCTGCTGCAGGGCGCGAAACGCGAACGGGCCCTCGCGCAGCTCCCACAGCACCCGCAACGCCCAGCGCCTGCCGAGCAGGTCGAGCAGCGCCATCACCGGGCGGCCGCTCCGCGAGCCGCGGACCGCCGCGCCCGGCACCGGCCGGCGCTCGCTCACCGCGTCGACCTCCCGAGCACCCGCGCCGAGACGGTGCTTTGGAAACAGAAGCGATACTGTGGGCGCTGCGGAAACCGAAGCACGATGGAGAGGAGTCTAGATGACCGCCGCCGCAGAGCCGCGAATCGCGCCGCTGGAGCCCCCTTACGAGCCGGAGGTCGCCGAGCAGCTGGCGCGCTGGATGCCTCCCGGCTCAGAGATCGAGCCACTGGCGCTGTTCCGCACCCTGAACGTGCATCAGGAGCTGGCGAGCCGCATGCGCCCCCTGGGGGCGGGCATCCTCGGCTCGCGCGCCAAGGTGCCGCTGGCGCTGCGCGAGCTGATGATCGACCGCACCTGCGCGCTCGCCGGCGCCGAGTACGAGTGGGGCGTGCACGCGAGCGCCTTCGGCGCGGCGGCCGGCCTCGACGAGCGCCGCCTGCGGGCGACGGCGACGGGCGGGTCCGGCGAGGACTGCTGGCAGCCGGACGAGGCGGCAGTGCTGCGGCTCGCCGAGGAGCTCCACGAGACCAGCGGCATCGGCGAGGAGCTGTGGGCCGAGCTCAGCGCGCGCTTCACCGAGGAGCAGATCATCGAGCTGGTCGTAACGGCCGGCTGGTACCACGTGATCGCTTACGTGTGCAACGGGCTGCGCGTGCCGCTCGAGCCCTGGGCGATGCGCTTCCCGCAGCCGTGATCAGCCGTGTCCCAGCGCCGCCGCGGCGAGCCCGGCGCTCAGCCTCCCGCCAGGAGCCGTCCCAGCTCCACGGCGGCGACACCGAGCACGAGGGTGCCGAGCAGGTTCGCCGCAACACGCCGTCCCAGCCCGTGCCGTGCGAGCCGCTCGCTGTCGAGGATCCACGTCGAGAAGGTCGTGTAGGAGCCGATCGCCGCGGTGCCGGCGATCAGATACGCGTCGCCGGCCACCCCCGCCCCCGCCAGCAGGCCGAGCACGAACGAGCCGCTCACGTTGACCGCCAGCGTGCCGAGCGGGAAGCCCGCGTCGGAGTCGCGGGGGAACAGTCCGTGGACGGCGAAGCGCGCGACCGAAGCGAGCCCGCCGACCGCGCCTACACCCGCCCACAGCGCGACCCAGCTCATGGCCGCCCGCCCCTCGCCGCCGGCACCCTGCGGGCCGCCCCCATGCCGAGCAGCAACGTCACCGTACCGCCGGCGAGGCTTGCGGCGGCGTATCCGCACGCGAGCCCGACGCCGGCGTGTTCGTAGAGGTGGATCAGCTCGAGCGCGAACGTCGAGAAGGTGCTGAGCGCCCCGCACACGCCGGTGGCGATGAAGGCGCGCACGTACATCGTGCTCGGGTGGTGCGCCCCGAGCCAGACCACCGCGTAACCCAAGAGTGCCGCGGCGGCCATGTTGACGGCGAAGGTCGTCCAGGGCCATGCAGCGGGCGCGGGGGCGAGCCCGTGCTCCAGCGCGCCGCGCGCCAGCGAGCCCAGGACGCCGCCCGCGAACACGGCCGCGAGCTCACGTGCATCTACGGTCGGGACGACGGCGGGCTGGCCCTCGTCAATCGCATCGATGTCCGGCTCGCGTTCCACAGATGGCCCTCACTGCTCTCGGTGACCCGAGACCGGCACGGAGCGCCGGCCGACTCGGCAGATTGGTAGAAGCCATCAGCGGCCGGAGCCGCGGTTATGGAGCGGGCCTCATCGCTGCGGAAGCCGGCAGCATAACGACGGCGCCCGCCACCGCTGCAGCGCGTCTGTCAGCTGCCGGCGCCGGTGAAGTGAGCGGGAGCTGCAAATCGGTCGTCTGACGATCGGCGTGCCCGCCTGACCTGATAGACCCCGCCGGATGAGGGAGACCCCGCCCCCGCCTTCGCACGAGCCTGCGCCGGCGAGGGTGAGCCGGGTGCGACGGCGGGCCGCGCTCGCGCTGCTCGCGCTCGTGGTCGTCGGGCTGGTGGTGTTCGCTCTGACGCGGCTCAACCTCTCTCACGTCGGGCATGCGCTGATCAACGCCGACCCCTGGTGGATCGTGCTCGCGGTGGCGCTGATGGGGCTCTCGCTCGTGCTGCGCTCGGTGTCCTGGTATGAGACGCTGCGAGCCGCGTTGCCGCAGACCGCGCTCAGCTGGTTCGCCGTGATGCGCGCGACGATGATCGGGGTCATGGCCTCGGCTGTGCTCCCCGGCCGGCTCGGGGAGCCCATGCGCGTGGTCGTGCTGAGCCGGCGCATCGATGAGCCCCAGCGCGGCGTTCTCCCGGTCGTCGCAGGCACGGTCTTCTCCCAGACGCTGATCAACCTCGTCGCGCTCGCTGCGCTCGCAGTCGTCACGCTCGAGCGCGGTGCCGCTCCTCGGCGGCCATCTGACGGGGTGATCGTCGCGCTCGCGATCCCGCTCGCGGTCACGCTGCTCGTGATCGCGGGCCCGCGGCTGCTCTCGCTCGGGCGCCTGCTCGCGCCCTCCAAGCGGCTGCAGGCAGCGGCGCTGCTGTTCGAGCGCCTGCTGCGCGACGCCCGGCGCGGGCTCGTCGTGTTCGCGCGCCCGCGCCACGGCGCGCCGGCGCTCGCGATGCAGCTGCTGGCGTGGACGCTGCAGTGGCTCGCCTGCTACGCGGTCCTGCTGGCGCTGGCCTCGAGCATGAAGCGGGCCTCGTCGGCGGCCGCGGCGATCCTGCTGGCCGTCAACGTCAGCGCCGTGCTACCCGCGACCCCGTCCAACGTCGGCGTGTTCCAGGCCGCCTGCCTGGTCGTGCTCGCCGCCTACGGCGTCGGGCGCGGGCGTCGCGCTCGCCTACGGGATCATCCTGCAGGCGGTCGAGGTCGTCACAGCGCTCGCGCTCGGCGTGCCCGCGCTGCTGCGCGAGGGTCTGACCTGGAGCGATCTGCGCCGGAGCGCCGAGGAGGCCGAGGAGGAGGACGGGGAGTCGGCCGCCGACGAGGCCGGCATGGAGCGCCGGCCCGAGGTGGGCGGGGGTGGGCGGGTCCCCTAAAAGGCTCAGCCGGCGATCGCGCGCAGTGACTGCTTGCAGCGAGCGCGTCGTCTGGAGCACCGCCGTCGGCTCGTAGCCGCAGTGCGCCATGCAGTTGTCGCAGCGCGGGTCGCTGCCCGCGGCCGTACTTGCTCCCAGTCGGTCGTCTCGATCAGCTCTTTGTAGGTCTTCGTGTAGCCGTCGGACATCAGGTAGCAGGGGCGCTGCCAGCCGAACAGCGAGTAGCTCGGGATGCCCCACGCGGTGCAGTCGAATTCGGCCTTGCCTTCGAGGAAGTCGAGGAACAGCGGGCTGTGGTTCAGCCGCCAGCGCTTGCGGCGTCCGTCGGCGAACGCCTCGCGTGAACAGCTCGCGGGTCTGCTGCACGCCCAGGAAGTGCTCCTGGTCGGGAGCTTTCTCGTACGCGTACGCGGGCGAGATCATCATCTCGTCGACCTCGAGGTCGTCGTTGAGGAAGTCGAGCACCTCGCGGACCGTCTTGGGCGAGTCGTGCGTGAAGAAGGTCGTGTTGGTGGTGACGCGGAAGCCCGCCGCCTTGGCGGCCCGGATCGCCGCCACGGCCTTGTCGAAGACGCCCTCGCGCTCGACCGATTCGTCGTGGCGCTCGCGCAGGCCGTCGATGTGGACCGCCCAGGCGAAGTAGGGGCTCGGCTTGAAGTTCTCGAGCTTCTTCTCCAGCAGCAGCGCGTTCGTGCACAGGTAGACGAACCGCTTGCGCTTGACCAGCTCGTCGGCGATCACGTGGATCTCGGGGTGGATCAGCGGCTCGCCGCCCGCGATCGAGACCATCGGCGCGCCGCTCTCCTCGATCGCGCCGACCGCCTGCTCGACCGGCATCCGCCGGCGCAGCTCGTGCTCGGGGTGCTGGATCTTGCCGCAGCCCGAGCACGCCAGGTTGCACTGGAACAGCGGCTCGAGCTCGACGATCAGCGGGAACTTCTCCCGTTTGGCGAGCCGCTGGCGCATCAGGTACCATGCCCATGCGCGTGCTCTGTCTGAAGCGGACTGCCATCGCGCCTACCTTAGTCCCCGGGGGCCCAGTCGTGAAGCGCGGCGGCCACCCGGCGCAGCGCCCGGCCGCGCGCAGGGCGCCGCCGACCGCCTGCAGGCGCATCAGCTCGTGGCTCGGGCTGTCGAGCACCACCCGCACGACCCCGAACGGCCGCCCGGCGGCGCCGGCGCCGAGCCACACCGACTCCATGTCGACCGCGATCGCCCCGCCGCGCGTGCAGCTGCGCGCGGCGCTCGCCCAGCGCGAGTCTCGAAACGCACACGAGCGCGACCCACGCGCACCTTCAGCCCGAGCCCGGTCAGTCGTTCGACGAGCGCACCCGCGAGATCACAGGGCATGGGCTCCTCGGGGTGGTCCTCGTCGGGGCCGCGTACACCTGCTCGGCGACGATCACTTCGCCGGGCACCGACTGCGCGTCGAGGCCGCCGCAGAAGCCGACCACCAGCAGCGCACCGCGCCGCACGAGCAGTCGAGCTCGCGCGCCGCCTCGCGGGAGCGGTGCGGGCCCATGCCGGTCTTGCGCACCAGCGCGCTGCGGCGCGGCCGAGGCGATCAGCGCGGCCTCGATCCGCATCGGCGCCGCGACCAGGAGCTCGCTCACGGCTGGCCGCCCACTGCCACGGGGCCGCTCGCCTCCTGCGGGCGCGGGCTCCATCGGGTCGCGATCCCTCAGGCGAGACCGCCCCGGCGCCAGCCCCAGCTCGCCGAGCGCGACCCTCGCCGCGGCCGTGCGCCGCTCAGCACGGCGCCCTCGAGCGTCGCCGGCCAGCCGGTGTCCGTCCACGCGCCCGCAAGCACGAGCCCGGGGACGCTTCGTCGCGCGCCCGGGCGCAGCGCGGCGCGAGCCGGGCGCGGCGCGGAAGGTCGCGGCGTGCTCGCGGGTGACCTGGAAGCGCTCGACCGTCGCCGTCCGCGCGCCGCGGTAGCAGCTCGGCCAGCGCCGGCAGGTAGCGCTCGCGCAGCACGTCCACGCTCATCCTGCATCTCGCGCTCGGCGCCGGACAGCGAGACCGCCAGATACTGGCTGCCCGCCGGCGCGCCGGCTGCTGCGCTGCGGTCGAACAGGTACTGGACCGGCGTGCCCACGCCGGCCGCGAACGGCTGGTCGAGCACCGGCTCGGTCGTAGACGACGTGCAGGTTCACGATCGGCGAGCTGCGCGAGCATCCCCGGCATGCCCGCGTTCGGCGCCCAGCAGGGGCTCGAGCAGCCCGCCCGCGCGGTCGTGCGGGAGCGCCACGATCGCGCGCCTGCGCCTCGACGCGATCAGGCGCCGCGATGCCGCGCGGCCGTCCACGGCGATAGCCGTCACCTGCGCGCTCCAGCCGCTCGGCGCGCCAGCCCAGACGCACCTCGACGCCGGCGTCTGCGAGCGCGCTGCGGCGCAGGGTCGCCGATGATCTGCTGCAGCGTGCCCGACGTGAAAGCCGATGTCGCCGGCGTCGGCGCTCGCGAGCAGCCCCGTCTGGAACACGAACGCAGCCAGCGCGAGCGAGGCCTCGGCCGCCGGCAGGTTGAGCGTCGGCAGCGCGATCAGGTCCCACAGCGCCGCCACCGCCTCGGGGCCCTGGCCGTGCTGCGGAGAGCCACTCGCCGAAGGTCGACGCGGTCGAGCGCAGGGTCTTCGGGGTCGAGGCGCCCGAGCGCCAGCGCGGCGCGGGCCGCGCGCGAGCCGCGCGAGCGGTGACAGGCGCGGGTAGCGCGCGAGCGCGCCGGCGAGATGCAGCGGGCGCCGGCAGCTGCCCGCGGCGCAGCATGCGCGGGCCGGCGACCGGGGGCCAGCACGGGGATCTCGAGGCGCGCCTGGATCGCGACGAGCCCGGAGCTGCCGAGCCGCTCGAGCAGCGCCGCGGTAGGCCGGTGCAGCAGCGCAGGAACACGTGCTGGCCGTTGTCCATCTGCAGCCCGTCGCGCTCGAACGAGTAGGCCGCGCCGCCGAGCCGCGCGGCGCACCTCGACGAGCGTCACGGCCGCGCCGGCCTGCGCGCAGTCGAGCGCCGCGGTGATCCCGGCCAGGCCCCCGCCGATCACGACCACGACGCGCGCTCACGCGGCGGCACCCCGAGCATGCCGCGGACCGCGACCCAGCGCCTTCTCGCGCGCGGGCAGCGACATCCGCCCGCGCGAGCGATCGCGGCCGGCTCGGCGTCGATGCGCTCGAGCAGGCGCCGGTAGATGCCCGCCATCGCGAGCAGGCAGGCGGCGCTGCGCCGGTCCAGCAGCGGCGCCAGCTCCATGCCGCGCTCGAACCAGTCGCGGGCGCGCGCGGCCTCGAAGCGCACGAGCGCGACGAAGGCCTCGCGCTGCGCAGCGCCTCGGGCCCGGCCGCCGCCGCCAGCGGCTGCCGCGAGCGCGCGCCGCGGTCCTCCCCGGGCAGCCCGCGAAGCGGCGCAGCTCCGCGCCGGCAGGTAGACGCGGCCGCCCTCGGCGTCCTCGCGCACGTCACGCAGGATGTTGGTGAGCTGCAGCGCGACGCCGAGCTCGTCGGCGAGGCTTCGGCTCGCGCACGCCGGCTCGTCCTCGCGCAGCCCGAAGATCGCCAGGCACAGCCGGCCGATCGTGCCGGCCACGCGGCGGCAGTACGAGCAGCAGATCCTCGAAGCGTCTCGTACGCGGTGCCCACGACGTCCATTCGCACGCCCTCGATCAGCTCGCCCAGGGCATCGACCGGCAGCGGGAAGCGCGTGCGCGCGTCGGCCAGCGCCACCATCACCGGGTCCACGGCGGGCTCCGTGCCGGGGGCACCCGCCAGGACGGCGAGCGCCCGGTCCTGCTCGGCCAGCAGCTCGCAGCTTCTCGGCGACGCAGCGAGCGTGCCGTCGCCGATGTCGTCGACGCGGCGCGCGAACGCATAGACCGCGCACATCGCGCGGCGCCGCTCCGCCGGAGAGCAGGCGGATGCCGTAGTAGAAGTTCGCGGCCTGCTCGCGCGTGATCGCCTCGCAGCGCGCGTAGGCCTCGCGTCGACCGGGCGTCGCTCACCGGTGCCGTGCCTCTGGACGCCGACAGCGTGCGCGGCCAGCGCGAGCATGCGGCGCAGGCGTCGCCCGCGCGCGGGGCGCCTGCGAGCACGTCGTAGTCCGCCCGCTCGATCGCGTCGAGGGCGGCGCGCCCGCCGGCGACGAACGAAGCCACCGCGAGGCGCGGGCGGCCCCGCAGCTGCGCGATCAGCGGCAGGCCCTCGCTCGAGCAGCCGCCGGCCCGTCTCGACCTCGAACGCCAGCACGGCCCGCAGCGGCCCGCTGGCGTGCTCTCGACCCAGCTCCTGCTCGGAGCAGCCGAAGCGGGCAAGGTCCTCCTGGCGGCAGGTAGACGCGCCCGCGAACGAGGTCCTCGGCCACGTCCTGGCAGTGCTCGGCGAGCTGCAGCGCCGTGCAGATCCGGTCGGACAGCGCGATCGACTCGGGGTCGGCGCGGCCGAAGACGCCGAGCACGATCTCGCCCACCGGATCGGCCGACAGCGTGCAGTAGTCCGCGCAGCTCCTGCCACGTCGCGTAGCGGCTCTTGCGCTGGTCGAGCCGGTTGGCCTCGATCAGGCGCACGAACGGCCGCCGCGCCAGCCCGCACGCCGCGATCGTCCTGCCGAGGCGCACCATCAAGCGGGTGCCTGGCGGCTCCAGCCAGCGAGGCGTCGAGTTCGGCTTGGAGCCAGTCCAGCGCCGCCAGGCGCTCGGCCGGCGCGATCTCGCGGCGAGTCGCCGAGCTCGTCCACGAGGCGGCAATAGCCGTACACCGCGAGCAGGTGCTGGCGCTCCGCGCGCGGGAGCAGGCGGCTCGCGACGGGGAAGTTCTCGCCCGAGGCACGCGCCATCACAGCCTCCGCTGAGGGCGCGCCCCGCGGTGCCGGCGCGGACGGCCGCTCAGCCAGCCCCCGGGAAGGCATCCGCCCCTCCATCGGGTGAAGGCTCACCCCGGCTCTCGGTGAGCCTGCGGAAGAACCTCCCGCTCTCCCTCGCGGGCTCGACGGCGGGGCGCGCCGCCAGGCAGCGCCCGAGCGCCATCACGGGAAGCTGATCCTGTAGAGGTGGTAGTTGATGTAGTAGTCGCAGGGGAACCCGGTGCCCGTGTACTGGGGCTCGTCCCAGCCGCCGTCCGGCCGCTGGGTGGACACGAGCCAGGCTACGCCCCTGGCCATCGCCTCGCCGTCGGCGCCGGCGGCGTGCAGCGCCAGCAGCGCCCATGCGGTCTGCGAGGCGGTGCTCGGGCCGCGTCCGATCCAGCGCGGGTCGTCGTAGGAGCGGGCGTCCTCGCCCCAGCCGCCGTCCTCGTTCTGGTGACGCTCGAGCCAGCCGACCGCGCGCCGGATCGCGGTGCTCTGAGGCGCGACGCCGGCCGCGACCAGACCGGGCACGGCGGCGCCCGTCCCGTAGACGTGGTTGATGCCCCAGCGCCCGTACCAGGATCCGTCGGCCTCCTGGTGCTCGAGCAGCCAGCGCACGCCCGCGCTGCGTGGCGGGCTCCTCGCCGCGGCCGAGCAGGCCCGAGCATCTCGATCGTGTGCGCGGTCACGTCCGCGCTCGGCTCGTCGATCACCTCTCCGAAGTCCAGGAACGGCAGCTCGCGCACGAGCGCGCGCGTGTTGTCCGCGTCGAACGCGCCCCACCCTCCGTCGGAGCTCTGCATCCCGGCCGTCCACGCAACCGCGCGCTCGCGGGCGCCGGCGCAGCCCGTCGAGGCCGGGCGCGAGCCGCTCCAGCGCCATCACGACCTCGGCGGTGTCGTCGACGTCGGGGTAGTTGACGTTCGCGAACTCGAAGGCCCACCCGCCCGGCTCGAGGCGCGAGCCGCTGCACGGCCCAGTCGCCGCGCACGCGCACCTCCTCGCCGAGCAGCCAGCGCCGCCGCCCGCTCCACCGCGGGGTGATCGGCGGGCACGCCGGCGTCGCTGAGCGCGATGATCGCGAGCGCCGTATCCCACACCGGCGACTGGCAGGCTTCCAGTCTCCGCGAGCGCCCCGTCGGCGCACCGACCCCGCGCGCGTCGTCCTCGTCCTCGACCATGAAGCGTCTCGAGCCCTTCAAGGCCCCGTTTCATGACGGGGTGGTCGATCGGGTAGCCGCAGAGGTCGAGCGCGATCAGCGAGTAGACCCACGGCGGCTGGATGCCGCCCCAGGAGCCGTCTGCCTCCTGCCGGCGGACGATCCAGCTCTCCGCGCGGTCGAGCGCAAGCCGCCGCAGCGGCCCGATCGGCGCGCGTTCGTAGAGCCGCAGCACCCGGTCCAGGCGCGACAGCCACCGGTTGCGCCGCGCAGCTCCCCTGAGCCTCCCCGGCAGCGCCGCGCGCCGGTTCGAGCTCGTCGAGGTCGAACGGCAGCGCGCCGGCACGGGCGATGCGCTTTGACGACCGACAGCGCGACGATCGTCTGGCGTGCCCAGCACGCGAAGTCGTAGACGTTGAAGGGGAACCACGCCGGCAGCAGGACGATCTCCGCCGGCAGCGCCGGCACCCGCTCCCACGACCACAGCCCGAACAGGGCGAGCCACAGGTGGGTGAAGACGCGCGCCTGCGCGATACCGCCCTGCTCGCGGATGAACTCGGCCGCGATCCGCATGTGCTCCTCGCCGGGATCGTCGCCTGCGAGCCGCAGCGCCCAATAGGCCTCGATCGTCGTCGAGAGATCGCCGGGGCCCTCGAAGAAGTTCGCCCAGGTCCCGTCGGCGCGCTGCTGCGAGCGGATCCACACCGTGCTGCGCTCGGTCTCGGCCTGCGTACGGATGCCGAGGAACTCGCGCAGGAGCAGGTCCTCGGCGTCCATCGTCACGTTCGTCTGCAGCTCGCCACGCCACCAGCCGGACTCGTGCTGGAGCGTGAGCAGGTACTCGCGCGCGGCCTCCAGCGCCAGCCGAGCCTCGCTCTGTGCCTCCACGGTCAACTCGGGCATGCTGAAAAGCTAACCTAGCGCGTCGTCCGAACGCTACCGGGCGCGAGCACGATCCCATGCAGGAGGGTGATGTTCGCGTGACGCAGCGTCCGCTCGGAGACGATCTCTGCTCGCGCCGCGAGGAAGCGGAGGGATACGAGACCCGTGAAGTCGTGGCGGCTCACGAGCTTGAAACCGGGCGCCGGCGGCCTGCCGGCCGAGGCCCGGAGCGGTTCTTCGCCGGCGAGCACGATTTCGCGCACGCGCACGGAATCGCCGCTTCGCAGCTGTTCCAGACCGGGGGTGTAGTAGCGCAGCGGCGCGGAACCCAGCTCGTTGACGACCATTGCACGCAGGTTGCCCGCCGGCAGGGCCTTCACAACCCCCTTCCAGTCGCTGCGCTGGTACTTCGGGTCGAGCTCGACGCCGAGCGTGACGGCGAAAAGCGCCAGCAGGGCGACCGCGAGGAGCGTCGGCCCGAGCGCGTCGCGCGGCGCCGGCCACGTCGCGAGCACGGCCACGAGGGCGCTGAACGGCACCATCGCACCGACGAGGTTGCGCGGCGCGAGGTAGTCGGCGCCGCCGAGCGCCAGCACGAGCGGGATCAGGACGCCGGCCGCGGTGACGGCGAGCGTGGCCCACACAGCCTGCCTGCGGCGCGCGATCAGATCGCCGGACGGCCCGCCCCCGTCCCCCGCCGCGCGGCCGTTCCACATCCGCCAGGCCCCGAGCGCCAGGACGGCGAGCAGCGGCAACGCCACCACGGCCTCGACCGAGTGGCCGAGCCGGCCGCCCGAGTAGCCGGCGAGGTAGTAGTCGGGGATCGCTTCGATCCGTGACTTCAACGCCCACGCGCCGATCCACTGCGTACCGCGCCCGCCCTGGGCGGAGATCAGCGGCAGCAGCGCGAGCCCCACGAGCACGAGCACCGCGAGCGCGGGCAGCGAGCGCCTTCGGGTGCGCGCATCCGCCAGCAGCCAGATCCCCATGCCCGCGAGGATGAAGATGGCGAAGTAGTGGGTGAGCAGGCAGGCGGCGCCCGCGGCCGCGAACCACGCGAAGCGCCGTCCGCTCGGGTCGCGGAGCACGCGCACGAACGCCAGCGTCGCCAGACCGCTCATCAGCATGAACAGGCCGTAGACGCGCGCCTCCTGCGAGTACCAGACGAACAGCGGGCCGACGGTGACCAGCGCTGCGCACGCGACCGCGGCGGCGCGGTCGGCGAGCTCGCGGCCGATCGCCCACGCGACGGGCACGAGCGCGATCCCGGCGATCGCCGAAGGCAGCCGCAGCGCGAAGGCGCCGCTCCCGAACAGGCGGTAGTCGAACCACTCGATGACGTACCACAGCGGCGGACTGTTCTCCGTTTTCGGCAGCGATTCGAGCGTCGTGAACAGGCTCGGGTGCAGCACGTGCAGCGGCGTGAAGGCCTCGTCGTACCAGAAGCTCTGCGCGCCAAGCGAGGTCAGGCGGAGCAGGGCAGCCAGCAGAATCAGGGCCGCCAGCGGCCACCATTGCGGCAGCCGCGCGGAGGCGGCCTCGCGCCGGGCCGGCAGCGCTTCGGTGGCCACGCTCATCGCGGGCATCTGCCCATGGTGACGGCCCCGAAGCAGCCGTAGCGCACCGACTGCACATCTTCGGTCGTATACGGAGGCAGATACCAGCCACCCGACACGGTGCGCCGTCCGCCGCTGGTCGGACCGGTCACCACCAGGCAGATCTGCGCCTTGGAGTTCGGCGGCCCGCCTTCGGTGTTGCCGCACACGACATCGCGGTGCGTCGCCGGGCCGTACGTTTCCTGGTCCACGCCGACGTTCTTGTAGTCGTGGTGGGTATACGTCCGCCATGTCGCGAGATCCGCTACGAAACGCTGGTTGATGTGCGCCTGTCGCACCAGATCGTTGATTGTCGCCGTTGCGAGCAGGACGAAGACCGCGAGCAGCACCAGCGTCTCCACGCGCCAGACCCCCCCGCGCTGCTCGCTCGCCTGCTGCTCGCGAGGGCGCAGGCTCGGCGGGAGCCAGTCCCAGTCCCCGCGCGGCGTGGCGGCGTCGGTATCGGCCTGCGCGCTCATTTGACAGGGACCAGGAGCGGGGAGAGCTGATGGACCACGAAGAGGCCCTGCAGTGCGAGCGTCGCTGCGAGCAGGCGCCGGTCGCGTGAGACGACGGCGAGGGGGAGCGGCCAGAGGATGTACCAGGCGAGCAGCCATGTGCTCGTCACGGAGATCGCGAGCAGGCTCCAGCCCGACGCGGCCACCCAGTCGTAGCCTCGCCACGTGCGCCACAGCAGGTGCAGCACGATCAGCACGAGCGCGGCCTTGAGGAGATCGTGGTCGACGGGGAACACCCCCGGCTTGCCGAACAGATGCGCGATCTCGTTCGCGAAGCTGTCGGTGGAGACGAAGGCGGCATCGCGATTGAGCGCGGCGACGATGTTGACGCCGTGGGAACCGAACGCGGCGTAGGCCACGAGCGCGCCCGCAGCAATCGCGCCGATCGCGCCGATCAGGGGCGCGACCCGGCGCCGCGCGAGCAGCATGAACGGCAGCATCACCGCCACCGTGGCCTTGATCAGCGCGCCCGCGACGACGATCGCCGCTGCGCCGGCTTCTCGCCGCGCGCTCGGGCGCGGGGTCAGCATCAGCGCGACCGCGGCCATCATCGCGAGCATCATCACGAGGTCGTTGTGGAACCCGCCGAGGCCGTAGATCACGTAGAGCGGGTTGACCGCGACGGCGACGAGGGCAGCGATCGGCTCGAACCCCCGTGCCACCGCGCAGCGCCAGAGGAGCCACAGCGTGCCGGCGCTCGCGAGCACCGCCTCGACCTTCATCGCCCACAGCGCGCCCTCCAGCCCGAGCGGCGCGAACGGATAGCTCAGCAGTGTGTACAGAGGGCCGTAGGCGGTCGGTGTGTTGCGCCAGTCGTGCCCGACGTAGCGGAAGACCGGGTCGTGCGAGATCGCTGCCGGCCCGTGCAGATAGGGGTTGAGCCCGTGTTCGACACCCATCCGCGCGTATGCGATGTAGCTGAAGACGTCCGTCGAGATCAGCACGGGCCCGACGAACACGATCACGTGCAGCGCGACCACGAGGGCGATCGCGAAGCGTTTGGAGAGCGCCCCCTCGCCGAACCTCGACGTCAGCCACAGGAGCCCGGCGTAGGCTCCGACCGCGACCAGCAGCGCGATCAGGAAGACGCGGAACCCGAGCCGCTCGCCGATGCCCGCCAGCCAGCCGGCGATCGCCGGCTGCTTCGGGATCAGCGACGAGTGCGCGTTCGCGGCGTCGACGACCACCTCGGCGGTCGCGACCACGGCCAGCAGCCCGCAGAGGGCAGCGGCTGCCGGCGCCCATCGCGCGCGGCGGAGCGGGACCGGCGGCTGCTCGATTGCGGCGGCGACGCTCACTCAGGCGCCGCTCAGAGCGCCGTCCAGACCGTCTTGCTCTCGAGGTAGGCGTCCAGGCCGTCGTGGCCGTGCTCGCGCCCGATCCCCGAGGCCTTGAAGCCCCCGAACGGCGCCGCCGGGTCGGCGAGCCCCCACGTGTTCACGTAGACCATGCCGGCGCGCAGCATCGCGGCCATCTTGTGGGCGTTGCCGACATCGCGCGTCCACACGCCGGCCGCGAGCCCGTACTGGCCAGCGTTGGCGCGCTCGGCGACCTCCTCGAGGCTGTCATACGGCGAGGCGACGAGCACCGGGCCGAAGATCTCCTCGCGGGCGATGCGCAGGTCGTCGGAGGTCGTGCTGAACAGCGTCGGCGTCACGTAGTAGCCACCGCTCTCGGTGAGCGCGGCATCGCCGCCGGTCACGACCTCGGCTCCCTCGTCGCGTCCCGAGGCGATGTAGCCGAGCACGCGTTCCTGCTGCTCCGCCGAGACGAGCGGGCCGAGCTGGGTGGCGCCGTCGAGGCCGGGGCCGAGCTGTGTCGCCGCTGCCGCCTCCGCGAGGGCCGAGACGACCTCGTCGTAGCGGTCGGCCGGCACGAACAGCCGCGAGCCCGCGTTGCACGCCTGGCCGGAGTTGAAGTAGATCGCCTGGAAGGAGCCCTTGACGGCGGCTTCGATATCGGCGTCGGGGAGGATGATGTTGGGCGACTTGCCGCCCAGCTCGAGCGTCACGCGCTTGAGCGCGCGGCCGGCCTTCGAGCCGATCTCGCGCCCGACCGCCGTCGAGCCGGTGAAGGCGATCTTGTCCACGTCTGGGTGGTCGACGAGCGCGGCGCCGGTCTCGCCGTCGCCGGTGACGACGTTGAGCACGCCGGGCGGGAAGCCGACCTCGAGCGCGAGCTCACCGAGGCGCAGGGCGCTCAGCGGGGTCTGCTCGGCGGGCTTCAGGACGACCGTGCAGCCCGCCGCGAGCGCCGGCCCGAGCTTCCACGCCGCCATCAGCAGCGGGAAGTTCCAGGGGATGATCTGCCCCGCGACGCCAACCGGTTCGCGGCGCGTGTAGACATGGAGGTTCGGCGCGCCCACGGGGATGACTCCGCCCTCGATCTTTGTCGGCCAGCCCGCGAAGTAGCGGATGTGAGCGACGGCGCCCGCGACGTCCACGTACTGCGCAAGCCCCACCGGCTTGCCGTTGTCGAGCGACTCGATCTGCGCGAACTCCTCGGCGCGCGCCTCCAGGGCGTCGGCGAGCGCGTGCATCAGCCGCTCGCGCCCGGCCGCGGGCATCGAGCCCCATGGGCCGGAGGCGAACGCCTCGCGCGCGGCCGCAACCGCACGGTCCACGTCCTCCGCGCCACCGTGGGCGATCTCGGCGATCTCGTTGCCGGTCGCGGGGTCGATGCTCACGAACGTGCGTCCGTCCGCGGCCTCGGTTTGCTCGCCGCCGATCAGGAGCCGGTGCGAGCGGGAGACGAAGTCACGCGCGGGGGCGCTCAGCGCGTCTGGCAGGGCGTCTGCGGAGATAGTGGTCATGCCGGGAGCCTATCTCGGTGACCGCCGCGACGAGTCAGAGAGCGGCGCTCGGTGTCGGGTATGGGAAGGGTCGGGCCGGCGCTCCATTCCGGGTATGGGAAGGGTCGGGCCGGCGCTCCATTCCGGGTATGGGAAGGGTCGGGCCGGCGCTCCATTCCGGGTATGGGAAGGGTCGGGCCGGCGCTCCATGCCGGCCCTCAGCCCATATGCTGGCGCCATGGCAGAGCCCTCCAAGGCAGTGCTGATAACGGGCTGCTCTTCCGGCATCGGCCGGGCGACGGCTCTGCGGCTCGCCCGCGCAGGGTGGACCGTCTATGCAACGGCGCGGCGGCCGGACTCGATCGCGGATCTGGCCGAAGCGGGCGCCCGCACGCTCGCTCTGGATGTGACCGACGAGGCGTCGATGCGCGCTGCGGTGGCGGCGGTCGAGGAGGCGGAGGGAGCGGTCGGCGTGCTCGTCAACAACGCCGGCTACAGCCAGAGCGGCGCCGTCGAGACGGTCCCGCTGGAAGCCGCGCGGCGGCAGTTCGAGACCAACGTCTTCGGGGTTGCCGCGCTCACGCAGCTCGTGCTGGGAAAGATGCGCGACCAGCGCTGGGGCAAGGTCGTCAACGTCAGCTCCATGGGCGGCCGGCTGACGTTCCCGGGCGGAGGCTGGTACCACGCGAGCAAGTACGCGCTGGAGGCGCTCTCCGACGCGCTGCGCTTCGAGGTCGCCGGCTTCGGCATCGACGTGATCGTGATCGAGCCGGGCCTGATCACGACCGAGTTCGGCGAGGCCGCGGCGGGCGCCGTAGCCGGCGTCTCGAGCTCGGTGGACGAGGGCCCCTACACGTCCTTCAACGCCGCGGTGGGCGCGCTCACGAAAGGCGCCTACGAGGGCCCGATGCGCCGCCTTGGCGGCGGGCCCGACCGCGTCGCGGCGACGATCGAGAAGGCGATCACGGCACGCCGGGCGCCCACGCGCGTCACGGTGACGGCCTCGGCGAAGATGATGCTCGGCACGCGCAAACTGCTCACCGACCGCGCGTGGGACGCCTCGATGCGCCGGCAGTTCCCGCAGCCGAGCTGAGCGTCTAGGCAGCGCGTTCGGAGCCGGTGCCGAGCATCGGCGCGGGCATCCCGATCTGGAAGCCCTGCGCGTAATCGACGTCGTAGGCCCGCAGCATCGCGACCGTGCGCTCGTCGCCGACGAACTCCGCGATCGTCTCGCGGCCCATCCCCCGCACGATCCTCGCGAGCGCTCGCACGACGAGCTGGTCGGTGCGCGAGGTGGGCAGCTCCCGGATGAAGCCACCATCGATCTTGAGGTGGCTGAAGGGCAGCTCCTTGAGATATTGGAAAGAGCCGAAGCCGGCGCCGAAGTCGTCGAGCGCGAGACCGCAGCCGAGGTCCAGCACCCCGGCGCAGAAAGCCCGCGCCCTCTCCATGTCGGAGATCGCCGCGGTCTCCGTGATCTCGATCGCGAGGCGTCGCGGGTCGACCTCGTGGCGCGCCAGCGTCCCTGCGATGAAGCGCAGCATGCTGGGGTCGGTGACCGAGAGCGCCGAGACGTTGATCGCGATCGTCACGCCCGCCATCGCCGGTTCGCGGCCGAGCATCCGCGCCACACGCCCGAGCACCATGCGGTCGATCTCGCAGATCAGGCCGTATCGCTCGGCCGCGGGCAGGAACGCACCCGGAGCCAGCAACCCGCCGCCCGGATCGTCGGCCAGCCGCAGCAGGGCCTCGTAGTGGGAGACCCGCCCGCTGCGCAGCGCGACGATCGGCTGGTAGTGCAGCTCGAAGTGCTCGTGGTCGAGCGCCCGGCGCAGCCGCGCCGGCCACGGCCCACCGTGCAGGCCCGCCGGCGAGGAAGCCCCGCTCGCGGCGCCCGCGCCGCGATAGCGCGCCCCGGGCTCGGAGGGCCCGGCTCCCACGAAGATGCGGGGCCGGCCACAGGTGCTGTTGGTGCTCGCCATCGGCACCGGTCCCTGTTCGACGGCCCCGGCGGCGCCCCTGCGGCTGAAAGCCAGGCTGCGGGCCGCCCGCGGAACCAGCCGGCCCTCATCGATCGCGGAGGGCCGCCCGCGGAACCAGCCGGCCCTCATCGATCGCGGAGGGCCGGCACGGAGCGCCGGCCCGACCTCTCCTAATTCCTGGAGGGCCGGCGCGCGCGGTCCGAGATCACCAGCAGCAGGGCGACCAGCACGAAGTTCATCACGACCGACGAGCCGCCATAGGCGACGAACGGCAGCGTCACGCCCGTCAGCGGGATCACGCGGGTGACGCCCCCCACGATCACGAACACCTGCAGCGCGATCACGAAGGACAGGCCTGCGGCGAGCAGCTTCGAGAACGAGTCGCGCGCCATCACCGCGATCTTCATCCCCCGGGCGATCAGCAGCAGGAACACGAGCAGGAGCGCGGAGCCTCCGAGCAGCCCGAGCTCGTTGACGATGACCGCGTAGATCATGTCGCTTTCCGGCACCGGCAGGATGTAGCGGTGCACGACCGTGTGGTTGGAGAGTTCCACCGGGTACTGCAGCAGCGAGCGGTCGAAGCCCGTGCCGAGGAAGCCCCCGTCCGCCTGAGCGAACAGCGACTGTGCGAGCTGGTAGCTGCTGCCGACGGGCCTGTTGTAGAGCGCCGGGGTGAAGGGGTGTTCCCAGGCTTCCACACGCGCGGTCACGTGGCTGACGTGCCCCGTCACGTACCAGACCCCCAGGGCGAACAGGACCAGCCCGACCAGCGGGAACGAGAAGCGGCCCGTCGCAACGTAGAGCAGCGCAAGGAAGGCTCCGAAGAACATCAGGGAGGTCCCCAGCTCGCGGGTGATCAGCAACGTCGCCATGGCCGCGCCCCAGATGATCAGCATCGGTCCGAACTGCTTCATCGGCGGGATCGTCAGCCCCATCACGCGCCGTCCCGCGGTCACCAGCACCTGCCTGTTGTCGCTGAGGTAGCTGGCAAGGAAGATCACGATCGCGACCTTCGCGAACTCGGAAGGCTGGAAGGACACGCTGCCGACGTGGATGTCGAGATAGGCGCCGTTGACCTGCTCGCCGATCCCCGGCAGGCGCGGCAGGACGGTCGCCACGATCGCGACCGCAGCGATCGTGTAGCGATAGCGCTCCAGCACCCGGACGCCGTCTCGCCGCAGCACCAGGATCGTCGCCGCGAAGAAGATCAGGCCGACGATCATCCACTGCGCCTGCTGGCGCGCGAGCGTGGGGTTGATCCGGTAGATCATCACGATGCCGACGCTCGCCAGCACCGCCACGAGCGGGAACACATACGGATCGGCGTCGGGCAGCGCGAAGCGGATCACGAGGTGGCCCGCCAGGCACAGGGCGAGGAAGAGCAGCCCGTAGCTCAGCGAAACGCTGGAGGCGTGGTTGAGGGTGAGGTTGGTGGAGGCCCGCGGAGAGCTGTTTTCGGCCTGGATGAAGATCGCCGTGAACCCGGCCGTCACGAGCAGCGCGGACGGCAGCAGGCCCAGCAGCTCGCGGTTTCGGGCGCTGAACACCTTTGCGAGCGTACCCACCCACCCGGCGCTGCGCTCCGGGTCGCTTGTTAAGGTTTTGGGGCGGACCGTCGTCGGGGGGCGGCGTCCGACGCTACCCGCATGAGCGCTCCTTCCTACCCCATGGACGACCAGCGTCCCCCCTCGCTATGGCGAGGGATGTGGCTCCGGTTCGCGATCGCCGGTGTGGTGATCGTGGCGCTGACGGGCGGCGCCACGGCCATCGTCCTGACGAACAAGATCAAAGAAATCGCGAAAGAGGTCTTCCCCTCGCAGAACCACATCAAGGTTGCCGCAGGGGTCGTGAAGGCGCCCGAATACGAAGGTGCGCCGCAGACGTTCCTGATCCTCGGCTCCGATCGCCGCGCGAAAGCGAAGAACGCCTCCGAACGCGGCGAAGCGCACAGCGACACGATCCTGCTCGTGCGCTTCGACCCCGGGCAGGGCCAGACCTCAGTGCTCTCGATCCCGCGCGATCTGATGGTCAACATCCACACGCCCGAAGGCGCGTACTACCCGAACGAAAAGGTCAACGCCGCGTACACGATCGGCTCGAGGCTCAAAGGCGTCGACGGCGGCAGCGCGCTCGCCGCCGAAACGATCGAGCGCGAAGTCTTCCCCGGGCTGAACCTCAACGGCATCATCGACGTCAACTTCAAAGGCTTCATCGAAGTGGTGGACACGCTCGGCTGTGCATACGTGAACGTCGACCACCGCTATCTCGGCGGCGGCGCGACGGGCGAAAACTTCTCATCGATCAACCTCCAGCCCGGCTACCAGAAGCTCTGCTACGAAAGCGCGCTCTCCTACGTGCGCTTCCGTCATTTCGACTCGGACTTCGTCCGCGTCGCACGCCAGCAGGACTTCATGCGCGACCTGCGCGAGCAGGTCAACCCCGAAATCGAAGAGGTCGACAAGGTCGCGAAGGCCGTCGGCCACGCGATCCACTCGACCTTCAGCCAATCGAACAGCAAGCTCATCGAACTCTCGAAGCTGATCGCGTTCTCGCAGGGCAAGCCGCTGCGCCAGGTCCACTTCCTGACCAGCAACGTCAACGCCCAGTACAACGGGGGCTCGTACGTGACCTCGACGCCCGAACTCGAGAAGAAGACGCTCGAATCGTTCGTGCACGGCGACGAAAAGGTGGCGCTGACCTCGTCTCACGCTCACTCGTCGTCCTCCTCGCATCACCATCACCACTCCTCCTCCCCCTCCCCTGCCGCACTCGGGCTCGTCGCGACGACCGGCGAGAGCGAAGCGGTGACGGCGGCTCTGCACCTGCCGTTCCGCGTGCTGTACCCGCGCCTGCAGACGAGCGCCGGCCAGCAGCAGACGGTGCGGCCCTACGCGCTGCGCAACGTGCAGGGCGAACTGCACCACGCCTACGTCGTCGTCTGGCAGCAGAACATCGAGGGCGGCTACTACGACTTCGAGGGCACCGACTGGCTGAGCCCGCCGCTGTTCAAAAACGCCCGCACCGAAAAGCTCGGCTCACGCACCTACAAACTGGTGGACGACGGCAGCCACATCCACGTCATCGGGTGGCAGTCCGGCAACGTCCTCTACTGGGTCACGAACACGCTGCTCGAGGAACTCTCGAACGCGCAGATGCTCGCGATCGCGAAATCCGCGCAGCCGCTCAAATAGGCGTCAGAGCGAACGAGGACGCCGGCGGCGCCGGCATACGGCCCGCTAGGCGTTGTCGAGGGCTTCGTTGACGAGTGCATCCGCCCGCTTGTTCTCAGCGCGCGGCACCGTCCGGATCGACCACGAGGCGAAGCTGCGCAGGGCGGACATCGCGTCCAGATAGAGCGGCTTCATCGCCTCGTGCTTGACCTTGTAGAGGCCGTTGACCTGCTTGGCGATCAGCTCCGAGTCGCCGATCACCTCGATTTCGTCGGCCCCCAGCTCGCGCGCCTTCGCGAGTCCGAGCAGCAGCGCCCGGTACTCGGCGACGTTGTTGGTCTGACGGCCGAGCAGCTCGGCGTGCTCCGCGAGCACCTCGCCGTCCGGCGTGGAGATCACGCAGGCGGCTGCCGCGGGACCCGGGTTGCCCCGGGCGCCGCCGTCGACGTGCACGATCACCTTCACTGAAAGCCGGTGCCGGCGGCGTCGGGCTAGACGGCCTTGGCGAGCGGCAGCTGGTCGCCCGCGACGCGCGCGCGACGGCGATCGCGGATGACGCGGCGCTCGGCACCCGCTGAGGAGGCGCTGCTGCGCCCGCTGCGGGCGCGCCGGTCGAACTCGCGGCGATCGACGATCACCGTGACTTTCTCGTCGTCGCGGTAGTGCTCGACGAGCTTCGGATAAAGCTCGTCCTCCAGTGCCTTCGGAACAACGCAGTAGATCATCGCTCCGCGGATGTTACCGGCGGGCGCGCGCAAAGCAAGGGGGCGCAGGCGCTATTGCGCGAGGGCCAGCGTGCCAGCGGGGCCCGCGACGGCGTTGCCCTCGCGCTCCTCGCGGCTGAGCTGTTCGAGCTCGGTGCCCTGGCCGACGGCCTGCGCGAACACGGGCTCTTCGCCGGTGTCCACCTCGTAGCGGTACCAGCACAGCTCCCATGCCACGACGATGCGCACGATGCTCTCCAGGTGCTCGGCCGAGCGAACGCTCACGACGGGCTCTCCGAGCGAGCGTGCGACGCCGGCGACGCGACGGGGGTACTCGCTGGCGTTGAAGGCATCGACGGCCTGCACGTAGTAGCCGGGCGCTGTGCTCTCCGCGACCGCGGGGGGCGGAGCAGGCTCGGCGCCGGCGTCCGCGGCGGCGAAGAGGTCGTACTCCTCGTCGGGGGCGACGATCGGCGCCGGCTCGTGGCGCGAGGAGCGCTCGCCTTCCTGCGGCCCTCGCGCGGCGCCGATCAGCCGGTCCAGCAGGCTGCGGCCGCGCCGCGGGCGCATCGGCGGCAGTGTGACGTCGGCGGCGGCCTCGCTCTCGCGCAGCCAGCCCTCGTGGGTGGCGCGGGGCATGCACAGCTCGCACACGAGACGGCGCTGGCCGTCGGCGATGAAGTAGTCGGGCTGCTCTCCCCTCAGCAGGCGCCGCGCACATACGTCGCACGCCAGGTCCGGGTGCGACGTGACGATCGTCCGGGTCGTCATCGCTCTCAGCCTAGCTGGCCGGGGCGCGCGGGTCACCCACCGCAAGCGCGGGACCGTTCTGGGGCGCGCGCGGCTTCAGCGCCGCGGGAGTCAGGCGTGGGCCGCCTCGCGCTCCTCTCCGGCGTCCGCCACCACGCGCTGGGCGAGGTGGCCCGGAACCTCCTCGTAGCGCAGGAACTCGAGCGTGTAGTCACCCTGCCCCTGGGTGATCGAGCGCAGGTCGGGGGCGTAGGTGAGCATCTCGGCCATCGGAACCTCGGCCTTGATCTCGGTCATCGCGCCGGTGGGCTCCATCCCCTGCGGCCGGCCGCGGCGGCCGTTGAGATCGCCGATGACGTCGCCGACGCTCGCCTCCGGCACCGACAGCGTGACCATCATGATCGGCTCGAGCAGGACGGGCGAGGCTTCCTGAAGCGCCTGTTTCATGGCCTGGATGCCGGCGAGCTTGAAGGCGATCTCCGACGAGTCGACCGAGTGGTACTGCCCGTCGTAGAGACGGACCCGCACACCCTGGACCGGATAGCCCGCCACGACACCCGCTTCCATCGCCTCGCGGACGCCTTTCTCGACCGCCGGGATGAACGAGCCCGGGATCACGCCGCCCTTGATGTTGTCCACGAACTCGTACGCGTAGTTGCCCTCGGCGTCGTGCAGCGGCTGGATCTCGATCTGACAGTCGCCGAACTGCCCGCGCCCGCCGGACTGCTTCTTGTGGCGACCATGACCCTGAGCGCTCGCGCGGATCGTCTCGCGGTAGGGCACCCGCGGCGGCTTCAACGTCACCTCGACCCCGAAGCGGTCGCGCAGGCGGTCGACGATCACTTCCACATGCACCTGCGAGAGACCGGCGACGATCTCCTCGCCCGTCTGCGGATCGCGGTGCAGGTCGATCGTCGGGTCCTCCTCCTGCAGCCGGCGCAGCGAGGCGATCACCTTCTCCTCGTCGCCGCGGCTCTTGGGCTCGACGGCGAACGCCATCACGGGCGCCGGCAGCTTCAGCCGCGGCATCTCGATCGGCTCGTCGCGATCGGCGAGCCAGTCGCCGGCTCTGGTCTCCTTGAGCTTGGCGACGGCGCCGATGTCGCCGGGGCCGAACTCGTCGGCGTGCTCGACCTCTTTGCCGGAGAACGTGAGCAGCTGGCCGATCCGCTCCTTGGCGTGGGCGCGGGTGTTGAGGGCCTGGCTGTCCGCCCGCAGCACGCCCTGGTAGACGCGCAGGAGGTTGATGCGCCCGGCGAACGGGTCCGCGCGGGTCTTGAAGACGTAGGCGAACAGCGGCTCGTCCTCGCTGGCCGTGAGCTCCACCTCTCCCACCTGGAGCGAGCCGTGCTTGACCGGCGAGGGCAGGTCCTCGACGATCGCGTCGAGCAGGCGTGTGGTGCCCAGGTTCGCGGTCGCCACGCCGCACACCACGGGGAAGATCTTGCCGTGGTTGGTGCCCTCCTTCAGGGCGTCGACGATCTCGGCGTGCGAGATCTCGCCACCGTCGAGGTAGCGCTCCATCAGCGCGTCGGAGACTTCGCAGACCTCGTCCATCAGCTTCTCGCGGTATTCCTGGGCCAGCTCCGCCTGCGCCTCGGGGATCGGGATCTCGTCCGCGGCGCCGCGCTCCGGGGTGAGCTGGGCGCGGTAGGCCTTCATGTCGACGAGGTCGATCACGCCGGAGACCTCGTGCTCGGAGCCGATCGGGATCTCGGTCGCGACCACGTGCTGGCCGAAGGAGCGCTTCAACGACTCCAGCGTGCGGAAGAAGTCGGCGCGCTCGCGGTCGAGCATGTTCACGAACAGCATGCGCGCGATGTCCAGCTCCGCCGCGCGCGCCCACAGGCGGCTGGTCGTGACCTCGACGCCCATCACCGCGTTCACGACGAACACTGCCGACTCGCAGACGCGGAGCGCCCCGAGCGCGTCCGCGACGAAGCTCGGCTCGCCGGGCGTGTCCAGGAGGTTGATCTTGCGGTCCTGCCACGCCAGCGAGCTGAGCGTGGCCGAGATCGACATCTGACGGGCCTGCTCGTCCGGGTCGGAGTCGGACACCGTCGTCTGGTCGGGGACGGAACCGAGGCGCTTGATCGCCCCGGCCTCGAACAGGAGAGCCTCGTGGAGCGAGGTCTTCCCCGACCCTCGATGTCCGACGAGGGCAACGTTGCGAATACGATCCGCTGCGGGGTGCATATGGCTCTCCTTCCTCGGTTCCGGCCACCATACCGCCGAGGCTCGGCCAGGTCTAGCCGTGCGGCCAGGAGGGTCCAAGTGGGCGCGGGCGGGGGGCTCTGCTAGCTCCCCGCCAGCCGCGGCAGCACCTCGGCCGCGATCAGCGCGACGTGGTCCAGGTCCTCCAGGTCGATCACCTGCAGGTAGGCCCGTTCGGCACCGGCGTCGGCGTATTCGAGCAGCCGCGCGGTGACCTCCTCAGGCGTGCCGCCCGCGGCATTTCGGCGCAGGTCATCGAGGTCGCGCCCGATCGCCTGGGCGCGCCGCGCAAGGTCGGCCTCGCTCTCCCCGCAGCAGACCGTTATCGCGTGCGAGTAGACGAGCTCTGCCGGGTCGCGCCCGGCGGCGCGGCACGCGTCGCGAACCCCGTCGAACCGCTCCCTGGTCGTCCCGACGTCCGCGAACGGCACGTTGTACTCGGCGGCGAAGCGGGCGGCGAGCGCCGGGGTGCGACGGGCGCCCAGGCCCCCGACGATCACGGGCGGGTGCGGACGCTGGACCGGCTTGGGCAGCCCGGGTCCGGGCTCGAGGTCGTAGTGGTTGCCGTGGAACTCGTAGCTCTCGCCCGGCGGCGTGCCCCACAGCCCCGTGAGGATCTGGAGCTGCTCTTCCAGGCGGTCGAAGCGCTCGCCGAGGGGCGGGAACGGGATCCCGTAGGCCTTGTGCTCGGCCTCGAACCAGCCTGTGCCCAGCCCGACCTCGACGCGGCCTGCGCTCATCGCGTCGACCTGAGCGACCGCGACTGCCAGCGGACCGGGGAGCCGGAACGTGGCCGACGTCACCATCGTCCCCAGCTTGATCCGCTCTGTCTCGCGTGCGAGGGCGCCGAGCGTCACCCAGGAGTCCGTCGGCCCCGGCTCGCCGTTGCCCTCTTTGATCCGCAGCAGGTGGTCGGAGCGGAAGAAGGCGCCGAACCGGTGACGCTCGGCCGCGCGGGCCATCCCCAGCTGCGCCTCGTAGGTTGCGCCTTCCTGCGGCTCGGCGAAGATTCTCAGTTCCACGGCTCGCCTCCGTTGTCGGGTGTGCGCCCCCACCATGACACCTGACCGTCGATTAGCCTCCCGCCGGTGAAACGCGGGCGGGCATACACCGCTGCTCTCCTGCTGCTGCTCGCGCTCGGCGGCTGCGGCGAGGCCCGCAAGACCATTGAGACCGTCGGGCCGGACCAGTCCTCCGCGGCCAACATCTGCTTTTTGCTCGAGGCGAGGCTCGAAGGCATCGAGCACACGCACGCGCTCATCGACCCGGAGCCGGCGGCCCTCCGCGGCCGGCTTCCGGCGCAGCGCGTGGCGCGTGCGAGCGAAGAAGCGATCGACGCCAGCCGCCAGACCGAGTCCGACCTGCAGCGCAAACATCCGCCGGCCGCGTCGCTGCACGGGTTGCGTGAGGCCGAGCGGAGCTTCAGGCGCCTCGGCCGAACGCTGCGCGGGGCCAGCGCAGCGGACGGGTCGGTGGGCCTGCGCATGCAGTTCGCTTTCCTGAAGATCGCGGCCGGCGAGCTCCGCGAATGCCGGCCTCCGAGGTAGGTCCGCCGCTCAGCCTGCTCTCGCCGCGGCCGCGACTTTCAGCCGATTCCCGTCGGGGTCGGTGACGATCGCCTGGCGCATCCCCTCCCCCACCGGCTCCACCGGCCCGGGCTCGACCCCCCGCTCGCGCGCCGCCGCCAGGAAGCCCTCCAGATCCGCCACGATCAGCGTGTGCAAAGCCGTCCCCGCACGCTCCGGGGCGGCGATCAGCACGATCCGCGCGCCGTCGTGCAGCTCCCACGCTGCCTCGCGCTCGTTCGGCACGAGGTCGGGAGCGCGGCCGAGCAGCCGCTCGTAGAAGCCCTGCGCGCGCGCCAGATCCGCAACGTGGACCCCCGCGAACAGGTGCTGCTCAGTCGTCGAAGGACTCCTCTTGCATGCGCGAGCGCAGCCGCAGAACCGCCTTCGTGTGCATCTGGGAGACGCGCGACTCGGTCACGCCGAGCACCTCGCCGATCTCCCTGAGCGTCAGGTTCTCGTAGTAGTAGAGGGCGATCACGAGCTTCTCCCGCTCGGGCAGCTTGGCGATCGAGTCCGCGATGCGGTCCTTCAGGTCGCCCACGTCCAGGGCGCGCGAGGGGTCGGGTGCGTTGGGATCCTCGATCGTGTCCATCAGCGACACCTGGTCGCCGCTGGAATCCGAGACGCTCCAGAGCTCGTCGAGGGCGACGATCGAGGAGTGCGAGATCGCGAGCAGGGAGTCGTTCAGCTCCTCGATCGTGATCCCCATCTCGTCGGCGATCTCCTGGTCTGTCGGCGCTCGCTGCAGCAGGTGCTCGAGCTTCGCGTTGGCACGCTCGACCTCCCGCGCGCGGGCTCGCACGCTGCGCGGGACCCAATCGAGCGAGCGCAGCTCGTCGATGATCGCGCCCTTGATGCGCATGATCGCGTAGGTCTCGAACTTGATGTCCCGCGAGAGGTCGAAGCGCTCGATCGCGGAGATCAGACCGACGAGCCCGTAGGAGATCAGATCGGCCTCCTCGACATGCGGCGGCAACCCGGCGGCTGTGCGCCCGGCGACGTACTTGACCAGCGGGGAGTAGGCGACCACGAGCCGCTCGCGGCTGCGCTTGTCTCCGTCGTCCTTATAGCGCCGCCACAGTTCGCGCAGCTCGATCGGTTTGACGTTCGTCTCCAGGGCTTTCGTCCTCCCCTGTTATGCCCGAGGGTGACTGCGCGCGTAGGCGCTTCTGAGCCTGGCGGACTCTACCCGAGTGTAAATCTGAGTGCTGGAGACGCTGGCGTGTCCAAGCATCTCCTGGATCGCGCGCAGGTCCGCACCGCCGTCGAGCAGGTGCGTGGCGAAGCTGTGACGAAGCGAATGGGGAGTCGCCTCGCCCGCCGTCCCGGCCCTCTGCGTCCAGAGTCGCATCCGACGGCGCACGTCGCTGGTCGAGAGCCTTCGCCCGCTGCGGCTGAGGAACAGCGCCTCCTCGGCGCCCGCGCTCGGCCCCGGCGCCTGCCGGAGCGCCGGGCGGGCGGACTCCAGGTAACGGCGCAGGGCGGCCATCGCCGGCTCCCCGGCCGGCACGACGCGCGTCTTTCGGCCCTTGCCTTCGACGCGCAGCTGCTCGCCGTCGTGGTCGACGTCGCCGAGCCGCAGCGAGATCAGCTCCTCGGCACGAAGTCCGGACGAGTAGGCGAGCTCGAACATCGCGCGGTCGCGCAGCTCGAGCGGCGAGGAGCCGGGTATCGAGTCCAGCAGCCGCGAAGCCTCGTTGGCGCTCAGCACGCGCGGCAGCCGCGAGCCGCGGCGCGGGGTCGAGACCAGGTCGGCCGGGTTCTGCGCGATCAGACCGTGCTCGCGCTGGCTCGCGAACAGCGCCCGCAGCGCGGCGAGCTTGCGCGCCGATGTGCTCGGCGCCGCGCCGCCTGAGCTGAGCAGGGCGACGTACCGGCGCACGTGGCGCGGACCCAGCTCTGCCGGGCCGAGGCCCTGCCCGGCGGCCCAGACCGCGAAGCCGGTGCAGTCGATCCGGTACGCGCGCCGTGTGCGTGTGGCGGCGTCGCGGCGCGTCAGGTCGCTCTCGAGCAGCTCCAGCGCCGCGCGCCACGGGTCGGGCAGCGCCGCATCATCGGTCTCGGGCTCGGTCGGCGAGGCATCGGGGGTTGACATTTCGAGCTTCCATTCGCCGTGCGGGGACGGGCGCCTGCCCGGCGGCGGGGGCGCCGCCTGACGACCCCGCCGGACAACTGTGCTCACGCCGACCATTATTCCCGCCTCGGCTAGATTCAAGACAGATGGTCGTGCACCCCTTCTCGCGCGAGCACCCGGACGCCGAGGGAACCCCCGCCGGCACCGGCTGGTGGACGGTCGACTGGAACAGCCACCAGCGCTGGCTGGACGTCGGCGGCAGGCCGGTGAACACGATCGAGCTGGGGTCCGGCGAACCGGCACTGGTCTTCATCCACGGGCTGTCCGGCTCCTGGCCGAACTGGCTCGAGCAGCTCTGCGCCTTCTCCGGCTCACACCGCGTCGTGGCCTTCGACCTGCCCGGCTTCGGTCACTCGCCCGGCCACGCGGGCGAAGTGTCGATGCCGGGCTACGCGCGCATCGTCGCCGACGCGCTCGCCCAGCTGGGGATCGCCCGCGCCGTGCTCGTGGGCAACTCGATGGGCGGGCTGATCAGCGCCGAGCTGGCCGCCGAGGAGCCGTCCCTGGTCGAGCGCCTCGTGCTGATCTCGCCCGCCGGCATCTCGACGTACAGCAACCGCCTCGCGACCCGCTCGATGCCGGCGGTGCGCCGCGCACAGCAGCTGTTGGCGCTGGGGGCGGCCTGGACCGCATCCCACTCAGACTCGCTGGCGGCGCGGCGCAGGCTTCGCCGGCTCGTCCTCTCGGGGGTCGTCGCGCACCCCGCGCAGATCCCCGGGCCGCTCGCGGCCGAGCAGCTTCGCGGCGCCGGCACCGACGGCTTCATGTCGGCGCTCGAGGCGATCCTGGAGTTCGACCTGCGGCCGCGGCTCCGCCTGATCCGGTGCCCCACGCTGGTCGTCTGGGGCAAAAAGGACCGTCTCGTCTCCTGGCACGACGCGAGCCGCTTCACCGAGGAGATCGCGGGCGCGCGCGAGGTCGTCTACCCCGACACTGGGCACATGGCGATGCTGGAGCGCCCGCGCGAGTTCAACGAGCTGCTGCGCGATTTCATAGCCGGCTAGCTCGAGGGACCGTCTCAGCGGGCGATCGCGCCCTCGGAGGCGCTGCCCACCAGCTTCGCGTACTTCTGGATCGCCACGTCCACGCGTTCGTCGGCGCGCGCCGGGCGTTCGTAGCTGAGGACACGCTCGGCGATCTCCTCGTCGCTGAGCGCAACGTCGAGCCTGCCGGCGTCGACGTCGATCGTCAGCTCGTCTCCGGTCTGGATCGCGGCGATGGGGCCTGCGTGCACGGCCTCGGGGGCGACGTGCGCGACCATGAAGCCGTGCGTGGCGCCGGAGAAGCGCCCGTCGGTGATCAGCGCGACCTCCTCGCCGAGACCCTCGCCGACGATCGCGGCCGTGACGGCGAGCATCTCGCGCATGCCGGGGCCCCCGGCCGGGCCCTCGCCCCTGATCACGACCACATCGCCGGGCTGGATCTCTTTTGCCATCACTGCGGCCATCGCGGCCTCCTCGCCGTCGAAGACGCGGGCCGGGCCGGTGTGTTTGCGCCGCTCGTGGCCAGACAGCTTCACCACGCAGCCGTCGGGCGCGACGTTCCCGCGCAGGATCGCGAAGCCGCCCGTCGCTTTGATCGGGTCCGACAGCGGCCGCACGACGTCCTGGCCCGCGGTCTCGCGCGCCTCGTCGGCGGCTTCGCCGATCGTGGCGCCCGTGACGGTCACCGCGTCGCGATTCAGGATGCCGGCCTCCGCCAGCCGGGCGAGCACGAGCGGCACGCCGCCCGCCTCGTACAGGTCGGTGGCGGCGTAGCGCCCGCCGGGTTGCAGGTCGCAGAGCAGCGGCGTGCGCTCGGAGATCTGCTCGAACTCGTCGATCGTCAGCGGCACGCCCATTTCGCGCGCGACCGCGAGCAGATGCAGCACGCCGTTGGTCGAGCCGCCGCTCGTCGCCACCGCCGCGATCGCGTTCTCGAGCGCCGGCTTGGTGATGACGTCGCTCGGCCGCAGGCCGCTGCGCAGCACGTCCATCACCAGCTCCCCGCACTGGCGGGCGACGTCGAGCTTGCGGCCGTCCTCGGCGGGCACCATGGCGGAGCCCGCGGGCGAGATCCCGAGCGCCTCGAAGGCCATCGCCATCGTGTTCGCCGTGAACTGACCCCCGCAGGCTCCGGCGCCCGGGGAGGCCGCCTCCTCCAGCTCGTGGAGCTGCTGCTCGGTGATGGTGCCCGCGGAGAACTGCCCGACGGCCTCGAACACCTGCTGGATCGTCACCTCCTGCCCTTCCCAGTGACCCGGGCGGATCGAGCCGCCGTAGAGCATCAGCCCGGGTATGTCCAGGCGGGCCAGGGCCATCACGGTGCCCGGGATGGTCTTGTCGCAGCCGGAGATGGTCACGAGCGCGTCGAACTGGTGTGCTGAGGCGACGAGCTCGATCGAGTCGGCTATCACCTCCCGCGAGACCAGCGAGGCGCGCATCCCCGCGGTCCCCATCGTGATCCCGTCGGAGATCGCGATCGTGTTGAGCTCCATCGGCGTCCCGCCTGCCGCGCGGATGCCCTCCTTGACCTTCGCCGCGAGCACGCGGTTGTTGAAGTTGCAGGGCATCGTCTCGATCCACGAGTGCGCGACGCCGATGATCGGCTTGGCGAGGTCCTCGGCGGAGTAGCCGATGCCGTGCAGGTACGCGCGCGCCGCCGCGCGCTCGGGCCCCTCGGTGAGGGCGCGGCTGCGGTGCTTGAGGTCGAAGTGGCCGTTGGTGCTCACGCGGCGGCCACGTTATCGGGACTGGTGCCCCCGCGGGACCGTCCCACCGCGCGCTCGCGCTTCCAGCGCTCCAGCCGCGCGAGGTCGCGGCGCACGCGATCCGGGTCGACCTGGCGCCCCGGGAGATGCATGTTGGCCTCGGAGATCAGCCGCCGCTCATCGCCGGTGAGCGCCATCCACTTCGCGAGCACGTCGTCGGAGTCGGGGAGCCGCGCGCTGCCGTATGGCCGCGACTCGTCGGGGAACGCCACGCAGTACTCGCTCAGCAGCTCGCCGCTCTCCGGCACGAACGCGACGATCGGCTTGTGAGGGTAGATGAGGTAGGCATAGGGGCTCTCGCCCGCCGGTTCGGCGGCGCCGCGGACCGGACCCTCGACACAGATCAGCCCCAGCTCGCGGTACATCGCCCACTCGCGGTCCGAGACGCACGAGCGCAGCAGCTCGCGCGCCCGCTGCTCGGCTCGGCGCTCGCGTCCCGGGTCGTATCCCTCGCCGCTCTCGCGCCCACGCTCCGCGTAGGCTTCGCGCGCCCGCGAGAGCGCACCCATCACGGTTGGCCGGGCGAGCTCCCACACGAGCACGACGAGCACCACGGCCGCCGTGCCCAGCGCGAGGCCCATGGTCCTCAGCGGCCGCCGGCGGCGCGCGGGAAGAAGATCACCCGGTCCGCGTCCCGCGGGACCTCGGCGAAGTCCTTCACGAGCTCTGCCTGGCGGCGGCCGCCCGGCGAGCTCGTCGGAACGGCGGCCCACATGCCCGCGTCCAGCTCGCGGCGGAACGCCTCGATCAGCTCGCGCTCCTGCTCGGGAACGTCCACGTCGCCCTCGGCGAGCACGATCTCGCCGTGACCAGGCTTCATCCGCAACAGCCTCACCCCGCCGATTATGGCAAATGGCTCCGCGCGGCAGATCAGGAGCCGCGCCGGGCTGCGAGGTCGATCGCGTCGACGGGACCGGCGCCCGCGCCGAGCTCGCGCAGCCCACGGGCGACCGCCGCGCCGGCCAGCGCGCGCGCGCTGCGCGCGGCCTGCTCCAGCGTCTCGCCGAGCGCCAGCGAGGCGGCGAGCGCCGCCGAGTGCGTGCAGCCGGAGCCGTGCGCGGCGCCGTCAGGGTGGCGCGGGCCCCCGATCGCGGTGGCGGGGGCGGCTCCTCGGACGACCAAGAGGTCGGTTGCGCTCTCGCGATGCCCGCCCGTCAGCACCACCGCGCCCGGGCCGAGCGCCAGCACGGCCCGCGCCAGGCGCTCGGCCTCGGCCTCATCGGCGCCGGGCAGCGGCTCCTCGCCGAGCAGCGCACGCGCCTCCGGCACGTTCGGTGTCAGCATGGCTGCGCGCGGCAGGATCTCGCGCACGAGCGCCTCGTACGCGTCGTCGGCCAGCAGCCGCGCGCCCGACTCGGCGACCATCACCGGGTCGACGACCACCGGCACCGCGCGATCGAGCTCGTCGAGCGCGGCGGCGACGGCGAGCGTCGTCTCGCGGTCGCCCAGCATCCCGACCTTGACGGCGTCCACCCCGATGTCGGACGCCACAGCCGCGATCTGCGCGCGCACGATCTCCGGCGGGATCTGGTGGACCGCCTCGACGCCGACCGTGTTCTGCGCCGTGATCGCGGTGATCGCGCATACGCCGTGCACGCCGCGCGCCGCGAAGGCCTTCAGGTCGGCCTGGATGCCGGCGCCGCCGCCGGAGTCCGAGCCGGCGATCGTGAGTGCGACCGGGGTGCGCTCTGCCATCGCCGCTGATGCTAGGAGCCGCGGCCCCGCACCGGCCCGCAGACCGCTGCCGGAGCCCTCATCGCGGCCCTACGCCGTGAACGGCCGCGGCGGGAAGATGGAGTAGGAGCCGATGGCCGTCACGAGCAGGCGGCCGTCCTCGTGGTGGATCTCGCTGCGCAGGACCGCGATCCGGCGGTTGCGCCGGTCCACGACCGAGCGGCACACGACCTCGCCCTCCGTGGCCGTCTGGACGTAGTTGATCGAGATGCTGATGGTCGCGATGCGCTCTTCCGATTTCGTCTGGGCCCACAGCGCAGAGCCCATGCAGTAATCGACCATCGCATACGTGGCCACGCCGGACAGCAGGCCGCCCCGGTTGATCAGCTCCGGCCGTATCTGCAGGTGGACCGTCTCCGGGTCCTCCCAGCGCAGCCCCATGAACGCCGTCACGCCGTCGAGCGCGCGCGGACCCTCGGCCGGCGGTTGCGCCGCCTCGTCGATTCCCTCCTCGGTCACGTCAGCGGACCCTATTCGAGCGCTCGCCCCCTTGACGTCTTGAATAAAGCTGATAGATTTAGTGCGCAATGTCTGGCCACATGGAGATACCGGCTGTCCTCGCGGCGCAAGCCGCAACGGTGCTCCATACGGCTGGGCGATGTGCCCCGGCCTGACCTCATCAGGCTCCTCCCTTCCGGCGTGCCGTGCCGCTCGCCGGAGGTCCTCATCGGCGCGCCGGCTGCCCCCTCGGCCGGCGCGCCACCCTTTCTTCGATACCCAAGGAGATCCCATGCCCCGAGTCATCATCACGACCGACCTCCCGCCCTCGGGCGAGCCCGACGTGCTCCTGGACGAGCACATCTCGACGGTGCACCTGTCCAGCGCCCACGCTGCCGGCCAGCTGATCGAGCGCCTGAGCTGGGCGATCCGTGACGCGGAGGGCGCCGAGCTCGACCGTATCGCGCGCCCGCTCCTGCGCGGCGCGCCGATGCGTGCGCGGTCCTCGCGCAGGCGCGTGCCGGTCCGCGGCGAGGCCGCGGCCGCGTAGCCCGCACCCGTCGTATGGGGAGGCATGCCTCTCCGGCCACGCCGCCCCGCCGCCGCCGACCGCGCGGCAACGGGGCGGCGCGGTGAGGAGCTCGCGGCGGCGCACCTGTCCCGCCTGGGCTTTCGCATCCTCGACCGCAACGTCCGTGGCCGCTATGGGGAGATCGACCTCGTTGCGTGCGACGGGGCCGTGCTTGCGTTCGTGGAGGTGAAGACGACGCGCGGCGCGCGGGCTGCGCCGCCGCTCGAGCGCATCGGCCACGCCCAGCGGGCGCGGGTGCGGCGGCTGGCGCTCAGCTGGATGCTCAACCGCCCCCGCGGCGCTCCCCGCCCGCCGGAGGTGCGCTTCGATGCGATCGGGGTCGTGCTGGACGCCCGGGGCCGGCTGCTCGCGCTGGAGCACCTCGAGGGCGCGTGGTGAAGAACGCCGGCAGCGCTACAGAGCGAGCTGCTGATAGGCGAGCGACTGGAAGGACATCCGGTGCAGCGGCGAGACGCCCCGCCTTTCGATCGCCTCGCGGTGGGACGGCGTCGAGTAGCCGACGTGCTCGGCGAAGCTCCAACCCGGGTGCTCGCCGTCGGCGTGGCGCATGAAGCGGTCGCGCGTCACCTTCGCGACGATCGAGGCCGCGGCGATCGCCGCGCTCGTCGCATCGCCGTCGACGATCGCGCGCTGCTCGCGGCCGAAGTCGGGCACCGAGAAGCCGTCGAGCAGGCACAGGACGTCACCGCGGACGTCCTCTGTCACCCCCCGCGCCGCGTCACGCAGGGCAGCGAGGTTGGTGCGGTGAAGCCCCCGCGCGTCGATCCCGCGGACGCAGCGCGAGACCACGACCACGCGCGCGGCCGCGCGCATCACGAGCGGATAGAGCGCCTCGCGGGCCTCGACCGTGTGCTGCTTGGAGTCGTTCAGCGCGCTCAGCAGGCGCAACTCGCGCGTGGTGATCGCCTCGTAGTCGAACAGCACGCCCGCTGCGACGAGCGGTCCGGCGAGACAGCCCCGGCCCGCCTCGTCGGCTCCGGCCACCAGCCGGTAGCCGAGCCGGCGGTCGAAGGCGAACAGCCGCCTCCCGCTGGTGCGCCTGCGCGCGCGCCGGCGCGAGCGGGCCGTGCTGCCGCTAGAGGGTGCCGATCTTGTCGGGCGGCCAGTAGGTGAGGAAGGCGCCGCCGATGAGCCATCCGGTCGGGACTGGTCCCCAGAAGCGGCTGTCGTCGGATTCCCCACGGTTGTCGCCCATCATGAACCAGTGACCGGGCGGAATGACGATCGGCGTCGTGAGATTGCAGACGATGCCGATGTCGGGCGCGCACGGTTTGATGTAGGAGTCGCTCTCCTTTTCGAAGGTCGTCTTGCCCTTCGCCTTGCGGTAGACGTGGCCTTCCTTAATGTAGATTTCGTCCCCCGGACCGGCGACCACCCGCTTGATGAAGTTGGTGCCGGTGTCCTCTTTCGGGTTCGGGGTGTCGCATGCCGCGGTCATCGCGTGTTTGGACGAGCCGCACTGCGACTGCTCGGCGCCTTCGGGCGGGTGGAAGACCACGATCTCGCCGACGTGGGGGCCGTTGAGGCTCATGCCGATGCGGTTCACGAGCACCCGCTGGCCGACCGACAAAGTCGGCTCCATCGAGCCGCTCGGGATCCTGTAGGGCTTGACCAGGACGGCTTGGATCGCCAGGGCGAGGCCGAGCGCGATCGCGATGATCACCACCAACTCGACGACCGAGTTGAGCGTGGATTTCTCGCGGTTTTTGACTAGCTTCACGCCGGCTGGTCGCCGGCGGAAGCGTCCGCCGCTGCGCCGTCATCGGGCGCGGCGTCACCGGCATCGGGGGGAGTGTCGGCGGCCTCCGCTGCCGCCTGCGGTGAGTCCTCCGCCTCCGAAGCCTCCTCGACCGCCGGCTGCGCGGCCTCGGGCTCGGCCTCCTGGGCCGCCGCCGTCTGCGCCTCGCCCTCGACGGCCGCGGTCGCCTCGCCGGTCTGTCCCCCCTGCTCTGCAGCCTGCTGCTCGCCGACCTCGGCGACGGCGTCGTCGGCCGTCAGCCCGTCTGCGTCGGTCGCCCCCGCGGGCTCGTGAAGCAGCCCTGGTTCGATCGTCTCCTCCGGACCGGTGTAGCGGCGCTCGCGCACACGCGCGCGCTTGCCGACGCGGTCGCGGAGGTAGTAGAGCTTTGCGCGCCGCACATCGCCGCGGGCGGCCAGCTCGATGCGCTCGATCTTCGGCGAGTGCAGCGGGAACATCCGCTCCACGCCGACGCCGAAGGACTGCTTGCGCACGGTGAACGTCTCACGCGCGCCGTGGCCCTGGCGCTTGATCACGACCCCCTCGAAGACCTGGACGCGGCGCCGCGTGCCCTCGATGACCTGGAAGTGGACCTTCACGCGGTCGCCGGGGGCGAAGCTCGGAACACGGCGCAGCTGGGCGCGCTCGATCGTTTGGATGACGCTGCTCATAAGGGAGGGGTGCGCTCGATCGCCGGCAGAGCCCGACCGCGCGGTCGTCATGGTAGCGAACGAGTGGGTGAAAGCGGCGCAGATCAGCCGCCGCCGCCCTGTCCCGCACCCCGTTCGCGGCTGCGCTCGCGCCGCCACTGGTCGATCCGCTCGTGGTGGCCCGACAGCAGCACCTCGGGAACCTCCCAGCCGCGGTAGGAGGCGGGACGCGTGTAGTGGGGGTACTCGGGGTTGCCTTCGAGCGCCACGCTGAAGGACTCCTCTGCCGCCGAACGCTCGTCGCCGAGAGCCCCGGGCAGCTTGCGCGCGACCGCGTCGCAGATCACCATCGCGGCCGGCTCGCCCCCGCTCAGCACGTAGCGGCCGATCGAGACGACGTCGCTCGCGAAGTGCTCGATGATCCGCTCGTCGAAGCCCTCATAGCGCCCACAAAGCAGCGTGAGCGCCGGCTCGGCCGCGAGCTCGTTCGACGAGCGCCTCGTCCAGCAGGCGGCCCCCGGGCGCCAGGGCGATCACGCGCCGGCGCGTGCGCACCTCATCCGCGTCCACGCCGTAGCGGGCCCGCAGCGCGCTGTCGAGCACGTCCACCCGCAGCACCATGCCCGCGCCGCCGCCGAACGGCGTGTCGTCCACCTGCCCCCCCGAGAGCTCGGTGAAGGCCCGGAAGTCGACGCACTCGATGCTCGACCCGGCAGCGAGCACGTTGGCGACGTGGCGCTCAGCCCGCAGCCACTCGAACCACTGTGGGAACAACGTGAAGATGTCGATCTCCATCACCCCTCCCCCAAACCCAGAAAATCTCCGTCGACCTCGATCCGCCGCTCCTCGGGCGCAACCGAGCGGATCGCGTCGCGGACCATCGGCACGAGCAGCGGGCCGCCCTGCTCGCGTGCGACCTCCAGCAGCTCGCAGGAGGGCATCTCGATCAGGCGCGCGACGGTGCCGACGGTGCGCTCGCCGTCGACCACGACGCAGCCCTCGAGTTCGTGGGCCCACCACTCCCCCTCTTCGAGCGCCGGCGCCGTCGCGGCGGGAACGCTCAGCTCCTCGCCTCGCAGCGCTTCGGCCGCGCGCCGGTCGGAGACCCCGTCGAGACGGACGATCGGGTGGGCGTCGGTGCCGGCGCGCCGGACGATCTCGCGCGCGGCTCCCCCCACGAGCACCTCGGTGCCGCTGCTCAGCAGGCGTGCGCTCGCGCGAGTCACGTAGAAGCTCCCGTCGAGGCCGTGCGGGCGACCGACCCGGCCGGCGGGCAGACCCCGGCCGCCCTCGCGCGTGCCCTCCCCGCCTGGCGCGCTCAATCGACGATGTCGACGAGCACGTGACGGTCCTCGCCGGCCGCCGCGGCTTTCACGACCGCGCGCAGCGCCTGAGCGGTGCGCCCGCCGCGGCCGATCACCCGCCCGTAGTCCTCGGCGCCGACGGCGAGCTCGAGCACGACCGTGCCGTCGTCCTCTTCGAACTGCTCGACCGAGACGGCCTCAGGGTCGTCGACGAGGCCTTCGGCCAGGTACTCCAAAAGCCGCTTCGGGTTCTCGGTGGCCACGCCGGCGCGTCTCTCAGCCGGTCCTGGTCTCGATGCCCTGGATCTTCAGCAGCTTGCGCACCGTGCCGGACGGCTGGGCGCCGCGGGCGAGCCAGCTGCGCGCGCGCTCCTCGTCGATCACGATCGTCGAGGGCTCGGTCTGGGCGTTGTAGTGGCCGATCGTCTCGATCACGCGACCATCGCGCGGCGAGCGCTGGTCGGCAACGACCACGCGCCACATCGGGTCCTTCTTGCCGCCCACTCGGGTGAGCCTCAGCCTTACTGCCACGTTGTCCTCTCTACTTCTTCATGGAAATTCGAGGGAAGAGCTTAGCGGTGTCCGGCCTCAGCGCGCGCTTCGCGTCAGCGCGCCGAAGTCGGGCATCTTGCCGCGCCCGACCTGGCGCATGACCTTGCGCATCTGACCGAACTGCTTGATCAGGCGGTTGACCTGCTGCACGTTCGTGCCCGAGCCACGGGCGATGCGCAGGCGTCGCGAGCCGTTGATGATCTCCGGGCGCCGGCGCTCGGCGGGCGTCATCGACAGCACGATCGCCTGGATGCGGTCGAGCTCGCGTTCGTCCACCTTCATGTTCGAGAGCTGATGGCCGGCGAGTCCGGGGATCATCCCGAGCACGCTCTGCAGCGGCCCCATTTTGCGGACCATCCGCAGCTGGTCGAGGAAGTCGTCGAGGCCGAACTCGTTCTTGCGCAGCTTGCGCTCGAGCTCCTTGGCCTCGTCCTCATCGAACTCGCGCTCCGCCTTCTCGATCAGGCCCATCACGTCGCCCATACCGAGGATCCGCTGCGCCATCCGGTCCGGGTGAAAACGCTCGAACTGGTCGAGCTTCTCGCCGGTGGACGCGAACAGGATCGGCTTGCCGGTGACCGCTTTGACCGACAGCGCAGCGCCGCCGCGGGCGTCGCCGTCGAGCTTCGACATGACGACGCCGTCGAACTGCACCGCCTCCGCGAAGCTCTCGGCGACGTTGACGGCATCCTGGCCGGTCATCGCGTCGACCACGAGCAGCACGTCGGTCGGTTTGACCGCATCGCGGATCCGCACCAGCTCGTCCATCAGCTCGGCGTCGACGTGCAGGCGCCCGCTCGTGTCGACGATCAGGACGTCCTTGCCCTCCTCGCGCGCACGCTCCAGTGCCCACCTGGCGATCTCGACCGGATCGGCGTCCGTGCCTTTCTCGTAGACGCTCGCGCCGGCCTGCGCGCCCACTTTCACCAGCTGCTCGACGGCGGCGGGGCGATAGACGTCGCACGCCGCCACCGCGACCGAGGAGTCGTGTTCCTCGTGCAGCAGCCGTGCGAGCTTGGCGGTGGCGGTGGTCTTGCCCGAGCCCTGCAGCCCCGCCATCAGGATCACGGTCGGCGGGCGCGGCGAGAACGCGAGCCCGGCCGAGGAGCCTCCCATCAGATCGGTCAGCTCCTCGTTCACGATCTTGACGACCTGCTGCCCGGGGTTGAGCTTGCCGACCACCTCCTCCTCCATGCAGCGCTCCTTGAGCTGCGAGGTGAACTGGCGCACGACCTTGAAGTTGACGTCGGCCTCCAGCAGCGCGAGGCGGATCTCGCGCATCGCCGCGTCGATGTCCTGCTCGGAGAGCGTGCCGCGCTGGCGGACCTCGCCGAGCGTGGCCTGGAGTTTCTCCGAGAGCGAGTCGAACATCGGGGCTCTGATTCTCGCAGCCGGGCGGCGCAGGTCCGGCCAGGAGCGCCAAGAGCGCGCTGGCCCCGCGTCGCTCGGGCGCTCGTCAGGCGAAAGTCGGCCGGCGCTCCATGCCGGCCTGAGCCTCAGGCCTCGGGCCTCAGGACTCCTCGGCGCGGGGCGGCTCGACCGCCCGCGGGCCGCGTGCGGGCTGTTTCTTCTGACCGCGCTCGAATCCTCCACGCAGCGCCTCGCCGATCCCGCCGAACGCCTGCGCGAACTCCGAAGGCACCACGAACACCTTGTTGGCGTCGCCTTCGGCGAGCTGGGGCAGCATCTTCAGGTATTCGTAGCTGAGCAGCTCGTTGTCCGGCCGGCCCTCGTGGATGGCCGTGAACACGGTGTCGATCGCCTTGGCTTCGCCCTCGGCGGTCAGGATCTGCGCTTCGCGTTCTCCTTCCGCGCGCAGCACAGCCGCCTGCTTGGCGCCTTCCGCGGTCAGGATCGCCGCCTGCTTCTCGCCTTCGGCCGTCAGGATCGCCGCGCGGCGGTCGCGCTCGGCGCGCATCTGCTTCTCCATCGCAGTCTTGATGTCCGCCGGCGGGTCCACCGACTTGATCTCGACGCGGTTGATGCGGATGCCCCACTTGCCGGTCGCCTCGTCGAGCACCGTGCGCAGCTCGGCGTTGACGTTCTCGCGCGCAGTGAGGGTGTCCTCCAGCGTCAGGCCGCCGATCACGTTGCGCAGGGTCGTGACCGTCAGCTGCTCGATCGCCTGCAGCGGGTTGGCGACCTCGTAGGTCGCCGAGCGGGGTTCGGTGATGGTGAAGTAGAGGACCGTTTCGATGCCCACGACGACGTTGTCCTCGGTGATCACCGGCTGCGGGGAGAAGTTCACGACCTGCTCGCGCAGGTCGACGAGCGGGCGGACGCGCTCCACGAACGGAGTGATGATCGTCAAGCCCGGCTCGAGCGTGCGGCTGTAGCGGCCGAGGCGCTCGACCACGCCGGCGCGCGCCTGCGGGATGACGCGGATCGAGCGGGCCGCGACGACCAGCGCGAACACCACGACCACTGCGATCACGATCAGCGCTGCCATCGGCCTCGGCTTCCTTTCATCGGTTCTCCGCCCGACACACAGCCTACCCCTCTCCGATCAGGGCATCACCAGAGCGGTCGCGCCGCGGATTTCGACAACCTGAACCTTCTGTCCTGCTTCGATCACCTCATCGTCGTCGAAGCTGCGCGCCGTCCACACCTCGCCGCCCTCGATGCGCACGCAGCCGACGCCTTCGTCGTTGGCGATGCGCTCCAGCACCATCGCCGTGCGGCCCACCAGCGCCGCGGCGCCGGTCCTGATCGGCGGCGGCAGCCGGCGGTGGCGGTGCGCGACGGGGCGCAACGCCATCACCACGATCGCCGAGACGACCACGAAGACGACCGCGGTGAGCACGGCGCTGACGCCGAGCAGGCTGAGGACGGCGGCGAGCGTCGCGCCGATCGCGAACGGAAGCAGGTAGAAGCCGCCCTGGTGCATCTCCCCCACGCCCAACGCCCCGGCCGCGATCAGCCACAAAATCCACACGATGCAGGGAGGTTAGCTCGCGGCGATCAGCGCACGCGCGAATTCGGGCGCGTCGAAGGGCCGCAGGTCCTCGACCGACTCGCCGATCCCGATCAGCTTCACGGGCAGCCCCAGCTCGCGGGCGATCGCCAGGGCGATGCCACCGCGCGCGGTCCCGTCGAGCTTCGTCAGCACCACACCCGTCACGCCGGCCGTCTCGGCGAACAGCCGCGCTTGGCGCAGGCCGTTCTGGCCGGTGGTCGCGTCGATCGTCAGCAGCGTCTCGTGGGGAGCGCCCTCCAGCTGCCTGCCGATCACGCGCGTCACCTTCGCGAGCTCGCCCATCAGGTCGTCCTGCGTGTGCAGCCTCCCCGCGGTGTCCACGATCACGACGTCGATGCCCTTGGCCCGCGCCTGTGCGATCGCCTCGAAGGCCACCGCGCCGGGGTCGGAGCCGGGCTCGCCGCCCACGATCTCGACACCGGCCCGCTGCGCCCAGCCCTCGAGCTGCTCGCCCGCCGCCGCACGGAAGGTGTCCGCCGCGGCGAGCAGGACCGACTTGCCCAGCTCTTCGCGCAGGTGCCAGGCGATCTTGCCGATCGTCGTCGTCTTGCCGGTGCCATTGACGCCGACTGCCATGATCACCGTCGGCTCCGGGCGGATGTCGATGCGTGGCTCGCCCACCTCCGCCGTTTGCGCAAGCAGCTCGATCAGGCGCTCTGAGAGCTGCTCGCCGCCCTCCAGTGCCCCCGAGCCCGCCTCGTCCTCCAGCGTCTGGACGACGGCGGCCGTCGTGGCCGCGCCGACGTCGGCCATGATCAGCGCCTCCTCCAGGCGTTCCCAGGTTTCATCGTCGAGCGTGCCGAACAGGCTCGACTGGATCTCAGAGCCCAGCGCCTGGCGCGTCTTGCTCATGCTCTCGCGCAGGCGGCGGAAGAGCCCGCGGCGTTTCTCGGCAGGCTGCTCGGTGGCCGCCGCTGCGGCGTCCCCGGTGATGAAGAGCTCGCTCCATTCGCGCGCCACGGCCGCGCGATGATACAGCGGCCGCGCTCGGGGTCAGGCGCGCGGCGTCAGGCGCGGATCCTCACGCGGCCTGCTCGGCCACGTCCTCGGCCGGCAGCCGGCGTGAGAGCACCTTGGAGACCCCGTCTCCGCCCATCGAGACGCCGAACAGCCAGTCGGCCGCCTCCATTGTGCGCTTCTGGTGGGTGATCACGATGAACTGCGCGCGCCCCGCGTAGCGGCGCAGGAGGGCGAGGAAGCGGTCGAGGTTGAGGTCGTCGAGCGCAGCCTCGACCTCATCGAGGATGTAGAAGGGGCACGGCCGCGCGAGGAACACCGCGAACAGGAATGCGAGCGCGGTCATCGACTTCTCTCCGCCGGAGAGCAGCGTCAGCCGCTTCGCCGACTTGCCGGCGGGCGTGATCTCGATCTCGACCCCCGGCAGCCGCTCGGGGTGGGCCGGATCCGATTCCTCTGCGGCGGCCTCCGCGTCGGCTGCGGCCTCGATCGCCTCCTCGTCGCGCTCGGTGCCCTCGATCGCCTGCCCGCCGATCACGCGCTGGGGCTCCTGCTCGTCCTCGACGAGCCGCAGCCGCCCGCTGCCGCCGGGGAACACATCGCCGACGAGCTCCTCGAAGTTGCGCGCCGCGGCCTTGAAGGTCGCTTCGAAGGTCTCCTCGATCTGGCGGTCGGTGTCGCGGATCAACGTGCGCAGCTCCCGCAGCGCCGTCTCCAGATCCTCGCGCTGCCCCTCGAGCTCCTCGACGTGGGCGAGCGCCTCGGCGTACTCGTCCTGGGCAAGCGGGTTGACGGGGCCGAGCTGCTCGCGGCGGCGCTGCAGCCGCTCGACGCGGACCTCCAGATCGGTCACACGCGCGGCGTCCAGCGCCTCTGCGGCCGCGCCCCGCTCCCCCGCGCCGTCCTGCGGGATCTCGACTCCGAGCCGCTCGGCCACGCTCGCGCTCTCCGCCTCGACCTCCGCCGCCTGGTCGCGCAGCCGCTGCGCGGCGACCTCGGACTCGGTGACGGCCTCGCCGGCGGCACGGAGGGCGGTCTGGAAGCCGGCCTCGCGCGCCGCGCACTCACGCAGCCTCCCCGCCATCTGCTCACCGGCCTCGCGGTCGGCGGCCAGCTCGGCCTCGAGCGCCTGCACGCGCGCCTCGACCGACTCGCGCGCGGACGCGATCGCTTCGGCGAGCCGTCCGGCCGCCGGAGCGAACAGGCGATCGGCGCGCTGCTGGCTGCGCAGGCGCTCCATGCGGGCGAGCTGCGCGCGGCGCCGCTCGGCCAGCTGCTCGGCCTGCCGGCGCTCTGCCGCCAGCTCCCCCTCCAGCTCTGCTTTGCGCACCGCGAGCGGCCCGTCGCCGGGCTCTGAGCGGCGGCGCTCCAGCAGGCGCGAGAGGCGCTCATGTGCCTCCGCGGCGTCGCCGGACTCGCGCTCGGCGGCGCGGAGCGTCTCCTCGGCCGCCGAGCGAGCCGCGTCGCCGGCGCTCGTGCCCTGCAGGGCGGCCTCGACGGCGACGCGGGCGGTCTGCTCGGCACCGGCCGCGCGCTCGACCTCGGCGATCAGGCGGTCGCGCTCGTTTCTGCGCGCCAGCACCAGCTCGCTGCCGCCGTGCGCGAGCTGGCGCACCTCGCCCCAGGAGCCGAACCACACCCGGCCGCCACGGGTCGCCGCGATACCGCGGAAGTCCTCCGGCAGGTCCTCGAGCCGCTCGACCACCCAGGCGTCGGCGAGCAGCCGTCCGGCGAGGGCCAGGACGGCCGGGGGGCCGCTGAGCAGATCGAGCAGCGGCTGCGCGCCGGGCGCCGGAAGCGGGCGCGCCTCGCGTCTGGGCTCGTCGTCGCCGGGCCTCGCCAGCAGCGCCGTCGCGCCTTCGGGCCCGGCCCCGTCCAGAAGCTCCTGCGCGCCGCGCACGTCCTCGACGACTGCCGCGTCGAGGCGTCCGGCGAGCGCGGCGGCGAGTGCCAGCTCGTAGCCGTCCTGCACGCGCAGCTCCGCGCTCAGCACGCGCGGCGCGGCCCCGCCGGCCACGGCGCCGAGCCCGGGGTGTGCGGGCACCGACACGCTGCGCAGGAACTGGTTCGCGGCCGCCAGCTCGGCACCGACACGGGCCGACTCGCGGCGAGCGCGCTCCGCCTCGCGCTCGGCCTCGGCCAGCTCGCGGCGCGCCTGCTCGGCGCGCTCGTCGGCAGCGACGCGGGCGGCGCGCGCAGCCGCGACCGCGACGCGGGCGCTCTCCACGGCGCCGGCCTGACGCTCGAGCTCGCCCTCGAGCCCCACCAGCTCCTCCCCCAGCTCGCGCTCGCGGCGCAGCTCGATCAGCTCCAGCTCGGATTCGAGCGCGGCGATGGAAGACCCGCCCACCCCGCCGAGGCCGTCGTCGCCCCCGGCGAGCGTCTCGTCCGGGCGCTCGAGCTCTGCGAGCTCGGCGGCGTCGCGCTCGATCCGTCCGGCCAGGCGCTCACCGGCGGCGGCCGCCTGCTCGGCGCGCAGTCCGAGGCGCTCGCGTGCCGAGCGGGCGCCGTAGAGCCGCGCCGAGAGCGCGTCGCGACGCTCGGCTCGCTCTGACAGCGCGCGCTCGGCCTCGCCTCGTTCACCGATCACCGCCTGCAGCGAGGCCTCGACGGCGTCTCGCTCCGAGCGTGCTCCCGCTGCCCGGTCCTGGGCCTCGCCCAGCTCCGAGCGCCGCGCCCGCAGCGCGTCGCGCAGGAGCTCCCAGCGCGCTTCCAGGAGCTGGCGCTCGAGGCGCTCGTGCAGCTCGGCGGCTTCGGCCTGGCGCTTGAGCGGGCGCAGCCGCGTGCGCGCCTCGCGCTCGATGTCGAGCGCGCGGTCGAGGTTCTCCTGAGTGCGCTCGAGCTTGAGCTGCGCGCGGCGGCGGCGCTTGCGGTGCTTGCCGAGGCCGGCCGCCTCCTCGATCAGCAGACGCCGGTCACGGGGCTTGGAGGTCACGATCGCCTCTACGCGGCCCTGGGAGATCACCGAATGCGTCTCCTTGCCGAGGCCGGTGTCGGATAGCACCTCGATCACGTCGCTGAGCCTGCACCGCGCGCCGTTGAGCCGATACCCGCCTTCGCCGTTGCGGTCCAGGCGCCGCGATATCGAGATCTCGCTCAGCGGCAGGTCGACCTCGCCGTCGGAGTTGTCGATCACGATCTCCACCTCGGCCGCCGTCCGTGCCTGCACGCCTCGCCCGCCGCCGAAGATCACATCCTGCATCGACTGGCCCCGCACGGCGAGCGGCGACTGCTCGCCCATCGCCCACAGCACGGCGTCGGTGACGTTCGACTTGCCCGAGCCGTTGGGACCGACGACGACGCTGACACCGGGCCCGAAGTCCAGACGCGTCCGGCCGGGGAACGACTTGAAGCCGTCGAGAGTGAGCGACTTGAGCCTCATCGCGATCACTCCGCCGACAACCGCTCGACCGCCTTGCGCGCAGCCTCCTGCTCCGCGTGCTTCTTGCTGCGCCCGCTGCCGCTCCCGACCTCTGCGCCGTCCACGCGGGCGAGGACCGAGTAGACGCGCTCGTGCGGCGGCCCCTCCTCGCCGACCACCTCGTAGGCCACCTCGGCCCCGCGCCGGGCCAGCAGCTCCTGCAGGGCCGACTTGAAATCCACGGGGTTGCTGAGCGCGTCCTCGATCTCCGGCGCGAACGCCTCCACGACGGCCTCGGCCGTGCGCTCGTAGCCCGCATGCAAATAGCAGGCGCCGATCACGGCCTCGATCACAGAGGCGAGCACGCGCTCGGTCTCGACGAGCGCCGCCGCGCTCTCGCGCACGCTCGGCGGCGCCGCGGCGCGCAGGCGCTCGGGCAGCGCGAGCCGCTCGGCCACCGCCCGGCAGGAGACCCCCGAGACCGCCTGGGCACGGATCTTGGTCAGCCGGCCGGCGCCGAAGCGGTCGGCCTCCAGGCGCGGGTAGAGGTAGGCCGTGACGGCCAGCGCCAGCACGCTGTCGCCGAGGAACGCGAGGCGCGAGTAGGAGTCCCCGCGGCGCTCGCTCCACGAGGCATGCGTGAAGACCTGCCGAGCCAGGGCCTCCGGCAGCTCCTCGAGAAGATCTGCCAGCAGCATCGTCTCCGCCGGCCGGGCTAGGCGCGCTCGGCATCTTCGAGGGTCGGTTCGTTGGCGAGCACGAACTCGACCGCCGCCCCGACGGTGAGGATCTGCGCCGCCTGCTCGTCGGACATCTGCACGCCATAGGTGTCCTCGAGCTCCTGCACCAGCGTGTAGAGGTCGAGCGAGTCCGCCTCGAGGTCCTCCTTGAACCGGGTCTGCTCCGTGATCGCACCGGGCTCCAGGTCCAGCTCGTCCGCGAGGTGGTCGCGAATCAGCGCGAAGACCTGCTCTCTGCTGAGAGTGCTCATCGCCGCAGGCTAGCGTCCGCCGCGGACGCCGGTGAGCGCCGCAGCGCCCCGGCCTCGGCGAGCGCGGCATGGGTCCGGCCCACGATGTCCTCCCGCGCCCCGAGCCGCGCGCGCAGGATCGCCTGGGCGAAGCCCTCGCGGGTGAAACGGCCGTGGGGCACGACGCCGAGCCGCCGCAGCCCGAGCAGGTAGGCGCCGCCCACGGCTTCCGGGTCGATCTCCGCGCGCAGGCCTCCCAGGGCGCCTTTGAGCAGCAGCCCTCCGAGCTTGGCGCGAGAGGAGGTCATCGCGGTCTCGCGGATGGCGCGCAGCAGCATCTGCGAGGTGCCCTCCAGCACCTTCAGCGCGATGTTGCCGGTGAGACCGTCGGTGACGACGACATCGGCCGCGCCCGTGAGGAGATCGCCGCCCTCGACGTTGCCGACGAACTCGAAGAGATCGTCGGCCGGCGCTCCAGGCCGGCGATCGCCGGGGTCGGCCGGCGCTCCGCGGCGACCTCCGAGCCGTTCGCGAAGCTCGGCGCCCGTTTCGGTCACCAGCGCGCCCCCGCGCGCGTCCTCCTCGCCGTTGGAGAGCAGGCCGACGCGCGGGCGCGGCACGCCGAGCACGACGCCGGCCAGCGCCGCGCCCATGAACGCGAACTGGACGAGGTGCTCGCGCCGCGCCTCGGCGCTCGCACCCACGTCGAGCAGGGTAACCGGGTTGCCGGGCACGGGGAGCGGGATCGCGAGCGCGGGCCGGTAGATGCCGTGGTCGCGCTTGATGTTGAACGTGCCGGCGGCGACGGCGGCGCCCGTGCCGCCCGCGCAGACCAGCGCCTGCGCGCGCCCCTGCGCCACGGCCTTCGTCGCGAGCACGATCGAGGCGTCGCGTTGCGCGCGTGCGGCGGCGACCGGGTCCTCGGCCTTGGCGATCGAGACGGGGGCGTCCACGATCTCGACGCCCGGCGGCGGCGTGCCCAGCTCGGCGGCCGGGCCGAAGAGGAGCACGCGCGCTCCCTGCGCGGCCGCGAGCGCGGCGCCGGCGGCGACCTCGGCCGGGCCCAGGTCGGCGCCGTTGCAATCGACGGCGACGACCGGCTCGGACACGAGCCCGCCCGGGCTACTCGTGGTCGTGGTCGTGCTCGTGCTCGGCGCCCGGCGTGACGACTTCACGGCCGGCGTAGAAGCCGCAGACCGGGCAGACCCGATGCGGCCGGCGCGGGCTGTGGCACTGCGGGCACGCGTTCAGGCTCGGCGGCGTGATGCGGTGCTGCGCCCGCCGCTTGGCGGTGCGGCTGTGCGACTGCTTTTTCTTGGGGACGGCCATCGCGGTCCAGAAGGGTAGCAGCGCTACTCCAGCTTCAGCTCGCGCAGCTTCGCCCAGCGCGGGTCCGGCGGGCTCTCGTGCCGGTGCTCGGGGCCCGCCTCGTTGAGGTCCGCGGCGCAGACCGGGCACAGGCCCGCGCAGTCCGCGCGGCACAGCACTTTCGCCGGTACCGCCAGCGCGAAGGCGTCGTGCGCCCAAGCCGCCAGGTCGAGCTGCTCGTCCGTCACATACGGGCTCTGCAGCTCCTCGCCTTCGCTCGGGCGGTCGACCTCGCGCGCATCCACCTCGATCTCCGGCGCGGCCTCCTTCAGACAGCGCATGCAGGGGCCGGTCACGTGCGCTGAGAACCGCAGGTGCAGCGCATAGCCGCCGCCGGTCATGCGCGAGATCTCGAGCCGCACCGGAATCCGCGGCGGGTTCGCCTCGTAGCGCTCTCCGCCGAGCTCGAGCCCGTCGACCGGGACCTCGAGCTCCATCCGTCGCCCCTCCCCCGGGGTCAGGCGCATAGCCGCGAGATCGAGCTGGGAGGCGACCGGAGCCATGCGCCTCAGGCTAGCGCGGGGCCTCTGCTCGACTGGCCGGATGCCGGCGCCCAGAGAGCATCTCCGTCGTCAGCGGGGGCCTTGGCTGCATCGTCTCGGCGCTGCTGGTGGTGCGCGCCTTCCCTGTGCTGGCGCGCTACGACGCGCAGCACGCGCTCGCCGCGCGGGGAATCGAGCCGGTTGCCGCAGCCTAGGGCGCCGAGGCGAGCTCGCGCTTGACGATCTTCCCGGTGGCGTTGCGGGGTAGTTCCTCGACGAAGACCACGTCGCGCGGGACCTTGAAGCGCGCGAGGTTCTCCCTGACGTACTCCTTGACGACGTCCTCGTCGAGCCCGGCGCCGTTGGCGCGCACGACGAACGCGCGCAGCCGCTGCCCGAACTCCTCGTCCGGCACGCCGATCACCGCCGCTTCGGCGATGCCGGCGTGGTCGGAGAGAAGATCCTCCACCTCGCGCGGGAACACGTTCTCCCCGCCGCTCACGATCATTTCGTCGTCGCGGCCGTCCACGAACAGCCTCCCCCCGGCGTCGAGATGGCCGACGTCGCCGGTGCTCATCAGCCCGTCGACGATCTCCTTGCCACCGCCACCGGTGTAGCCGTCGAACATCATCTCGTTGCCGACGAAGATGCGCCCCGGCTCGCCACGCCTGACCTCGCGGCCGTGGTCGTCGAGCAGCTTCACGACGGTGCCCATGGGCGGCCGCCCGGCCGTTCCCGGGGCCGCGCGCAGGTCCTCCGGCGTAGCGATCGTCGCCCACGCCACCTCGGTCGAGCCGTAGAGGTTGTAGAGCACGTCGCCGAACTCGTCCATCGCGCGGGTGGCCAGTTCCCCGGGCAGCGCCGAGCCGCTGAGCGCGATCACCCGCAGCGCGCTGAGGTCGTAGCGGGAGATCGTCTCGGGGGCGAGCTCCATGATGCGCTGGAGCATCACGGGCACGAGGGCGAGGGCCGTGGAGCGGGTCTGGGCGCATGCGCGCAGCGTCTCCTCCGGGTCGAACCTGCGGCGCAGCACGAGCGTCGAGGCCAGCGGCAGCGCGAGCGTGAAATGGGCGAAGCCCCAGGAGTGGAACATCGGCGCAGCGACCATCGTGGTCTCCCGGGCGCGCAGCGGGATCTTCGAGAACAGCGCCGCGGCCGGCTCGAGCGAGTCGGGCTCCTTGCGGGTCGCGCCCTTGGGCGTGCCCGTGGTGCCCGAGGTCAGGATCACGACCCGGCCGCGGTCGGCGGGCGGGGCGAGATCGGAGTCCGCGCTGTGCGCGATCAGATCCTCCAGGCGCGGGTCGGCCCCCGGCGCCGGCAGACGGTCCGGGCGAGAGCACCAGGCGACGAAGCGCAGCCGCTCCGCCGCGCCGTCGGCGATCAGGCTCTCGAAGTCCTCGTCGTAGATCACCGCCTTGGCCTGCTCGCGCGCGAGCACATCGGTGATCTGCGGGGCGGCGAACATCGTGTTGAGGTAGAGCGCGCTCGCGCCGAGCTTCGAGCAGGCGACGGTGGCCTCGATGAAGCCGCGGTGGTTGCGGCACATGATCGCGACGCCGTCGCCTTCGCCGATCCCCTTCCCGGCGAGCCCGCGGGCGAGGGCGTTGGTACGGGTGTGGATCTCCGCGAAGGTGAGCGTGCCGCGCTCGTCGATCACCGCGAGCCGGTCGGGGTGCCGCGCGGCGGCACCCATGTAGGCCGCCGCCGGGGTGGCGCCCCATCTTCTCAGCGCCGACAGCGAGCGCAGCGCGCGATCCGGGCGCGTCGGCGCGAGCATGCCGGTGTCCAACAGCGTCCGCGCGACGGTGAGGCGCTGGCGTACGACGTTCAGATCCACGCGCTGAAAGCTACCCGGCCGCGGCGTTCCGGCAATCCGCGGCGCCGCGAACTAGCCGACCTCGGCCGGCTCGTCCTTGCCCTGCAGGCGCTCGCGGCCGCGCTGGACAGCCGCGATGAACTTCGAGAGGTTCACCTCGAGCGTGTTGAGGATCTCGTCGGCGTAGTCCTCTGCGCCGAGCCTGATCTCGCGCTCCCGCGCGCGGGCGTCCTCGACGATGTCCTCGGCGGCCCGCTCGGCCTGCTTGGTGACCTCCTCCTCGCCGACCAGGCGCTCCTGCCGGTCGCGGGCGTCCTTGATGATGCGCTCGGCCTCCTTCTTGGCCTCGGCGAGCATCTCCTGGCGCTCCTTGACGATCCAGCGGGCCTGCTTGATCTCCTCGGGGATCGTCGCGCGCATCTGATCGAGGATGTCGTAGATCTCCTCCTTGTCGACGCGCACCTGATCCGTCAGCGGAACCGGCTTGGCGTTGTGCACCAAATCGTCGAGCTTGTCTATGAGAACGAGGACATCCATCTGTGTTCTGCACCTCCGCAGGCGTTCCGGCCCGCGTATCGCATGTCAGTTCGTCAGCGTCCTACCTGTTCCTGCAAACGGCGGGCGACCTCCTCCGGCACGAGATCGTCGATCTTCCCGCCGAAGGTCGCCAGCTCCTTGACTCCGCTGGATGAGAGGAAACTGTACTGCGGGCTCGCCATCAGGTAGACGGACTCGACGTCCGGGTTCTCCCGGCGGTTCAGCTGGTTCATCTCGAGCTCGTACTCGAAATCGGAGATCGCGCGCAGCCCCTTGACGATCGTGCTGGCGCCCTTCTCCTGCGCGAACTCGACCACGAGGGTCGAGAAGGGCTCGACTTTGACGTTCTCGAGGTCGGCGACGGCGCGCTCGATGAAGCCGACGCGGTCGGTGATGTCGAACACGGCGCTGCTCTTGCGCACCGAGCGGTTCACGACGGCCACCCAGACCTCGTCGTACAGCGCAGCGGTGCGCCGGATCACGTCGAGGTGCCCGTTCGTGACGGGGTCGTAGCTGCCGGGGCAGACAGCGATCAGGCGATCGGATCGGGCCATGGGTTCGAGATTGTGATGGAAGTGTCGCCGTAACGGCGTTCGGTGGCAGCCGGGAGGCCCAATCCGAGCGGCGCCCTGCGGTCGCTCTCGGATACCACTCGCGCGCCGGGAGCAAGCACGGGCCCGAGCAGCGCCGGCAGCTTCTCCCCCAGCCACGCGGCGTCGCCGTAGGGTGGGTCGATCAGAATCAGATCGTAGAGCTCAGCGCGCCCGGCCGCCGTCCGCAGGGCCGCGAGCGCGTCGGCGCGGCGCAGCTCGGCGCGCTCGGAGGAGAGCTCCAGAGCGTCCAGGTTCTCCCGCAGAACGGCAGCAGCACGGGCGTCGCGCTCGACGAACACCGCGCTCGCGGCGCCGCGCGAGAGCGCCTCGATCCCGAGCGCCCCGGTGCCCGCGAACAGGTCGAGCACCGTCGCCCCGGCGATCTCCCCGAGCATCGAGAACAGCGCCTCGCGCACGCGGTCGGAGGTTGGGCGCGTGGCGCGTCCCACCGGCGTCTTCAGCCGCCGGCCGCCGAGAGTCCCTGCGATCACCCGCATCGCAGCCGCACGCTAGCGCGGTGGAGGTCGGGCCGGCGCTCCATGCCGGCCCTCGGTGCAGGTCGGGCCGGCGCTCCATGCCGGCCCTCGGTGCAGGTCGGGCCGGCGCTCCATGCCGGCCCTCGGTGCAGGTCGGGCCGGCGCTCCATAGCCGGCCCTCAGCCGGGGATCGGCGCTGCAGCGTCCTCGCCGTAGCGCCGCTCGAGCTCCGCGGCCAGCAGCGCGTGCTCGGGCTCGCCCAGCTGCGGATCGGAGGCGACGATCGTCTCCGCGCGGCCCCGGGCCAGCTCGAGCAGCTGCGCATCCTCGGGCAGGCGGGCGACCCGGAACTGGCGCTGGCCGGACTGGCGGGTGCCGATCAGCTCGCCCTCGCTGCGCAGCTCGAGGTCGATGTCCGCGAGCCGGAAGCCGTCGGAGTGCGCCGCGAGGGCGCGCAGCCTTGCCGCGCCCCGCGGGCCGACCAGGAAGCAGGCGGAGCCGTGCTCGCCGCGCCCGACCCGGCCGCGCAGCTGATGGAGCTGGGAGATGCCGAAGCGCTCTGCGTTCTCGATCACCATCACGGTCGCGTTCGGAACGTCGATGCCGACCTCGATCACGGTCGTGGACACGAGCACCTGGACGCGCCCGGAGGCGAAGGCCTCCATCGCCTCCTGCTTCTCGCGCGGGCGCATCGCCCCGTGGAGGAGCGCCAGCGTGTAGCCCTCCAACTCGCCCGTGCGCAGCCGCTCGAGCTCGGCGGTGGCCGCTCGCAGCACCGCCCGTCCATCGCCCCCTGCGACCGCCTGCGCGTCGGCGCCCCCGCCCTCGGGGTCCTCCTCGATCAGAGGGCACACGACGAAGGCCTGGCGCCCCTTCGCCAGCTCCCCGCGGAGGTGCTCGTAGGCGGCGGCGCGCTCGGCCTCGCCGCCGACGATGCTCGTGCGCACCGGGCGGCGCCCGCTCGGCAGCTCGTGCAGGGTGCTCGTGTCGACGTCGCCGTAGCGGGCGAGCGACAGCGTGCGCGGGATCGGCGTCGCCGTCATGTGCAGCGTGTGCACGGCCTCACCGGGGCCGCCGGACGCCGCGGACCCGTCCGGCGCACGGTGCCGGCCCTGCACCAGCCGCTCGCGCTGGCGGACGCCGAAGCGGTGCTGCTCGTCGATCACGGCGAGCGCCAGCGAGCGGAACACGACGTCGGGCTCGATCAACGCATGCGTGCCGACGACGAGCGAGAGCTCACCGCTGGCGAGCTTCGCGAGGATGTCGGCCCGGCGCCGGGCGGGGGTCGCGCCCGTCAGCAGCGCCGCGCTCACCGACTCGCCGCCCAGAAGCGCCTGCAGCGTCGCGAAGTGCTGCTCGGCGAGGGTTTCGGTCGGCGCCATCAGCGCCGCCTGATGGCCGTGCTCGACCGCACGCAGCATCGCGTGCAGCGCGACCACCGTCTTGCCGCTTCCGACCTCTCCCATCAGCAGCCGTTGCATCGGGCGCGGCTGGGCGAGGTCCTCGTCGATCGTGGCGATCGCGCGCTCCTGGTCGCCGGTGAGCGCGAACGGAAGCGCCTGCTGCCGCCAGCGCGCGCTGAGCGTGGGCGGCTCGGGGAGGGCGATCGCCCCCGCGCCCGCACGCCGCTGCGCGCGCCGGCGCAGGAACAGCAGTTGCATCAGCAGCAGCTCCTCGTAGGCGAGCCGTCGCCGCCCCAGCTCGGGATCGCGCGCGTCCCGCGGGAAGTGCATCGCGGCGAGCGCGCTGGCGCGGTCGGGCAGGTGCTCGGCCGCGCGCGCTTTGGCCGCGAGGATCTCGACCACGTCGCCGAGCGCGGGGCGCTCGCTCTGCACGAGCGTGAGGATCTGGGTTGAGGTCACGCCCTCGGAGGCCGGGTAGTGGGCGACGGACTCGCCGGCGGGGGGCTGCTCCTCGGACGCCTCGCCGATGCCGGTCTGGGCCGGCGCATGGTGGGAGACGTTGAAGCGGCCGCGGCCGTCGGCCTTGCCGTGCAGCAGCAGCCGCGTGCCGGGCGGGTAGCGGTCGACGAGCCACGGCTGGTTGAAGAAGGTCGCGCGCATCGAGCCGGTCGCGTCGAACACGACCGCCTCGACCAGGGGGCGCATGCGCCTTCGCCGCACCGGCCGCGCGGCGATGCTGCGCACCTGCACGGCGACTGTGGCCTGCTCCCCCGCGGCGAGCCCGCCGACCGTCCGCGCCTCGCGGCTGTCGCTCGGCAGGTGCTCCAGCAGGTCGCCCACGGTCTCGAGCCCCAGCGTGCGAAGGCCCGCCGCGATCCTCTTCCCGGGCGCCTTCAGCTCCCGCTGCAAGCGCGATGGCCGCGGCCAGCGCACCGGGGCGGACAGCAGCTCCCGGGATGTGAGCGCCCGCTTGGAGGCGAACGCGACCGCCGAAGGCCGGGCGGCGCCGTCGATGCCCACGCGCGCGCTCACCGGGGCGGCCGGCGACGGCCTGTGTGGTGCTCTCGCCGGCATCGGGGCGGCATCATGATCCTCGCTGCGGTCGTAACGCCCGCGCCGGCACGAGCGGTCCGCGGCGGGACGAACCTCACTCGGCGGCCAGCAGCCACCAGTAGGCCGGCTGGCCGCCGTGCCGCAGCTCCAGCTCGACCGTCTCGTCGAGGTCCAGCTCGAGCTCGCCCAGCCCGACCGGGGTGCCCTCTCCCGCCAGCACCGTGATCAGCTCCGGCGCCTCACCGCCGGCATCGGGCGCCGCGAGCGCGCCGAGCACCGCCTGCAGGGTCGGAAGGGGAGCGCCCCACGCGATGACCTCATCGGCGACGAAGCCGACGGCTTCGCCGCGGGAGAACCTGCCCTGCCCGTCGTCGCGCGCGGCGGGCGCGACGGCGCCCGTGCGCACACGCGCGAGTGCTTCCGTGAGCGCCTGCGCGTTCTGCTCGACCGAGCGCTCGGGCTCCAGTGCGACGGCCGCGGCGAGGCCTGCCTGCTGGCTGGTCGTCCTGGCCACGAGCACCTGCTTGTCAGAGAGCTTGGCCGCATGTTCGGCGGCCATGAAGACGTTGGCGCTGTTGGGCAGCACCACGACCTCCTCCGCCGGCACGTCGTGAATCGCCGCCAGCAGGTCGTAGGTGGAGGGGTTGAGAGTCGGGCCGCCCTCGATCGTGTGCACACCGAGCTCCGCGAACATCTCCCGCAGCCCCTCGCCGCTGATCACCGCGACGGCGCCGCACCGGTCCCCCGTGACGCGCTCGTCGGAGAGCGGGCCGGCGCCCGGAGCCGAGCCGGCGGCGGGGCCCGCCGCCGTCGATCCGTTCGCGCCGGCCGCGGCCCGGGCGCCGACGGGCGCGCCGATGCGCGCGTCGCGCTCTGCCACCTGCGCCCGCATGTCGGCCACATCCAGACGCGAGACCTCGCCGACGTCGTCGAACAGTCCGGTCGCGCGCTCGGGCGCATCGGTGTGGAGGTGGACCTTCAGCGTGCTCTCGTCGCCCACCACGAGCACCGAGTCGCCCAGCGCTTCCAGTGCCTCCACGTAGCTCGCCGGGCTGAGACCGGCGCCCGTGACGGCGAAGTTGGTGCAGAAGCGGTAGGTGCCCGAGCTGTGCTGGGGGTGCGTGATGCGGGCGGGCGCGTGGTGGTCCAGCGGCGGCGGGTCTTCGCCGCGCAGCGCGGCGACGACGCCCGCGAAGATGATCGTGAGCCCGTAGCCACCGGCGTCCACGACGCCGGCGTCGCGTAGTGCGGCGAGCATCTCGGGCCCGCGCTTCACAGAATCCTGGCCCGCCTCGACCGCGCTCTCCAGCGCCACCGCGATCGCGCGGTCCTGCTCGGGGTCTCGGGTGTCAGGCGCCAGGCGCGGGTTCTCGGAGGTGTGGGCCACGTCGCTGGCGATGCGATGCGCCATCTCGCGCGCGACGGTCAGCATCGTGCCCTCGGCCGGTTCGCGGACCGACGCGTACGCGCGGTCCGCCGCTTTCGCGAGCGCCGCGCCGATCAGCGTCGCGTCGATCAGCTGTCCCGGGCGGGAGACGAGCTCCTCCGCCGCGCCGCGGATCAGCTGAGAGAGGATCACCCCGGAGTTGCCGCGCGCGCCGAGCAGGGCGGCGCGGGCGACCGAGTTGACGATCTCCTCGCGGCCGATCTCGTCGATCGTGCGGCCATCGCTGCCGTCCAGGCGGTCGAGCTCATCCAGGACGGCGCGCAACGTCAGCGCCATGTTGTCCCCGGTGTCGCCGTCGGCGACCGGGAAGACGTTGAGGTCGTTGACCTCCTGGCGTCGCGATTCGAGATGGGCGAGCGCGCCGGCCACGGCGGCCCTGAAGCGGACCAGATTGGTATCTGTCACCGCGACACGTCTATCACTTTCGGGCGTTGGCTCACCAAAACTCGACGTTCGCGCGTCTTGACGGCGACGTCCGATCGGACACTGCTACAGGCTCCCCCACTACCCGGTCGGAGCGATTTTTCAGCGTTGCGGGCGGGCGGTGACGGCGATCGCGCCTACAGGGCCTTGGTGACCTTGCCGGCTTTCAGACAGCGCGTGCAGACGTATGCGCGCGTCGGCGTCTTGCCCACCATGATGCGGACCTTCTGCAGGTTCGGGTCGAAACGACGCTTGGTCGCGACCATGGAGTGGCTGCGGCTGTTCCCGAACGACGGGCCCTTCCCGCAGCTGTGGCAGACCTTGGCCATGACGGCGCAGTGTAGATGATCTGGCTCCGGGGTCCCGCGGGTCGGCGGCGGGCGCTCGAGCCGTGCTGGGAGAATCCGGTCATGGGCTCTCCGCAGACGCTGAGCTTGGCCGGGCGGCGGGTCCTCGCGCTCTGGGCGGCGGACTGCGCCGAGCGCGTGCTGGAGGCGTTCGAGGCGGCGGCTCCGGAGGATGGCCGTCCCCGCGAGGCGATCGCACGGACGCGGGCGTTCGCTCGCGGCGAGCTCGGCGTCGCCGAGCAGATCCGGCGCCGATTCGCCGGCGGCGGAGCCGCTCGTGAGGTGAGCGCGCCGGCAGCCGTGGCCGCCGCACGCGCGGCCGGCCAGGCTGCCGCCGTCGCTCACATGGGCGCGCACGCGCTCGGTGCCGCGGCCTATGCCGCCAGGGCGGCCGGACTGGCGGCTCCCGAGCGGCCGGAGGCTGTGCGGGAGGAGATCCGCTGGCAGCTCGGGCATCTTTCACCGCCCGCCCGGGCCGCGCTCGGCGAGCTGCCGCCCGTCGGCGAGAGCTCCTCCGGCCCGCTCGGGCCGGGACTGCTCGCGGCCGGCCCCTTGGGCACGATCGTCCGTGAACTCCAGGCGGAACTGGCCGGCGGCGCCCGGAGCAGCCCCTAGGAGCTGGCCAGGCGGCTTCGCAGCTCCGCGAGCACGAGCACGGCCTCGGCGGCGTGGCGGCCCTGGTCGCGCTTGCCGCCGCCGGAGCGGGCCAGCGCCTGGTCCATGTTCTCGACGGTGAGCACGCCGAACGCGCAGGGCACGCCGGTCTCGAGCTGCACCTGCATGATTCCGCGGGCCGCCTCGGCGCATACGAACTCGTAGTGGTCGGTCTCGCCGCGGATCACGGCGCCGAGGCACGCGACGCCGGCGAACCGCCCGCTGCCCGCGGCGTAGGCGGCCGCGAGCGGCAGCTCGTAGGCACCCGGGACGTCGAAGATCTCGACCTGCTCGACGCCGTGCTCCGCGAAGGCCGCGCGGGCGCCCGATATCAGTCGCTCGGCGAGGTCCTCGTAGAAGCGCGCGACCGCGATCGCGTACGTCTCGCTCAATCCCGCTCCTCCGGCGGGCGAGCGCTCTTGGAGGGCTCCGTGTCGTCGGCGCTGCGCGAGGTGCCCCGCAGCAGATCGGCGTCGAGGTTCAGGCCCTGGTGGTGGAGCGTGTGCCCCATCCGCTCGGCCTTCGTGCGCAGGTAGGAGGCGTTGTGCTCGTTGGGCGCGTGCTCGATGGGAATCTGATCGGCCACCGACAGCCCATAGCCCTCCAGGCCGCGGATCTTCTTCGGGTTGTTGGTGAGGATGCGGATCGAGCTGAGGCCGAGGTCGACGAGGATCTGCGCGCCGATCCCGTAGTCGCGGAGGTCGGCGGGAAGCCCCAGACGCTCGTTCGCCTCGACCGTGTCGAGCCCCTCCTCCTGCAGCTTGTAGGCCCGGAGCTTGTTGAGCAACCCGATGCCGCGCCCCTCCTGGGAGAGGTAGAGCAGCACCCCCCTCCCCTCTCTCTCGATCATCGAAAGCGCCGATTCCAGCTGCTCGCCGCAGTCGCACCGCAGCGAGTGGAAGACGTCGCCGGTCAGGCACTCCGAGTGGACGCGGACGAGCACGTCCTGGCTGCCCTCGATGTCGCCCTTGACGAGCGCGACGTGGTGCTTGTCGTCCACCAGCGAGCGGTAGCCGATCGCCTCGAACTCGCCGAAGGTCGTGGGCAGCGCGGTCGCGACCACCCGCTCGACGAGCTTGTCGTGGCGGCGGCGGTAGGCGATCAGGTCGGCGACCGTGATCATGTTGAGGCCGTGCCGTTCGCAGTAGGCGCCGAGTTCCGGCACGCGCGCCATCGTCCCGTCGTCGTTCATGACCTCGCAGATCACGCCTGCTGGGTTGAGGCCGGCGAGCCGCGCGAGGTCGACCGCGGCCTCGGTCTGACCGGCCCGCTCGAGCACGCCCCCCGAGCGGCTCTTGAGCGGGAACACGTGGCCCGGCTGGACGAGGTCGCGCGGGCGGCTCTCCGGGTCGACCGCCACCTGGATCGTGTGGGCGCGGTCGTGCGCCGAGATCCCGGTGGTGACCCCGTCGCGAGCCTCGACGGAGACCGTGAAGGGGGTTTCGAACGGGGACTCGTTCTTGGCCGCCATCAGGTCGAGCCCCAGCTCGTCGCAGCGCTCCGGCGTCAGCGAGAGGCAGATCAGCCCGCGCGCCTCTTTCGCCATGAAGTTGATCGCCTCGGGCGTCGCGAACTGCGCCGCCATCGTCAGGTCGCCCTCGTTCTCGCGGTCCTCGTCGTCGCAGACCACGACCATCTTGCCCTCGCGGATGTCATCGATCGCCTGCTCGATCGTGGCGAAGCGCGCGCCCGTGCGAGTGCTCATGCGCGTGCGGGTGGGTGGGGTTCGATATCCATCAGGCGCGCCACGTGCTTGGCGAGCATGTCCGTCTCGACGTTCACCCGGTCCCCCGGCTCGAGGCCTCCGAGCGTCGTGCGCTCGAGCGTCTCGGGGATCAGCGCGACGGCGAAGCCGTCCTCGCGCAGCGCGCTGACGGTCAGGCTGACGCCGTCGACTGCGACCGACCCCTTCTCCACGAGATAGCGCGCGAGCTCGGGCTCGACGTCGATCTCCACGACGCGCGAGATGCCCTCGGCTGCGGTCGAGGCAACCGTTCCGGTGCCGTCGACGTGGCCTTGGACGATGTGCCCGCCCAGCCGGTCTCCGAGCCGCATCGCGAGCTCGAGGTTGACCGCGTCGCCGCCGCTCAGGTCCCCGAGCGACGAGCGCGCGAGCGTCTCGGGCATGGCCTGCGCGCGGAAGACACCGCCGCCCGCCCCGACGGCGGTCAGGCAGACGCCGTTGACGGCGACCGAGTCCCCCGGGGACAGCTCGCCTGCGAGCTGCGTGCGGACGCGGAGCGTCGCTCCGGCGTCGTCGCGCTCGACCGCCTCGACGCTGCCGAGGTCGGCGATCAGACCGGTGAACACGTCAGCTTCGGCCCCTGCTCGGTGTCATCGCAGCTACCACTCTCGCAGGCGCGCGGAGATGAGCAGGTCCTCGCCGATGCTCTCACAGCTCATCGCCAGCCCGCGCACGGCCTCCGAGATCCTCTCCACCCCTTCCCCCTCCAGCGGATCGCGGGCCGCGCTGCCGCCGAGCAGCAGCGGCGCGAGGAACAGGCGCAGTTCGTCGATCTCGCCCGCATCCAGGAACGCGCCCGCGAGGTGCGGGCCGCCCTCGAGCAGGACCGCGCTGATGCCCATCGCGCCGAGCTGGTCGAGGCCCGAACGCACGCGCGCGGGCTCGTTCTCGCCGGTCGCGATCAGCACCTGCGCGCCGGCTGCTTCGAGCCCGTCCACCTCCGCCCGCCCGGCGGCACGCGAGACGATCACGCTCAGCGGCACTTCGTCCGCTGCCGCCACGAGCTGCGAGCTCACCGGCAGCCTCCCCAGGGCGTCGAACACCACGCGGCGCGGCTGGGCCGCCGGGTCGGCGGGCGTGCCGCTGGGGCGGGCGGTCAGCTGGGGGTCATCCGCCAGCGCGGTGCCGATCCCCACGACGACGGCGTCCACGGCGGCGCGCCAGCGGTGCGCGAGCTCGCGGCTCTCCGCGCCGCTGATCCACTGCGAGTCGCCGGTGCGGGTGGCGACCTTGCCGTCGAGCGTCATCGCGGACTTGAACAGCACCCAGGGGCGGCCGACGCGGGCGTGCTTGCGGAAGGCCTGATTCAGCAGCCGGGCCTCGGTCGCGATCACGCCGTCGGCGATCACCACCTCCAGGCCCTCGTCGCGCAGGATGCCGAGGCCGCGCCCGGACGCCTTCTCGGTCGGGTCGTCGGAGGCGACCACCACGCGTTTGATCCCGGCCTGGATGATCGCGTCGGTGCAGGGCGGCGTCTTGCCCTCGTGGCAGCACGGCTCGAGCGAGACGTAGAGCGTCGCGCCTTCGAGCTCCGCCATCCCGCACGCCTCGATCGCGTTGACCTCGGCGTGCGCGCCCCCGTAGACCTGGTGCCAGCCCTCGCCGAGCACCTCGCCCTCGCGCGCCACGACCGCGCCCACCACCGGATTCGGCTTGACCGCGCCGAGGCCTCGCCGCGCGAGCTCGATCGTCCGCTCGAGATGAAGCCTGTCGGTGTCGGTTGTGCTCGCCATCACAGCCAGGATAACCCTGCGAGATCCCCCGCAAGGGCGCATCGTCCGGATGGGTGAGGCCTCATCTGCGCGGGCCCCCCGGCCCGCCCCGGCGCTCAGGCGGTGGGCGTCGCGCAGCGGCCGCCGTGGAGGCGGTAGACGCTCATCAGCGGGCCGGGGCGCGCATAGGCGAGCGGGTAGTAGTCGAAGCTCCAATCGAAGTTGAAGGCGATCGGCCCCTTGCCGCTCGCGTAGGGCGAGAAGCGGCCCACGAGGACGCCCTGGGCGGCGAGCGCGCGGTAGTAGGCGATCGCGAGCGGCACCGCGCCCGGGTCGGCCTGGGCGCGGCCGGCCTCCGTGGAGCCGGTCACGACCCAGCAGTAGCCGCGCTGCTCGTAGAGGCCGATCAGCGCCGGCGAGAGGGTGCGCACGTAGTCCTCGATGCTCACTTCGTGCCGGTGCGCGACGTCGATCGCCCCGCGCGCGTCGATGAACGTGTATTTCGAAGGCCACTTGCACCACCGGTAGCGGGTGCCTTCGCAGCCGGCGGGCGCCCCCGGCTCTTCCCGCGCCCACTGGTCCGGCGAGACGGGCTCGACGACCACCTTCGCCCCGCGCGGGATGTTGGCGAGCATCCAGTCGCGCGTCTGCGTGCGCGTGTCGGCGCGCGAGAGCACGAGGCCGGAGTGGACGCTGGCGCCGAGGCCCTGCGCGAGCAGCGCCAGCACGACGACGGCTGCGGCGGCGATCGTGAGCGCGCGCCGGCGGCGCTCCCCCGGCGTCCGCGCCCCCGTGTCCGCGCCCGGCTGCCCAGGCGGCTTCGCGGCCTCGGACGCCGGCTCCGCCACCGGCTCGCGCGCCCGCCGGCGGGACAGCGCGCCGAGTGCTTCGCGGGCCGCGAACGCCGCCAGCAGGCTGAGGATCGGCAGCACCGGCATCAGCCAGCGCCCGAAGTAGCGCCCCTCGGTTCCCATGAACAGCAGGAAGGCCAGCGCCGCCGGGACGAGCATCAGCCACGCGCGCCGGTCCCGGCGCCACAGCAGCACCGCGCCGGCCGCCGCCGCCAGCGCGGGGACCCAGCCCAGGCCCCAGGTCAGCGACCACAGGTAGTAGGCCAGACCGCCCTGTTTGGGCGCGCCGAGCTTGCCCTGGCCTTCGGCCGACAGCGAGGACTGGTGCTGGAGTTCATGGTGGAAGGAGCTGTAGTCGAGCAGCGCGTAGGGGTTCGCGATCAGGAACGCCGCCAGCGCGCAGAGCGCCATCGCCCCCACGCCCACCAACCCGCGCCTGCGCTCGGAACCGCCGCCGTCCAGCAGCCGCCCCCCGGCCGCGACGAGGTAGGGCAGCGCCACGACGCCCGCGGTGTACTTGGTTGCGCAGGCGAGTCCGAGCCCCACGCCGGCCAGGACGTGGTCGCGCAGGCGCCCGCGCCGCAGCACGCCCGCGCTGCCCATCAGCGAGACCGTCAACGGGGCCAGCGTCGGCACGTCGTTCAGCGCCAGGTGCGCGTAGAAGACCGGCAGGAAGGCGACGCTCAGGATCGCCGCCGCCAGCACCCCGGCCCAGCGGCCGAACAGCCGCGCGCCTGCCATGTAGGTGAACCACAGCGCGAGCGTCCCGAGGACCGCCGCCGCCACGCGCGCCAGCGTGTAGAGGCCGGCGGGATGGACGGCGTAGGCGTGCACGACGGCGGCGGTGCTGCCGTACCACCCGTAGAAGAGAAAATGCAGCAGGTACGTGAAGGCGGGCGGGTTCGCGAAGTAGTGCGGGTTCAGCGTCCCTTCTTCGAACATCCGCACCGCGTGCGGGACGAAGTGGTCCCCCTCATCGGTGTTGTAGGCGTAGGGCAGGCCCTGGCGGATGCCCCACAGCCGCAGCGCCAGGCCGCCGCCGAGCACGACCGCCAGGGCGGCCCAGACCCAGCGCCGCTCCGGGTCCTCCGAGCTCCGCCGGCGCAGTCGCCCCCGCCTGCCCGCACGCTCGCTCGGGGCGCCCTCCGTACCGCTGGCGGCGGGGCTCTCAGCAGTTGCCATAGACGGCGTAGTACCTGCTCGTGTAGATGCGTTTGAAGCCCTGCAGGGGCACCTGGTCGCGCGGGTCGTCGCCGACGTCGACGATCGCGACGTAGAAGATGGAGCTGCCGAGCGGGTAGACGGCGACGCTGCCGCGGCGGATGCGCTCGGAGAGCGTGTGCGAGCCCTTGTCGGCGTCGGCCCGCGCCTGGCTGCGCGCGACGATGTCGTGCTGGTTGGTCGAGTGCAGGATCCAGCGCGCGTCGGGGATCAGCTTGTTGTTGGGGAGGGAGACGAGCCCGCACCGCTTGATCTGTGCGGCCACCTTGGGGTTGCGCAGCGCGCCGGCGAGGCCGGTGTGGAATTCGTTCTTGTACGCGAGGGTGTTGCTGAGCGTCTGAAGGTTCAGCGTCCTCGCGGCGGAGACGGCGCCGAACGCGAGGAGAGCGACCGCCCCTGTGATCCAGACCCTTCGCAGCCAGCCGGATTCGAGCATCCACCAGCCACCGAGGAAGACGGCGCAGAACAGCAGCAGCACGGTGGCCCCGCCCAGCAGGTAGCGGTCGATCACCGAGGCGCCCACGGCCCCCTCGGCGAGGAACACGAGGTAGAGCAGGGCCGTCGTGGCCAGCGGTACGAGCGCCCGCCGCGGCGCGATCCAGACCGCGGCCAGGATGCCCGCGAACGCCCCGAGCATCACCGGTAGCTTGTCGATGCGTTCGGTGAACGTCCACATCGAGGCGACCACGCTGCTGAGTCCCTGCGTGCGTTCGAGTTCCTGGGCGAGGCCGGCCGTGGCCGTGAGCGAGTAGAGCGGGTTGCCGGTCACGATCGCGTCGAGGCAGACCCAGATCAGCGGCGCTGAGAGGACGATCGCGAGCCGCTTCGCCCGCAGGCTGTTGCTCGTACCCGGCAGGCACCACAGCCAGTAGGCCCCGCTGAGAACCCACGCGTCGGGCCGCAGCAGGCCCGCCAGGGCCAGGAGCGCGAGCACCGCGCCCCCGCGCCGGGGGCGCTGCACCTCGAGCGCGATCGCCCACACGATCAGAGCGATGTAGGAGATGTCCAGGTAGCCCTGCGCCGCCAGGTTCTCGACGAAGAAGCGACTCAGCAGCAGCAGCGCCGCGATCACGCCGACGACCGGCCCGAAGCACAGGCGCCCAAGCCTGTAGAGGCCGGCCACGGCGGCGACGAACGACGCGATCGCCCCGAGCACCATCAGCCGCGCGCCCCCTTCGCCGAAGATCGAGCAGAACGCTCCGAAGGCGATCGCCAGCGGGTGCTCCGTCGGCCCCCGGTAGACGTGGAAGTCGGGCAGGTGCAGGTGCAGCAGGTCCCGCCCCCAGAGCAACGCGTAGAACGAGTCGTAGGTCGGGTAGGTCGGGAACGCGAAGTAGCCGATGACCGCGGCGATGCACAGCGCGGCGAAGCCGGCCGCGGCCCAGCTCAGGCGCCGGTCGCGCAGGGGCGCCAGCGAGGTCGAGTCCGGCCGCGGCCGGGTTGGTATCGCGGTTTCCATCTAGTCTGGGCGGTATCCGAGGCTCGGGCGGACGGGCACTCCATCACCGGGCGACGAGACAATCATGCCGCTCCGGTGGGCGTCGAAGTTCAGGGACCTGACTGACGCTTTGGGATACTGCCGGTAGCCAAGTCTAGGCAACTCCACGGCGATGAAGCTCATCATCCAGATCCCCTGCTTCAACGAGGCGGAGCAGCTTCCGGCGACCCTCGCCGACCTCCCTCGCGAGGTCGAGGGCTTCGACACCGTGGAGTGGCTCGTGATCGACGACGGCTCGACCGACGAGACGGTCGAGGTCGCGCGCGAGCACGGCGTCGACCACCTCGTCCGCCTGACGAGCAACAAGGGCCTGGCGACCGGCTTCCAGGCGGGCATCGACACCTCGCTCAAGCTCGGCGCCGACGTGATCGTGAACACCGACGCCGACAACCAGTACTACGGCCCGGATGTCGCCAAGCTCGTCAGGCCGATCGTCGAAGGGCGCGCGGACATGGTCGTCGGCGACCGCGAGGTCGGCGGCATCGAGCACTTCTCGCCTCTGAAGAAGTCGCTCCAGCGCCTCGGCTCGTGGGTGGTCCGCCAGGCCTCCTCGACGACCGTCCCGGACACCACCTCCGGCTTCCGCGCCTACAACCGCGAGGCGGCGATCCAGATCATGGTCGTCTCGAAGTTCACCTACACGCTCGAGACGATCATCCAGGCCGGCAAGCTGCTCGTCGCCGTCGACCACGTCCCGATCCGCACCAACCCGAAGACGCGCGAGTCGCGGCTGTTCCCCTCGATGGGCGCCTACGTGCGCCGCAACGCCGTCTCGATCTTCCGCATCTACGCCCAGTACGAGCCGCTGCGGGTGTTCTGGAGCCTGGCGCTGATCATCGGGCTCGCCTCGATCGGGGTCTGGATCCGCTTCGCCGTCGCCTACGTCGAAGGCAACGGCAAGGGCCACGTCCAGTCGCTGATCCTCGGCGCGGTCCTGTTCATCGCCGCTGTGGTGCTGTGGGCCCTGGGCGTGATCGGAGACCTGCTGGCCGCGCAGCGCGTGATGACCCAGCGCACCTTCGAGCGCGTGCGCCGCATCGAGCTGCAGCTCGGGATCGAGCCTTCGCACTACGAACGCGGCGCGCTCGCCACGCCGGCCGCCGGCGCGCCGCCCCAGCCGTCCGCGCGCGAGCGCATCGCGCCAGGAACCGCGCCCGCCGACGGCGACGAGCGCGAGGGCCACGAGGTGGTCAGCCTGTGACGGACGTGACCGTCTCCCAGGACGGCATCGTCACCGGCAACACCTACGACAAGTACGGCTCGACGAACCCGCTCGTCAAGCGGCTGATGGCCGGGTTCGAGGGCTCGCTGGACGAGCTCTACGAGCTTGCCGCGCCGGCCTCGGTTCTCGACGTCGGCTGCGGCGAGGGAGTCCTGGTGCATCGCTGGGCGCAGGCGCACCCGCAGGCACGCCTGGTCGGCATCGACCTCGAAGAGGAGTCGATCCAGGCGGGCTGGGAGCAGCGGCGCGCGCCCAACCTCGAATACCGCGTGATGCCCGCCGAGAACCTGCCCTTCGGCGAGAACGAGTTCGAGCTCGCGAGCGCCATCGAGGTGCTCGAGCACGTGCCCGACCCCGAGCACACGCTCGCCGAGATGGCGCGGTGCGCGAGCCGCCACCTGCTGGTGTCGGTGCCGCGCGAGCCGCTGTGGCGGATGTTGAACATGGCGCGCGGGGCCTACTGGAGCGAGCTGGGCAACACACCCGGCCACCTCAACCACTGGTCAAAGCGCTCGTTCGTGCGGGCGCTGTCCGCCCACGGGGAGGTGCTCGAGGTCCGCTCGCCGTTCCCCTGGACGATGTTGCTTGTCCGTCTCTAGGGCCACTGGAGCCGAGCCGGCGAAGGCGCCGGCCTCGAAGCGCTCGTACGCCAGCGGCGCGCGCATCCTCTCGATCGGGATCGCCTCAACCGGACTGCTGACGTTCGCCTACTTCTCGATCGCCAGCCACGTGCTGCGCGAAGGCGAAGCCAAGCGGGTGGACCTGCTGTGGTCGATCATGTTCGTGATCATCTCGGTGATCTACCGGCCGATCGAACAGCTCCTTTCGAGGACGATCGCCGGGCGCCGCGCACGCGGACACGCGCAGCACTCCCTGCGGGTTCCGATGCTGATCCAGGCCGGGTTCGCGACGCTCTTCCTGGCTCTCGCGCTGGCGCTGAAAGAACAGCTCCTCGGGGTCTTCGACCACGACGAAACGCTCTATTGGATCCTCGTCGTCGGCACCCTGGCCTACGCGGCGAGCTACTTCGCGCGCGGCTGGCTGGCGGGGCACGAACGCTTCGGGCTGTTCGGCGGGCTGGTGCTGATGGAGTCGCTCTCGCGCCTGTGCTTCGCGCTCGCGGTGGCCGTGGGGATCGCCAGCGGCCAGAGCGCCGTCGCGCTCGGCATCGCGGCCGCACCACTGGTCTCGCTCGTCGTCGTGCCCGCCGCCTTCGCGCGCCGTACGCCGATCCCGATCGCCCAGGACGCGCCGATCACCGTCGACGAGGCGGACGCGGCGCTCGCGGGACCCGGCACCGAGGGCGTGCAGGAGACCGCCGCGCACGAAGACCTCTCGCTGCGCCGCGGCGGCGGCTTCGCGATCTTCGTCTCGGCGATCATGCTCTCCGAGCAGGCGCTCCTGAACGCGGCGGTGCTCACGGTCGACGCGACCGCCAAAGACGTGGCCCTGGCGGGCATCGTGTTCAACGTGCTGCTGATCGCCCGCGCGCCGCTGCAGCTCTTCCAGGCGATCCAGACATCGCTGCTGCCCCACCTGACCGGCCTGGAGGCGACGGCGGGCCACGAGGCCTTCAGCCGCGCGATTCGCATCACGGTGCTCGCGATCCTGGCGTTCGCGGCGGCCGTCTCGCTGGCGCTGCTGGCGATCGGGCCGTTCGTGATGCAGCACGTGCTGTTCGGACAGGACTACGAATACGGTCGCTGGGGCCTGGCGCTGATCGGCGTCGGGATGGGGCTACACCTCACCTCCGGGGCGCTGAACCAGGCCGCCCTGGCCCGCGACCGCGCGCGCGCCGCCGCGGGCTGCTGGCTGCTGGCCGCGGTGGTGTTCGTCGGGTGGATGTTCCTGCCGGCGATCTCCGACCAGGTGCTGCGCGTCGAGGTCGGCTACGCGGGCGCGACCGCGCTGCTGGCGGCGGCGCTGACGCTGCTCTACCGGCGCGGGGCGTCGGCGAGCGCCGCGACGATCGCCTCGTAGGCGGCGGCCGGGTCTGGCCCGGAGAAGATCGCCGAGCCGGCGACGAACACGCCCGCACCCGCGGCGCGGCAGCGCGGCGCCGTGCCCGGGTCGATACCGCCGTCGACCTCGATGGCGACGCCGGCGCCGATGGCGGCCTGCACCCGCGGCAGCTTCTCGATCGAGCGTGCGATGAACGGCTGCCCGCCCCAGCCCGGGTTGACGGTCATGCACAGCGCCAGCTCGACGTCGTCGCCGACCTCGGCGAGGACCTCCGGCGGGGTGCCCGGGTTGATCGCCACACCGGCGGCGGCGCCGCTCTCGTGGATCAACCCGACCGCACGCGCGAGGTGGGGCGTCGCCTCGGCATGCACCGTGACCGAGTCGGCGCCCGCGCGGACGTACTCCTCGGCGCTGCGCTCGGGCCGCTCGATCATGAGGTGGGCCTCCACCACCCCGCCGGCCTCGTGGACAGAGTCCGCGAGCGCCGCGACCACGTTCGGCCCCACGGTGATCGGCGGCACGAAGTGCCCGTCCATCACGTCCACATGGATCACGCGCGCCCCCGCCGCGAGAACCTCGGCGACCTGCTCGCGCAGCCGCCCGAAGTCGGCGGAGAGGATCGACGGAGCGACCTGCACTGCAGCGAACAGCTCGCGTGCTGCCTGGAGACCCGGCACGGCGCAGACGCTAGCGGGAAGGGAACTCGGACCGGCGCCCGCATACGCGAGTCGCACCAGCCCGCTGCTGAGGGCATGCGGGCCAAGGACCCGGGAGCGCCGTGTGCTCCGCACATACCCCTTCGGGGCACAGGCAAGCGACCGAGGACGCCGGCCGGCGCCGGCATACGTGCCTCTCAGACGGCTTGGAGCATGGAATCCCCACAGTTGTTGCACTTGAGGATCGCCGTGCTGGACATGCGCACGATCGTGGAGTGCTCCCCGCAGTTGGGGCACACCGACGTCAGCTCGAAGCGGTGCAGGCAGTAGACGCAGCGGTAACGCCCCGGCAGGTTCGTCGGCCGCAGCCACGGCTCGCCGCAGTTCGGGCACTGGGGGCCGAGGTCGACCTGGGCCTTGGCCGCCGGCGCTACGGGCCGCTGCTCGCTTCCCTCCACGCTCACCTCCTCCGCATGCGCGCGATGAAGAACCCGGCGGTGCCGTCGCGGTGCGGCAACGTGATCACGGGCGAGCCGCCGCCGCGCAGCTCGACGGTCTCGCCGGCGGCGTTCGGTGGCAGTGCGAGTTCGGGCATCTCAGCGGCCAGGTCGTCGAGCTGGAAGTCGGGGTGGCCGGCGAGGAACGAGGCGATCAAGCACTCGTTCTCCATCGGCGAGATCGTGCACGTAGAGTAGACAAGCACACCTTCCGGACGCAGCGCTTGCGCGCCGCAATCCAATATACGGAATTGGGCCTCGTGCATCTCCTCGATCGCCGTCACGCTCGCGCGCCAGCGCAGGTCCGGCCGCGCCTGGAGCGTGCCCAGGCCCGAGCACGGCGGGTCGACGAGCACGCGGTCATAGCCCTCCCCGGTGCGCGGCAGGCGCGCGTCGCCCACCTCCACGCGGATCGAGCGCGCCCGCATGCGGCGCGCGGTCTGCTCCAGCATCCGCGCCCGCCGCGGGTTCGCCTCGACAGCCACGACGGTGCCCTCGTCCCCCATCAGCGCCGCGAGATGGGTGCTCTTGCCGCCGGGGGCCGCGCAGAGGTCGAGCACGTCGTGGCCGGGACGGGGATCGAGCGTGCGGGCGACGAGCATCGCGGCGCGCGACTGGGCGGTGAACGCGCCCTCGCTCCAGAGCGGCGAGCCGTGGACGTCGAAGGGCTCCTCCAGCACGAGCGCCTCCGGGACCCGAGGGTCGCGATGCGCGGAGAGGCCCAGTCTCGCCTCCAGCTCCTCGGCATCGCAGACGAGAGCGTTCGCGCGCAGCGCCAGCTCAGCGGGCTCGTTGTCCCGCGCCATCAGCGCCCGCGCCTCGTCGGGGCCGAGCGCCTCCCACCACAGGCGCGCGATCCACTCCGGGTGCGAGTGGGCGATCGCGGCCCGCCGGGGGTCGCCGTCGGTGAGCGGGCCGAGGAGCGCGGGGGCGCCTTCACGAGCGGCACGTCGCAATACGGCGTTCACGAGACCGTGACCGCGGCCGCCTCGCGCCTTCGCAAGCTCGACCGCATCGGCCACGACCGCGTAGTCCGGGGCTCCGCTGAGGTAGAGCAGCTCGTAGAGCCCCAGCCGCAGAGAGGCCAGCAGCGGGGGGTCGATGCGCGAGCTCGGCCGCCCGGCGAGGCGCTCGATCAGATGATCGGTCGTGCCGGCGCGCTGGATCGCGCCGTAGGCGAGCCGCATCGCAAGCGCGCGATCGCGCGCGTCCAGCTCGCCGGCCTCGGCCTGCAGCGCCTTCTCGGCGTAGGCCCCGTCCTCGAACACCCGCCGCAGCACGCGGTGCGCGCAGGCGCGCGCGGGCGCGATGGCTGTCGATGCGCTGCTCATCACCTCAATGATGGCGCGGGGAGGTCCAGCGGGCGGGTTTGGGAGGGTCGGCCGGCGCTCCGTGCCGGGTTTGGGGAGGGTCGGGCCGGCGCTCCGTGCCGGGTTTGGGGAGGGTCGGCCGGCGCTCCGTGCCGGGTTTGGGAGGGTCGGCCGGCGCTCCGTGCCGGGTTTGGGAGGGTCGGCCGGCGCTCCGTGCCGGGTTTGGGAGGGTCGGGCCGGCGCTCCGTGCCGGCCCTCAGCCACTTCGGATCGCTGTCGCCGGCGCGAGCACGGCGGCCAGGTCGGCCGCCAGCACCTCGGCCTCGCCCGGGTCCAGTGCGGCGGTGGTGACGCGGATCGCCCCGCGAGGGTCGGCGAGCGCGTACCGGCTGCCGGGGGCGACGGCCCAGCCGCGCGCCAGCAGCGAGGCCACGGCCGCGGCCTCCTCGCGAACGGGCAGCCAGACGTTCAGCCCGGATGCGCCGGCGGCCTCGACGCCGCGCGCGCGCAGCGCTGCGAGCAGCGCCTCGCGGCGGCGAGCGTAGATGCCCGCGGCGCGCTCGACTCCGGCCGTCACCTCCGGGTCGGCCCAGAGGGTCGCGACGAGACGCTGGATCACGTGGCTGACCCACCCGGTCCCGCAGGCCTGGCGGCCGCGCACGCGCGCCACCGTGGCATCGTCCCCGGCGAGCACGGCGAGCCGCAGGTCAGGGCCGAGAGACTTGGACACCGACCGCGTGGCAACCCATTTCTCGCCCGCGCCGGCAAGTGTGTGCAGCGGCGTGCCCGCAACCGCGCCGAGGTGGTCGTCCTCGAGCAGGAGCACGTCGGGATGGGCGGCGAGGATCGCGCGCAGCTCGGCGGCGCGCGCCTCGTCGAGCGCGGCGCCGGTCGGGTTCTGCCCCCGCGGCGTGACGACGACGGCGCGGGCGCCGCGGGCGAGGGCCGCGCCCAGGCGCTCTGGGAGCATGCCGCGCTCGTCGACCGGGACGGGCTCGAAGCCGAGGCCCTGGGCGCGCAGGAGGTCGAACAGGGGCGCGTAGCCGGGGCTCTCGACGGCGACGCGGTCGCCGGGCCGCAGCCACGCCGCGAGCGCGCGCTCGATGCCGTCGAGCGCGCCGCCCAGGACGCCGAGCTCGCCGGCGGGCACGCCGTCGGCCCGCAGGGTCGCGCGCGCGGCCTGCACCAGCTCAGGGAGCTCGGGCACCTCGCCGTAGAGGCGCACCGGCAGCTCGCAGCGCCGCAGCGCCGCGGCGAGGTCGGGAAGCAGGCGGGGTCGGGGTTGCCGCCCGAGAGGTCGCGGACGCCGTCCGGAACCGCCATCGCGGACGGCGCGGAGAGCGGTGGGCGCTCGCCGACGCGGGTGCCGCGGCGGGGCTCGGAGACGACGACGCCGCGGCGCCGCAGCTCGGCGAGCCCGGCGGCGACGGTCGCGGGACTGATGCCGGCGCCCGCGGCGAGCCGCCGGACGGAGGGCAGACGCTGCCCGGGCGCGAGCCGCCCCGCGACGACGTCGGCTTCGAGCTGCTCGACGACCGACGAGGCGGTGCCACCCTTGATCCTGTACTGTATTGCCTCAGTCACGTCGCTGTACTATTACAGATTTTCGATTGGAGGATGACGAGGCGTCATGGCGACCGGTAGCGCAGTCTCAGGGACGACCTCCGACCGGGTCCGGCTGCGCCGCAAGCGCGAACGCGGCAGCTACGAGCGCGAGACGATCGACGCGATCCTCGACGAGGGCCTGATCGCGCACGTCGGCATCGTCGAGGACGGACAGCCGTTCGTCATGCCCACCCTGCACGCGCGCGCCGGCGACGTCGTCTACCTGCACGGCTCGGCCGCGAGCCGCACGATGCGGGCGATGGCCGCGGGCGCGCCCGCCTGCCTGACGGTCTCGCTGATCGACGGGCTCGTGCTGGCGCGCGCGGCGATGCACCACTCCGCCAACTACCGCTCCGCGGTGCTGCTCGGCCGCGCACGGCCCGTCACCGACCCCCACGAGCAGCTCGCCGGCTTCGAGGCCGTCGTCGAGCGGATCGTGCCCGGGCCGCTGGAGCGACGTGCGCCCGCCGAGCGAGAAGGAGCTGAAGGCGACCGCGCTCCTCGCGCTCCCGATCGACGAGGCCTCGGCGAAGATCCGGACCGGCGGCCCGCTCGACGACGAGGAGGACTACGCGCTGCCGGCGCTGGGCAGGCGTGATCCCGCTCTCGGTGCACGCCGGCGAGGCCCAAGCCGACCCGCGCCTGGCGCCGGACCGTGCCTGTCCCCGCCTATGCCGCAGCGGGTGGCCGCGCAGGTAGGCGCCCGCGTCCATCGGCTTCCCACCGGGCGGCTGGACCTCCAGCAGCTCGAGCGTCCCGGGGCTGCACCCGAGCAGCAGCCTGCCGTCTCTCGCCGCGAGCATCCCCGCGGCGAGGTCGTCCTCATCGCCGGCCCGGACACGCAGCACGCCGATCGTCTCCCCTCCCCCAACCCCGATCCGTGCGCCGATGTGCGGATGCAGCGCGCGCACCCGGCGCTCCAGCTCGACCGCCGGCCGGACCGGATCGAGCAGGCGGTCCTCGGCTCCGATCTTCTCGGCGTAGGTGACCCCCTCCTGCGCCTGCTCGTGGAACGGCGGCCGCTCGTCGAGAGCGCGCACGAGCAGCTCGCCGCCAGCTCCTGCAGGCGCGCGGCGAGCGTGCCGTAGGTGTCCTCGGGGCCGATCGGCTCCTCCCCGGCCAGGCACACCGGCCCCTCGTCCAGCCCCGCCGTCAGCCGCATGATGCTCACGCCCGTGCGCTCGTCGCCGGCCATGATCGCCCGCTCCACGGGAGCGGCGCCGCGCCAGCGCGGCAGCAGCGAGGGGTGCACGTTGAGGACCGCTGCGCCGCCAGCAGCCCCTCGCCGATCAGCGCGCCGAACGCGCACACGATCACCGTCGGCGGCCCCGGCGCCTCGCCGGCCGTCGCGATGATGCGCCCCGCGGCATCGGGCTCGTTGACGCTGTCGGGCTGCGCGAGCGCCAGCCCGAGGCGCCGCGCGGACTCCGCGACCGGGGGGCTGCGCGGGTGCCGGCCGCGGCCGCTTTTGCGGTCCGGCCGGGTCACGACCAGCGCCGGGCGGTGCCGCTGCTCCGCGGCCAGCCGCTCCAGGACCCCAGCAGCGAAGCCTGAGGTACCGAGGTAGACGACCGCCAAGCCGACCTTCTCAGGCCGCGCTCGGCGTCCGCTGCGCCTCGCGCATCGCGCGCATCGCCTCCTTGCGTGCCTGCTTGGAGATGCGGTCGAGCACGAGCGTGCCGTCGAGGTGATCGATCTCGTGCTGGATCACCCGTGCCTCGAGCCCCTCGGCCTCGATCTCGAGGGCCGCACCGGAGGCGCCGCGGCCGCGTACGCGCAGCGCGAGTGCCCGCTCGACCTCGACGTGCACGCCCGGGAGGCTGAGACAGCCCTCCTCCGCGGTCTCGCGCTCCTCGCTCTGCCACTCGATCTCGGGGTTGACCAGCACGGTGAGGGGGTCGTCGACATACGCTTTGTAGACGAGCATCCGGTGAAGCACCCCCAGCTGCGTGGCCGCCAATCCGACTCCGAGCGCGTCGTGCATCAGCTCGCCCATGCGCTCGGCCTCGCGTTCCAAGGCGGGATCGAAGCGCTCGACCGGCAGCGCGACCGCCCGCAGCACAGGGTCGCCGAACTTGCGCACCAGGCGCAGCGCCGCGTCGCGCCGCGCACGCGTCTCGGCGTCGAGCTCTTCGACCGCGGGCGCATCGCCCTCGGCCTCGACCTCGACGTCATCGGGCCGTGAGACCGGCTCCTCCTCGTCGATGCTGGCGCGCTCGTCCTCGCTCATCGAGTCTGAGTTTAGACGCCCCGGCACGGAGCGCCGCGCCGGCCTCCCCGCCCGCTCAGCCACGTTTGAGCGCGTACAACGTCACCGCTACGTGGCTGGAATGCGCCGCGCCCGCGGGATCGTGGGCGACGATCAGCACGCGCACCCGCAGCTTGCCCTTGCGCGCCAGCAGCGCGGCGGCGCGGCGGATGAGGTGGAGCCGCACGGACACGACATGGCCGCCGGCGACCTTGAAGCGGCCGCCTGCGAGCAGCAGCACGCTCGCGCGGGCGCCGGGTCCGGCGATGACGGCGCCGAGGGTCTTCAGGCTCACGGTGCCTTCGCAGATCGTCTCGCCGGCCGGGCACGCGACCTTGACGGTGACGAAGCCGCCGCGCGCCGCCTGCAGCCGCGTCCCGCGCATTGTCGCCGCCGGGACCGCCGCCTTCACCGCCTGGAAGCCGGCCGTGCCGCCCTGGCCGCTGCTGGGAGTCGGCTGTTTCGGCTGGCGCGCGGCTTCTTCTTCGGCTTTCCGCCTGGCTTCCGCTTCGATCGCTTCTTCGGCCTTGCGGCGCGCGGACGCTTCCTCGCCGGCGACCGGCTCGAAGGCTTCCAGCGAGGCCGGAGCGCCGACGCCGGACGAGCCGTCGAAGCCCGCCGCCGCGTTGCAGGCCGTGGTGCCTTCGCAGTCGAGCACTTCCCCGTAGAAGGCGTTCACCCCGCAGGCGCGGCCTTCGGAGTCGCACCAGCCGTTGCCGCCCTGGGTGACGTCGAACAGCGAGGGGCCGCCAAGGTGGGCGTACAGCGTCATCGCCGGGTACGGGATGCCGTCGGCGCCGCCGGCGAGCGCGTAGAGCCCCGAGATCAGCGGTGTCGCCAGCGAGGTGCCGCCGATCACGCTCCATTCCCTGCCATGGGTGAATTCCTCGCACCTTTCGCCACAGTCGTAGGTGTCGTCTACGGAGAAGCCGGTGTCCGGATCGGCGACCGCGGAGACATCGGCGCTGAGGCGCTTGTCGCCACAGCCGGTCGCCGCGAAGCCGCTCGCGTACCGCTGCCAGAACGGCGCTTGGAAGAACAGGCTGCAGCCCCCGCCGCTGACGCCGCCTCGGGAGTCTCCCGCGTTCAGGGGTCCGTTCCCGTTCCAGACGGTCTCCCTTTCGCGGCCGCCTTCGGCGTTCAGCGTCAGCGAGGTGCCGCCGACCGAGACGACCCCCGGATAGGACGCCGGCGCGTCCGGCGATTCGGGGTCGGGCAGCCTCGGTTCGAATTCCGGGCCCGCCCACCAGTCGTAGCCGTAGTCGCCGGTCGCGGCCGCGATCACGGTGCCGGGGTGTTCGAACAGGGCCCGTTCGGCCCCGCCGGTGGCGATCTGCTCCGGCCCGCCGTAGGAGTTGGAGACCACCTGCGCGCCCATTTCGACGGCCGTCCTGACCGCCGCGCCCAGGCTCGCGATGTGCGCGCTGTTGGCCTCGACGAGGAGGATGTGGCAGTTCGGACAGGCGGAGTGGACGGTCTCGACGTCGAGCGAGGTCTCGACCGACCAGCCTGTGGTGTCGGCTTCCGGGAGCGAGCTCGTGCCGAACTGGTTGACCTTCCGGAAGCAGCCGTTTCCGCTCGTGCAGGACGGGAGGCCGTACTGCTTGCTGAATTTCTCGAGATCTTCTTCGATGGCGGGATCGTCGAACGCGTCGACGACCGCCACCGTCTCGCCGGTGCCGCCGGCCGCACCGCTGAACCCGTAGGCGCTTTCGAGCAGCTTCGGCGTGAGGCCGCCTTCCGGGCCGAATTCCACCGTCGCCGGGCGGGCGGCGAGCGGCCGCACCCCGGGCCGCGCCGCGTCGACGGCCGGGACGCGCACGCGCGCCAGCGCGAAGCAGCTCGCTTCGCCGGGTCCCGGCGGCCGGCAGACCGGCACGATCCGCGCGTAGCTCCGCGGCGAGGCGCCCACGGCGGCGCCGGCCCATACCAGGCACGCGAGCGCCACCAGCGTCGCTGTCAGCATCACGTGCGCCGCCCAGCGGCGCTCTTGCGTCCGGTTCATGCTCCTGTCCCCTCCGTCCACCGCGATCCCGCGCGGCAGGCGACCGAAACTAGCAAGGCAACCTGACAGCGGCAACGCCTGGTCGCCGCGCTGCGCCGCGCTCGCTGCTCCGGCGCGGGAGCGCGGCTCAGCCGCGGTGCAGGGTGGCGCTCGCGTGGGTGCTGACGGTCGCCCCCGCGGAGTCGTGAGAGACGAACGTCACCCGCACGCGGACGCTTCCGCGCCGGGCCAGCAGCGAGCGCGCCCGCGCGCTCAGGCGCAGGCGCACGGAGACGACCTGGCCCGCTGCGGCGCGGAAGCTGCCGGCGGCGAGCTTGAGCACGCTCGCGTGCGAGCCGGGCGTCGCGACGGCCCCGAGCGTGCGGACCGTGACGGAGCCCGCGCAGCCGCTCGCGCCGGCCGGGCAGGCGATCTTCAGCACGAACCAGCCCGCCCGAGAGGCGTGGAGAGCGCCGCCGCGCAATGTCGCAGCCGGCGCCACGGCCTGGGCGGCTTTGAAGCTCGCCGTGCCGCCCTGCCCGGAGGACGAGGCCCCGGTTTGCGGGGCCGGGGCTTCCTGTTCGGCTTTCAGGCGGGCCGCCGCTTCTTCGAAGACTTTGCGCTCTTCCTGTTCTCTGGTCCCGCCGATCCCCCCGGCTTCTTCTCGTTCTTTGGCTTCCCGGGCCTTTTTGGCGGCTTCTTCTTTTTCTTTGGCTTCGCGGGCTTTCTTCGCGGCTTCTTCCTGTTCTTTGGCTTCGCGCGCTTTCCGCGACGCTTCTTCTTCTTCGGATTTGGAGGGTGCAGTCACGAGGACCTTCGCCGTCGCGGGGGCGCTCTGGAGCCCGTAGCTGTCGGCGACCTTGAGGGTGACCGTGTATTCGCCCGCGGCTGCGTAGGTGTGGGCCACCGTGGCGCCGGTGCCCGTCTGCCCGTCCCCGAACGTCCACGCGTAGGTGCTCGTCGCGCCCGGGTAGGAGTCCGTCGAGGTGCTCCCCGAGAACGTCGCCGAGACCCCGGCGACGGGTTTCGCCGGCGGGGTGATCACGGCTTTCGGCAGCAGCGGTTCGAACAGCTTCAACGACGCGGGAGTGCCGACCCCCGAGGGCCCGTCGAAGCCGCTGGCCGCGTTGCACGCCGTGGTGCCTTCGCAATCCAGCCGTTCGCCGAATGTGGCGTTCACCCCGCAGGCCGCGCCGCCGTTGTTGCAGTAGCCGTTGCCGCCCTGCGTCACGTCGAACATGGAGCTGTCCCCGAGGTGGGCGTAGAGCGTGGCTGCCGGGTAGCTGACCCCGTGTGCTCCGCCGGCGAGCGCGTACAGCGAGGCGACCAGCGGCGCCGAGACCGACGTGCCACCGATCGTGCTCCATTTCGCCGAGCCTTTCAGCGCTTCGCATTCCGGGCCGCAGTTGTAGGTGTCGTAGATGTCGAAGCCTGTGAGCGGATTGGCGACGGCGGCGACGTCGGCGCTCAGCCGTTTGTTGGCACAGCCCGTGGCCGCGAAGCCCGCGGCGTCGCGCTGCCACAGCGGCGCTTCGAAGAAGATGCTGCACCCGCCGCCGCTTGCGCCTTCTTCCCATCCCCCTTCGTTTTCACGCCCGTTCCCGTTCCACACGGTCTCCTGCGCGCGTTCGCCTTCGCTGTTCAGCGTCAGCGTCGTGCCGCCGACCGAGACCACGCCCGGCATCGAGGCGGGGTCGTTGGGCGCCTGAGGGTCGGGGGTGGGACCGAGCCACCAGTCGTAGCCGAAGTCGCCGGTCGCGGCGGTGATCACGACTCCCGGGTGCTCGAAGAGCGCGCGTGCGGGCGGCCCGAACGCTTCCTGCTCGGGAGCGCCGTAGGAGTTCGAGACGGCCGCGGCGCCCATTTCTGCGGCCTTGGCCACGGAGGCGCCGAGGCTCGCCAGCTGGGCGTTCTTCGCCTCCACGACCAGGATCCGGCAATTCGGGCAGGCCGAGTGCACCATCTCGACGTCGAGCGAGGTCTCCACCGACCAGCCCTTGGTGTCGGCGGCCGGAAGTTCGCTCGGCGAGCCGCTCTGACCCACCCTCCGCAGACAGCCCGTTGCGGCGGTGCAGGACGGCAGGCCGTACTGGCTGCTGAAGCTCGCGAGGTCCGATTCGATGTTGGGGTCGTCGAACGCGTCCACGACCGCCACGGTCTCGCCCGTGCCGCCCGCGTTCGGGTCGTAGCCGTAGGCGCTTGCGAGCAGCGCGGGCGTGAGCCCTCCGGCCGGGCCCAGGGTCACGGCAGCGGGTGAGGACGGCACGCGCCGCACCCCGTCCCGGGCCGCGTCGGCCGCCGGCACGGGCACGCGCCCGATCGCGAAGCACGTCGCAGTGCCGGGGGTGGGCGGGCCGCAGGCGGGCACCAGCTTGGCGTAGTCCCGCGGCGAGGCGCCGAGCGCCGGGCTCGCGAGCGCGCAGAGCAGCGCAAGCACGGTCGCGAGTGCGGCCAAGGCGGCCGCCGGGCGGCGGTTGATCGTCGATTCCATTCTCCAGACCCCTCCTGCATCGCCGGCGTTTGACGCCCGCCGCAGGCACAGCAACCTAGCAAGCGGGGGTCAGTCTGGCAACGCGCCGCGAGCGCTCACTGCGGGTCGACGTCGACGGCGAAGCTGACGCCCGCGTGGCGCCGCTCGCCCGCCAGCGCCGCCACCGCCTCTCCCGCCGCCGCCACCACGCCCGCCCGCTCGTGCGCCTTGACGACGAGCACCTGGCGCTCGCGACCCCGCAGCCTGAACAACGGCGCGGGGCCGAGGACAGCCGGCGCCTGGCCTGCTTGCGCGGCGGCAGCCGCGAGCAGACGCTCGCGCAGCTCGAGCGCCGCCCGGCGGGCCGGCGCCGCCTGCTCGGCGCCCAGCACGATCCTGATCAGGTGCGAGAACGGCGGGTAGGCGAGCGCCCTGCGCCGCTCGAGCTCCTCGGCGGCGAAGCCGGAGCTGTCGTGACGGGCGGCGTGGCGGATCGCGCGCGCGTCCGGCGCCAGCGTCTGCACCAGCACCCGTCCCTCGCCGCCGCGCCCGGCACGCCCCGCGAGCTGCGAGATCAGCGCGAAGGTCCGCTCCTCGGCCCGGAAATCCGGGAACCGCAGCGTCGCGTCGGCGTCCAGCACGACGCCGAGCGAGACGTCGGGGAAGTCGTGGCCCTTGGCGACCATCTGCGTGCCGATCAGCACCCCGGTCGAGGCCCCCTCGAAAGCCGCCAGCACGGCACCCGGATCCCCGCCGAGCCCGCTGCCGAGCACGTCGGCGTCGAGCCTGAACACGGGGAACGCGCCGTCGTCCAGCACGGCGGCGAGGTCGTGGGCCAGCCGCTCGGTGCCCGCGCCGTGGCGCGCGACACCCGTCGAGCGGCAGTCGGGACAACTCTCCGCGGCGCGCTCGCGGTGCCCGCAGTGGTGGCAGGCCAGATAGCCGCCGGCGCGGTGCAGCACCAGCGCGACGTCGCATTCCGGGCACGACCAGACGCGCCCGCAGGAGCGGCAGGAGACGAAGTTCGACCAGCCCCGTCGGTTCAGCAGCACGATCGCCTTGCCGCCCTCCTCGCGCAGCGTCGCAAGCGCCCCCGCCGTGATGGGGTGAAGACCCGTCCGCTGACCGCGCATGTCGAGCACCTCCACCGGTGGCAGCGGCCGCCCGTCGACGCGGCGCGGCAGGCTGACGAGCGGCATCGCGTGCACGCTCTCCGGGCGCGGCGTCGCGCTGCCGGCGATCAGCAGCGCCCCGCTGCGCGCGGCGCGCTCGGCCGCCACGTCGCGCGCGTCGTAACGGGGGTCGCCTTCGTGCTTGTACGAGGCGTCGTGCTCCTCGTCGATCACGATCAGGCCCAGCTCGGCGACGGGTGCGAACACCGCCGAGCGCGGCCCGACGCACACCCGCGCCTCGCCTTCGCGCAGCCGCCGCCACTGCTCGTAGCGCTGCCCGGGGGTCATCCGTGAGTGCAGTACGGCGACGGTGTCCCCGAAGCGTGCGCTGAAGCGCGCCACGATCTGCGGCGTCAGCGCGATCTCCGGCACCATCACGATCGCCCCGCGCCCCTGCGCCAGCGCCTCCTCGGCCGCGCGCAGGTAGACCTCGGTCTTGCCCGAGCCGGTGACGCCGTGCAACAGCGCCCGCCGTGATGAGGAGCCATCCCCGCGGAGCGCCGCGAGCAGCGGCACCAGCGCCGCCTGCTGGTCGCCGGAGAGCTCCGGCGCCTGCGCGGCGGCCGCGCCGACGACGCGGTGGCGGGCCGGCTCGCTCACCCGGCGCTTGCGCCCGCTCAGCCGCTTCGCGGCTCCCGGCGGCAGCACGAGGGTCAGCGCACGGGCGAGCGTCGAGCAGTACTCACGAGCCAGGAAGCGCGCGAGCTCGACGAGCTCGGGCCCGATCCCCGGCTCGAGCACCCGGAGCGGCTCGAGCAGCCGCTCCGGCGACACCTCGCTCTCGCAAGCGAGCTCGACGACCACGCCGAGCAGCTTGCGACGCCCGAACGGCACCACCAGCATCGAGCCGACGCCGACGGCCGGCGCCAGCTCCTCGCCGATCAGGTAGTCGAACGGGCCGCGCAGGGCGCGGGAGGTCGTGATCGGCTCTACGCGGGCGACCGTCGCGGCCGCGCCGCGGCGCACGCGGATGCCATCCGCCGGTTCCGGCGGGGCCGCGTGCGGCGTCACATGCGTGTCAGTCGGGGCGGCGGCTCCCACCGCCCCGACCCTAGATCAGAGACCGGCGGCGGAGCGAAGCGCCCGGGCCTTGTCGGTCCGCTCCCAGGTGAAGTCGTCGTCGTCGCGCCCGAAGTGGCCGTAGGCCGCGGTCTTCTGGTAGATCGGGCGGTGCAGGTTGAGCTCCTCGCGGAAGGCTCCGGGCCGCAGGTCGAAGACCTCGTCGACCGCCTGGACGATCTGGCTGCGCCCGATCTTCTCGGTGCCGAACGTCTCCACCATCACCGAAACCGGGTGGGCGACGCCGATCGCGTAGGCGACCTGGACCTCCGCCCGGTCCGCGAGCTCGGCGGCGACGATGTTCTTCGCCACCCAGCGGGCGGCGTAGGCCGCGGAGCGGTCCACCTTGGACGGGTCCTTGCCGGAGAAGGCGCCGCCGCCGTGACGGGCCATGCCGCCGTAGGTGTCGACGATGATCTTGCGCCCGGTCAGGCCGCAGTCGCCGACCGGGCCGCCGATCACGAACCGTCCGGTCGGGTTGACCAGGAAGTTGCGACGCAGCTTGTTCGCGTCGTAGAGCTCGGCGGGGAGGATCGGCGCCACCACCTGCTCCCAGAGGTCGTCGGGGATGCGCGACTCGGCGCCCTCGGCGTGCTGGGTGGAGATCAGGAGCTTCTCGATCTCGACGGGGCGACCGTCCTGGTAGCGGACGCTGACCTGGGTCTTGCCGTCGGGGCGCAGGTACTCGAGCGTTCCGTCCTTGCGGACCGCCGTGAGGCGTTCCGCGAGCCGGTGCGCGAGCGAGATCGGCAGCGGCATCAGAGACTCCGTCTCGCGGCTCGCGTAGCCGAACATCATCCCCTGGTCACCGGCCCCGGCGACGTCGAGCTCGTCCTCGTCGCTGGCGTCCGTGCGGGCCTCATAGGCCTTGTCCACGCCCTGTGCGATGTCCGGCGACTGCTTGTCGATCGCGTTCAGGACCGCGCAGGAGTCGGCGGAGAAGCCGAGGTCGGCGTCGGTGTAGCCGATGCGGCGGATCGTCTCGCGCGCGATCTCCTGGATGTCCACGTAGGTCTCGGTCGAGATCTCGCCGGAGACGACGACGAGGCCCGTGTTGACGAGCGTCTCGCAAGCCACGCGCCCGTACGGTTCGTCCTTCAGGACCGCATCGAGCACGCCGTCGGAGATCTGGTCGGCGATCTTGTCGGGGTGACCCTCGGTCACCGACTCGGAGGTGAACAGGAACTCGTTGTCTGAAGGCTGGGTCATTCGGCTCCAGGGGGTCGTGGCGCGCCGGATCGTGTCAGCGCGGCGGCGCCGGGGCTTCGAGAAGGCGCATCAGTCTACGCGGCGCGGGGACGACTGCGCTGGCCGCGCTCCACGAAGTCGATGATCAGCGGGATGCCGTCGAGCGCATAACGGGCGCGCAGGCGGTTCTCCAGATAGTAGGTGTAGTCCCTGGTCACGCGCCCGCGCGAGTTGACCTGGATCGCGAAGCGCGGCGGGCGCTCGCCGATCTGGGCCATGTAGAGCAGCTTCAGGCGGTGGCCGGCGGCGCCCCGCCGCGTTCCCACCGGCGGCTGGCGCGCCTGCGTCGCCTCCGAGAGGAACCTGTTCAGCTCGGCGGTCGGGATCCGTCCTGCCCTGCGATCGCCGAGCGCGATCGCCTCCTCGAGCAGGCGCGCGACGTTGCGCCCGTTCTTGGCGCTCGCCGTCAGCACCCGCGGCCTGAGCCTCAGCTTCTCGGCCACGCGGGCGCGCTCGTGGTCGACGTCGATCGGCTGCGCGCCGTCCTCGTCGGGGGCGACGAGATCCCACTTGTTCAGCACCAGCGCGGTCGCGCAGCCCGTCTTCATCGCCAGCTCGGCGATCCGCAGGTCCTGCGCGGTGACCCCGTCGGTCGCGTCGCAGACCACCAGCGCCACGTCGGCGCGCTCCGCCGCGCGCTGCGAGCGCAGTGCCGTGTAGTACTCGACCGAGTCTGCGACCTTGGACTGCCTGCGCATGCCCGCCGTGTCGACGATCGTCAGATGGCGCTCGCCGACCAGCAACGGCATGTCGATCGCATCGCGCGTCGTGCCGGCCTGCTCGGACACGATCACGCGCTGCTCGCCGAGAAAGCGGTTCACGAGCGAGGACTTGCCCACGTTCGGCCGGCCGATCACCGCAAGCCGGATCTCCCCCTGATCCTCCCCCTCCCCACCCGCAGGGAGCAACTCCGCGATCCGGTCCAGCAGATCGCCGCTGCCGAGGCCCTGGGCGGCCGAGACCGCGATCGGCTCCCCGAGCCCGAGCCGGTGGAACTCCGCGGCGGCCGGGATGTCGGCGACGCTGTCGACCTTGTTCGCGGCCACGATCATCGGCAGCGGCGAGCGGCGCAGCAGGTCAGCCAGTTCCTCATCGCCGGGCCGCACGCCGGCCCGCGCGTCGACGACCAGCACCGCGACGTCGGCTTCCGCCAACCCCGCCTGCGCCTGCTCGCGGATCGAGCCGGCGAGCGGATCCTCGTCCTCGAAGTCGACGCCACCGGTGTCGATCAGCTTGAAGCGGCGACCGTTCCACTCGCAGTCGAGGTCCTTGCGGTCGCGCGTGACGCCCGGCCGCTCGTGAACGACGGCCTCGCGGCCGCCGGTCAGGCGGTTGATCAGGGATGACTTGCCGACGTTCGGATAGCCGACTATGGCGACCTTGAGCATCTGATGAGTATGACCGCGGTGGCGCCCCGGCCCGGGGGCAGCTGGGTGAGGCGGCACCGCCACCGAAGGGTCGAAGTCACGGAGACGACCGAAGAAGCCGGAGCCCCGGCCAGCCGGGGATTCTTCCGGATGCCCTAGCCCCCAGGGCCGGCGAGCTCGGCGATCCGCCCCACGACCTGCGCGACCGAGAGCCCGGTCGTATCGACGCGCACGGCCCCCGCGGCCTCTCTGAGCGGGCTCGCCTCACGTCCGCGGTCGCGCTCGTCGCGCATCGTCTGATCGGCGAGCACCACCGCTGGATCGGCGCCCAGCTCGACGGCTCGCCGCCGAGCCCGCTCCCCCGGCTCGGCATCGAGGTAGACCTTCAGCTCGGCGCCGGGAGCCACCACCGTGCCGATGTCGCGGCCCTCGGCGACCCAGTCCCCGTCGGAGATCAGCTGCCGCTGCTTCTCGACGAGCGCCGCGCGCACTCCCGGTTCGGCGGCGACTTCCGAGGCCCGCTTGGAGACGTCAGGGTCGCGGATCGCCCGGCCGACGTCCTCGCCGTTCAGCACCACGCGCCCGTCCTCGGTCAGCTCGATCGACGCGTCGGCCGCGAGCGCCGCCGGCTCGGCGCCGGGATCCCGCAGCGCCAGCAGCGCCACGCACCGGTACATCGCTCCGCTGTCCAGGTAGCGCGCCCCGAGCCGCTCGGCGAGCGCCCGCGCGACCGTGGACTTGCCGGCGCCCGCGGGCCCGTCGATCGCGATCACCATGCGGCTAGAAGGCCCCGAGCGCCCGCAGGTCATCGACGAAGCGCGGGTAGGAGATCGCCGCCGCCTCCATCCCCAGGACCTCGACCCCCTCGCGCGAGGCCAGGCCGGCGATCGCTCCCATCATCGCCAGGCGATGGTCGCCCAGCGAGTCGATGCTGCCGCCGCGCAGGCCGCCGGAGCCGGTGACCGCGAACCCGTCCTCGGTCGCCTCGATCTCGGCGCCGAGCCCCCGCAGGCCCTCGACCACGCCGGCGATGCGGTCCGACTCCTTCACCCGCAGCTCCTGGGCGCCGGTCACGACAGTCGTGCCCTCGGCGAAGCAGCCCAGCAGCGCCACCAGCGGCAGCTCGTCGATCGCGAGCGGCACCTCATCAGGCGCTACCACCGTGCCCTCGAGCGCGCCGTGCGCGATGTCGAGGTCGCTCGTCGGCTCGGTGGAGGCGATCTCCTCGGACTCATGCTCGAGGTCCCCGAGCACGATCCCGCGCATCCTTCGCACGATCCTCAGGAACCCGGTGCGGGTCCAGTTGACGCCCACGTCGGCCAGCAGCAGGCGTGAGCCGGGCACGAGCACGCCGGCCGCCACGAAGAACGCCGCGGAGCTCGGATCGGCCGGAACGGAGACCGATTCGAGCGCCAGCTCGTCGACGTTCACCGCCGTCACGAGGTTGCCCTCGCGCGCGATGTCGACGCCGGCGCGCAGCAGCATCCGCTCGGTGTGGTCACGGCTGCGTGTCGGCTCGGCGACGGTCGTCGTCCCGTCGGCTGTCAGCGCCGCCATCAGCAGGCACGACTTCACCTGCGCGCTCGCCACGTCGAGGTCGTGATCGACCGCGAGCAGCCGCTCGCCGTGGATCGTGACCGGCGCGAAGCTGCCCTCGCGGGCCTCGATCCGGGCCCCCATCGCGCGCAGGGGCAGCGCGATTCGATCCACCGGCCGGCGGCGGATCGACGCGTCGCCGTCGAGCGTGAACGAGCGGCCCTGCTGCGCGGCGAGCCACCCCGGCAGCAGGCGCAGCAGCGTGCCGGCGTTGCCGACGTCGATCGGTCCTTCCGGCTCGCGCGCCTCGCGCAGCCCCGTGCCGCGGATCACGAGCTCGCTGCCGTTCTCCTCGACCAGCGCGCCGAGCGCGCGCACCGCGTCCAGCGTCGAGCGCGTGTCGGCCGCGTCGAGGTAGTTCTCGACGCGGACCGGCTCGGCGGACATGGCCCCGAGCAGCCCCGCGCGATGGGAGATCGACTTGTCGGCGGGCGGCCTCAGCTTGCCCGAGAGCCCGCGGGCCGGGTCGAAGCGCATGTTCACGCGCGCACGACCTGGAAGCCGAGTCCGCCCAGGATCGCCTCGGCGCGCGCCGCCGGCTCCTCGCCGCCGATCCACAGAGCGATCTCGCCGCGGCTGTTGTCCGGCGAGGGCGAGAGCACGAGGTCGCCGATGTTGATCTGAGCCTCCCCGAGCGCGAGGGCGATCTCGGCCACCACGCCCGGCCGGTTCGGCACCTGCACGCGCAGCTCGTGCGCCGAGCCACCGGCCATGCCCGCGCCCAGCAGCGCGTCGCGGTCCTCGCGCGCGCCCTCGATCCAATCCCCGAGCGCTCCGGCCTCGCCCCTGCCCAGCATCTCCCGCACCGCGCCGAGACGTCCCTCCAGCTCGGAGATCGCGGCCCCGAGGGCGTCGGCGTTCGAGAGGTAGATGTCGCTCCAGATCGCGCTGTTGGCGCCGGCGACGCGGATCGCGTCCCGGAAGCTCGGCCCGACCGCGGGAAGGCGCTCGGCGTCCTCGCCGGGACGCCCGAGCGTGCCGGCGGCCTGGGCCGCGAGCAGGTTGGCGAGGACGTGCGGAAGATGGGAGATGCAGGCCATCAGGCGGTCGTGGGTCTCGGCGTCGATCGCCGTCGGCCGCGCCCCGAACCGCCTCAGCAGCGCGTGCAGGCGCTCGTAGAGGACTCCGGCCGTGCTCCCGCGGGCAGGGGTCAGGTACCAGGTTGCGCCGTCGAAGAGGTCCTCGCGCGCGTGCTCGACGCCCTCCGTCTCAGCCCCTGCCAGCGGGTGACCGCCCACGAAGCGCTCGTCGGTCGAGGCGTCGGCGAGCAGGCGCTTGGTCGAGCCCACGTCCGTGACCACGCAATCCGGCCCCGCCGCGGCCAGCGCCTCGGCCACAACCGCCGGCAGCATGCCGACGGGGGCCGCCGCGAACACCGCGTCCGCGCCCCGGACGGCCGCGGCGATGTCCCCGGCGGCGCTGTCGACGGCCCCCAGCTCGAGTGCCCGCGCCCTCACTCTCGGATCGGGGTCGTAGCCCCACACCTCGGCCTGCGCGCGCGTGCGCGCCACCAGGCCGATCGAGCCGCCGATCAGCCCCACCCCGAGGACTGCGATCCTCATCTGCTCAGCGTGGCGCTGCCTGCGCGCCGGCGGCGTTGCGGTCGCGTACGGCTGCGCGTCAGCCCCTCCAGCACCTCGACGGTCGTCTCCCAGCAGATGCACCCGTCGGTGATCGACTGCCCGTAGCGCAGCTCGGCGCCGGGCGTCAGCTCCTGGCGCCCCGCCACGAGGAAGGACTCGAGCATCACGCCGACGATCGCCGTGTTGCCGGCCGCCAGCTGCGCGCCCACGTCCGCCGCCACGCCCGGCTGGCGCTCGGGGTCCTTGCCGCTGTTGTCGTGGCTTAGGTCGATCATCACGCGCCGAGGCAGGCCCGCCGCGTCGAGCAGCTCCAGGGCCTCCTCCACGCTCTCCGCGTCGAAGTTGGGCCGGCCTTTGCCCCCGCGAAGGATGACGTGGCAGTCGGCGTTTCCGCGGGTGTGGAGGATCGCCGGCCTGCCGTCGGGGTCGATGCCGGCGAAGGCGTGCGCGCCGGCGGCCGCGCGGACGGCGTCCACCGCGACCTGCACGTTGCCGTCGGTGCGGTTCTTGAAGCCGACCGGCATCGAGAGCCCGGAGCCGAGCTGGCGATGGATCTGGGACTCGGTGGTTCGCGCGCCGATCGCGCCCCAGCAGACGGCATCGGCGATGTACTGCGGGGTGATCGGGTCCAGGAACTCGCAGCCGACCGGCAGGCCCGCGTGCGAGCACGCCCAGCAGCACGCGCCGCGCCAGGTGCAGGCCGGCGTTGACGTCGCCCGACCCATCGAGGTGCGGGTCGTTGATCAGCCCCTTCCAGCCGGTCGTCGTCCGCGGCTTCTCGAAGTAGACGCGCATCACGACCAGCAGCTCGTCGCTGACGCTCGCAGTGCCAGCTCGGCGAGCTGCTCGGCGTACTCGAGCGTCGCTTCGGGGTCGTGGACGCTGCACGGCCCGACCACCGACCAGCAGCCGGTCATCGATCCCTTCGAGCACCGCGTGCACGTCGCGGCGACCGCCGATCACGACCTCCGCCTGCTCGCCGCCGAGCGGCAGCTCGTCGAGCAGCGCGTCGGGCGCGAGCAGCGGGACGACGCGATCGATCCGCCGGTCGCGGACGAAGTCGGCGGTGCTGCGACGGTCCAGATTCGCCTCAGGCAAGGACCTGCTCCCTCGTGGCGAGCGTCTTGCCGGAGAGCGCGGCGGCGCGCTCGACCGCGGCCGCGTAGTCCGCGAACTCGTCCGTACGCAGCTGCTGCGGGCCGTCGCAGATCGCCTCGTCCGGATTCGGATGGACCTCCACGATGATCCCGTCCGCGCCGACCGCCGCGGCAGCCAGCGAGAGCGGAGTGACGAGGTCGCGGCGCCCGGCGGCGTGGCTCGGATCGACGATCACCGGCAGGTGGGAGCGCTCCTTGAGCACCGGCACGGCCATCAGGTCGAGGGTGAAGCGGTAAGCGGTCTCGAACGTGCGGATGCCTCGCTCGCACAGCATCACGTTGCCGTTGCCTTCCTTGAGGATGTACTCGGCGGCCATCAGCAGCTCGTCGATCGTCGAGGACAGGCCCCGCTTCAGCAGCACCGGCGTGCCGGAGCGGCCGATCTCGGCGAGCAGCGTGTAGTTCTGCATGTTGCGGGCGCCGACCTGCACGACGTCGGCGACCTCGAGGACGGCCTCCATGTCGCCGACGTCCATCAGCTCGGTGACGACCGGCAGGCCGGTCTCGGCCTTCGCCTCCGCGAGCATGCGCAGCCCCTCCTGCCCCAGGCCCTGGAACGAGTAGGGACTGCTGCGCGGCTTGTACGCGCCGCCCCGGAGCATCGTCGCGCCGGCATCGCGGACAGCACGCGCCGTCTGCATCGTCTGCTCGCGCGACTCCACCGTGCAGGGGCCGGCGATCAGCGCGAAGCTCTCGCCACCCACCCTGCGTCCTGCGATCTCGAGCACCGAATGCTCGCCGCGCGTCGTCCGCAGCGAGGCGAGCCTGTACGGCTCGGACCCCTCCCCTGTGACGTTGTCCCCTGTCGCGCTCATCTCCAAAGTCATCCTTTCACCGACGTCTGGGCATGTTGAAGGTGCTGCTGATCCGCCTGTTGCGGACCCGTGAGGGGCGATGGAACGCCCTCGGAGGCGGCGCCTGGTCCCGGGTGCGGGACTCTCGGACACGCCCGCTCACGACGGGCGCACGTCCTTTGGCGCCTAGCTAAATCGCCAGGCGAAAGCGAACGACCAGAAATAGGCGTAGTCGGTGAGTGCTGCTGTCTGCGCCGATGTGGTCACGATCGTTCTGGATCGGTTTGTAGCAGACAAGCCCGCCACCGTCCAGGCGCGTCTATCTCAGAGCAGCTCGGCGAGCGCGTCCAGGAAGCGCTGGTTCTCCTGCGGGAGCCCGTAGGTGACGCGCAGCGCGGGCCCGCTGCTCCCGAGAGCCGTGCCCGCTCGCACGAGCACGCCGCGCTCCAGCAGCCCGGCGACGATCTCCGCCTCGTCGCGCTCGGCGCCGAGCGGCACCCAGCAGAAGTTGGCCTGCGACTCGGCCGGCTCGAGGCCCAGCGCCCGCAGCCGCTCGTCCATCGCGATGCGCTCGGCGACCGTGCTCGTGACGCGGTCGAGGACGGCGTCCTGGTGACCCAGCGCCTCGACCGCCGCCGCCTGCGCGAGCGCGTTGCAGAAGAACGGTTGGCGCACCTGATCGAGCGCGCGAACCAGATCCTCAGAGCCGCACAGCGCGAAGCCGACGCGCAGCCCGCACAGGCCGTAGACCTTCGAGAACGTCCGCAGCAGCGCGACGTTCGGGTGCGCCCCGAGCAGCTCCAGCGAGGCGTCGGGGTCCTCGAGCAGGTTGAACTCGCAGTAGGCCTCGTCGACGATCACGACGACGTGCGGCGGCACCTGAGCCAGGAACGAGGCGATCTCTTCCAGCGGGATCGCCGTGCTCGTCGGGTTGTTCGGATTGCAGAGGAGCACCAGCCGGGTGGCGACGGTGATCTCGCGCAGCATCGCGGGCAGGTCGTGCCGGGCGTCGGCGTCCAGCGGCACGGTGACCGCCCGCGCGCCGGAAGCGGCTGCGAGATGTGGGTAGACGGAGAAGGAGGGCCAGGCATAGACGAGCTCCGCGCCCGGCTCGAGCAGCGCCTCTCCGGCGGCGAGCAGGATGTCGCAGGAGCCGTTGCCGATCGAGATCCGCGAGGCCGGGACCTCGTAGCGCTCGGACAGCCGCTGCCGCAGGAGTGAGCTCGATGGGTCGGGATACCGGTTCAGCCGCCCGACGGCGGCATCGATGGCCTCGCGCACCGCGGGCAGCGGCCCGAACGGCGTCTCGTTGCTGGCGAGCAGCGCGAGCCCGTCGGTGGCGTAGCCGCCCGCCGCCGGGTAGACCGGGATGCGCCTGATGCGCTCTGAGAACTCGATCGTCATCCCATCATTGTGCCGCGTGCAGGTCGGCCCGCAGCGCCTTGGTCTCGCCGAGATAGACGTGCTCGGGGTCGTGCCCGTCCTCGGCCCGGTAGTGGATCAGGACCCGGATCACCCGTGGCATGGAGTTCGGGACGGGTATCTCCTGGGCGCACAGCAGTGGCACGCGCTCGAAGCCCAGCGCCCGGGCGGCGACCGCCGGGAACTCGGCGTCGAGATCGTGGGTGGCGGTGAACACGCAGCTGATCACCTGCTCCGGGCGCAGGCCGTTGCGCTCCATGATCTGCTGCATCAGCTCCGTCGTCGCGCCGAGGATCGCCTCGGCGTCGTTGCGCTCGGCGCTCGCGGCACCCCGCAGTGCGAACAGTCCCATGCGCGCGATTCTGTCAGAGCCCGCCGCCCAGCCCGGCGATCTCGTCCGCGCCGAGACGGCGGTGCTCGCCGGGCCCGAGCCCGCCGAGACTCAGCGAGCCGAATGCCACTCGGGTCAGCCGCACGACGGGGTGACCCACGGCCTCGCACATCCGCCGCACCTGGCGGTTGCGGCCTTCGTGGATCGTGATCTCGAGCTCGTCGGGCGCCAGAAGCCGAACGGCGGCGGGCGCCGTCGCGCCGTCATCGAGCTCGACGCCCTCACGCAGCGCGCGCAGCGCCGCCTGCCCGAGGGGCCCACCGCCGACCCGCGCGCGGTAGGTCTTCGGGACTTCGTAACGGGGGTGGGTGAGCCGGTTGGCGAGCTCGCCGTCGTTGGTGAGCAGGATCAGGCCGCCGCTGTCGGCGTCCAGGCGCCCGACCGGGTACAGGCGCAGCCCTCCGGCCTCCACGAGGCCGGTGACGGTCGGGCGCCCGTGCGTGTCGCGCGCCGTGGAGACGACGCCGACCGGCTTGTTGACGGCGAACACGACGCGCGGCTCGGGCCCCGCGAGCAGCTCGCCGTCCACGCTGACCGCGGCGTCGCGCTCGACGTGCGTGGCCGGATCGGCGACCGTCTGACCGTCGAGTGCGACCCTGCCTTCGGCGACGAGGCGCTCGGCGGCGCGGCGCGAGGCGACGCCGGCATGGGCCAGGTACTTCGCCAGCCTCAAGCCGTGTGGTCCGGGATCGAAGCCATTCGCTGCAACCATAGGCCGCAGATGGACCTCGACACGCTCGACCAGTTCCTCGCCGAGGCGGGCGAGCGGCCCTTCCGCGCCCGCCAGGTGTGGGCCTGGGCCGCGCGCGGCGCCCGCAGCTACGAGGAGATGACCGACCTTGCGGCCGCGCTGCGCGAGCGGCTCGCCGCGGCGGTGCCCTTCTCCTCTCTGACCGAGCAGCGCGAGGCCGTCTCACGCGACGGCACCGTCAAGGTGCTGTTCGCGACGGGCGACGGCCGTCCCCTCGAGGCCGTTCTGATGCGCTACCGGGACGGCCGCCGCTCGCTGTGCCTCTCCTCGCAGTCCGGCTGCCCTCTGACATGCCGCTTCTGCGCAACCGGAGCGATGAAGTTCGGCCGCAACCTGACGAGCTCGGAGATCCTCGACCAGGCCCTGCATTTCCGGCGCGTGGAAGCCGTCGACCATTGCGTGTTCATGGGGATGGGCGAGCCGATGCTCAACCTCGACGCGGTGCTGGGCGCCTGCGAGCGGCTCCCCGATCTCGGCATCTCCAACCGTCACACGACGATCTCGACGGTCGGCTGGATCCCCGGGATCGAGCAGCTGGCCGAGAGCGGCATGCCCGTGCGGCTGGCGCTCTCGCTGCACGCTCCCGAGGAAGCTCTGCGCAGCGAGCTGATGCCGGTCAACGACCGTTATCCGCTCGCGGACGTGATCGAAGCCTGCCGTGCCTTCTATGCGCGCAGGCGCCGGCGCGTGTTCGTCGAGTACGTGATGCTCGCGGGCGTCAACGACCGCTACGAGCAGGCCCTCGCGCTGGCGCGGCTGCTGAAGCGGGAGGGCGAGCCCTCGCCGGTCTTCAAGGTCAACCTGATCCCGTTCAACCCCAGCGGCTCGGAGTTCCACGGCTCGGGCCGCGAGTCGATAGCCGCGTTCCGCGGCGCCCTGGAGTCGCGCGGCGTGCCCGTCACGGTACGGCTCACGCGCGGGCGCGACATCGACGCGGCGTGCGGGCAGCTCGCGGCGGCCGAGGCGCTAGGCGGCGTCGCGTGACCAAGCGCACACCGCGCTGAGACCTGAGTGGTACTTTTGCCCCAACGGCACGGATGGTGCCGGCTGGTGAGGGGGCTGGTGGCGGTCTGTGTCGTTTGTGACTCCGATTCCTAGGGGGAAAACGACATGAGCAGCACCATCGACGAAGCCAAGCTCGAAGCGTTCATGGGCCAGGCGCTCTCGGACATGGGAGCGAACATCAGCGCGCCGCTGATGCTGATCGGCGACAAGCTCGGCCTCTACAAGGCGATGGCCGGAGCGGGGCCGGTCAGCTCGCACGAGCTGGCCGAGCGCACCGGCGTCGCGGAGCGCAGCGTCCGCGAGTGGCTGAGAAACCAGGCGGCCGGCGGCTACATCTCCTACGACGGCGCGAGTGACACCTACACGCTCCCGGACGAGCACGCCCTCGCGCTCGCCGACGAGGACAGTCCCTTCTACATCCTCGGCGCGTATGACCTGATCGCCTCGCTGTTCGCCGACGAGGAACGCATCACCGAGGCGTTCCGCAGCGGCGACGGGATGGGCTGGCACGAGCACGACAAACGCCTGTTCCGCGGAACGGAGCGCTTCTTCAGGCCCGGCTACAGGGCCCACCTGGTGGCCGAGTGGATTCCCGCGCTGCCCGGGGTCCGGGAGAAGCTCGAACGCGGCGCGAAGGTCGCCGACATCGGCTGCGGGCACGGCGCCTCGACGATCATCATGGCCGAAGCCTTCCCCAACAGCGAGTTCTTCGGCTTCGACTACCACGAGGCGTCGATCGCCAAGGCGCGCGAGGCGGCCGCCGCGGCGGGGCTCGGCGAGCGCATCAGCTTCGCGGTCGCGACCGCGAAGGACTACCCGGGCGAGGGCTATGACCTCGTGTGCGTCTTCGACTGCCTGCACGACATGGGCGACCCGGTCGGCGCCTCCGCGCACATCCGCGACTCCCTCGCCCCCGACGGCACGTGGATGATCGTCGAGCCGTTCGCCGGCGACAGCGTGGCGGACAACCTCAACCCGGTCGGGCGGATCTTCTACGGCGCCTCGACCGTGATCTGCACGCCGGCCTCGCTGGACCAGGAGGTCGGGCTGGCGCTCGGCGCCCAGGCGGGCGAGGAGAAGCTGAGCGAGGTGATCGCGGCGGGCGGCTTCTCATCGGTCAGGCGCGCAACCGAGACCCCGTTCAACCTGATCCTCGAAGCAAAGCCCTGAAGCCACGGCCCGAAGCTGTCCGCGGGGCGCCGCAGGCGCTGCTCGCGGGCAGCGGGCCGGGCCCGGCCCGCTTCGCCGCACCCGGCGGGATGCGAGGCTTGTCCCGCTTGCGCCGGCGCTGTATGCTCGCCCGGCAACTCGGGAACGAAACAACGAGAGGGGTCAACGTGTCTTTCCGAGCATGCCGGCGCGCTGCGTGCGCCTCGATGGCTGCCTTGGGTGCGCTCGCGGTCCTGCCGCCGATGGCCGGGGCCCGCAGCCCCCGCCTCGTCCTCGAGGCGTCAGGGGCTCCTGCCGCGCAAGGCTCGCCGGCGTACCTCACCGCCAGCCTCGGCACCTGCGGAACGATCCCGGCGGGGGGAACGCTGGTCAAGAACTCCAACTCCAAGGACAGAGCTGGGTTCACCGAAGGCGGCACGCTGGGCGGCGAAGGCCGCGGTATCTGCGGCCAAGGCGGCCCGAGCTTCTTCGGGACGATCGAAGCCGCTCGCCTGAGCAGCTCAGGGGCGATGACGCTGCTGGGACACGTCATATTCGTGACGCCGACGCCATGCAGGTACGAATTCAGGAAGCTCGAAGGCAGCTTCACGGTGCCAGGCACGACCGAAGCCACCCTTTCCGGGACGGGCAAGCGCGACTCATCGAGACCAAGCCGGTGTGGCCCGCACCTGTTCCTCGAAGGCATCGAAGTGACCCTCGGGCCCGCCGAAGGCTCCGCGTTCCAGACAGTCCTCGAATAGCCCGGCGCCCATCACCGGGAAGCCGGCGCGCGCGTCGGCTTGCCGATGCGCCGGCGGCGCGCGCCTCCCCGGCGCGCATCAGCCGATCGCGCAGCTCGGCCCGGGCGGCTAGTCCTGCAACACGGCCAGGATGTTCCCCGCGGGATCGTTGAACCACGCGATCGGCGGCCCGCCGGGATTGCGCGAGATCCCACGCTCGTCCTGCCCGAGGCCCTCGTAGCGGATCGTCTCGACGCCCTCGGCAGCGAGCTCGTCCACGGCCTGCTCGATGTCGGGAACGGCAAAGTTGAGGACCGTGAAGACGGCGGGCACGTGATCGGGCTTCGGGTAGACGATCAGCTCGTTGCCGCCTGCGAGGTGAAGCCGCAGGAGCCCGTTCTCGAGATCCTCGACCTCGACGGAGAGCGTCTCGCTGTAGAAGTCGTGCGCCGCGACGATGTCATCGACGGAGAAGCCGCTGAAGGCCTCCTCGTAGGTGAGCATCAGCCCTCCCCGCCGCCCCCCGCGCGCGCCTCACCGGCGCGCATCAGCCGGTCGCGCAGCTCGGCCTGCTCCTCCGGGCTCGGATCCCACCGGGCGACATCGGGTAGCTGGTCGAGGTCGCGCAGCCCGAACAGCTTCAGGAACTGAGTCGTCGTGCGGTACTGGGTGGCGCCGAACTCCGAGTGGCCCGCCTCCTCGATCAGCCCTCGCTCCAGCAGCGTCGCGGTCGCGGAGTCCGCGCTGACGCCGCGGATGCGGGCGATCTCCGGCCGCGAGACCGGCTGCAGGTAGGCGACGATCGCGAGCGTCTCGGCCTGCGCCGGCGTCAGCGTCGCAAGGCGCGGGCGGCTGAACAGGCGCCGCGCGGCCTCCTCCGTGGAGGGGTCGCTGGCGAGCGTGAAACCGCCGCCCAGCTCGCGAAGGACGATGCCGCGCCGGCCCGGCGCGTAGTCCTCGCCGAGCAGGGCGAGTGCCGCCGTCACCGCGCCCTCGCCGGCCTCGGTCGCCGCCGCGAGCTCGCCGACGCTGAGCGGGTCGGCGGAGAGGAACAGCAGCGCCGCGACGGTGCGGGCCAGCTCGGGGGTCTCGCCGAGCCCCGGTCCAGCCGCCGGCTCAGGCGTCTCGTCGTAGCTCGGCGCCTCGTCCGGGGGCGCGGTCGGGTCCGCCAAGGGTCGCTCTCCTCGTCTCGGCCGGCATGCGCCGGCTCGGCGCGATGCTAACAGCGCGCCCAGCCGTACCGGCCGCGGCCCGGACGGCTCCCGGACGCCCGCGGCGCCCGGGAGCATGCTGCTCATCTGTAGGTGCTGACCTCGATTTCGGTTTCGGGCGTGAGCGCGGTCTTCGCCGTCAGGCCGGCCGGTTGAGGCGAGCCTTCGCCGAGCGCGAGCGTCAACGCGGCCTTCGGAAGGCCTTCGAGTTCGGTGAAGGCCGGGACCCCGTTGCTCGCCTTCAGGCTCAACCCGATGCTCGAGGCCATCTTGTCGTCCTTGGCCACCGGCGCTGCGAAGGAGCCGGCCAGGACAGCGCTCTGGGTTCCGCACGCGAACACCGCCAGCGTCGTGCCCGAGCTCGGCGCCGTCAGCAGCCCGGCGGCGGCTCCCGCCAGGCCGAGGGCGATCGTCACGGGCACCGTCCGCACGGTCCCTGCCGGCGCCCCTTCGCTCTGGCAGAGCGTCTTTCCGAGCTTGCAGCTCGTGAGGACGAGGGAGGACACCGTCGCGGATTTGGCGTTCGCGAATTCGCCCGATCCTTCGGTCGACTTGCACTTGACGAGCGTTCCGTTCGTGGTCTGCAGCTTGACGGCGCCGGTCTTGAACGTCAGCCCTCGCTGCGCGTTGCTCGCGAGCTCCGGCAGCCATTCGTATTCGGCGAATTCGCCGCCGCCGTTCTGGATGCAGCCCTTCCCCGTGACGCCGCCGTGGCCCTTTTCGACTTTCACGCAGCGCCCGAATTCCGGCCGCTGCTCGTAGGTGAACATGGTGCCCGCGCTGCCAGAGGCGTTCGTCACCACGAGTTCGACGGTCCCGCTCCCCGGCGGCGCGTTGACAGTTATTTCGTGAGCGCTCTCGATGCGGGTAAGTTTGCCGCTCACGGCGCCGAAGGTCACCGAGGTGACGTTGCCGAGGTGGCTCCCCACGATCGTCACGGACCTCGAGTGAAGGCTTTCTTCGGTTCCGCCGATCGGTTCGAGCTTCGTGATGACCGGCGTCGCCGTCCATGTGTAGCGGTCGGGCCAGGAGGTTACGCTCGTGCCGGCGGCGGTCGTCACCCGCACGTCTTCGGTTTCGCTCCCCGGCGGCGCGATGGCCGCGATGCGTGTGGGCGACTGCACCGTGAACGAGGCGCTCGCGGAGCCGAAGTGGACGGCGCTCGCACCGGTGAAGCCCGAGCCTTCGACCGTGACTTCGTTGCCTCCCGCCGGCGGCCCTTCGCTCGCCGAGAGTCCCGAGACGAACGGACAGCCTTCGTTGGCCGCGCCCCAGAGGTAGGTGGTGTTCCTGTGGGAGGTGACGCCTTCGATGCCGCTCAGCGAGCACGGGAGCGTCCGCGGGTGGGTCACCCGAAAGCCTCCCGGCCCGAGCGAACCTTCCAGGCCCCGCCCCCAACCGACCGGCGTGCCGCCCGGGACCACGGCCAGGCTCTGCTGCCCGCCGGCGCCGATTGCGATCGCGCTGAGGCCGGAAACCGCCGCCGGGGTTGCGCTGTGCCCGCCGAACGTGCCGTTCCCGAGCTGGCCCGAGGAGTCCGAGCCCCAGGCCTCGACGGTGCCGCCCGCCACCAGCGCGAGGGCGTGTTCTTCGCCCGCCGCGATCGACGTTGCGGTCGTGATGCCGCTCACGGCGACGGGCGTCGAGCTGCCTTCGCCGACGCTGCCGTCTCCGAGCTGGCCTTCCCCGTCATCGCCCCACGTCCGTACTTCGCCGTTTTCCAGCAGCGCCATCGCGAACGCGCTTCCCGCGGCGATCGCCCTCACATGCGAGAGCCCCCCGACCGGCCCAGGGAGGGTTTTCCCGGCGCCCCACTGCACGACTTCGCCGTCTGCGAGCAGCGCGAGGCTCCGGGTCCCCCCGGCGGCGACGGCGACGGCGCCTTCGACCCCGTGGACTTCGACGGGGGTCCCTCGCGCTTCGGTGGTGCCGTCCCCCAACTGGCCGGACGTGTTCTCGCCCCAGGCCTCGACGTGGCCGTCGGCCAGGAGCGCAAGCCCGTGTTCGCTGCCGGCCGCGATGTCAACGGCTTCCGCGAGCCCTTCCACGGGCTCCGGCTGCCCTTCGTCGACCGGCGCCGGCCTGCCGAGCGCGCCGTCTCCCCAGGAGAGCACCGTCCCTTCCTCGGTGAGCGCGAGCCCGAAGCCGAGAACGTCTCCTCCGCCGACGATCTTCGCGACGGATGGCGCCCCGGCCAGCGGCGCCGGCTGTTCGATCCCACGGAGTTCGAAGCCGCTCGGACCGACACCGAGCTCGCCGAGAAAGTTGCTCCCGAGCGCGTACCCCGTCTGCGCCGCGTCCGCGCCGCCCGTGATCGCGCATGCCAGCACGGCCGTCGCGCTCGCCACGAGCATCAGTGCCCTTCCTCTCATCTCTCTCTCCCCTCTCGCCAAGTCCGCCCAACCGAACTTGTGCTGCAGCTTAGCTCCCCCGCTCGCGCGGATGTTGCGAAATCGTGCGTGAGGAGGTGACCGCGCTCAGCCGGCCAGCCGCACCGCACGCGGGCGCTCGCCCGGCGCCTCCGCGGGGGCACGCACGGCGATCTCGCCGAAGCTCTCCTCCTGCTCGACCGAGGCCTCGCCGAGTTTGTAGAGCTCGAGCAGCGCGAACAGCGTGACCGCCACGGTCATCCGGTCGGCGCCGCGGACCGCCTCGTCGAAGCTGAAGGCGCCGCGGCGCAGCAGTCCCCGCAGGTGCGCGAGCCGCTCGCCGACGCTGACACGGGGCGTACCGATGTGGCGCAGGCTGATCTTGGGCGGCAGCGCGAGCAGCCGCCCCATCGCCTCGCCAAGACGCTCGGGGCGTTCAGAGCCGTCGGCGGGCGGGACGATGCGGCGCCGCAACGCCGGCGGCAGCGGCGCCGAGCGGAACCGCACGCCGTCCTCGGCCGCCAGCAGCTCGCGCAGGTGGCCGGCGGCCGCGCGGTAGCGCGCGGCGTCGAGCATGCGTGCGAGCAGCTCCTCGGCGGCCTGCTCGGGCTCGATGTCGAGCATCTCCTCCTCGTCGCCGCTCAGCATCAGCCGTGACTTCAGCTCGAGCAGGGCGGCGATCAGGACGATGAACTCGGTCGCCGCCTCGAGGTCCAGCTCCCCGCGCTGCTCGAGGTGATCGAGGTACGCGAGCACCACGTCGGCCAGCGCGAGCTCCAGCAGGTCGACCTCTTCCTTGAGGACAAGCGTCAGGAGCAGGTCGAACGGCCCGCTGAAGACGTCCAGGTCGATCTCGAGCGAGGCGAGGCTCACCGCATCCAATCTACCCGGGCGGCCCGACGCCCATACGCTCGCGCACGTCGGCGACGATCGGCGCGGCGATCTCGCGGGCGCGCTCGGCGCCGGATGCGAGGATCCGCTCGAGCTCGGCCTCGTCGCCGCGCAGCGCCCCGTAGCGCTCGCGCACGGGCGCCAGGTACTCGATCACGTCCGTCGCGACGGCGCCCTTGAAGTCGCCGTAGCGCGAGTCGGCGAACTCCGCCTCGATCGCGTCGGCTGTGACGCCGCGAACCGCCGCGAGGATCTCGATGAGGTTGCCGATGCCCGCCTTGTCGGGGCCGCGGAGCACCTCGCTGCCCGAGTCGGTGACGGCGCTCTTGAACTTCTTCTCGATCGTCTTCGGCTCGTCGAGCACCAGGACCGTGCCCTGCTCGGTCCCTCCGGTTGTGGACATCTTGCGTGTCGGCTCCTGCAGGTCCATCACCCGCGCGCCCACCGCGGGGATGCGCAGCTCGGGCACCACCAGGACCTCCTCATCCTCTGCGAAGCGCGCGTTGAAGCGCCGGGCGACGTCGCGCATCAGCTCGACGTGCTCGCGCTGATCCTCGCCGACGGGCACCTCCTGGGCGCGGTAGGCAAGCACGTCGGCGGCCATCAGCACCGGATAGAACAGCAGTCCCGCCGAGACCAGCTCGCGCGCCGCGGACTTGTCGCGGAACTGGTGCATGCGGTCAAGGCGACCGAGTTCGGTCACGCCCGAGAGCAGCCAGGTCAGCTCGGTGTGCTCGTGCACGTCGCTCTGGCGAAAAAGGATGCTGCGGCGGGGGTCGAGTCCCGCGGCGATCAGGATCGCGAGCGTGTCGTAGAGCCGCTCGCGCAGCTCAACCGGGTCATACGCGACCGTGAGCGCGTGCAGGTCGACGATGCAGAAGATGCCTTCGCCGCGCTCCTGGCTGGAGACGTACTGCGCGATCGCGCCGATGTAGTTGCCCAGGTGCTTGCGCCCCGTCGGCTGGATGCCCGAGAAGATGCGCACTTCAGCTGCGGCGCAGGGAGGCGTCGGTGAGCCAGGGCGGATCCCAGCCTGTGTCGGCCTGGTTGACGTTGGTGCCCGGAGGCACGATCTCGTCGATGCGGTCGAGCACGGAGTCCTCGAGACGGTCGCGCTCGAGCGCGCCGAGCTGGCTCTGCAGCTGCTCCATGGTGCGCGGTCCGATGATCGCGGCACTGACCGCCGGGTGGCTGAGGACGAAACCGAGTGACATCTCGATCAGCGGCATGCCGGCCTGCTCGGCGACCTCGGCGAGCTTCTCGGCGGCCTCCAACTTCGCCTGGTTCCCCGGGATCGACATGTCGTAGCGCGACGGGAGCATCTGCGCGCGCCGGCTCGAGCCCGGGGACTCGCCGCCTTTGGTGTAACGCCCCGACAGCCACCCCCCCGCGAGCGGGCTCCACGGGATCACCCCCATGCCGTACTCCTGGCAGGCGGGGAGCACGTCGCGCTCGATCGCCCGGATCAGCATCGAGTAGGGAGGCTGCTCGCACATGAAGCGCTCGCGGCCGCGCCGCTCGGCGGTCCACTGCGCCTGCACGATCTGCCATGCCGGAAACGTGGAGGAGCCGATCGCGCGCACCTTGCCGGCCGCGACGAGGTCGCTGAGCGCGCCGAGCGTCTGGTCGATGTCGGTGTCCGGCTCAGGGCGGTGGATCTGGTAGAGGTCGATCCAGTCCGTTTTCAGCCGTTTGAGGCTGCGCTCCACCTCTTTGACCAGCCAGCGGCGCGAGTTCCCGAACGCGTTCGGGTCGCTGTCGTGCATGCGCCCGTGCGCCTTCGTGGCGAGCACCACGCCCTCGCGCCTGCCGCCCTTGAGCGCCTTGCCGACGATCTTCTCCGACTCCCCGCGCGAGTAGACGTCGGCGGTGTCGATGAAGTTGATGCCGGCGTCGAGCGCCGCGTGGATGATCGCGATCGAGTCCTCGTGGTCGGTGTTGCCCCAGGCACCGAACATCATCGCGCCGAGGCACAGCGGGCTGACGCTGATGCCGGTGGCGCCGAGTTTGCGGTGCTCCATCCACGAGAACCTCCCTGATCACCGGTTGCTTGGCGGCCGCCACCTCGTCGAGCCGCCGCACGGGCGTCGTGTAGGGCGCCTGCAGCGCGATCTCGGGATCCTCGGCCGCCTCCGCGAGGATCGCCGCCAGCGCCTGCGCGAACGCGTCGAGCGTCTCGCGCGTCTCGGTCTCGGTCGGCTCGACCATCAGCGCCTCGTCCACCAGCAGCGGGAAGTAGACCGTCGGCGGGTGAAAGCCGTAGTCGAGCAGCCGCTTGGCGAGGTCGAGCGTCTTGATCTTCAGCGCGCGCTTCATCGGCCCGCCCGAGAGGACGAACTCGTGCATGCACAGGTCACCGAAGGCCAGCGGGAGCTGCTCCGCGACGCCGAGCTCGCGCAGTCGCGCCAGCAGGTAGTTGGCGTTCAGCACGGCCGTCTCGGAGGCGTCGCGCAGGCCGTCGGCCGCCGAGCGAGCAGATGTAGGCGTACGCGCGCACGAACGTGCCGTAGTTGCCGTGGAACCCGCGCAGCCGCCCGATCGTCTTCTCCCGGTCCAGATCCAGCGCGAAGCTGCCGTCCGCCCGTCGGGCCACGACCGGCACCGGCAGGTAGGGCGCGATCCGGTCGGAGACCGCGATCGGCCCGGACCCCGGTCCACCGCCCCCGTGAGGCTGGGTGAAGGACTTGTGGAGGTTGAAGTGGACGATGTCGAAGCCCATGTCCCCGGGCCGCGAGATGCCCATCACCGCGTTCAGGTTCGCGCCGTCGTAGTAGAGCGTCGCGCCCACGCCGTGCACGATCGCGGCGATCTCCGCGATGTTGGGGTCGAAGATCCCGAGCGTGTTGGGGTTGGTCAGCATCAGGCAGGCGACGCCCTCGTCGGCCTTGGCGCGCAGGTCGTCGAGGTCGATGCCGCCGTCGTCGTTGGTGGCGAGCTTCACGACCTGCAGGCCGGCCATCGTCACGGTCGCCGGGTTGGTGCCGTGAGCGGTGTCGGGCGTGAGGACCTTGCGCCGGTCCTCGCCCCGGTCCTCGTGGTAGGCGCGGGTGAGCAGCACGCCGGCAAGCTCGCCGTGCGAGCCGGCCGAGGGCTGGAGGCTGACGTGGTCCAGGCCGGAGATCTCGCCCAGCGCCCGCTGCAGGCGCCACATCAGCTCGAGCGCACCCTGCGAGCGCTCCCGGTCCTGGAGCGGGTGCAGCCGCGCGTGCCCGGGCAGCGCCGCGGCGCGCTCGTGCAGGCGCGGGTTGTGCTTCATCGTGCAGGAGCCGAGCGGGTAGAAGCCCGAATCGAGGTCGAAGTTGCGCTTGGAGAGCCCGACGTAGTGGCGGACGATCTCCGGCTCTGAGACCTCCGGCAGCCGCGGCGGCTCGGCACGGCGGAAGCGCTCCGGCAGCGCCTCGGCTCCCAGCGCCGGCACGTCGAGCTCCGGGCAGGTGAAGGCGCGCCTGCCGGGCGCGCCCTTCTGGAAGATGGTGCGTGCGCGCTCGCGCTGCATCGGCGTCGCGCCGCCCGCGCTGATCGGAGGCGGGACACGGTGGGCGTGCTGCTCCGGGTGCACCTCGATCCCGGGGTCGGCGTGCAGGTGGTTCTCGTCGATCTCTCTCACGCCGGCACCGCCTCCGTCGTCGGTTGGTGCCCGCCCGCCGCGCCGGCGCCCACGGCGGCGCCGAGCACCTCGGCGAGCCGGTCGATGTCCGCCTTCGAGCGGCGCTCGGTGATCGCCACCAGGAGCCCGCCCCGGTCCTCCGGACGGCCGCTCAGGGCCTGCAGGTCGGCGCCGGGGTTGATGCCGCGCTCCGCGCACCGGCTGCGCACCTCGGCGACGTCCGCGTCCAGCCTCACGGCGAACTCGCGGACGACCGGCTGCTCGTGCATGCGCTCGACGCCCGGCAGCGCCGCGAGCGCCTCGCGCGCGTAGTGCGTCCTCGCGGCGAGGAGCTCGCCGAGCTCGACGATCCCGCGCCGGCCGAGCCAGCTAAGGTAGACGACGCCGGCGAGCGCGTTCAGCGCCTGCGACGTGCAGATGTTCGAGGTCGCTTTCTCGCGGCGGATGTGCTGCTCGCGGGTCTGCAGCGTCAGCACGAAGCCACGGCGGCCGTCGACGTCCAGCGTCTCGCCCGCGATGCGCCCCGGCATCCGGCGCAGGTACTCCTCGCGGGCGGCGAACAGGCCGAAGGACGGCCCGCCGAAGTCGAGGCGGTTGCCCAGCGCCTGACCCTCGCCGACGGCGACGTCGACGCCGCATTCGCCCGGCGAGCGCAGTATCCCCAGCGTGAGCGGGTCGACCTGCGCCACCACGACAGGACCCTTGCCGTCGCCGGCGGCGTGCGCCGCGGCGGCGAGCGCCTCCGCGTCCTCGACGGCGCCGTAGAAGTTCGGCTGGGCGAAGATCGCGGCGCTCGCGTCGGCGTCGATCGCGGCCGCCCACGCGTCCGCGTCGGTGACGCCGTCGCGGAGCGGCACCTCGACGACCTCCATGTCGTAGCCGTGGGCATAGGTGCGCAGCGTCTGGAGCGTGTGCGGGTGCAGCCCCGCGCTGGCCACGAGCCGGCGGCGGCCGTTGTGCAGCTTCGCGAGGTAGCCGGCGGCGGCGACGGCCGAGGGGCCCTCGTAGGTCGACGCGTTCGACACGGCCAGCCCGGTCAGCTCGGAGATCGCCGTCTGGTACTCGAACATCACCTGCAGCCCGCCCTGGGATATCTCCGGCTGGTAGGGCGTATAGGGCGTCAGGAACTCCGAACGCTCCGTCAGCATGTCGATCAGCGCCGGTACGTAGTGGTCGTACATGCCCGCGCCGAGGAAGCTCAGCTGCTCTTCGGCGCGAGCTGTTGCGGGCTGCGAGCTCGCGCAGGTGCTCGAACACGTCCTGCTCGGGGCGCCCGGCCGGCAGCTCCAGGTCGCGGCCGAGGCGCACGGCCTCGGGGATCTGGCGATCGAAGATCTCCTGCAGCGAGGACACGCCGATCGCGGCGAGCATCGCCTCGAGGTCCTCGGGTGTGATTGAGGTGTAGCGGCTCAAGTAGCCCTCAGCCTAGCCACCAGCCGAGTGCAGGCAGATGTCGGATCCGCGCTCGTTCCGGCCGCGGGCGCTCAGCCGTCCAACGTGGCCCGGTAGGCCGCGGCGTCCAACAGCGCCTCGCGCTCGGCGGGCTCGGACAAGCGCACCCGCACGAGCCAGCCCTCGCCATAGGGGTCCTCGTTGATCAGCGCGGGGTTGTCCGGCAGCGCCTCGTTGACCGCCACGATCTCGCCCGAGAGCGGGGCGACGACGTCCGAGACGGCCTTGACCGACTCGACCTCGGCGTAGGGAGCGTCCTTGGCGAGCGTCGTGCCCACGGCCGGCGGCTCGAAGAACACGACCTCCCCGAGCGCGTCCTGGGCGAACCAGGTGATGCCGAGCGTCGCCTCGTCGGGGCCGTCGATACGAGCCCAGTCGTGCTCGGCGTGGTAGAGGAGGTCGTCGGGATAGCTGGCCTCGGCCATTCGCGGAGCCCTTTCTGGTCGATCAGAGGGGTGCGGCGCGGCCATCTTGGCACGAAGCGCCGCCGTCGCGCTCAGGCGCGCTTCTTCACGAACGGCTTCTCGACGACGGTCGCCGCCCGCGCGCGCCCGCGCACGTCGATCTCGAGCTTGGTGCCGACGGCGGCGTTCGCGGCCGGCACGTAGGCCATGCCGATCCCCCGCTCCAGACACGGCGAGAGCGTTCCGCTCGTGACCTCGCCTCCGCCGGCGATCGTGTTTCCCTGACGGGCGATCCCGGGTCCGTCGATCTCGAACGCCACGAGCTTCTCCGCGGGGCCGGCCTCGCGAACCGCCCGCACGGCTTCCGCGCCGATGAAGCCCGTGTCCTCCTTGCAGCACCAGCCGAGCCCGGCCTCGATCGGGCCGCGCTCGACGGTCAGCTCGTTGCCGTAGAGGTGGAAGCAGACCTCCAGCCGCAGCGTGTCGCGGGCGCCGAGGCCTGCCGGCTTGGCGCCGCGGCGAACGAGGTCGCGCCACAGACGCGGCGCGTGCGCCGGCGAGCACAGCAGCTCGACGCCGTCCTCGCCCGTGTAGCCGGTGCCGCAAACGAGCACGTCCTCGCCGGAGATCCGCTGCGTGGTCGTGGACATGCGCCCCGGCAACGGCCCGTCGGCGCCGGCCTGCACGAACTCGCGCGCGAGCGGACCCTGCACGGCCAGCATCGCCCACTCGTCGATGCGGTCGCTGACGCGCGCCTCCGGGAAGTCGGCGGCCACCGCCTCGAACCAGGCGAAGTCCGCGAGGTGGTTCGCGGCGTTCGTGATCGTGAGATAGCGGTCGACCTCGAGCCGGTAGGTGAAGAGGTCGTCGAGCACGCCGCCGTCCTCGCGGCAGAGCACGCTGTACTGCGCGCCGCCGGGCGCGATCGCGGCGATGTCGTTGGAGAGAAGACGTTGCAGGAGCTCGACCGCCTGCGGGCCGCTGGTCTCGATCTCGCCCATGTGGGAGACGTCGAAGATCCCGGCCGCCCTGCGCACGGCCATGTGCTCCTCACGGACCCCCTCGTACTGCACGGGCATCTCCCACCCCGCGAACTCCACGAGCTTGGCGCCCGCCTCCACGTGCTCGTCGAACAGAGGCGTGCGGCGCAGAGCGGGCGGTGCCGAGGTCACGGGTGGGCAGGCTAGCGGCTCATCGGGGGCCGGCCGGGACGGCCACGCCCAGAGGGCCGGCTTTCTCAGGCCGCGCGGCGCGCGCCCCTCGAGTCCGGCCCCCGAGTGTGTCGGCGGTCACGGACGGCGACCGCCCCGCGGGCGATGATCCCTCGCCATGACCGACCCCGCCGGGTCAGCCGGCGACCCGACGCTGCTCCTCCAGCTCAGCGACCTTCATCTGCGCGCCCGCGAGGACGGCGCCGACCTGCGCCTGGCGCGCGCCGTCGCGGCCGCCGCCGCGCTGCAACCACGGCCGCAGGCCGTCCTCGTGACGGGCGACGTGGCCGACGAGCCGGCCGCCGAGGTGTACCGCCGCGCCCACCATGCGATCAGCAAGCTCGGCATCCCGATCCATGCGATTCCCGGCAACCACGACGACCGCGACCTGCTCGCGATGGCGTTCGCGGGCCGCGAGCACGCGAACGGCGCGCCGGTGCATGTCCTCGCATACGTCGAGGGCCTGCGCCTCGTCGGCTGCGATACGACGGTGCCGGGAAGCCCCGGCGGCGCCCTGCGCTCCGAGCAGCTCGGATGGCTCGAGCGCGCGCTCTCGGACGAGCCCGCACGGCCGACTCTGCTGGCGCTGCACCACCCGCCGCTGGCCGCCGGCATCGTGGCGATGGACGACATCGGCCTCGACCCGGGCGACGCCGCGAGCCTCGAGGCGCTGCTCGAAGGCCATCCTCAGGTCCGGGCGATCACGTGCGGGCACGTTCACCGGACGGCGGTGGCGATGTTCGCCGGCCGCCCGCTGCTGGTCTGCCCCAGCACGAACTCCACGCTGCGGCTGGATCTGCGCGCCGAGGAAGGCCTGCCGCTGAGGTTCGACGAGCAGCCGCTGGGCTTCGCCGTGCACGTCCTGAAGGACGGGCGGCTGATCTCGCACGTTCAGGCGCTCGAAGCGCGCTGACGCGGCAGACGGCCACTCGAGTGGTGCAACACCGCAGCACACGCCACGAACACGAGCGCTCCGAGCGCCCATCCGGCGAGCACGTCGCTGAGGTAGTGCACGCGCAGCGCGACGAACGAGAGGCCGAGCCCCAGAACGAGCAGAGCCCCCGCGCCGATCGTCCTGCTCCGCGCCGGCTCGCCGGGCGTTGCAGCAAGCGCGATCGCCATGAACGCGAAGCAGACACCGAGCGCGGACGTGGTCGACGGGAAGGAGTAGCCGCCCGCCGTGACGAGCTCATGCGCCGGCCGCGGTCGCGCGATCGCGTTCTTCATCACGTGCGCGGCAGTCTGGGTCGCCAGGAGCAACGAGAGCGCTCATGAGCAGCGCGGCAGAGATGAGAGCCCGTCCCGGCGAGCCGGGCAAGGAGCCGCAGCTCTCAGGCCGGCGAAGCGCGCCGTGCGCGTGGACGCATCAGTCCCGCAGGAACGGCGGGACGTCGATGTCGTCGTCGGAGATCTCCAGGTTCGACCGCTGCCGGTCGGAGATGCGCGGGCCGCGGTCCGGGCGCCCGGAGCGTGCCTCGCGGCGGGCGCTGCGGCCAGGGCGGTGGTCGAAGCCGGTGCCGATCACGGTCACGCGGACCTCGTCGGACATCGACTCGTCGATCACCGCGCCGAAGATGATGTTGGCGTTCGGGTCGGCCGCGTTCTGGATGATCTCCGCCGCGTCGTTGACCTCGAACAGGCCCAGGTCTTTGCCGCCCGTGATGTTCAGGAGGATGCCGGTCGCGCCTTCGACGTTCTCCTCCAGCAGCGGCGAGGAGATCGCGGCCTTGGCCGCGTCGGCGGTCCGGCTCTCGCCCGCGGCGGTTCCGATCCCCATCAGCGCCGAGCCGGCGTCCTGCATGATCGTGCGCACGTCTGCGAAGTCGAGGTTGATCAGGCCGGGGATCGTGATCAGGTCGGTGATGCCCTGGACGCCCTGGCGCAGCACGTTGTCCGCCTCGCGGAACGCGTCGAGCATCGAGGTGCGCCGCTCGACGACCGCGAGCAGCTTCTCGTTGGGGATCACGATCAGGGTGTCGACGACCTCCCGCAGGCGCTCGATGCCCTCGGTGGCCTGGCGACCGCGCTGGGAGCCCTCGAACTCGAACGGGCGCGTGACCACGCCGACGGTGAGCGCGCCGATCTCGTTCTTGGCGATCTCGGCGATCACGGGCGCCGCGCCGGTGCCGGTCCCGCCGCCCTCGCCCGCGGTGACGAAGACCATGTCGGCGCCCTTCAGCGCCTCCTTGATGTCGTCGCGCGACTCCGACGCGGCCGCGAGGCCCACGTCCGGGTTCGCGCCGGCACCGAGCCCCTTGGTGGACTCGTGCCCGATGTTCAGCTTGATGTCGGCGTCGCACATGGCGAGCGCCTGGGCGTCGGTGTTCGCCGCGATGAACTCGACGCCGCGCAGACCGGCGTCGACCATGCGGCTGACGGCGTTCGTGCCGCCGCCGCCCACGCCGACCACCTTGATGACCGCCAGATAGCTCCCGCTGCTCTCCATGATGGTTCCGTCCGAAGCCTTCAGTAGAAATTCAGGGTTGGCAGCATACAGAGTCGCCAACCCGCCGGAATTGCGACCCTATGCAGGGAATCTCGCCCTGTCAACGAAGGCGACGAGTCTCGCAACGATCGTTGCAGATCGGCCGACTCTCGACCGTCGCCTGAGGATCGCCGTTCGCCGACCGTGAAGCTGAAGTCGAGCTATAGGCTTCTACCCGCTCGGTTCGGCGCTCGTCGCTTCGGCTTCCGCGCCGCCGCTCGCGCCGGAGCCTGAGCCCGCGCCCGCCCCGGCCGCGGCTTCTTCCGAGGGCTTTTCCGAGCTCGCGCCGCCGCCCGGCGCGGCCGCTTCGGAGGACTTCTGCGAGCTCCCTTCGCCGCCGCTCGCCTGTGCCCCTTCGCGGGCTGCGGCGCTGTGTTCGCGGCCTTCCGGCGTCGCCGCGGCCAGCCCGGCCGCCAGTGCCGCCACCGTCGATTCGCCCTTGCCCGTCTGCGCTTCGCCGGTCGCCCCTGCTTCCCCTTCGTGGGGCGCCGAGCCCGGGGCGAATCCCGCCGCGGCACGTTCTGGCGTGCGCACGTCGACGTACAGCGCGTTCGCCGCGGTGGGCTCGGCCAGCACCGCCGCAAGGGCGAGCCACTTCGCGTGCGGGCGCGTCGCGTCGCCGAAGTAGACGAGCAGGCCGCTGCGCATCGCGACCGTGAGACCGCGCGGCGAGAAGTACGCGCGGGAGATGTACTTGCGCACGGCCCTCGGGGCGGCGCCGAGCACGGTCAGCGCCTGCAGCACCAGCGGGTTGCGGGCTCGCTCTCCGCTCGGCGGCGCGACGTCGTCGGCGACCGTGGGGAGCGATCCGGTCTGGACGCCGGTGCCGAGCGCGACCCCGTCCGCGCCGATCGCGACCCGGGTGCCACCGACCAGCAGCGCGGCCACGGGGGTGCGCTCGACCACGACGATCCGCATCGAATGCGGGAAGCTGGTCGCGACGTGGATCGCGGCGACCGCGGGGAAGCTCGCCACGGCGCTCTTGAGCTGGGACGTGCTGACGTCGAGCGTGCTCTGGCGCTTGGCGGCTTCGGTCAGCGCGCTTTCGATCGCGCTCGCCTGCTGCCCGTGCGCACCGACGATGCGCACGTGCTCCACCGCCACGAACGAGGAGTGGCGCAGCCCGATCCAAGCCCCTGCCAGGAGCGGCAGCGCGAGCAGCGCGCAGAGCAGCGCGATGCGCAGCCGGCGCCTGCCTCCGAGCGCCGCGAGAAGGCCGGAGAGGGCGCCGCGGGCCCTGCCGAGCAACCCCGGGAGCTTCGCCCCGCGCCCCGCGCTCTGACCGTGCGAGCCCCGGGCGGCGCCGCCGGAGCGTCCCGAGCGTCCTGCTGCGGCCATCGAGCGGTCCATCCGAACAGTCTTCGACCCCGGCCGGACATCCCCTTCGGCGTCTGCCGCTCAGCGCCAGGGAAAGCGCACATCGCCCAGCGTCTGGACCTCCGGCTCAAGCTCGACGCCCGTGCGCTCGAGCACGCGGCTGCGCCCCGCCGCCATCACCGCCATCACGTCGGCGGTGGTCGCCGTCCCGGTGTTCTCGATGAAGTTCGCGTGCTTGGGCGCGAAGCGGGCGCCACCCACAGCGAGGCCGTTGCAGCCCGCTTCGGACAGCAGCACGCCCGCGCTGCGCCCCTGCGCGCGGGCGTCCTCCGGGTTCTTGAACGTCGAGCCGAACGTCTTGATGCCCTGCGGCTGCGCCTCGTGGCGCATCCTGCGCATCTCGGCCAGCCGCGCGGACACCTCATCGGGGTCGGCCTCGGCGAGCAGCAGCGCCGCGCGCACGACCACCTCGCCCGGCGCCAGGTTCGAGCTGCGGTAGCCGAGCCCGAGCTGATCCGGCCCGCGCCGCTGCAGCCCGCCGGCGCCCGCGATCTCAACCCACTCCAGAAGTTCCCCCAGGTCCCCGCCGTAGGCGTTTGCGTTCATCCGCACCGCGCCGCCGAGCGTCCCGGGGATGTTCACGCCGAACTCGATCCCGGAGAGCCCGGCGCGGGCCGCGCGCGCTGCGATCGCCGGCAGGCGCGCCCCGCCGCCGCTCAGAAGCCTGCGCCCCTCGATCGCGATCCCGGCGAGGTCGCGGTCGAGCTTCACGACCAGCCCGCGCACGCCGTCGTCGGCGATCAGGAGGTTCGAGCCGGAGCCCACGATCGAGACCTCCAGGCCGGCGCCGCGGGCCCAGGCGAGCAGCTCGAGCAGCACGGCCTCCGTGCCGGCGCGCGCGAAGAACTCCCCGCGGCCGCCGGTCCGCACCGTCGTCAGCCGCGCCAGCGGGTGCTCGCGCTCCACGCCGGCCGGCGGGGCGGGCGCGCTCATGCCCGCCTCTCCCCCGCCGCGAGCCTGTGCGCGAGGCGCTCAACATCCCCGGCGCCCATCACGACGCACAGATCGCCGCGGCCGAGCAGCCCGCCGAGCACGGACTCGGCCGCCGCGAAGCCGGGCAGCCAGTAGACGGGCCGCCCGCCCGCCGCATCGGCCGTGGCCTCCGCGACGAGGAGGCCGGTGACCCCCGGGAAGTCCTCGGCGCGCTCACGCGCCGGGTAGACGTCGAGCACGACGGCGACGTCCGCCAGCGCGAGCGCGGCGCCGAACTCGCGCGCGAGCAGCGCCGTGCGCGAGAACAGATGCGGCTGGAACACCGCCACCAGGCGCCTCGGGGCGAGCGTACGGGCACCGCGCAGCGTCGCCGCGACCTCGGTCGGGTGGTGCGCGTAGTCCTCGTAGATCTCGGCGCCGCCTGCGCTCACACCCAGGCGCTGAAAGCGCCGGCCGGCGCCGGTGAAGGCCGCCAGCGCCGCGATCGCGGGCTGTGCCTGCGCGCCCGCGAGCCGCGCGGCCTCCAGCGCGCCGGCGGCATCCGTCGCGTTGTGGGCGCCCGGAACCCGCAGCGTGACCTCCTCTCCGCGCCAGCGGAAGCGCGAGCCTCCCGCCGTCAGCTCGAGCTCCTCGGGCGCGTAGGCGACGGCATCGGCGCCGGCCAGCTCGAGCAGCTCCGGGCGGTCCCAGACCACCGCGGCGCCGGCGCCCCGCAGCAGCGTGCGGAAGTCGCGGCGCAGCTCGCCGAGGGAGGAGAAGGTCGCGTGGTGGTCGAGCTCGGCGTTGGTGAGGATCGCGACCTCGACCTTCAGGCTGAGCATCGAGCGGTCGGACTCGTCGGCCTCGACGACGAGCCATTCGCCCGCGCTCCATGCCGCGTTCGGCAGTCCCCCGCCGACGGGGGCGCCGACGAGCCAACCAGGATCCAGCCCCGCCCCGCGCAGGGCGTGGACGAGCATCGACGCCGTGGTGGTCTTGCCGTGGGTGCCGGCGACGGCGATCGTCCGTCGCAGCGCCGAGAGCTCGCCCAGCAGCGCCGCGCGGGGCAGCTCTCCGAGCCCGCGCTCCCGGGCACTCGCGCGCTCGGGGTTCTCGGGCGGGACGGCGCTTGAGAAGTAGAGCTCGACGCCGTCGCCCGGCGGGAGGTTGGCGGCGTCGTGGCCGATCGCCGCGCGCAGCACGCCCTCCTCGGCCAGTGCCCGCGTCTGCTCGCTCTCGGCGGCGTCGGAGCCGCTCATCTCGGCGCCGAGCGCATGCGCCGCCCGCGCGTAGGCGCTCATGCCGGCCCCGCCCACGCCGACCAGGTGGATGCGCCGCCCGCTCCATGGGCCGGCGCCGCTCACCGCGCCGCCCTGAGCAGCTCGCCGGCCACCTCGGCCGCCGCCTGTGGCCGCGCCAGCGAGCGCGCGGCGGCGGCCATCCCCCGCAGGCGGCGCACGTCGGCGAGCAGAGCTGCGACCTCGCCACCCAGCCGCGCGCCGGACAGCTCGCCGTCGGCGATCACGACCGCCGCGCCGGCCTCGGCCATCCAGCGGGCGTTGGAGGTCTGGTGATCGCCGGCGGCGTGAGGGAAGGGGACGAGCACCGCCGGCACGCCGTAGGCGGCGAGCTCGAAGATCGAGCCGCCGGCGCGGGCGACCGCGAGGTCCGCGGCCGCCAGCGCGCGCCCGAAGTCCTCGAGATCCAGGTACTCGATCAGCTGGTAGTGGTCGCCCAGATCACGTTTCGCCAACCCCTCGTAGTCGCGGCGCCCGCTCACGTGCAGGACCCGGAAGGGCGCGCCTGCGAAAGCTTCGGCGGCCGCCGTGTTGATCGTGTGCGAGCCGAGCGAGCCACCGAACACCAGCACGCACGTGTCCTGCTCGTCGAGGCCGAAGCGCCTGCGCGCCCGGGCGCGGTCCGCCACCGGCGGGGGGATCGGACGCCCGGTCACGAGATAGCGCCCGCCCTCCCTGCCGCGAACCGGGAACGCAAGGCACACGCGGCGCGCGAGCGGCGCGAGCAGCCGGTTGGTGAGGCCCAGGTGACTGTCGGCCTCGGTCAGCACCAGCGGGAGCCGCAGGCTCGCCGCCGCGAGCCCGACCGGGCCTGCCACGTAGCCGCCCCCTCCCATCACGGCCTGCGGCGACAGCTCGGCGAGGATCGAGCGGGCCCGCGGCACCGCCGCGGCGGCGAGGCCGGCGGCGCGCAGCGCCCGCACCGGGTTGCTGCGGCTCAGCCCCTGGACCGAGATCGGGCGCAGCTCGAAGCCGGCCGCCGGCACGAGCTGCGCCTCCGCGCGCTCGCCGCCGATGAAGCTGACCTCGGCGCCCTCAGCCCGCAGCGCTTCCGCGACCGCGAGCGCCGGCACGACGTGCCCGGCGGTCCCGCCCGCTGCGATCACGATCCTCGGGGCTGCGTCCACGGCCCCATCCTTCCTTTTCGGAGGAGCGCGCGTCGGCCCCGCGAGGCGAGCCGACAGCCCGTACGTGACCCGTCGCCCCTCCGGCCACGTTCAGCAGCAGGCCCATCCCGGCCAGCATCACGATCAGGCTGCTGGACCCGTAGGAGACGAACGGCAGCGGCACGCCGGTCAGCGGCGCGAGCCCGAGCACGGCGAACGCGTTGAGGATCGCCTGCGAGAGGATCAGCGCCGTCACGCCGACGGCGATCAGCGCGCTGTAGAGGCTGCGCGCCGACTTCGCCGCCCGCAGGCCCGCGTAGGCGATCAGCCCGTAGAGGAACAGCAGGGCCCACACGCCGACCATCCCGAGCTCCTCGGCGATCACCGCGAGGATGAAGTCGGTGGGCGCCTCCGGCAGGTAGAAGATCTTCTGCACCGACTGGCCGGGACCGACGCCGAACAGCCCGCCGGAGCCGATCGCGATCTGGCCCTGGACGGCCTGGAAGCCGCTGCTGGAGGCATGCGCCCACGGGTCCAGGAACGAGGTCAGGCGGGCCCTCGCGTACGGCCGCACGAGCGCGTAGAGGACGATCAGCCCGGCCAGCACCGCGGCGATCTTGCCGAGCTTGCCCAGCGGGATCCCGGCCGCGAGGAGCATCGTGCCGATCGTGAACATGATCACGAGCGCGGTGCCGAGGTCGGGCTGGGTGAAGACGAGCAGGCAGCCGGAGCCGACGACCACGAGCAGGGGCCTGGCGAGGTCGCGCAGGTCGTTGACGCGCGATGGCCGCTTTGACAGCAGGGTGGCGCAATAGAGCACCAGCGCGAGCTTCATCAGCTCGGAGGGCTGGAACTGGAACTGGCTCGGCCCGATCCAGCGCCGGGCGCCGTTGATCGAGACGCCGATGTGCGGCACGTGCGTCGCGAGCACGAGCACGAACGAGGTCGCCAGCAGCGGCGCCGTGATCAGGTGCACTTTGGCCACGCCGTCACGCGCCAGCAGCCTCATCGCGACAAGCCCGATCGTGCCGTAGATCACGTAGCGGATCAGGTAGCTGCTGCCGTTGCCGTGGCCCTGGAGGAGCGTCGTCGCCGAGGAGGCGCTGTAGACCATCACCGCGCCGAAGGCGAGCAGGCACATCGTGACCGTGAGCAGGATGCGGTGCTCGAGTGTCTGGGGCTGCTTGGCCCGGCGGCGGCCAGCCGCCTTCTTGCGCCGCGGTCGGGCGGCCCTAGCTGTCCGTGCTGCGGCCGAAGGCATCCGACTTGCATTCGACACCAGCCGTCGGATGCCTCCGCGCCGGCGGCCCCGCCGAGGCCGCTCGGCCGCGGCGCGCGGCCCGTGAACTCAGGCCAGGCGCTCGCCCGTCGGGGCGAAGTCCACGACCTCGCCGCTCTCGGGCCCCCGGCCCTCCTCGGCGACCGGGACCTGCGTGCCTGCCGGCTCCGGGCGGCCGGCCCGCCCGCCGAGCTCGATCGCCAGCGCGGAGCCGAGGGCGCCGGCGCCGAGCTGGGCGAGCGCCCAGCCCAGGCCCCAGCGCTCGCGGCCGCGCAGGGCATCGATCGAGATCCTCCCCGGTCCGGCATCCGTCAGCGCGAAGACCACGGCCAGCAGCACCAGGTTGTACTCGTAGCCGCCTGCGGTCACCCACGGCCCGTTGGGGGCGTGGACCTTGCGGATCGCGGTGATCATCGTCCCGCTGATCGCGGCGGCGCCCAGCGGGGTGGCGGCGCCCGCGGCGAGCAGGACGCCGCCGCCCGCCTCGGCGGCGCCCGCCGCAAAGGCATGCGCGGTGCCCGGACGCAGCTCCATCGCTTCGAACGACTCCGCCGTGGCCGCAAGGCCGTGGCCACCGAACCAGCCCGCGAGCTTCTGTGTCCCGTGACCGAAGAACAGTCCCCCCACGATCGCGCGTAGCAGTGCCAGACCGAGTTGCATGCTGAGCCTCCTGGGACGAGGATGGACTGAGGCGAGAATACCCCCCCGCACCAGATTCAACCCCGGCGCCGGGCTCAGACGCCGCGGCTCTGGCGGTAGATCGTGAAGCCGATCGCGGCGCAGATCGAGGCGACGATCCAGAAGCGAAGGATGATCTTGGTCTCCGACCACGCCTTCAGCTCGAAGTGGTGGTGTATCGGGGCCATCAGGAACACGCGTTTTCGGAACGCCTGGAACGAGATCACCTGGATCACGACCGACAGCGCCTCGAGCACGAAGATGCCCCCGAGCAGGATCAGCAGCACCTCGGTTTTCGTGAACACGGCCAGGCCGGCGATTGCGCCGCCCAGCCCGAGCGAGCCGGTATCGCCCATGAAGATCGTCGCCGGGAAGGCGTTGAACCACAGGAAGCCGATGCACGCGCCGACGAGGCAGCCCGCCAGCATCGCGAGTTCGAACTGGCCCGAGATGAACGTGATGCCGATGTAGGCGAGCAGGACGATCGCGGCACAGCCCGCCGCGAGGCCGTCGAGGCCGTCCGTCAGGTTGACGCCGCTGGTCGTGCCCGCGAGCACGAGGTAGATGACCACGGGATAGAGCGGCCCGACGTCGATGTGGTAGTCGACGAAGCGCAGGAACAGCACGCTCGGGAGGTGCGCCTTCTCGTGCGCGATGTACCAGAGCCCGATCGAGATCGCGATCGTCGCCAGCAGCTTGGTGCGGGCGCGCAGCCCGAGCGAGCGGCGCTTGACGAGCTTGGTGTAGTCGTCGGCGAACCCGAGCGCCGCGCACGCGATCGCCGCGGCGAACACTCCCAGCACCGGCCAGTCGTAGTTGGTCAGGATCAGGAACGGGACGGTGACCGAAAGGAAGATCAGCAGCCCTCCCATCGTGGGCGTCCCGGCCTTCTGGAGATGGCCCTGGGGACCGTCCTCCCTGATGTGCTGCCCGAACTCACGCGCGCGCAGGAAGGCGATGAACTTCGGGCTCAGGAAGATGCAGATCAGCAGAGCGGTCGTGCCGCCGAACAGGATGCGGCCCATTCAGCGCTGTCCCGGGACCGACGGGGCCGCAGAGACGGTCACGGCGCCGCCGGCGTCACGCAGCGCCGCCGCGACGCGCTCGAGCCCCACCCCCCGCGACGCCTTCAGGAGCACGGTGTCGCCGGAGGCGAGCATGGCGGGCACCGCCTCGGCGGCGGCGGCCGCATCCGCCAGCGAGCGCGACTCGCCGCCGAACTCCGCCGCCATCTCTGCCGCGAGCGGCCCCACGGTCACGAGGACGTCCACCCCGGCTCGGCGCGCGTGGGCGCCGATCTCGCGGTGCAGGCCGACGCCCTGCGGTCCCAGCTCGAGCATGTCGCCGAGCACGGCGAAGCGCCGCCCGCCATGCGGGACTGCGGCCAGCTCGTCGATCGCGGCCCGCATCGACATCGGGTTGGCGTTGTAGCAGTCGTCGATCAACAACACCCCTCCGGGGAGCTCCTCGCGCTGCCCGCGCATCGCCGAGAACGCCACCTCCAGCCGGCCGGCCGGAGCCACGCCGACGGCCCCGGCGGCCGCGACCGCGGCGAGCAGGTTGCTCAGGTTGTGGGCCTGCGCGAAGGACGGCATCAGCTCCAGGAGCCTGCCGTCGTCGTCGATCGTCACCACGCCGCCGGAGTCGCGGCCGAGCAGCCGAACCTGGCCGCCCTCGCCGAAGGAGATGGTGCGCACGTCGTCGCGCAGGTGGGGCGCGAGCAGCGGCTCGCCCGCCGGCACCACGGCGACGGCGCCGGAGTCCAGACCGGCGATCAGCTCGGCCTTCGCCGCGGCGATCGCCTCGAGCGAACCGAGCAGCTCCAGGTGCGCCGGGCCGACGTTGACGATGATGCCGACGTGCGGGCGCGCGATCGCGGTCAGCTCGGCGATCTGACCGGGCCCCCGCATCGCCATCTCGAGCACCAGCGCGCGCGTGCCGGCAGGCGCCGCGAGGATCGCCAGCGGGAGCCCGATCTCGGTGTTGAGGTTCTGCGGGCTCGCGGCGGTCGGCATCGCGCCGGCCAGCAGCGCGGCCAGGATGTCCTTGGTCGAGGTCTTTCCGGTCGAGCCGGTGATCGCCAGGACGCGCGCCCCCTGCCCGACCAGCTCGTCGCGCCATGCCCCCGCGAGCCGCTGCAGGCCGTTCAGCGGGTCCGGATGGGAGAGCACCGCTCCCTCGCCCCGCTCGCGTGCGCCCGGTGCGGCGAGAGCCGCGTGCTCGGGCGCGACCAGCACACCCCAGGCGCCCGCCGCGAGCGCCTCGCCGGCGCGCGCGCCGCCGTCCTCGCGCTCGCCGCGCAGCCCTACGAACAGCTCCTCAGCACGCAGGGCGCGGGTGTCGACGGCAGCCCCCGGAGGCACCTCCAGTGCCGACCCCCCACCCCCCCAAACCAGCTCCGCGCCCGCCTCGGCGGCGATGCGGCGAGCGTCCCAGCCGCTCACTGCTGCCCCGAGGCGGCGGCCGCGACGGGCTGCCGTGCGTCCAGCTCCTCGCCGGCCACGGCGACGTCGTCGAACGGGATCTTGTGCCCGCCGGCCAGCTCCTGGCCCTGCTCGTGGCCCTTGCCCGCGATCACGAGCACGTCCCCGGCGCGCGCGAGCGAGACGGCGCGCGCGATCGCGGCGCGGCGATCCTCGACCGTCTCCAGCACGCCCTCGCGCGCAGGCCCGGCGCCCGCCATGATCTCCTTGATGATCGCCTCCGGCGACTCCGAACGGGGGTTGTCGGAAGTGACGATCGTGATGTCGGCGAGCCGCGCCGCGATCTCGCCCATGAGGGCCCGCTTGCCGCGATCTCTGTCGCCGCCGGCGCCGAACACGCAGAGGACCCGGCCGGCGCCGGGCGAGCGGGCGCCGAGGAGCTCCTGAGCGGCGGACAGCACGTTCTCGAGCGAATCCGGCGTATGCGCGTAGTCGACGAGCACCGCGAAGTCCTGACCGCGCTCGACCGGCTCGAAGCGGCCCGGAACCCGCACCCCGCGCGCGAGCGTCTCGACGAGCGTCGCCATCGGCACGCCGAGACCGTGCGCGACGGCCAGCGCGCCGAGCGCGTTGGCGACGTTGAAGCGCCCTGGCATCGGCAGCTCCAGCTCCACGTCCCCCTCCGGGCCGCGCAGCGTGAACGCGCACCCGCTGAACCCGCATCTCAGCCCGATGGCCGCGTAGTCGGCCTCGGCTTCGACCGCGAACGTCACGACGGGTGCGTGGGACTCCTGTATCTCCTCGGCAAGACGGCGGCCGTACGGGTCGCCGACGTTGACCACGCTCAGGCGCGGAGGCGGCGCGGAAGCGTCCTCGCCCGGCAGGAACAGCTTGCGCTTGGCAAGGAAGTAGTCCCCCATCGTCGGGTGGAAGTCGAGGTGGTCCTGCGTCAGGTTGGTGAAGAGCGCCGCCGCGAATCCGATCGCGTCTGCGCGCCCCAGCTCGAGCGCATGGGAGGAGACCTCGATCGCACAGGCGCGGTCGCCGCCGTCCAGCATCGCCCGCAGGTCGCTCTGGAGCTCGATCGCCTCGGGCGTCGTGCGGACGACCTCGCGCTCGCTCCCGCCGATCACCGACTTGACGGTGCCGAGCAGCCCGCACTGCAGGCCGCCCGCCTGCAGCAGCTCCCGGACGAGGTAGGCGCTCGTCGTCTTGCCGTTGGTGCCGGTGACGCCGACGAGGAGCAGCTGCTCGGCGGGGCCGCCGTAGAAGCGCGCCGCCAGCGGCGCCATCGCGGCCCGCACCGAGCGCACCTGCAGCTCGGGCACGCCGAGGCCGAGGGGACGCTCCACCACCAGCGCCGCCGCCCCGGCCTCGACCGCGGCGGGCGCGAAGCGATGGCCGTCGGCGCGGAAGCCCGGCACGCAGAAGAACAGCGTGCCATTCCCGACGGCCCGGCTGTCGTGGGCCAGCGAGGTGATCTCGACGTCGGCGTCCGCGGCCCCGATGGGCCCGTGCAGGCCGGCGGCGAGATCGCCGAGCCTCACAGGAGCGTCCTCAGCTTCGGCATCCCGAGCAGTCTAGTTTCCGCCCCCGAGGGAGCCTCGCGGAGGCCGGCACGGAGCGCCGGCCTCCCCCTATCCCATCCCCCCGGCACGGAGCGCCGGCCTCCCCCTATCCCATCCCCCCGGCACGGAGCGCCGGCCTCCCCCTATCCCATCCCCCCGGCACGGAGCGCCGGCCTCCCCCTATCCCATCCCCCCGGCACGGAGCGCCGGCCTCCCCCTATCCCATCCCCCCGGCACGGAGCGCCGGCCTCCCCCTATCCCATCCCCGGCACGGAGCGCCGGCCGACCTGTCTAATGCGGCTGGATGCCCAGGTAGGGGAGCGCGAAGCTCATGATCTGGCCGAAGGCCGGCGCCGCCACGGTGCCGCCGAAGATCGAGCCGTTCTGCGGTTCGTCGACGACGACCGCAGTCAGCAGTCGCGGTTCCTTGGCCGGCGCGAAGCCGATGAACGACGCGACGTATTTCGATTTGGAGTATTCGCCGGTTTCGGGATCCACCTTGCTCGCGGTGCCCGTCTTGCCGGCGAGCGCGTAGCCGGGGATCGAGACCTCGCTCGCGGTCCCTTCGGGGCCGAGCACGCCTTCGAGCATCTGCCGGACCTGCGACGCCGTCGAGGCCGAGAGGATGCGGCGTCCCGCCGGCGCGGGTCTCGGCTTTCCTTCGACGGAGCTGACGATGTGCGGCGGGCGCAGCACGCCGCCGTCGGCGATCGCGGAGTAGGCGGTGGCCATCTGCATCGGCGTCACCAGCTCGCCCTGGCCGATCGGGAGGTTGCCCATCGAGGAGCCCGAGTAGTGGTCCAGCGCCAGCGCCACGCCCGATTCCTCGCCGGGCAGGCCGACGCCGGTCGGCGCGCCGAAGCCGAACTGGTGCACCCAGTTGTTGAAGCGCGACGCGCCCAGGATTTTCCCGATCTCGATCGCGCCGACGTTGCTCGATCGCGCGAGGATCTGCGAGGTGGTGAGCGATTCGACGCCGTGTTCGGTGTCGTCGTGGATCACGCGGTCGGCGACCTGGATCTGGCCAGGCACCGAGAAGCCGCTGTCGGGAGTGATCAGCCCCGACTGCAGTGCCCCCGATACCGCCACCACCTTGAACGTCGAGCCGGGTTCGTAGGGGAAGTTCACGGCGCGGTCGCGAAGCTGTTCCGGCGAGGCGGCGGCCGGGTCGTTCGCGTTCGTCTGCGGCCAGTTGGCGAGCGCCAGGATCGCTCCCGTACGGGGGTCCATGACGATCGCGGTCGCGTCTTTCGGGCTGAAGGACTGCGCCACCGCCTGAAGGACATCTTCGGTGCGCTGCTGGATGTTCGCGTCGAGCGTCAGCTGGATGTTCTTGCCCGGCACTTCGGCATGCTGTTCGCTGATCGAGACCGGCTGACCGATCGCGTCGCTGACGACGCGCCGCTCGCCGGTGTGCCCGTGCAGCGCGGCTTCGCTGCCGAGCTCGATCCCCGACAGACCCCGGCCTTCGGTCCCGACCTCCCCGAGCACCTGCGCGGCCAGGTCGCCGCGCGGGTAGACGCGCTTCATGACCGGCGTGCCGGTCAGGCCGGGGATCTTCAGGGCGAGCGCGGCTTCGGCCTGCCGGGCGGGGACGGCCCGCGCGAGGTAGACGAAGCCCGCGCGCTCGGTCAGCTTCTTCAGCAGCTGGTTCTGGGTCAGGCCGAGCACGCCCGCGAGGCGCTGGGCGGCCGTCAGCGGGTCATGGAGGAGGTAGGGGTCGGCGATCAGGTCCTTCGCGGGCTCCGAGATCGCGAGATCGACGCCGTTGCGGTCGGTGATCGTGCCGCGCTGGGCGACCACGGTTTCGATCGTGGTCTGCTGCTCGCTCGCCGCCGCCCGCAGCGCCGCGCCGCGGAAGATCCCGAGATAAGCGGTCCTGAAGCCGGCCAGCGCGAGCAGCAGGAACAGCATCGCGAAGATCGCACCGATGCGGTTCTGGACCACCGCCATCAGATGATGGATTCCACGGCGGTGTGCCGTGGTTCCGCTGGTGCGGATGGTCGAGACTCCCGCGGACGTACCCCATTCGGGGCACAGGCAGGCGAGCAGGCCTTGCTGGAGGCAAGGGCGAGGCCGAGGACAAAGGCAGGCGACGGCCAGGCGTGCCAGCGGCGGTGCAGCGCCGTGGAATCCATCATCTAGGTGACCGACCCTACGGCAGGGTGCCGATGTTCCGCCGGTGCGGCTCCTCGCGACTGCCGAGAACGCACGCCGGCGACCTCAGCCTCCGGGTGCGGCGGCGCCGCCGCCGACGCCGGCCTGGACCGGTTCGGCGCTCGTTTCGCTCTTGGCTTCGGTGCCGGCGCTCGCCGTCGTGCTTTCGCTCGGCGCCGTTCCGGAGGCAGCGGTTTCCGAGGGCGCGCTCGCTTCGCCCGTGGAGGCGGAGGTGGAGGTGGAGGTGGAGGGGGGCGTGGAGGCCGCGGCGCCGCCCGCGCCGGCGGATTCGGAGCTCGCTTCGCCGCTGGATTCGTGCGCCGCTTCTTCGCTCGAGGAGGCGGCGGCCGGCGTCGTGGCAGTGGCGGCTTCGTGCGTGTGCGCCGCCCCGAGCGCCGCCACAGCGCGTGCGATGTCCGAGCCGGCGTGCGAGCCGAGGAACTGCAGCCCGCCGACGGAGACGAGACGCATGCCGAGCTGCCCGGCCTGGGACTCGACCCGGCTGCCGGAGGCGAGTTCGGAGTTTTCGACGCTGAGCGCGGCGTTCTGGCGTTGCAGGGTGGCCGCGCGCTCGAGCGAGCGGCCGATCCCGGAGTTGAGCTTGAGCAGCCCGAGCTGCAGGGTGACGATGCCGATCAGGGCGAACGCGACGATGCCGATCCAGACGCGGCTGCGGATCAGGCGGTCGAGCAGGCGATGGCTCGCGAGCGCGTCGAGCCTCCCGGCCAGCCCGATCAGCCCGATTGCGAGCCCGCCCCGGGCGGCGCGCGCGGGCCGGGACGCGGGGGCGGGACGGCGCGCGGGACCCGACACCCGCCGGGGCCGCGGCGGCGCGCCGGTGCGCCGGCGGGGCGCCAGCGGCGGCGCCGCGTGGGCGTGCGAGGCGGCCGGGGGCGTCATGCGCCGTGCTCCTGCTCGGGAGCGATCTTGCGAGCGGCGCGCAGGCGGCCGGAGGAGGCGCGGGGATTGACCGCGACCTCCTCGGCCGAGGGCCCGAGCGCGCGGCGTGTGAGCAGGGCCGCTTCGGGCTCGCGACCGCACACGCACACGGGCAGGTCCGGCGGGCACACGCAGCCCTGGGCGCGGGCGGCGAGGAAGCGCTTGACGCGGCGATCCTCCAGCGAGTGGAAGGAGATCGCGGCGAGCACGCCCCGCTCGCGCAGCAGGCGCCAGGCCAGGGGCAGCGCGCCGTCGAGCTGGCCCAGCTCGTCGTTGACGGCGATGCGCAGGGCCTGGAAGGAGCGCTTGGCGGGGTGGCCGCCGCCGAAGCGGGCCGGCGCGGGAACCCCGGCCGTGATCGCGTCGACGAGCTGCAGCGTGGTCTCGATCGGAGCGTCTTCGCGGGCGCGCACGATCGCGCGGGCGATCGCGCCGGCGTGGCGCTCCTCGCCGAGGTCGCGCAGCGTCGCCGCGAGGCGGCGCTCGTCCCACTCGGCGACGATCTCGCGCGCGGTCAGCTGCTGGCTCGGGTCCATGCGCATGTCCAGCGGCGCGTCATAGGCGTAGGAGAAGCCGCGCTCGCGCGTGTCCACCTGCATCGAGGACATGCCCAGGTCGAAGTAGGCGACGTCGACCTGCAGCCCCTCCGCGGCCAGCGCCGAGAGCGCCTCGGCGTAGCTCGAGCGGATGAACCGCAGCGAGCACGCGGTCTCGGCGGCCAGCTCGGCGAAGCGTTCCTCGGCGAGCGGATCGCGGTCGATCGCGATCAGCGTTCCGGTCGGTCCGAGGCGCTCGGCGACCATGCGCGCGTGGCCGCCGTCGCCGAACGTGCAATCGACGGCGATCTGGCCGGGCTGCGGATCCAGCAGCTGCAGGAGCTCCTCCGCGAGCACGGGCACATGCGTGCCCGGAGGCAGCGGGGGCGCCGAGCCGGCCGGCGGACGGCGTCGCCCGGAGCGCGGGCGGTCGCCGCGGCGGCGCTTGGCGAGCTCGGGAGCGCCCACCGACTCGATCGCGGAGGCTCCGCCGGGCAGCAGCTCAAGCAGCGTTGTCGACACGCGCGGTCACCTCCGCGACGCCGCTCAGCAGCGTCGATCGATGGTCTGCCCAGGTTCCACGGTCCCACAGCTCCATGCGCTCGCCGGCCCCGACGACGACCACGTCCTTGGCGAGCTTGGCGTGGTCACCGAGGAACGACGGGACCATGATGCGCCCGGCGGCGTCGAGCTCGGTGTCGCTCGAGCTGCCGTAGAAGAAGCGCTCCAGCTCGGTGCGCCGCGTGGAGAGCGGCGGCAGTTCGGCGAGCGCGCTGCGCGTGTACTGGTCGTACTCCTCGGGACGCCACACGCCTACACACGGTGTCAGGTCCACCGGCATCGCCAGCACCACCCCGTCCGCCAGCGCCGAGCGGTAGCGCGCCGGGACGGTCAGGCGGTTCTTTGCGTCGAGCGTGTGATCGAAGGTGCCGCGAAACGGGGCCACTGCGGAGACTCCCCTTGGATGGGTTGCGGTCGGCCGGCGCTCCGTGCCGGCCTTGGACTGCGGTCGGCCGGCGCTCCACGCCGGCCTTCTTGAGGAGCCGGGGTGGAGGAGTGGGAGGAGCTCCTCCACCCCGGCTCGCTGCGGCGAACATATCCCACTTCCTCCCACAATGCAACCCTGTTTGCACATTCTCTCCCACAACCCCACCACGACGGCGTCCTATGACCCGAAATCCCCGCCGCGTATGGAAAAAACGGGCGGGGAGCGCCCGAACCCGCGAGCCCGGCGGATGCACTCGACGTTGCAGCGCGGGCTCCTGCACGCCTGCGTGCAGTTGGGGCCTTGCGCGCGGTGCGCCCCGCCACATACGATCGCTGCGCCTTGAGAAGGAACAAGTCGCTCTTCGCGCCGGCAACGATCGCCGTGCTACTGGCGTCCCTGCTGGCCGGGTGCGGCTCCTCCTCGCACCCCGAAGGCACCGAAGCCGACCCGGCGACGGCGGTCCCGGCCGCCGCTCCCCTGTACGTCGGCGCGACGGTGCGCCCCACCGGCGGGCTCCAGAGCGGTGCGGTCGCCGCCGCCCGGGCGCTGACCGGCTCGCAGGACCCCTATCAGCGCCTGCTCGGCGCCCTTCGCACGCCGGGCTCGCCGCCGCTCGACTACCAGCACGACGTCGCGCCGTGGCTCGGCCCGCACGTGGGACTGTTCGCGCGCTCGCTCGGCTCGGCCGGGGCGCTGATAGCCCCCCTCACGAACAGCCTCACCGGCACGGGGCCGGTCGCGCCGCTGCCGTTCTCGGCCGGCGGCCTCGACGGCGCGCTCGTGATGGACACCCGCGACGCGGGTGCGGCGCGCTCCTTCCTGTCGACCCAGGCGAAGCGCGCGGGCGCCCACGCCAGCAGCTACCGCGGCGTCTCCTACGAAGTCTCGCCGGGCGGCGTCGCGTTCGGGCTCGTCGGCCGCTTCGCCGTGGTCGGCAGCGAGGCCGGCCTGCGTGCGGTGATCGGAGCAACCCAGGGCGAACCCGCGCTGTCGGCGTCCCAGGGCTACTCGAAGCTCGCGGCGTCGGCTCCCGAAGAAGCGATCGCACATCTGTACGTGAGCCCCGGCGCCGCGCTGCCGGCAGGCGGCACGGCGAAGTCGCTGCTGCCAGCGCTCGGCGGAGCCCGCGCGACCTACGCCTCGCTGACGGTGGGCGCCGCGTCGTTGCGCCTCGACGTCGACACGCTCCCCGGCGCGAGCGGGGCCCGCCAGGGCCTGCTCTCGGCGGACCCGCAGGCCGCGGAAGCGCTGTCGGAGCTTCCGGGCGAATCCTGGCTCGGCATCGGCATCGGGCATGCCGGCTCGACGCTCGGCGGCACGACGGCGGCGCTGTCGGCGCTGTCCTCGCTCGCCGGCTCCGAAGCAGGCGGGGGGCTCAGCATCGGCGCCCTGATCGGCGGGCTGACGGGGCCCCTGAAGGTGCTCGGGGCCGAAACGGCCGCCGCGCGCCGCGACTACCGCTCATGGATGGGTCCCGCCGGCATCTTCGCCGCGGGCTCGAGCGTGCTGGAACTGAAGGCGGCGGTCTCGATCTCCTCGACCGACGCCGCCGCATCGCGCGCGGCCGTCGGGAAGCTGGGCGCCGCGCTTCAGCGCAGCGGCGACGAGGTCGCGACGGTCCACGTCCCGGGCACCGAAGCGGCCATGTCCGTGCGGCTCCCGGGAGTCCCGCTGGAGCTGTTCGTCGCGGCGGGAGCGTCCTCCGCGGGCCCCAAGTTCGTGCTCGCCCTCGGCGAAGCATCGGTGGCGGCCGCCCTCTCCCCTCCCAGCACACTCAAGGAAGCGCCCGCGCGCGCGGCCGCCGCCTCAGCGCTCGGCGGCGGCGCCCAGCCCAGCGTGATCGCCGACGTCCCCACGCTGCTGGCGCTGCTGGAAGGCATCGGCCTCGGAGAAGACCCCACCCTCGCCCCCGTGCTGCCGTATCTGCGCGCAAGCGGCGCGCTCGCCGGCGGCGGCCGCCAGATGGAAGGCGGCGTCGAACGTTTCAGCCTGGTGCTGGCGCTGCACTCGGCACGCGGCTGAGCTTCAGCCCTGCGTCGCGGAGGTGCCCTGCCGGCCCGGAGGCGGGGCGGCGGTGTCGATGGCCCGCCAGAAGACCGGGCTACCGCCCACGACCCGGTCCACGCCGTAGGTCGAGAGCGTCGTTTCACCGCTGGGCTGCACCGAGTAGCGCCCCAGCACCGACTCGCGGTCGCGGGTCGCCATGAAGGCCTTGATCACGTCGGGGCGGTCGTTGCCGTGCGATCCAGCACGCCGGATCGCGTCGAGGATGGCGCTCATCGCCTCATAGCCGTAGAGCACCGCCGACCCGGCTTCGGTGTGGAACCGGCGGCGGTAGGCGGCGAGCACGCGCTGCGCCGCGGGCGGGTACACGCTCGGCGCGAGCAGGGGGTTCGTGATGTAGGTCACGCCCGCCGCGGCGCCGATCGCGCTCGTGAATTCCTCCGTGGCCAGGGGGCTCGGGCCCAGCAGCAGCAACTGCGGGTCGGCGCGGTGCAGGGCCTTCCACAGCGCCACGGTTCCGTGACTCGGACCCCCGGCGAGGAACACCGCCTGCGCGTGGCTCGCGACGATCTTCGACACCTCGCTGGAGAAGTTGGATTCCGTGGCTTCCGCGGGCACGGGGATGCTGTCGTGGCCCGCGAGCGCGACGCCGAGGGCGGTCGCCTGCTCGCCGACGAGCGACGCGAGCGGGAGCTGGAAGGGGTTCTGGTCGTCGAGCACGTAGACGCTGTGAATGCCCAGCGCGCGCATCAGCCGCGCCTGTGCCGCCGCCTGGACGGTGTCGCCGGGCGCCAGCCGCACGAACGTGCGCTTGCCGCTCGGGTAGAAGCGTTCGGGCTCGTCCTGGCCCGCGTCGTGGGAGGAGGTGAGCCCCGCATAGGGGCTCGCCGGGCTGACCTGCAGGATCCCCGCCTCGTTGATCAGCGGCAGCGAGACGGCCGTCGCTTCCGAGCTGTAGTCGCCGATGTAGGCGATCGTCGAGGTGTCCTGCGCGGCCTGCTTCGCCGCCGCCGTGGTTTCGCCCGGGCTGGTCGTGCCGCTGAGCGGGTTGACGTCGTCGAGCGAGGCATACGAGACGCGGAACGGCCCGACGCGCCCGCCGGCCTGCGCGAGCGCGAGCTTCTCGCCGCTTTCGATCTGGTGCCCGATCGTCGCCGAGGGCCCCTCGAGCGGGAGCGCGGAGTAGACCGTCAGCTGGTTGCCGGTGGTTTCGGAGGCCGAGACCACGCTGCCGCAGCCCGCGAGCACGGGCAACAGCGCGGCGAGAGCGGTTAGGCCGAGACGGCGCCCGAGCACGGGCGCGCTAGCTGCGGCGACCCGGCAGGTAGCCGGTCAGGATCTTCAGCGTGGCGCCGATCAGGATGATCACGATCGCGATCATGAAGGCGTCGAAGCCCTTGGCGCCGAGCGCCCACAGCACGATCCAGACGATGAGGCCGAAAGTGGCGGCGAGGACCAAACCCATGCCGGCGGAATCCTAGATGATTGATGCCACGGCGGTGTGCAGTCGGTGGTGCGGATGGTCGAGCCTGCCGCGGACGCAGGCCACAGCGCTTGCTGGCTGCAAGGGCAAGGCCGAGGACAAAGGCAGGCGACGTGCCAGACGTGCCACCCGGCGGCGCGTCGCCGTGGCATCAATCATCTCGGTCCTCGTGGCGAGCGGGCGCCGACAGACCCGCGGCGAGCCCGGCGAGCACCTCGCCGGCAGCCTCGGCCGGGCTCTCCGCCTCGGCGGCCGCGCGGACCAGTCGCGTGCCGACGATCACGCCGTCGGCCCCCGCGTCGGCCGCCTGGGCCGCCTGCTCGGGCGTCGAGATGCCAAAGCCGAGCGCGACCGGGACCTCCGTCGCGGCCTTCGTGCGCGCGACGACCTCGGTGAAGCGATCGCCCAGCGCGCGCCGCTCGCCGGTCGTGCCCACCACCGAGACGGTGTAGATGAAGCCCTGCGCCTGCTCCCCGATCGCCTCGAGGCGCTCGGGCGGCGTGGTGGGCGCGACCAGCGGCACCAGCGCGAGGCCGTTGCGCTCGCACGCCTCACCGACCTCGGGCGCCTCGCCGTACGGCAGATCGGGCACGATCAGGCCGCATGCGCCGGTGCGCGCCAGGCGCTCGACGAAGGCCTCGACACCGGGCGCGAAGACCATGTTCGCGTAACACATCAGCACGACCGGGACGCTCGGGGTCAGCGCGCGGGCGACCTCCAGCACGCCGGCGACGTTGGCGCCCGCCGCCAGCGCGCGCGTGCCGGCGTCGTGGATCACGGGGCCGTCGGCGAGCGGGTCCGAGTAGGGCATCCCGAGCTCGATCACGTCCGCGCCGGCGCGCACGTAGGCCGCGCCGATGCGGGCGGACTCCTCGAGCGTCGGGAAGCCACCCATCAGGTAGGGCATCAGGGCAGCCCGTTTTCCGGGCAGGGAGGGAGGGTTGGGGTTGGGTTGCGCTCCGCGCCGGCCTCCGGACTTGCCGAACGCCGCTTCCAACCTCGCGACGCCATCGCGCTCGGCGACGCTCAAGGCGCGTCCTTCGCGAGCACCTCGGCGAGGTCCTTGTCGCCGCGGCCCGACAGGCAGACGAGATCCACGTCGCCGTCGCCCTGGCCGAGAACCCAGGCCAGCGCGTGCGATGTCTCGAGCGCGGGGATGATGCCCTCCAGCCGCGTCACCTCGCGGAACGCCGCGAGCGCTTCGGCGTCTGTCACCGCCACATAGCGGGCGCGGCCGGTGTCGCGCAGGTGCGCGTGCTGCGGGCCGGTGCCCGGGTAGTCGAGGCCGGCCGAGATGGAGTGCGCCTCGAGGATCTGCCCCTCCTCGTCCTGCATCACCGCCGAGCGGGCGCCGTGCAGGATTCCCGCGCGCCCGCCGACGGTCAGCGGCGCGCCGTGGCGGGGCGTGTCGATGCCGTCGCCGCCGGCCTCCACGCCGATCAGCTCGACCTCCGCGTCGCCCAGGAAGGCGGCGAAGATGCCGAGCGCGTTGGAGCCGCCGCCGACGCAGGCGATCACGCGCGAAGGCAGCCGCCCCTCGCGCTCCAGCAGCTGGGCGCGAGCCTCGTCGCCGATCACCCGCTGCAGGTCGCGTACCAGCGCGGGGTAGGGCGCGGGACCCACGACCGAGCCGATCACGTAGTGGGTGCTCTCGACGTTCGTGACCCAGTCGCGGATCGCGGCGGACGTCGCCTCCTTGAGCGTGCGCGCGCCGGCATCCACCGGCTCGACGCTCGCGCCGAGCAGTTCCATGCGCTGGACGTTGGGAGCTTGGCGCCGCGTGTCCTGCACTCCCATGTAGACGACGCAGTCGAGCCCGAGCAGCGCGCAGGCGGTGGCTGTCGCGACCCCGTGCTGGCCGGCGCCGGTCTCGGCGATCACGCGGCGCTTGCCCATGCGCCGCGCGAGCAGCGCCTGCCCGATGGCGTTGTTGAGCTTGTGCGAGCCCGTGTGGTTGAGGTCCTCCCGCTTGAGGTAGATCGGGCGCCCGGCGACCTCGGACAGGCGCCGCGCCCGGTAGAGCGGGCTCGGGCGCCCGGCGAAGTCGCGCAGCAGCTCTCCCAGCTCCGCGCGGTAGGCGGGGTCGGCCCGCGCCTGCAGCCAGGCCTGCTCGAGCTCCGCGAGCGCGGGCATCAGCGTCTCGGGCACGTACTGGCCCCCGTAGCCGCCGTAGCGGTGCTCGATCTCGGCGCCGTCCATCGTCATGCCGGCTGGCCGACGGCCTCAGCCGCCCGCTGCTCGTCGGCCGCCTGCACGGCGGCGAACAGAGCTTCCATCCGCGCAGGGTCCTTGTGTCCCGGCGAGGCCTCGGTGCCGCTCGCGCTGTCGAGGGCGTATGGGCTCACCGCGGCGATCGCGGCGGCGGCGTTCGACGCATCGATGCCGCCGCTGAGGATCAGGGGCACCCGCGAGCGGCGGCTGCGCACGAGCTCCCAGTCGAATGTCTCGCCGGTGCCTCCGCGCAGCGCGGGCCGCTCGCGCGAGCGCGCGTCGAGCAGGTGGAAGTCGACGTGATAGCGCTCGACGTCCCGGATGTCGCCGGGACCGGCGACCTGCTGGGCGCGGATCACGCGAGCGCCCGTGCGCCGCGCCGCCTCGGCGCAGTAGGAGGGCCCCTCGTCGCCGTGGAACTGGAGCATCGTGAGGCCGATGTCGCGGGCGGCGGCGGCGACGTCGTCCAGCGGCGCGTTGACGAACACCCCGCACAGCTCCGCTCGCCTTTGCAGGGCCGCTGCGATGCGCTGGGCCTGCTCAGGAGCGCAGCGCCGGGGGCTGCCCTCGGCGAACACCATGCCGAGCGCCCAGGCGCCCATCGCGGCGGCCGCCTCGGCGTCCTCGAGGTTCGTCAGGCCGCAGATCTTCAAGCGCGTCGCCACGCCTCAACGGTAGCGTCAGCGCGCAGGGCGCTGCCGGCCCGCCCTGCCTCCTGGCCGCCCCGCACACGGCGAGCTGCCATGCGCAGGGCGGCTCGCTCCGCGACCGGAGCCTCCCGTGTCGCGGAGCCGGCATCCGGCGCGGCGGGGGCGAGCCGCGCGCCGGGACCGATCAGCCTTCCGGTGTGGTTTTTTCTTTTTCTTCGGTGCCCGACTGCGTCGGCGCCGTGGCGGGACGCTTGCCGAGCGTCACCTGCAGGGTCTTCGTTTCCCAGCCGCCATGGCCGTTCGGGTGCAGGACCTTCACGGACACCGCCTGCCCGGGCTTCTTTTCGCCGATGACGGTCGCCAGGTCTTCCGAGCCGGCAACTTCCTTGCCGTCGATGGACTTGATGATGTCGCCGCCCACGGCCACCGAGCCGCTCTGCGTGCCGGTTGCGACGCCGCCCTTGATGCCCGCCTTCGCGGCGGGCGAGTTCGGCTGCACGCTCTCGACGAGCGCGCCGCTGTTGGTGGGCAGGTTCAGCCCCTGGAGCGAGCCGTCGATCGTGATCGACGTGACGCCGAGGTAGCCGGCGCTGGAGACGGTGCCGCCCTGCTCGAGTTTGCCGAGCTCGCCCTTGGCGGTGTTGATCGGCACCGCGAAGCCGATGCCGACGCTGCCGTTGCTCGAGCCGCCGGTCTCGATCTGCGAGTTGATGCCGATCACCTGGCCCTGCGCGTTCAGCAGCGGCCCACCCGAGTTGCCCGGGTTGATCGGGGCGTCGGTCTGGATGACGTTGTAGATCGTGAAGCCGTTCGGGGCTTCGAGGTGGCGCTGGAGCGCGGACACCACGCCCGTCGTCAGCGTGCGCTGCAGATCGAACGGGTTGCCGATCGCGTAGACCGGGTCGCCCACCTGGGCGGCGCTGGAGTCACCGAGCGCGATCGGGTGCAGCGTCAGCCCGTCGGGATGGATGCGCAGGACGGCGAGGTCGTTGGAGGGGTCCTTGCCGACGACCTGCGCTTCGACGGTCTTGCCTTTTTCGAAGCTGACCGTGACTTTCACGGCGTTCTCGATCACGTGGTAGTTGGTGAGGATCGTCCCGTTGCTGTTGATCACGATGCCCGACCCGGTGGCCGTGCCTTCGCGCGAGGATTCGCCGAAGCCGAACGGGGATTCGTTCTTCTGGACGACTGTGGAGGTGACGAACGCGACGCCGGGGGCGTCCTTGACGTATACCTGATGTGGCGTGAGCCCAACGCTCCGGTTCGATGCGTTGCTGGGCGTAGCGGTCGCCGTGGGCGCCTCGACCGTCGTGACCGTGTCCTTCGCGCCAAGATCCCCGGCGGCAGCGAGCACGGCAACAACGACTCCGGCTCCCAGCAGCGCGGCTATGAAGGGAATGGCGAATAGTCGTTTCATGCGGGAGAGGATGAGGGGAGGGCTTGAAGCGGTTCTAAAGGTTTGCGGGGGAGTGCCTAAAGGACGCCATCCGGCGCTTTCAGCTCGCCGAGAGCCGCCTCGGGATCGCCCGAGCGCATCAACGTCTCCCCCACGAGCACCGCATCCACGCCCTGCCGCTCGAGCGTAGCGAGCTGCGCCGGGCTCGAGATCCCCGACTCGGACACGACGATGGCGCCCGCGGGCATCATCTCCAGCAGGCGCTCTGTGCGCGAGAGGTCCACCGAGAAGTCGCGCAGATCGCGGTTGTTGACACCGACGATCTCGGGGCCGTGAGCGGCGGCGCGTTCGAGCTCGGACTCGTCGTGCACCTCGACGAGCACGTCGAGGCCCAGCTCCGCCGCCGCCGCGGAGAGCCCGGCGAGCTCGGAGTCCGTGAGCGCCGCGACGATCAGCAGGATCGCGTCGGCGCCGGCGGCGCGCGCCTCGAGCAGCTGGTAGCGGTCCACGACGAAGTCCTTGCGCAGCAGCGGCAGCCCGCTGGCCCGGCGCGCCAGGCGCAGGTCCTCGAGCGAGCCGCCGAAGTTCGGTTCCTCGGTGAGGATCGAGGCCGCAACCGCGCCGCCGCGCTCGTATGCGGTGACGATCCGCTCGAGGTCCGGAGCGTCGTGCAGCGAGCCGGCCGAGGGCGAGCGGCGCTTGAACTCGGCGATCACGCCGATGCCGGGAGCCGCGAGGGCATCGCGGAAGCGCCCCGGCTCGGGCGCCCGGCCGGGGTCGCCCAGCGGCTGCTCGCGGCGGCGCCGCTCGAGCGCCGCGCGGGTTTCGGCCACGATCCGGTCGAGCACCGTTCCCGTCGCCGGGCTCACCGCGCCGCCCCGCTCGGGGCATGGCGCAGCGTGGCCTGCACGTAGCCGTCGAGCGCCGCGAGCGCGCGACCGTCGGCGATCGCCTCGCGCGCCGCCCGCACGCCCTCGGCGATGTCCGCCGCGCCGCCCGCCGCGTAGATCGCGGCGCCGGCGTTGATGGCGGCAAGCGCCTCGCCGGGCGGGGAGCCGCCTTCGAGGATCGCGCGGCTGAGGTTCGCGTTCTCCTCGGGGGTGCCGCCCGCGAGCGCCTCGCCGCCGTCCGCCGTGACGCCGGCGTCCTCGGGCCGCAGGAGGTAGGTCCGCAGCTCCTCGCCGTTGACCTCGACGACCTTGGTCGGGGCCGCTGAGGAGACCTCGTCGAGGCCGTCCTCGCTGGCGACGACGAGCGCACGGTCGACGCCGAGCCGCGCCAGGGCGCCGCCGATGGTCTCGAGGAAGGCCGGATCGGAGACGCCGACCAGCTGGCGCCGGGCGCCGGCGGGATTGGTCAGCGGCCCCAGCATGTTGAAGATCGTGCGCACGGCCAGCTCGTGGCGGACCGGGATCACGAACCGCGTCGCCTGGTGATGGGCGGGCGCGAACATGAAGCCGAACCCCGAGTCCGCGATGCAATCCGCCACCTGGGCCGGCCCGAGGTCGATCCGCGCACCGAGCGCCTCGAGCACGTCCGCCGAGCCCGAGCGGCTCGTCGCCGAGCGGTTGCCGTGCTTGGCGACAGCGCAGCCGGCCCCGGCCGCGATCAGCGCGGCGGTGGTCGAGACGTTGAACGTGCTGCGCCCGCCGCCGGTGCCGGCGGTGTCGAGCAGGTCCTGCCGGTCGGTCGGGACGTGCGCGGCCAGCTCGCGCATCGTGCGCGCCAGGCCCGCGAGCTCGTCCACCGTCTCGCCCTTCGTGCGCAGCGCGATCAAGAAGCCGGCGATCTGCACCTCTGAGACGTCACCGTGCATGATCTCGGCGAGCACCTCCGCGGCCTGGTCGAGCGGCAGGTCCTGGCGCGAGGCCAGGCGATCGATCGCGGACGTGAGCACGGGGCTCGGCATCACGCCCGCTCGAGGAAGTTCGACAGCAGCTCGTGGCCCTGTTCGGTGAGCACCGACTCGGGGTGGAACTGCACGCCCTCCGCCGGCAGCTCGCGGTGGCGCAACGCCATCAGCACGCCGCCGCCCCGGGCGCTCTCCTCCAGGCAGTCCGGCAGCTCGTCGCCGACGATCAGCGAGTGGTAGCGGCCGACGGTGAGCTGCTCGCGCAGGCCGGAGAAGATCGTGCGCCCGTCGTGCTCGATCGTCGTCGACTTGCCGTGGATCGGGTCGTGCAGCTTGACCGTGCCGCCGAAGGCCTGCGCGAGCGACTGATGGCCGAGGCAGACACCGAGCGTCGGGATGCCGGCCTCCGGAAAGCGGCGCACGACCTCCAGCGAGATGCCGGCCTCGTTGGGCGTGCAGGGGCCCGGAGAGACGACGCAGCGCTCGTAGGAGCGCGCGAGCAGCTCGTCCGTGCTCGCACGGTCGTTGCGCACGGTCTCCACCTCCGCTCCCAGCTCGCCCAGGTACTGCACGAGGTTGTAGGTGAACGAGTCGTAGTTGTCGAGGACGAGGACCTTCATGGCGCCGCGCGCAGCGTAGCCCACTGCGCGCGGCCGGATCGGGGGCGCCCGGCGTCTCGCGGAGCGGTCGCCGCGTCGATGAGCAGAGGGCGGCCCGTCGCGGCCGGCGCGCGAAGCCGGCCGCCCGGGCCGTCATGGAGCGCCGGCCCGGCCTCACTTCCCCGGGTCGGCATGGAGCGCCGGCCCGGCCTCACTTCCCCGGGCCGGCATGGAGCGCCGGCCCGGGCTCACTTCCCCGGGCCGGCATGGAGCGCCGGCCCGGGCTCACTTCCGCAACGCGACGCCGCGACGGCTAGCTCGCGTCGGGCGGAGGCGGCGGCAGATGCCGGTCCGCGCGCGGGATCGCGTCTGTCTTGGCCGCGAACGGTGCGGTCGGTGTCTGTGTGTAGTTGAACGCCTTGCTGAAGTTGTAGGCGTTGGCGTCGAGTTCATCCACGGGCGCGACGTGCAGCACGCTCTCCATGTAAGCGAGGATCGAGCTGTTGGTGGCGACGTGATGGTCGACGAAGCCGGGCTTGGCGTACGGGCTCACGATCACGAGCGGGAGCCTGATACCGAGGCCGGCCACCGGCGGTTTCACGTGGTCGTAGAAGCAGCCGCAGTCGTCGTAGTAGATGAAGATCGTCGTCGACGGGCCGTCGGGCCCTGCCTGAATCGCCTTCACCTCTTTCGCGATGTATTCGTCGCCGAGCCCCATCGAGGTGCCGTTGTGCTGGCTGGTGCCGCCGGTGACGGTGGTCGGGGTCAGGATCGAGAAGTTCGGCAGGTTGCCGGTTTCCGCGTCGGTGAACAGCTGTTTGGCTTGGTGCATGTCGTTTTTCTGCGGGCCGTCGAGGCACTCGGCGAAGGTCGGGCAGATCGCCCATTTGTACGGACCGGCGTTTTCGCGTTCTCCATTGGACCCTTCCTGTTCACCGGGCAGCGCCGCGTAGATCCCCCACGTCAAGCCGGCTTCTTCGACCCGGTCGCCGACCGTCGGCACGTAGGACACCGGCGTTTCCCTGAAGGCGCCGTGGCCTTCCTTGTCGGGGACGCACGACGGCTCCATTTTGATTTCGCCGCCGGGCGCGATCCATTCGCTTTCGTCATGGGAGTCACAGCCCCATCCGGGCCCCTTGCCCTGCCCTTCTTCGTGGAACTTGGGGTTGTTGCCCACGAACCCGTCCAGCGTCTGGGCGAAGAAGTCGAGGTGCCCGCCCCACGAGGGGACGATGTCGCGCGAGAAGAAGTGGTCGCTGATCCCGCCGTGGCGAGCCATTTCCCAGAGGTTCTTGACGTGTTCTTCGCCGAACTGGGTGTAGCACTGCCTTTCTTCACAGCCGCTGACCTGTTCGAAGCCGTTCATCTTGCCGTTGTTCATGGCCGTCAGCTGTGATTCCTGGCCGTGGGAGACCGGGGGCACCTTGTCTTCGGCGACGCTCAGCGGAATCGTTTCGCCTTTCCTGTTCTTGCCGCTCGTCGCGAACTTGCACGTCGTCGGTTTTTCTTTCGCGCACAGCTGGCCGAGCACGTTGTCGAAGCTGTGGTTCTCCTGCAGGATCACGACAACGTGATGGATCGGGACCGTCGTGGTTCCCGATGCAGGCGCCGCGCCAGAACTCGAAAGCGCCAGCCACGCGACCACGGCCGCCGCGGCCGCCGACAGCGCGAGCACGCTCCTCGCGCGCCGCTTGAAGATCCTCCGCTCCCCCATGACGATGCCTCCTCCGCTTGCCCTCGGCGGGCTCTCGGACCGCCGCTCCATTAAGAACCGATCGTTGGAACGCCGGAGCGCGACGAAGGTTGGCGCGGAAACGGGATCGTTACAAGCCGCCCTCAGGGCCAGTCGGGCTGCTCGCAGGCGAGCGCGATCGCCCGCACGGCGGCGCTCATCTTCGCGACCGACTCGTCGTACTCGTAGTCCGGGCGGGCGTCCGCGACGGTGCCGCCCCCGGCCTGCACGTAGGCGATGCCGTCCTTGACGACGACCGTGCGGATGTGGATCGCCGTGTCGAGGTCGCCGCCGTATGAGAGGTAGCCGACCGCGCCGCCGTACCCGCCGCGCTTAACGGGCTCCAGCTCATCGATGATCTGCATCGCGCGCACCTTGGGGGCGCCCGAGAGCGTGCCGGCCGGCAGCACCGAGCGCAGGGCGTCCATCGCGCCGACCCCCGGACGAAGCGTCCCGGAGACCGAGGAGACGATGTGCATCACGTGGCTGTAGGTCTCGACCTCCATCAGCTCGTCGACCCGCACGCTGCCGTACTCGCAGACGCGGCCGAGGTCGTTGCGTCCGAGGTCGACCAACATCACGTGCTCCGCGCGCTCCTTCTCGTCTTCGAGCAGCTCGCCGGCGATGCGGCGGTCCTCCTCGGCGCTGGCGCCGCGGGGACGGGTGCCGGCGATCGGCTTCGTCGAGACGTGCGTGCCGGTGACCGTGAGCAGCGGCTCCGGGCTCGCGCCGGCGACCTGGAAGTCGCCGAAGTCCAGGAAGTACATGTACGGGCTGGGGTTGACCGCGCGCAGCCCGCGATAGATCGAGAAGGCCTCGACCGGGCTGGCAGCCGACCAGCGCTGGGAGGGCACCACCTGGAAGGCGTCGCCGGCGTAGATGTACTCGATGACGCGTGCCACCATGGCTTCGAACTGCTCGCGCGGCATGTTGGACCGGAAGGTGGGGGTCTCGCGCGGCGGGCGCAGCTCCTGGCGCGGCACCGGGCCGGCGAGCGCCTCGCGGACCTCGGCGATCTGCGCGACCGCGTCGGCGTACGCGCGCTCCAGCTCCGGCTGCACCTCGAGGTTCGCGTTGACGAGGATCGTGAGCGTGTGCTTGAGGTGGTCGAAGACGAGCAGCCCGTCGGTGAGCATCAGCGCGAGGTCCGGGACGCCGACCGGATCTGGGTTGGGCGCGTCCAGCGGCTCGACCGTGCGCACGAGGTCGTAGCCGAAGACGCCGACGGCGCCGCCGGTGAAAGGCGGTGCGTCGAGCATCGGCGCCTGGCGAAAGCGCGCGAGCCGCTGCGCCGCGAGCTCGTAGGGATCTCCCCCGTCCGCGAGGGACCACCGCACGACCTCGTGCGGGCTGAAGCCGATGAACGACCAGCGGCCCACCCGCTGCCCCTGCTCTGCCGACTCGAGCAGGAACGCCGGCTCCGACGGGGCCAGCGCGCGCAGCTTCAGGAACGCGGAGACGGGCGTCTCGCAGTCGTCCACGAAGCTGACCGCCAGCGGGATCAGGTTGTGCTCGCCCGCGAGCGCGCGCGCCTCCTCGAGGGAGGGCGAGACCGGGAGGGCGCTTTCAGCGACGGCCATCGAGCACCCGCTCGGCGTCGCTGAGTGAGCGGCCCCTGCTGCGCAGCAGCACGAGCAGGTGGTAGATCACGTCGGCGGCCTCTTCGTCCACGCGCAGATCGCTCTCCTCCCGGGCCGCGCGACTCACCTCCTCGGCCTCCTCCATCACCTTCTCGCCGATCAGCGGCGGGTTGTCGAGGAGCTCGACGGTGTAGGAGCCGGCCGGGCGCTCTCGCGCGCGCTGTGCGAGCGTGCGCTCGAGTCCGGGCAGCGTCTCGTGCGGCGCGGCGGGGGCGAGTTCGCCCCGGTGAAAGCAGGTGCGCTCGCCCGTGTGGCAGGCCGGACCGGCCGGCTCGACCAGGGCCAGCAGCGTGTCGCCGTCGCAGTCCACGCGCAGCGCGCGCACGGCCTGCGTATTGCCGCTCGTCGCCCCCTTGTGCCACTGCTCGCCGCGCGAGCGGCTCCAGAGGTGCAGCTCGCCGGTCTCGCGCGTGCGGCGCAGCGCCTCGGCGTTCATGTAGGCGAGCGTCAGCACCTCGCCGCTCCCCCAGTCCTGCACGACGCAGGGCACGAGTCCGTTCTCGTCGTAGCTGACGAGACCCTCGATCGGCTCCGCGGCGGCGGACATGCGGACGATTGTAGGCGGCGCCGCGGGGCGGGCGCCTGCGGCGGGGAGCCTGCGAGACTGCCTGCGAATGCAGTCGCTTCTCGACCGCAGGCTGATCGTCGTGACCGGCAAGGGAGGCGTCGGCAAGACGACCGTTGCCTGCGCCCTGGGGCTCCTGGCGGCGCGAGCGGGGCGCCGCACGACCCTCGTGGAGGTCGGCGGGCAGTCCCGCGCCGCCGCGCTGTTCGGCCACGAGGGTGAGCCGGGCGGGCCGCTCGCCCTCCAGGAAGGCCTCTCGGCGCTGTCGATCGACCCCGACCGGGCGCTGCTCGAGTGGGTGCAGGCGCTCGGCGGGCGCGTCCCCGGACGGATCCTGACGTCCAGCGGCACGTTCCAGTACTTCGCGGCCGCCGCCCCGGGCGCACGCGAGATCGTGACGATGATCAAGATCTGGCGGCTGGCGAGCGCCAAGCGGGGCTCGCGCAACGCGAGCGACCTCGTGATCTTCGACGCGCCGGCCACCGGGCACGCCCTCGGCATGCTGCGCTCGCCCGAGACGTTCTCGCGGATCGCCCGGGTGGGGCCGATCGTGCGCGACACCGGCCACGTGCGCGAGCTGCTGGCCGACCCCGAGCGCACCGCCTACCTGGGCGTCGCCCAGGGCACCGAGATGGCGGTCACCGAGACGATCGAGCTGGAGCAGGGACTCGTGGAGGCGACCGGCCGCGAGCTCGACGCCGTGGTGGTCAACTCGCTGCTGCCGCGCCGCTTCGGCGCCGAGGAGCTGGCGCGCATCGATGCCGTGGCCTCAGGGCGCCGCAGCGCCCGCGTGCTCGCCGCCGCGCGCGCCGCGCACGAGGTCCACGCACGGGGCGGCTACCAGCACTCCCAGGTCGCGCGGCTGCGCCGGCACGGCTTCCAGGTGCTGGGGCTCCCCTTCATATGGACGGCGGCGCTGGACCTCGATTCGCTCGAGGTGCTCGTCGCGCGGCTTGCGAGCGGGCTGGAGCGCGAGCCGGTCACTGCCGCCTGAGGCCGGCATGGAGCGCCGGCCGACCCTTCCCTGAGGCCGGCATGGAGCGCCGGCCGACCCTTCCCTGAGGCCGGCATGGAGAGCGCCGGCCGACCCTTCCCTGAGGCCGGCATGGAGCGCCGGCCGACCCTTCCCTGAGGCCGGCATGGAGCGCCGGCCGACCCTTCCCTGAGGCCGGCATGGAGCGCCGGCCGACCCTTCCCTGAGGCCGGCATGGAGCGCCGGCCGACCCTTCCCTAACCGATCCCGAGCCGGTCGAGCAGGCTGTCGTCGGCGCGCCAGTCGCGCCGCACCCGTACGGACAGGTCGAGGTGCACGCGGTCGCCGAGCGCGGCTTCGATCTCCTTGCGCGCGGCGGTCCCGATGTTCTTGATCATCGACCCGCGGGCGCCGATCAGGATGCCCTTCTGGGAGCTCGTCTCGACCCAAATCAGGGCTCGCACCCGGATCGCCCCACCAGGTCTCTCGGGCGGCTCGATCTCCTCCACCACCACCTCCACGGCGTGCGGGACCTCCTGGAACGTGCGCCTGATCGCGGCCTCGCGGATCAGCTCGGCGACGAGCACCTCGGTCGACTGATCGGAGGCGGCGCCGCCGGCGAACATGAAGGGCGCCTCGGGCAGCATGCCGCCGAGGTGGGCGATCAGCTCCGCGAGGCCGGCGCCGCTGCGCGCGGAGATCGGGAACACCTCGGCGTCGAGCTCCAGCTCGGCTGCCTCAGCGAGCGCCGCGAGCAGCGCCGCACGCGAGAGCCGGTCGACCTTGTTGACGGCGATCGTCGCGGGCGTGGCGGAGCCCGCCAGCTCGCGCGCGATGAAGCGGTCGCCGGGCCCCACCCCCTGCTCGCCGTTGAGAATCAGCAGCGTCGCGTCGGCGCCCTCGAGCTCCTCCTGCACGCGCCGGGCCATGCGCCCGGTGAGCGCGTCGCGGGGCCGCTGGACCCCCGGCAGGTCGACCAGGACCAGCTCCACGTCCGCGCTGCGGTGAACACCGCGGATCGCCCGCCGCGTCGTCTGCGGCTTCTCCGAGACGATCGCGACCTTCTCGCCCACGACCGCGTTGACCAGCGTGGACTTGCCCACGTTGGGCCGACCGGCGAGGGCGACGAAGCCACTGCGCGTCACGGCGCGGAGCGGCGCAGCAGCTCGCCCTGGAGCGCGAGCATCTCGCCGTCGTCGGTCTCGTGATCCATGCCGAGCAGATGCAGCATGCCGTGGACGATCGCCTCGCCGAGGTCCTCCGTGTGAGCCGGGCAGATCACGATGTCGCCGAGCTCGCGCGGCTCGGCCCCGCCGGGACCGTCCACCGGGAACGACAGCACGTCGGTCGGGCCGTCTTTGCCGCGGTGAAGGCGGTTGAGCTCGGCGATTCGCGCAGCCGTCACGAACTCGACCGCGACGTGGCCGCCGTCCACGCCGCGGCTCGCCGCCGCGAGCTCGCACAGCCGCCGCACCTCCTCGGGCGCAGGAGCGTCCGGCGCAAGGCGCTCGCCGAAGACCTCGACGTCGAGCACGACGGCTAGACGGCGGATTCCACGGCGCGGTGCCGTTCGTGCGCCGGTGCCATCTAAGCGCTGCGGATCGCCGGCCGCGCGGGCGGGGGCTGCTCCGAGCCGCCGCGCTGGGAGTGCGCGTCGTAGGCCTCGACGATGCGCTGCACGAGCTTGTGGCGTACGACATCCTCGCCGCCGAAGCGGACGAAATCGACGTCCTCGACGGCGTCCAGCACGTCGCCGACGACGATCAGGCCGGACTGCTGCTCGCGCGGCAGGTCCACCTGCGTGATGTCGCCGGTCACGACCATGCGCGAGCCGAAGCCGAGGCGCGTGAGGAACATCTTCATCTGCTCGGGCGTCGTGTTCTGCGCCTCGTCGAGGATCACGAACGAGTCGTTGAGCGTCCTCCCACGCATGAACGCCAGCGGCGCGATCTCGATCACGCCGCGGTCGATGTGCGAGGAGACCTTCTCGGGGTCGAGCATGTCGTGCAGCGCGTCGAACAGCGGGCGCAGATAGGGATCGACCTTCGCCATCAGGTCCCCCGGCAGGAACCCGAGCCGCTCGCCCGCCTCAACCGCGGGGCGGGTGAGGATGATCCGATTCACCTCGTGGCGCGAGAGCGCGGCGGCGGCCATGGCGACGGCCAGGAAGGTCTTGCCGGTCCCTGCCGGGCCGACGCCGAAGGTGATGGTGCTGTGGCGGATCGAGTCGACGTAGCGCTTCTGGTTGACGGTCTTCGGCGCCACGCGCAGGCCGCGGTGCGACCACACGACGTCCTCGAGCACCCGCGCCGGCGATTGGTGGGCGTCGAGCGCGCCGGTGACGGCGGTGATCGTGCCGGGACCGATCTGATGGCCACGGGCGATCAGATCCGACAGCTCGCGCACCACGCGCTCGCCGACAACGACCTCGTTCTCCTCACCGTCGAAGGTGATGATGTTGCCGCGCAGGAAGACACGGCAGTCGAGGTGCGCCTCCAGCGCACGCAGCACGGCGTCCTGGCTGCCGGCCAGCTCGGCTGCGACCTCGTTCGAAAGCTCGATCTGCGTCCTCATCCCTGCAGCGCAGCCCTCACCATCCCGGAGACGCGCTTGCCGTCGGCGCGGCCGTCGACGGCCGCCATCACGGAGCGCATCGCGGTGCCCATGTCCTTGGCGCTCTCGGCGCCGCTCTCGCGGACCGCCTGCGCGACGATCCCTTCGAGCTCCGCGTCGGAGAGCTCGGCGGGCAGGTAGGTCCCGATCAGCTCGCCCTCGGCCTCCTCCGTGGCGGCCAGCTCCGCGCGGCCGCCCTCGCGGAACTGCTCGGCGGCCTCGAGTCGGCGCTTGCGCTCGCGGCGGAGCACCGCCAGCTCGTCGTCGTTGCCGTCCTTCGCGGCCTTCTGGAGCTCGGAGAGGACGAGCCGCAGCGCTCCGACCCTCTCTTTGTCCCCCGCGCGCATCGCGCCCTGAAGGTCGGTTTTGATCTGCTCGACTATCGCCATCCTCCGCTCAGGATACGCAGGGCGCGGCGGTCATCCGTCTGCCGCGCCGCCGTGGGCGGCCGCCTCGGTTCTGGAGCGCTGCGCCGCGGCGTCCTGCAGCCCCGCCTCTCCCCTCCGCGCGGGAGCGGTGCTGGCCTCGGCGTAGGCCTCCGGGACGGTGATCACGCGCGCGCCACGGCCGTGGGTCGCAAACGAGACGGCCCAGCGGATGAAGACGAACAGGCGGTTCGCGAATCCGACCAGATACCAGAGGTGCACACCCAGCCACGTGATCCACGCGAGCAGGCCGCTGAGCTTCAGGCCTTTGATGTCGGCGACGGCCGAAGCGCGGCCGATCGTCGCGAGGTTTCCCTTGTCGGTGTAGTGAAAGGGCGCGGGGGTCCGTCCGTCCAGCCGCGCGCGCACGAGCTTCGCCGCGTAGCGGCCCTGCTGCATCGCCACCGGAGCGACGCCGGGGTAGACCACCGGCTCGCCGCCGGGCCCGCGGACCGCGACCATGTCCCCCAGCGCGAGGATCTCCGGGTGGCCGGCCAGCGACAGATCGGGCTCGACCGTGAGCCGGCCGGCGCGATCGGTTTCCGCGCCTGCGAGCGAAGCGAGCATCCCGGCCAGCGGAGAGGCCGTCACCCCGGCCGCCCAGACGACAGTACGCGCCGAGATGCGTTCGGCGTCGCCGTTCGGATCGCGGACCGTCACGCCACGTGCGTCGACGTCCACCACCGTGCGGCGCAGCATCGGCGTGACGCCTCTGCGCTCGAGGGAGCGCCGGGCTCGCTCGGACAGCGAGGCCGGGAAGCTCGCCAGGACCCGATCGCCGGCCTCGACCAGCAAGATGCACCCGCTGCCGGGGTCGGCCGAGCGGAAGTTGCGGCGCAGGCTGTCCCGCGCCAGTTCGGCGATCTGCCCGGCCATCTCGACGCCGGTGGGCCCGGCGCCGACGACGACGAACGACAGCCACGACCCTCGCAGCTCGTCGTCCGGCGCCATCTCGGCCGCCTCGAACGCGCTGAGGATCGCCGAACGGGTGACGAGGGCGCTCTCCAGCGACTTCACCTCGTGCGCGAACTCCGCCCAGGCGTCGTTGCCGAAGTACGAGTAGTTCGAGCCCCCGGCGACGATCAACGTGTCGTAGGGGATGCTGGGGAGCGCGGGCACGCCGGCCACCGAGGCGAGCTCCAGGCGCCCCGCCTCGGCGTCGATCGCACGCGCCTCCGCCATCAGGACGCGAACGTTGCGCGCGCGCCTGAAGATCGCGCGCAGCGGATAGGCGACTTCACCCGGTGACAGCGCCCCGGTCGCGACCTGGTAGGTGAGCGGCTGGAAGAGGTGGAAGTTGCGGCGGTCGACAAGCGTGATCTCCACGTTCTCACGCCGCAGGTGCTCGACCGCCTGCAGGCCTCCGAAGCCGCCGCCGACGACGACGACGCGGTGTGCGCTTGCCGTCTCCATCCAGTGCCGCCAAGGCTAGATGATCGGCTGAGCCTCATCCACCCGCGTGACGCCTGCCCTTCGCATGCCGCAATCGATCATCTAAGGTGCCGCGCGTGAACGAGACGCTCTACGCCGAAGCGCTCGCGCCGTTCCTGGCCGAGACCGCGCAGCTGCGGCCCGGCGGCGGGGAAGTGATCGACGCCCACACTCACCTCGGCCTCGACGAGGACGGCCGCTCGCTGACGCTCGAGCAGTTGCTGGCCCAGCTCGATGCGGCCGAAGCGCGGCGCGCCTGCGTGTTCCCGCTGCACGACCCCGAGCGCCGGCCCGCCTACTCGCTGCCGAACGACCGCGTGCTCGCGTGGGCCTCAGAAAGCGACGGCCGGCTCGTCCCGTTCTGCCGCCTGGACCCCGCCGAAGGGGCGCTCGCCGAGGCGGAACGCTCGCTCGGCAACGGCGCGAGGGGGATCAAGCTCCACCCCCGCGCGCAGGACTTCGTGTTCGACGGCGGCGACCTCGACGACGTCTTCAAGCTCGCCGAAGACGCCCGCGTGCCGGTGCTGATCCACGCCGGCCGGGGCCTGCCGCCCCTTGCGGACGGGCTCGCCGACCTCGCGCTCCGTCACCCGGGGGCGGCGCTGATCCTCGCCCACGGCGCGATCTGCGACCAGGGCATCCTGAGCACCCGACTCGCGGATCATCCCAAGGTCCTCTACGACATCTCGTGCTTCTTCCCGCTCGACGTGATCGAGCTGTTCGCGCGCGTACCGGCCGAGCGGATCGTGTTCGCCTCCGATCCGCCGTACGGGCTGCCCGCGACGACTCTCTACATGGCGCTGCGCGTCGCGGCGCAGGCCGGCCTGGACGAGGCCACGACGAAGCTGGTGCTCGGCGGCACGATGGCCGCGCTCGTCGACGGCCAGGAGCTGCCCGCCGTCACCGCCCCGCGGCGCCCCGCCTCGATCAGGGTCTCCGGGCGACTGATGCGCGCGTACGGCTATGCGAGCCTCGTGGGACCGGCCCTCTTCACCGGCGTCGCCGAGCAGGCGGCGGCGATGCTCGACATGGCGGTCGCGGCGACCCGCGACCCCGACCCCGGCGAGGACGGCGAGGCGCTCGAGACGATCGGCCGCGCCCTGAGCGCCGCCGCGAAGCTGGCCGTCGAAGAGGACGGCATCCGCCCGGCGATCGACCTCGTCTACCGCTCGAACGTCCTCGCCGCCACGCAGATAGCCGACGGCGTCCCGGCCTAGCCCGGGGCGGGCGCGAGCAGCAGCGCACCCCACCCGTCCGCGAGCCGGCGCGCGCGCTCGTGCAGGCCGGCGGCCGCGAACGCCGCGGCGGCGTCGTCGAGCTGCTCGGCGAGAAGGCCGCCCGCGATCAGCTGCGCGGGCGGTGCGGTCAGCGCTCCGGCGAGCTCGGCGAGCAGCGGCGCGAGCAGGTTCGCCAGCACGATCACGCGCCGCGGGGCGGGCTCCCCCGCCCCGGCCCAGGGCAGGTCCTCGCGCCGCAGGTCGAAGCGCTCGGAGCGCAGGACCACACCGTTGACGCGCGCGTTCTCGGCCGCGGCGGTCACGCTCTCTGCCTCGTTGTCGAGCGCGAGCACGGGCTCGTAGCCGAGCTTGGCGGCGGCGATCGCGAGCACGCCCGAGCCGGCTCCGATGTCGAGCACGGCCGCGGCCGGCGGCCTCTCGCCCCGGAGGAGCAGCAGCAGCGACAGGCACAGCCTGGTCGTGGCGTGCGCGCCGGTGCCGAAGGCCTGGCCCGGGTCGATGACGAGCTCCAGCGCGCCGCCGGATGCGGCGGGGGGCTCCCACGGCGGGCGCACGCGCAGCGACGGCACGCCCGCGCCGCCCTCGACCAGCACCGGGCGGTGGAACTCGCGCCAGCGCTCCGGCCAGTCGTCCGCGATCTCCGTGGTCGAGACCTCGACCGGCGTGCCGCCGGCGAGCGCGCGCAGATCCGGGAGCGCCGGAAGCTCGCCGGGAGCGCCGTACACGGCGTACTCCACGCGGCCGTCCTCGAGCTCGACCTCCTCCACGCCCGCGGGCGCGAGCTCCAGCAGCTCGGCCAGCGCCAGCTCCGCCTGCTCGCGGCCGACGCGGACGGCGAGCCTGATCACGCTGCCTGGCTGCCCAGCGCCCGTCGCAGCTTGGCGAACAGCGAGTCCTGCGAGCGCAGGTTGTCCTCGCCGAGCGTGCCGTCCAGGCGTTCGAGCAGCTCGCGCTGCTCGGCGTCCAGACGCCGTGGCACGACGACGTTGACGACCACGCGCAGGTTCCCCCGGCGCGAGCGGCGCAGGGCCGGCATGCCCTCGCCGCGCACGGTCAGCACCTCGCCGGGCTGGGTGCCCGCGGCGACCTCCAGCTCCACGCTGCCCTCGATCGTGGGCACCTCGGCGGTGGTGCCGAGCGCGGCGAGCGTCGCTGGCAGGTCGAGCACGGTGATCAGGTCGTCGGCCTCGCGCACGAAGCGCTCGTCGGCGCGCACGCCCACCAGCACGTAGAGGTCGCCGGCCGGCGTGCCCGCGGGGCCCACGCTGCCGTGACCGCTCATGCGGATGCGCTGGCCGTCGGCGATGCCGGCCGGGATCTCGATGTCGAGGCTGCGAGAGGCCTGCACGTGACCGGAACCGCGACAGACCCCGCACGGCTCCTTGGGGATGCGCCCGTCGCCGCCGCAGCGATCGCACACGACGGTGCGGATCATCTGCCCGAGCAGCGTCTGGGTGGCGCTCTGGAGCTGGCCGGCGCCGCCGCATTGCTCGCAGGTCTCGATCGGGGTGCCCGGCTCTGCGCCGTTGCCGTGGCAGTGCTCGCAGCGGTCGATCGCCTCGTAGGAGACCTCGACGGTGGCGCCGCTGGCGGCCTGCGCGAGCTCGATCTCGACCGCGACCGCGACGTCGGCGCCCTGCGCGGCCCCGAAGCCGGCGCCGCCGAAGCCGCCTCCGAAGAAGGCGTTGAAGAGGTCGCCGATCGAGCCGAAGCCCTCGAAGTTGGGGGCGTAGCCGCCCGAGCGCAGGCCGTCGTGGCCGTAGCGGTCATACGTCGCTCGGCGCTCGGGGTCCGAGAGGATCTCGTACGCCTCTGCCGCCTCCTTGAACTTCTCCTCGGCGGCGGGATCGTGCGCGTTGACGTCGGGGTGCAGTTCGCGCGCGAGCCCGCGAAAGGCTTTCTTGACGTCCTGCTCGGACGCCTGGCGCTCGACGCCGAGCACCTCGTAGGGATCGCGTGGCATCTGGCGCGCTCTAGCTCTCCGCGAACGCGTCTTCGACGAAGCGGGAGAGCTCGTGCGCGGCCTCACGGACGCCGGCGATCGCGCCCGCGTAGTCCATCCGCACCGGCCCGATCACCGAGACCGTGCCGAGCTTGCGCCGCGGCGGGCCGTAGCCGCTCGCGACGACCGCGAGCGTGTGCATGGCGGGCAGCTCGTTCTCGTGGCCGATGCGCACATACACGCCGGGCTCGGCGAGCGCGGCGCTGAGCACACGCAGCAGCGCGACGCGGCGCTCGAGCAGGGCGATCAGCTCGTTGACGCGCCCGGCGTCCTCGATCTGCCCGGCCTCGAACAGGCGCGCGGTGCCGTCCAGGTAGATCGTGTCCTCGCCCTCCACCGCCAGGTCGCCGAACCCGGGCGCAAAGCGCGAGAGGAAGTCCAGCTCGCGGACCGAGAGGCTCTGGTCGGAGAGGCGGGCGAGCAGCATGCGGGCACCGAGCCCGAGCCCCACCAGGCGCTCGTTGAAGTACTCGCCGGCCCAGGCGATCAGGCCGGGATCGACGTCGGAGTCGAAGGTCGCGAGCATCTTCGAGACGTTGCCCGCGGAGCTGATCACCACGACCAGCACGACGCGGGGTTGCAGCGCGAGCACCTCCACGTGGCGGATCGTGGCCGTGTTGATCGACGGCGCCGAGACCACGGCGAGCAGGTTCGTCATCTGCGAGAGCGTCTCGCTCGTGGAGCGCATGGCCTCGTCGATCTCGCGCCTGGCGAGCGCCAGCTCGAGCCGCCGCGGGGCCGCGGGCAGCGTCTGCTCGGAGCTGAGCAGGCCGTCGACGACGTAACGATGTCCCGCGTCGGTCGGCACCCGCCCGGCCGAGACGTGCGGGTGGTCGAGCAGCCCGTGCTCCTCGAGGAACGCGAGCTCGTTGCGGACAGTGGAGGGCCCGCAGTCGAGCGCCGCATCGGCCGCGATCACGCGCGAGGGCACCGGCTGGCCGGTGTGCAGGTACTCCTCCACGACCTTGCTGAGAATGCGCTGCTGGCGAGCTGTGAGCATCGGCCTGATTGTAGGCGGGGTGCTGACGCCCCCGGCCGGCGTGGAGCGGCGGGGGGCCTCCCCTCGGACCGATCGGGCGCCCGCCGAGCCCGGCGGGGACTCCTCGGCCGGCATGGAGTGCCCAGGGAGCCTCCCCTCGGCCCGGATCGGGCGCCCGCCGAGGCAGGCGGAGACTCCTCGGCCGGCATGGAGCGCCGGTTCGAGCCGTTCTACGCCTACACCTATCCCTGAACCTCGACCTCGGCCTCGGCGTTGCGGATGATCTGGTTGCCGTCCTGCTCGGCGACTGTGTCGATCAGCGCGGTGCCGTGGTCGCTCAGCTCCCGCACGGTCCCGGTCACGAGGACCTCGTGCTCGGGCAGGCCCATGCCACGGAACTGCACCTTCAGCCGCCGCAGCCGCGCGGCGCCGCCCGCGGCCTCAGTCTGGGCGCGCGCCACCTGGGCCATCGTCCACAGGCCGTGGAGGATCTTCCCGGGCAGGCCGACGGCCTTCGCGAACTCCTCGTCGACGTGGATGGGGTTGAAGTCGCCCGAGGCGCCCGCGTAGCGGACCGTCAGGTACTTGTCGGGCGTCACCCGCAGCTCGGGGATCTGCTCGCCCGGGTTCAGCTCGGCCATCTCTCAGACTCCCCTGACGATGTTGGTCCAGACGCCGCGGCAGACCTGCTCGCCGCGCTGGTTGACGGACATCGACTCGAACACGTAGTAGCCGCGGCCGTCGGCTTCGGAGATGTCCTTGACCGAGGCGGTGGTCGTGATCTCGTCGCCCGCGACGACGGGCTCGCCCCACTCGAACTCCTGGCCGCCGTGGACCATCATCGCGAAGTTGAGCTCGATCTCCGGGTCGAAGATGGGCGGGCCGACCGCCGGCGCGCTGTAGACGACGGCGAACATCGGCGGGGCGAGCAGGTCTGCATAGCCGGCGGCGCGCGCCGCCTCGAGGTCCATGCAGACGGGGTCGTTCTCGCCCACCGCGCGGGCGTACTCGCGGATCTTCTCACGCCCCACCGCGTAGGTGACGGGCTCGTAGCTCTTGCCGATCGCTTTCGTGTTGACGGGCATCGCCTCGTGTCCCTGCTCGTTGGTCTGCGCGGCGGGAGTCTATGCAGAGCGAGCGGGCGAGCGCGGGCCGCGCCGGCGCGGCCCGCCCGCCCGCCGCTCAGAACCCCTCGCCGCCCTCCCCGGCTCCCGCGCCGACCAGCGCATCCTCGCCCGCCGTGCGCTCGCCGGCCGGGTCCAGGAACTGCACGTGGTCGGCGACGATGCTCACGCTCTGGCGTTTCTGCTCCTCGGCGGTCTCCCATTCGCGCCACTGCAGGCGCCCGGCGACGCAGACGCGGCTGCCGCGGCGCATGTAGGTCGCCACGGTTTCCCCGCGCGCGCCGAACACGGCGACGTCGAAGAAGTTGGCGCGCTCGCTCCACTCGCCGTCGGGCTCCTTGTGGCCCGAGTTCGTGGCGAGGCGCAGCTCGCAGACGGCGGTCCCGGAGGGGATCGAGCGCAGCTCGGGATCGCGGGTCAGGCGCCCGATCAGCACGACGTGGTTCGTGTCAAACATCGGATGGGTCTCCTTCGCTCGGGTTTAGCGGACCCCCACCCGCAGGCCACGCTAGGGGCCGCATGCGACGGCTCGCGCGGACGGCGCCGACGCGAGGGATGGCAGGACGCTGACGTCCCGCGGGCCGGGCCGGCAGCGCGCTGCAGGTAGGGTCCACGTCGTGAGCGAGCGCGTGCTGATGCTCTCCTGGGAGTACCCCCCGGTCATCGAGGGCGGCTTGGCGCGCCATGTGCGCAAGCTGGCCGAGGCGCTGGCGCGGCAGGGCGTCGGCGTGGACGTGCTCACGCGCGGTCTCGGTCCGGGGACCGACGAGGGCGAACGGGCCTTCCAGCGGATCGCGGGCGTGAACGTCCACCGGGTCCCCGAGCCGGGTTGGCCGCGCGACCTCGACCGCTTCGTGGCGTGGGTGGATCAGATGAACGAGGACATGCTCGCCGCCGGCGAGGCCCTGTGCCGCGAACACGCGTTCGACCTCATCCACGGTCACGACTGGCTGGTCGCGAAGGCTGCCGCGTTGCTCGCCGACCGCGTCGGCATCCCGTACATCACGACGATCCACGCGACCGAGCACGGGCGTCACCAGGGCTGGGTGCAGGACGAGCCGCAGTCGCACATCCATGCCGTCGAGCGGTGGATGGCGGGCCGTGCCGAGCGGGTGATCGTCTGCTCGCACTACATGCGCGGCCACGTCGCCGACATCTTCGACCTCGACGAGAGCCGCGCGGCGGTGATCCCCAACGGCGTCGATCCGTCCGACCTGCGGCCGGTCCGGGACCTGCAGGCGTTGCGCGCCGAGTTCGCGGCGCCGGAGGAGAAGCTCGTCCTGCTGGTCGGACGCCTCGTCTACGAGAAGGGCTTCCAGCATGCGCTCGACGCGATGCCCGGCCTGATCGAGCGCCTCGGCAACGTGCGCTTCCTCGTCGCCGGCAGCGGCACGCACGAGGCGGAGCTGAAGGCCCAGGCCGAGCAGCTCGGCCTGACCGGCCACGGCACGTTCCTCGGCTGGATCGGGGACGACGTGCTGCACTCGCTCTACCGCATCGCCGACCTCTGCGTGGTGCCCTCGATCTACGAGCCGTTCGGGCTCGTCGCGCTGGAGGCGATGGCCTCCGGATGCCCCTGCATCGTCGCCGACACGGGCGGGCTGCGCGAGGTCGTGCCGATGGGCGAGCGCGTCGGCCTGCGCTTCAACGGCGGCGACCCCGAGCACCTCGGCGTGATGATCGAACGGCTGCTGCTCGACGAGGCGCTGCGCGACCGGCTGGTGACCGAAGCGTCGGAGTACGTGCTGCGCTTCGACTGGGAGGACATCGCCCAGCGCACGCGCGCGATCTACGATGGGGCGGCAAGGCTGGCCGCGCGCGAGGGCGCGCCCAGGGGATGACGTAGAGCACGCCAGGGAGGCTCAGGGGATGACGGAGATGCTGCAGGGGCTGATGCAGAACGACTTCCAGCTCACGCTGAACCACGTTCTGGGCAGGATGCGCACGCTGAACGAGGGCGCGCAGGTGGTGACGCTGCAGCCCGACGGCTCGGTGCAGCGCATCAGCCACGCGGGCCTGGCCGAGCGCGTCGACCGGCTCGCACGGGTGCTCGGCGAGCTCGGCGTCGAGCAGGGCGAGCGCGTCGCGAGCTTCGCCTGGAACAACCAGCGCCACATGGAGCTGTACATGGCGGCGCCGTGCACGGGGGCGGTGCTGCACACGCTCAACGTGCGCCTGTTCGCCGAGCAGCTCACCTACATCGTCAACCATGCCGAAGACCGCGTGATCTTCGTGGACGACTCGCTCGTGCCCGTGCTCGAGCCGCTGGTGCCGAGCTTCGAGAAGGTCCGCCACTTTGTGGTCATGGGGGATGGGGACGTGGGCTCGCCTGCCGAACGCGCTCCGCTATGAGGACCTCCTCGAGCAGGCCGGCGGCGGCCCGTTCTCCTACCCCGAGCTCGACGAGCGCCGGGCGGCGGCGCTCTGTTACACGAGCGGCACCACCGGCAACCCGAAGGGCGTGCTCTACTCGCACCGCTCGATCAGCCTGCACTCCTCGATGACGCTGATGACCGAGGGCAACGGCCTCGGGCGCGGGGACCGCGTGCTGGCGGTGGTGCCGATGTTCCACGCCAACGCCTGGGGGCTGCCCTACGGGGCGGCGCTAGCGGGCGCCGACCTGATCCTGCCCGACCGCTTCCTCGGCGCCGAGCCGCTGGCCAAGCTGATCGCGCAGGAGCGCCCCACGCTGATGGGCTGCGTGCCGACGATCTTCCAGGACCTCCTGCGCTACGCCGACGAGCACGCCGAGGTGGATCTGTCCTCGCTGGACAACGCGGCCTGCGGCGGCTCGGCGGTTCCCAAGCAGCTGATGAAGGACTTCGAGGAACGGCACGGCGTGCGCATCTACCAGGCCTGGGGCATGACCGAGACCAGCCCGGTTGCGACCTACTCGCGGCCGGATGAGCGCGGCGAGCACGACGACGCCTACTGGGAGCAGCGCGCCAAGCAGGGCCGGCCGCTGCCCTGGGTCGAGCTCAGGCTCGTCGGCGACAACGGCGAGGAGGTGCCCTGGGACGGCGACTCCACCGGCGAGATCGAGGTCCGCGGCCCCTGGGTCGCCTCGCAGTACTTCCACGACCCGGACCCGGAGAAGTTCGACGACGGCTGGCTGCGCACCGGCGACATCGCCGCGGTGGACGAGAAGGGCTACGTGCAGATCACCGACCGCTCGAAGGACGTGATCAAGTCGGGCGGGGAGTGGATCTCCTCCGTCGAGCTGGAGAACGAGCTGATGTCACACCCGGGCGTGGTCGAGGCCGCGGTGATCGCCAAGCCCGACCCGCGCTGGGCCGAGCGGCCCCTGTGCTGCGTCGTCCTGAGCAGCAGCGACGCCGTCAGCGCGGAGGAGCTGGTCGAGCACCTGCGCAGCCGCGTGGCGAAGTGGTGGCTGCCGGACGAGTTCGCCTTCATCGACGAGATCCCCAAGACCAGCGTCGGCAAGTTCGACAAGAAGGTCCTGCGCGGGCGGCTCGCCGAAGACAGCCTCGACGGGCGCGTGAAGGTGTCCTGACCCGTTTGAGGGACCCGCGTTGTCGGAAATCGGGGTGTTATGAACACCTGCGGGCCGCGGTAGGTGATAGACATTCCGCTGCAGGGAAAGCAGGCTACAGCCGATACATGGCGAACCAGAGGCTGAAGCTTGCCTGTTGCATGGCTTCGACCCTCGCTAAAGAGGCCCTCCGTGAGGGCCGAACCATCACAAAACCACCCAAGACGGAGGTTGGCATGACTCGGACCGATGTCATGGCCTCGAGCAGGCCACGGACACCAGGCGCAGCGCGGAAGACAAGGCGGAAGCTGGTGAGCCTCCCGATTCTGCTCGTAATGGGGCTGGCTCTCCTGGCCCCGACCTCGGCGTTCGCGGCGGAAGAAACGTCCGGCTACAGCCAGACGACGCCGACGCCGACGACATCCACGACGCCGACGACCCCGGTCACCACGCCGACGACCGGCACCTCGCCGGAATCGGCCGAAAAAGCGCCGGCGGAAACGACGCCCGCGAAATCGCCCGAACCGACGACGAGCTCGAGCCCGGCCAAAGAAGCGAAGACGCTTCCGTTCACCGGCTTCGACCTGCGCTGGAGCTTCGCGATCGGCCTTGCGCTGATGATCGCCGGCTTCTCGATCGTCACCGTGCAGCGCCGCCGCAACTCGCAGCGCTAGACACAGCTCAGAGCATCACCTTCAGAGCCGCCGGGCCGATGGCCCGGCGGCTCTTTTTCGTGCTTCCCTTGCAAGTTTCATCACAAGACTCTGCTAGCCTCCCGGATAGTAGGTTTCATCACAAAACCTAACCCATCCCAAACCCAAAAAAGGAGGCTCGTGATGCGAGACGCACGCACGCAGGGGCGGGAGGTCGTCATCGTCGAGGCCGCGAGGACGCCGATCGGGCGCGGACACAGCGCCAAGGGGATCTTCCGCGACGTGCACCCGAACGAGCTGCTCGGCACGGCCTACCGGGCCGTCATCGAGCGCGCCGGGATCGAGCCCGAGCTGGTCGAGGACGTGGTCGCCGGCTGCGTCTCGCAGGTCGGCGAGCAGTCGAACAACATCGCGCGCAACGCCTGGCTGCAGGCGGGCCTGCCGGTCGGCACGCCCGCCAGCACGGTGGACCGCCAGTGCGGCTCCGGACAGCAGGCGGTGAGCTTCGCTGCCGGGCTGATCGCAGCCGGCATCCACGACGTGATGATCGGCGCGGGCGTCGAGCACATGGGCCGCGTGCCGATGGGGTCGAACCTCGCCGACGAGCAGTTCGGCACCCCCTTCCCGGCCGAGCTGATGGAGCGCTATGAGCTGATCCCGCAGGGCCTCTCCGCCGAGCTGATCGCCGAACGCTGGGAGATCCCGCGCTCCGAGCAGGACGAGCTCGGCCTGCGCTCACACCAGCGCGCGGCACGGGCCAGCAGCGAGGGCCGCTTCGACCGCGAGCTGATCCCGATCCAGGTCGGCGGCGAGACGGTCGCGGCCGACCAGGGCATCCGCTACGACACCAGCATCGAGCAGCTCGCCGCGCTGAAGCCCGCCTTCATCCAGGACGGCACCGTCACCGCGGGCAACAGCTCGCAGCTCTCCGACGGCGCCGCCGCGGTGCTGCTGATGGCGCGCGAGAAGGCCGACGAGCTCGGGCTCGCGCCGCGCGCGCGGATCTTCGACGCCACGACCGTCGGCGTCGACCCGGTGATCATGCTCACGGGGCCGATCCCCGCCACCCAGCGGCTGCTGGAGCGCAACGGCATGCAGATCGGCGACCTCGACCTGATCGAGATCAACGAGGCGTTCGCCTCGGTCGTGTGCGCCTGGCGGCGCGAGCTGCAGCCCGACATGGACAGGGTCAACGTCAACGGCGGCGCGCTCGCGCTCGGCCACCCGCTGGGGTCCTCCGGCGCGCGGCTGATCACCACGCTGCTGCACGAGCTCGAGCGCAGCGACTCCGAGCTGGGGCTCGTCACGATGTGCACCGCCGGCGGGACCGGCACGGGGACGATCCTGCAGCGCCTCTGATTCAGACGCCGAGCACGGCGGGACGCCGCGCGATCTGCCGCCACAGGGCGGCGGGATCCGCGGCGAGCCGGCGCTCGGCGAGATCCATCAGGCCCCCGACGTTCGCGATCTCGGCCCTGAGCTCGCCGTCCTCGCCCAGCAGCTGCTGCTCGATCCGGAACGTCTTGCCCTCGCCCCACGCGAACGAGCACGTGACTCGCAGGGTCTCGCCCGCGCGCACCTCCCGGTGGAAGCGGATGCGCTCTTCCAGGCTCACCGGGCCGTAGCCGCGCGCCGCCATGGCGCCCTGCTCGGCCCCGGCGGCGCGCAGGCATTCCCACCGCGCGTGCTGGCCGTACTGAAGCAGCACCGCGGCCGCGACGTGCCCGTTCGCGTCGACCTCATAGCCGCGCGCGGCGATCCGGACCTCGAAGACCTCAGCCATGCTGCTCTCGCACCCAGTCGCGTGAGGAGCCGGTGACGTATCGCAGGCCGTCGTCAGCGACTTCGATCCAGCCTCCCCGCGACCAGCCGCCCGCGGTCTGCGGCGCGAAGCCGTGCTTGCGGAACAGCGCGCTCGCCTGGGCTCTCGTGAGGCCTCGACTCCCCCACTCGCTGAGCATCGCGAGAGTCCTTGCCTGCTCGGAGTCCTCGGGCTGCGGCGCGACGACCTCGGCGAGCTGCTCGATCGCGCGCGCGATGCGGCGCAGCGCGGCGGCTACTTCGGCGTCACTGGCCATGCCGGCGATCGTATCAGCGATTGCTGCGATTGAAAAGCGATTGCGGACGGCCGGGGACCGCGGGATCGAGCCGGGTACGATGCCCGCGGATGGGGGCGCAAGCGGTGGACCACGAGATCGTCGTGATCGGGGCGGGCTTCTCCGGCATCGGCGCGGCGATCAAGCTGCAAGAGGCCGGCTTCTCCGACTTCGTCGTGATCGACGAGGCTGACGGCGTCGGCGGGACCTGGCACTGGAACACCTATCCGGGTGTGGCGGTCGACATCCCCTCCTTCAGCTACCAGTTCTCCTTCGAGAAACGCAGCGACTGGTCGCGTGTCTATGCCCCCGGACGCGAGCTGAAGGGCTACGCCGAGGACTGCGTCGACAAGTACGGCGTGCGCGAGCGTTTCCGGCTGAACACGAAGGTGACCGGCGCGAGCTTCGACGAGGACGCCGACCGCTGGCTCCTTCAGACCGCCGACGGCGGGCAGCTGACCGCGCGCTACGTGATCGGTGCGACCGGGGTCTTCAGCCAGCCCAAGCTGCCCGACATCCCCGGCGTGGAGAGCTTCGCCGGCACCGCGCTGCACACCGCGCGCTGGGACCACTCGGTCGATCTGCGCGGCAGGCGCGTGGCCGTGATCGGCACCGGCGCCTCCGCGATCCAGGTGATCCCGGCGATCGCGCCGGAGGTCGAGCGCCTGACCGTCTTCCAGCGCACGCCGATCTGGTGCCTGCCGAAGCTCGACGCGCCCCTGAGCGGCCGCGCGCGGGCGATCCTGCGCTGGGTGCCCGGAGCGATGCTCGCCGCGCGATGGCTGAGCCAGGCGTTCGTCGAGCTGACCTTCGTGCTGGTCGCCCACTACGCCGCCAGGTTTCCCTTCCTGCCCGCCCGCGGCGAAGCCGACGCGATCAAGCTGCTCGGCACGGTCGCGGACCCGAAGGTCCGCGAGGAGCTGACCCCGCACTACCGCCTGGGCTGCAAGCGCCCGAGCTTCTCCAACGAGTACATCCGCACGTTCAACCGCGAGAACGTGGCGCTCCAGACGAGCGCGATCGAGGCGATCACGCCGGCCGGGGTGCGCACCGCCGACGGGATCGAGCACCCCGTCGACGTGCTCGTCCTCGCCACGGGCTTCAAGGTCTTCGACAAGGGCAACATGCCGCCGTTCCCGGTGCGCGGCGCGGCAGGCATCGATCTCGCGGACTTCTGGGACGAGAACCGCCAGCAGGCGTATGAGGGCGTGAGCGTGCCGGGCTTCCCGAACTGGTTCTCGATCCTCGGCCCCTACGGCTTCAACGGCCAGTCCTACTTCGGCCTGATCGAGACGCAGATGCGGCACATCGTGCGCTGCCTGCAGCGCGCGCGCAGCGAGCAGGCCGTGCGCGTCGAGGTCCGCCCCGAGGCGAACCGGCGCTACTTCGAGTCGGTCCTCGCGCGCCGGCCCAACCAGGTCTTCTTCGCCGCGCTCCTGCTCAGGGTCCAACAGCTACTACTTCGACAAGCACGGCGACGTGCCGTTCCGGCCGAGCCTCACGCTCGAGGCGGCGTGGCGCAGCGCGCGCTTCGACCTCGACGACTACGCGTTCGCCCGCGCGAGGACGCCGGCGACGAACGCGGCCTTGCCCTCGGTGTAGGCCTCGCGGTCGTCGCGGTGTTGCGCCGCCAGCTGCTGCTTGAGATCGGCGTAGTGGCCGGCGAGCTGCGCGTCAGCTCGGAGCGCGTCGCGGAACGCGAGCTCGTCGCGGTACCTCGGCGAGACGGCCGGGACCAGGTGAAGGTGGTGGGTACGGCGGGCCGGACCCGGCTTGCAGAACCAGTGCATCTCGTCCGTACGGTAGGGCGCGTACTCGTATTCGAGCGCTGCCAGGCGATCGAAGCACGCGCGCGAGGCATCGAGGCTCGCGACGCCCGCGAGGATGTCGATCACCGGCTTCGCGGCGAGGCCCGGGACCGCGGTGCTGCCGACATGGTGGATGCCGCCGGCGAGCCAGGGAGCGAGCGCTTCCTCCAGCAGCGCCCGCTCCTCCTTGAAGCGTTGCGGCCACGCCGGGCCGGCCGGGACGATCTCGATCGGGGCGTCGGTTGACACAACTGCAGTATGCGCCGAGTTGAGCCTCCCCGACCTCACCGTCACGACGTCAGCAGTTCGACGCCCCCCACGACCAGAAAATAGACGCCGAGCCCCGCGCAGGCCAGGATCGCAAGGGCGCGCCCGTGACGGACGAACCAGGCGTTGATCGCCTCCAAGGCGGCAAGCGCGCGCACCGGAAAGGCGATCAGCATCAGCATCGGCACCTCGATCAGCCAGAGCATGATCAGGAGCATCTGCGCGAGGTAGGCGAGCTCCAGGCCGGCGGACGCGTTCGTGTCGGCGATCGCCTTCACGGCCCCGACGAAGATGGGAGACGGGACGACATAGAGGACGATGCCCAGCAACACGACGAGCCGGCGGGAGCCCAGGTAGCGATCGATGCGCGATGGCCGATTTGCGGCGCTCGCCGGCTGCGGCGTCCTGGCGCGCAGGCGAGCCGCGAGCGCCAGCAGCGCGACGCCCGCGAGGGCGTACAGGCCCGCGGTCGGCGCGAGGAGCGCCGCGTGCGTCGCCGACAGATCCTCGAAGAGCAGCAGCATGATCGAGCCCGTCACGAGCGAGGTGAGGTAGGCGGCGATCACGAACAGGACGACGCGCAGCCGGACTTCCGCGCCGTGCCCGAGAGCGATGACGGCCGCCAGCGCGGGCGGGTACAAGGACGCGGCCAGCGCCAGCGAGACGGCTTCCGGAGGCATCCGCGCGCCGACTCTACCTCGGCCACCGGCGCGCGCGATGACGGTCGCAGCCGTTCTGCCTATGCGGATGAGAGGACTCGAACCTCCGCCCGTTACGGCTCCTAGTCGCAAGGAACCTCGCGATGTCAGCCCCAAACTCCTCGGCGTGCTGAAACGAGAAGCCATGGGCGGAGCAACGACGCGCGCGCAGCGTGGACCCAAGCCGCTAGCCCATTGCTCTCATCAAGCTCCGTCGCTGCGCGCCGGCGAACGCTCGTCCGCGGTGGCGAGCACGGGCGGCGAGCCCTCGGGCCCTTGAGCGGCTAGCTTGCCGCTGGTGCGCACCGTCAACGCCACCCGCTACGTGATCCCACTGCGCGAGGGCGGCTCCCTGCCCGCGCTGGTGGAGGCCGACGACGACGGGATGTACGTGGTGAAGCTGCGCGGTGCCGGGCAGGGCCCGCGGGCGCTGGTCGCCGAGCTGCTCGCCGGTGAGATCGCTCGTGCGCTACGGCTGCCGGTGCCGGAGATAGTGCTCGTCAACCTCGATCCGCGGATCGCGGTGGCCGAGCCCGACCCGGAGATCCAGGACCTGCTCCGGGCCTCGGAGGGCCTGAACGTCGGCTTGGACTTCCTCCCCGGCGCGCTCGCATACAACCCGCTCGAGCAGGTCTCCCCCGACCAGGCGGCGGAGATCGTCTGGTTCGACGCGCTGGTGCTGAACGTGGACCGAACTCCGCGGAACCCGAATCTACTGCGTTGGCACCGAGACCTGTGGCTGATCGACCACGGCGCAGCCTTCTTCCGTCACCACTCTGCCGGGCAGGCCGGCTGGGACGCCGCGAGTGCGGCCGCCGAGCCGTTCGACACACTCGCCGACCACGTTCTACTCGGCAACGCCGGCTCTGCGGCCGCGGCCGACGAGCGACTCGCGGCTCTCATCCCGGACGAAGAGCTCGAGCGACTGGTCGCTCTCGTGCCGCCTGCATGGGCCGATCCATCCGCATATCTCGAGTTCCTGCAGGCGCGACTCGCATCTCCCCGCATTTTCGTCGAGGAGATAGAACAGGCGCGTGATGCACTCCGATGAGCCCTTTGCGTATGCGCTCTTGCGCGCGGTCCCCAGGGCCGAGCGCGGCGAGGCTGTCAACGTCGGCGTAGTCCTCTTCTGCCGCCGGGCGGATTTCCTCGGGCTGCGCTGGACGCTCCCGCGCGTCCGTCTCGACGCTCTGGACGCGAAGCTCGATATCGAGGCGTTAGCGGCCATGCTGGAGACGCTCGAGCGGATCGCCGACGGCGATCCGGTGGCCGGCACTGTCGCCGGCCAGCCGATATCCGAGCGGTTCCACTGGCTCGTGGCCCCTTCGTCGACGATCGTGGTGCCGGGCGAGGTCCACACCGGGCTGACGTCCGACCCGCGCAGGACCCTCGAGCGGCTGTTTGAGGAGCTCGTAGCGTGACCTTGTGCATTGCGAGCCGGGCGAGGACCGCCTCAACCGCTCGTCGCGGCGGCGACCTCGCTCGCCGCGGCCACGAGGTCGCCCTCCACTCGTCCCACGCGCAGCCGCGCGCACAGCGGCTCGGTGGCGCCCGGGCCACCGAGCAGCAGCCTGCCTTGCTTGGCCAGACGCCGGAGCGCGGCCTTCTGCGACTCGAGAACGGAGGGGTCGAAGCTCGCAAGCACCGTCAGGTCCGGCTGCATCGCTTCGGCAGCTCGCTCGATCGTCCGCAGCGGCGTCTCCGCGCCGAGGAAGATGATCCGCCAGCCGCGCGAGCGCATGATGAGCCCGAACGCGATCAGGCTGATGTCGTGCCGCTCCCCCTCAGGGCAGGCGAGCAGGGCGAGCGGGCCGGTCCCGCGTCCCCATAGGCGAGCCAGCGAAAGCAGCCGCGCGCGGATCAGGTTGCTCGCGAAGTGCTCGCGGCTGATCGCCAGCGCGTCCCGCTGCCAGCCCAGCCCTACCTCCGCGAGCGTCGGCATGACCACGCTGGCGATCGTCGTCTCGAGCCCCAGCGCCTCGAGAGCCTCGTCGAGAGCAGCATGCACCCGCGCCTCGTCGTAGCTGTCGATGGCATCCAGCAGGCGCGCGGCAGCACCCTCGGCCAGGCCGCCGGGCGGAGCGCCGTCGTCGACCGCCGCCTCAGCAGCCTGAGCCGCCGAGAGTCCCCGGCCGATTCCCTGGCGCATGCGTGCGACCCGCGCGGCGTCCTCGGCCGTGTAGAGGCGGAAGCCGCCGGCTGAGCGGACCGGCTGCAGCAGCCCGTAACGCCTCTCCCACGCGCGAAGCAGCTCCGCGCTCACACCCACCCGGCGGGAGAACTCGCCGATGTGCAGCGACTCCGACACTGGTCGGGAGTATACAGAGCCTGGACAAACACTTGACAGCAGTCGGAGGCGGGTGCTAGGTTCGTACACGCCTTGTCCAGAGTCTGTCCAGACCGCTTGAGCTGGCGCACTGCCAGCACCTCTCCACGTCACGGGCAGACATCAATTCCGAGACGGGGAGAAGCCGTCGAACGGCGTGATCCACGTCATCGACAAGGTGCTCATCCCTCCCAAGTGAGCACGCAACCCCGCCCGCCCGGCTCCTACACCCGGGCGGGCGGGCTGCTCCCGACCACGCCATGATCGATTCTCTGCTCGACACCCTCCTCGACCTCGCCGTCGTCCCCGGTTACACCAGCCTCGGCTATCACATCCGCAGCCGCAGCTGGGACGCCGATCTGCCCCGGATGGACGGCAAGACCGTGCTCGTCACCGGTGCCACGTCGGGGCTCGGCCTAGCCGCCGCGCACGCATTCGCCGAGCTCGGCGCCCGTGTCCGCCTGCTCGCGCGCAGCGAAGAACGAGCTGAGCTGGTGCGCAGCGAGATCATCGACGCGTCGGGCAACGAGGACGTCGCCGTCTACGTGTGCGACCTGAGCAGCACCGCGTCGGTCCGGCACGTGGCGGCTCGCATCACGGCAGAGGAGGGAAGGCTCGACGTGCTCGTCAACAACGCCGGCGTCATGGCCGGCGGGCGAGCGCTGTCGCCCGACGGCATCGAGCTGACCTTCGCGACGAACGTGCTCGGCCCGTTCCTGCTCACGAGCCTGCTCACGGGCCTCCTCGCCGAGAGCGCACCGGCCCGTGTCATCAACGTGTCCTCCGGCGGCATGTACACGCAGCGGCTCGACGTCGATGACCTGCAGTCGGCTGATCAGCGCTACGACGGCCCCCGCGCCTATGCGCGTACCAAGCGCGAGCAGGTGATCCTGACCGAGCTCTGGGCCGAGCGCCTGCGTGACGACGGGATCGTCGTCCACGCCATGCATCCCGGCTGGGCGGACACGCCCGGCGTCGAGTCGTCGCTGCCTCGCTTCCACAAGCTCACCCGCCGCGTGCTCCGCGACGCTCAGGAAGGCGCCGACACGATCGTGTGGCTCGCCTGCGCGCAGGAGCCGGGGCACAGCAGCGGCGGCTTCTGGCACGACCGGCGTCGGCGCCCCACGCACCCGCTGCCGTGGACGAGGGAGGGCGATGGCGACCGCGAGCGGCTGTGGGAGGAATGCGAGCGGCTGAGCGGCTTGTCCGGCAGCACGGCCGTCGAATCCGCCACACCCAGATCGAAAGGAGCGAGCTGATGGCCCACTACCGGGCTTCGCTGGAGACGTCGCTGTCATGCGAGGAGGCCTTCGCCTACCTCAGCGACTTCTCGACCACCGAGGAATGGGATCCCGGCGTCGCCGAGGCTCATCGCCTCGACGGAGGACAGGTGCGAGAGGGGTCCCGGTTCCGCCTGCTCGCCACCTTTCTCGGCCGCACCGTCCCGCTGACCTACACGATCGTCGAGTACGTCCCGACCGACGCGGTCGGCCTACTGGGCGAGAACACGACCGTCGTCTCCCGCGACCGGATCACGTTCGAGCCCGCCGGCCACGGAACCCGGATCGTCTACGACGCAGACCTGGCCCTCAAGGGGGCGTTCCGTATCGCCGACCCGCTGCTCGGACTCGCGTTCTCCCGCGTCGGCGATCGCGCGCTGGCCGGCCTGCGCCGGCGGCTCGGCGAGCTCGCGGCTACCGGCGCGTCCGCAGGCGTTACATGACGGTTCGCGCGAACAGCACTCGTGGAACGGCGCGATGCGGGTACTGATCACCGGGGCGACCGGCACCCTCGGCCTCGCACTGACCCGCGCCCTGCTGGATCGCGGCCACGAAGTGATCGCCCTGACGCGCGACCGTCACCGGGCCGCGGCTGGCCGGTTGCCGGAGGGCCGGGGCCGAAGGCTCGAGATCCTCGCGTGGGCCGACCCGCTCGCCGCGCCACCTCCCGCCGAGGCCATCGCCGGGACGGACGCGGTCGTGAACCTGATCGGAGAGCCGATCTCCCAACGCTGGACCACCGAGGTCAAGCGCCGTATCCGCGACTCGCGCGTGGCGGCCACCAGCAACCTCGTCCGAGGCATCCGTGCCGCCGATCCCGAGCGGCGCCCGCGCACGCTGGTTGCGGGGTCCGCGACCGGGATCTACGGGGCGCACGGGCAGGAGGAGGTCGACGAGCACGCCGCCGCGGGCGATGACTTCCTGGCCGGCGTCGTCGTCGCCTGGGAGGCCGAGGCCCGCGCTTCAGAGGACCTGCTGAGGGTCGCGCTGATGCGCACGGGCGTGGTGCTCTCGCCGAGCGGGGGCGCGCTCGCCACGATGCTCCCGTTCTTCAAGCTCGGCGTCGGTGGACCGGTGGCCGGCGGGCGCCAGTACGTGCCCTGGGTGCATCTCGACGACGTGGTTGGAGCGATCGTGAGAGCGCTCGACGACGAGCGGATGAGCGGACCGTTCAATCTCACCGCGCCCGAGCCCGCCCGCAACTCCGACCTCTCGCGGGCGCTCGGTCGCGCGCTCCACCGGCCCGCGATCCTGCCTGTGCCGGCGTTCGGTGTGCGGGCGCTCTACGGAGAGATGGCACAGGTCGTCACTGGCGGTGTGCGGGCGGTGCCCCGCCGGCTGCTCGAGCTCGGCCACGTGTTCCGCCACCCCGAGCTCGAGCCTGCCGTCCGCGACGTCCTGGGTCGCCGATGAGCTCGCACGTCATCGAACGCGAGCAGTTCGTGGATCGCCCGCTGGAGGAGGTCTTCGCGTTCTACTCGGAGGCGCGGAACTTGGAGCGCCTGACCCCGGATTGGCTGAGCTTCCAGGTGCTGACGCCGGCGCCGATCGAGATGAAGGCAGGCACACGGATCGAGTATCGCCTGCGCCTGCACGGCCTTCCCTTGAAATGGGTCTCGAGGATCGAGGCGTGGGAGCCGCGAAGGGGCTTCGTCGACCGCCAGATCGCCGGGCCCTACCGGGAATGGCATCACCGCCACGAGTTTGAGGCGTCCGGCACGGGAACGATCGTCCGCGACCGGGTGCGATACGAGCTCCCCTTCGGCCCTTTCGGAGAGGTTGCCAGGCGCCTGTTCGTGGCAAGGGATCTCAAGCGCGTGTTCGACTACCGCCAGCTCAGGGTGGCCGAGGCCTTCAGATGAGCCGCTCCGAGCTCCCGGAAGGTCCTCTACCGGCGGCGGCCGCCGGCCGGGCGCCCGCGGACAAGGAGCCGGCGGTGGCCGAGTCGGTCTGGGAGTACCCGCGCCCGCCGCGCGTCGAGCAGACGCGCGAGTGGGTCACAGTCTCGCTCGCCGGCGAGCCGATCGCCGCTACGAGAAGAGCGCTGAGGGTTCTCGAGACGAGCCATCCCCCGACCTACTACATCCCGTTTGCCGACATCGAGATGGCGGCCCTCACGGCTTCCTCTGCGACGAGCTGGTGCGAGTTCAAGGGTCAAGCCCGGTATTGGGACGCAACCGGGCTGCGGTCGGTCGGTTGGTCCTACCCCCTACCTTCACACGGATACGAGACGCTGCACGAGCACCTCGCGTTCTATCCCGGCCGGGTGCGAGCCCGAGTGGGCGACGAGCCCGTGATCGCACAGCCGGGCGACTTCTACGGGGGCTGGATCACATCCAGGATCAGAGGGCCGTTCAAGGGCGGCCCCGGAACCAGCGACTGGTAGCGCCGGGGAGGCCTGCACAAGGGCGCGCCGCTCCCAGCGCCTCTACGTGATGCGGATGAGAGGACTCGAACCTCCACCCGGTTACCCGGACACGGACCTGAACCGTGCGCGTCTACCAATTCCGCCACATCCGCGTGGGGGCAGCGAAGATATCGCACCGGGGTCTCGCGGTCGCGCGGCCGGCGGTGAGGGCCGGGCGCGACGCCGAGTACGGGGGAGAGGCGGGCAGCCGGGCGCCGGGTGGCTTCCGGTAGTCGCCTCTGCTAGCGTCGACCCCCGTCCCGAGCGCGCCGCTATCGTCTAGGGGACTAGGACGCCGCCCTCTCATGGCGGAAACCCGGGTTCGAATCCCGGTAGCGGTACTGACTGAACCCCCGCAAGGCCGGGGGTTTCTTCGTTTCTGGGGCTCCCGCGGGGCGGTGGTGGTCCCGGACCTGAGCGCGGCGGCGAACCGGGCGGTGGCGGAGCCTCTCAGCTCAGCTCCGCGACAAGGAGCTCGACCCGCCGGTCGATCTCGTTGCGGGTAGCGCGGACCTCGTCGAGCGGCCGCCCCTTGGGGTCGGGAAGCTCCCAATCCAGGTAGCGCTTCCCCGGGATGCAGGGGCACTCATCGCCGCAGCCCATCGTCACGATCAGGTCGGCCTGTTCGGCCTGCCCCAGAGCCCGGCGATCCCTCACGGGCGCCCGCTCCCGCCCCGCGGCCTCGAGAGCCGCGGCACGGTCCACGTACTCGTGGCCGCGCACGATCTTGCCGTCACTGAGGGTGTAGACGATCGCGTAGCTGAGCTCCGTTTCGACGCCGGAGAGCCGCGCGCGCCCCTTTAGGCGCACCACGGCGAGGACACGATCGTCGTCGAGATCGAGCACCTGGATCGGAACCGCGGTGACATCCGCGAACGTCCCCAACCAGTCCTCGACGTAGCGACGCAGCGCCGCGACGCCGCGCATCTCTCCCACGTCGTCGGGAGCGCCCTCGATCGCCTGCCAGATCACCTGCTCGTCGAAGAACTCGGGCAGCACGCCCAAGCCCCGGTCTTCGTTGGCCCGCCAGAACCGACGCACGGTCTCGACGTTCTCCTCCGACATCGCCAACCGAGTATCCCGGATGGGCCTCTGCCCGGACCGGGTGCCGCGGCAGCCGCGCGGCGAGGCTCAGCAGCCCTGCAACGGCTCTGCCCGGCCCCGGACCGGTGAAGGAGACCTCGCGGCGGCCATCGAACGACGTACCGGCAACACCGATCGGGAGGTGGACGTGGTCAAGGAATTCAAGTCGTTCCTGCTCAGAGGGAACGTCGTCGATCTTGCGGTCGCCGTCGTCGTCGGCACCGCCTTCACGGCCCTGGTGGCGGCACTGGTTGCCGACCTGCTCACGCCGATCATCGCGGCGATCTTCGGCAAGCATGACTTCTCGAGCCTGACGTTCACGATCAACGGCAGCGTCTTCCATTACGGCTCGTTCCTGAACGCGCTGATCACGTTCGTGTCGGTGGCCGCCGCCGTGTTCTTCTTCGTGGTTGTGCCGGTCAACTCGCTGATGCGCCGGCGCAGGACAGAGCTCGACCCGGACTCCGAAACGCGGCCCTGCACCGAATGCCTCAGCGAGATCCCGGTGCTCGCGCACAAGTGCGCGTTCTGCACCGCCGCCCAGCAGCCCGTCGCGAGCTAGGCGCCCGGCAGGCAGACGGCGACCGCGCGCGCCTCGCCTGCCGAATCCTCATCCGCGAGGGAGGCGCGAACGCCGGGAGGCAGGGCCGGGAGAGCGAAGCCGGCGAGAGAACCGTCGTGAACGGCCCTCTCGCCGACGAAGACGAGGCTCTGCCGTCCGAGATAGGTCCAGTTGTGGCTGTAGTCCCCGGCATAGGCTTGGCACGCCCGCAGGACGTGGTCCGCCCGGCGGGCACAGTCGCGGGCCGTTGCCGCGTCGCTGCAGACGAAAACGGCGAGGGGGCGTATTCCGTCGCGATATCGCGACGTGTGCAGGCTCCAGCCCGCGAGGAAGTGGTCCCACCGCTCGAGCTTCGCGATCCAGGCGGGGCGTCCGATGCGATCGTCGCGCTCCACGAGGACGTCGAGCCGGCCCTCGCCGGGCAGCTTCACGCAGACGGTCGCGTCCGGGCGGAGCGTCTCAAAGCGGTCCGCTTCGGTCTCTCCCCGCAGGAACTCGTGCGGCACGCGCCCTCCCGGCAGCCGCAGGTCGGCGGGCGCGAGCGGGCGCCCCGGCCCGCGCGGCGGCGCCAGCACCGACTGTGCCCGCCCGCGGAACGTGGCATCGCCGTAGCACTCCGCCAGCGCGAGCGCCCAGCCGGCGACGTGCAGCTCGTGGCGAACTCGGTTCAGCCGGTCCCCCGTCGGCGGCCGGCCAGAATCGGTCACGACCTCGGCGCCCCGCGCTTCGAGCGCGGCGATGCCCGCCGGCGAGAGCGAGCAGCACATCGGCACGCCCCCGCCGTCGCGGCGGTGGAACTGCAGTCGCTCGAGCAGGCCGGCGTCGGCCAGCCGCTTCAGGCGCCGCTGGGTCGTCGTGGGGGCGCGCCGGGGCGCGACGCGCCGGTGGATCTGGCTGCTCAGCAGGTGCTCGAAGCAGCCGAGCAGGCTGAGGACCTCGACGTCGCTGTCGTCCAGCTCGATCGGGAGCGGAGCCACGCGCCGTGCCACCGGGCGCACCGAGCGGGCACAGTCGAGGTCGACCAGCTCGCGGTAGCTCTCGGCGGGAACGCCCGGCAGCTGCGGATGCGGCGCCGCCGCACACAGCAGCGCAGGACCGGGGCTGCGGGCGCTCGCATCCTTCGCGCCCGGCGCGGGCGGCCCGCTCCCCTCCTGCTCCCAGTGCGGCTGGCGCAGATCCGTCAGCCGCCGGCCTCCCCGCGCCGCCTGCTCCGCCGCCAGCTCGGCGATCCGTGCCCGGTCGATCTGCATCGGCAGCGTCTCGGCCACGAACGCGGGCGCCCGTCCCTGCGGCGTCACCCAGCTCACCACCGCGTGGTGGCGCGGGAGACGCAGGCGCACGTCGGGGCGGCCGAGCGTCGACAGCCGCTCCACCCCCGGCCGGACGGTGTCCGAGAACTCGGCCATCGCGAGCTTGGCGGAGGCGCGCGCGTCCTCGGCCGAGGCGGTCGCGAAGCACACGCGGTGAGCGAACAGCGCGTCGAGCTGGGCGCGCACCTCGCGGTCGGTCCACTGCGCGTCGGTCTGCCAGCAGGCGACGGTCTCCAGTCCCGCCGAGCGCTTCAGCGCGATCGTCTCGGCGAAGCCGCGGTTCAGGACCAGCGGCGCCTCGTCCACCTTGAGCGCGACTGCGATCCGCTCCGCCGCCGGCACGAGATCCTGCTGACGCGCGAGCGCCGCGTCCAGCATGCCGACCAGGAGCTGCATCAGCACCGAGGTGTTGCCGGCGCCCATCGATCCGAGCGCACCCTTGACGACGAGCACCTCCGCTCCGGCGATCACGCGGTCGAAGTCCACGCGCAGCGAGTCGTTCAGCAGCACGCGCTTGATCGACGGCGAGTTCAGCAGCCGCGCAAGCTTGTTCACCGGGGCGTCGAGCTTCGCGGTGGTAGCGCTCCTGGCGTCGGCGAGCTGCGCCGTCAGCTCCGCCGTGAAGAAAGCGCTGATCTCCTTCAGCTCGGGCAGCGAGCGCACCGCCGTGCCGACCGCGCGTCTATAGGCGTAGCCCTCCTCGCCGACCGACAGCAGGCGCGCGGCGTCCCACAGCGTGCTCGCGCGATCGTGCGCGAGCACGGCGATGATCGCGTTGCGCAGGTAGCGATCCGAGCTGGCCCGGATGTCTGCGTCGGTGAAGAGGTTCTTCAGCGCGGCTACGACGTAGTCGGCGATGACGTCTGCCGGGGCGTCCACGCGCAGGGGGTTGAAGCCGCACGTCGGGTCGGCGAAGTCGAGCAGCGTGCACGCGCGCCCGCGCGGCACCACGCTGAGCGCCGCCTCCGCCGCGTCGCCCTTGGGGTCGAGCACGATCACCGCGCAGCGCTGCCGGCGCAGGTCCTCCGCGACCGTCGCGACCAGGAAGCTCGACTTGCCCTGGTCGACGGTGCCGGGGACGGCGACGTTCTGGCGTCGCATCTGCTCGTGGATCGAGACCGGGCCGAGCGCGTCGCGCAGCGTCCCCCTGCCCTCCCTGCCCACCTCGGGCGGCGCCGGCGCGAGCGGGAGCGCGCCGCGCGCGAGCGGCACCGCGGCGAACTCCACGCTCGGAAGCTGCCAGAGCTCGGCCAGCTCGAGCGGCGAGAAGACCTCGCGCGAGAGGCCCGGCAGCGGATTGCCCTCCCCTCGCTCCAGCCGCCGGCGGAACAGCCCGAGCCGGCCGTGGCGCACGGGCGATCCGCGCTCGACGAGGCGGTTCTCCGCACGCCGGGCGCGCAGCGCGCCGGCGATGCGCTCGGCATCGTCGCGGCCTGCGGCGAGCACCCTCACGTCCGCGAAGAACAGGGCGCGGTGCTGGACGTCCAGGCCGCCGAGGAGCTCCGCCCGATCGAGGAGCGAGAGTCCCGCCTCCTCCTCCCGTCGCGTGAAGAGCGTCCGCGCCAGGCGTTCGATGGCGGCGGGCGCAGGCGTCAGCGCGAGCTGGACGAGGGCGGGGCTGTCGCCCGCCGCCATCGCACGCAGCAGACCGTCGATCGCCGGCTGGGCGTCGCGGTCGGTGAAGCGGGCCGGCGTCGCGCTGCGGCGGATGAAGCCGGCGTGCTTCTTCAGCCTCACCAGAACCGGCGGCAGCTCGCCCGCGACGCGCTCCTCCATGACACGCAGGTTCGGATACGCCGCGCGCAGCGCAGCTCGCACGGCCCTCACGCGTGCAGGTGGGCAACTGAGCGCGAACCACCCCCCTCCCCCCTCCCCGAACCACGTCTCCAGCGCGGCCGAGGGCTGACCGCGCAGCAGGCGCCTCCACCATCGCTCGAGCAGCGCCGAGTGCAGCGCCGCGTACATGCCCGCGAGGGCCTCGGGGCCCGCATGATCGGTGCGGTACGGAACGATTCGCACGCGGACGTAGCTGCGCCGGTGTCTGGAGCGAACCCGCAGCGCGAGCAGGGCGAGGCCCGTCGCCACGCTCGCCACGGCGGTGGCGCGCACCGCGATCCCGAGCCAGCCGGGCAGCTCGCCGGGCACCGCCGGGACGTGTGGCGCTTCGTGGACTGCAGGCGCGCTCCTGGCGCGCAGGGCCCGGCCGAGCGAGCCCCCGAGGAGCGTTGCGAGGAACCGGACCGCGAGCAGCGCCGCCACGAGCGCAGCGGCTCGCCAGAGGATCGCACGCAGCATGAGCCCGGCTCCGACGGGAGCGCTCTCGGTGTGACCGGGGCGCCGGCCGCATCCCGTCGGCCGCGGCCGGAAGCTGCAGCGGGGCCCGGTGCGGATGGGCCGTTAGCCTTCGGTGCGGGTTGGCAGACGCTCGTCGGCGCGTGGCTCCTCGGCGTCGGCCTGAACTACCTGCCGCTGACGATTTATGCCCGCAGCCTGCTGGCCCCCGGCAACCTGGAGAAGGAGCTCGCCGGGCTCGACCTCGACGCACAGCTGCGGCGAGCGGGTCGGGACCAGCTCCTGATCGCGGTCCCGCTCGCTGTCGCGGTCGCGTCGCTCGTGCGGCGAGGGCCCTGATCGCGCAGCTCGGGGCCTTCTCGCAAACCCACCCGGCCCGACCCGCGCGGCCCGACCCGGCGAGTCACAGTGGCGGGCACTCCGCGGCCTGGGAGGAGCCGGAGCTCCTCTCGGCAGAGCTGCGCGAGGCGTTCCGGCCCCTCGAGGTAGCGCACCGACCGCAGCTACCCCAGGTCGTAGACGAGCCCTTCGCGCGCCAGCTGGATCTCCCCGCCGAAGTGACGGGCGGCAAGCGCGGCCACCTGCTCGCCCGCGCCTGGCAGCAGGTGCGTGAGCAGCAGGCGCCTCGCACCTGCGCGGGCGGCGAGCGCGCCCGCCTGTTCGGCAGTCGAGTGACCGGCTGCGGCGGCGCTCTGCTCCTCGTCGGCGAACGTCGCCTCGAGTATCACCAGGTCTGCGTCTCGGGCCAACTGCTCGACCGCCTCCGCGGGCCCGCCGTCGGCGCCGTAGACGAGGCTCGCGGTTCCGTCGGTGACCCTGGCCGCGTAGCAGGGCTGGGGGTGGGCGCTCGGCGCGAATGTGAGTTCGAGCCCGCCGACGGCGAGCCGGCTCGCGGCGTCGTACTCCTGGACCTCGAACGCCTCCTCGAAGCGATTCGGAGCCTGCGGGTCGCGCGAGAAGATCGCATCCAGGGCGACGAGCAGCTGCGGGCCGTCGAGCGCCGGGACATACAGCGCCGGCCGCCGGCCGCCGAGTTCGCGGCGCGTCAGCTCGCCCGCCATCATCAGCAGGTCGAGGACATGGTCGGCGTGCATGTGGCTGATCACGATCGCGTCCAGAGACGCCAGGGCGTCCAGGCGCCACAGCCGCTCGAGGGTGCCCGGACCGCAATCGAGCAACAGCGTCGCCTCGCCGTCGGAGACGAGGTATGAGGGGCAGGCACCCTCGAGCGGCGCTGCTCCTGCGAACCCGGTGACTGCGAGGCGGAGCGCCATCGTCCGCGAGCGTAGAGGCTGCGGCGGGCGGCGCTGTGAACTGGCGGTCACCGGCAGGGGCGAGCTCTCCTGCCGGCTCTGATCACGGCCGTTCTGGTCCCGGCCCCTCGCCGCTGTGTCCTGCGTCAGCTCACAGACGGCGCGAGGACCAAAGGATCGCGCTCAGGAGCACCGAGACGAGCGCGACCACGAGGCCCGTGATCCAGCCGGCGACGTCCTGGGAGGTGAGGATCGCCCCCAGCGCGACCCCGATCCCGACCACACCGCCGGTCGCGATCACCCGGACGAACGCCGACTCGAGCGCTGGACGCCGGCCGCGCCCCGGCAGCATCGAGCGATCGCCTGTCGGGTCGCTGCGAATCGGTGTGCTCTCGCCCGCGTTTGCCATCGACCAGTATCTACCCGGCTTTGCGCGGGCTGAGACTCCTCACGCTGGTCTCAGGCAGCCGGTCGCTACTCTCCCCGCAGCTCCGGGATCGGTCTCGCAACCGGGTCCGAGCGCAGATCGTGCGCCCCGCTGACCATCTTGCACGGCTCCACCGCAGCCCGTGAGGACGAGGGCGGTGGTCGCGAAGGCCGGGACCACTGGTCCGAACGAGGCCTCCGAAGCTGCTGTCCCCGCAACGCCGAAGCCTAGACTGCGGGCCGTGCCAACTCTCCGTCTTCGTCCCATGACCGACTCGGAGTTCGCTGCGTTCAGAGCGCGCGCGATCCACGACTACGCGATCGAGAAGGTCGCCGCGGGCGAATGGCCGCAGGAGCGCGCACAGGCTCTCGCCGAGCAGCAGACCGACAGGCTGCTCCCTGATGGCAGGGACACGGACGACATGTTCATCGTGATGGCCGACGCCGAGGACGTCGGTCCGGTCGGCTACGCCTGGCTCGCCCTCACCGGACCCGACGTGTCGTCGGCCTGGATCTACGACATCGCGATCGACGAGGAGCATCGCGGCAAGGGGTACGGCCGCGCCCTTCTCAACGGGCTCGAACAGGTCGCCCGTGAGCGCGGCCTCGACACAATCGCGCTCAACGTGTTCGCCGGCAACGAATACGCGCGGCAGTTGTACGAGCGGGCGGGCTACGAGCCGACTTCGATCCACATGTCCAAGCGGCTCGACGACGTGAGCTAGCCGATCTCGGTCCGCGCCTCGCGCCGGGCCTTATGCTGAGCGGTGTGTGGGGGCGGTTCGAAGGCGGGCATCGACCGGGGCGGGCGACGCTCGCCGTCTGCGCGGGCCTGCTCTCGCTCGTCCTCGTCCCTGCGGCCCGGGCGGCCGATCCCAGTGTCTCGATCAGCTACACCGGAACGCTGATCGAGAAGTACGTCGCGGACGTCAGCAAACCGTCCGAATACACGAAGGAACTGACGCTGAAATGGACCGAGACGGCGACCGATGACGCCATCACGCTCCGGGCGCTCGCCCCGCCGGCCTTCTCGATCTCCGGATCGATCGACCTCGTCTCCGGCCACGTACACCCGCAGAGCTGCTCGGGCACGCTCTCGACACGGCCTGGGCCCTACGGTGACGCACCCGCGGGCTTCATCGGCGGCGGCCGGGTGACTGTGTCCGCGGTGCTGCCGGACAACGGGAGATACGTCGCGTCTGACGGCGCCGAAGAATGCTCGCTCGCCCCCAACGCGGGCCTCGGCGTCGGCGGGCCGGGGGTCGTCGACCCGGAACTGACGGCCGCCAGCGCGCCGACGGAGACGTTCCCCGAGTCAGAGACGGTGTTCACACATCCCTTCAAGGTCGAGAATGCGGTTCACCGCGAACTGGCGCCAAACGGCATGTTCGAAAGTGAAAGCACGCTGTCGCTCTCGGCGACGCTGACGGCCACGACGACGGTGCATACGGGGAAACAGGAGTTCGGCGGCTCCGGCGGCGGCAAAGACAAAGGCAGGAGGCCGGCGCGCAAAGGCCCCCCGCCGTCCATCGGGCGCCGCATCCACGAACTCAAGAACCAGTCGCGGCGCGATCTGCCGGAAGCGATCAGGGAAGCGTGGGCTGCGCATGGCCTGGCGGCCCTGACTGCGCTGCCGACCGCCCCGCTCCTCTCGATCGCGGACGAACTCGGCCAGGTGGCCGGGCCGATCGCAGCCAACGACGCCACGACGCGCGTGCTGGACGACTTCCGGATCTACGACGATCCCCCGAGGCCGGACGTCGGCGTGCTGGTCGATCCGAGCCCGGTCGCCGCCCCGGTGCTGCCCCCCTGCACGCAGACGACGCCCTCCGAGTCCACCTACTGCTCGGCCCTCAGCGCCGCCTACGCCGCGCTCCTGACAGCCGACGGCGACGCTGCCGCGGATGCGAGCGCGCTCGAAGAGACCGTCGCGCGGTCGAGCGCTGCCGCCCGCGGCCGCAACACGCGCGCGCTGGCGCTGCAGGAAGGGCATGCGGTGGCGGTGGCGCGGGCGCTCGCCGGTGCGCAGAGCGCAAAACGCGCGGCCGCGGGCCGAGTGCGATCGCTGCTCCTCCTCGCCCAGCCGCGCTGGACGCTGTCGCTCGGCGAGTCACGCGCTGCGATGCGCTGGGAGACCGCGCTGCTCGCGCGACGGGGGCTCAGAGGGCGGACGCTGAGCCGCCTCGCCGGCCCCGCGCTCACTCCCCGCGCGACGAGCCTGCTCGCTCGGCTCTGACAACCGCGTCGCAATCGGCGCCCCCTCACCGCAGCTCCTCGCCGAGATCAGGGTTCGCTCTCGCCACGGGATCCGAGTGCAGGTCGTGGACGGCGACGGCCGCGGCGCGCTCGTCGAGCCCCGGCTCCGCGCCCGTCAGCGGCGAGAGCTGGAAGTCGCGGACGGCGCGGACGGAGACGACAGACAGGGTCAGCACTGCGGCTAGGCCCGCAGCGGCATAGAGCGTCGTCGAGGTCCCGACCGCGATCGCGATCGGTCCGACGAGCGCGAGGCCGATCGGGTTCAGCAGGTTGCTGCCGATTTCATCCCAGGAGCTCACGCGCGAGAGCTGGTTCGCCGGCACCTCGCGCTGGAGCGCGGTGAACCACAGGACGTTGAACACGGTCGCCGCGAGCCCCGCGACGAGTCCGAACGCGATGATCAGCCCCAGCAGCTCGTGGCGGGCGAGCAGGAACAGCAACGCGGGCTCCCCCGCGAGCGTCAGCAGGAAGGCGGCGCGGATCGGGTAGCGCGGATGCCAGCGGAACCCGACCGCTCCTCCCAGCGCCGCGCCGACACCCATCGCCGTGCTGATCGCCGCCCACGCGCCGGCGCCGCCGAGATGCGCTTTCGCCACTTCCGGACCGAGCACGTCGAGCGGCGAGAACACCACGACGAGGATCAGCGGCATCACGGCGACGCTCGTCCACAGCCAGCGCCGCCCGGCGAAGGCAGTCCATCCTTCGCGAAGCTCGGCCACCGCGCTCCGTCGCGCGGGGCGGCTCACGTCGGCGAGGCGCATCAGCCCCAGGGAGACGGCGCTGACGACGAAGGCGCCGGCATCGAACGCGAGCCCCCAGCCCGCCCCGGCCGCCACCACGACGACGCCGCCGAGCGCGGGCCCGACGATCGACGAGAGGTTTTCCGCCACCCCCATCAGGCTGTTGGCTTCCTGCAGGTCCTCCGGGCCGACCAGCTCCGGCACGATCCCCGTCGAGGCCGGGCCGAAGAACGCGCGCGCCGCTCCGTAGAGCGCCTGCAGCGCCGCCAGCTCCCACACGTGCGCCACGCCGCTGAGCAGCAGCGCCGCGCATGCCGCCTGGGCGCCCGCGCGGACGAGATCCGAGGCCATCATCACGACCTTGCGCGGCAGCCGGTCGGCCATCACGCCGCCCACCAGCACGAACACGATCAGCGGCAGCGAGCGGGCCGCGAGCACGATGCCGAGGTCGCGGATCGACCCCGTCAGCTCGAGGACCGCGAACGACAGGGCGATCGGAGCCACCCCGTCGCCGACCGAGGAGACGCCCTGGCCGATCACGAGGAGCCGGAAGGGCGGGCTCCGCCAGGCGCCGGTGCTCATGCCGACAGGCTACGCAGGGGTCAGGCCGCGGGCGGTCGACCGGGCCTCGCGGACCAAAGGCGGCGTGGCACTGGAGGAGCGCCCACCGCGGCCGTCGAAATCAACCGGGTGGGATCCACCCCCGACGGCATATCGCTCGATCGCCACCGCGATCTCGCGGGGCGGAGCCGCAGTCCCTGGCTGCGGCGCGCCCTGCTCTGCGCGATCGCCGCACTGCCGGTGCTTGCGCTGCTGAACGTCTTCGGTCAACACCCGACGACAACCACGGTCGCCGGCCCCGCGGCGACGGTCGCCGTGACGGCGCCGGCCCGCCTTCGCAGCGGCCTCATCTTCCAAGTCAAGGTCCAGGTGACGGCGCGGCGCGACATCAAGGAACTCGAGGTCGTGTTCGACCGGGGCTGGTGGGAATCGATGAGCGTCAACTCGACCGTTCCAGAACCGAAGGAAGAGTCGTCCAGCGACGGGCGTGTCGTCTTCAACTACGGGCCCCTCGGCGCCGGCCACGCGCACGTGAGCTGGCTCTACTTCCAGGTCAACCCGACCAACGTCGGCAAGCGCCAGGAGGACATCGACGTCAAAGACGGCGACCGCGAGATCCTCCACGTGAACCGGGCGATGACGATCTTCCCCTGAGATGCCATGGACCTCGTGATCCGCGCCATCGTCGTCTTCTTCTTCATCTTCCTGGTGACGCGCGTCGCCGGGCGCCGCGAGTTGAGCTCGCTGCAGCCCTTCGACCTGATTCTGCTCGTGGTCCTCGGCGATCTCGTGCAGCAGGGCATCACGCAGAGCGACGAGTCCGTGACCGGCACGCTGACCGTGATCTCCACGATCGCGCTTCTGTCCGTGTTCATCAGCTGGGTGGCGTTCCGCTTCCCGAGAATGCGCCCGGCGATGGAGGGAGAGCCGGTGGTGCTCGTCCAGGACGGGCGACCGATCGAGCGCAACCTTCGCCGCGAGCGGATCACCCTCTCGGACATCGAGGAGGAAGCGCGCGCCAACCAGATCGTCTCGGTCGCGGAATTGAAGTGGGCGATTCTCGAGGACGACGGCCACATCAGCTGCATACCGTCGAACCACTAGGAGGACGTCAGGCGCGCCGCGCCGGAAGAGCGACGGCGCACCGGACGCCGCACGCGTCGCTAGTCGCCGGAGTCGTACTTGAAGGAGATCCCGAGCCGGACGCGGTAGTTCTTGATCTTCCCGCCCTCGATCGAGACGTCCTGCCTGATGACCTCCGCGATGCGCAGGTCGCGGACCGTCTGCGCCGCCGTCTCCACGGCGGTGCGCGCAGCCGCCTCCCACGACTCCTCGCTGGTACCGATCACCTCGGTGACGCGGTAGACACCCTCAGCCATTGGCTACTCCCTTCCTCGCCTGGTGGAACCCCGACTCTCGCATTCCCGGGAGCCGAGTGCCAGTCCGGCGGCCGGGCGAGAACCAGGAGCGCCTCGCCACCCGGCAGCTCCGGCCCGGCGCGCGGCGCAGAAGCGCCGCCGCTTCACCTGGGCCGCGTGGCCCGCTCGACCGCGTCGCCGCGCGGCGTCAGACGCCATGCGTTGGCGGCGCCCTTCTCCTGGCCGTCGCCGGTGTTCTCGACGAGATCCAGGCGGGCCAGGCGCCCCAGCAGCTTCGAGATCTGGCCCTGGTCGGCGATCCCGGACTCCTCCGCGATCTCGCGGTTGCTCGCGCCCGGCGCATCGGCGATCACCATCAGCACCCGCACGGTGCGGTAGGTGAGCCGCATTTTCAGCCCGTCCAGCGGATCCCCGCGACGCGCGCGGCGGCGGCGCGCGGGCGCGCGCACGGGCTCCGGCGAGGGCCGGCGCAGCTCTGCTTCGGCCGCTCCCGCGCCCAGGTAGGGCAGCACGATCATGCTCATCAGCGGCCCCAGCAGTTCGAGCAGGGGCGTGTCGCCGGCCTCGAGCACGCGCGAGTGCAGCACAGCGAAGACCGCCCCGACGACGCCTTCGGCGGTGACCTCGGGCGGGTCCAGGGCACCCGGCTCGGCACGAGCGCGATCGACGGCGCCCGCGAGGGCGGTGAAGGCCTCGGCGCGGCGCTCGAGCACCCGCTCCCCGGCCGCGAGCGACTCGACGATCACCAGGCGCGCCAGCGCCGGCTCGTCGTCCATCGCGGCGAGCAGCCGGGCGAGCGCCGAGCGCACCCCCTCGCTCCACGAGGACTCGGCCCCGTAGGCTTCGCGCAGCAACGCGCCGCCCTGTTCCAGGGCCTGGTCGAAGGCCGCCAGGAAGCAGTCCTCCCGATCGGCGAAGACGTCGTAGAAGGTCTTGCGTGACACGCGCGCGCGGCCGATCACCTGGGCCACCGTCATGCCCGCGTAGCCGACCTCGTCGACCGCGTCGACAGCGGCCGCGAGCATGCGCCCGCGCTGGATCTCGGTCACCTGCCCGCGCGGCAGCCCACCCGGTCCAGGGCGCAATCCGTTTGTCGCTCGGGGTCTATACGTCAAGGCCATCGTCCCGCCTGTGCTCGCAGGTTCCCACGCGGACCGGCCGGGCGGGCCGCCTCGCGCGCTGAGGAGGTTCCTATGGTTTGAACTCGGCGTCGAGGGGTGTTTCCGACTCGCGGCCGCCAACAGTCCCCCGACGCTTACGGCATCGCTAGCCCGGTACCCACCCGCGGGCGGAAGTACACATCGGCAGTCGAATTGCCACATGTGCATCGGGGCTCAGAAACCGTGTGCGTTCGCCCCGCCTCGCCACGCACTCGCCCCGGCCGCGGGCGCCGTTGCCCCCCGCTCGCCGGCGCCCGCGGGCGCAGCCGGGCATCAGCTGCACGCCGCGATTTCCGGCGCCGCAGCGGCCGTTCCGGCCAACCGCGAGGGCGACTGCGCCGCGCGGGAGGTGCGGGTGCCCGCCCCGGTCGTAGTAGCGCAGCGACACCCCTCCCCCCAGAAACCCCCGCCGATGCGCCCATCCACATCCACATCCCCATCCCCATCCCCATCCGCCTCCCCATCCCCTCCCGCCTGCGATCGCCCCGTCGAGTTGGTGCTGAGACGTCACAGCGAGGACGGTGAGACCACGAGAGAGGTGGTCGTTCTGCCAGTGCATGCAGGCGCGCGGCTCGTCGTCGACCGCGATCTTCGCTCGGGCGGGAGCCAGCGACTCCTGGCTCGGATCGACCCCGAGGAGCCCGCCTCCAACGCAAGGCTGATCTGCGAGCGCTACCTGGCAAGCCCGCCCGCCGCCCGCCGCTGCCGCCCGCCGCGGCGCTCGGACGCGTTGCCCGCGCGGATCGGCGACCGCCATGACAGAGAGCGGGCCTGGTCGGTGCGCGCGAACGGCTGCCTGCACGCTCTGCTGGCGCTGCCGGGCGAGATGTCGATCCCCGAGCTCCGCTGGACGCGAGCCGTGGGCGGATCACCTCCCGTCACCGTGAGCCTGCGCTCGGCGATCGCTCTGCTCGAGAGCTACGAGCCCCTGTGCCGCCACACGCGGCAGGCGCTCGCGCGCTACGCGGATGACCCGTCCGTTTCCAGCACCTCGCTCCAGACCGAGCTCGCGCGGGTGCAGCGCTCGCCGATCGTCCTCAACCGCGCCCTGCGGGAAGCGGTGCTCGTCAGAGTCAGCCGTGGCGAGGCGACGATGAGCGAGATCGCGATGCGCTGCGGGCGCCTGAAGCGCGACGCCAAAGGCAACCGCTCCGGGGAGACGAGCTGGCTCGCGCGTCGCATCGGGCTGCTCCCCGAGGGAGGCCACAGCGCCCCCACGCCCTGGGTCCACACCGACGTGCTGGCGCTGATCGCCCGCGAGGGCCTCGGCATCGCGCCGCGCGAGGTCGAGCTGGGGTGATCGACGAGCGGCCGATCCTCGTCGTCGAGTCCGATCGCAAGCTCGGCGAGGCGCTCGCTTCGCAGCTCGCCGCCGACGGGTTTCGGGTCGAGCTCGCACGGACCGCTCATCACGCCCGCATCCTCGCCTCCGAATCGCACCCGGGGCTGGCGCTGCTCGGCCGGCTCGAGAACCCGCGGGGCGCCCTGTCGCTGCTCGGCGAGATACGGCGCGCGGCCGACGAGTCCCCGTGGTGGGACCGGCGTATGCCCGCGATGGTGATCGGCGGCGCCGCGGCCGAGCTGGACGTCCTCAGGGCCTTCGAGGCCGGCGCCGACGACTTCGTGCCGAGCCCGCTCGGCTACCTCGAGCTGCGAGCCAGGATGCGGGCGCTGCTGCGCCGCGCCGCGCCTCCCGAGTGCGATACCCGCCTGCTGCGGGTTGGGCCGCTCAGCGTCGACCTCGTCGCCCGCGCGGCCTTCCTGCGAGAACGCCCGCTGCCGCTGCGCCGGATGGAGTACGAGCTGCTCGCCCGCCTCGCTCGCGAGCCGGACCGCGCCTTCGGCCGCGAGGAGCTCCTGCGCGAGATCTGGCGTTACCGCTCCACAGGTTCGACCCGCACCGTCGACACGCATGCCAGCCGCCTGCGGACGACGCTCCGCGCCGCCGACCCCGCGCCCTGGGTGGTCGCGGTGTGGGGCATCGGCTACCGCCTGAGGTGAACCGCTCGCCGGCCGCGCGAGCCCGCGCCCGGCATGTGATCTGAGCAGGGGCCGCCCGCGAGGCGACCCGCACCCCAGCCGCTGAAGCCCCCCACCTGCTTCCGCGCTGCGCCGACCGGCGCGGCGTGGAGCCCGCCCGTCCGGCGAGGACGGGGCCGCCGCGCCTGAGCGCGGCGCCCGAGCGCCCCGGTTCGCCGAGGCGCAAACCGGCTGCCTGACGGCAGCCCCCACATCAAACCGGCTGCCTCGCGGCGGCCCACACCAAGGAGAAACCAATGCCGATCACGACCCGGACCCTCACCCCTGCCTCTCTGGCCGGCGAGGTCCTCCCCCACGATGCCCTCGGGCTTCTCGGAGCGCTGCCGGCGGCGATCCTGCTCGGAGCGCTCGCCGCCGCCGGCATGCACCGCCGCAGGCTGCATTGGAGCTGGGCGCCGCTCGCGGCGATCATGGCCCTCTGCCTCATCCCGCTCGTCGGCACCGATGGCCGCGTGGCAGCTGTGGCGGCGGGGTACGCGGCTGTCCGCGCGCGGCGCCGCCATCGCTCCGAGCTCGAAGCGGGCTCGGATCTCGGCGGGGTGGCCCGCAGCCGCCTCACGCCGATCGCCGCGGGGCGGCGGCTGAGCGTCCGGATCGCGCAGGACACGACCGTTGGCAGGCGCGTGCTCGACAGGCTGCCGCGGCACACGGACGTGGGCACGCTCGTGCTCGGCCGGGACCCGGCCGGGCGCGCAGTCCGCATCCCCTTCTCGCCCGCGCACGCGGAGCACGCTCTGATCGTCGGCGCCACCGGCTCCGGGAAGACCGTCACGCAGACGGTCTTGGCCGAGCGCGCGATCGCAGACGGCCGCGCGGTGGTCGTCGTCGACCCGAAGGGTGACCGCAGGATGCGCACGCGACTCGTGGAGTCGGCCGCGCGAGCGGGGCGGCCCTTTCTCGAGTGGACTCCCGCGGGCCCGTGCTCGTACAACCCCTACGCGCGCGGAGGCGAGACCGAGATCGCCGACCGCCTGCTGGCCGGGGAGCGGTTCACCGAGCCGCACTACCTCCGGCAGGCGCAGCGCTACCTCGGCCACGCGATCAGAGCGCTGCGCTCGTGCGGGCGGGATGTCGATCTCGGCGCGATCGTGGAGATGCTCGACCCCCCTGCCCTGGAGGTCCTGCTCCGTGGGGCGGACCCCGCGCTGGGGGCGCATGGGCACTCCTACATGGACTCGCTCACCGAGCGCCAGCTGCGCGACCTCGCCGGGGTCCGCGACCGCCTCGCGATCATGAGCGAGTCCGAGGTCGGTCGCTGGCTCGGCGCCGGGGATTCGTTCGACCTGCTGGAGGCGTGCCGCGCGGGCGCGGTGGTCCGATTCGGGCTCGAGGCGGACAGCAGGCCGCTGCTCACCCAGATGATCGGAGCGGCGATCGTCCAGGATCTCCAGAGCACGGTTGCGGCGCTGCAGGGCGCGCCTGCGCCGACGCTCGTCGTGATCGACGAGTTCTCGGCGCTCGGCGCCCGCCAGGTGACGGCGCTGTTCGGCCGCGCCCGCTCTGCCGGGGTGTCGCTCCTGCTCGGCACGCAGGAGCTGGCCGACCTTCGCCTGCCGGGCGCCGAGCGCCTTCTCGAGCAGGTGCTCGGGAACGTGTCGCTGCTGCTCGCGCACCGGCAGGTCGTCCCCGCTTCCGCCGAGCTCGTGAGCAGGCTGGCGGGCACGCGCGGATGCTGGCGCGTGAGTTGGGGCAGCGGCGGGCGCACCACGCGGGCCCGTACGAGCGAGCCCGTTCTGGAGCCGGAGCTGCTGATGGAGCTGGCGCCGGGCTTCGCCGTCGCGATCGGCTTCGGAGCCGGGCGCGAGGCCTCGCTCGTCCAGGTCAGGCCGGGGGGAGGTGAGGGCTGATGGCGGCGGCAGAGATCCAGGCGCGCCGGCGCGCCGAGCTGCTGGGCTGGGTCGCGCGGCTCGGCGCGGTGACGGCCGACGCGCTGGCGGCGCGGGAAGGCGAGGAGCAGGCCGGTTCCGCGCGGGCGCGGCTCGCGTCCGGCGAGCAGGCGGGTCTGCTCCGGGCGTGGCGGCTGCTCAGCGGCGAGCCCCCGCTCTACACGCTGACGCGCGCGGGCTTGCGCTCCTCACGACGGCCCGGGCGCGCGCTCTCACGAGTGAGCGCGGCTGGCGCGGCGCACGCCGCGGCGTGCTGCAGGGCCGCGGTCGCGCTGGAATCGGCGTTCCCGGATCACCGCGTGCTCGGCGAGCCCGAGCTCAGGTCGGCGTTTGCGGGGCTGTGCCCTGTGATTCGGGGCCGCGGTGGGCCGAAGGCGCACAGGCCCGACCTGCTGGTGCTGCCGGGCGCGTTCCCGACGGCTCTGCCGACGGCGGTGGAGGTAGAGCTGACCGTGAAGGCGCCCGATCGCCTCGAGGCGATCGTTCGCGCTTGGGCCCGGCATCGAGAGGTCGGCGGCGCCATCTACCTGGCGTCCGATTCCGTGCGCAGGCCCCTCGAACGCGCGATCGAGCGTGCGGCGGCGCACGGTCGCGTCGTGATCGTGCCGCTCTAGGGACGGCAGCGCGGCCCCCGCCGAGGCGGGATCGCCGCGCCCGGTCTCGTACGCTGGGACCGTGCGCTGGCTGATCGACGGCATGAACGTGATCGGCACCCGGCCGGACGCGTGGTGGAGGGACCGCCACCGGGCCATGGTCGGGCTCGTCGACCTGCTCGAGCGCTGGGTCGCGCAGAACGGCGAGGACGTCACCGTCGTCTTCGAGCAGCCGCCGCGACCGCCGATCCGCTCCAGCGTCATCGTCGTGACCCACGCACCGAAGCCCCGCCGTGACTCGGCCGACGACGAGATCATCCGGCTGCTGCGAGAGCTTCCCGAGCCCGGCCGCGTGCGGGTCGTGACCTCGGACAGCTGGCTCGGGCAGCGGGTGCGCGCAACCGGCGCCACGGTCGAGGCGGCGGCGGCGTTCCGGACCCAACTCGAGGAGGGCGGGGCGTGATCCCCGAAACGCGGTACACGCGGAACGGCGACGCCAGCATCGCCTACCAGGTATCGGGCGACGGACCGCTCGACCTGCTGTTCCTGCCGGGTTGGATCTCGCAGATCGAGCAGCTCTGGGAGGCACCCGGGAACAGGCGCTTCCTCGAAGGCCTGACGCGCTTCGGGCGCCTGATCATCTTCGACAGCCGCGGCACCGGCCTCTCCGATCACGGCCTCGGCTCGTTCTCGCTCGCACAGGACGTCGCCGACGCGCTCGCCGTACTCGATGCGGCGGGCTCGGAACGGGCGGCGGTCATGACCTACGCCGGCGGCGGCCTGGTCGGAGCGATGCTGGCGGCGGAGCAGCCGCAACGGATCGGCGCGCTGATCATGTACGCGTCGTTCGCCCGCACGACGTGGGCGCCCGACTACGACTGGGCGATGACCAAAGAGGAGCGAGAAGGCCTGACGATGGAGGAATTCCGGACCTGGGGCGAGCCCGACAGCGAGCTGACGAACCGGCTCGCGCCCTCGATGGCGGACGATCCCGCGCTGGTGGCGTGGGTGGCCCGCGTGCAGCGCCTCACCGCCAGCCCCAGCGAGGCCCGCACGATCGTCGGAACACTGGCCGACGCCGACGTGCGTGCGGTCCTGCCCGACATCCGTGTACCGACGCTGGTCATGCACCGGCCGGCGGAGCAGCTCTGGGACGTGCGCCACTCGAAGTACCTGGCCGAGCACATTCCCGGCGCGCGCTACGTCGAGCTCGCGGGCGCCGACTCGCTGCCGTTCATCGGCGACAGCGACGAACTCGTCCAGGAGGTCGAGGAGTTCCTGACGGGCGGTCGCCGCGGCACGGGCGTGGCGCGGGACCTGCTGACTGTGATGTTCACCGACATCGTCGACGCGACCGCCCGTGCGGCGGCGCTCGGGGACGGTCATTGGCGCGACCTGCTCTCGCATCACGACGCGCTGGTGCGCCAGCAGCTCACCCGCCACGGGGGGCATGAGGTCAAGACCGTGGGTGACGGCTTCCTCGCGACCTTCGACGGCGCGCCCTCTCAGGCGCTCCGTTGCGCGCTCGCGATCACGGAGTCCATGAGCGCTCTCGGCCTGGAGGTGCGCGTCGGGATGCACACCGGCGAGTGCGAGCTGATCGGTGACGACGTCGGGGGCATGGCCGTGCACATCGCCTCACGCGTCGCCGCGCTCGCGTCTGCCGGCGAGGTTCTCGTCTCCGGCACGGTCTTCGGAACCGTCGTCGGCGGTCCGTTCGAGTTCACCCACCGGGGCATGCACGAGCTCAAGGGCGTTCCCGGCCCCTGGCCGCTGTTCTCGCTCGCGGCTCGAGGCGCCGTCCCAGAGCCGGCGCGAGCTCCGGGCGCCGAGGCTCCGGCCTGAGGCGCTCCGCCGCGTCCGACCGGATCCTGGAGCCGATGGCTGAGACGCTCGGCGCGATCCTGCCGCAGGGGGCCGTCGCGGTCGAGCGCGGGGCGATCGGCGCAGGGCCTTCGTTCCTCGGCGCGGAGCCGGATCTCTTCCCGGTCGAGGAGGAGCTGATCGCGGGTGCCAGCGGGCAGCGGCGGCGGGAGTTCGCCGAGGCGCGAGCCTGTGCGAGGGAGGCGCTCGAACGCCTCGGCATACCGGCCGGGCCGATCCCGGCGACGCCCGAGGGCGCGCCCGCGTGGCCGGAGGGGGTCCTCGGCAGCATCACGCACAAGGGGGGCTATCGGGCGGCCGTCGTCGCTCTGCGCTCTGAGTTCGCTGGAATCGGCATCGACGCCGAGCCGGACGAGCGTCTGCCCGCCGGAGTGCTCGCGACGATCGCCTCGCCCGCAGAGCTGGAGATGGTGCAAGCGCTGCTCGAGCGGCGGGGCGGGGTCGCGTGGGACCGGCTGCTGTTCTGCGCGAAGGAGGCGTCGGTGAAGGCGGCCCATCCGCTGGGGATGGGAGTCGCGGGGGTGCGGTCTGTGGAGGTGGCGCTCGATCCCGGCGGACGGACCTTCAGCGCGAACGTCGAGCATGCGGAGCTGCCAGCGATCGGGGGGACATGGGTCCGACGTCCGGAGCTGCTCGTGGCGGTCGCCACCAGCGCTGATCCGGGCGGGGACGAAGCTCACCAATTCGATCGGGGCGCCGGGATTTGAACCCGGGACCTCTCGGACCCAAACCGAGTGCGACTACCAGACTGCGCCACGCCCCGTGGTTCGAAGATCTTACTTCCAGCTCTGCTGAGTCAGGTCAATCCAGGCCTGCAGACGCGCTCGCAGGTAGGTATCGCCCACAGACACGCTCAAGACACCGTACCGGGATCTCCAGATACGACCGGTCAGTTGGTTGCTGTTTGACTTCCTCATGAGACGAATGGCCTCGGACGGCGCATCGAGAAGCTCGCTCCAGAACCGGACAAGGTCGGGGTTCTGGTCGGCGTGGTACTGGAGCGAGAAGATCGGTTGACGATCGGTCAACCGCCGTATCCAGCGCGTCGCGTGAAGCACCACCAACGGATCCGAGTTGCCGAGAGCGACACGATTTCGGCTCCGCTTGTACCCCTCCCCGATGTACATGCACACGAAGTCCCTGAACGTCGCGTCCTCACACAGCACCGGATAGCTCTCGACCCCCTCCCTGTAAGCCGCCTCCCTCAGCAGCCGGTACTTGCGCTTCATCGCCCGCGTCCCCTTCCGCTGCCCCTCCGAGGAGAACCCCGTGCCCGGCCCCGACCCCGGGATCGGCATGTCCCGGACCCAGTGGTAGACGGTCGAACGCGACAGCGCGAGCCGCTCGGCGAGCTCGTCGATCGTCAGCCTCTTCTCGGCCCGCAGCCGGCGGGCATGTTCACGTAGATAGGACGGGTGCGTCATACAGAACATATGTTCGCATCGGCGGCGGACGGCACGCGCCGACCCGTGCCCGCCTCGCCGAGCGCTCCGACGGGGCACTGCTAGCCTCCGCCACCGCGATGACAGACGTGCAGCCGCTCAGAGCGCTCCACTACGAACCGAGGGCCGTCGGCCAGATCGCCGACGTCGTCGCGCCCCCCTACGACGTCATCGACGACTCGCAGCGTGCCGCCCTGCTCGCGCGCTCGCCGTTCAACGTCGTCGCCGTCGACCTGCCCAAGCCGGGCGAGGCCGAAGGCGACGCCTACGAGTCCGCCGCCGCGCTGTTCGAGAGCTGGCAGCTGCAGGGCGTGCTCGTGCGCGACCCCGAGCCCGCGATCTGGGCTCACACGCAGGAGTACACGGGACCCGACGGCGTCACCCGCACGCGCAGCGGCTTCTTCTGCCGCGTACGGATCGAGGGCTACGGCCCGGGCCGCGTGCGGCCCCACGAGCGCACCCACCCCGGGCCGAAGGAGGACCGCCTGCGTCTCACCCGCACGACGCGGGCCAACATCTCCCCCATCTTCTCCCTCTTCTCCGACCCCGGGAACGCGGCCTGGAACGCGCTCGCGGCCGCCACCGGCGGAGAGCCATGGGCGGACGTGACAGACGGAGACGGCACGCGCCACCGGCTCTGGCGCGTCGCCGATCCGGCGGCGATCGCCGCCGTGCAGGCCGCGACCGCCGAGGCCGAGCTGCTGATCGCCGACGGTCACCACCGCTACGAGACGATGGCCGCCTACGCCGACGAGGTCGGCGGCGAGGGCGAGCACCGCTACATCCTCATGTGCCTCGTCGCGCTGGAGGATCCTGGGCTGACCGTCTTCCCCACCCACCGGCTCGTCAACGGCCTCGACGAGGCTCGCCTGAAAGCGCTCGACGAAGCTCTCGAGCGGGATTTCGAGATCGAGGAGGTCGCGCTCGAGGAGCTCGCCCCGCCACCGCTGGGCGAGGTGCCGACACCGCTGCAGATGGGCTACATCGACGCCCGCTCACAGCGTCCGCTGCGGCTCACCCTGAAGGACCAGGCGATCGCCGACGCGGCGCTGGCCGGCCACTCCGAGCCCTACCGGCACCTCGACACGGGCGTGCTCGAGCAGCTGATCCTGAAGGACGCGCTCGGGATGAGCGACGACGACATCTCCCACTTCAACGGCATGTTCTACGCGCGCGACACCGACGAGGCCGTCGCGATGGTCCGCTCAGGCTCCTACGACGCCGCCTTCGTGATGCGCCCCACGCCGGTGCGCCAGGTGCGCGAACTCGCGGCCGAGGGCGAGAACATGCCTCCCAAGTCGACCTTCTTCTACCCCAAGTTGCTCACCGGGCTCCTCTTCAACCCGCTGGGTTGAAAGGTTCGAGGGCCACACCTATCTGCTACCGGAGCTAATATCGAATGGACCGAGGGAAGCACCGACAGGAGGCGATCAGATGGGCGAGCCGCAAGGGCTAACACGGATGAAGGCCACTGCCCGACGCGACGGGGCGAGGCTCCGTCACACCGTGCAGGTGCGGGACCACCAGCTCGTCGTGGACGAGCTCCCCGAGTCGGGCGGCGACGACGCCGGTCCGGACCCGCTCGAGCTGCTGGCCGTGAGCCTGGCCTCCTGCACCGCCATCACCGTCGAGATGTACGCGACGCGCAAGGGCTGGGACGTCGGCCACGTCGAGGTCGACGCCGAGTACAGCCCCGCGGAGCGCGGCTGCCCCACGAAGTTCCAGCTCGTGATGCGGCTGCCCGACGACCTGCCCGAGGACCAGGTCGAGAAGCTTCGCGTGATCGCTGCCAAGTGCCCTGTGCACCGCGCTCTCGAGGGCGAGGTCATGTTCCAGGAGCGCATTGAGCGCGTTCACCTGGCCGCCTGAGTCCTCAGCGCCGCCGAGCATCCCGCCGCGAGCGGCCGTGCCGGTGGCGGCCGCCGTCCTCGTTCCCATCTACCGCTCGGGCGGCAGCAGCCACCTCGTGCTCACGCGCCGGCGCTCGGACCTGCGCCGGCACGCGGGCGAGATCTCCTTCCCGGGCGGCCGCCGCGACGAGGCCGACCGCGACCTGCGGGACACCGCGCTGCGCGAGGCCGAGGAGGAGATCGGCCTGCGGCGCGCGCAGGTCGATCTGATCGGCGCGCTGCCGACCACCTCGACCTTCGCGACCGGCTACGAGATCCACCCGTTCGTGGGGGCCGTTCCGCCCGGCGTCGCCTGGGAGCTCTCGCCGCGCGAGGTGGACGCCGTCCTCGAGCTCGGGGTGGAGGAGATCCGCGCCGGGCGCACGGTCACGCGCCTTCAGCGCCGCGGCGTGAGCTTCCTGACCGACGCCTACGTCGTGGACGACCACCTGATCTGGGGCGCCACCGCGCGGATCATCGAGCACCTCCTGGCCCGCCTCGACGACGAGGGGCCGGCCCCGCGCCTGCACGGGAGCCCGGGCGCCGAGACCGGCGCGGACGGCTAGCTTTCGGCGCTCGCCGAGACCGCGCTCAGCGGCCGGCGGCGGGGCCGCTCGTGAGACTGGCCCAGATGTCCGCGCCGAAAGCCTCGCCGGGCATCGCAGGCAGCCGCGAAGGCCAGAGGCCCCCGAGCGCGACCATCAGCGCCCCGAGCAGCGCCAGCCACGCGCCCTCGCGGAGCGACAGAGCCAGCATTTCCCCGGCCGGCGAGGGCGGGGCGATCATCCGGTAGAGCACGCACCCGCTCGCGAGGATCCCGAGCAGGACGACCGCGCCGCCGGCTCCGGCCGGAACCGGAGAGCTCGCGCGGGCGAGCGGGACCATCGTGTCGAGAAGAGCCAGTCCCGCGAGCACCAGCAGGATCACCGGCAGCGCGCTCAGCGCCTGCTCGGCCGTCACGGCGCCGACCGGCTGCCCGGCGAGCGCGGCGATCGTGCCGTGCAGCGAGGCGATGTAGCCCTCGAGTACCCCGTGTCCCGCGGCGTGGCCGAGCGAGCTCGCGCCGGCCGCCGTCACGCTCACGCGATACCACGGCAGGAACAGCGACCCCGCCAGCAGCGCCGCGCCGAGCGATGACATCAGCAGGCCGTATCGGGAGCGCTCGGTTGTCATCCCTCTTACCATCGGCGCCGGCGATGGCCCGCTTTATCGTCGGCCCCGAAGCTGCCCAGACGTACTAGCCGACGCCTCCCCGCCACCGCACGCTGCCGTCAGATCCACCGTCAGCCGGGCGCGGCGGCAAGCAGACCGTCGACGGCGCGGCGTGCCTCACCGAGCCACCCGGCCGCGTCCGCCGGGCCGCTGCCGAGCGCGGCGAAGGGGATCCTGTTCAGCTCCGTCAGACGGCGGGCGATCTCCGCCCCTGCGGCGCCCGCCGCGGCCGGCACCGCCGCCCCCGCCGGCTCGTACACGACTCCTCGCACGGTCGTGTCGATCGCCTGCGTCAGGAACAGCTCCAGCCTCGTCGTGTACAGAGCCGCGAGCCGTTCGCCCGGCCCCGTCGCCGTGCCGAGCAGCCAGCACGCGACGGCGACGCGGTCGAGCGAGGAGCGGAGCGTCGCGAGCCGGTCGGGCGTCCCGATCCAGCATTCGGCGCCGAGCTCCTCGATCGCAGGCCGCCCACGCTCGCCGCGCGTCGTGATGCGGACCGCGTGGCCGTCGGCGAGCAGCCCGGCCGCGAGCTGCCGGCCCCGGCAGCCCCCACCGACGATCAGTATCCGCGCCACCGGGGCGGATCCTAGTCGCGCCCGCCGCGGGCGCGCGCCCCGCCCGGCCGCCGCAGGCGCGCCGTCACGACACACCCCACACCGCCGGCCGCGACCACAGCCGCGGCCGGTGCCGCCACCTCTAGGCCGCGAGCGGCTCGAGGCGCTCGAGCACCTCCTGGCGGTCGGTGCCGTGCGCGCGCAGCACGTCGTTGAAGTCCTGTCCGTACACGTCGATCACCGCGACCAGCACGTCGATCGTCGTGAAGCAGCGGGCCTTGCGGCGGCCGGCGGCGCTCGCCGCCACCTCGCCGACGCGCGCCACCACATCCTCGCCGGTGGCGGCGGGGCGCTCCTCCTCGTGGACGCTCGGGGCTTCGAGGGGTCCCTCGCTGACGCCCAGCGCCTGAAGCGCCGCGCCGGCCTCGCCGTGCAGGCGCAGGATCCTCAGCCAGCGCTCGGCCTGCTCCTCGCGCGAGCGCGCGAATGGGATCGCGGTCGACGCCATGCCGAGGACAAGGGCGGAGTCGAGGTCGGGGGACGTTTGCTCTCTCACAGCGCTACCTCCTGGGTGCGTGCTAGGGCGCGCGCACGAAGCGGCGCGATGTTGTCTTGCAGGACGGAGACTCTCGGGCGCTCGCCGCGCCGGTCGATGGTCAGCAGCGCGCCGCCGTGCTCGGCGGCGATCGTGCGCGCTCGATCAAGGCTGGCGCTCAGCTGCGGCTCGGCCACGCCGGCCGCCTCGAGGAAGCGGCGCGCGCGCTTGCCTTCGGCCTCGCGCGCGTCGAGCAGCAGTTCCTCGCCGAGGATGCGCGGCTCCTCCTGCTCCCCGGCCAGCTCGAGCAGGCACGCAGCCATGTCGTCGGGGCGACGGTCTGTCTCGGCCGCGACCCGGTCGAGCAGATCGGAGGCCAGCGGCGGCGTGCTCTGGTTCCCGGCGCGCAGCGAAGCGAGCGCGGATGCCAGGCGGCCCGAGCCGTAGAGCTGCCCGGACGAGCGGGCCTCGATCACGCCGTCGGTGTAGAAGCAGGCTGTGCCCGCGCCGGGGATGCTCATCACGGTCTGGCGCGAGCCGGTTGCGTTCCCGGCGCCGATCGGCGGTGCCGACGCGGCGAGGATCGACTCGGACGGATCCAGACCGCTGACGATCGGATGCGGGTGCCCGGCGCAGGCATAGGTCAGCCGGCGCGCACGCGGATCCCAGGTCGCGAGCACGACGGTCGCGAACGAGCCGGCGAGCTGTCGTTCGAGCGACGGAGCCGCGGACCGCAGCGCCTCGCGCGGCGAGAGCCCGGCCTCCATGTAGGCGCGCAGGGTGTAGCGCAGCAGGGTCGTGTGCGGCAGCGCTTCGCGGCCGTGCCCTGAGACGTCGCCGACGATCACCGCGAGCAGCCCCTCGGGCAGGGCGAACACGTCGTAGAAGTCGCCGCCCGCCCCGGGACCCGAGGCCGGGCGGTATGCGGCGGAAGTGGCGACGGGTCCGAGCCGCTCGGGCAGCTCGGGCAGCAGCGCCGCCTGCAGCAGGCCGACGTCCTCCAGGAGCGCAAGACGCTGGCGGTCGAGTCGCCGAGCGCGCCGCGCGGCCATGCGCGAGGCGATGGCGAAGGCCGCAGCGGCCAGCCCGAGGACCCCGATCAGCAGCCACAGCGCCGTCGGGATCACGCCGACGATCTGGGTCACGGTCCGGACGATCGTCGATTCGCTCCTGCCGGCGCTCGCGTGATGCCGGCTCTGGCTCGTGTTCCTCGCGCCGCCGGACCCTCCACCGGCGCCTTCACGGGGCGCGGCGGCGAGAGCGCCGCCGAGCCCGAGCGTCGCCACAGCCGCGCCCGCGGCCCGGCGGTGTGAAGCCCTGCGCGCCCGGGAGCGGCTGCCGGCGTGGCGCGCCGGGCGACCGCTGTGCGCGCTCGCCACCGCGCTCGTCGACGCGGCCTGAACGGTGGGCGAGCCGCCCACGCTGTTCGACACGCCGGACAGCGCGACGCCCTGGCGCCCGCTGCCCGACCCGCCGAGCGCCTTTTCGAGTTCGCGGCCTTCGCCTTCGTGTTCGCGGCCTTTGGCTTCGTGTTCGCGCGCTTCACGCGCTTCGTGTTGCTTCTTGGTTTCGTGGACGGCGCGTCCGGTCCTGGCTTCCCGTTCGCGTCGACGCTGTTCGCCCGCCAGTTCGCGTTCGAGCACCAGTTCGGCGTGCGTCTTGCGGACTTTCGAGCCCGCGGCGGCCGGGGCAGCGGCCTGCGCGTTCGCCTGACCGGAAGTGCTCGACTGCCCGCGCGCCTGGCGCGCAGCGGCGTGTTCCGCTTTCCTCGCCGCGGCGGCGGCGCGGTTGGCTTCAGCGCGCGCGGCCGCTTCGCTCGCTGCCGTCGCCTGCGAAGCGGCGCGTTCGGCGCGGCGCGCTTCACGCGCGGCGGCGCGTTCCGCGGCTTTGCTCACGGCCGGTTCGACCGGCACGGAGGCGGCGGGCACGACCGGCGTTTCGGAGGCGGTGGTGGTTTCGGAGCGCTGCGCGGCGGCACCGGTCGGGACCAGTGCGGCGAGCGCGATCAGGGTCGACGAAGCGAGCGCCAGGCTCGCAGATGACGCGATCAGTGGACGGGCGCCGGAGCGACGGGGCATCAACCTGCCGCCGTGGTGCTCCCCTGCACATAGCCCAGCGCGTCGTGCAGCGTCGGGACGATCTCGAACATGCTGTCGAGCCCGGTCAGCTCGAAGATGCGCAGGACGTTCTCCTCCGCGCACGCGATCGCAAGCTTGACGCCCGGGTCCAGTCCGCGCTGCGCTCCGACGAGCACGCCGAGCGCCGTCGAGTCGATGAAGCTGACCTTCGCGAGGTCCACGACCACGTGCCGGCTGCCGGACGCCTGCAGGTCGGCGAGCGCCCACTTCAGGCTCGGCGCGGACGCCAGGTCGAGGTCGCCCTCGACGCTGAGCAGGCTGGTGTCGTGGGCCAGCTCCCGGCGGGTGATCAGGAAGCTCACCTCGTTCGGATCGTCGTTCTGGTTTTCCTTGACCGCCTGCATCTGCCGCTCCTAGCCTCGAGGTCTCTCTCGAATTGCGCCCCGCTGCAGCGCCGCTGCGGGCGGCGACGGGGACACGTATGGATTCGGCAGAACTGCTCGAGACCTTGACGCGGAATGCAAGCACTCGTACACGCGTCCGTACGTCGTTTGGGGGATTTCCCCAGCCATGAGGGAGATCGCCGCCGCGGCCGCGAACGAGCGCACACACGGAGCCGCCATCGCAGCCGCGTCGCCCGCGCCGGGCGGGCGCCGCATCGCGCCGGGATCGATCATCTAGCATCCTCGCCCTGATGTCCGAGCCCCTCGCCACCACCGAGACGAGCAGCGGCGACGCCGTGACGATGGACAAGATCGTCGCGCTCTGCAAGCGCCGCGGCTTCGTCTTCCCCTCCTCGGAGATCTACGGCGGCGTCGGCTCGACCTACGACTACGGCCACTACGGCGTGCTGCTGAAGAACAACGTCAAGGGCGAGTGGTGGCGCGCGATGCTCCAGGAGCGCGACGACATCGTCGCGATCGACTCGGCGATCCTCCAGCACCCGCGCGTGTGGGAGGCCTCGGGCCACCTCGAAGGCTTCACGGACCCCCTGGTCGACTGCCGCACGTGCAAGCAGCGCTTTCGCGCCGACCACCTGCAGGAGCTGGCGTGCGGGCGCAAACCCTCCAAGCACCCCGGCGAAACCGACGAGTGCTCGCTCACCGAGGCGCGCGACTTCAACCTCATGTTCGAGACCACGATCGGCCCCGTCAAGGAGTCCGGCTCGACCGCGTACCTGCGCCCAGAGACCGCCCAGGGGATCTTCATCAACTTCAAGAACGTGCTCCAGTTCTCGCGCAAGAAACCGCCGTTCGGGATCGCCCAGATTGGCAAGTCCTTCCGCAACGAGATCACGCCCGGGAACTTCATCTTCCGCACGCGCGAGTTCGAGCAGATGGAGATGGAGTTCTTCGTGCCGCCGCCCGAGGCGCCGCGCTGGTTCGAGCACTGGCTGGCCGAGCGCGAGCGCTGGTACGTCGAGCTCGGCATCCGCCCCGACCACCTCCGGCTCAGGGTCCACGACGCCGACGAGCTGTCCCACTACTCCTCCGGCACCTCCGACGTCGAATACCTGTTCCCGTCCACCGGCGATGCCGGCGGAGCCCGCTGGTCGGAGCTCGAGGGCATCGCCAACCGCGGTGACTTCGATCTCACTCGCCACGCCGAATACAGCGGCGAGAAGCTCGAGTACTTCGACCAGGGCAGCGGCGAGCGCTACGTCCCGCACGTGATCGAGCCGGCGGCCGGCGCGGACCGCGCCCTGCTCGCCTTCCTCGTCGACGCCTACGACGAGGAAGTCGTCGGGCGCGAGGGCACCGGCGAGGGCGAGAAGCGCACGGTGCTGCGGCTGCACCCGCGGCTCGCGCCCGTCAAGGCCGCCGTCCTGCCGCTCGTGAACAAGGACGGGCAGCCCGAGCTCGCCAAGGAGGTGCACGGCGCGCTGCGTGAACGAGTGTTCTCCGAGTACGACGCCGGCGGCGCGATCGGCAAGCGCTACCGCCGCCAGGACGAAATCGGAACACCGTTCTGCTTTACGATTGACCACCAGAGCCTCGAGGACCGCACCGTCACGCTGCGCGACCGGGACTCCCTATCCCAGGAACGTCTGCCGATCGACGGCCTCGCGGAGGTTCTCGAGCGCCGGATCGCGGCGCCCTGGACGACACCGAAGCCGCACTGAAAGGACGGGGATGGACTTCGACCTCACCGACGAGCAGCGCCTGATCAAGGAGACGGCGCGCGAGTTCACCGACAAGGAGATCGTGCTGCAGTCGCGCGAAAACGCGCGCAACCATCACTTCGACCTCGACCTGGTCAAGAAGGTCGCCGACCAGGGGTACCTCGGGGCGGTCGTTCCGACCGAGTACGGCGGCGCCGGTCTCGACTATCTCTCGTACGGTCTGATCGTCGAGGAGATCGGTCGGGGCGACTCGGCGATCCGCACTGTGATCTCGGTGCAGACCTCGCTGGTCTGCTCGGGGATCGTGAGATGGGGCACCGAGGAGCAGAAGCAGAAGTACCTGCCCAAGCTCTGCTCGGGCGAGTGGCTCGGCTGCTTCGGCCTGACCGAGCCGGACACCGGCTCCGACGCGGCCAACCAGCGCACGCGCGCGACGAAGACCGACGGCGGCTGGGTCATCAACGGGAACAAGATGTGGATCTCGATGGCCAACCACGCGAAGGTGGCGGTGATCTTCGCCCAGACCGACCCCTCGCTCGGCGCCAAAGGGCTCGCGGCGTTCCTGGTCGACACCGATCAACCCGGTTACAAACCGCAGCTGATCGAGCACAAGATGGGGCTGCACGCTTCCGACACCGGCTCGATCGCGCTCGAAGACGTCGAGGTCTCCGACGAGGACATGCTCGGCGAGGTCGGCCAGGGCTTCAAGGTCGCGATGTCGAACCTCGACTCGGGCCGTTACTCCGTGGCCGCGGGCTGCGTCGGGATCTGCCAGGGCTGCGTCGAGGAGTCGGTCGCCTACTCGACCGAGCGCCAGCAGTTCGGCCGCCCGATCGCGAGCTTCCAGCTCGTGCAGGCGATGATCGCCGACATGACCGTGAAAACCGAGGCCTCGCGGATGCTCGTGTGGCGCGCCGGCTTCCTCAAGGACCGGGGCAAGCCCAACACGCTCGAGACCTCGATCGCCAAGCTCCACGCCACCGAGTCCTCGCTGGAATGCGCCAACATGGCGATCCAGGTCCACGGCGGCGCGGGCTACGTCGACGACCATCCGGTCGAGCGCTACCTGCGCGACGCGCGCGTGACGACGATCTACGAGGGGACCTCGCAGATCCAGAAACTGATCATCGGGCGCCAGATGACGGGCATCAGCGCGATGGTCCCGGCTTGATGGCCGATCCGGCGACGCTGGGCGGGCGGATCTGATGGCAGACGCGAGCGAGGCCCGGGCCGGCGCCGGACCGGCGCTGGTGATCGCCGTGCTCGGCGCCGGCACGATGGGGGCGGGCATCGCCCAGCTCGCCTGCCGCAGCGGGGCACAGACGCTGCTCTACGACCCGATCCCGGAGGCGCTCGAGAAGGGCCGCGCGCGGGTCGAGGACGGGCTGCGCCGGGAAGCCGCGAAAGGCAGGCTCTCCAGCGAGGACGCCCAGGCCGCGGCCGAGCGCCTGCTCCTCGTGGCCGCGCTGGAGGACCTCGCGCCGTGCGAGCTCGTGATCGAGGCCGTCCCCGAGCGCCTCGAGCTCAAGCATGAGCTCTACGGGCGCCTCTCGGAGATCGTCTCCGCCGAGTGCGTGCTCGCAACCAACACCTCCTCCCTGCCGGTGACCGCGATCGCCGCCGGCGCCACGCACCCCGAGCGCGTGGTCGGCATGCACTTCTTCAACCCCGCGCCGGTGATGGCCCTTCTCGAGGTGATCGCGGGCGTCCGCTCGGGCGAGCCGGCGCTCGCCGTCGCCCGCGCGACGGGCGAGGCCATGGGCAAGACCGTGATCGACGCCACGGACGGCCCCGGCTTCCTCGTGAACCGCTGCAACCGCCCGTTCGGATTGGAGGCGCTGCGGATGCTCTCCGAGCAGATCTCCTCGATCGAGGAGATCGACCGCATCGTGCGGATGGAGGGCGGCTTCCGCATGGGCCCGTTCGAGCTGATGGACCTCGTCGGCGTGGACACCGGCCTCGAGGTCTCGAAGAGCTTCTACGAGCTCAGCTTCGGCGAGCCGCGCTGGCGGCCCTCGCCGATCTCCGCCCGGTACGCCGCCGCGGGTCTGCACGGGCGCAAGACCGGGATCGGCTATTACGACTACGGCGCGCTCGCCGAGGGCGGGCGCTACCGCGAGGAGGATCCGCCCGCCCCGGAGGCGCCGGCGGGGTCCGCCGAGGGCGTCGTCGTGATCTCGGGCGAGAGCGTGATCGCCGGCGAGCTGCGGGCGGCCGCCGGCGCCGCGGGCTTCGAGGTCCGCGCCCCCCACGAGCCGAGCGGTGGCGTGCTGCCGTCGCTGATCGTCGAATGCGACCGTGAGCCGGCCGCGGAGCTGGCCGCCGCGGGCGTCCCGGGCGAGGCTGTCGAGGGCGGCGCGGCGCGCCTCGTGCTGTGCGCGCGCGGCTCGCTGTCGGCGTTGGACCCGGGTGGAAGCGCGGTCGGCTTCCACGTGCTGCCGAGCTTCGATGACGCGCGGCTCGTCGAGCTGACGCGCTCGGAGAGCAGCTCGCCGCTCGCGGCCGAACGCGCCGAGCGGCTGCTGGGGGCGCTCGGAAAGCACGTGGCGTGGGTCGGCGACGCCCCGGGTCTGGTGCTCGGCCGCATCGTGTGTCAGGTGATCAACGAGTCCGCGTTCGCGTTCGGCGAAGGCGTCGGCGAGGCGGCCGACATCGACACCGGCATGAAGCTCGGGCTGAGCCACCCGCGCGGGCCGCTGGAGTGGGCCGACGCAATCGGCATCGACCACGTGCTCGACGTGCTCGGCGCGCTGTGCCGCGAGTACCGCGAGGAGCGCTACCGGCCCGCGCCGGCTCTGCGCAGGCTCGCCGCCGCGGGCCGAACGGGACGGGCGGCCGGCGCCGGCTTCTTCGAGTATTGAGCCCGCCCACCCCTGGCCGGCGACCTCACGAACCAGGCGCGCGTCCCGTTTCATCCTCGTGAGCCACACGCCGCCGCCCTTCCAGGCCTTTCTCGACGAGCACCGAGACGCGGTCTGGCGCTTCCTGGTCGCGTCGGTGGGACGGACGGATGCGGACGACTGCTTCCAGGAGACGTTCATCTCGGCGCTGCGGTCATACCCGGAGCTGGGCGCGCGCCCTCGCGAGCACAACCTGCGCGCGTGGGTGTTGACGATCGCCCACCGCAAGGCGCTCGACGCACACCGCGCGCGGGCGCGCCGGGCGACGCCGGTGGCGGATCCGGCGGCGGTCTCGGACGCGGCCGCCCCCGCCGCGCGCGACGGGCGCGACGAGGCGCTGTGGCAGGCGGTGGAAGAGCTGCCCGAGCGCCAGCGCTCGGCGGTGGTGCTCCGGTTCGTGGGGGATCTCGCACATCGCGAGATCGCAACGGCGATCGGCTGCTCGGAGGAGGCGGCGCGGCGATCGCTTCACGAGGGCCTGTCGAAGCTGAGAAAGGTGGTGCCGGCATGAACGGTGATTTTTTTGGGGATGAGGATGGGAACGTGGCCGCGCTCCTGCGGCGCGCCATCCCCGGCGACGGCGAGCCGGCCGACCGGCGGTCCAGCGAAGAGGCTGGGGCGGCGGCGGCGAGGCTGGCCGAGAGAGCCGCGCGCGAGGAGCTGCTCGACGTCGCCTACGCGACGGTGGACTCGCCGTTCGGGCCGCTGCTCGCGGCGAGCACGCCGCGGGGGCTCGTGCGGCTCGCCTTCCCCGAGGAGAGCGAAGAGGCGGTGCTGGAGCGCCTCGCAAAGCGCCTCTCGCCCCGCGTCCTGCACGCGCCGGGCCGCTTCGACACCGTCGCGCGCCAGCTCGACGAGTACTTCTCGGGAAGCCGGCGCGAGTTCGAGACCGAGTTGGACTGGACGCTGATCGGGCCGTTCGGACGCCGGGTGCTGAACGTGGCCTCGGCGATCCCCTACGGCTCCGTGCTGAGCTATCAGCAGGTGGCGGGCGAGGCGGGCAGCCCGCGCGGCTCGCGGGCTGCCGGGAACGCGCTCGGCTCGAACCCGATTCCGATCGTGATCCCGTGCCACCGCGTGCTGCGCACCGGTGGCGACCTCGGCGGCTACGGCGGCGGGATCGACCGCAAGCGATGGCTGCTCGAGCTCGAGGGCGCGCTGGCGCCCGAGCTCAGCTGAAGGAGAGCAGGACGGTGCGGCCGAGCCACGTGCGCGGCCGGCCCCGCGAGCGTTTCCAGACCCGGTCGCCGCCCTCCCGGCGGCGACCCTATGCGGCCGAGTCCGCCGCGGGCGCGTACTGCGTCTCGGCGGGATCGCCGAGGGGCATGTCGGCGGGCACCGGCACGCCGGGTGTGTCGCGCAGGTACCACTCGGCGTCGAGCGCGGCCTGACAGCCTGATCCGGCGGCGGTGATCGCCTGCCGGTAGGTGTGGTCGACGAGGTCGCCGGCCGCGAACACGCCAGGCAGCCTGGTCCGCGTGGAGCGGCCCTCGGTGACCACGTAGCCGTTCTCGTCCACGTCGACCTGGTCGCTCACGAGCCCGGACTGCGGCTCGTGGCCGATCGCGATGAACGTGCCGGCCACGAGCAGCTCACGCTGCTCGCCGGTCTCGACGTTCTGCAGCAGCGCGTGCCCGAGCGCGCCGTTCTCGCCCGCCACGAACTCCTTCACGGTGAAGGGCGTCAGGAACTCGATGTTCTCCTGCGCGTGCGCGCGGTCGAGCATGATCTTCGAGGCGCGGAAGTCCTCGCGCCGGTGCACGACGGTCACCTTTTTCGCGAACTTCGAGAGGAAGATCGCCTCCTCCATCGCCGAGTCGCCGCCGCCGACGATGATCGTCGTGGCCTCCTTGAAGAACGCCGCGTCGCAGGTCGCGCAGTAGCGACACCCCGCGGCCGGCGAGCTCCTCCTCGCCGGCGATGCCGAGCTTCTTGTGCTCGGCGCCCATCGCGAGGATCACGGTGCGGGCCTCGTGGACGGTGTCGCCGACCCACACCTTGTGGACGCCGCCGAGCTCTTTGGAGAGCTCCACGCGGTCGGCCTGGTCGGTCACGAGGCGTGCGCCGAAGCGCTCGGCCTGGTCGCGGAAGCGCTGCATCATCTCGGGGCCCATCACGCCGTCGGGGAAGCCCGGGTAGTTCTCGACGTCGGTCGTCTGCTGGAGCAGCCCGCCCCAGGCGAAGCCCTCGATCACCAGCGGGCGCAGGTTCGCCCGTGCCGTGTACAGCGCCGCCGTGTAGCCGGCCGGCCCGCTGCCCACGATCACCACGTTCTCGATGTTCTCGCTCATCGTTTCTCCGTTCCCCAAAGCTTGTGCGTCCACATCACTTTACTTTGTATAGTACCAGGGCAGCGGGCCCAGGTTACAGCTCAGACGGCCTCCGTCGCGGCGGCCTGCTCCTCGGGCGCCAGCATGCTCGGCACCTCCTCGGTGCGCCAGCCGGCGACGGTGTGGCGGAGCTGGAAGTACGCGATTCCGCCGGGGATCGTCGGCAGCCAGAACGAGATCGCGCGGTAGGAGAGCACGGCCAGCGTCGCGAGTTCGAGATTGACCCCGAAGGCCGCGAAGGCGCCGATCATGCCGCCCTCGACGCCCCCGATGCCGCCCGGCACGGGCAGCAGGTTGCCGAGCGTGCCGATGAAGTACGCCATCCAGATCACTGTGAAGGGGGGCGGCTGGCCGAAGGCGTGGAACATCGCCCACAGCACCGAGATGTCGAAGCCCCACCACGCCAGCGCCCCGACGATCCCCCATTCCCTGGCCTTGACCACGTCCCACGCGGTCCGTACGCCGCTCGCGACCAGCCCGGGGACGGTCGCGGCCTTCGCGTAGAAGCGCGAGAGCCGCCCGCCGCCTTCGGCGCGTGCGCCGAATTTTCTCTCGATGTCGCCCGGCAGCGCCGCGATCCCGAAGGCGCAGGAGAACAGCACGGCCGCCACGATCGCCGGAACGAAGGTGATCGCGAACGAGCCGCCGCCCGGGAAGAGACCGATGCCGAGGCCGAGCCCGTCGATCAGCATCGAGCCGGCGTAGACCGTGTAGAGGATCACGTTGAAGGCGACCAGCCGGCAGGCGACCAGCCGCGGCTCCATCCCCGAGCGGCGCAGGGCCCAGGCGGTCAGCGCGATCCCGCCGGCGCCGGCGGCGGCGAACAGCCGCGTCGCCGCGAGCCCCGCCATCGTGATCTCGTAGGTGACGCGCCAGTTGATCCGCTCGAGGTGGCTGGACGGATGCGGGCGCTTCACGAACACCGTGCGGAACAGCAGGACGTAGCCGGCGAAGGAGAGCACCTCCAGCACGACGCCGATCGCGATCCACCATTTGTCGCCGTGCTCGATGCGGTGGACGGTTTCGCCCGCCGAGGTCAGCTTCGGAAGGACGAAGTAGAGGAAGCCGATCGCCGACAGCATGAAGATGCCGAACACGGTGATCTGACGCCGCGTGAGCCGTACACGCGGCATTTCCTCCTCGTGGTGGTCGCGCGGAGGCTCGGGCTCGCGCACTCCCCCGGCGCCGTTTTCGCTCCCGCCCGCCATTCCTTCTCGCCTACTCCGCCTTTCAGGCCGTTTGGTGTGCCATACCCTCCAGCGCGCCGATCGCGCTCCCGATCCACCGCAGAGGACGGCCCGCCCAGCGCTCGGAGCGCCTCACCGCCACGGTCAGCGCCGCCCCCGCGATCAGGTCGACGACGTAGTGCTCGCCCAGGTAGACGAGCGCGAACCCCAGCGCCGCCGTATAGCCGAAGCCCACGGCACCGGCGATCGGCCCCACCTCGGCGAGCAGGAGGGCGGCCATCAGCGTGGTGGCGAAATGCAGGGACGGCATAGCGGCGAGGGGGTTGCCTCCGAAGACACTGTAGAGAGAGCCCCAGCCGTCTCTCCAGAAGTCCTCGCCGTACTCGACCATCATGCGGCGCACCGCGAGCTGCTCGGAGGGGGCGCCGTCCTCCCGCGCGCCGGCCGCGTACCAGGGCGGCGCGGTGGGCACGAACCAGTAGAAGCTAGCCCCCACGTCGAACACCGCGTAGGTCAGCACCGCGGCGCGCCCGAAACGCTCGGGCGTCCTCCACATCACATAGAGCAGCGCCCCGTGCGGCACCGCGAACCAGCTCCAGTGCGCCCACACGAGGACCTGATCCAGCGCCCGCCATTCGGGCCCGTCGGGTCCATTGCGGGCGAGCGCCCGCTGCAGGCGGCTGCTCGGGAGCTCCCCGAGCCCGATCACGCGGTCCGCCCAGATCGGATAGGAGACGCGGACGCGCGCGCGCTGGGCCGCCTCGTCGTCGTGCGGGGTCTTGTAGGCGGCGAGGTACGCCCACATCTGCAGCGCGCAGACGGCGATGTCGCGGCGCGGCGAGCGGCGCATGGCGACCGCCGCGCCCAGCGGGGCCGCGAAGGAGAGCGCCTGCATCGCCACGGGGGGCACCGAGACGCGCTTGCGCAGCAGCGGCGCCGCGAGGCCCGCCGCGACCATCCCCCAAGCGGTCGCCCGCATCGCCTTCGATCTACGCACGCGGCGGGAGGCTACTCGGAGGCGGCCGTCAGCGCCGAGCGCGCCGCGGCGGCCACGAGCGCCGCGATCACCGTGCTCTCGGAGTCCGCCTCGGGGTGCCACTGGACGCCGAGCACGAAGCGCTTGCCCGGGATCTCGATCGCCTCCGCGAGCTCGTCCTCGAACACCGAGGTGCCAGAAACGACCAGCCCCGCGCCGAGGCAGTCGACGCCCTGGTGGTGGTGTGACTTCGTCGTGTGCACCGGCTGCCCGGCGGCCTGTTCGGCGAGCGAGCCCTCGGTCAGGTTGACCTCGTGGTCTGAGCCTTCGAAGGTGCCGACGACACGGCGGTGCTCGCCGTGCCCGAAGCGGTCCGGCAGGTGCTGGATCAGCGTGCCGCCGCAGGCGATGTTGATCAGCTGCATGCCACGGCAGATGCCGAGCAGCGGCAGGTCGCGCTCGATCGCGGCTCGCGCGAGAGCGACTTCGAAGTGGTCTCGCTCGGGCACCGTGTCGACCGTGTGCGGACCGGGCTGCTCGCCGTAGCTGGCGGGATCGATGTCGGCGCCGCCGGCGAGGATCAGGCCGTCGAGCACGGCCAGCACCTCGTCGGGGTCTTCCACGAGCTGCTCGTCGGGCGGGAGCAGCAGCGCCATCCCACCCGCACGCTGGACCGCGTGTATGTAGTTCATCGGCAGCAGCGCCGCGTCGAGCTCCCAGACGCTCCAGCGCGCCTTCTCGAGCGTGGTGCAGATGCCGATCACGGGTCGTGCCATCCGATACACCATAGGATCAACCTCCGCGGGGCGCCGGACGGCGTCCGGGACGCGGCAGCCCGCCGCACCGAGAGGAGGCCAATGAGCGACATCGAGACACAACTCGAGACGGTGAACCTGACGGTTCAGGACGGCGTCGCGACGATCGAGCTGAACCGGCCCGACAGCCTCAACTCCTGGAACGGCCAGTTCGGCGACGACCTGCTCGCGGCCGTCACGAGCTGCCGCGAGGACGATCGCGTGCGCAGCGTGCTGCTCACCGGAGCGGGCCGTGGCTTCTCATCCGGCGCGGACCTGCGCGAGCTCGGCGGGGGCGCCGCCACCCGCGAGCAGGCGCCCGACGCGGTCTATCGCCAGCTGACCGAGGTCTACCACCCGATCATGACCGGCATCCGCGAGCTGCCGAAGCCGGTCGTCGCGGCGGTCAACGGACCGGCGGTCGGGATCGGCTGCTCGCTCGCGCTGTGCTGCGATTTGATCCTCGCGGCCGAGAGCGCGTACTTCCTGCTCGCCTTCGTGAACATCGGGCTCGTGCCCGACGGCGGCTCCTCCGTGTGGCTGCCGACGCGCATCGGGCTCGCCCGGGCGACCGAGCTGTGCATGCTCGGTGAGCGCCTGCCGGCCTCGCAGGCGCTCGAGTGGGGCCTGATCAACCGCGTGGTCGCGGACGGCGAGCTGCGCGAGGTCGCGGGCGCGCTCGCGACGCGGCTCGCCGCCGGCCCGACGCTCTCCTACGCGGGCACGAAGCGCCAGCTCAACAACTGGCTCTTCCAGCGCATGGACGAGCAGCTCGACCTGGAGGCCCAGATCCAGCGTGAGATGGTCGGCAGCGCCGATTCGCTCGAGGGCGCCATCGCTTTCATGGAAAAGCGCCCGGCCCGCTTCACGGGTCGCTAGCGCGCCTCGTGGCAAACGTCATCAAGCGCGTCGCGTGCGGGCCTGAATAGAATCCCCGCCGCCTTGGGCCAGCTGCTCCACACCACCCTCGCCTTCTTCACGCCGGAGTCGGGCGGATCCCCGAACGCGAACAAAATCGACGACCTCTACAAGGTCGAGCTGGTGATCGGCGCGATCATCTTCGTGGCGGTGCAGGGCGCCCTCATCTACGCGCTGATCCGCTTCCGCCGCAAGAAGAACCCCGCGCCGGCGCAGATCCGCGGCAACACGCGCCTGGAGATCGGCTGGACGGTGGGCGCAGCGGTGATCCTGGTGGCGCTGGCGATCGTCACCTTCGCGACGCTGTCCTCGATCCAGAACCCGCCGAACTCGGGCCCCGAAGGCGACCAGCTCGCCGACGTGGCGAACGCCGAGTACGCGAGCGTCGACCAGAAGCTGCCGCCGAACGGCAAAGCGCTGAACATCACCGTGATCGGCCGCCAGTACATCTGGCAGTACGTCTATCCGGGTTCGACCGAACCGGACGGGCTCGGCGCGCCCTACTCCTACCAGGAGATGGTGGTCCCGACGAACACGACGGTCTCGCTGAACGTCGTCTCCGCCGACGTCGTGCACTCGTGGTGGGTGCCGGAACTGGGCGGCAAGGTCGCGGCCGTGCCGGGGTACCACAACTACACCTGGTTCAAGATCTCCAAGCCGGGGATCTACCGCGGCCAGTGCGCGATTCTCTGCGGCCGGGGGCATGCCCGCATGACTGCCACGATCCGCGCGGTGCCGCCGGCGACGTTCGACGCGTGGCTCGCCGGGCGCAAGCGGCAGATCTCCGAAGCGAACGCCGCCGCCCAGGCGGCGCGAGAAAAGCTCGGCAAGCAGACCGGCGCCGGCCAGGTCGAAAACCCCTAGCCAGACGAGGACACGAACAGAGCAGATGGCCACCTACGTAGCCCCCGTCCCGCAGATCACGACACATACCGTCGAGCCCGAGCCCAAGGGCTGGACGAGCTGGATCACGACCACCGATCACAAGCGGATCGGGATCATGTACATGGTCACGACCTTCGTCTTCTTCCTGCTGGGCGGGATCGAGGCGCTGATCATCCGCCTGCAGCTGGGCGCGCCGAACAACACGCTGGTGACCCCCACGGTCTACAACCAGCTGTTCACGATGCACGGCACGACGATGATCTTCCTGTTCGTCGTGCCGATGATGGCGGGGATCGCGAACTACTTCCTGCCGCTGATGATCGGCGCGCGCGACATGGCGTTCCCGCGCCTGAACGCGCTCTCCTACTGGCTGCTGCTGGCGGGCGGGATCGTCTTCTACGCCTCGCTGTTCTGGAACCCGCCCGAAGCCGGCTGGGTGAGCTTCCTGCCGCTGGCCAACGGGAACTTCTCCCCGAGCGGCGGCGAGGACGCCTGGATCTACCTGATCCACCTCACCGGCATCTCCTCCCTGCTGGGCGCGATCAACTTCTACGCCACGATCGCGAACATGCGGGCGCGCGGCATGAGCTGGGGGCGCCTGCCGCTGTTCGTCTGGTCGATCCTCGTCTACTCGGTGTTGCTGATCTTCGCGCTGCCCGTGATCGCGGCCGCCGTGACGATGCTGCTGACCGAACGGCACTTCGGAACCCACTTCTTCGACCCGGGTCAGGGCGGCTCGGTGCTCCTGTGGCAGCACCTGTTCTGGTTCTTCGGCCACCCCGAGGTCTACATCATGGTGCTGCCGGGGTTCGGGATCATCTCTGAGATCCTCCCGGTCTTCTCCCGCAAGCCGATCTTCGGCTACAAGGCGATCGCCGCCTCGACGGTCGCGATCGCGTTCCTCGGCTTCCTGACCTGGGCCCATCACCTGTTCACGTTCCCGCTGCCGGAGGCGCTGCTCGTGTTCGTGATGCTGAGCTCCTTCTTCATCGCCGTGCCGACCGGCGTGAAGGTGCTGAACTGGATCGCCACGCTCTGGCGGGGCTCGATCGAGTGGCGGACGCCGCTGCTGTTCGCGGCCGGCGGGATCTCGATCTTCGTCATCGGCGGGATCTCGGGGATCTTCCTGGCGACGTTCCCGATCGACTGGGAGGTCAACGAAACCTACTTCGTGGTCGCGCACCTGCACTTCGTCCTGCTCGGCGGCTCGGTGATGCCGATCTTCGCCGCGATCTACTACTGGTTCCCCAAGATCACCGGGCGGCTGCTCAGCGAGGGCCTCGGCAAGTGGAGCTGCGGGCTGATCTACACCGGCATCCTCCTCACGTTCATGATCCAGCACGTGATGGGGCTCGACGGCATGCCGCGGCGCGTCTACGAGTACTCGCCCGTGGGTCACCTCCAGCTCTACAACGTGATCTCGACCGTGGGCGCGTTCACGATCGCGACCGGCGTGCTCCTGACGATCATCAACGTGCTGCGGAGCCTGAAGAACGGCGCCGTCGCGGGCCCCGACCCGTGGAAGGCGAACACGCTCGAGTGGTTCACGAGCTCGCCCCCGCCGGTCAACAACTTCGATGTCGTACCGCTGGTACGCTCGGCCGAACCCATGAAGGACATTCGCAGGGAGGTCGAGCGGCGCAGCACCGGCTCGCCGGGTAGCGGGGCGACCGTGCCGGCCGGCGCCCGTCAGGTGGGCGTCTGATGGCCGGGGCGCGCGCCGGCGCAGCTTCCGGTGCGCTGCCCGCAGCATCCGTCGGCTTCGCGCCGCGCACCCGCCAGCTCCTCTCCGACTACGTCGAGCTGACCAAGCCGAAGGTCCAGTCGCTGCTGCTGCTGACGACGATCGCGACGATGTACGTCGCCGGCGACCCCTCCCCGGGCCTGGTCGCGCTGACCTGTCTCGGCGGCTATCTCTCGGCCGGCGGCGCGGGCGCCGTCAACCACTGGTTCGACCGCGACATCGACGCGCAGATGAAGCGCACGGCCTCCCGCCCGATCCCCGCGGGCCGGGTCGCGCCGCGCGCGGCCCTGATCTACGGCTGCACGCTCGCGTTCCTTTCGCTGCTGCTGCTCTCGCTGACCGTGAACCCGCTGGCCGCCGCGCTCTCCTTCTCCGGCTTCCTCGGCTACGTGCTCGTCTACACCGTCTGGCTGAAGCGCCGCACGCCGCAGAACATCGTCATCGGCGGCGCCGCGGGGGCGGTCCCGCCGCTGGTCGGCTGGGCCGCGGTCACCGGGTCTGTCAGCGGCACGGCGGTGATCCTCTTCTTCATCGTGTTCTTCTGGACGCCCCCCCACTTCTGGGCGCTTTCGCTGCTGATGAAGGAGGAGTACGGCAAGGTCGGCGTGCCGATGCTGCCGGTCGTGCGCGGCGAGGAGGAGACCCGCCGCCAGATCCTCCTGTACTCGATCCTCCTCTACGCGGTCACCCAGCTCCCGTTCTGCGCCGGCGGCTTCGGCGCGATCTACCTCGTGGCCTCGCTCGTGCTAGGACTCGGCTTCATCGCGGGCGCGATGCGCCTCTACAGGCGCGCCGACCGCGCCAGCGCGCTGCGCCTGTACCTGTACTCGCTCGCGTACCTCGCGCTGCTGTTCTGCGCGATGGTCGCCGACGCTCATCTGTAGACCGCGCATGGAGCGCGCGGTCTACCCGCCGCCGCCAGGCGGCGCCCCCATCTCCCCGCGCATGGAGCGCGCGGTCTACCCGCCGCCGCCAGGCGGCGCCCCCATCTCCCCGCGCATCGAGCGCGCGGTCCACCGCTCGCCGCCAGGCGGCCCCCCCATCTCCCCGCGCATCGAGCGCGCGGTCCACCGCTCGCCGCCAGGCGGCGCCCCTATCTCCCCGCGCATGGCGCACGCCGCCGACCGCCGCCGCCAGGCCGCGCTCTATATTCTCCCGTTCTGATGATGACCCGTCGCCTCGCGCGCAAGAACATCCGCACCGGCCTGATCGTCGGGGCGATCTGCATGTTCGTCTTCGGCATCACGTTCGTGATCGCGGCCGTCTACGTCTCGTGACGCCGCTCGAGCCGGACACCCCGCCCGTCGGGGAGGACATCCACCTCCCCGGGCCCTCGATCCTCCCGATCCTCACGGCGCTCGGGATCACGCTCGCGCTGATCGGCCTGACCACGTTCTTCGAGCTCTCGATCATCGGCGGCGTGCTCCTGATCGGCTGCCTCGTGCGCTGGATCAAAGACACGCGCCAGGAAATCGACGAGCTCCCGCTCGACGCGAACGAACACTGACGCGCGGCGCCGCGCGGCGCCTCTTCTCAAAGCCCCCGATCGCGGCTCGCGGCCTCTCACCCGAGGGCGCCGACCCTCCTACATCGTGCTACGGTATATCGTGCCACGTACTAAGGAGGCGCGATGGACAGGTCGGACCCCTCTCTGCTGGTGCTCACCAGCCTCGCGGGCGGCGAGAAGCACGGCTACGCGATGGTCGCTGACATCGAGGAGCTGGCCGGCGTCCACCTCGGTCCCGGGACGCTCTACGGCGCGCTCTCGCGCCTGGAGGCCCAGGGCCTGATCGAGCCCGCCGAGCCCTCCGGGCGCAGGCGCCCCTACCGCATCACCGGCGCCGGCTCGCGGGCGCTCCGGCGCCAGCTCGCGACGCTCTCGCGCGTCGCGGACACCGGCCTGACCCGTCTGCGCGCCGGCGAGGCGGGCGCATGAGCCCCCGCGTGGCCGCTGCGCGCGGACTGCTCGGTCTCTACCCCCTCGCCTGGCGGCGTCGCTACGCCGAGGAGATGACGACGCTGATCGACGACGACCCGCCGTCGCTGGGCGGCCTCGGAACCCTTGTCAGTGGAGCCCTGCGCGCACACGTGCGACCCGGACCCTTGGGCGCCCGCTTGTCGCCCGTGGACCGGATGCGGCTCTCCGTCTGGGCCGTGTTCTGCTGCTGGATCGGCCTGTCCGTTGCCGGCGCGGCGTTCCAGAAGGAGACCGAGGAACCGAGCTTCGCGCTCGCCGTATCCAACCACGGAGCGCTGGGCGTCGCGCGGGCCTTCGTCATCGCCGGCGCGGCGCTCGGCGCGGCTGCGATCGCCGTGGGCGGGCTGCCGCTGCTCTGGCGGGCTATTCGCCAGGTGCGCACCGGGGGCGTCGTGCTTCGCGCCGCGCTCCTGCTGCCATTCGCCGGTCTCGTCCTGTTCGCGGCCGTGACCCGCCTGCTGCTCGCCGTGGCGCCGGCGAGCATCGAAGGCACCTCGACCGGGCTGCGCCTGGCGCTGGTAGCGCCCTGGTGGGCCGCGGGCGCGGCCTTCGCTCTCTGCTGCGTGCTCGCACCGCGCATCGCGCTCCTGCGGCTCGACCTCCCGTCCGGTGAGTTGCGCCGCGCCTCCTATGCCGGGCTCGTCCTCCTCGTGGCGATGACCCTCGTGAGCGCCGGCCTGGTGGTCTACTGCCTGGCCCTCCTGCGCCTGGAGCCCGCGCTCTCAGCGCAGAGCGGCGGCCCACTGTGGCCGAGCACGGGCCTCGTGCTGGCGCTCGGCGCCGCGCTCGCCGCCGCCTGCACGGTGCTTGCCTCGGTCGGCGCAACGCGTGCCGTCGTGGCCGCTCGCGCCTGACGCGATCCCGTGGAGCGCCGGGCGCGGTCCCTCAACCGCGCCCGGCCGCTATGGCGAGGGTGCGCCCGCCCCCCGACGGGCACACGACCCCTCTCACCCCACGGCCACCCGGGTTGGCACCGGACAGATCGCGCCATCCTCGGTCCAGCAGCGCACGATGTCGCGCACTGACAGGATGCCGACCGTCTCTCCTCCGTCGAGGACGATCAGATGGCGGAAGCCTCCACGCACCATCGCCGCCGCAGCCTCCTCCAGAGACCAGTCGGGCGCGGCGTAGACGACGTCGCGTGTCAGATGATCGGCGACCGTCTCGACGGTCGGGTCCTGAGCACCGCCGAGCGAGATCAGGATGTCGCGCTCGGTGATGATCCCCGGTCCGTGCCCGTCGGGGTCCATCACCACCGCGGCGCCGACCTTGCGCTCGGACATCAGGCGGGCGACCGCCTGCAGGGTGTGCCCGGGACCAACCGTGAGGACCATACGGCTCATGCCTTCGTGTACTTGCATCCCTCGCCTCGCGCTCTTGTTGGTTGCCCGCCCGGCCTGTCCACCGGAAACGCTGCAGCCGGGTGTATTTACCCTGGCGATCACCCGGGCAAGCGCTCGAGGATCGCCTTGCAACTATTGCCTCAATCTACTATGGAATACAGAGCCGGTCAAGCGACGTGGAGCGGGTTCTCCAGGGAGTCTCGGGAGTACCATCGCCGGCGTGGAGCCCCACTACGCCACCCGCCTCGGCGCGCTGTTCCAAGGCGACTGCCTCCGGGTCCTCCCGGAGCTCCCCGAGCGCTCCTACGACCTCATATTCGCCGACCCGCCGTTCAACCTGGCCAAGCAATATGGCCCGGGGATCAGCGACGAGATGGCAGACGGGGACTACCTGGAGTGGTGTCGTAGGTGGGTCGGCGAGTGCGTACGCCTGCTGGCTCCCGGCGGATCGTTCTGGGTCTACAACCTGCCCAGCTGGAACGTCGAGCTCGGGCACGAGCTCAACCGCCATGGGCTGCTCTTTCGGCACTGGATCACGATCGACATCAAGATGTCGCTCCCGATCCCGGGCCGCCTGTACCCGAGCCACTACAGCCTTCTGTACTACACGAGCGGCAGACCCAAGACCTTCAGTCGTCCACGCGTGCCGGTGCCGGCGTGCAGGCATTGCGGCGGCGACATCAAGGATTACGGCGGCCACCGCAACAAGCTGCACCCCGAGGGCCTGAACCTCTCCGACGTGTGGACCGACATTCCGCCCGTGCGGCACCGGGGAACCAAGACCCGCCGGGCCAACCAGCTGAGCGAGAAGTTGCTGGAGCGAGTGCTGTCGATCGGGACGCGGGCCGGCGACCGCGTCCTGGACCCGTTCGGCGGCAGCGGCACCACCTACGCCGTTGCGGAGCGGCTGCACCGACACTGGACGGGGATCGAGCTCGGCGACTGTGAGCCGATCGCGCAGCGGCTTCGCGGCGAGGACATCGTGATCGAGATGCCGGGACTCGGCGACTCCAGGAAGGGCCTGGGCAGGGCCGCGGCCGGTGGCTGAGGCCACATCGCGGATCGCGTCGGGGACGTTCGGCCGGCGCTCGGCTCGCCCTAGCGGCGGTCCGAAGGCGCAGGCATTAGGATCTCGCTCCCGATGAGGAGGAGCCTCGGAAAACAGACGACCGCGGGCGCTGCGCATGTCTAGGCGACGGTCGGTCACGATCACGGCCGTTGCAGCGGTGATCGCGATCGCGATCGCGATCGTGCTCAGCTTCGCGATCCACTGGTTCCCGCCGGCGGCCTCCGCGCAGGCCCACAACACCGACCGGCTCTACCACGTGCTCGTGATCGCCTCGATCCCGATCTTCGTGCTGGTCGTGAGCGTGATCCTCTACTCGGTCTGGCAGTTCCACATGCGGCCCGGCGAGGAGCTCAAGGACGGCCCGCCGATCCACGGCAACACCCGGCTCGAGGTCTTCTGGACCGCGATCCCGACGGTGCTGCTGCTCGGCCTGGTCGGCTACTCCTTCGTGGTCCTGCACGAAAACGAGAAGAAGCCCGCGCGCGAGATCGACATCGCGGTCTACGGCCAGCAGTTCGCCTGGAGCTACGAATACCCCTCCGCGCTGACCCACGGCAAACCGCTCATGAGCACCGACCTTTACGTGCCCAAGGGCATCTCGGTCGAGTTCAACATCCACTCCAAGGACGTGATCCACGCCTTCTGGGTCCCGGCCTTCCGGCTCCAGGAGGACGCGGTGCCGGGCATCACGACGCACTGGCGCGTGACGCCGACGCTGCTCGGCACCTACCCGGTCGTCTGCAATCTGCTCTGCGGCCTCGGCCATTCGCTGATGCGCTCCAAGGTCCACGTCGTCAGCGAAGCCCGCTTCGACACATGGCTCTCGAGCCAGGTCAGCACCACGACCGGGGGGTCAACGTCCGCGACGAGCACGCCAGGAGGTGCGGGATAATGGCCACCGCGATGTCCACTGCCACCGCCACCGCCCCCCATACCGGCGCTCCCCCGAGCCCCAAAGGCTTCCTCGCGAGGATCAAACACCCCGGCTTCATCCGCGGCGGCATCTTCTTCCTGCTCGGCATCGCCTTCGCGACGTTCCTGACCTGGATCGTCCGGATGTCGACCGGCCACGCGACCTTCCACCACTACCTCTCGTGGGAAGCGATCCTGACCGTCTCGCTGCTCGCGGCGCCGCTGTTCTTCCTGGTCGGCTTCGGCGGCTTCGACTACTGGTTCTACTGGGCGGCCGGGCGCAAGACGCGCCCCGAGGACCATTCCGGCCACGGCGCCTACACGTGGAAGGACTACTTCCGGATCAACACCGACCACAAGGTGATCGGGATCCAGTACACGGTCAACTCGTTCATCTTCCTGCTGATCGGCGGGCTGATCGCGATGCTGATGCGCGCCCAGCTGGCCCAGCCCGGCTCGCACTTCGTCGACGCGAACACGTTCAACGGGCTGTTCTCGGTCCACGCGTCGCTGCTGATCTTCCTGTTCATCATCCCCGTCTTCGCCGGGCTCGGGAACTTCGTGATCCCGCTGATGATCGGCGCGCCGGACATGGCCTTCCCGCGCCTGAACGCGCTGTCGTTCTGGCTGCTGCCGATCGCCGGCCTGATGATGCTCGGCAGCTTCCTGGTCCCCGGCGGCGCCTTCGCCGACGGCTGGACGGCCTACGCCCCGCTCTCGGTCAACGCGCCGATCGGGCAGACGTTCTTCTCGATCGCGGTTCAGTTCGCCGGTGCCTCCTCGATCATGACGGCGCTCAACTTCCTGGTCACGATCATCACGATGCGCGCGCCGGGCATGAGCTTCTTCCGCATGCCGCTGCTCGTGTGGGCGAACTTCGCGACGTCGCTGCTGGTCGTCATCGCCACGCCCTTCATCGCGGCGTCGCAGTTCTTCATCCTGCTCGACCGCGCGCTCGGGTTCAACTTCTTCAACGCCGCCAAGGGTGGCGACGTGCTGATGTACCAGCACGTCTTCTGGTTCTACTCGCACCCGGCCGTCTACATCATGATCCTGCCCGGGTTCGGGATCATCAGCGAAATCATCGCCGTGAAGGCCCGCAAGCCCATCTTCGGCTACCGCATGATGGCGTTCTCGCTCCTGGCCATCGTCGGCCTCGGCTTCACCGTGTGGGCGCACCACATGTTCACGTCCGGGATGGCGGCATGGATCCGCATCCCGATGGCGATCACCACGGCGATCATCGCGGTGCCGACCGGCATCAAGGTGTTCTCCTGGCTGGCGACGCTGTGGCGCGGAGTGCTGCACCTGGATACGCCGATGCTGTTCGCGCTCGGCTTCATCACGACGTTCACGCTCGGCGGCATCAGCGGGATCATGCTCGCGATGATCCCGTTCGACATCCACGTCAGCGCGACCTACTTCATCGTCGCCCACATCCACTACGTGCTCTTCGGCGGCTCGCTGATGACGATCTACGCGGGCGTCTACTACTGGTTCCCGAAGATGACGGGCCGGATGTTCGACGAGCGCCTGGGCAAATGGCACTTCTGGACGACGTTCGTCTTCTTCAACCTCACGTTCGCGCCGATGCACGTGCTCGGCCTGCAGGGGATGCCTCGGCGTGTCTCCACCTACGCCTCGCAGTTCGCCGACCTCAACCTGTTCATCTCGCTCGCGAGCTTCGCCCTCGGCGCGAGCACGCTGATCTTCATCTACAACATGGTCACGAGCTGGCGCGGCGGCCCGGTCGCCGAGTCCAACCCGTGGCACGCGCTCACGCTCGAGTGGCAGGTCTCCTCGCCGCCGCCGGTATTCAACTTCGACCGCCTGCCCACGGTGGTGGGCGGTCCGTACGAGTACGGCATCCCCGGTGCCGTACACGGGATCTTCGCCCCCACACCGGCCGCCGCCGGCGGCGTGCTGAGGGAGCCGAGTCGATGAGGAGGCAGCCGTGAGAGAGGTTCTGGTTGTAGCGAGCCGCACCCTGGGCGGGGGCCGGCTGCTCGAGGCGGTGCGCGCACGCGCGGCCGAAGGCCCCGTCCGCTTCCGGCTGGTCGTGCCGGCCAGCAACCCGTCCGCGGGGCTCGTGATCTACGACGAGGCCGTGCGCGAATCGGCGCAGGTGCGCGTCGACCTGGCGCTGTCGGCGATGGCCGAGGAGGGGCTCGAGGCGACCGGCGAGGTCGGCGACCCCGACCCGTTCTCGGCGACGATGGACGCCGTCGCGCAGCACCGACCGGACGAAATCATCGTCTCGACACACCCGGCCCAGAGCTCGGGCTGGCTGCGGCGCGATCTGATCGAACGCATCCGCAACGCGACGGGCCTGCCCGTCGAGCACGTGGTCGTGGACATCGAGCACGAGGGGCTGCCCTTCAAGGCGACGCTCGTGATCGCCAACAAGACCTCGGGCGGCGACGAGCTGATCGCGCACCTGAAGGGCATGGCCGCCGACGGCGAACGCCACCTCTTCATCGCGGTCGTCCCCCAGGCGGACGGCACGGGCGACGCACCGCGCCAGGCGCGCGCCCGCCTCGCGAGGGAGCTCGACAAGCTCCGCGAGGCCGGCCTGCTCAGCTCGGGCATGATCGGCGATCCCGACCCCTATACGGCCGCGATCAACGCGATGGAGCTGTTCCGGGTCGACAACATCGTGATCTCGACGCTCCCCGGCGAGCGCTCGGGCTGGCTGCGCTCAAACCTGATCGAGCGCGTCCAGAGCGCCAGCCCCGTGCCGGTCGAGCACGTGGTCGTCGATACCCACCTCCCGGCTACCGCCGCGCCCGCTGCATAGCGATGGAGGCAGCCTCCATACACGCGGGGGGGCACGCGCACGAGGAGCACCATGGGCCGCCGGCGGCCAACCGCAGCTCGCGGGTCGAGCCGCAGCTGCTGGGGATGCTGCTTTTCATCATCTCCGAGATCATGGTGTTCGGCGCCTTCTTCACCGCCTACTTCTTCATCCGTGTCGCCCAGGGCGACCCGTGGCCGTCCCCCGGAACGACCCTTCCGGTCGAGGTGGCGGGCGTCAACACGGCGATCCTGATCTCGTCCTCGTTCGTGATCCACTGGGCCGAGCAGTGCATCAAGAAAGAAAACCACCGCGGTCTGAAGGCCGGCATGCTCCTGACGTTCCTGCTCGGGTGCACGTTCCTGTTCGTGCAGATCAACGAGTACGCGAACATCGGCTTCGCCCCGCAGGACAACGCGCAGGCGACGATCTTCTTCTCGCTGACCGGCCTGCACGGCGCCCACGTCTTCATCGGGCTGTGCCTGCTGCTGTTCGTGACGATCCGAGCGTTCCGCGGCCACTACAGCGCCAAGGAGCATCGCGGCGTCGAGGTGCCGGGCATCTACTGGCACTTCGTCGACATCATGTGGATCGTCGTCTATACGACGGTCTACATCATCTAGGCGGTCCCTCCGCGAATGCGGTTCAGCGGCTCGTGGACCAAGCGGAGCAAGGACCCAGTGAGCGAGATGTCCTCTGCACATGAGCGAGCGAGGACGCCGCTCCGCGCCGCGTCGACGAGCCGCTGGTGCTGAACCCGCTGCGCTCGGAGGGCGAGGCCTTCCAGCTGCTGATCTACGTGATCGTCGTGGCGGCCGTCGTGATCGCGCTGGTGCTCGCCTTGCGCGCGATCTTCTGATGCGGCACGGTCTCTAGCCCCTCCCCCAAGAGGCGAGCGGCCTCCGCCCCAGGGTCGCTCAGCCCGGCACGCCGGATCGTGCGACGCACGACGGACCGAGCCGTGCCGCACCCAGCCATTACCCCCTTCTCGTCCCTCGCCAATCGCCGCGGGTGCCGGGGCGAGAGCGCCCCCTAGGCGCCGATCGGCCGGAACCCCGAGCAGACGAGCCGCATCCACTCGATGCGGCCGTCCTCCCCGGCAGTCAGATAGCCCTGCTGCTCGACCACGAAGCTGCCTTCGGGATTCGTGACGGCGAGGCGGTAGCGAAGCTGCTCGCGGTCCGCGACAACGTCCGTCTCCACGTTCTCGAGCGCGCGGATGTTATCGGAGTCCTCGAACCACGTCCCGAAGACGATCTCCATCACCGCGTCGGCGTCATCGGCCTCCCACGCTTTGCCCGGCGTCAGCGCCCGGAACTCGATCTGCGGGTGCAGCAGCTCGCGCATCGCGTCCCGGTCCTTCGCCGCCAGCGCGCTGGCGAATTTCGAGCCGGTCGCGGCTGCGGCCTCCACGGCGGCTACTTGACGGTGAGGTGGCCGAACATCCCCGCCTGGCGGTGGCCGGGGACCTCGCAGAAGAAGGTGTAGGTGCCGGGTTTCAGCGCCACGCTGAAGCTCGACGAGCCCTTGGCGATGATCTGGGTGTGCCCGAGGATCGGGCCTGGGCCGCTCGCTTCGTTCGTGCCGGGTTCGAGCGCGAGGTTGTGAGTGACGCCCGACATGTTGGGCATTTCGATCGTGACCTGGCCCGCCGTCGCGGTCGCCTTGTTGGTCGCGTAGGCCAGCTGGCCGGTGGGGCTCGCCGGGATCGTGAGCTTGCCGTTCTTCTCTTCGGCCGGCTTGCCGGAGCCGGCGGGGGCAACCGCGGTTGCGAGCAGCCCCGTGTCCTTGCCGGGCCGGGCCGCGGCCTGTTCGACGTAGGCGGCGATGTCTTTCGCGGTCGCGCCGCTGACGAGGTTCTTGGGCATCGCGCCTTCGGGGTTCGGGATCTTGATCTGCTCTTCCACGACCCCGCGGATCGTGCTGCGCTTCAGCCCTTCTTCGATGCTCGCTTCAAAGGCCTTGTCGAGGTTCGGTCCGACGACGCCTTTGGTTTCGGCCCGCGCGAGCGTGTGGCACGAGCCGCACTTGGCGACGAAGGCCTTCTTGCCCGCGATCACGTTGACGTTGTCGCGGCCCTTGACTTCGCCGCAACCGGACGCGGCCAGCGCCGCGATGAGCAGCCCGGGCACGGCCAGCGCCCCGTAGCGCCGGGCGGTCCGGGCGCGGGACAGCGGGCGCCGCGGTCCTTGCAGGGCGTCGTGGGAGCTCATCAGAGGGCGGAACACTATCCGAACGGGCCGACGCTGAGCGCCTTCGCGGCGAGCCCTCAGGGCCCGCCCCGCCGGGCCCTGAGCGACGGCGGCTCCAGGCGGCTCACGGTCGTTGCAGACCCTCCAGGCGCCCCTGTGCCGCCGCGAGCACGCCTTCGGCGACGCGCTCCCACGACCACCGGCTGCGTACCGCCTCGACGAGCCCGGAGCGCGCCTGCGCGAGCAGCTCCGGCGGTGCCTGCAGCGATGCGACGACGCGCTCCGCGATCGCCTCGACGGCCTCGTCGTCGACGGGGAAGCTCAGCCATGCGGAGGCGGCCGGCGGCAGTTCGGCGGCGAGCGCCTCGGCGACCTCGGCCAGCCCGGAGTGACGCGCGACGACCGGAACGGCGCCGCACGCCGCGGCCTCGGCGGCGACCATCCCGAAGGCCTCGGGGAACGTGCTCGGGGCGACGAGCGCACGGCACGCCGGCAGCAGCTGTGCCAGCTCCTCGTGCTCGAGGCGACCGGTCAGCACGATGCGCTCTCCGAGCGCGGCAGCAGCGGCGAGGTAGCGGCCGCGGCGCTCGCCCTCGAGCCCGTCCAGGAACGCCAGCAGGTGGCGAAGCGGCGCCGCAGGCCCGCCCTCCCTGCCGCGGCCTTCGACGGCGATCTCGCGGGCGCGGTCGAGGTCTCCGGCGGCGAGCGCGCCCGCCAGCTCCTCGAGCGCCTCACGGTAGGCGCCGAACCCGACGACCACGAGCCGCGCCTCCGGCACGTGCTCCAGCACGAGCGGCCAGCTGGCGAGCAGCAGGTCGACGCCCTTGCTCACGATCAGCTTGCCGACGTAGGCCACGAGCGGCTCGCGCCCGGGCTCCAGGCGTGCGAGCGCCGCGGCGGCCGCGCTCGGATCGCGGTCGAACGCGCCGCCCGTCGCGCGCGGCCGCGGTGCAGCCGCCAGCTCGGCCTGCAGATCCCTCACCCCGGCCGCGGCGGCGGCCGGTGCACGCGGCGCGAAGCGCGCGACATCCACCCCGGGCGGGCCGAGCCGAGTGCGCTCGGGGAGCTGCGGGTCCTCGATCGCCGCCCACAGGCTGGCCGCGGTGTGGTTCGAGCCGACCAGCACTCCCCGCGCCTTCGCGATCCCCTCCCTGGCGGGCGCCAGGAAGCGCTGCGGTTCGGGCTTCACCGTGTACTCGAGCGCGCTGCCGTGGACCTTCACCGCATACGGGACGCCGTCCGGGAGCCCGCGCGCCAGGATCACAGGCCCCATCACCAGGTGGTTGGCCAGCGCGATCTCGGGTGCGGCGAGTGCGGCCACCTCGGCGACCGCCGCCACGTTCGCGCCGATGTATGCCTCGACCTCCTCGGGCGTGCACTCTGCGAACGTCCGCGCCTGCACCCCCTCGTAGCGGTCGGCGACGTAGACCGGCAACAGGCCGCCGATGTCGGGCCGGTAGGAGACGGCGCGGCCCGGGGCGGCGGGGTGGGTGGGTCCCGGGTGGGTGGGCCCCCCATCCCCCCGCGGAAGCTCTCGAACGCGCAGCTCGCCCTGGTCCCAGTCGCCCGCGGCGGAGAGGAACCGGTGCTCCTCGGGATGGCGCTCCTGGCAGAGCAGGTGCACCTCGTGGCCGAGGCGCACCAGGGCCTCCGCGAGCCTCGCGTTGTAGACGTTGGACCCGGTCCCGCCGAGCAGATAGCCGTGGAAGATCAGGATGCGCACGGACGGGCAGCCTATCTCCGGCCCTCCGCCCCCTCCGCTAGAGTGCGCGGTCGATGAGCGCCAGACAGCGTTACCGCTTGCGCAACCCGGCCACGGGCCGTGAACTTGTGCTCGAGGCCGAGGAGGGTGAGGTCTACCGCGACCGCGACTCGGGCGAGACGCTCGAAGTCGTCGGCAAGGTCCTCCCGCTGCTGCCGTCGCACTCGCGGCTGCCGTGGGCGGTCGAGAACCTCCGGTTCTGCCCGTGGTGCCGGCAGATGGCGCAGCGCGACCTGAACGACTGCCCAACCTGCGGCAGGCGCATGGGGCCGCCGGCCGGGACGGCCTGAGCGAGGCGGCGATGACGCGCCTGCGGCTCGCAACGCTCGCAAGCGCCGCGCTCCTCTGTGCCTTCGGGCTCGCGGCGTGCGGCGGCGGCAGCGCGTCGGACCCGGTGCCGAAGACGACGCCGGACATCACCCCGCCGAACGACACGAGCGCCGAAAAAGCCGCGTCTTCGACGACCTCGACGACGGGGACCAAAACGACGAAAACGAGCACCAGCACCACCAGCGAATCCGAAACGGGATCGAGCGAAGGCGAAAAACCCGAAGGCGAAAGTGGCGGCACGGCCAGCGAAGGAACCGCCGCGGGTGGCACGGGCAGCGAAGAAGCCAAAGAAACAGAAAAAGCGCCCGAAAAAAGCTCCAAACCCGAAGAAACGCCCTCGAGCCCGACCGGCGGCTCGAGCGCCCCGTAAGCGCGCGAGCGGCATCGCGCCGCGGGACGCAGGCCGGCCCGATCAACCAATCGCGAGCACGCCCGCGGCGCCGCGTCCCACACTCGGGCACGGCGAGGCCAGGGTCACCTTCACGCCCGTGCCGCGTGCGCCAGCACGCAAGCTAGCGAGGACGCCGAGCTGCGCCGCCAGCCCCCGTCCCACCCCAAACGCCCCTAGCGGGACGTAGCCAAGCAGATCAAGGACGTAAGGAGCGCCGCGTGCGCCCAGCGCGCAAGCGACCGAGGACGCAGATATGCGCCGCCAGCCCCCCGTCCCACCCCAAACGCCCCGAGCGGGGCGTAGGCCAAGCAGATCAAGGACGCAGGGAGCGCCGCGTGCGCCCAGCACGCAAGCGACCGAGGACGCAGATATGCGCCGGCATACGCCCCGCTAGGGAGTGGAGATCTCGGTGGCGCTGTAGGTCAGACGGGCCGTCTGGTACAGGCAGAAGTACTGCACGTTCGAGGCGATCTGCGTCTGGGCCGTCTGGCTGCTCGTGCTCGTGCACTGCTTCTTCTGCCGGCTCGCGCGCCAAGAGGTGTCGTTGCCGAAGCCGAGGGCGAGCGCCGGCGCCCACGTGGGGACGCTGAGCGCGATCTCATCGCCCTTTTTGACCTTGATCGTGGTTTCGAGCGGGAACTGGACCGTTTTGCCGAAGTAGGTCTTCAGTTTCACGAGCGGGCCCGAGGCGATCAGCTTGTATGTCAGGTTCGGGGACTTCTGCGGGCGCAGGACCGCGATGCCGGCTTCCGGTTCGCCGCCCTCGTTGGTGTCGAAGAACTTGACCTGGGTCGTGGTGGGCTTGCCCAGGGTGATGGTCCAGCCGACGATCGAGCCGTCGCGCGGGACGCCCATCGGGTTGCGGACGGTGCCGACCTTGACCTGGAAGCCGGTGGTGCGGCTCACCGCCAGACACGGGGTGCCGGGGCAGCTCGCGACCGTCGCGGGCGTGGTCGCGCCGATTTCGCCGATTTCAGAGAGCTTGGCCGGCGCTGCGGCCGGGATGGCCAGCGCAACGAGTGCGCCGGCGGCTGTGAAGATCCTGATGCGTCTTTTCATGTCTGCCACCTAACACGCCCGACCGCCGGATGTAGCGGTTTGACTATTTCGCTAATCACCGGTCAGTTCCTGCGCTGCCGCCGCGATCTGCCCGGGATCACCCGAAGAGGGGACCCAAGGCAGGCGCAGCGGGTCGCCGTCGTAGCGGGGGATCACATGGATGTGGAAGTGGAAGACGGTCTGCCAGGCGGCGGCGCCGCACGAGTTGAGCAGGTTCACCCCGTCGGCACCGAGCCGCTCGGTCGCCCGCCTCCCCAGCCGCTGCGCCGCCAGCGCCGTCGCCTGCAGGTCCTCGGGGGGCACGTCGAGCAGGTCACGGGCGTGCTCGCGCGGGATCACGAGCGCGTGCCCGCGCGTCGCCGGCGCGATGTCCATGAACGCGATCGTGCGCTCGTCTTCGTCGACGATCTGCGCCGGCAGCTCGCCGGCGACGATCTTGCAGAAGATGCAGTCGGGGTCCTCCATCGGCGCTGATCCTAGCTTTCGATCCTCACGCACGGCGGGCGGGATCGCCCATGCGTACGAGGGCCTGGGCCGCGCTCAGGAGCGCGCAAGCAGGCCGCGCGCGAACGAGACCGCCTCCTCGCGGCTCGTGACCGCGCCCGCAAAGCGCGCCTCGGCAAGCTCCTCGAGCAGGCGGCCGAGCTCGGGTCCGGGCGCGATCCCCAGCTCGCCCGCCAGCTCGTCGCCGCGCACCAGCGGAGCCGGCTGCGGCTGCTCGTGCCAGTCGAGCGCCTCTGCGAGCACGTCCGCGGCCAGGCGCAGATGTGCGGCGATCGCCTCCTCCGAGCGCCGTCCGCGCGTCGCCAGGCGGTCCGCCACCGACAGCAGGGTCACGTCGGCCTGGACGGGGGCGCAGGTGTGGAGGTAGCGGTAGAGCGTGCGGCGCGCCAGCGGCTGCGGCTCGTGCACGAGGAAGCCGAGGCGCAGGTGATGGCGCACGAGCGCCGCGACGTGGGAGCGGAGCCGCTCGCTCGACCGCAGCCGCCCGAGCACCGTCCGCGCCAGCTCTGCGCCGACGCGGTCGTGGCCCATGAACGTGACCCTCCCGTCGTCGGGGCGCACCGCGCGCGTCAGCGGCTTGGCGGCGTCGTGCAGCAACGCGCCCCAGAGCAGAGCCTGCCCGCGTGTCATCTCATCCGCGAGCGGCTCGTCGAGCAGAGCGGACGCGCGAGGAGCAAGCGCTCCGACGGCCGGCAGCGCCTCACCGCCGGTGAGTCCTCCCGGCGCCGTCAGCTCAGCCGCGCGGTCGAGCACCTCCAGTGTGTGCTCGTACACGTCGGCGTGGTGGTAGGCGCTCTGCTCCACCCCGCGCAGCGCGTCCACCTCCGGCAGCACGACGGCGAGCGCGCCGAGGTCGGACATCATCTCAACGCCCGCGCGCGGGCGCGGCGAGGCGAGGATGCGGCGCAGCTCGACCAGGATGCGCTCGCCCGAGACGGCCGACAGCGAGGCGGACTGCGATCGCGCCAGCGCGAGCGTGCCGGCGTCCGCCTGGAGCCCCAGCTCGACCGTGGCGCGCACGAGCCGCAGCACCCGCAGCGGATCCTGGATGAAGGCGCGCGCCCCCGCGGCGCGCAGCCGTCCCGCCCTCAGATCCTCCACGCCGCCGAGCGGGTCGATGCGCTCACCGCCGCCGAGCGGCTCCGCGATCGCGTTGACCGTGAAGTCACGCAGCGAGAGGTCGCCCTCCAGCGTCGGCGCGCGCATCGGCTCGAGGTCGACCTGCCAGCTGCCGTCGCGCGCCACGACGCGCCAGGCGCCGAACTCCTCCGAGAGCTCGAAGCACGCGGCGCGGCCGTCCGCGCGGGCGACGGCGCGGGCCGCTTCTGCGCAGTCGCCGTCGAGGACGATGTCGAAGTCGGCGGTCTCGCGCCCGAGCAGGGCGTCACGCACGGCTCCGCCCACCAGCCAGGCGGGTCGCCCGGCGAGCGCCCGGCGCGCGGCATCCAGTCCGGCGCTCACAGCTCCCCGTGTCCCGCGGGCTCCCCGTCGCGGTGATAGCGGCGCCGCACCCGCCCGCTGAGGCCGCAGGTGATCTCGTAGTTGATCGTGCCGAGCCGCCGCGCGAGTTCCTCGGCCGTGATCCGCTCCTCGCCCTGGCGGCCGATCAGGACGGCCGGCGCCCCCCGCGTCTGCGCGCCGGCCTGCGGGCCGAGGTCCACCGTCACGCTGTCCATGCTCACAGTGCCAACCAGCTCGTGCCGGGCTCCGCCCACGAGCGCCTCGGCGTTGTTCGACAGCGCGCGGCGCCAGCCGTCTCCGTAGCCGATCGGCAGCAACCCGACCGCGGTGTCGCGTTCGGCGACGAAGCGCCGGCCATACCCCGCGCTCTCGCCGGCGCGGCAGAGCTTGACCTCCGCGACATAGGTGTCGAGCTCGAGCGCCGGCTCCAGCGCGCGCTCGGCGGGGTCGGCGCCGAAGGGGTCCATCCCGTAGACGGCGATGCCGCAGCGGACCATGTCGAAATGCGAGGCCTGATCGCGCAGCACGGCCGCGCTGTTGGCCGCATGCAGCAACACACCGGGTCGGCTTGCGGCCAAGCGGCGCGCCCAGCGCTCGAACACGCCGAGCTGCTCGTCGAAGAAACCGCCGTCGTCCAGTTCGTCGGCGGTCGCGAAGTGGGTCATCAGCCCGGACAGCCTGACGCCCGGCGCCCGCTCGGCCGCCTCCACGACGGCGCTCGCCTGCTCGGGGTCGCGTGTCCCGAGGCGGCCCATCCCGGAGTCGAGCTTGACGTGGACCGCGCCGCCGCCCGCGGCCGCGACGGCGGCGACCGCCTCCTCGCTCCACACGACCACCTCGCCGCCGTGCGCGAGCGCCTCACGCAGTTCGGTGCCGGTCAGCGCGCCCATCACGAGCACCGGCACCTCGCGCAGGCCCGCCTCGCGCAGCTCGCGCAGCTCGCTCGCCTCGACGACCGCGAGCCAGCTCGCGCCGCCGGCGAGCGCGGCGCGCGCGCTCGCGACGGCGCCGTGGCCGTAGGCGCCGGCCTTCACGACGGCACACAGGCGCGCCCCGTCGCCGAGCTCGCCGCCCAGCCGTTCGCAGTTGCGCTCGATGGCCGCCAGGTTGACGCGAGCCCGCGCGCGCTCCGGCAGGCCGGCGGACTCGTCCGCTGCCAACGGAGCCGCGTGTCCCTGCTCGGACCCCCTACCCATCCTCCCCCTCCCCATCCCTGCGCCGGGCGGCTCCCAGCGCTTCGATCACGTCGGTTGCGATCACGGCCTCCGCCGCCCCCGCCGCGCGCGCCGCGAGCCGGCCGGCGCGCGCGTGCAGCAGCACCCCCGCAGCGGCCGCAGCGAACGGCTCCAGCCGCTGGGCGAGCATCGCGGCGATCACCCCGCTGAGCACGTCGCCCGTGCCCGCGGTCGCGAGCGCCGGGCTGCCCCCGCGGCTGACCGCGACGATCCCGCCGGGCTCCGCGACGAGCGTGTCGTCGCCCTTCAACACGACCACGGCGCCCGATCGCGCGGCGGCTTCGCGCACGTAGCGCAGCCGTTCGGCATCCACGTCGGCGCTGTGCAGGTCGAGCAGGCGCCCCAGCTCGCCGGCATGCGGCGTCAGGACCGTGGGCTCGACGCGGCTGCGCAGCTCCTCGGGCCGGCGCGCATGCGCGTTCAGGCCGTCGGCGTCGAGCACCAGCGGCACCTTCACGGCGCGGGCGAGCCGCCGCGCGAAGGCGACCGCGCTTTCCTGGCGCCCGAGCCCGGGTCCGAGCGCGAGCGCGCCTCCTTTCAGCGCCGCTTCGAGCACCCGCTCGACGCCGGCCAGGTCGAGGCCGCCTTCGGTTTCGGGCAGCGCCTGGAACATCACCTCGGGCACGCCGCTGCCGGCGAGAACGGGTTGCACCGCCGCGGGCACGAACGCCGTCACGTAGCCCGCGCCCGCGCGCATCGCCGCCCGGCAGGCCATCGCGGGGGCGCCGGTCAGCCCCACTGAGCCGCCGGCCACCAGCACGTGACCGGAGACGAACTTCGTCGAGGCACCGGTCCGGCGCGGCAGCAGCGCCAGCACGGAGTCGTCGATCAGACCGGCGCGGGCGTCTGCCGGAGCCCCCCGCGGGATGCCGATGTCGACCGTCTCGACCCGGCCCGCGTGGTCCTTGCCGGGACGGATCCACAGCCCCGGCTTCGCCGCGTGGAAGGTGACGGTCACGGCCGCGTGCACCGCGCCGTCCTCGACCACGCCCGTGGAAGCGTCCACCCCGCTGGGTACATCGACGCTGACGACCGGCGCGCCGGCGCGCTCGATCGCGGCGATCGCCTCCGCGGCGGCGCCGCGCGGCGCGCCGGCGAAACCTGTGCCGAGCACGGCGTCCACGATCGCGGCGGGGCGCTCGAACGGACCGGCTGCGGGCGCGTCCTGTCCCTGCGCCCACGGGCTGCCGTCGAGCCGCAGGGGCCACTCGCCAGGCAGGCGTTCGAGGTTTGCCAGCGCGTCGCCCGCCAGCTCGGCCGGGTCGGCCGTGCACACGACGGCGGTCTCGTGGCCGGCCTCGCGCAGCAGCCGCGCGACGACGAGGCCGTCGCCGCCGTTGTTGCCCTTGCCGCAGACGACCGTGACAGCTCCGTCTGGAGCCAGGCGCTCGACGACGCGCGCCACGGCCGCCCCCGCCCGCTCCATCAGCTCGAGGCTCGGCACCCCCTGCTCCTCGATCGCCCAGCGGTCCGTCGCCCGCATCGCCTCGGCGTCGGGGAGCGGGGTCAGCCAGCCCGGAAGCTCATCCACGGGCAACGATGCTACTGGCGGGCAGCTCTACTTCGAGCGCTGCGCCGGCCGGCTCGGCCCCGCGGCGGTCACTCCACCGTGACCGTCTTGGCCAGGTTGCGCGGCTGGTCCACGTTCAGCCCGCGGCGGCGCGCGATCCGGTAGGCGAGGAGCTGCAGCGGGACCACCGCGAGCAGCGGCTGCAGCATCCAGTCCAGAGGCGGCACGGTGATCACGGCCTCCGCCTGCGCCGCGATCCTGTCGTTGCCCTCGGTCGCGATCGCGATCACGTGGGCGCCCCGCGCGCGCACCTCCTGCATGTTGGAGGCGACCTTGTCGAGCACCGGCGAGTCGGTCGCGATGCACACCACCGGCGTGGATTCGTCGAGCAGCGCGATCGGGCCGTGCTTCATCTCGCCCGCGGCGTACGCGTCGGTCGCGATGTAGGAGATCTCCTTCAGCTTCAGCGCGCCCTCGAGCGCTACGGGGAGCCCGACGTGACGGCCGAGGTAGAGGAAGAAGTCGCTCTGCCAGTGGGCGTCCACGATCGGCTTGATCTGCTCCTCGGCGCCGGCGAGCACCGCGTCGATGCAGTGCGGCAGCCGCTTGACCTCGCTGACGAGCTCGGTCAGGCGCTCGGGCGCCAGCTCGCCGCGCAGCTCGGCGAGGCGCAGCCCCAGCAGGTACATGGCGGCGACCTGGCAGATGAAGGTCTTCGTGGCGGCCACGCCGATCTCCATCCCGGCGCGGGTGAAGATCACGCCGTCGGAGGAGCGCGTGGCCTCTGAGCCCATCACGTTCGTGACCGCGAGCACGCGCGCGCCGCGCTCGCGCGCGAGGCGCATCGCCGCCAGCGTGTCGGCCGTCTCCCCCGACTGCGAGATGCCGATCACCAGATCGCGATCGGTCACGACGGGGTTGCGGTAGCGGTACTCGGAGGCGATGTCCATCTCGACCGGCAGCCGCGCCCACTCTTCGATCGCGTAGCGGCCGATCAGCCCGGCGTGATAGGAGGTGCCACAGGCGACGATCACGATCCGCCCCACGCCTGCCAGCAGCGACTCGTCGAAGGCGCCCTCCTCCTGCAGGTCGACCCCGTCGCGCCGCGCGGTGCGGTCGGCGATCGCGTCGGCGACCGCGTCGGCCTGTTCGTGGATCTCCTTCAGCATGAACGTCTCGTAGCCCGCCTTCTCGGCCGTCGCCTCGTCCCAGTCCACGAGTTCCTCGCCACGCTCGACCGGCGCGCCGGAGGCGTCCATGATGCGCACGCCGTCGGGGCGCAGCACGACGATCTCGCCGTTCTCGATGTACTGGACCCGCCGTGTCTCGGCGAGGAAGCCGGGGACCGCGGAGGCCACGAACTGCTCGCCCTCGCCGCGTCCGAGGATCAGCGGGCACTCCTTGCGGGCGCCCACGAGCACCTCGGGCTCGTCGAGACTCATCGCGACGAACGCGTAGTGGCCCTCGAGCTGGGCGTAGGCGGCGCGAACGGCCTCGCCGAGGTCGCCGTCGTACAGGTCGGCGATCAGGTGGGCGATCACCTCGGCGTCGGTCTCTGAGCTGAACTCGCTGCCGTCGGCCTGCAGGCGCTCCTTCAGCGCGAGGTAGTTCTCGACGATCCCGTTGACGACGACGTGGACGCGGTCGGCGTGATCGGAATGCGGATGGGCGTTCTGCTCGCTGACCCGCCCGTGGGTGGCCCAGCGCGTGTGGCCGATCCCCGTCGTGGCGGGGCGCTCTGCGACGGCGACCGCGCCCGCGCCCGCCGCGAGCTTCTCGCGCAGCGCGCCGAGGTTGCCGACCGCGCGCACGGCCTCGATCCGCTCCTCGCCGATCAGGGAGATGCCGGCGGAGTCATACCCCCGGTATTCGAGCCGCGTGAGCCCCGCCAGCAGCAACTCGCGGGCCGGGCGCGCGCCGACGTAGCCAACGATGCCGCACACCGAGAGGAGGATATCGAGGGGGTGTCACGCCTTCCGGCGGGCGCTCTCGTCGTGGCGGCACCGCCGAGCTCGCGTTGCCGCGAACGGGAGCAACGGAAAGGCGCTCCATGCCGGCCTCAGCCGGCAGGGCCGTCCGGCACCGCACGCCCGCCTTCGCCGGCGGCGTCGGCCCCGCCGCTGCGCGCCCGGTACGCGCGCACCTTTTCGCGGTTCCCGCAGACCGCCATGTCGCACCAGGTCCCCGAGCGGTTGCGGGAGAAGTCGTAGAAGGCCCAGTGGCAGTCATCGGCGCGGCACGCCTTCACGCGCGCCCAGGTCCCGTCGGACATCGCCTCGGCCACGGGCGCGAGCAGCGCCGCCAGCGCGCCGTCGGGACCGTCGACGCACGGCTCCAGCAGCGAGGCGCCGCCGCGGAAGTGGACGCTCAGCTCGCCGCGTCGGGCGGCCTGCTCGAGCAGGGCCGTCTGCGGCTCCGCCGCGGGCCCGCCGTTGTTGGCGAGCATCGTGCGCCGCAGCGCCTCGCGCAGCTCGAGCGCCCGTCCCAGGTCCTCTGCACCGGCCCGTTCCCCCTGCGCCAGCAGGCCGCGTTCGGCAAGCCACGAGGACAGGCGGGCGGGGTCCTGGAGTGCCTCCTCCCCGGTGTCGAGCTCGAACGTGTTGACGAAGTCGATCACGAGGTCGAGCTGGTGGGGAGCGTGACGCGTCTCGGGCATGAAACCTTCGTTCAGATGTGGTAGGTTACGCCTTGCAACACCAACTAAACCCAATAGGAGGTGTCGAGACCCATGCTACAGCACGAAGGACTTTCCTCCGCTCCCGCGCTGGCGCCGCGCCGCGCGCCCCGCGAGCCCGGGTGGCCATCGCGAACGCTGGCGCGCGTGCGCTGGTTCTCCCTGGACCGCCGCCTTGCGGCGGGCGAGGACCCGGCCGGCTCGCCGCTGCTCGCCGCCCAGGCCGCGCGACTGACCGAGCCGCGCCGGCGCGAGCTGCTGGCAGCCGCCGTCGGCGGGCTGCTGCTCGCCGCCTCCGAGCCTCCGCGCGCCAGCCGCGTGCCGATGAGCCGCGGCGCGCTGCTGCGCAACGAGGCCGCGCTGCGCGAGCTGGCGCGCCGCGTCGACTCGCGCGAGACCCTCTATGCACGTGGCCTCGCGCGCCTCGAACTGATGCTCGGCGACGCTTCGAGCCCCGCGTTCGACGGCAGCGCGGGCGCGCTGTCCGCCGAGATCGAGCGCGTCCACGCCGAGCTGAGCGGCGCGCGCACCGAGCCGCGGCTCGCGGGCACCTCGCGCGGGGCCGGCCTCTCGGTGAGGCGCCTCGCGCGGCTGCGCCGCGGCCCCGCCTCCCAGCGCGCGGGCGACCCGCGCGCCTTCGCCGGCAGCTCATTCGCGCTGCCGGACGGCTCGTGGTTCCACGGCCGGCGCGAGGCCTCGTAGGCGCCGTAGGGCCTCAGTCCGCGCCGAGCTCTGACTCGACCAGCGCCACGAGGCGCGTGCAGAGCGCGTCGGCCTCGTCCTCGGTGGGCGCCTCGACCATCACGCGCACGAGCGGCTCGGTGCCGCTCGCCCGGATCAGCACCCGTCCTCTGCCGGCGAGCTGGAGCTCGGCGTCGCGCACGGCGTCGTGCACGCGCTCGGCGCCGTCGATGGCGCCGCGGTCGCGTACGCGCACATTGACGAGCCGCTGCGGCAGCTTCTCCATCGCGTGGCGCTCGGCGAGCGATGCGCCGGCCAGCGCCTCGAGCGTCAGCAGCGCGCCCGCGATCCCGTCGCCGGTGTGGTTGAAGCCCATCTCGATCAGGTGGCCGGACTGCTCGCCGCCGAGCGCCCAACCCCGCTCGCGGAGCGCCTCGAGCACGTAGCGGTCGCCGACCGCGGTCACCGCGACCTCGATGCCCTCGCGCTCCATCGCCTGATGGAAGCCGTAGTTGGTCATCACGGTCACCGCGACGCCGTCGCCGGGCAGCCGCCCGGAGCGGCGCAGGTGCCCGGCGGCGAGCGCCAGCAGCTCGTCCCCGTCCACGACAGCGCCGCGCGAGTCGACCGCGAGCACGCGGTCGCCGTCGCCGTCGAACGCGAAGCCGATCGCATGGCCGCCCGAGGTGACCATCCGCGCCAGCTCGGCCACGTGCGTCGAGCCGCAGCCGTCGTTGATGTTGCGCCCGTCGGGGCCGGCGGCGTGCACGGTGACCTTCGCCCCCAGCCGCGAGAAGATCTCCGGCGCGACGCGGTAGGTGGCGCCGTTGGCGCAATCGAGCAGCACGTCGAGGCCATCCAGGTCGAGTGCCTGAAAGCGCGTGTGGAGCTCGCGCAGGTAGTCCTCGCCGGCGCCGCGCAGCTCCCGGACGCGCCCGATCGGCCCGGGCGCGCCGGCGTCCGGGTGCTCGAGCGCCGCCTCGATCGCCAGCTCGGCCTCGTCGGAGAGCTTGTACCCGTCGCCCGCGAAGAACTTGATGCCGTTGTCCTGGTAGGGGTTGTGCGAAGCCGAGAGCACAACCGCCAGATCCAGGGCATAGCGGCGCAGCAGCAGCGGCGCGGCCGGCGTCGGCAGCACCCCGCCCAGCAACGCGTCCCCGCCCGCGGCCGCGACGCCGGCGGCCACCGCCGCCTCCAGCATCTCGCCCGACTCGCGCGTGTCGCGCAGGACGAGCACCTGCGGGCGCTCGGCTCGGAGCTGTGCGGTGGCGGCGCGCGCAAGCCCGAGCGCCAGCTCCGCGCTCAGCAGCTCGCCCGCGACCCCTCGGACGCCGTCCGTCCCGAACAGCTTGCGGGCCATGCTCTGCTCCTTCTGGGACGGGGTCCTAGCGCTTGGAGAACTGCGGACGCTTGCGCGCCTTCTTCAGGCCGGCCTTCTTGCGCTCCTTGGCGCGCGAGTCGCGCGTCAAGAAGCCGCGGCGCTTGAGCTCGCCGCGCAGGTTCGGGTCGGCCTCCAGCAGCGCGCGCGAGACGCCGTGGCGCAGCGCACCGGCCTGCGCGGAGATGCCGCCGCCGTGCAGTCGTGCGACGACGTCCATGCGGTCCTCGTAGCCCACGGTCTCCAGCGGCTGGCGGATGTTGCGCTGCAGCGTGTTGCGCGGGAAGTGCTGCTCGAGCGTGCGGCCGTTGATGGTGTAGCTGCCCGTGCCGGGGCGCAGCGTGACGCGGGCGATCGCCGTCTTGCGCTTGCCGGTCGCGCGGTAGCGCGCGCCGGAGGCGAGATCGATCGCGGCGGTCGAGATCGGCTGGGCGAGCGTCTCCTCGTCGGACTCTCCCTCGGCGCCGGCCTCGGCGGACGCCTCCTCGGTCTCCTCGACGGCGTAGGGGTCGGCGTACTCCTCGCCGCGACCCAGCGGGTCGGCGCCCTCGGGCACGATGTCGACCTCGAGGTGGGCGCCGGGCACGGCCGGTTTCGCGCCTGCGGGCGCCGCTTCGGCGGCCTGCTCGTCGGCGTCTTCGGAGCCCTCGTCCTCGGCGGCGTGCTCGGCGGCCACGTCTTCGGCCTCCTGGGCGGCCTCGAGCGGGGCGTCCTCGGCCGAACCGGCGATCTCCTGCGCGTCCGCCGACGGCACCGCGTGACCTTCGCCGGCGGGCTCGGCGGTGACCGGCTCTGGCGCCTGCTCTCCGCCCGCCTGCAGGGCCTCCTGGGCAGCCTCGAGCGCGGCGTCCTCGGCCGAACCGGCGATCTCCTTTGCGTCCTCGCTCGGGACGGCGTGCTGGGGCTCGTCGGGCGTCTCGGGTGCGTCGTCGTCTGCCATCAGACCTCGATCTCGAAGGGGGTGGGCTGCTGGGCCACGTGCGGGTGGTCCGGGCCGGCGTAGATCTTCAGCTTGGTGAGCTGCTTGCGGGCCAGGCGGTTGCGGGGCATCATGCCTTTGACCGCCAGGCGGATGATCTCCTCGGGGCGCCGGGCCTGCATCTCCTCGAACGTGCGGGAGCGCAGGCCGCCCGGGTAGCCGGAGTGCCGGTAGTAGCGCTTGTCCTGGCGCTTGTTGCCGGTGACGTGGATCTTCTCGGCGTTGACGACCACGACGAAGTCCCCGGTGTCGACGTGCGGCGTGTACTCCGGCTTGCGCTTGCCGCGCAGCAGGTCGGCGAGCTGGGTCGCCAGCCGGCCGAGGGTCTTGCCGTTCGCGTCGACGATCAGCCAGTTGCGCTCGCGGTCGGAGGGCTTGGCCGTGTAGGTCTTGGTGGAGGGTGCCATGGCGTCAAAAAGCCACGCGTTTCCGCGCGGCGAGCCGACCATGATAACGACTGCGGCCCGCCATCAGGTGCGTGCCCGCATGATCGCCCGCGCGCCGTGCGCCGGGATCATCGTGACGTTGCGGTGGCGGGGCCGTTCGGGGGTGGGGTCGATTGCTTCCAGGTCGGTGCGACGCGCGACCGCGCGCAGCACCACGCGCTGCTCGGCCATCGCGAGCGTCGCTCCCAGACAGCGGCGGATGCCGCCGCCGAACGGGATCCAGGTGTAGGTGCCGGGCTTGACGGCGAGGAAGCGCTCGGGGTGGAACTCGGAGGGCCGCGGATAGAGGTCGCCGCGGTGGTGCAGCAGCAGGATGCTCACGAGGGTCGCGGTACCCGCGGGCACCCGCCAGGAGCCGAACCGCCACGGCACGGCCACGCGCCGGCCGACGATCGGGATCACCGGCCGCGCGCGCATCGCCTCGTGAATTGTCGCCTCGACGTATTCCGCGCCGTCACCGGCGCGCACCTCCTCGCGCAGGCGGTCGTATGCGTGCGGGGTGCGAAGCAGGCGCTCGAAGGCCCAGGCGAGCGAGTGGGCTGTCGTCTCGTGGCCGGCCAGGACCAGCGTGATGAGCTCGTCGCGGAGCTCTTTGTCGGACATCGGCTCGCCGTCCTCGTAGCGCGCTTTGAGCAGCAGTGAGAAGACGTCATCGCCGCTGCACCCATCCTCGCCTGCCGCCCGTCGCGCCGCGATCGCGGCGTAGACCGGGCGCTCGAGGCTCTCGACGAACCACATCGTCGCGCGCGGGGGCTCTTTACGACCGACGTTCAGAAGTTCGAGGGCCTGCCCGAGGGGACTCCCTGCCACGCGCACCGCTCTGCGGATCGCGTCGCGAAGCTCGCGCTCGGGCGTGCCGGCGGCGGGCACCCCCTCGACCCCGAAGATGCCGGACAGGATCACCTCCAACGTGATCGCCTGCATCGCCGGCGCGAGCGCGAAGGGCTCCCCCACCGGCCACGAGTCGATCTCCCGCTCGGCCACCTCGGCGATCATCGCCGTGTAGCGCTCGACCGCCGCACCGTGGAAGCTCGGCAGCAGCAGCTTGCGCTGGCGCATGTGCTCGGGCCCGAGCAGCGTCAGCACCGAGCGGTCCCCGACCACCGGGCGCAGCGGCGATTCGGCGGTCATCGACGGCGCGAGGTCGGGGTCCGCGGTGAACAGCGAACGCGCATGGTCGGGATGGCTGGTGAACAGCAGCTGTTCGCCCGTCGCCACGCGCGCCAGGAACGTGTCTCCGAGCTCGTGGGCCGAGCGGAACACGTAGTCCGACTGGCGCATGATCAGCCGCAGCGACTGCACGACCCGCGGCAGGCGCACCGCGGGTGGCATCGACGCCTGGAACCCCTCCGCTTGCAGCGGCCCCGCGCCCGAGACCGGAGCCTCGCCGATCAGGACCTCGTCGGCCGTGGGCGGCTTCTCGTGCAGCGTGGCGGCGGCGGGCGGGTTCAACGTGCGATCAATTGAACCAGCCGCGGCGAGCCGGCTACCGGCTCACTCCCACTCGATCGTGCCCGGCGGCTTGCTCGTGATGTCGAGCACCACCCGGTTCACCTCGCGCAGCTCGTTGATCATCCGTGATGCGATCGTCTCCAACAGGTCGTACGGCAGCCGTGCCCAGTCGGCGGTCATGGCGTCGTCGCTCGTGACCGCGCGCAGCACGACGACGTAGCCGTAGGTCCGCTCGTCGCCCTGGACGCCGACGGTGCGCACGTCGGGCAGCACGCAGAAGGACTGCCAGAGCTCGCGGTAGAGGCCCGCTTTGCGGATCTCGTCCTGCAGGATGTGGTCGGCCTCGCGCAGCACGTCGAGGCGCTCGCGGGTGGCTTCGCCGCCGACGACGCGGATCGCCAGGCCCGGGCCCGGGAACGGCTGGCGCCAGACGAGGCGCTCGGGCAGCCCGAGCTCGGCGCCGACGGCCCGCACCTCGTCCTTGAACAGCGCGCGCAGGGGCTCGACCAGCTCGAACTGCAGGTCGTCGGGCAGCCCGCCGACGTTGTGGTGGGACTTGATCGTGGCCGCGCCGGTGCCGCCGCCGGACTCGATCACGTCGGAGTAGAGCGTGCCCTGAACGAGGTAGCGAGCGTCTTCGCCGGCCAGCTTGGAGGCCTCCTCCTCGAACACGCGGATGAACTCGGCGCCGATCGCCTTGCGCTTGGCCTCGGGCTCGGTCACCCCGCGCAGCTTCTCCAGGAACCGCGACTCGGCGTCGACCGCCACCAGCGGCACCTTGAACGTGTCGCGGAAGGTTGCGATCACCTGCTCGCCCTCGTCCTTGCGCATCAGCCCGTGGTCGACGAAGACGCAGGTGAGCTGATCCCCGACCGCCCGGTGGACCAGCAGTGCGGCGACCGATGAGTCCACGCCCCCCGAGAGCCCGCAGATCACCTTGCCCTCCCCCACCTGTTCGCGGATGCGGCGCACCTGTTCCTCGACGATCGAAGCGGCGGACCAGTTCCGCTCGCAGCCGCAGACGTCGGTCAAGAAGCGGGTCAGGATCTCCTGCCCGTAGGGGGTGTGCACGACCTCGGGGTGGAACTGGATGCCGTAGATGCCGCGCGCGGTGTCCTGCACCGCCGCGACGGGCGAGGCGGTCGAGGAGGCGAGCGCCGTGAAGCCCGGCGGCGGCTCGTAGACGGTGTCGCGGTGCGACATCCAGCAGGTCTGCTCGCGCGGCAGGCCCTCCATCAGCACGCCCGGCTCGGCGACGTGCAGCTCCGAGCGGCCGAACTCGCCGACCTCGGCCTGCTCGACGCGGCCGCCGAGCGTGTGGACGAGCAGTTGCATCCCGTAGCAGATGCCCATCACCGGAACGCCGAGCTCGAGCAGCCGCTCGTCCAGCGCCGGCGCCCCGTCCGCATACACCGAGGCGGGCCCGCCGGAGAGCACGATCCCGCGCGGTTTGCGGGCGGCGATCTCCTCGATCGGAACGTGATGGGGAAGCAGCTCGCTGAAGACGCCGCAGTCGCGGATGCGGCGGGCGATCAGCTGCGAGTACTGCCCGCCGTAGTCGAGGACGACGATCTCCTGCTCGACGGTCGGCGGCGTCGTGATCCGCCGCCGCTCCTCCTGATCCTCCGCCGGCTCGCGTTCGACGGCCGTGGCGTCAGCGGCCATCGTCACGGACGCTCCGAGCGAGGTCAGTCATTTACTAGCTGCGCGACCTTCCCGTTCGTCGCGCCCATGCCGACCTGCTGGTCGCGCTGGAGCGCCTTGCCCTCGGTCTGCAACGACGGCGCCACCACGACCTCGGCACGGTTGAACTCCGCGAGGTCCTTGTGGCCGCAGGTCGCCATCGAGGTGCGCAGACCGCCGAACAGGTTGAACGTGCCGTCGTTCTCGCGCGCGGGGCCGACGAGGATCTCCTCGAGCGTGCCGTTCTGCGCGGTCGCGACGCGGGCGCCGCGCGGGAGGTCCGGATGGAACGTCGCCATGCCCCAGTGGAAGCCGCGGCCGGGAGCCTCGTAGGCGCGGGCCAGCGGCGAGCCGATCATGACCGCGTCGGCACCGAGGGCGATGGCCTTCGAGACATCGCCGCCGTTGCGCATGCCGCCGTCGGCGATCACCTGGCAGTACTCGCCGGTCTCCAGCATGTGAGTCGAGCGCGCGTGGGCGACGTCGGCGATCGCGGTCGCCTGCGGCACGCCGATGCCCAGCACGCCGCGCGTCGTGCAGGCGGCGCCCGGGCCGACGCCGACGAGCACGCCGGCCGCGCCGGTGCGCATCAGGTGCAGGCCGGTGGGGTAGGACGCGCATCCTCCGACCACGACGGGGACGTCGAGGCTGGGGATGAACTCCTTGAGGTTGAGCGGCTCGGAGACGGTCGAGACGTGTTCGCCGGAGACGACCGTGCCCTGGATGATCAGCACGTCGAGGCCGGCGTCGAGCGCGATCTCGTGGTACTTGAGCACCCGTTGCGGGGTCAGGGAGGCCGCGACGACGACTTTCTGCTCCTTGATTTCCTGCACGCGCCGGGCGATCAGCTCCGGCTTGATCGGCTCGCGGTAGATGTCCTGCATTTCGCGCGTGGCGAGCTCCTTCGGCAGTCCCGAGATCCGCTCGAGCTGCTCCTCTGCGTCCTCGTAGCGGGTGAAGATGCCCTCGAGGTTCAGCACCGCGAGGCCGCCGAGGCGCCCCACGATGCCGGCGGTCTCGGGAGAGACGACGCCGTCCATCGCCGACGCCATCATCGGCAGCTCGAACTGGTAGGGGCCGAGCTTCCAGGAGATGTCGATGTCGTCCGGGTCTCGCGTGCGGCGGGAAGGAACGATCGCGATGTCGTCGAACCCGTAAGCGCGGCGACCCTTCTTTCCACGTCCGATCTCTATCTCCATCGTCGAATCCTCGCAGTCGGCACGGACGAAAAAACCCCGCTCGCGGCGGGGTCTCCAACAGGTCGGCGACGTGCTGTGATCGCCTGTCGGGCGGCGGCAGCCAAGTCCTGTTGAGCATAGCAACGGCACCTGTGCCCGCCCGGCGGGCGAAGGGCCCTCGGATATCCTCGAACGGACCGTGAGCGGCCCCATCGACAGGCGCTATGACCCGCATGCCGTCGAGGCCCGGCGGCAGGCCTCCTGGGCAGAGCGCGGCGCGTTCCGGACGCCGCCGCTCGACGACGAGCGTCCGCACCTGTACATCAAGCCCTCGGCGCCGTTCACCTCGGGCAACGTCCACATCGGTCACGTCCGCTCCTACTCGGTCGGCGACGCCTACGCGCGCTTTCGCCGCGCGCGCGGCGAGGACGTGCTGTTCTCGTTCGGCTTCGACGCCTTCGGCCTCCCCGCGGAGCTGGGAGCGATCGCGGGCGGCGAGTCGCCGAGCGACTGGGTGGCCCGCTGCGCCGAGCACATGAAAACGCAGCTCGTGCGCCTGGGGTTCTCGCTGGACTGGGAGCGCACGTTCCTCTCCTCGGACCCGATCATGTACCGCTGGTCGCAGTGGATGTTCCTGACGCTGCTGGAGAAGGGGCTCGTCTACCGGGGCACCGGCACGGTCGATTGGTGCGACACGTGCCAGACGACGCTCGCCTCGATCCAGGTCGAGGCCGGCGGCACCTGCTGGCGCTGCCACAACCCGGTGCGGCTGATCGAGCTGCCGCAGTGGTATTTCAGGGTCAGCGCCTACGTGGAGGAGAACGACCGCAGGCTGCGCGAGCGCGAGGAGTCCGGCAAATGGGACAAGCTCGCGGTCGACTCACAGCTGGACGTGCTCGGCCGGGTCGACGGCGTCGAGGTCGACCTCATCGGGCCAGACGGGGCGCCGGTGACCGCCTTCACCCCCCACCCCGACCACCTCGCGGAGGCCCGCTTCGCCCTGGTCTCGCCGCGCCACCCCCGGGCTGAGGAGTGGGCGAGCGACGACGAGACGGCGGCGCAGCTCGAGCACATGCGCTCGGGCGGCTGGGAGCGCAGCGCGCGCGACGCGCAGGCGATCCCGCTGCTCGACACGGGCCGGACGCTCGGCGGCCTCGGCGAGGCGCCGCTGCCGCTGGCGATCTCGCCGATCGTCGACGCGCGCTTCGGCACGACGATCGCCCTGGGGATGCCTGCCGCAGACAAGACGGACGAGGTGCTGGCCCGCCGCTTGGGGATCGATTTGGATGATGGACCGGGCGTGGCGCCGGCCGCTGCGGCGGTGAGGACCGCGGTGCGCTACAAGGCCTCCGACTGGGTGATCTCGCGCCAGCGCTCGTGGGGCGCGCCGATCCCGATCGTCTACTGCGAGCGCGACGGCGCCGTCCCGCTGGCCACCGATCAGCTGCCGGTCGTGCTGCCGCTGGACATACGTCCTACGGGAACGGGCAACCCCCTCGCGGAGTCGGCCGACTTCGTCAACACGACCTGCCCGCGCTGCGGCGGGCCCGCGCGGCGCGAGACCGACACGCTCGACTGCCACTTCGACGCCTTCTGGCTGTGGGTCCCCGCGTGCGTGCCCGTGGAGTCCCGCGACGCGCCGCTGGAGGAGATCTTCGCGCTGGCGGACCTGCGCCACTGGCTGCCTTCGGAGCGCCTCGTCGCAGGCTCGGACAGCGGCAACTTCGTCTTCGACCAGCGCACCGTGACGAAGGCGCTGCGCGACATCGGGCCGCTGTCGTTCCTCGGCGACGGCGAGCCGTTCGCCGGCTGCCTCTTCCACGAGATGGTGATCCGCGACGGGCGCAAGATGAGCAAGCACCTGGGCAACGTCGTCGATCCCGACGAGCTGGTCGCCCGCTACGGCGCCGACACGGTGCGGCTGGCGGTGCTGTACGCGGCGCGCGCGCAGAAGCCGCTGAACTGGAGCGACTCGGCCGTCCTGCGATGCCACCGCTTCCTCACCCAGGTCTGGGACTACACGAGCGCGAAGCTCGCGCAGGCGCCCGAGCCGGTCGAGAAGGACACCAGCGAGCACCTGCGCCTGAAACTCGCCCAGTGGTGCGAGGCCGCCGTCGAGCGCACGACGGCCGACATGGAGGCGATCGAGCTGCACAGCGCGGTGCGCAACGTGATGAGGCTGTTCGACCGCATCAAGGACTTCGAGAAACGGGTGCTGGCGCGCGAGCCGGCGCTGTCCGGCGCGAACCTCGAGGCGCTCGCCTCCGCGCTCGGCGTGCTGGTCCAGATGCTCGCGCCCTTCACCCCGCACATGGCCGAGGAGCTGTGGCTGGCGCTGGGCAATGACGAGACCGCAACACAAACGCCTTGGCCCGGCGTATCGTTCAAGGTGCCCGCATGAGCACCCAGACCGCAAAGCCCCAGCAGGGCTCCCGGCAGCGGACGCGCTCGTGCGCGACCGAGCTGGCGTGCCATCGCTGCGAGAAGAGCTGGCCGCTCGACTCGTCGGTCTTCTCCTGCCCGGACTGCGGCAAGGGCCTCGACATCGTCTACGACTACGAGCTGGCCGCCCGCCACTTCGCCGAGGTGCCGGCCGAGGAGCGCCCGCCCAACATCTGGCACTTCGAGGAGCTGCTGCCGATCGTGGACGCGCGTGCGCAGGCGCGCGTGGGCCAGTTCTCGGGCTACACGCCGCTGATCCACGCGGATCGGCTGGGCGCCGAGCTGGGGATCGCGAACCTGTACCTGAAGGACGACTCCTCCCAGCGCCCGAGCTTCTCCTACAAGGACCGGGTCGTCTCGATGTCGATCGCGCGCCTGCTGGAGAAGGGCAAGAGCGAGATCGGCTGCGTCTCCACCGGCAACGTCGGCACGGCGACGGCGTCGCTGGCCGCGAAGGCCGGCGTCGACGCCTACGTCTTCTACCCGAACCGCCTGGAGGCGACGAAGGCCGCGGGCTGCATGGCGCTGGGCGCCAAGGTCTGCCAGGTCGAGGGCAACTACGACGAAGCGAACCGCCGCTGCCGCGAAGTCGCCGAAGAGAGCGGCATGGAGTTCACCAACATCACGCTGCGCCCGTTCTACGCCGAGGGCGCCAAGACGGCGGCCTTCGAGGTCGTCGAGCAGCTCGACTGGCACTCGCCCGAGCACATCCTCATCCCGGCCGCCGGCGGCACGCTCTCCTCCCGCATGCACAAGGGGCTGAAGGAGCTGCAGCACCTCGGCCTCGCCGAGACCGACAGCACGGCCCTCCACATCGCCCAGCCCAGCGGCTGCAACCCGATCGCCAGCGCGATCCTCGCCGAGGAGGCCGAGGTCGTGCCGGTGATGCCCGAGACCGCCGCGCACTCGCTCGCGATCGGAGCTCCGGGCGATGGCTATCTCGTCATCGACGCGGTCCACAAACGTGGCGGCACGGCGGCCTTCGCGTCGGACCCCGAGATCTTCGCCGGTATCGACCTGCTCGCGGCCACCGAGGGCCTGCTGACCGAGCCGGCCGGCGGCACCACGATCGCGGTGCTCGAGAAGCTCGCTGCGGCGGGCCGCTTCGGCCCGGACGAGACGGTCGTGGTGATGATCACCGGCAACGGCATGAAGACGCTCGACGAGCACCCGCCGAAGCCGTGGCCCGCGAAGGTCGACTGCGAGCGCGAGGCGATGATCTCGGCCCTCGACGAGCTGCGCGGCTCGGAGAGGCTGATGGACACCGCCCGGCGCCAGCTGCAACCCTGAGGGGACGATGGACGAACACGACCTCGAACTAAGGCGCCGCGAAGAGCGGCGCGCGGTCGAAGAGGCCGGCGGCGGCCAGTCCGAGGGCTTCGAGCTCGCCGAGCAGGAAATGATCGAGCACACCTCGCACGGCGACGAACACTCGCCGTTCCGGATCATCGCCGACGGCAACCTCCAGACGCCCGAGGACCCGACCGAGGAAACGGTCGAGTACGGCGAGCCTGACGAGGAGCACCCGCCGGACCAATAGCGCGTCGCAGGACCTCGTCAGAAAACGAACAGGCGATCGCCGCTCCGCTGTCAGATGGAGCACAGGCCCTCGCTACCATCTGTCACGCGCGCCCGACTGGCGCGCCGGAACGCACGCTGCGAAGGGCGCAGTCCAGGGCCGACCGACACCACCGCCACCGCCGGCGTGTCGAAGAGGAGAGAGGCCCAGCCCATGCCACAAGGCAGCATCTGTGAGACCCACCGGCGCCACGCGCCGCGAGCACCTGGCCGATGACGGACATCCAGCCGCCCACACTGCACATCCGGACCGAGGGTGAGGCCGACGAGTTCACCGTCGCGCTCTCGGGCGAGCTCGACCTCGCCTCGGCGGGGCAGCTCGACACCACGATCGCGGAACTGTGCGCCGACGGCGCGCAGCGGATCGTGCTCGAGCTCCTCGATCTGGAGTTCATGGACTCGACCGGCCTGCGCTCGGTGCTGGTCGGCGACGAACTGTGCAAAGTCAGCGGCTGCGAGCTGCTGATCGGCGGCACGAGCCGGCAGGTCGAGCGGCTGTTCGCCGTCTCGGGCGTCGGCGAGCGCCTGCCGCGCCGCGCCGAGGCGCCCTAGCCACCCCGACCCGCGCGGTCAGCCGCGCGGGCGGATCGGCTGCCGTGTGCAGTCGGCGAGCGGCGATTCCCCACGGCCTGATTCGGGGTCGATGTGGCCGGCTGCGGCCGGGACGTGGATCGCGAAGCTGCCGACCAGCTCCCCCGTTTTTTCGTACTTGTAGGCGTAGACCACTTCGCTCTTGCTCTTGTACGGTTCGTTGGGCTCGTACAGGCTGACGGTGCCGTGGATGTAGCCGGCCGGCAGCGGACACGTGAGGGCACCGAGGACCTGCCCCTTGGCGATGTCGGATTCGGTCCGGTGGTCCCCGTGGTTTCCGAAGCGCGCGCCGGGCACGTACCAGGCGAAGTCGTATCCGCTCTGGGCGTTCCTGAGCGCGACGCGGGAGCGGATCGCCAGCCGCAGCTCATAGCGGCCGTGGCGGGTGCGGACCAGGCGTGCCCGGACCGGCGTGGCGACCTGCCCGTGGGTGTAGGAGAGATCCGGGGGCGCGACGTAGCCGACGGGCTCCGGCAGGCTGGGCGTGCAGGCGTAGGCGCCGCCGATCCAGCTCTTGGAGGTGAGATGGCAGATCGCGCCGTTCTTGTAGTGGATCTCCTTGATGGGCCCGTCGACGGGGACGACCCCGCCCGTGCCCACCCCGGTGAGCAGTTGCCCGCGCGTGGAGGGGGTCACGATCAGATATGCGCCCTCCGGCCCACTCGTCGCCAGCGTGTGGCGCCTGCCCGCGAGCACATAGGTGACGCTCTTGGCGTCCGGTCCGAGCAGCCCGAAATACAGGTTTCGCTCGTCCCCCGGCGGACATTCCGGTTCGCCGCTCGCGTGCCCTCCCGCCGGCGAGCCGGGCGCGTAGCAGCGGCTGAGCCACGCGCTCGCCGGCTGCTCGCCCCACGTCTGGTTGATGAACAGCCGCTTGTAGCGGTCGAGGGCGCTGCACCAGTCGCCGTAGCCGGCGCCCCCGCTCGCCACGCCGAGCACGTGGTAGCGCCCGTCGTCGCCGAACGCATAGTCCTGCCCGACGGCGACCAGCTGGCCCTCGGCGAGGCGGCCGACCTCGATGCACCCGAGGCCCCGTGTCGTCGTGAACTCGCGCATTCCCCAGGGTGCCCCGCCGCCCGGGTCCGGGGTGGAGACGGGCAGCATCCGGACGGTCCCCGGCGAGAGCGCCCCGTCGCCGGTCGTGGGAGCCGTGAAGATCTGCACGCGATCGCGCGGCGCCGGTGACCCGAACCGGATCACGCCGCTCGCGAATGCCACGCCCGTCACCGCGAGGAGCACGCCGACAAGGATGAGCCCCGAGTGCCAGCCGCGCGGAGCTTTCGAGCGAGTGCCGGCCGGGGCGGATCGGCGCGCTGGGTCTCCGGCACGGCGCGCTGCGGCATCGACGATGCTCACGCGAAGTTGCGGCAGGACGTTCATCGCGGCCCCACCAGAGCTCTCAGGCGGCGCAGGCCGCGGCTCACGCGCTGGCGGACGACGAGCTCGGAGCAGCCGAGGGCCTCCGCCGCCTCGCTGTAGTCGAGGCCGTCGATGACCCGTGCGCGCACCGCGGCGCGCTGGTCGGCCGGCAACGCCTCGAGCAGTGTCAGCGAGTCCGTCACGCCCGCTTCGCCGAGACGGTCGATGCGCTCGATGTTCTCGTCGCTCAGCACGATCGGCTCCATTCCGAGACGCCGGCGCGCCTGCGCCTCGACGCGCCCTCGCCGCCAGCTCTGGGCGAGCTGATGCCGGGCGATACCGAAGAGCCAGCCCCCCGCCTTCCCCATCTCCGGCCGAAACGACTCCGCTGAGGAGATCGCCGCCGCGAACACCTCCGCGGTGAGATCGGCGGCGAGGTCGGCGCGCCCGGTCGCGCGACGGAAGAACGCCAGCAGCGGCTCCTCATAGCGGTCGTAGAGCTCCCCGAACGCCTCGGCATCCCGGACGCCCAGCACCACAAGTTCCTCATCTGAGCACCTCGAGAGCTCGATTGGGGTCACCACCCCATATTGGCCCGAGCCACCCGATCTGTGACAAGGGCGGCCAGGGCTCCAGCTCGCCGCGATGGCGGCCGATGATTCCGCATGAGCGAATCGGCCCGCCTGTATATCGCGAAGATGCGCCGGCGCTGCGCGTGGTACGGGCGTGGCGGCGTGCTGCTCTCCCTGGCAGCGGTCCCCCTCCTCGCGACCTCGCCGGACGGCGCCCACTTCGCCGGCCTGGTCATGCTGCTGCTCGGCCTGAGCGCGGCAGCCGGCGGCTTCTACTGGGGCCTCGCGCTCCGCAGCGCTCCCGAGGTGCTCGCCTCCGAGCCCCGGCAGATGCTGATGGACCGCTGGCTCAACCCCGGCGTCAGGTACGGCGCCTGGAAAACGAGGCTCCGGACGGCCGCGGGCGACAGCGAGATGCTGGGCTCAGACCAACTCTCGAGCGCCGTCAAGCGGGTCCGGGGCGCGAGCTGCCTCGTCTACGGGCCGCTGCGGCCCGGTGGCCTCGTGATCGTCGCGCTCGGCGAGGACACCCTGATCGGGAGCTCTGAGCCCCAGCCCCGCAGGAAATAGGAAGACCCCGCCGGAGCGGGGCCTTCCCTTAGCGGGTCGATAAGCCGGATCCCGTCGTTGGACGGCCATCCATCTGTGCGACCTACCTGGACCTCGGCGGGCAACCTGCAAGCGGTCCTGTTCGGTCTTGCATCGAGTGGGGTTTGCCCAGCCGATGCAAGACCACCGCGACGCTGGTGCGCTCTTACCGCACCATCTCACCGTTGCCGGCCCGCGGTCACTTCTTGATCGTGATGATGCGCTCCATGCCGAGGCGCGTGTGAACGCGCCCGTCCTGGGTCTGCATGAAGCAGACCTGGACGTAGATGCCGGGCTTGGCGGAGATGGTCTCCTCCTGCATACCGCCGTGCGAGAGCGGCCCTGCGAAGCCGACCGGCGGACCCGCGATGAGCTTCTGCAGGCCCTTTTCCCTGCCGGCGAGCAGGGCTTTGACGACGGTCCTCGCCGCGCGCATGTTCTTCACCGGCAGGGCGAAGTCCATGTGCACGAGCCAGCCTTCGTTTTCGAACGCCACAAGCTCCCCGTCATGCAGGGTCGCCGGGCCCTTGAAGTCGAAGTCGATCGTCTTCTCGGTCGCCGCCGGTGCCGGCAGCGCGGCGGGGGCTTTCGCGGCCGCGACCACGAAGTGCGTCCGCAGCTTCACGGGCTTTTCGCCTTCGCCGACGAGCACCACGTACTGCCCGGGCTGGAGCACGGTGGCGGCTTCCATCGGCTGGCCGGGATTGACTTCGGCGTCCCAGACGATCGAGCCGTAGAGGCTCGAGTTGTTGGGGTCGCCGGCGCCCTTCTTGCTCGCCGCGAACGATTCGACTTCCGCGAGCGTCACGCCCGTGTTGAGCCGGAAGACGATCACGGAGCCTTCCTTGACGCCGGTGTCGCTCGCGGCGATGTTGACCGCGCCCGATTCGAGCGCTCCTCCAACCGTCGCCGAGGTGGGCGTGACGGCGATTGTCAGCGTCGGCAGCGACGCCGCCTGCGAGGTCGCAGCGATCAGCAGGGTGGCCAGCAGCGATGCCGCAAGCCCGAGCGGCAGCACGCGATTGCGCCTGTGCAACATGTGTGTCCCCCCTTTGGGAGTTGTATGGATCCGGACGCAACGTGCCCCCCGGCCGTGGGCGCCCAGTCGTCGAAACATACTCCTAGCCGCTGGGATCCGTGCCCCCGAATAGGAAGACCCCGCCGGAGCGGGGCCTTCCCTTAGCGGGTCGATAAGCCGGATTCTGTCGTTGGACAGCCATCCATCTGTGCGACCTACCTGGACCTCGGCGGGCAACCTGCAAGCGGTCCTGTTCGGTCTTGCATCGGGTGGGGTTTGCCCAGCCGCCGCGTCACCGCGACGCTGGTGCGCTCTTACCGCACCATTTCACCCTTGCCGGCCCGCCGTTCACGTGGGACGGCGGACGTAGGCGGTTTGTTTCTGTGGCACTTTCCCGCGGGTTTCCCCGGGTCGATCAAACGACCACCCTGCCCTGCGATGTCCGGACTTTCCTCGAAGGCGGTATGCCTCCGCGGCTGCCTGGCCCGCAGCTGTCACGGTAGCGCGGGGCCGCGGCGGTGTCGAGAGGGCGACACCGGGCGCCCATCAGCCGGATCGAGGACTCCGCGCCGTCCCGGCTGAGCTCCGCGCCGCGCGAGAGGGTGGGGAACCGGCGCCGCCCTCCGCTCGTAACGTCTCCGCGCGCCGCGGGACAGAGGGACACGAACCCCGACTCGGAGGACGCAGACAGTGGCCCTACCAGGGACGATTCAGAGCTTCATAGAGCAGCAGGCCGCCGCGGCGCCGACCAAGTACGCCGACCTGCGCGCGGTCGTCTTCAACGGGACCACGAAGCGCTCGCCCGAGCCCAGCAACACCGATGGGCTGCTGTCGATCGTGCGCACGATCTTCTCGCAGGTCGGAGTGAGGATCGACGAGGTGCGAACCGCCGACCACGAGATCCCCGCCGGACTGTGGCCGGACATGCGCGAGCACGGCTACGAGCGCGACGAGTTCCCGGCGATCTACAGGGAGCTGGTCGAGCCCGCGCAGATCGTGATCATCGCCGGCCCGATCTGGCTCGGTGATCAGAGCTCGCACACCCGCAAGATCATCGAGCGCCTCTACGCGTACTCCTCGGAGGTCAACGAGGCCGGGCAGTGGGCCTACTACGGCAAGGTCGGGGCAGCGCTGACGACTGGTAACGACGACGGCGGCAAGCACGTGTCCGCCCAGGTTCTCTACGCCCTACAACACATCGGGCTCGCGATCCCGCCGCAAGCGGACTCCTACTGGACCGGCGAGGCCGGGCCGGGACCCTCTTACCTGGACCGAGACGGCGGCGGCGAGCAGAACGCATGGGCGACCCGCAACACCGTCTTCCTCGCGTGGAACACCCTCCATCTCGCTCGCATGCTCACCGACGCCGGCGGGATCCCGGCGTACGGCAACTCAACCCGTGACTGGAACCTCGGAGACCCTCGGCACCCCAACCCCGAGCACCGCAGCTGAGCCGCGGGCGCCCGGCACCGGCCTACCTCACACCGTGCGCAACAGGCCGACCACCTTCCCCAGCACCTTGACCTCCTTGCTGCGGATCGGCTCCATGGTCTCGTTCTCGGGCTGCAGGCGGATGTGGTCGGGTTCCTTGAAGAAACGCTTGACGGTCGCCTCCTCGCCGAGCAGCGCGACGACGATGTCGCCGTTGTGCGCCGTGTCCTGTGAGTGCACGACGACGTGGTCGCCCTCGAGGATGCCGGCGTTCTTCATCGAGTCGCCGCGGATCCTCAGCAGGTAGTTGCCGTCGGCGCCGCCGGCCATCTCCGGGACGCTCACGTAGTCCTCGACGTTCTCCTCGGCGAGCATCGGCTGGCCGGCGGCGACCGCGCCCAGCACGGGCAGCCCTTCAGTGCCCACGATGCCCTTGACGCTCTCGACAGCGGTGCCGACGCCGCGTTCGAGCATCTCGATCGCGCGCGGCTTGGACGGGTCGCGGCGCAGCAGCCCCAGCTTCTCGAGGTTGGCCAAGTGCGCATGCACCGTCGAGGAGGAAGCCAGCCCGACGGCTTTGCCGATGTCCCGCACCGTGGGCGGATAGCCGTACTTCGCGGAGTACCTGCGGATGAAGTCGAAGATCTCCTGCTGGCGCTTCGTCAGATCCATTGGTGATTGGCTCCCCATTCGATTGGACGCTCGCCTTCGACGAACATGTGTTCGCAATGTAGCGCCGGGGGTGGATGGATGCAAGGCGCGGGCCCGTCGGGCCATCGCGGGGCACGCCGGCCACGAGCGAGGAGGCCCGGCGGCGTCGCAGCCCACCAGTGCCCGCGGGCTATACTCGCGCCCTCTGCGCTCGTGGCGGAATTGGTAGACGCGCAAGGTTGAGGGCCTTGTGGGGTTAACGCCCCGTGGTGGTTCGAGTCCACTCGAGCGCATTGGTTTCCGCTGGAAATCGCGTCTTCGCGCGAACGTGAGGCGGCGCGCGAGTTCCACTAGGCGGACCGTGGCAACGGCGTGGCAACAGCTGGTTCTGCTCCATGCCACATATGACCCCGGCGCGATCTGAGCGGCCACCGAGGATTCCTGCCCCGCCGAGACTGCGCCTGGCCAGCACCCGGCGCCGTGACGTCCAGCCGACCCGTGTTAGAGGCATTCAGACGAGCCGCCCCGCCCGCTCTTCGTCTGATCCGGTCGTCGGCTGTGCTGTCGCGCGGACGCTCGCTCTTCTTCAGGATGCGGGTTCAGGGTGGGGGGCGCCTGGCTGCCAGGTGCCGGGATCCGCGACCATCAGCCTAGTGGGCTGGGGGCGCGTGATGGCTCGGTCTCGCCCGCGGTGCTGGCGGAGGAGTACGATCGGCGCGTGGCGAATGGGTGGCGCTTGTCGGTGCGGGTGGTCCTGGCCGCGGTTTGTGCGGCGGTCGTCTTGGTGTCCGCTACGGGTGCTGCTGCTGCAACGACGGGCACGGAAGTGGGCGGCATGAACCTGTCGGCCTACTGCCAGCAGCTCGAAGTCGGGAACAAGGGCGCGACGCTCAGCGGAGAAACGTGGGTCTGCATCCACGCGAACAACACGGAGTCGGCGCTGAGCTTGCAGGCGGCCTGCGAACACGAATACACGACGCGGCCGATCAAGGCGGAGGAGATAACTCCCGGTGTGCCGTTCAGCTGGAAGTGCTTTCAGGTCTCCGAGGCCGAAGCCGAAGGATCCGGCGGCGGTGGTGGCGGTTCGCGGGCGCCGACCACGACCGGGGTGACGTGCGCGTTGACGTTCGCTTCGTTCTCTGAGACGTGCACCGCCGTGGTGTCCGGTGGCACGAGTGCGCCGACCGGGATCGTGACGTTCTCCAGTGCGAGCGGCGGGGTGTTCCAGTTCGGCAACACCTGCCAGCTCGTGCCCGGCTCTGCGGCGTCCAGCTGTCACGTGGTGTACCTGCCGCCCTCCAGGGAAGTCGGCGTGATCGCCTCGCAGGCGATCACCGCAAGCTATCCCGGGGACGCGACGCATCTTGCGAGCAGCAACCACACCAGCCTGATCGACTCCCAAAAACAGGCGCTGGAAACCGCCATCAAGGGAACGGAAGAAGGCGTCAGCCCACCGGAAGCGTTGAAGCACGGGCTGCCCGTGAGCGTGGAAACAGTCGTGCCGGGCACGATCGAAACCGAAGTGGTCGCAGAGAACGGTGGAGGTGCGACGTTGCCGATCTTGAAGCTCCCGGGCGAAACAGCCCCGGAGACCGGCTCGGGTAGCACGCTTCCGATTCTGCGGCCGCCGCCCGGCTCGATAGCCGCTGACGGCAGCGGCAGCACGCTTCCGATCCTGCGCCCGCGCGAAGCGACGGCCGCAGCCGCAAGCGCCGCGAAGATCCGGTTCACGCGGATCGCAAGGCTGAAGGTGCGCCTCACCAGCCACGGCGGCCTGTTCAAGCTCAGGGCCCCGCTGAACCACACCGGCCGACGCGAACTGAAAGCGATCATCAGCCGAGACCTAGCCTACGACCGCAAACACAAGCACACAAAACACCCCCGGCCACCTGTCCTGCGCCTCGTCACCATCATCACCTTTACCCCCTCGCACTGAGCCCACGTGCCGGTCCCCGGTGACCACCGCTTCCGGCGGCAAACCGGCGCCTGAGCGCAGGTACGCTCACTAGCGCGTCGGACGAAAAGCAGCAGTCTGACTAGCTCCGGCTGAGCCCCCTACGCCAGGAAACGGCCCCGATGATCAGGTTGCGGCCTCACGAATGGCCACCAGCGTGGCAACATCGTGGCAACAGTCGCTCCTCCAGATGCGTCCGATGCGTCCGCGAAACGGCGCGATTTGAACGATCTGGACGCCGCGGACGTATCTTGCGGCCGTGTACGAGGTTGAGGGCCTTGTGGGCTTAACGGCCCGTGGTGGTTCGAGTCCACTCGAGCGCATGGGTTTCGGCTGGGAATCGTCGGTTTCGCGCGAGCGCGAGGCGGCGCACGAGTTCCAGCAGGCGGACCGTGGGAACGGCGTGGCAACAGACGGTTCTGCTCCATGCGGTTGATGACCGCGGCCGAGTCCAGACGGCCAACCGGATTGGCGGCCTTGGTTGCGCACCGTATGGCCGCGTCGTTCCCGATCCCGCTCGCCGGTGAGCCCGATCGCCACGTATCGCATCGACGACTGGGAAGGCGACTGGGAGCCCGGGGTCGCGCCCCACGTCGGGACCATGCGAGCTTCGCGGACTCAGGGACCCCGACGGCAACCGGCGGACTCTCCAAAAGCGCGCGCTTCAAAACGACCCGACCCCATTAGGGCGGACCGGCCGCGCCGCGTCCGCTACGGGGAACCCGTCAGGGACGCGTCGCCACGCCGCGGTTCCAGATCTCCGTAAGCGCCGGCGCGAGCGCCTCGGCGGCTCGGGCGTCAGGTTGCCGTATCACGAACGTAGCGGACCGGCACCGGCCGAAAGCTCAGTGGGAGGTGTAGTCGAAGCTAAGGATCGTAACCGCCTGGCTGGATGCCACCTTCCGCTTGAACGACCAGAGGTTCATCCCGACGGGAAGCGCCTGCTGAGGGATCCGGGTGAGGTAATCGGCGGGTTCGTATGTCCAGGTCTCAAGGACGTTCTGAGTGGTGCCGGGCGGCTCGAGGCCAGCCATCACGGTCTCCGTGACTGCGGTTGACTGCCAGGCGATTCGGGCCGTGACCAGATCGCTACCTGCAAGATTGACCGCGTAGTCGTCTTCGGTGGGCCCAGTGGCGCGGTTCCCGGTCGACGGGTAGACCGTGAAGTCGGCGTTGCAGGCTCCGCCGCAAAGGGTGTTCCCCCATTTCGAGAACTCGACGTCGATCTCGTTCTCGCCGTCACGGCCTACTCCGTGCTCCGGCCCGTACGGGAACAGGCCGAGTACCGCGTACGGGTCCATGCTGCCAAGCGGCCCTTCGACCTCCCACTGGTAGGTGCCGAAGCCCATGTCGTCGTTCGAGAACAGCTCTCCCGCGGTGACATGGCGCCCTGTCCTCGTGATTGCCAGTTTCAGATGGCCGTTCGCGTCGACGCTGACGTTGGACGACCGGCCCGGCGCGACCCCCGCCATGCGACCCTGGGTGACGGTCCACTGGTGCCCCATCCAACTGAGCTGCACGCTCTTCCGGGCCGCGGCAGACGAAGCCCCGAGAACCAGGCCCGCAGCGACGCCAGCGATCGCAGCGAGCCTCAGACGACTCGGCGAGCGCATCGCGTCAGTGTCGGCAGCGGGCGGATAGCCGCAGGGTACCCGGCCGCGTCGTGGTCGGGCGCGCGCCCAAGGCGGCGCGGGAGTTTCACCAGGCGGAGCGTGACAACAGACGGTCTGCTTCATGCCGGTCCTGACCTCGGCGCGCCCCGAACGGCAGACCGTCGTGATGCGGCGCCCGGCCCCATAGCCAAGCCGGTCAGGAGCTTGGCGACCGGGCGGAGTCGCTCACGCTCGACAGCGAAAGAGGACAGCACGACGACATAACGCTCAGATCGCCGCCGTTGGAGATCAGTGAGTGAACGCGAGGAGCTTGAGCAGCACGACAAGCAGGCCGAACGCCAAACCCATTGCCGAACACAGAGCGACACCGAGGAAGCCCAGACCCTGCCTCTTCGCCGCGTAACCGCCCGCTGTGGCTATCTCGAGCGCGGCAGCCACCGCGGCAGCGGCGATGGCCGCACCGTCGGGGATGATGCCGACCTCACCGGGGATGAGCAGCACCTCGAGCGGGATCACCACCTCGATCAGCGGAGAGTTCTCGCGGAGTGCGTACAGGAAATCGGCTCGAATCGAGCGCCGCTCGCGCGAGACGCCGGCGCCTACCACGTAGGCGTAGGCGTGGGCGAGCCAGAAGGCGAACGCAGTTCCGAAGATCGATATCGCCACACGCGCGGCGTCCGCCGGACCGTAATACCAGGAGAGGGCGATGGCGGAGAGGGCAAGGACCAGCCCGTAGATCGCCTCGGTCGCGCTCCCGCCCGTGCGGAGGACAAGTGGGCGCACGTCCAGCGAAGAGACGCGCGGGGGCGGGTGAGCCTCGGGGCTGCTCGGCAGGTTCGGGCATCGCGGTGTGGACCGCTCGCGTCCGGTCGGGGTGACCGTCCGCGAGCCGAGTACCGGAGCGCCGATTGAAGGGGGCGCTCGGAGATGGCTAGACATTGCCTGCTCCTTTCTCGAGTGTCGGCGCGCCTGGTCCGGGCCGCTTTGCAACGTCCCGGGAGGTTCTGCCTAGACCCAATGAGCCGTCGTCACGCGTTCTGGGTGACTCTCGCAACGATCGGCGAGCTCGCCCGGTTGGAGCAGAGATGCCAGGGGCGGGGATCTTGCCGTGGTGGTTCGAGTCCACTCGAGCGCATGAGCAGAGCTTGAGATGGAGGCAAGCCAGCACGAGGAGCTACCCCTCCAGGTAGCTGGACGGGCCGACGCGATCGGCTTGGATGGCGAGGATCACGCGGCCGACACCGGCAAGCGCCTCATCGCTTTGCGCCTCCGGGAGTTCCCGAAGCGCGAGCATCCGTTGAGCTATGCGTGCGGTCGCTCCGCCGATGTCCTCACGCCGGATGTCGGCGCTGCCGGACACAGTCAGTGACGGGAAGGGGCGCTCGTGACCTATGACGCACACGGATGCCCATCCCGTCTCCTCGACGTCCCGCGCCTTGAGGCGCTGCTGCTCCGTTGAGATCAGCAACTCGTCGCCGTCGCGCACGAAATAGACCGCCGACTGATGGACCCGGCCCTCGGCCGAACGCGTCGCCAGCACACAGACAACCTGCTCGTCGAGGAACCGGCGAACGGAGTCGTCCAACCCGTTCCGGTTGTTCGGAGTCCCGGGCATCATCCGGCCTCCACGCGCTCGAGGATCGCCCACTCGATCGAGCTGATCGCACAGAGCGATGACGCATCGCCAGCCGGACCCCGTGGCGTGGGCTCGGGACCATCGATGCCAACCACGCTCGCACCCGGCTTCCCGTATGGCTGCGCGGGCTGGCCCTGCGTTCCCTGGGGCCGCTCGCTCGTCGCACCGCTCGAGTCTCGGTGGAGGCGAGCGGACGACTGAGACGGGCCGAAAACGAGCAAATTGTGGGTCTCGGTGTTCATGTCGTGATCCTCCTTTGCAGATGTGGTTGCTGACGCGGCAGCGCGGTGGCGTCCGCGCCACGCGCCGTGGTTTCCCAAGGCGCGTGGCTGTGCCGGGCCGCAGCAGCGCCCTGCCGTCATGACGCTCACGCGTGCGCGGCGGCCTTCTCCTGCTCGTTTGCGCCTTCCTCGTGGCGACCGGGAAGTTTCGCCTTGAGCGCGGCGATCTTCGATTCGACGTCGGCCTTCGTCGTGGCCTCACGTTCCTCGCGCAGCTGCTTGCGCGCCTCCTTCCTCGCCTTGCGCTGAGCCTCTTCGGCGGCGGCGATCTCGGCTTCCACGTCGCGCACCTCGCGGCGGACCACGGTGCCGGAGCGCGACTCCATCACCCCGTCCACGACTTCGTGGTCGCTCGGCTCGTTCAGCTCGGCCACCAGCGTGTCGTGGCCCGGCCGCACGGTCCTTGCGATCGCCTCCAGAACCGATTCGGTCCCTTCTTCTTCGTCCAAGTCGAACAACGACCCGACAAGCGCGCCCGTCGTCCCTCCGATCAGCATGCCGAGAGGCCCGCCGAGCACGCCGATCAGGACGCCGATGATCCCGCCGCCCGCCAGTCCGGCCCATTCCTGGCCGCCGGTCGTTTCCGCGGGGACCAGTCGGCCACTCGAGTCGCGAGTCGCGACGGCCGCGCCGCGCAGCTCAATCTGGCCCGCAGCGTCCAGCTGCTTGAGCCGGGCGAGCGCCGCATATGCCGCGTCGTCGTTCTCGAAGCTCACTGCAATGACGTTTGCCTGTGTGATGTCTGTAGCCATTCTCTTACCCTTTCTATTTGCTGTTTGCGCGCCAAGGCGTCATACGGCCTCGCGCGGTGTGCTTCGCTGATCCGGCAACCACCAGCGCGCTCCTGGTGAGCCGGCGTCACGCGAAATCTGTGATTCATCGAACCCGTGGGCGGGGCTGTCGCCACATCTCCGGCGCCTGCCAGACCGCCGCGGCCCGTGACGGATACCCGTGTGCCAGTGCGGCTGCCGGTGATCGCGAGCGTGGACATGGCAACGACGCTCTCGTCAGGTCAACCGTCGATGCCGGCGGTGATGACCTTGATCTCGTTCGTGATCCCGCCCACGCCGGGCAGCCCGCGCACCAACTCGAAGGCCGCGTCGCTCTCCTGCTGGTGCTGGACCTCTCCCTTCAACGTAAGCCAGCCGTCGGCGACTCTTACCTGGATCCGTTCCGCCGGAGTCCGTTCGTCGGACATGAGAGCCTGCAGCGCCATGCCGCGGGTCTCAGCATCCACCCACCGATCGCGCGGATCGATCCTGAGGTCGTCCTCGACCTCGCGTACTCCCGGCACGTCCCGGGCGACCTCTGCCGCGGCACGACGCTGCTGCAGGCTCCTCACGGTGCCCCGCAGGGTCACCGTGCCCGCTCGGGAGGCCACGGCGATCTCCCGTGGGTGGGGGATGCGGTGATCCCGCTCGAGAACTGCCCGGGTCCTCTGGGTTATGACGTCGTCTTCTGACATGTGAGTCTCCTTGTGTCCAGCGGTGAGGCGCCCACAGACGCCTCACCGACTTCTTTGGGTTTCAGCCGTGAGTCGCCGGCGTTGCCGTCGCCCGCGGCCCGGTGTGGTGCTCGAGCTCTGCGAGGGTGCTCCGGAGTTCCAGCGCGATCGCTAGTTGCATCACGCCGGCGACGAGCGCGAACGCCGAGATCAGGGCGAGCACCGCCACCGCACCGGCACCAGGGTGGCCGAACATGACCACTCCGAACGCGATGGAGACCAGTCCGGCGAGTGCGAGCAGCAACGACCGCCCGCCGGCCCGGAGGACGAACGCGAGGGTCGTCTGCAGCATGCCGACGGCGATCGCCCATGCGGCAATCGCGTAGAGCAGCGCCACCGCAGACAAACCGGGCCACACGAGGACGGCGATCCCGGCTGCGACTCCGAGCAGGCCCTCGACGACGAGCCAAGCCCGTTCGCCACCTCGGCCGGGAAGGTCGAACGCACCCGCGATTGTCGTGAGACCCGACACCAGCGCGAACGCGCCGAACAGCGCGATCAGCGTGACGAGGCCGATGTCCGGCCAGATGAGGATCACGGCGCCGAAGACGATCGCCAAGGCGCCGCGCAACGCCGTCACCTTCCAGATGTGGTCGAGCTCGTGCGCCCCTGCCTGCAGCTGTGTTGAGGGGTTCATTTCCCTCTCCTTTCACTTGGACTTCGTTGATGTCAACTTCACCGACAGTGCGTCGGCCTTCCGTTCGAGCTCGTCGCGAGCCTCGGTGACGCCTCGCGTTTCCTGACGCCACGCGCCCCCGGTGCCCATAAGGAGCTGCGAGAGGTGCTCGTCGACGGCGATACGGCGGGCGCGGACGCCCCCGATCGCGGTCTCCGAGCGCTCGCGCGCCTCGCTCGCCTTCGCGGCGACGTTCGTCTGGAGCCGCTCGAGGAAGGTGTCCCAGCTCTTGAGTTCAGCCTCGACCGCCACGACGAAGGCCGCGCGATCCTCGGCGAGGTCCGCGGCGAGCGCATGCTCAGCGACATCGAGCCTGGTGTTCAGCTCCGCGAGCCTCTCGTCGAGCTCCTCGGGATAGTGGCGCGCCGCGGCGCGAGTCGCTGCCTCGAGCCGCGTGAGCCCATCGAGGCGCCGCCGTGCGGGCGCGCTGCCCGGGGAGCTCACTGCAGTCGCGCGCGCCTGCAGCCGCTCGATCCTGCGGCGGACCTCCGAAAGCTGATCGTCGATCGTCGTGGTGCCCACCTGGAGCCTCCCGTTGGTTGCTGGCCGACGACGGAAAGGCTCGCGTGCGCCGATGCCAACGCTCTGCCAGGCGCGGCGGCGTTGATGCCAGCTCAGTCGGCGGGGGCGAGCGCGAGCTCCGCGCGGTGGCGGAGATCCGCGGCCGCGACGGTATCGCCGCGCTCATCGGCAAGCTCCGCCAGGCCTAGCAGCGCCGCCCGCGCCGGACTGCCGGCCAGCGCGATGAAGAGGATCTCGCGCGCCTGGCGCTGCCGCCATTCCTGCGACCAGGCGAGGACCTGTCCGAACAGCTCCTCGGCGGTGTCCGCATCGCCAGCGCCCGCAGCGTTGCGCCCGAGCTGGAGGCGCGCTTGGGCCGCCACCCACGGCGCGCGGGCGGCCTCGGCCTCGGCAAGGGCCTGACGCTGGAGCTCTGCGGCCTCGCGCGGGTCCTCGCCGCTGAGCGCGATTGCGCCGAGGGCCGAGAGGCCGAATGCCGCGTGATCGCGGAACCCGATCCGCCTCGCGAGCTCGACGGCCTGGCGATATCGCTTCACGGCAAGCGCTGCTTCCTGCCTCTTCTCAGCTACCCAGGCCTCCAGCAAAAGCCCGGGAACGCGAAACGCGTCGTAGCCGATCGCATCCGAATGACGGCGCACTGCAGCCGCCATCTCAGCGACCGTGGCGACGTCGCGGGCGGCCGCCGCACCAATGGCACGGCTGAGGCTGCTCGCGGCGACGCCCCAGTTGTCTCCCCCGGCCTCGAGCGTGGTGCATGCGTTGCGCGCCATCGCCTCAGCCCGTCCCTGGTCCGGGGACTGCGCGAGCGCGAGCGCGAGCGTGAACTGCGCGAGGCCCAGCTCGCGCGGCGCCGTCAGGGTCTCCGCGAGGGCCAACGCGCCCTCGCCGGCCGCGAGCGCGGCCTCCACGTCGAGCTCTTCACCGGCGAGGAAGCAGAGGTTGGCGAGCAGCTCGACCCGCAGCGCGACGGGGGCGTCCTCCCGCGCAGCCGCGAGCGCGATGTCCAGGAAACGCCGCCCCTCCGAGATGCGCTCGGAGAGCACCCAATACAAGCCGAGGGTCCCGAGCCGGATCGCCACGTCCGGGTCCGGCGCGTCGCGCGCGTACGCGAGCGCGGCCCAGAAATTGTCGTTCTCGAGCTCCAGGCGAGCCACCCAGCGCAACCAGTCGGCGCCGCGCAACTCGGCGTGCGCCTGCTCGGCCAGCGTCGCAAAATGCTCTGCGTGGGCGCGGCGCGCCTCGGCGAGGTCTCCCGCGCCGCTCTCGGCGAGCCGCGCGAGCACGTGCTCGCGCACGGTGTCGAGCATGTCGTAGCGGGCGACGCCCCCGAAGAACGAAGCGGACACGATGGACTTGTCGACCAGCGCGCCGACGAGGTACACGACCGTCGGCTCGTCGAGACCGTGCGTCGAGGCGACCGCGCTCAGCGACGCGAGCGACGCGCCGCCGCGGTGAACCGCGAGCTGCTGAAGGAGCGTCTTCTCATCCCCGTGCAAGAGGTCGTAGCTCCAATCCACGAGTTCCTGCAGCGCGGTGCGGGTGGGGTCGGCTGCCGTGCCTTCGTGCAACAGCGCCGCTCGGCGCGCGAGGATCGAGGCGAGCTCCGCGAGCCCCAGCACGTTGACGCGCGCGGCGGCCAGCTCGATCGCCAGCGGAAGGCCATCCACCCGGCGGGCGATCTCCCCGGCGAGCGCGACAGCGTCGCCGTCGCGCTCGAATCCGGGCCGTGCCGAGCGTGCGCGCTCGAGGAAGAGCTCCACAGCCGCCGAGGGTCCCTCCTCGCTGTCCGGCTCGGCCAACACGAGGGGGGTGACGGGCACCCGCATCTCGTTCGGGACATGAAGCGCCTCGCGGCTGGTCGCCAGAATCCGCACCCGGGGGCACTCCGCCAGGAGCGTCGAGGCGATCAGAACTGCCCCTTCCAGGGCGTGCTCGCACGCGTCGAGAATGAGCAGCGCGCCGGAATCGCGCAGTCGCGAGGCGGCACGAGCCAGCTCGTCCGAGCCGCGAACGTCGATCGCGCGTGCGAGCAGCCGCACCGCGTCCTCTACGCCCGCCGCACGCGCGAAGTCGACAAGCCAGATGCCGTCTTGGACCTCATGCTCCAGTGCGCGCGCGGTCTCGACTGCGAGCCGGCTCTTGCCAACACCCGGCGGCCCGGTGAGCGTTACGAGGCGCTGCTCGTGCAGGATGCCGGCGAGCTGATCCAGTTCGTCTGCGCGGCCGACGAACGACGTCGATGGCGCGGGGAGGTTGCCGCGCCGCGGGCGCTCGACGGGGACGGCGATCGCCGGATCGTGGGCGAGGATCGCCTCCTGCACTCGCCGCAGCTCCGGTCCCGGTTCGAGCCCGAGCTCCTCGGCGAGCACCCGCCGCGCCTCCTGGAAGATCTCGAGCGCATCCGCCTGGCGACCGCTGCGGTAGAGCGCCAGCATCAGCTGTCCCCACAGCCGTTCCCGGAACGGGTTGTCCGCAAGCGCGGAGCGCAGCGACGGCACGAGCTCCCGGTGCTCCCCCAGCGCGAGCGCCGCTTCGAACTGCTCCTCGAGCACGTCCACGCGAAGCGTCTCGAGCCGCTGTGCCTCCGCGCTGAACCACGACGTCCCGGTCAGTCCCTGGAGCGCCGGCCCGCGCCAGAGGGCGAGCGCCAAGGCGGCCGCATCCGCGGCGCTGGAGGCGTCACCGCCACGGAGCGCTGCGCGCGCCTCCCCCAGCAGCTGCTCGAACCGATGTGCATCGATGTGCGCGCCCGCCAAGGCGTATCCGTTCGGGGAGCCCACGATCGACCCCTCTCCGAGCGCGGCACGAAGACGGGCGATGTGGTGATGGAGCGCATTCCGTGGAGCGGCCGGGAGTTCCTCTCCCCACAGGCCGTCGACGAGCGAGTCGACGTCGACCACCTGGGCGCGCCGGAGCGCCAGCATCGCGAGTAGTCCCTGACGCTTGGCACCCCCCACGTCGGCGCGCGCGCCGCCGGCGAGAACCTCGAACGGACCCAGGACCCGGATCTCAAGTAGCTCCTCCATGCACCCCCGTCATGTCGCTGCGCAGCGTCAGTCTGGCATGCCCAGGCGGGCGGCCGCAGCGCGAGCTGCCCGGGGCGCCGCTGGCATCGCGCGCGCCGTCGCTGGCAGCCACCTGGCATCGGCGGGGTGCATGGTCACCTCATCCGCACGGACGAACGAGAAACCGAACCGTCGGCCCCATCCCAATGAAGCCGGCGCCCACGCAACAGGAGGATCGCGATGCTGCCGCTCTCTGACGGACTACGCCCGCGACGGTTCCCCATCGTCAACGTCACGTTGATCGCAGCCAACTTCGCGGTCTGGATCTTCTACGAGCTGCCGCACCTGCACGCCGCGATCCACCACGCGTCCTTCTACCCCTGCGCGGTCGAGAACTCGTGCCGAGGCCCGGAGCCGTGGGGGCTCAGCTGGCTCACCTCGATGTTCCTGCACGGGAGCTGGGATCACATCCTGGGAAACATGCTCTTCCTCGCCATCTTCGGCAAGAACGTCGAGGACGCCTACGGACACCTTCGCTACCTCGCCTTCTACCTTGTCGGCGGCTTCGTCGCGACGATGACCCAGTGCGTCGTCACTCTCATCGTCGGCACAGCCGCCGCTGCGCGCGTCCCGGGTCTCGGTGCCAGCGGTGCGATCGCCGCGGTGCTCGGCGCCTTCATCATCCTCTACCCGACCGCACGGATCCGCACGCTCGTGCTCATCTTCTTCGTCCGGATCCCTGCCTGCGTCTACCTCGGCGGCTGGTTCGTCTTCCAGCTCCTCGAGTCGAACCTCGGCTTGGCCTCAGCCTCGGCGAACGGAGGCGGTGTGGCCTTCTTCGCCCACATCGGCGGCTTTCTCTTCGGCGCTGCCGTCACGGGGACCCTGCTCGAAGCTGGACGTCTCCTCCCGCAGAGCATCCCGCGGGACGGTGCGCTTGCAGCTGTCTGAGCCGCCCGGCCCGGCGGCAACACCCGTGGCAACGCCCGCTCGTCCATATGCGCCCGATGCGTCCGCGGAAGCGCGCTATTCGGACGATTCGGACGCTCCTGTGAGCATCTTGCGCCGGCATACAAGGTTGAGGGCCTTGTGGGGTTAACGCCCCGTGGTGGTTCGAGTCCACTCGAGCGCATGAGCTTGTCCTGCAAATCCAGGGTTTTCGAGTTGTCCGTGCGTGCGGAGATGGCAGCCTAAGGCGGTCCGTGGCAACGACGCGGCAACACTTGGACGGTCTGCATGGTCTTGAAGACCGCGGCGCAGAGTAAGCGGCCGTCGAACTGCGGATCCCCACTCGCGTCCCGACTCGTGGGAGAGGGAGTCCACCGGAGCGCACAGCTCGCACCTGGCGGTGGATTTTCTGCGTGCGCCTTCGAAGGCTGTCGCGGCGCCTCCAGGCTCCGCCGCGGCGCGATAGTGCGCCGATCACGAGCTCACACTTCGGACGTGAACCTTTCGTAGCGCACTGGAAGTTTGATCGTCCTTCGCACGCGCGGCCCGTGTCCGCCCGGCCGCTGAGTCACGGTGATCGTCAGGAGCGCGTTCTTGTGGCGCCTGAAGTAGCGCTTGAAGAAGCGACCCGGTGTGATCGTCAGCTCTTGATCTCCGAGGCCGTAGGAGCGCGCGAGGCCGTACGTCCGATGCATGGCGCGCGCGACCACGGTGAAGCGCGCCGGGACGGCGCTCCACACCTGCATCTGCACTTCCCCTCCGTAGCCGACCCGCGGTGTCGGTTCGATCTCGAAGCCCACTTCGGGCAGCGGCGTGATTTCCGAGACGAGCACACTCGGCGCGGACGCACCAGCGGCGGATTTGCGGGAGAACAGGGCAGTGTGGCCGTCGCCGGAGAGCGCAGGCGCAGCGTCGGCGAGACCGCTGCCCACCACCGGGAGCGGTTCACGCACCCATGCTTCGCCCCTGCGTTCGAAGCTCGAGAGCGTTTCGCTGCCGCTGCACGAGTCGTTCATGTAACGCCCACAATCGTCGAAGGCCCCTTCGGTGACGAGCGCGCGCGTGCCAGCAGCGGCGAGCGCAACTTCGGACCCGAACGAGTTGGCCGACCCGTAGAAGGCGTTGTCTTCATAGGGGTCCCGCTGCAGGGCGGGGGAGTGCTGGCTCCAGCCGGACGAGCGCCGGTAGTAGACGACCGCGCGGCGATGCGCGCCTATCAGAGCCGTGCCAGCGTCGGCGGAGAGCGCGACGGTGCTCCCGAATCCCCAGCCGTAGTCGCCGTTGGGGTGTTCGTTGTCGATCAGCCGCGCGGTCGGTGTCCACACGCCGGCGGAGCGCGAGAACACGTACGCGGCACCTTCTTCGGGCGAGCCGTTTTGGGGGCGGTGGCGGTTGCCGCTCGCGCCGACCAGCGCCAGGTCGCCCGCGCCCGAGAGCGCGACGCTGCCGCCGAAGCGTTCTTCTTCGGCGGGGTGGCTCGCGGTGAGCTTCGGCCCCTGCTGGGTCCATCCTCCGGCAGAGCGGGCGAAGACCCAGGCGGCGCCGGCGTAGCCCACGTCCCACGCCGCACCGACGAGCACCGTGTCGCCCTCGGCGGAGACCGCGACGCTGGATGCGAAGCGCTGCAGCTCTTCGGGGCTGCTCGGCGGGCGCGGACCCATGCCGCTCGCCACGAGCGGGATCCCGTGCGTGCTCCAGTTTCTTTGCTGACGGGAGAAGACCCAGGCGGCCACGGGTCCCGCGGCCGACGGGCCCGCCAGCACCGCGGTGTTCCCGTCGCCCGACAGCACGACCAGTACACCCCCGACGGTTGACGCTTCAAGCGGCAGCCGCGCCTGCGCGACCCATGAGCTCCCGCTACGGGCGAAGATCCAGGCGCCGCCCGCTTCTGCCACCAGCGCGGTGCTGCCGTCCGCCGAGATCGAGTAGCTGTCGCTTGAACCCGAAGCCGCCGTGGGCGGAGGAGTGAGCGTCGCGTACGGCTGCAGCAGCGGGTCGACGGTGATCGGCGCGCGTGCACCTGCCGTCCGGACATCGATCACCACGCGGTTCCCGCGGAGAACCATCCAGCTGCGGAGCCTCCTGCCGCTCGCGTCGGTCGCGGACAGATCCCCGTAGCGGAACACGTGCCCGCCGCTCAGGATCAGGCCGTCGCCATGCGCGCTCCTCAAAACATGCCCGGCTCCGGACAGTGAGAGCGAAAACTCGATGCACGAGCAGGGCCCCGCATGAATCGGTCGATCAAACGAGAAGCCCTGCTCGACGCCGCGGCGATCATTGACGAACCACTCCTTTACGGCGCCGGAGTCGTAGGACAACCGGTCGCCGTCGGCGCTCGCGCCGGCGCCGGGCAGGGCGACTCGCCTGCCGTCCACCGCGACACTCGCAAGGGCCAGGCCCAGGTGGTCCCCCGTCAGGCTGCTGACGGCGATACCGCGCGGCGCCGACCGCAGCAAAAACCTCTGCCCGGGGTTGTAGGCCTCGAAGCCGGCGCCCGCGCGGGCCCGGACGAACCGATAGACGGGATCCGGCCGAGGTGCTGACGCTCCAAGCACAGGCGGAGCGGCCGACGAGGGCGATGCGACGCGGACGGAGTCACCGAGGGCAAGCCATATGAACGCCAGGCACAGCAGGATCGCCAGACCCGCGACGAGCCCCGCCCGGGACAGCGCCCGGGGCCGCTGGATGATCGTCGCCGCCGTCATGCCTTTCTCAACGATTCACGGTCGCCGCTGATGCGGTTTTCTGCGGCACGAGCGGGGATCGTCCTCGTTGCGCTGTCAGTGTCGATCACAGCGCCGCCCGCTGCGCGGGCCGGCACGAATACATCGGCCGCTCCCGAACTGTTGTCCACGCCGCACCCGGGCTGGCTGTGGAGCGACCCCGCCCCTCAAGGCAACGCGCTGGAAGCTGTGGAGTTCGCCGGTGAGACCGGATTCGCATCCGGCGAGGACGGCACCGTGCTGCGCTCGAGCGACGGTGGCAGGACTTGGTCCTCGCTCGCGACCGGCACCGAAGAAAAGCTCTCACAGCTGCAGGTTCTCGACGCGAACACCCTCTACACCAGCGGCCAGTTCCGACTGCTCGAGTCGAGCGACGGCGGAGCAAGCTTTCGTCAACTGCATTACGGGCCGTGCTCCTACGAGTGCACTGAGCTCGCCTCGTTCTCCTTTCTGAACGCCACCAGCGGGTTCGTCGAGACCGAAACCCCCGCGCCCAAGCGCGACACGCTGCTGTGGACAGAAGACGGCGGAGCGCACTTCCAGCCACGCACGCCGATCCCCCTCTATGCGGCCGACCCCGGTCCGATCCGCTTCCTGAGCGCGACCGAGGGGCTCGCGCTAGTAGGCGGGACCGACCTCGGCAGGGTGATGCGCACCGTCGATGGCGGGCACAGTTGGGCGATCGCGGCCGAAGTGCTCCACAAGCTCTCGGCCCTGACGTTCGCGACCCCCCAGGTCGCCTATGCCGTGGGCGAAGACGACACGCTGCTGCGCAGCGACGACGCCGGCGCCAGCTGGAAGCCGATGCCTCTCCAGCTGCCTGCCGGCACCGAACCGCTCAGCCTCACCACGATCGCGTGCGGCGGCCCAGAAAACTGCCTGATCGGCACCACCCCGTATCGGGCGTTCACCAAGGGCCCGACGTTGCTGACGAGCGACGGGGGGCGCACGGCGAGCTTCGCCGGCACGATCCCGGGCGCCGACGCCTCCTCCTACACATCCACAACCGAAGCCGTCGCGGTCGGTTTGCAGGGCGCGACCGGCGTATCCGTGGACGCGGGCACGAGCTTCACAGAGAACCCGTTCAGGCCCCCTCTGGTCTCCGTGCCTTATGAAGTGGGCGCCTCCCACCTTCGGCCAGGCCGCTTGTCCGGCGAAGCGTACCTGCCGGGTGAAAAAGGGCTGATCGCGGCCACCCACGACGGAGGGCAGACGTGGCAGGCGCTGAAGCTTCCCACGCGCGCGACGGTCCTCGACGTTGCGTTCCCCAGCCCCGAGACGGGGTACGCGCTGCTCGCAGGCGGCAAGCTCCTCGCGACGGCAGATGGCGGCCTGGGCTGGCGCTCATGCGGCGCCGCGGCCGGCTCCCTCGGAACCCTGCTGGCCCCCGCCGCGGGCCTGGTCCTCGTGACCGGCGAACACGGCATCTGGCCAGGCGAAGTAGGAATTTGGCGCTCGACGGACCATTGCGCGCACTTCGCCCACCTCCGGGGATCGGTCGGCACCGGCGCTCATTCCCGGCCGCTGCGAAGCATCAACCTCGCGTACGGCGGCGGGCAGGTAATCGATGGCCACACGGTGATCGTGTACGGCCACGAGGCGCTGGAGTCCACCGACGCGGGAAAGCACTGGCAGCTGATTCCCCACCCGAGGGCCTCGGGAGCCTACGAAGCCGCCTCCTTCCCCACCCCGCGCGCCGGCTACGCGATCGTCGGGGGAACCCTCTACTCCACACGCGACCGCGGCCGGCACTGGCGCCGTGTCCTCGCGGTCCCCCCCGCCGAAGACGATTTCGCCCCATCGATCTCGTTCAACAGCGCCCGGGAAGGGTTCATCGCCACCTACAACGATGAAAACCAGAGGCCGTGCATGCTGTTCCGTACCGACGACGCCGGTCGCAGCTGGGTCGCCGAGGAAATGCCTCGCCCGATCACCAATGTGCTCGCGAGGCCCGGCATCTCCTACGCCGCCTCGAACGACGGGGGCCTATTCATCACCCACAGCCGCGGGGAGAGCGGGAAGCCCTCGCGGATCACCCTCCGCATCTCCCGCCCCTCACGGCGGAGCCGGCACGCGCTGAGCCGCGCGAACGGCGACGCGACCGTGGAAGGCCGCATCACCCCGGCCATCAGCGGTGTGCCCATCACGGTCGCGTACACCACCGGCTCCGGGTGGACCGAAGAATCGACCGTCACCGGCGACGGCGGCAAGTTCTCCGAGACCGTGGGCGGGGTCGAAGAAACGACATGGTTCGACGCCTACTGGAGCGGCGGCCCAGACAACCGAGGCAGCGTGGCCGGACCCGTGAAGCTGTCCGTTCGGCCCTAAGTCCGAGCGCGGGCCGATGTGCTGCCGGACGGGCTGATTAGCCGGGGCCGTGGCAACACCGTGGCAACATCCGCTGGTCCAGATGCGTCCGATGCGTCCGCGAAAGCGCGCTATTTGGACGATCTGGACGCTCCTGTAAGCACCTTGCGCGGGTGTACGAGGTTGAGGGCCTTGTGGGGTTAACGCCCCGTGGTGGTTCGAGTCCACTCGAGCGCATGAGTTGTCCCTGCAGAGCGTGGCTTGTGGTTCGCCGGCTCGGGTCTCTCCGCCGCCGTCAGGGCGGGGCGTGGCAACGCCGTGGCAACATCGTTTCGAGCCTCATGCCGGTGTAGACCGCGGGCGCGCCGGGCCGGCCATCGACTCGGCATCTGGCCACCGTTCAGCCCCACCTTGCCCCGTCACGGGGAGATCAAGCCGCCGACGGCGCGCGTGATCTGCCGGCAGCTCGGCGTGCCGCCTCCCACGGTCCCACGCTGAGAGGCGACACGCGGTCCGGCTCAGCGAACGCGCTGGCTCGCGGTCATCGCATCAGGAACGCGTCGACATCGCTCCCGAACTCCTGATGGTGTTGGAACAGGAAGCCGTGTGCGGCGTCTGGGTAGACCTTCAGCTTCGCGCCCGGGATGAGGCCCGCCAACAGATACGAGAAGTGCGGCAGGATCATGGGGTCGTTGTCTCCGGCGGCGATGAGCACCGGTGCCTCGATCGCCGAGACCCGTTGCAGCTTGGCGTGATCCGGGATGCCCCAGGCGCAGATGGCGTCGTACTGCGCCTGGCGTGTCGCCCAGTCGGTCTGCTCGTCCCGGTCGGCGGTGCGAGATCCGAAGATCCGCCCAGCCGCCTCCATGCCGGCGGCGGCGCCGGCCTCGGAGCGGGTGAAGAACACCGAGAGGTAGTCCTCCGGCCCCGGCTCCGGCTTGCCGATCCGGTCAATCACGTCCGCTGCCCAGCCGTGCATCCCACCGGCGCCCTGCGGTGCTGACGCGGCCAGGATTAGACATCGCACGACTGCGGGCCGGATGAGAGCGACCTCTTGGGCCACGAAGCTGCCGAGCGAGAAACCGAGCAGGTCGACCTGCCGCAGACCGAGCGCATCGATGAAGTCGAGTGCGTCGAGTGCCATCTCTCTCGCCGTCGACGGGGTGTCTCCACTTGACCCCGCGACCCCGCGGTTGTCGAAGGTGACGACGCGCCGTCCCGGCAGAAGCGCGTCGATGAGGGCGGGATCCCAGTGGTCGAGGTTCCCGCGGAAATGCTGGAGCAGCACCAGAGGCCGTCCGTTCGGATCTCCGCAGTCGCGGTAGGCGTAATCGACGCCTCGGCTGCCGGTGACTGTGTTGTTCGGCGCGGCGACGTAGCCGCTGATCGCGAGTGTCATAGCTGGTTCCTTTCGGCCCGGGTCTTCTCGGGCTGACCGATGTGGTGTCGGGGGCGCGGGCGCGTCTTCGCGCCCGCGCCCCGCGACTGGATCGAGAGCGCCTCTTGTCTACTGCGTCGCCTCGGCCGCCTTGACGATGACTGCCGTGACCGCTTCCGGGTCGGACAGCATCGAGAGGTGCGGCGCGGGGATTTCGGTCGTCTGCGCGTGCGCTTCCTTGGACATCACCCGCTGCTCGGCGGGAGGCAGCACGTGATCTGCGGTCCCGATGACCGACCACGAGGGGGTCGTGGCCCAGGCCGGCGCGCCGGACTTTTCTTCCAGGGCGTTGGCGGCGAGCGGACGCTGGATCGCTGCCAGCTTGGCCCCCTCGTCCGCCGGGAGCCCGTTTGCGAACGCGCTCGGGAACAGCGCCTGCTTCACGTAGAGGTCCGCGTCGCCTTCCGGCGCGCCCGGGAACGGCGCGAAGTTGAAGACGCTCGCGGGGTTCCCGCCGAGAGCGGACCCGGGCTGTGCGCTCGTGAGTCCGAGCAGGGACTGACCTTCCTTCGGGATGTAGGCGTCGACGTAGACGAGCGCCTTGACGTTCGGATCGCCGACGCCGCCGTTCGTGATCACGAACCCGCCGTAGGAATGCCCGACGAGCACCACCGGGCCGGTTACGGTCTTCAGGAAGTCCGCGAGGTATTCGGAGTCTGGGGTGACTCCCCTGAGCGGGTTGGGCGGAGCCACAACGGCGTAGCCGCGAAGCTGCAGTCGCCGGATCACGCGGCTCCAGCTCGACGCGTCGGCCCATGCACCGTGAACGAGCACGATCGTCGGTTTGGCGCCGGTCTTTTTTGCGTGATTGTGAGCGGCCTGCGCGTCGCCCGGTGCCGCGTACAGCGCCGCAAGCGCCAGCACACCTGCGAGCCCGCCACAGGCCCTCGCGAGGTGTCTCGAGTTAGCGGTCAGCTGCCGGATCTGTGTGATCTTCATGGTCTTCGCTCCTTGGCTTTGTTGAAAGGACTCGTCGGTCGACCGCAACGCGGGCAGCAGAGCGAGCTTCCGTGAGAGGTCCTGGAAGCCCGCGATCGCCACTGCCTCGCGACGATTGACGGATCGACGCGACTGGGCCGACGCTAGGGCGAGGCGACTGACCGGCGCATCTGTCGATCGACCAGTCCGTGACGATCGCGCGACCTGTCGCCGCTGCTGCGGGAGTAGGGTGCGGAGCGCATGTCCATGCTCACGCCGACGTTGCTGCATGGGCGGCAGGAGGAGCGTGCCGCGCTCGACCGGCTGCTCGCCGACGTGCGCTCCGGTCAGAGCAGAGCGCTGGTTCTCCGCGGTGCACCCGGGGTCGGCAAGACCGCGCTTCTCGAAGACATGGGAAGCCGGGCCGACGGGTTCCTGGTGATGCGCGGCGCTGGCGTGGAGCCCGAGGCCGAGCTTCCCTTCACCGGCTTGCACCAGCTGTGCTCGCAGATGTTGGAGGACAAGCTCGACCTGCTCCCGGAGCCTCAGCGCCGGGCCATCGAAGTGGCCTTCGGCGACAGCACCGGCGACGCACCCGATCGGTTCCTCATAGGGCTCGCCGTGCTGAACCGGCTGGCGGATGCCGCCGAGGATCAGCCGCTGCTCTGCCTCATCGACGATGCGCAGTGGCTTGATCGCGCGTCAACGCAGACGCTGGGGCTCGTCTCCCGGCGGCTCGACGCCGAGGGCGTGGGGATCGTGTTTGCCCTCCGCGATCCAATCGAGCAGTTGGACGGCGTGCCTGAACTGGTCGTGGAGGGGCTCGCGCCGGAGGATGCACGGGACCTTTTGAGATCAGCCCTGGCCGTGCCGTTGGATGAGGCGGTGCTCGAGCGGCTTGTCGCCGAGACGCAGGGCAACCCGCTGGCGCTGCTGGAGCTGCCCCGCGGACTGAGCGCCGCCGAACTTGCGGGAGGCTTCGGAGTCGAGGGCGCCCCGGAGGTCTCGAGGCGCGTCGCGGGGGATTTTCAGCGCCGTTACGAAGCTCTGCCGGCCGCGACAAGGTTGCTGGTGCTGGCTGCAGCCGCTGAGCCCACCGGGGACCCGCTCCTCCTGTGGCGGGCGGCGACCGTGCTCGGCGTTGCGCCGACGGCCATCGAGCCCGCCGAAGCCGACGGGTTCATAAGCGTCGGTGTGCGGGTCGCATTCCGTCATCCCCTCGCTCGCTCGAGCGTGTACCGGGCCGCGCCACCGGTGGAGCGGCGAAAGGTCCAAGAAGCCCTCGCCCGGGTCACGGATCCCGAGGCAGATCCCGACCGGCGCGCATGGCACTTGGCGCAGGCGGCCGCAGGCACCGACGAGACCGTGGCCGCCGAGCTCGAGAGGTCCGCCGGCCGAGCTGAGGCACGGGGCGGCGTGGCCGCCGCGGCGGCCTTTCTCACCCGCTCCGCGGTGATGACCCCGGACCCGCAGCACCGCTGGCGACGCGCGCTCGCCGCGGCTGAGGCGAATCTGTCGGCGGGAGCACCGGAAGAGGCATCGGCGCTGGCGGGAATGGTCAATGCGAGTCCGCTCGATGAGCTCGGAACGGCTCGTCTGGACCTGCTGCGCGCACAGGTCGAATTCGCTGAGAATCGCAGCGGTGACGCTATGGGCTCGCTGCTCAGGGCCGCGAAGGGCTTCGAGGCGCTCGAGCCGAGAATGGCGAGGGACACCTACCTGGACGCCCTCGGCGCAGCGCTCTCCGCAGGTCGGCTTGCCACAGGTGTCGGTGTGCTCGAGGTTGCCAAGGCGGCGCGCGCCGCGCCTCGCGTGCCTGGCCCGCCGCGTGCTTCGGACCTTCTGCTCGACGGCCTCGCCGTCGCGATCACGGATGGGCCTGCAGGTGCCGCACCCGAGCTGAGTCTGGCTGTGGCGGCGTTCCGCGAGGCCAGCGCCTCCCCCAAGGAAGAGCTTCGGTGGTGCTGGCTCGCGTGTCGCGCCGCGATGACGCTGCTCGACTTCGAGGCGTGGACGGCGCTCTCGTCTCGGCAAGTGCAGATCGCACGAAGCGCAGGCGCGCTCTCCATGCTCCCCTTCGCTCTCACGGGCCGCGTCGGCGCACATCTGCAGGCAGGTGAGTTCGCGACGGCGGCGTTACTCGTCGAAGAGGTGGCGGCGGCTGGAGCGGCAGGCAGGGTGCGAACGCCGCCATACGGCGTGGTTGCACTTGCGGCCTGGCGTGGACGCGAGACGGAGGCAGTAGAGCACTTCGACCGCAGCAGGAGCGAGATGCTCGCAGCCGGGGAGGGAGTCGGCATCACCTTCATCGAGTGGATGACGGCGGTTCTCCACAACGGGCTCGGCCGTTACGAGGAGGCTCGAGCGGCGGCGCGGTCCGCGCACGAACACCCGGAGGACCTGTGGTCGGCGATGTACCTGCACGAGCTCATCGAGGCAGCGGCCCGTAGCGGGGACAGGGAGGGCGCGCTCACCGCTCTGGCCGAGCTCTCGGAGATTGCCCGCGCCGCTCCCACCGACTGGGCACTCGGGCTCGAGGCTCGATCTTCGGCACTCCTCAGCACGGGCGGCGCTGCGGAGAGCTCCTACCAAGAAGCGGTCCACCACCTGCAGCGCTGCGGGGCATGCCTCGGGCTCGCCCGCGCGCACCTGCTTTACGGCGAGTGGCTACGGCGGGAGACCCGACGCGTCGATGCGCGCGGGCAACTGCGAACCGCCCACGAGATGTTCGCCGAGATGGGTGTCGAGGCATTCGCCGGCCGCGCCGCGCGCGAGCTGGCGGCGACCGGTGAGCGGGTGAAGCCACGCACAGCTCAGACGCGCGATGACCTCACCGCCCAAGAGACGCAGATCGCCCGGCTCGCGGCCGAAGGGCTCTCAAACCGACAGATTGGCGAGCAGCTGTTCATCAGCCACCGCACGGTCGGCTATCACCTGAACAAGGTGTTCTCGAAGCTCGGCGTCAATAACCGCACCCAGCTTCACGGTTCACTGGAACTTGACACGGGTGACGTGCGCCCGACCCGTTGACCCGGCAAGCGGGTCTACTCCGTGGCGTCGATGACAACGACGCGACCTCCTCGGCCGCTGGGTGCCTTCGCGGCCGGTGATCAGCACGCGGGCGCCGCGGCGGCCGAGCTCATGCGCGCGGCGAGGTAGTCGACCCGGCTCGGTCGCGGCGCGGTCGGACCGCGCGGTCGTGCAATGACTTGACGTTCGCAGTTGGCATCGTGACTATCAGCTCGGTAGATGTCTGCGCGCCTGCCAGTCTCGCAAGTCCAGGATGACCGTACAGCGGCAAGCATCTGGCCTAGTTGAAAGTCAAGACTATGAGCGACCCTCGCCGACATATCGCACGCCTCGCCCCGCTGATGCCTGAGTTGGTGTTCGCATTCAGGCGGCGCAGCGGCGAAATACCGGACGTGCTCAAGCAAGGCGGCAGCCTCGGCGAGCGTCACATCAGCGCCCTGATCTCGCTCGCGATCGGCGGGCCCGCAACGGTCTCGGAGCTCGCCAAGCGCACCGAGATGAGCACCGCGCATGCCAGCCTCGTGGTCGGGGAGCTCGCGCGCGCGGGTCTCGTCGACCGCGACCACGACGAGCGCGACCGTCGCCGCATCGTCGTCTCCCTGTCCAGCGCCGCCGAGCCGGCCATCGCGGAGATGCGCCGCCGCAACGCAGCCCCGTTGCTGCAGTTCCTTTCGGAGCTCAACGACAAGGAAGCCGAGCGATTCATCGATCAGCTTGCCCGTCTCGTAGCGCTGCAGCAGAGAAGCGACGCCGAGGTGGACGGTCAGGAAGCTGCCGTCACGTCGGCGGGAACACCGGCCCGGCCTTGAGCGGTCTCTCCACAAGCCCCGGCCTGTAGAACGTGCGCGCTTGCAGTTTCGCCGATCTCGGCCGTCGGCCGGCCCCTGACGGCCGATTCGGCGGGGCGAGCGAGGCTTCGACGGTGACATGCTTGCGGCCGCGGCCACCGAGCGCCAAAGGCGCCTCGCAAATAGTGATCCGCGTCCTGCCCGGACGCTGACGCAGTGTTGCTCTCATCGGCTCTCGAGCATGCTCAGTCGCGGGCGTTTAGGTGGGGTCTGAAGGCGGCGGGCCAGCGGTGAGAAAGATGACGAGCGCGTAGCAGAGGATCGCGATCGCGGTGGCAAGCGCCATCGTCGATGACGTGGCGTTCTTCATGTCACCGACGAACTTGGACCCGGCGAGCCACGCGGCGACGATCACCAGAAGTCCCACGGCGCTGAGCACGACAGGTCCTCTCGCGCCGAGCCGAGCCGAGCGTAGGAGCGCTCTGAAAGCTGTGATGAGCAGTAGCGCTCCCAGGAGTGCGTGCAGGCCGAACAGCAGTGGACCGCCGCCGACAGCAGCCGCGAAGCCCGCGAAGAGAGACTTGCCAGCGTCGCTGGCCGGCAGGGTCGAGTAGAGGTTCACCGAGATGCCGAGGCAGTACTCGATGAGCAGCATCACGACCGCTGCGAGCGCATTTGGCGCGTAGTCCCCTGATCCGGGGCGTCGAATCCTCCGGCGAGAGGCTGCTCATCGGGGGCCCGCCATGACGCGGAAAGGTGGCGTACCGGCGAGCTTGCCGCCGTCGATTACCAGGGTGGTTCCCGTGATGAAGCTGGCTTCATCCGAGCACAGCCAGACGGCGGCGGCCGCGACCTCCTCGGGACGACCCACGCGCTTCACCGGCATCCCGCTCGCGGCTGCCTCCTGGGCGGTGGCGCCGGCGCGTCTCAGGTTGTCGGTCAGGATCGGTCCGGGCGCGAGGGCGTTGACGCGCACTCCTTGCGAGGCGTAGTCGAGTGCCGCGACCTTCGTGAGGCCCTCGAGGCCGTGCTTTGCCGCCACGTAGCTCGCCAGTCCCCCGACGCCCTGCAGCCCGGCGGTCGAGGACATGTTGACGATGGCGCCACTGCCTGAGCTGAGCATCGCGGGGATCTCCTCACGCATCGAGAGAAAGACGCCGCGCAGACTGACAGCGAGCCCGGAGTCGAACGCCTCGATCGGCACGTCGGCCAGCGGGGTCGGCGGGTGGCCGCCGCCGGCCGCGTTGTTGCAGGCGAAATCCAGGCCGCCGAACTGCTCGATCACGCGTTGGACCATGGCGGCGACAGCTCCGGGATCGCCCACGTCTGCGGGCACGGCGAGCGCCTGCCCGTCCTCGCTTCCCAGTTCCTTTGCAAGCGCCTCCAGCGCTTGCGCGTCCCTGGCTGCGATCGCAACGCGCGCGCCCGCCGAGCGGAATGCGGCCGCGACCGCGGCTCCGATCCCACGGCTCGCGCCGGTCACGAGCGCGACTCTTCCTGTCATGTCCACGTGCACGGAGCACCTCCGTTGATGGGCTGTATGTGACTTGGCGTCACTCGGCTGACCGGACCTCGCGGCAGAGCTTCCGCACCCCGGGTCGACTCATCGAACCCGGCTTGGTCGAGCACCATATTAGCCAAGGTTACTTGATATTCAAGAAGTCTTAGCTACCATGTGGGGTCAGATGCCCCCGACCCCCGATCAGCCGGGCATGGACCTACAGCTGCGAAGCCCGACATCGCGAGTGATCTACGAGTGATCTTGTACGGCAGATGCAACTCCCCAAGATGGCGCGCGCACAGCGCCCGACCACCGGAACAGCCGCACAGCGGCATGAGCTCGGGGCCGGCTCTCGGCGAGTGGGATGACCTCCGTGCGACCGATGACGCCCGTGAGCGCGCGGCGGCGACGCTGCGCCAGGCGCTCGTCGAGGGGTCGCTGAACGTCCAGACGACGGAGCGTCGACTCGCCGCGACATACGCCGCCCAGCACAACCGTGAGCTCACTGCGTTGCTCGCCGACCTGCCGCAGCGCGATCGGTCTGCGCCGCCGACCGCTCCTCAGCGGTCTTGGCACGGGTCGGGATGGCCGATGCTCGCAGCGCTCGCCGTCGTCGCCATCGTGTGGGTGATCGGGCTCGGGTTCGCCTCACACGAGGGAGCGTGGCCCGTTTGGCCGGTCGCGTTCATCACGCTGCGGGTCCTCTGGTGGCGTCGCGGCTGGCCGGGGACCCGGCGAGGCCCGGTGCGCAGACCACCGACTGAAGGAGCCCGCTGACCCCGCTCGCCGCGATGGGTGCCGCCGGCCTGTCGTGTCGGTTCCGGCTTGCGCCGTTTGACAGTGCGAGGACCGTCGATCTCACCTCACCGACACGACCACGTCCCCAGCGAGAACGACGGCTTCACCACGCTCGAAGTGCCGGCCCGCAGGAACACGGCAGGATGAGGCCTGCAAACCCGGTACCCAACCAGAGAGCCGTGGCAACAGCGTGGCAACACTCGCCGCTCCATATGCGTCCGATGCGTCCGCGAAACCGCACCATTTGGACGATCTGGACGCTCCTGTAAGCATCTTGCGCCCTTGTACGAGGTTGAGGGCCTTGTGGGCTGTATCGGCCCGTGGTGGTTCGAGTCCACTCGAGCGCATGAGTTTCGGCTGGAAGTCGGCGGATCGCCCCAACGCGAGGGGCGCCGAGTTGCCCGCGGGCGGCCCGTGGCAACGGTCTGGCAACCAGCGGTTCTGCTGCATGCCGTAAATGACCGCAGCCGGGTCCCGACGGCCGGCGGATTAGCGCCGGCGGCCCAGCGATCCGGCCGCCCCTCTGTTCATCCCGCAGGGCATCTCACGATCTGACCGCGATAGGGCTGACACGGACTGCCCCGAACACCGAGTCCCGATACGGAGAACACCCGTCCCGCATCGGGTTGTAGGGCGCGGGCGTCGTCATCCAGCCCCGCGCTCGCGCTCGTGATGAACAGCGTCGCGAGGTCTGCTCCGCCGAACGCGCACGAGGTGGGTCGCTCGACCGGGACGGGCACGGTGGCGCGCAGCGACCCGTCGGGCGCATACCGCTTGACCGCGCCTCCTCCCCACCACGCGACCCAGATCCCACCCTCCGCATCCACGGTGAGCCCGTCAGGCACGACGCCCGGCCGGTCGCCTTGAACGAGTGTGCGGCGCTCGTCGATCTCGCCGCTGCGGGCGTCGAATCGAAACGCTTCTACGCGACCCGTGCCGCTGTCGTTCAAATACATGGTGAGGCCGTCGGGGCTCCATCCGATCCCGTTGGCGATCGTGAGGCCGGTGAGTACGGTCGTGCAGCTGCCGTCGAGCTCGAGGCGATAGAGCGAGCCCGCTCCAGGTGACTCGTCGTAGGCCATCGTCCCTGCCCAGAAGCGCCCCTGCGGGTCGCACGCCCCATCATTCATCCGCACGTCGATCCGGCCGGCCTCCGGCTGCGCGAGCTCCCGCGCCGTGCCGTCCGCCTCGACGAACAGAAAGCCCGGACCTGCGGCAAGTACGTATCCGCCGCTCAGCGCCGGCGCGGCCGCGCCGACGTGACGGTCGAGCACGATCGTCACCACCCGCTCGAGGCTACCGTCGGCAGCGAGGGTGCCGCGGTGCAGTTGGCGCCCGAGTATGTCGACCCACAGGAGCTGTTGGCGCTCGTGGTCCCATCGCGGCCCCTCGCCCAACAGTCCCGGCGTCGCCGAGAGTGCGGCGATCTGAGGGTCGCTCATGTCGCGAGATCGACGACGACCTTGATGTCCTCGGGCTCGCGCTCGAGCGCGTCGGTCCAGCGAGCGAGCGGGACTCGACGCGTGATCATTGCGCGCAACCACGCAGGATCGGCGGTCGCGAGTGCATCGACCGCCTGCTCCCAGTGGCGCCGACCAGCGTTGACGGTGCCGAACAGCAGCTGGTTGTGCAGCACCATCGAACGGTTCATGGCGGTCGCGTCGAGGTCGAGCTGCGGGTCGACGTTCATGATCCCGGTCAGGCACATGATCCCCCCGCTGACTGCTCGCTGTGCCGCCGAGCGTGCTACTGCCCCGAGGCCGGTGCACTCGATCACGACGTCCACCTCGACATCCAGGTCGGCGGCGTCGCCAGAGTGATAGTGCGCGCCGAGAGCCTCGACGAGATCGCGCTTCGCGCCGGCGGCCGCCAGGTCGACCGCGTGCACCTCGTAGCCGCGCTGCACGCCCATCAGGCAGGCCAGCAGACCGATCGGGCCGGCACCGGTGATCAGCGCGCGTCCGCGCCGGAAGAACGCGCGCTGCGAGATACGGTCAACCTGCTCCCAGGCCTTTGCCAGCACCGACGCCGGCTCCAGCAGCACACCGAGCTCACCGAGCCCCGCGGGCAGCGCCAGCGCAAAGTCGGGCTCGAGCCGCCAGAGCTCGGACCCGTAGCCGTGGCGCCGGACGATCCCGCGCTCGGCGAACTGGTCGTTGCGGCACATGTCCCATTCGCCGGCCGCGCACGCCGGGCACGGCACCGGATCGGGACGACGCACGATCCCGACCACGAGATCACCCCGCTCGAACCCCGATCCACCTGGGGCCTCGAGGACTTCGCCAAGGCCCTCGTGCCCGATGACCAATCGCGTCTCGCCGGGCGGCGGCTCGCCGTACTGACCAGTGGCGATCTCGCGGTCGGTGCCGCACACACCGACGAGAAGGCCACGTACCAACAGCGCGCCGTCGGCCTCCGATGGATCGGGCACCTCGTCGACGGCGGCGGTTCCGCGCTGACCCGGGACTGCCGTCATCGCGAGCATCGCGAGAGTCTGCCACACGCTGCGCGTACCCCCGCCCCACCCTCGCCGCCCGAGCCGCATAATTGGAGGGTGGCCGACCCGCGTGAGGATGCTTTCGATGTCCTTGTCGTCGGCGGGGGGCCGGCTGGGGTAGTCGCCGCGCTGCGCGCGGGGCGGCTTGGAGCGCGGACCGCGGTCGTCACCCGCGATGCGCTCGGCGGAGTTGCCGCCCACGACGGGCCGGTCCCGGTACGGACACTGGCCCACGCGGCCCGGCTGATCCGGGAGGCCAGGGCGCTCTCGCGGTACGGCATCAGCGCGGGCGACCCGACACTGGACTACGCGCTGCTGCTGGATCGTGTGCGCGAGGTGGTGGCCGATGTGGGCGCCCACTCGCTGCTGCGCAAAGAGCTCGAAGAGGCCGACGTGGCCATCCGCGAGCACGCTGGTGAGGCCCGATTCGTAAACCCGCACGTGATCGAGGTCGAGCACGCACCGCGACTGCGGGGGGACAAGGTCATCATCTGCACCGGTGGCAAGTCCCGTCAGCTCGATGTCCCCGGATCCGGGCTGACGAATACCCACAGCGGCGCCTGGCGGCTCTCCTCCACCCCGCCCTCGATGCTGGTGATCGGCGCCGGCGCGACCGGCGTGCAGGTCGCCTCCGTCTTCAACGCCTTCGGGTCACGCGTGACCCTGTTCGACGCCGCACCCAGGATCCTGCTGGGCGAGGATGAGGACGTCTCCGCCGCGATCAGCGCGGGTCTCGATGCGTCCGGGGTCCAGGTTCTCGTCGAAGCCGGCGTCATCGATCGGTTCGAGTCCTGCGCGACGGGGATACGCATGACCTGGGAACAGGCCGGGGCGCAGCAGCTCATCGAGGCGACGCTTGCGGTTGTCGCGATCGGCTGGGCCGCGAACACCACCGAGCTCGATCTCGCCGCCGCGGGCGTGCACACCGACCAGCGCGGCTATGTGCAGGTGGACTCCGAGCTGCGCACAAGCGCACCTCACATCTTCGCAGCCGGCGACGTCACCGGGCACCTGATGGTCGTCCATGAGGCGGTGCGCGAGGGCTACCTGGCGGCGACCAACGCCGTGCTGGGCACCACCACCGCGCTCCCCGCCGACGTCAGCCCGATCGGAAGTTTCACCGACCCCGAGTACGCGTCGGTCGGGCTCACTGAGTCCGCGGCCCGCGAGACGCACGAGGTGATCGTCGCGATCGAGCGGTTCGACTCGTTGCCGCGGCCGATAATCGACGGGCGCCCAGAGGGCTTTTGCAAGCTGATCGTCGACCGGCGGCTGCACACCATCCTGGGCTGCCACATCGTCGGAGAGCGTGCCGTGGAGCTGGCACAGCTGGCGGCGGTGGCAATGGCCTCTCGGATGAACGTCGAGGAGCTCGCCCTCGTCCCGTTCTCATTCCCCACCTACGCCAACGCGGTCGGGCGTGCGGCGGTCAGCGCCGCACGCAAGCTCGATCTGCCGCCGCGTTGGGCCGACACGGATCTCCTGCCATAGATGCCCCACGTCACCCCTGCCCGTACGGGGGGGCGCGGCAACGTCGCGGCAACACTCGCTCGCTCCATATGCGTCCGATGCGTCCGCGAAACCGCGCTATTTGGACGATCTGGACGCTCCTGTAAGCATCTTGCGCGGTTGTACGAGGTTGAGGGCCTTGTGGGCTTGATGGCCCGTGGTGGTTCGAGTCCACTCGAGCGCATTGGTTTCTCCTGGAAATCAGCCGGTTCGCCGCGCTGGGAGGCGGCGAGCGAGCGCCAGCGGGCGGACTGTGGCAACGGTGTGGCAACACATGGGCGAGCGGCATGCCCGGTATGACCCGCGCCCCGCACGACCGGCCACCGAGATCTGCCAGGGAGGGGTCCGAGTCGGGCGCTCGCTCCGCCGCAGTCTCGCAGCGACGCTACCGGCGGCGCCGTCGGTCAAGACGGGCGACTTGATCCCTCGGTGACGGCCATCGCAAAGGAAACGCCCCTTGACAACGGCCCGACGGCCCGATACCACTACTTCCGTATGTCGGACTTTATCGGAGATACTGATTTTTCTCGCGCGGGCGCCCTGGTCGTATCTATCGTCGCCCTCGTGTTGGCCACACTCCTGCTGGCCGCCACCGCAGACGCCTACAAACTCTCGTCATCGTGCTTCGCCGTGTCGAAAGAAAACAACTGGTGTCTTCGCAACGGCGCCCACAACTGGACACAAGCAGAGACCCAGCTCTGGGGGTCCACAGAATCGGGCGGTAGCGGCTACTCCGCGCGACTCGGGATCGCGATGATCGACAACGGCATCACCCACGAACTCGGGAAAGTGGTCAGCACGAACTATTTCCTCCCTCAGAAAAAGGGCAGCGGGAGCGGCCAGTACTACTGGAACTTCGGACGTCAGTTCGCCTCGTCCTATCCAATTCGCGAGGGCGTTGAGCAGCTCAACGCCGAGGAAGCTCAGCAGTGGGTCTGGGCTTGGGCTTATGGTCCGTAAGTGGATAAACAAACACCCCCGAGCGCTATTCGTCATGCTTGCTGGCGTCGCGATCGTCAGCTTGCTGCTCGCTGGCACCTTCGTGTCGGCTTCAGCTCGAGAGCGACCGCGTACCCACGCGAATCGTGACGCTGCCCGAGGAACGGTGAGTGCGGTGAGTCCTGGCCTTAGTTCTGATGCGCCTTCCTTTGCGGCGCTGCGTCGCCCCGCTTCTGCTGTCGATGCTGAATGGGCTGCCGGCATCAGCTCGAGCATTTCTCAGCCGATCGCCGAACACGGCTTGGACCTCGGCGATGCGCGGCTCCTGGTGAGCGACTCGAGTAGCACGGCCGGACTGATTCCCGGAACGTCGGAAATCTGCTTCGTGTCGGTCAGCGATCTGCTCGGGACCGTGGTCGGATGCACGCCCTATGGCTGGGCGGCCACGCATGGCGGGTGGGGAATCATGGGAACGGTCAACGGCGAGACACTCGTGGCCGGAGTCGTCCCCGACACAGTCAGCAAAGTGGAGTTCAGGTCGGGCCAAGCGGTCGCAACGCCAGTCGCACTCGGGAAGGAACAGGCCTACAGCCAGGTCTTGCCAACAGCTCCGTCGTCGATGGTCTGGGTCAGCGGTGCGCAGGTTGTCCGACAGACAAACCTGACGGCCTCGAGAATGAGTGCGTACGGAGACGGAGCCGCGGGATAGCTCCTCCCGCGCGGGGCCGACATTCGGTCGTCGGGGTCCGGTCAGGCGGCGATCGTGCCGACCACGAGATGCGGCGGGGCGAGTTTCTCGCCCCGCCCGCGGAGATGGCGTAGGCAGCGAGCGCCTCCCTCCCGGCCTTTCGGGACCCTCTGGGTCAGCAGTCGGCGATCCGCCTCAGCTACGCCAAGGGCGGCTAGGTGTAAGACCCGAGCAGGTTGTTCATGCGGGTGATGGGTGCCTGTCGCCCGATTGATTGGTGTGGTCTTCGATGGTTGTAGGTCCATAGCCAGCCGTCAAGGGCTGCTGTGCGCTCGGTGCTGTTGCGGTAGATCGCTCCGTAGGCCCAGCCGGCGAGCATGGTCCGGATGAACCGCTCTGCCTTCCCGTTGGTCTGGGGACGGTAGGGCCTGGTGCGCAGGTGGCGGATGCCCAGGGCTTTGCAGGCGATCGTGTGCACAGCGGAGCGGTAAGGAGCTCCGTTGTCGGTCAAGAGCTCCTTGACGTTCATCCCGTGACGCTCATAGAAAGCGATCGCTCTGCGCAGGAACCCGATCGCTGTCGTGGCTTTCTCGTCGGTCAAGACCTCCGCGTAGGCGAGGCGTGTGGCGTCATCGATCGCAATGTGCACGTACTCCCAGCCAGTGCGTCGTCGCTCGATCCCGTCCCGATCGAGCCTGCTGTTCTTCGGGTTACGCTTGACGCCCGTCACGCGCTTCCCGGCGCCGCCTTGGATCCGTCCCAGCTTCTTGACGTCGATATGGATCAGCTCACCAGCGACCGTCCGTTCGTAGCGCTCAGCGGGCTCCAGGCCGAGCCTGCCCAGTCGGCCCATCCCGATCCGCTTGAGATCCCAGAGACAGTCGAGAAAGGCATCTCGAGCACCTCTGAGATCTCAGGCCCGGTGAACCGAAGGCGCCGCAACGCTGCGATCGCCTGGATCGTGCTCTCATCGCTGCGGTTCGCCACCAGCAAAGGCGCCGAGGAGCGATCCAACAACCCAGCAGCTCCTTCAGCGCGATACCGCGCGACCCACTTCCCGGCCGTCCGGGCACTGACCTCGGCCGCCAGGGCTGCCTCTCTCACAGACCACCCCTCATCGACAACACGACAGGCCATCCGCTCACGCTGCCTAAATGACAGCGCAGCATTACGGTGCAGCTTCATCCGGTTTCTCCTTGGTGCTGGGGCTTTGACACCACCAGCCTCCAAGGAGGACCGGATGAACAACGTCCTCAGGTTCTACAGCTAGGAGGCCCGGTGGCGCGACAGCGCGGGGGGCACCAGCGAGCGAAGCGATTCCGCGAGGAGAGTCCGCCGCCCGGGCATTCGATGAGACGGTCCGCGAGCTCGCTGATCTCCACGCACGGTGAGTACGTGGTCGAGGTAGCGGCACGGCGCGTGGCAACATCGCGGCAACGCTCGCTCCTCCATATGCGTCCGATGCGTCCGCGAAGGCGCGCTATTTGGACGATTCGGACGCTCCGGTAAGCATCTTGCACCCGTGTACCAGGTTGAGGGCCTTGTGGGGCTTAACGCCCCGTGGTGGTTCGAGTCCACTCGAGCGCATTGGCGGCAAAGTAGAGAGTCGTATTCAAACCCTTCCGGGCGGAACAACCGCTTTACCACGAGACCGGGCGAGTCGGCTGAACGGAGTGCGCCACCGCGCGCGGTACCTCGGCTACTGCCGGGAGGTTTGTCGCCGATCAGCTGCAGTCCCGCCGCGCACATGCTGATTCCACGATATGGCGGTTACGCCAATGGACAACATGGGCATCGTCGTCGAGGACCTTGACGGCGACGATCGAGTTCTTCCGCGACTCGGCCTCGAGCTCGAAGGGCGAGCCATGGCGGACGGGAGTGAGCTGGGCGAGTCACTGGATTGGGCGACCAGCGCGTTGAGGTCGCCATGATGCGCACACCTGACGGCCACAGCCGACTCGAGCTCTCCCGTTTTCTCGCGCCGCCCGTGGTCGCCGATCACCGGACTGCGCCGATGAACGCTCTGATCTACCTACGGGTCATGTTCGCCGTGGACGACCTAGACGAGACGCTGGCGCGGCTCACCAAGCGAGGCGCAGCAGCTCGTCAGCAGCGAGGTGCTGCAGTTACCGAGCACATGTATCGGCTCTGCTACATCCGCCGGACCCGGCGAACTCCTCGTCGGGCTCGCCGAAGCAGCTCGCCTGAGGACAACGGCGAGCAATGCGCCTGTCCCACGCCTTGACCGATACTCAGTGTCCGTCCTCAGAGGTGCGGGCGCGATGGTGGCGCGCGGACGCTGTGCGGCTGGGTGCCCGCCGCGTAGGCCGGTGCCGTAACCCGATACCACCCTGGCTTGACTCGGACCGCCCAAGGATCTGGTCCTCGCACGCCCATTCGCATGCACCATTCCACCGACGCATACGATACGTACCGACCAAGCAGCCCCTCGATCGCGGCCCGGATATCGGCCAGCTTCATGGCTTTGCCATCGCCGCCGAGGAGAAGCCCGGACGGCCGCCCGCCGGATAGCCCCATTTCCGAGTCGCTTTGTGCGCGGAGGCACAAAGCTACGAGCACTGCGCGCCGGGACGCCCCTAGCAGGGGCCTCCAGGGCGCAGCTCAGCTTCGCAGAAGGGTTTGCAAGCTGTCCTATCAATGCATGAGAAGGAGCTCGGAATCGGTGGTTCAAGCCGCTCGCACGAGTTCCGACGGGCGGATCGTGGCAAACGGCGCACGCCCATGGGCCGATCCGAGGTCGAATCGGGACTTCGTGGTCTGGCGACATCGTGATGACAGTCGTTGCGCGGGATGCCTCTGATGCGTGCTCAGAGGTGCCGTGAATAAATCGGACGTCTACGACGCGCCGTCAACGACCCTTGCAACGACCCAGCGATGCTTGCCGATCTTGCGGTCACGAACGAAGCCGAGTTTCTCGTAGGTCGCAAGTGCGCCGTTGAAGAGAAAGCCGGCCGGCACCGAGGCCACGGCCTCGGGATAGCCCTCGACGGTGCCACCTCCTAGACCAGCGATCAGATCGAGTGCGCCGGCGAGCGCCGCTGTGGCCACCCCCTTCCGCCGATGCCCCTTGCCGACGAAGTTACACGCGATCCTCCAGTTCGGCAGGGTCGAGACGCCCTTCTCGTAGGCAGCCCGGTTCTTGATCTTCGGCACCTCCTCGGGCGTTCCGAACTGGCACCAACCGAGGCAGTCCTCGCCACCGAACACGAGCGCAGCGTGCGCCGTGCCCGCTCGCACTCGCGCGAGCTTGCGTCTCCGGTTCAGCGCCGGGTCGCGACTGTCATCGGGATGAAAGCCCATGCACCAACAACCCCCGAACACGCCGTTGTTCGCCTCGACGAGTCTGGCGAACGCTTGCCAGCTGGTCCCGTCGAGAGCTCGAACCGTGTACGCCGGCGCCACCGACCCAGCGTAGACCAATAGGGCCAAGATGAAGCTCGCGCGCCGAGGTCCTCAGTGGCAATCCGACGGCAACATCCGCGCCTCCAGATGCGGCCGATGCGTCCGCGAAACCGCCCTACCTGGTCTGCGCCCCTCCTCAGCAAGCTCCCAGCAGGCTCTATCGCAGTCCGCACCCGAGCGCCGTGGAGTAGGGGTTGCCCCGCGGCCAGATGGCCGCTCTCGATGTTGAGAGGAGTTGAGAACGATCGCCAAGCTCCCCGGAAGCCCGAGCAAGAAACGCATGGCTGTCCTCGCCGTCGCGGGAGGAGCCGTGCTGATCGTCGTCGCCTTGCTCCTCGTTTACTTCGTCGTCTTCCCGACCTCCTCGCCCAAGCCGTTCAAACTCGCCACCTCCACCGCGGCCTCCACCGGCGGCGCCACGCCCGCATCTACCTCCGCCGCGAGCGCGGGCGGACGTTGGAGCGTCGGCAGCGGCTCGGAGGCGGGATACCGCGTGCGCGAGAAGCTCGGGTTCCTGCCCGCGGAGAGCGACGCCGTCGGGCGCACGTCATCAATCACCGGCGCGGCGGCGCTCACCGAGTCCAAAGGCACGATCACGATTACCGCCGCGTCCTTCGATGTCGCCGTCAACACCCTGAAAAGCGACCGCTCGATGCGCGACGAAAAAATCCATGAAATCGGCCTTGACAGCAACCGCTATCCGATGGCCACGTTCGTGCTCTCGACTCCCGTCACGCTCACCAATAACGCGGTCGCCGGCCGCGTCGCGCGGGTGTCGGTGACCGGTGTCTTCACCATTCACGGCAGCTCCAAACGCGAGACCCTCCCGGTCGAATTCAGCCTGACGGGGTCCACGCTCGAGACCGCAGGCTCGCTCACGTTCCCGTGGAGCGAGTTCGGCATGACGGCTCCAAGCGTAGGCGGCTTCGTCAACGTAACCGACAAAGCGACGATGGAATTCGACCTGCGCCTGCAACGGGCGTAGGAGGAGCGATACCCGATCCACATGCTGGCCGGGCGCGATCGGCGACCGTGATCTCACCCGGTCACGGGCAATGAAGAGCCCCACCACAGCTTCGGAGTCGATCTGATCGGCCAGACCTACCAACGCCACCTCCCCCAGCTGCCTAGACCAACTGCCGTCGTGACCCCCGCGCCCACAGTGGTGTGGTCGTCACGAGGGCCTCGAAGTCGACCGTGCGCCCGACGGCGAAGGCGAGCAGGCGCTGGCCCTCAGACCGGGTGCGCACGGTGCGCGGCGCCCCTGGGTTACTGCTGGCTCTTCATGCAACCGGGGTCTCTTAGAGGATCTCCGGAGCCGCCACCGCCAGGCTCAGGCTTCTCGCTCGCTGGTTACGGAGCGTCGGCGGGCTGTGGCGCCGGCTCATAGATCGACTGCATCTGCAGGTATGCCTGCATGCCCTCGGGCCCCAACTCGCGCCCGATGCCGCTTGCCTTCACTCCCCCGAACGGCGCGGCAGGGTCGAGCATGTAGTGGTTGATGCCGATGCTGCCGGTCTGTACACGCCGTGCAACATCCTGCGCGCGCTCGGGGTCGCGGCTCCAAACGCTGCCGCCAAGCCCGAATTCCGAGTCGTTCGCGATCTCCACCGCCTGATCGACGCCGTCGTAGGGGATCACGGCGAGCACCGGTCCAAAGATCTCCTCTCTGGCGATCGTGTCGCTGTTATCCACGTCGGCGAAGATCGTGGGCTGCACGAACCAGCCGCGCTCCTGCTCAGGCGGGCGACCACCTCCGGCGACGATCCGTCCACCCTCCGCACGGCCCTTCTCGATGTAGCCCTCTACGCGCTCGCGCTGGCGAGCGCTCGCCACGGGACCGAGCTGGGTGGCGGGGTCGAGCGAGTCGCCGACCACGAGCGCGTTCGCGAGGCCACTGAATACTTCAAGGACCTCGTCGTAGCGCGCGCGTGGAGCGAGCACCCTCGTACCGATGTTGCACGTCTGGCCGTTGTTGGCCAGCGTGGCACCGAACAACGCTTCGGTGGCACCGGCGAGGTCGGCGTCGTCGAGCACGATCGCAGCCGACTTGCCGCCCAGCTCCAACGTCACCGGCCGGAGCAGCTCGCCGCAGCGCCGCGCGATCATTCGACCCGCCGCACTCGATCCCGTGAACGTGACCTTGTCGATGCCGGGGTGTTCGACCAGGTACGCACCGACCTCGCGGCCGGCGGGCACGAGGTTCACCACGCCGGGCGGCAGGCCGGCCTCGATGATCGCCTCGGCGAGCAACAGGCTGTCAAGTACGGTCTCCGGGCTCGGCTTCATGACGACGGTGCAACCCGCAGCGAGCAGCGGCGCGAGCTTGAACATCGCGAGCGTCTGCGGGTAGTTCCAGGGCACGATCGCCCCAACAACACCGACGGGCTTGCGCAGCACATGAATCGTCCCGCCGAGCAAACCTTGGCGATCTTCCTCCAGTGCCGTCTGCCGGATCAGTCCGGCGTAGTACTGCGCCAGCACTGACGGAAAGACGGCCTCGACCTGCAGCGCGAACGAGATAGGCATTCCGTTCTGCAGCGAGACGCGGTGCGCGATCTCCTCGCCGCGCTGTGCGAGCGCCGCGGCGAGCCGCTCGAGCGCCTGCGCACGGTCCTCGCTCGACCACGAGGACCAACCACTCGGATCATCAAAGGCCGAACGCGCGGCGCGCACCGCGGCATCGATGTCCGCATTCGTCCCATCCGGCACCGAACCTACGGGCTCCTCCGTGCTGGCCGCGAGCACCGAGATGCGACCCGAGCCCTGCGGCTTGATCCACTCCCCCCCGATGAAGAGCTCGTCGCTGTCGATGGACGTTTGCGTACTCATCGAGGTCCCCCTGTCATCCTGCTGGATCGGTCTGGACAAGACTGCACGGGCAACCTACTCGGTCGTCGGCCTCCAGCGCAACGGGTTCGGATCACGCGGCGTCGGTAGAGCGCGCCGGTTCCTACAGAACGAGTCTCAGCGGAACCCAGGACGGCCCAGCTCGACGAGCCAAGAGGGCGACGCCGCGGCAACACCCGCCCTTACAGATGCGTCCGATATGTCCGCGAAAGGGCGCTATTTGGAAGATCCGGACGCTCCTGTAGGCGCCTTGCGTCGCCGGACGAGGTTGAGGGCCTTGTGGGCTTAACGGCCCGTGGTGGTTCGAGTCCGCTCGAGTGCATGAGTTTCGGCCGGAACTTGGTGGTTTCTGCGCGATCGCAGGCGGCGCGGGGATTTGACCAGGTGGACGGCGACGCTCAGATCACGGTGGTGCCGCCGTCGACGACCAGCTCCATGCCATTGACGTAGCTCGAATCGTCCGATGCGAGGAACAGCGCGACCGAGGCGACCTCCTCAGGACGGCCCATCTCTCCCCGGGGGATCACGGACTCGAACACCGCCTTCATCTCTGCGGACATCACCTGCTCCATCATCGGCGTGGCGACCTGGCCGGGGGTCAGCACGTTCACCCGGATCTTCCTGTCCCTCAGCTCGGAGACCCACACCCGTGCGTAGGCGGGCAGCACGGCCTTGCTCGCTGCATACACACTCCAGTCGGGGTAGCCGCGGAGCGAGGCGTTTGACCCGGTCATCAAGATCGAGCCTCCGTCGTTGAACAGCGGCAGCGCCTTCTGGACCGTGAACAGCGTGCCGCGCGCGTTCAGCGAGAAGGCGGCATCGAAGTGCTCCTCGGTGATCTCGCCGAGCCTGCCCTCCTCGCCTCCCCCGGCACTTGCCCACAACACGTCGACCGTGCCCTTCTCCTGCTTGACCGTCTCGAACAAACGGTCCAGATCGTCGAGATCCGCGGAATCGCCCTGCACGCCGGTCACGTTCCGGCCGATCAGCTCGACCGCGTCGTCCAGCACATCCTGCCGTCTCCCCGAGATGAAGACGTGAGCTCCTTCGTCAACGAACAACTTCGCTCCGGCCAACGCCATACCGCTTGTCGCGCCCGTGATCACCGCGACCTTGCCATCGAGTTTTCCCACGATCACTCCGTTCGATTGCCGCTGCCGATTATTAGGTACACCGATCTGAGTGCTTAGCGTATCGGACGGTCTCGCGGGGCGCAAGCTATGCACACCGGTCGGTACCGAACTGAGCTACCCTGGGGGAATGGCGGAGTTGGAGAAAGGGCCGCGAGGACTGCGCCGCGGCAGGGGCGCACGAGAGCGCATCCTCAGCGCATCCCGACAGCTGTTCCGCGATCAAGGCATCAACAGCACCGGCATCGAGCAGCTCTGCGCCGTGGCGCAGGTTTCCAAGCGCACGATGTACCAGCACTTCGACAGCAAGGACGAGCTGATCACCGAACACCTGCGCCGATTCGATCCCGACGTCCTGCCCGAGGTCTTCGACCGTACCGACCTCACACCCCGCGAACGACTCCTCGCCGTCTTCGACATCCACTCGCCGTTGTGTCCGTTCATCGGGGCGGCCGTCGAGATCCCTGACCCGGGGCATCCAGCGCGCCTACTCGCCCGCGACTACAAGAGCGCCTTTGCGGCGCGGCTCACCGAGACGGCCCGCGAGGCCGGAGCCATCGACCCCGAGCAGCTCGGCGAGCAACTGGCGCTGCTCCTGGACGGCGCCTCGGCCCGCAGCCGAGTCCTCGACACCGACACCTTCGCCACCGCCGCCGCCAGCGCAACGGTCCTCATCGACAACGCCATCCCAACAGCAGCGGTACCGTCCGGCGCAGGCGGGGACCTGTCAGCCGGGACGGCGCCGCGCGCGAGATCCGGCGGCGAGCTCAGCGGAGGTTGACGCCGAGGGAGAAGTCGAGGCTCCCCACGCCGTTGCGGGCCAGACCCATCGCCACCAGGCCCGCGCCCTCGAGCCAGTGCGCCATGACCAGGTCGCCGACGTCGAACGGGCGCAGCCCGATGCTCTCGACGAACGCCGACACCTTCGCCTTGGCCTGCGCGTCGTCGCCCGCCATGAACACGTCCAGCGGTCCGCCCTCGTCCAGGACGACGCGGAAGATCGTGTTGAACGCCTTCACGACGTGAGCGCTCGCAGGGGCGGCCTCGGCGATCAGCTGCGCGTTCGAGGTGCCGTCCGGGGTGGCCAGCCCGGTGCCGCTGTCGTCGAAGGGGTTGGTGATGTCGACGAGGATCTTGCCCGCCAGCGCTCCCCCGAACTCGGTGACGGCTGGCACGGCGCCGTCGAACAGCACGGCGACGATGACCATGTCGCCGGTCGGGACGTCGCCCCATGTCCCGGCCGTGGCGCCGTCGCCGAGCTGCTCGGCCAGTGCCGCGGTCTTGGCCCCGTCGCGACCAACCACCTCGACGCTGTGGCCGCCCTTGAGAGCCAGGCTGCCGATGGCGTTGGCCATGTTCCCCGAGCCGATGATGCTTACGACACTCATGAGGTGACCTCCAATGTTTTCGCTTGTCACGTTGGTCCCGAATGAGGCCCGCGCGTCGGCTCGACGGACTGTGGCGGCCGCTTGTCAGGCCGGTCCTGCTCATCGCCTCGGAGCCGTTGCTTCAGGCCGCTTTGCGCGCCCGTTATGTACACCGATCTGCGTGCTTAAGCTAACAGGCGGTCCGCCGGAACGCAAGCTATGCACACCGGTCGGTACCAACGTGGAGCTCGACTGATAAGTCTCGGCGACGTTCGTACTCGCCAGCGCGGCATCGGAAAACGCCGGAACCGCTCCGCATAGCGAGCGTCCGTGAGTTCGATCGCCGCCTGTTCGACGTCCCAGCCACGTTGCTGGAACGCCTCACTCATCACCTCTACATCTTGAGGGTCTGCTTTGTGTAGGTGAAGTAGACGAAGAGGATCCTCGGCATGCTCGCCCCCTCTGTCGTGCCTGCAGCGGGCGGAGCCGATTCGCCGCCCGGCTCGCTCACAATGTCGCGGCTCTCATGCGGGCATCGGCGGGCGATACCCGGGGACCTCGCCGGCGGATGGCGTCAGTCGCTTCGCTGCGAGCTGCTCACCGAGGAGCCGCAGCATGACGGCTTCCAGAGCGCGCGTCCGCTCGTCGGCGTGCGTGGCGTGGGCCAGGTTGCGTTCCTCGTGCGGATCGAGCGTGAGGTCATAGAGCTCGTATTCATCGAGCTCGGGCTCGGTCACGGTGACCGTTTTGCGGCCGCGCAGACGCTCGTCCTTCTCGCCCGGGACGGTCCAGAACTGCTGATTGTCGTGGTACCGCGAGAGCTTGACGAGGTGCTTCTCGCCGTCGACGTCGACTTCTGCGATTACGGTCTCGATGTGATTGGGCTGGTCGATCGTCGAGAACGTGCGTGTCGCTCGCGCAACGCGCTGGAACGGGCTGGCTCCGTGGGCGCTGCCCTCGCTGATCTCGTCGTCAGTGATGAACAAGACGGGCTCCGAGGACGGCTCGGGCTGGAGCGCTCGTACGGCGGCCGAAAGATCGCGTCCGACCAAGGGCCTGGTGTCACGATGGCCGACCTGCAACTTGGCGAGTGCCTCCTCGCGGTCGATGCCGACAAGACCAAGCAGTGTCGGGATGAGGTCGGCGTGGTTCGTGGGGACCTCGAGCTCTCGGGCGCCACCCGGTAGCAGCGGGCTCGAAATGATGAACGGCACGTTCAGTGCCTCCTCGTAGGCGTTGTGCCACTTCTCGTGCATCCCGCCGTGCGCGCCCTGCATGTCACCGTGATCGGAGCTGAACACGACGATCGTGTCCTCGTGTTCGCCGCTGGCCTGCAAAGCGTCCAATACGCGGGTGATCTGCTCACCGACCGTGGCTTGCAGCTGGTAGTAGAACTTGAGATGCGTCTCATTCCATGGCTGCGGCGCCCCAAGCCGAGACCAAAGATCGACCATGCTTTGTTGACAACGCGGCTTCGTCGAGAGGTCCTCGTGGCGCGTCGGTGACTGGTCGACGTGCGGCACCGTGGAGGGGTGATAGCGCAGCCCTTGCGTGAGCCCGACGATCCCAAAGAACGAATCGTCATGCGGGTTCAGAAACGAGCAAACGGCAAGCCACGGCTCATCGCTCTTCTCGTCGTCAAAACGCTTGAGCAGATCGATCGTCTCGTCAGCCGTGAACGGGTCCTTGACTGTGCCCATGTTGTGTTTGCCGAGACCGTGCGGCTCAGGGCCAACCCACTCCGAGAAGCCATAGTCATCCAGTAGATCTGCCCGTAGATACTCGGCGATGTTCTCCTCGATCGGCTCGCCGTCGTCATCGATCGACAACAGGTAGCCGTCACCGTCGTCAGCATCAAGGTGCGCATGCGAAGCGTGCCACTTGCCCTTGAAAAAGGTGCGATAGCCGCCGGCACGAAACCAGTCACCGAGCGTCGGCACGGTGTCGGGCGCAAGCCAGAACATGTCCTCGCTCTCGGCGCTCTTGGCGAGCCCGTCCGTCTGCGTCACGCCGTGCAGTGACGGGTACTGACCGGTCAGCAGCGAAGCGCGACTCGGCGCGCAGGCGATCGCCATCGGATAGTGATGCTTGAACGACACGCCGCTTTTGCGGAGGCGCTCCTGCCCAACGCAGTGCTCGTGGCGGAACTCGCGCAACTCCTCAGACTCGTCACGCCGGGGCTGGCACAACTGGTCGGTGAGGATGACCAGAACGTTGGGGCGGCGAGTCACAACGCTCAACCATACCCGCGCCTGGCGGAGAGCGGCGTGCAGAACAGCTAGGGCGAGGTGGGACTCCCGTCGTCGCGGACCTACGCCTCGATCCGGCGCCGTCCAGATCGAGCGCCAGAGCCGTCTGAACCCTCGACTCGCCGGGCGAGGATCTCCCGGCCGGGCGCGTGCCACCCGGCGAACCCGCCGAACTGCCGCCTCGTCGGCTCAGGCATCATTTCCACGATGAGCGTCGCGGACATGGTCGAAGTGCCGGGCGGCCGCTTTCGTATGGGCAGCGAGGCCTTCTACCCGGAAGAGGGCCCCGTGCGCGAAGTGGAGGTCGGCCCCTTCTCGATCGATCGCGGGCCGGTCACCGTCGCCGAGTTCTCGCGCTTCGTCGCGGAGACCGGCTACGTGACCGTCGCCGAGCGAACCCCGGAGGCCGCGGACTACCCCGAGGCGGACCGGTCGCTGCTTCAACCCGGCTCGGCGGTGTTCCAACCCACCTCCGGCCCGGTGCCTCTGACGGACCCGACGCGCTGGTGGGCGTACGTGCCAGGAGCGTCCTGGCGAGCACCCTGGGGGCCGGACAGCGACAACGCCGGCCGCCAAGACCACCCCGTGACTCACGTCGCCTTCGAGGATGGCGAGGCGTACGCCGGTTGGGCCGGCAAGGAGCTGCCGAGCGAGGCCGAGTGGGAGTACGCGGCCCGCGGAGGACTCGCGGGCGCCGTGTTCGCGTGGGGCGACGAGCACCAGCCGGACGGCGAACTCATGGCCAACACCTGGCAGGGCCAGTTCCCGTGGCACAACACTGGTGCCAGGGGATGGCGCGGGACCACGCCCGTCGGCCTCTTCCCCCCCAACGGCTTCGGGCTTCGCGACGTGACCGGCAATGTCTGGGAGTGGACGGCCGACTACTACTCGGTCACCGGCGAGCGCACCGTTGCACCTCGGGCACCTTGCTGCATCCCGCCGCTGGACCCGCGCATCGAGGTGCCCGGTGGCAGCTACGACGCCGGAGCTCCCGGAGCGAACATCCCGCACCGCGTGATCAAGGGCGGCTCGCACCTCTGCTCCCCCAACTACTGCCTCCGCTACCGACCCGCGGCCCGGCAGCCCGAGGCCGTCGACACTTCGACGAGCCACATCGGTTTCCGCTGCATCGTCCGCGAGGTCACCTGACCTCGGGAGCAGTGAGACGTGGCGCCGGCCGCCTTCGACCTCAGTCACCCATTGGGCCGGTGGCAGACCGAACCCACCGCGATCGCGTTGCCTTCCGGCGCGGCGTCGAGCGCAGGCACTCGCGTGACGCTCGGCATCAGACCCGAGAACGTCACGCTCGGCGCCGGCGACGGGATCGCCGCGCGCGTGCAGAGCGTCGAGCACCTTGGCGCGAACGCGAATGCGACCTGCTTGGTGCGCGTGGCCGATCGGCGCGAGCTGACAATCGTTGCGAGCGTCGACGCCGCGCACGCGCCGGCGCGCGAGGAGCGTCTCACTCTCGGAGCGGACCTCGAGCGCATCCACTGGTTCTCGGCCGAGACGGGCGAGCGTCTGCCGGACGGGCCATGAGCGACCGGCCGATCGGACGGCCGGCGCTGCTCACGGATCATGTCGAGCACCGTGCGGGCGTTGAGGCCGCGGAGCGCTCGAGGTGGTGGCCGAGGTCGCACGCCGCATCTGCGCGCACCTGATCCCGATCGCGGCGATCGTCGATCCGGAGCTGATCGTGCTCGGCGGCGGCGTCGGCGGCAACGGCGACCTGCTGCTCGCCCCGGTGAGCGATGCGCTTACGCAGGCGCTGCCGTTCCCGCCGACGGTCCAGAGCACCGAGCTTCGTGACGAAGCGGTGCTCGCGGGCGCGCTCGCCCTCGGCGCCGCGGATGCGCGCGAGTGGTCGTTCGACCGCGGCGAGTAGAGCTACCTGGTCGCGCCGACCTTCGAGGACGGACCCGCCCGGCGTGGACGCGAACAGTAGGTGGCGAGCGACCGGACGGTGCCCCTGCGGTCGCTCCCCGGCGTGCTCAACGTCAGCTGCTGCACGCGAGACCGAACAAAGTCCCCGCGGGGAGGTGGCTCCGCTCATACCGGGAGCACATGCCCTATACCAACCCCTAATGTCGGCGTCACGCCTCGGAGATGCTGCGCACGGCTCATGGCCCGTAGGATCGGCCCATGACAGGGACGGACTGGGGCCTCGCGATCGCCGTATTTCTTGCCTGCTCGGTGGAGGCGGTCGAGGCCTTGACGATCGTGCTTGCGGTTGGGACAACACGCAGTTGGCGATCGACGCTGACCGGGGTCGGGGTTGCGCTGCTCGTTCTCGCGGTGCTGACCGCGCTGCTGGGTCCAGCGCTCACCGCCCTGCCGATCAACGCCCTGCGGGTCGCGGTCGGCGGACTGCTGCTGATCTTCGGCCTGCAGTGGTTGCGCAAGGCGATCCTCCGCGCATCTGGGCTGAAGGCGCTACACGATGAGCAGGAGGCGTATGAGGAAGAGCAGGTGGCCGCGCGAACGGCGGAGGCCGTTCCGCAGGGCCGGTTCGACCCCTACTCGTTCACGGTCGCGTTGAAAGGAGTTCTGCTCGAGGGCCTCGAGGTCGTGTTCATCGTGCTGACCTTCGGCGCCAACCAGCACAACGTGCCGCTCGCCGCGGTGGCCGCCGCGCTGGCCGTTCTGGTGGTTGTGGTCGCCGGAGTCCTCGCGCGTGCCCCGCTCGCACGTGTCCCCGAGAACACGCTGAAGTTCGCAGTTGGCGTGATGTTGACGTCGTTCGGGATGTTCTGGGGCGCCGAGGGCGCGGGCGCGACATGGCCCGGGAGCGACACCGCACTTCTCGTGATCATCCCGGCGACTCTCTTGTTCTCGCTAGGCCTCCGTGCCGCGCTGAGGCGGCAGTCGTCGATCCCCGCGCCGCCGGTCGGCACCGAGGCTGCAGGCACGTGATCGGAATCCTCACATGAGGTGGATCGCGTCCTTCCTGCGCTTCCTGTGGGAGTTCGTGATCGGCGACGACTGGCGGATCGCGGCAGGAGTCGGCGTAGCGCTCGGACTGACAGCGCTGGTCGCGGAAACGAGCACCGCGGCGTGGTGGATTCTGCCCGTTGCGGTCGCCCTGTTACTCGCAGCGTCGCTCTGGCACGCAGCGCGGACGCGCTCATAAACAGCGCCGGGGTGACCGTCAGTGGATCGGAGCTTGTGCCTGGTCGTCCGGACCGGCTCCTCGCGACCACGGCGCCCCGCGACCATCGGCTTCCTGTTGGCGTCGAACTATGCGCCCCATCGCAACCCGTTCCTGCACCGCACCGGCCGCCCCGAGTGCGTGACCGGCTGGTTCCCGCCGACCGGACTGCAGGTCTCCAAGTTCATCCGCGGGATGCCTCCGAATCGACTGCATTGGCGCCAGATTGGCGCTAGACTGGCCGCATGCCAAGCGTGCAGATCAAGGACGTACCGCCCGACGTGCATTCGGTGCTCCGCCAGAGAGCGGCGGCGGCGGGTCAGTCGCTTCAGGAGTATCTGCTCGGCCGGCTCGTCGCCGAGGCGCGCCGCCCGACGCTCGACGAGCTCCTCATCAGGGCCGAAGGCCGAGCCGGGGGGTCCACCCCCATCGGAGAGGCCACGCAGCTGATTCGCCAGGATCGCGACGCCGCATGAGAGCTGCACCTCTGGCGTGATCGTCATCGACGCGAGCGTGCTGGCGACCGCGCTCGGCGACGACGGACCGGACGGTGCAGAAGGTCGCGCGCGCATTCGCGGCGAGGACCTCGCAGCACCCGAGATCATCGACCTCGAGGTCACCTCCGTCTGGAGACGGACCCTCAGGGACCAGCGCCGTGCCGCTCTCGCGCTCGCTGACCTCGCAGACATCCCGCTCCGGCGCGCTCCTCACCTCCCGCTGCTGGAACGCTGCTGGGCGCTGCGGCACAACCTCACGCCCTACGATGCCGCCTACGTCGCACTCGCAGAGATGCTCGAGGTACCACTGCTCACCGCCGACCGGCGCCTCGCTCGCGCCAGCGGCATTCGGTGCGAGGTCAAGCTGCTCGAGTAGGCCGAGCTCTAGCTCGGCGTGGCAACACCGTGGCAACATTCGCTCCTCCGTATCCGTCCGATGCGTCCGCGACCCCGCGCTGTTTGGATGATCTGGACGCTCCTGTAGACATCTCGCGAGCGTGTACGAGGTCGAGGGCCTTGTGCGCTTCACGCCCCACGGTGGTCGAGTGCACTCGAGCGCACCACGGACTAATTTTGGCTTGCTAGAGCCGAAACCGAACAAATGGCGAAAGTAGAGCGCTCTTGATCTGTTGGTTCTCCAGGGTGTTTTGGTTCAAGTCTCCTCGTCCTTCGGGTGCTTGCGCAAATGAGCATCTGAGCCCCAGAATGGGAGTTATGTCCGCCCACACCGCGCCCGTTCCCACCCGCGAGATCTTGCTGCGTCGCGGGCTACGGCTGGAGTACGCCACGCTTGCCTGGAACGTAGCTGGCTGTGTAGTGCTGCTGATCGCGGCCATCGCGGCCAGGTCGGTCGCATTGGCGGGCTTCGGCGTTGACTCCCTGATCGAGATCGTCGCTTCGGCAGTCGTCGTCTGGCAGCTCAAGGGAGCAAGCGGGGACGGCCGAACCAAGACCGCGCTCAAGGTCATCTCGGCCGCGTTCGGACTCCTCGCGATCTACATCGCGGCCCAAGGCATCTACACACTGGCAAGCGCATCCCACCCCGGCCACTCAACCGCGGGCATTCTATGGCTTGCGCTAACCGTCCTCGCGATGCTCGCCTTGGCCGCCGGCAAGCGCTCAACCGGAGCTCGCCTCGGCAACCCGGTGCTCATGACGGAGTCTCGCGTGACCGTTATCGACGGCCTCCTCGCCGCGGCTGTCCTGGCCGGTCTGGCTCTCAACGCAGCCGCCGGGTGGTGGTGGGCAGACCCAATCTCGGCCTTCGTGATCATGTTTTACGCGATCCGCGAGAGTCGCCACGCTTGGCTCGAGGCCGAAGCGAGCTAATCGCGGCCAGAACCCTCCACCGGGCTTGCCGACCTACCGGATCCATGAGAGCCTCAAGGAGAGGATCAGGGTTCCGACGTTGTAGCCGCGTCCGCATGCAGCAGCGGCCCGCGTCCGATCGCCGGCGGGAGCGCCCACCGGCGTGGAAGCCGGGCAGCGGCGTTACCGTGGCCCTGTGTCCGTCCTCGAGGCCCATGGGGTGACGAAGAGCGTCGGCACGGGGCGGGCCGCCCGTCAGGTGCTCGCCGGGGTCGATATCGAGGTTGACGCGGGAGAGCTGGTCGCGGTCCTGGGACGGTCGGGGTCCGGCAAGTCGACACTTCTTCATCTGCTCGGAGCCCTCGACCGGCCTGACGCGGGTGAGATCACCGTCGGCGGGGAGCTGCTGACGGGCCGCTCGGAGCGCAGCCTCGCCCGAATCCGCTTGCGGCAGATCGGCTTCGTCTTTCAGTCGTTCCAGTTGGTCGCCGAGTGCAGTGGCGAAGAGAACGTGCTGCTGCCGACCCGTCTCCCGGGAGCACCGCGCGGCGGGGCTGAACGTGCTCGGAAGCTGATCGCCGAACTCGGTGTCGGTCCGGTCTCGGAGCACTTGCCACACGAGCTCTCCGGCGGCGAGCAACAACGCTTCGCGATCGCCAGGGCGCTGGTCAACGACCCCGTGCTGGTGCTCGCCGATGAGCCGACCGGGAACCTCGATAGCACCGCGGCCAGCGACCTCCTGCGTCTGCTTCGCGACATGACCGCTCGCAGCCGCGCCGTGGTCATGGTGACCCACGAGCCCGAAATCGCAGCCGCTGCGGATCGCGTCCTCGAGATGGCCGACGGCCGCCTCACATGAGAGGCGTCTGGGATGAGGCGCGCCGCGGCCTCCGCCAGCGCCGGGCGCGGAGCCTGCTGAGCGCGGCGGGCATCGCGCTGACCGCGGCGATGCTCGCCACCGCGGTCATCGTCGCCTACAGCCTGCATACAGGCTTCAGCCGCAGCGCCGCCAGGGCTGACCTGCCGGACGTGATCGCCCGCTTCGACGAACGGCCGCTGAGCAAGGTGCAACCGCGGGTTCGCGCGCTCCCCGGACTCGCCGCAGCGAGCTTCCGCTATGAGGTGACGAACATCGCGATCGCCGGCGACGGGCACAGATCGAGGCGCGCCAGCGTTGAGGTGATCGGCCCCGGCCGGCATGGCTACTCGATCCTCGCCGGGCATCCTCTCGGCTCGCGCTACGGCGAAGTCGTCGTCGAGCAGGGTCTCGCGCGCGCCTGGGGACTCCATCCCGGCTCGCTGCTCGACATGCAGGCGCTGGGTCCGCTCCACGTGGTCGGCGTCTCCGAGTCCCCCGACAACGTGTCCTTCCCGCTCGCCGCACCGCGCGTCTACGTGTCACGGCGGACGACCGAAGCGCGTTTTGGCCGGGAACCGGATCCTGACGTCAACGCCGTCGAGCTCTGGGTCGCAGACCCGCGGCGTCTAGATGAAGTGCTGGTCCAGGCCCGCGCGTCGAGCTACGGGATCCCGGGGCTGCGCTTCGTCACTCGGGCAGGCGTCAAGATCCTGCTCGACGAAGCTGCCGGAATCGTCATCGCGCTGCTTGTCGCGTTATCGGCGATCGCGCTGCTGACGGCCTCGGTGATGCTCGCCAGCTCTGCGCACGCCGACGTCCAGCGCCGCCTGCCGGGCCTCGGGCTGAGGCGTGCGCTCGGAGCCACGCGTGCGCACGTGACGCTGGCCCAGGCGGCGGAGGCGCTGTTGGTCGCCCTGCCGGCCAGCGCGGCCGGCGTGCTCACCGGGATACTCGTCGCTCGGGGGCCCACCGACCGTCTGCTCGGCGTGCTCAACGAGGCTCCAGCCGGGCGGCGCGCTCTTCTGGCCTCTCGCCGGGTGCTTCGCCCTGACGACAGCGATACCTGTGCTCGCCTCGGCCGCACCGGTGTGGCGTTCCGGCGCACGCCCACCCATCGCTCTGATGACGGGACTGGAGCTCCGGGCCCATCGCGTCCGGGAGGGCCGCCCGCAGCGCTCGCCGGCCGGGTGGCGCGCTCGGCTTGGGCTCGCGGCTCGTCACGGCCAGGCGCACCAGGTTGCTGACGACGGTCACCGTGCTCGGCGCGTCGGTCGCCTTCATCCTGCTCATGCTGGCCCTCGCTTCGGAGCTGGGCGAACTTGCGAGCAACCCGGCGGCATTGGGCAAGCGCTACGCGCTGACGGCCTCCCTGCCCGCTGCCGGCGCGCCTCGCGTCGCGAGCCTCGCAGGGGTCGCGGCCGCCGCCCCTCGCTACGAAGTCCAGGCGCTGGACTCCTACTCGCTCGGCGAGACGATCGACCTGATCGGCTACCCGGGCGACCACACCGTCTTCGAGGCGCCCTCGCTCGCTGCAGGACGGCGGCTGCGCGGCCACGACGAGACCGAGGTGGGTGTCGGCTTGGCCGAAGTTCTCGGTCTGCAGGTCGGCTCTCAGCTCGCCGTTCAGCTCCCGTCCGGGCGCGAGGCGCGCTTCCGGGTTTCCGGGATCGTCGATTCCCTTCAGCACGACGGCAGGGTCGCCTATGTCTCAGCCGCTGGCCTCCTCGCGTCCGAACCCGCCGCGGGCGAGCAGATCGCAATCCGCCTGCGCCCGAACGCAAACCGTGCCGCTGTCACGGCCGGGCTGAGGAGGCTCGGCGCGGCGCCCGCAAAGACCTCGACTGTCGTCGGTACAGGCCAGGCGCTGATCGGCGCCCTCACATCGATCCTGCGAGTGGTCGCGATCGTCAACGGCCTCGTGTGTCTCTATGCCCTCGTCCAGGCGCTTGTGCTGACGGCCCGCGAACGCCGCTCGACGATCGGTGTGCTGCGCGCCTGCGGGGCCGGTGCCGGTGCGGTCCGCGTGCTGCTCGCCGGCGCGGCGGCAACCGTCGTCCTGCCTGCGGCGTTCGCGGGAATCCTGCTCGAGCGCCTCGTCCTCGGACCGGCGCTCGCGCGGCTGGCCGCCGCCTATGCCTCGCTCCCGCTCGGGGCCGGCCCGGGCGAGATCGCGATAACTCTCGCCGGCTTCGCGCTGTGCGCCCTCATCGCCGTGATCTCGGTCGCCCGCCTGAGCGCGACCGAGCCGATCGTCGGGGCTCTGAGCGGATGATCCCGGCCGGGCCCTCCCCCCGCCGGGGACGCAGCCTCAGCCGTCGGCAAGCGCTTGCGGAGCTCGCGCTCGGGGGCGCCGGGCTCCTGATCGCAGGCTGCGGCGCATCCTCCCGACGGGAGGCAGCGGCCGACGGCTCGACGCTCGAGTCGACGTGGGGCGATCCGCGCGGCGAGGGCGAGCTGGAAACCGACCCGGGCGGCGACGCTGATCGACCGCACTGATCTTGCTCCCGCCGCGGGCACGGGCAGCCGGGTCGCCCTGCTCGCCCACCTCACCGACGCCCATGTGATGGATGCGGAGTCGCCGGCGAGGGTCCCGTTCCTCCGTCGCCTCGGTCCTCCCTTCAACTCGACCTTCAGGCCTCAGGAGGCATTGAGCAAGCGCGTTCTGGGGGGCGCACTTCGCTCCCTCGCGTCGCTCCGCCCGGACGCCGTGATCCAGGGCGGTGACCTGATCGACAACGCTCAACGCAACGAGCTCGACTGGGCAGTCACCCTGCTTCGCGGGGGAGATCTGGATCCGCGTAGCGGCGACGCGGCTTACGAAGGCGTGCAGTCGCGGACCAATCCCGACCCTTTCTACTACCGGCCGGACCTCGACGCCCCGCGCCACCCGGGTCTGCTCGAGGAGGCCGTGCAGCCGTTCCAGACCCCTGGGGTGCACGCCCCGATCTATCCCGTTCTCGGCGACCACGACATCCTCGTGCAGGGTGTGCTCGCGCCCACCCCGCTCACGCGCGCGATCGCGCTCGGCGACCGCGCGATCTGGGATCTCCCCACCGGATTGAAGCTGCCTTCCGGCCTGTCGCCGACCTCCACAGCGGCGCCTGTCGGATCACCCGACTCGCTCGCCGAGCCCAGGCTGCTCGAAGGGCTGATCGAGGAGGTCCAGGCTGCAGCTTCGGTTCATGTCGCTCCGGACGCGCGGCGGGAAGAGCTGTCCGTCGCCGACGTCCTGGCCGCGCTGCGCGCGAGCGGCCGCGGCGGGTCAGGCCCGCTGCTCGACTACAGCTTCGACGTCGGAGCGAGGCTGCGGGTGATCGTGCTTGACCTGGTCCGTCGCGAAGGCGGCTCGGGCGGACTGGCGCGCCCTGAGCAGGCCGCCCAGCTCCGGAAAGCGCTCTCCTCCGCGGGTGATCGCTGGGTGATCGTCGCCTCTCATCAGCCGCTTGCGAGCAGCGCGGGCGGCGAGCGCCTGCTGGCGTTGCTCGATCGCGCGCCGCGGGTTATCGCGGCTCTCTCAGGCCACACCCACCGAAGCCGCATCGCGCCGCGGCGGAGCGGCGTTGGCGGCTACTGGCTGATCTCGACCCCCTCGCTGATCGACTTTCCGCAGCAGCTGAGGGCACTGCGCCTGATCGAGCACGGCACCAACGCTGCCGCCCTTGAGACGTGGATGATCGACCACGCGCCCGATGCGCGGATCGGTGACGTCTCGCGTGAGCTCTCCTACATCGACGCCCAGGGTGGCCGGCCTCAGGACTTCGCCGGTGGGCCGCTCGACCGCGACGTGAGGCTGTTCAAGCGCGCGCTCGGCTAGTTGCGCTCGAGCGTGGCGAACCAGCGACCGCCCGCCCGCCACTGCTCGCGGACCGCGAAACACGCCTGGCTCGCGATCATCGGCAGCGCCTCGGTGCTCATCCGCGCCCAGGGGAACGACCGGCTGCGAGCCTGTTCGGATTCAAGGCGCAAACGTAGGGCGCCGGTGGGTGCACCCGGGCCCTCCACCTCCACGAGCACGATACCGGCGGGCGTCAGCAGCCCTGCGACACGCATCAGGAGCTCGCAGGGGGCACCGCCGATGCCGATGTTCCCGTCGAGCAGCAGCGCGGTGGCCCACGTCCCCGCCCCCGGCAGCCGGTCGAAGATCGAGCCCTCGATGACCGTCGCTCCCCGCGTCCGCGCCAGATGCACCGCCAGGGGCGAGATGTCGACTCCCACCGCCGCGACACCGCGGCGGTTGAGCGCGACGACGTGCCGCCCGGGCCCGCACCCCACGTCGAGCACGGGTCCGACGGCACGTGCGAGAACGCTGCATTCCTCAACGCTCGGCGCCTCGAGATAGCGCTGCATCGCGAAGGGAACCTCGCTGCCGTGCTCGTCGACGACCCGGAGCCCGCCTGTGTTCTCGAGCCGCGAAGCGGACCGCAGCAGTTCCGCGCCGTAGAGGTCGATCGCCGTCGGCCGGCTGGCGGGCCGGACGCTCAAGCCGCCTCCCGTGCACGATCCAGGTCCCTCTCGGACCGTGCAAGCGCCAGGGCGAAGCCGCTCGCCGGCGCCTGACGAGCGACTGCGACGGCGTCTGCATGGCGATCGACATCGCGCAGCACCGGCAGCAGAGCGGTCCGTAGGCCCAGCGTCTCCATGCGCCGCAATTGGAACTCGGCGGTCCGCTCGGTGCTCATCGGCACCCCCTCGAAGGCGCTCGGATCGGCTTGCCTCAGGCCTATGCCCCAGTAACCGCCGTCCTCACAGGGACCGAGCACGGCATCGGTTGAAGGCGCAAGAAGGTCCCCGAGCGCGCCGGCGAGGATCGCCGGGGTCACCTGAGGCGTGTCCATCCCGATCAGGAAGGCCGGCCCACCGGCGTCCTCGAAAGCGCCTGCCAGCCGCCGGCCGAAGCCGAGCGGGCGTTGCGGGATCACCTCGATGCCGGGCGGCAGCCAATCGCCCGCAGCACCATCGAGCACCAGCAACCGCCGCGAAGCCGGTGTCTGCAGCACGGCCTCGAGGGTGTCGCAGAGAGCCGCCTCGGCGAGATCGGCTGCCTGGGCGGGCGTGAACGGTGGCGACAGGCGCGTCTTCACTCGCCCGGCGACGGGCGCCTTCGCGATCACGAGCAGGGCAGCTCGCTGAGGGGTATCCCGCACGGCGCCCAAGCTATGCGCAGCCGACCGTGAATCACATTACGGAATTCGGAACGTTCCCGCCGTGGGTCGATGGGGCTCACTGCCGGGTGCGAGAATCCGTCGATGCGGACGCATGTCGCGGACGGCGACCGACACGCTTGCGGCTCGGTTCTCGTCGTCGACGACGAGCCCACCATCGCCGAGGTTGTCTCGCGCTACCTGCAGCGGGCGGGGTATGAGGTGCGCACCGCCGCCGACGGACCTGGTGCCCTCCGCCTCGTCGCCGAGAGCCGCCCCGACCTGGTCGTTCTTGATCTGATGCTGCCTGGGATCAACGGCCTCGAGGTGATGCGCCGGGTCCGCGACGGAGAGAGCGAGCCGGTCGCGATCATCCTCTTGACAGCCAAGGGGGAGGAGTCAGACCGCGTCGTGGGCCTGCGACTGGGCGCCGATGACTACATGGTCAAGCCGTTCTCTCCCGACGAGCTCGTCGCCCGCGTCGACGCGGTCCTGCGCCGCTTCGATACCTCGCCCGACAGCGGGCCGGTACTCGAGTTCGATGGGCTCGCGGTCGATCCCGCCGGCCGGAGGGTCCTCGTGGATGGCGATGAGGTCTCCCTGACCCAGCGCGAGTACGAGCTGCTCTTGTTCTTCGCCCGCCACCCGGGCCACGCGTTCACCCGCAACGAGCTGATCGACCAAGTCTGGCGATACTCGTTCTACACGGACACCTCGACCGTCACCGTCCATGTTCGACGCTTGCGGGCCAAGCTCGAGCGGGATCCCTCGCGACCGAGATTTCTCGAGACGGTGTGGGGCGTCGGCTACCGGTTCCAGCCATGAGCGAGCGGTCCCTCGGGGGCTCGCCCGCGGGCGTCCTCGTGGCCATCGGCACGGCGCTCGCTGGGGCGCTCATCTGCGCGCTCGCCTACGGTGCCGACGCCGGCTGGACGTGCCTTGCCATCCTCGCGCCCGTCGGCCTGCTCACGGTGCTCGTGGTCGAGCGCTTTCTCGCCGTCCGCTCGCGCGTAGGAGGGATGAGGCGCCAGCTGGCGGTCGGCGGGGCGATCGTCGTCGGCCAGCTCCTGCTCGCCGCCGCGCTCTTCGTCGCGCTGATGACCCACTCGGCGCCCGATGCGCTGTTCACGGCGGTGCTCGCCGTCTACGCGGGCGTGGTCGGCGCGTGGAGCGCGCGCACGATCACGCGCGGAGTGCTCGGCGACATCGATGAACTCAGGCGCGGCCTGAAGTCGGTGGCTGAAGGCGAGCGGCACGTTGAGGTCGCGACGGAGGGCGGCGATGAGCTGGCGCTGATCGCTCGTGACATCGAGAGCCTGGCCGTGACGCTGCAGCGCGAGGAACTCTCCCGCGCCACGCTCGAGGACGCTCGCCGCCAGCTGCTGGCCGCGATCTCGCACGATGTCCGCACCCCGCTGACGTCCCTGGCGCTGCTCAGCGCGGCGCTCGCCGACGACCTCGTCGATGACGCTACGCGCCTTGAATATGTGTCGCGGATCGGCGTCCACGTCCGCGCCATGAGCGGGATGATCGACGACCTGTTCGAGCTCTCACGCCTGGAGGCGGGCGACATCACTTGGACGATGGAACGGGTGCCGCTCGAGGATCTCGTCCTGGAGACCGTCGACGCAATGCGTGCGCAGGCGGAGGCCGGGTCCGTCTGCGTCCGCGCCGAACTGACGAAGGACCTCGAGGCAGCGCGGGCCAACCCCGAGCAGATCCAACGGGTCCTCTTCAACCTGATCCAGAACGCGATCAGGCACACGCCTGCCGACGGCAGCGTGACGGTCAGGGCGAGCTGTGTGGAGGACGCGGTGCAGGTTGAGGTCCGCGACACCGGGCGCGGCATCCCGGAGGCAGAGCGCGATCAGGTCTTCCAGGCGTTCGTCCAGGGCAGCGACCGGTCATCGCGCAGCAACGGCAGTGCCGGGCTGGGTCTCGCGATCTCACGAGCGATCGTCGAGGCTCACGGCGGGCGCATATGGATCGAGGCCGTGCAGGTCGGCACGAGCGTCCGCTTCAGCCTGCCCGCGGCAGGCGCCTGATCGTGGCTCCCCGCCTGCCGCGCCCGGACCCCGATCGGCCACCTCCCGGCCCTTTCCGGCCCGAGTACTGGCGCAGCCCACTGCGCGGACCGTGGCTCACGTCGCTGCTGGGCCTGCTGCTGCTGATCGCGATCCCGCTGATCGCTCTGACGGGCTTCCTCTCGAACGACGCGTACAACCCGAGCCTGCCCGGCAACTCCGTCGGGCGCATGCTGGGCCCGCTCGATTTCTATCTCTTCAACTGGCCGGCCCATCCCTCGTGGCTCTACGCGTTCACACAGGGAACGCACGTCACGCTCGGTCTGGCGGCGACACCGATCCTTCTGTTCAAGCTGTGGTCGGTCATCCCGAAGCTCTTCGAGTGGCCGCCCACGCGCTCGGCTGCCGAAGCACTCGAGCGACTGTCGCTGGCGTTTCTCGTGGGCGGCGCACTGTTCGAGTTCGCGACGGGCATCCTGGATATCCAGTACGCCTACCTGTTCAAGTTCTTCTTCACCAACGCCCATTACTACGGAGCGTGGATCTTCACGGCGGCTTTCATCTTCCACACGGCGATCAAGCTGCCCACGATGAAAACGGCCCTGGCCGCCCGGCGCGGGCTGAAGCCGTTGATGGAGAGCCTCGCGGAAACCCGCCCCGAGCCCCGGGATGAACCGCCGAGCGCCCTGGTCGCCTCGGCGCCCGCCGCGCCGACGATGTCGCGCCGCGCGCTGTTCGGCACGATGGGCGCGGCATCGGCGTTCCTGTTCATCCAGGGAGCGGGCGACTCGATCGGCGGGCCGCTCAGGGCGCTCGCGATCTTCGGTCCACGCGACAGTGGCGGCTCGGGTCCCAACGGCTTCGCCGTCAACCGCACGGCTGCCGCCGCACAGATCACCCCCGAGAAGGTCGGCCCTGCGTGGCGGCTCGAGCTGGCGGGCGGCGAGTCCACCGTCAAGATCACGCGCGATCAGCTGCTGGCGATGCCCCAGCACACCTGCGAGCTGCCGATCGCCTGCGTGGAGGGCTGGTCGACGACGCAGCGCTGGACAGGTGTCCCCGTCGCCAAGTTGGCCACGCTCGTGGGCATCCGCGGGCCGGCGACCGTCAGGAACATCTCGATCGAGACAGACGGCGTGTTCACCGCGGCGACGCTCTCGAAGACCGAGACCGCCGACGAACGTACGCTGCTCGCCCTGAAGGTCAATGGCGTCGACCTGTCCCTCGACCACGGCTACCCGGCGCGGATCATCGGACCCGCCCTCCCGGGCGTGCATTGCACGAAGTGGGTCTCGAAGATGCAGTTCAGCGAGGCCTGAGCGGGTGTCCGCGCTGATGGCGATGTTCCGCCGCCGCTACGGGGCCAGCCCCCTGCATCTGATTGCCTTCATCGCCAGCCTCGCGGTCGCGGGGGCCGCCGTCACAGGCTGGCTGCAGGAACCCGCGATCAGCATCAGGTACATCTTGATCTGGTTCCTCGGCGCGATCGTCGTTCACGACCTGATCCTGCTCCCGCTCTACTCGCTGGTGGATCGCACGGGACTCGCGATCTCCCGCCGTCCGGGCGGGCAAGCGGCGGCCCCGGGCCCGTCCGAGCGGCAAGCGGCCGAGCGGGCACCGACACGCTCGCCCGGCTGGGTCTACGTCCGCGTCCCGCTGATCCTGAGCGGACTGCTTCTGCTGGTCTTCGGCGCGGAGATCCTTCGCGAAGGGAACGCGACCTTCCACGTTGCCAGCGGGCACAGCCAGGACGTCTATCTCTCGCGCTACCTGGTGGTCGTCGCGGCGCTGTTTGCTGATCTCCGGGCTCGCCTACCTGCTCAGCTCGGCCCGGGCCAGCTCGCGCATGCCCTGAGCGAAGTCCTCGACCGCGCCGAACCCGAGCCTCGCCCGCGCCTGCTCCGGCGAGGCGAACACGTGGCGGACGTCGCCGAGCCGGTACTGGCCGGTGATGCGGGGCCGCGGAGCGCCGGCGCCCACGGCCTCGACCAGCGCCTGCGCCAGCTCTCCGACGCTGCGCGGCCGGCCGCTGGCCACGTTGAGCGCGCCCGTGACCGGTTCCGTCGACCCCAATGCGGCGACGTTCGCGAGTGCGACGTCCCGGACATGAACGAAGTCGCGCCGCTGGGCGCCGTCCTCGAACACCCGCGGCCCTTCTCCTGCCGCGAGCGCGCTGGCGAACAGCGAGGCGACGCCGGCGTAAGGGGTATCGCGCGGCATCCGCGGGCCGTAGACGTTGTGGTAGCGCAGCGCCGTGACCGGCACCCCGGCCTCGCGTTCGAGGGCAGCTGCCAGATGCTCTTGATGGAGCTTCGTGGCGGCATAGACGTTGCGCGGATCCGGCTCGGCCTCCTCTGGTATCGGACTGCGCTTCGAGCTCGCGCCCGCAGCGCGGACAGCCGGGCTCGAAACGGCCCGCATCGAGGTCCTCGGCCAGGCGCGGCGCCGGGCGCACGACGCCATGGTCGGGGCACGCGTAGCGCCCCTCGCCGTAGACGACCATGCTCGACGCCAACACGAGGCGTCCGGCGAAAGGCAGATGCTGCGAGTGCGCGCAGCAGGACGGCCGTGCCGGTGTCGTTGTTGCTCACGTAGTCGGCGATGTCCCCGAAGTCTGAGCCGAGGCCGACCATCCCGGCCTGGTGGCAGACGTGCTCGATCCCGACGAGAGCGGCCTCGACGGTCGCCGGGTCGCGGATGTCCCCCTCGATGAAATCCGCCTCGGGCGCGAGATAGCCGGGGACAGCGGTATGGGCGAGGAGCGAGTCGAGCACCCGCACCTCGCGCCCTTCGGCGAGCAGCGCGTCGACGATATGCGAGCCGATGAAGCCGGCGCCTCCCGTGACGAGGATCATCGCGGCCCTGCCACGGCAAGGACGCGCGTCATGTCGCGGATCGCCCGTACCGTGCCGCGCACGGTGCCGGTGACCTTTGAGCGCCCGGTACGCGGGAGATATACGACGGCGAGCTCGCGCACCCGCCAGCCGGCGGCGCCGGCGCGAACGACCATCTCCAGCGGATAGCCGAAGGCGCGGTCGGCAAGGCCGAGCCCGAGCAGCTCGGTGCGGCGCGCCGCCCTCATCGGGCCGAGGTCGCGCAACGCGAGGCCGGTGCGCCGGCGTAGAAGCGCCGTGAGCGCAATGTTCGCGAGACGCGCGTGCAGGGGCCATGCACCCCTTCTCGGCCGGCGCCGGCCGAGAACGAGGTCGGCCTCGCCGCTCTCCAGCAGCGCGACCAGCGCCGGCAGATCGCCCGGATCGAGCGACCCGTCGCAGTCCATCACGCAGACGATCTCCTGCTCGGCCGCCTCGAGGCCCGCTTGGCAGGCCGCCCCGAAGCCGCGGCGGGGTTCGCTGATGACCCTCGCCCCCAGCCGCGCCGCCAGCTCGCCAGAGCCATCGGTCGAGCCGTTGTCGACGACGATCGCAAGATAGCCGTCCGGTAGCGCTGCGAGCACCCCCGGAATCGCGGCGGCCTCGTCGAGCACGGGCAGGATCACCTCCGGCATCGTGCCGCCCCTCCGATCATGACCAGCTGATGTGGGTGCCCGTGACGGGGACGGCACCCGGAACGATCAGCGCCAGCGCGCCGGCGATGCTCCCGGCGAGCGCCGCTGTGCTCCTGGCCATCAGCTCGGTCAGCTGCGCGACCGGCGTCGCCTCCGCCATGACCCCGTTGGCGTAGTCGGTGACATAGCCGATCAGCGCGTAGGGCAAGCCTGCCTCGCCGCACAGGACCGTCTCGGGACCTGCCGTCTGGCTCACGGCGCCGACCCCGCACGAGGCCAGCATGCGGATCTCCGCGCGCGTGTTGAACCGGGGCCCGTCGACGTGCCCGTAGCAGCCCCCGTCGTGCGCCCGGAGACCGGCCGAGCTCGCGCCGCCGAGCAGCGCGCGCCGCAGCGGCTCGGAGAAGGGACCCTCATAGATCCAGTGGCCGCGGCCGCGAAGGCCCGGGCGATCATGGAGAGAGCAGAGTGACCCGTCGGGCAGCCGGTTCGCCGGGAAGTAGAGGTCGTCGAAGACGACCAGTTCGCCCAGCTCCAGACGCGGGTCGACGGCGCCGCAGATCGTCGCCCCGAGCACGACCTCGGCACCGGCCTCGCGCAGCGCAAGCACATTGGCACGGTGGTTGACGTGGCTCGAGAGCCGCAGGTGGCCTTCGCCGTGCCGCGAGACGTGGAGGACCTCGGCATCGTGCCAGCGGCCGATCGTGAGCTCGACGGGGCCGAAGCGGGTCTTCACCGTGCTGATCGAGGAGCGCTCCAGATCCGGGAGAGAATGGGTGCCCGAACCCGTGATGATGCCGACGCTCACCCGCGCATCCTACGTACCCCGCTAGTGCAGCAGGGCTTCCACCTGGCGCCGGTGCACGACGCCGAGGCCGGTGGACTGGGGCGCGAAGCGGACGTCCCGCGCGAGCAGATAAGCAGCCGGCATGAAGGCGATCAGGAAGTATGCGCCGAGCACGGCGACTGTCGCCCGCATTCGCTTTGCCGGCGAGAGCGCGGCGAAGGGGAGCACCCACAACAGGTACCAGGGAACCGCCCAGCTGAGCGAGACGGCCAGGGCCCCCAGCACGACAGCCGCGGCAGTCAGCCAGTTCAGCCGACCCCGCGCGACAGCAGCGGCGCAGCCGACCACGACCACCACGAGGCCCAGCTCCAGGGCGAGGTGCAACGCGGGCGTCTCCCCGCCCTGACCCAGCGCCAGACCGAGCAGGTTCGGCAGGCCGATCGCCGTCACGAGTCGGCTCTGGGCCGCGAGGTCCGGGGCGTGCGGGCCGAACGCGACCGCAGAGGCCGCACCGAGGATGACCGCGGCGGCGAGCCCGCCGCGGATCAGGCCGCGACGTTGGCCGGCGGCGAGGAACACCGGCAACAGCACCGCTGCGGAGGCCTTGGTGAAAACGGCGATCACCAAGGCCGCTCCGGCCGCCCTCGGAGCCGGCGGGCTCCGGAGCTTGCAGTAGACGGCAAGCATCACGAAGAAGAGCATGAGGCTGTCGTTGTGGTCGGCCCCGAGGCCCCACACCAGCACAATCGGGTTCAACCCGACGAAGGCGACAGCCGACGCCGGCGAGCGCCCCAGCAGTTGTGCGCAGCGCCACACCAGCGCGAGCGAGCCGAGGCTTGCGAGGAAGACGGCCAGCTTGATCGCCCAGAAGGAGCCGGCCACCCCCAGCGGCACGAGCGCGTAGCTGAACAGCGTGAACGCGGGGCCGTAGGGGCTGAGCAGGTGGCGCCAGTTGCTCAACGCGAAGCTGGCGTCGGCGTGGCGGGCGAGCGCCGGAATCACCGTGTACGGGTTCAGGCCCTGCAGGACGCCCATCCGTCCGTAGTGGATGTAGTTGAAGACGTCCGTGTACTGCAGCGGCGGCGAGAGCAGGAACACGAGGTGGATCGCCAGCAACGCGGCGACGGTCCAGCGAGCCCGAAGCCGCCCGGCGAACCGGAAGGCGATCACATAGAGGACATACATCGCGATCATCAGCCCGCTCAGCAGCCAGGCGAGCCGGTCCTCGTTGCGTGTCAACCCAGGAAGCAGGCCGTGCAGGGGTCCCGCCATCCAGGCGGGGAAGTAGCCGCCGGCACTCGTCGGCGTGAAGGTGCTGGGCCGCTCCGCGGCCATCAGCACGATCAGGACGCTGCCGGCCGTCAGTCCGGCCAGCGAGACCGCCGCCAGCAGCGCCGGGGCTGAGCGCGTCAGCGAGGAGAGGGCGCCGCCGCGAGCAGCGCCTGAACGCACCTCCGCTGGGAGCGTCTCGGTGCTCATCGGCTCATCGTGCGCATGGTGGCCCGGCGAGGCCGGGCACCAGGGCGCTCGACCCTGCCGGGCCGGCGGCGTAGGAGAGCACGGCGTCGTCGGTCAACGAGGAATACAGGACCTGCGTCGCGCCCGCCGCCGGAGCGCGGATCCGGGATCACCGTCCGGCCCGGAGCCAGCGTGAGCCGCTCGCTCACGGTGACCGGCGAGCTGCCCGCCTGTTCGCTGACACGGCCGTCGGGGAAGGCGACGGCCGGGAGTTCGTGAACCGTCGGCGGGTGGGCAAGACGCACTCGCAGGGTCGCGGCGACGGGGGTGCTGCTCGGGTTCACGAGCTCCAGCCCCCCTCCGTGGCACTCGCTCAGGAGCGGATACAGCGATCGCTCCCTCAGCAGGGCCGCTTCGGCCGCCGTGTGCGAGCGGGCCAGGCGCGCGAGATACGGGCGCATGTCGAAGAACCAGAGGTCGCCGTCGGGGCTCTCGAGACCGCGCTCGCCGAGCGTCGCCCGCAGCGCCGCGTGCAATCGCGCCGCACTTCGCCGGCTCGAAGCCCGCGGGGTCGACCCAGAGGCCCGTCATGCCCGCCGCCCCGGCGGCGGCGAGCACGTAGCGCAGCGGCTGCCCGGAGAGCGCGGCCGGCCAATCGGCCGGCCTACCCTTGATCGCCCCGTAGCTCCAGCGCAGGTGCTCGGAGTGCAGGTAGCCGCGCAGCGGCTCGTACTTCGTCGCGTACGTCGCGACCTGGTCGCTGACGGGCGTTTCCGGATACCCCTCGGGAAACGGCACGTAGGGGAGCTCGAAGATGCCGGCTCCGGAAGGCAGCCTGGCTTCGATCTCGCGGACGAGATCCTCGATCGCTTCTCCATTGCCGGGCGGTTGCCCGGTAAGGCGGGATGTAGGAGTCGCTCGTCTGGTCATAGACGCCGAACAGCAGGACCCCGGCAAGCGCGATCAGGCCGAGGGCGCCGCCGTGGCGCCGACGGCCGAGGCGCCGGCGGAGCGCGTCGAGCAGCACGCCGACGGAGAGCAGCGAGAAGAACGCGATCATGATCGAGATCCTGTTCCACGCGCGCACGTCGGGCGTGAAGAGCAGCTCGAGCAGGCTCGCCAGACCGCCGACGGCCCCGAGCGCAATCGCAAGCCAGGCGCCGATCGCCGCATCGCGCAGCAGCCGGCCCCCGGCAATCACCACCGAGAGACCCGCGATCGCGAGCAGCGCGGAGAGCGTCAGCCAGAGGAAGCCGACGTCGCCGACGGTGCCGAGGCTCGCGTAGCAGGCCTCGCAGTAGCCGGGCGCGATCGCACGGTCATATTCTTCGGTCGGCTCTCGCAGCGCCGCGATCCGCGCGCCGGGTGCTGGCAGCAGCAGGTTCGAGAGCCGCAGTCCGAAGGCCTCATTGGAGCTCTCGTTGCCGGCCAGCGACCGTTCGAGCGCGACGTTGGTGCCGTGTCTGGCCCGGTAGGCGAGGCTGGGCGCGAGGTTCGCACCCGACGGTCGCAACGACGATGAGAACCACCAGAAGCCCCTGGACCGCCGGGGCGCGACGGCGCACCGCCGCCTCGATCGCGGTCGCCCCCGCGAGCATCACGACCGCAAATGTCGCGTAGTAGAGGTTGTCCGAGCCGATCACGACGCAGATCGCCACCGTCAGCAGCGTCCGGCCCGACGCCCACGCCAGGAATCGGTGCCCGCCCGCAGGCCTGCGAGCAAACAGCGGTCCGCCACCCAGCACGCGCAGGAACAGGTAGCCAGTCAGCGGCACCGCGTAGTAGGCGGACAGGAACAGGTGCGACTCCCCCCGGAAGAAGTGGTACGCAAGGAGCGAGAAGAGGACGGCGCACAGGCCGGACGAGAGGGCGCTGATACCCAGCACCCGCAGGACCAGATGGGCGGTGAACGCGCACAGCCCGAAGGTCCCCAGGAAGAACAGGTTGATGAGCAGTCCCGGATTTGGTGAAAACAGCGCAAGGACCCGGATCTGCAGCAGATTTAGGCTGTCCGCTCCCTGCGGGTAGTCGACCAGTTGCTGGCCGAATGGCGCACCCAGGCTCGGGTTCGACGAGTACCAGCCGTGGTCGGCGATGCCCTTGACGAGCATCAGATAGAACTTCGCGTCGTCGACGGGCGAGTAGCGCAGCGGGATGCCGATGTCGCCGCGCCACAAGCGCAGCACCCATGCCGCGAACAGCATGCTCACGGCCGCGGCCAGCACACCCTCGAGCACGAGCGTTCCCGGTGAGAGCGGGGCGCCGGCCGCGGTCGGGCTGCGGTTCGGGCGCGGGCCGGGCCTCATCGCGTCAAGCTAGGTGATCGGACGCGCGCCCGGACGGGCGCGATCGCCGAGTTTCGCTCTACGTAACCTTTTCGCCCGTACCCTCCCCGTAGGTGCTTCCCGTGCCACCGTCGGCCACCGAGGAACTCGAGCGCGGCCCGCGGTCGATGGCCCTGCGCGCGGCGGCTTCTGCGACCGTCGAGCACGCCGGTGCGGCGACCGAGACCGAACGCTCCACGCCCCGCCGGAGCGACCGCCCTGCTCGGCCTGGCGGCGCTCGTCGCTGTCGTCTGCGGCTCGCTCTATCTGGCTGTTGGCGCGGCCACCGGGAGCTACCTTCTCGAGCTGCCCACCTCCGCAAGGCCGTCGTGGATCGCGGGCCTGCTCGGCGACATCGGGGGCCAAGGCGACTGGCTTCAGCCCCCGCAGCTGAGCGCCGCCCTGATCGCCCTCGTGCTCGGCTACCTCGTGGCACTCGCTCTGCGCAGGGGCCATCTCGACAAGGGCCGCCCTCTGGGCCGTCGTGCTCGCGAACCTCGCCTTCACGCTCGGTCCGACGATCGTCTCGACCGACGTCTTCGGCTACATCGCGTACGGCCGCGAGCTGGCACTGCACGGCCTCGATCCTTACGTCTCCCCCCCGCTGTCCCTGCGCCACGACTCGATTCTCAGCTTCGTCTACTGGAAGCACCAGCCCAGTCCCTACGGTCCGCTCTTCACTTTCCTCAGCGTCCCCCTCGCCTTCGTCTCGGGCGCGGTGGCGCTGTGGGCCTACAAGCTCGTCGCCGGCGCCGCAGCGATCGCGATCGCCTCGATCGTCTCCTCGGTCGCGCGGGAGCGGGGTCTGGACCCAGCGCGGGCGGCGATTTTCGTTGGCCTCAACCCGGCTCTCCTCTTCTACGCGGTGAGCGGCGCCCACAACGATCTGCTCGCGATCTGCCTGGTCGTGATCGGCCTGGCGCTGGTGCTCCGCGGGATGGAGGGACGCGGCGCCGCGGCCGCTGCCGCGGGGGCCGCGATCAAGCTGACCCTCGGCCTCGCCCTCCCGTTCCTCGTGCTCGCCGCCCGCCGGCGCGACCGTGCGCTCCGGGGCGCGGCGATCGTGACGCTCCTACTCGGTCTGCCGACACTCCTTCTGTTCGGCTCGCACTTCTTCGACCAGCTCCACCGGATCGCGACCGATCCCCTGTTCGACACGATGTTCAGCGGCCCCGACCGCATCGCCGCCGCTCTCGGTACGAACATCACGCCGGCGCTGCGGACGCTCGCCACCGTGGTCGCGGGGATCATCGTGTTAGCCGCGCTGGTCGCTGCCTGGCGGGGCAGCGACCCGATCACGGCCGCGGGCTGGGCTTTCCTCGCCCTGACCGCCTCGATCGCGTCCTTCGCGCCCTGGTATCTCGTCTGGTTGCTTCCCTTCGCCGCGCTCGGACGCAGCCGCGGACTGCGAGTCGCCACCCTGGCGGTCACGCTCTACGTCATGGCCGTTCACATCCCGGCCTTGGGCGGGGTTCCCTGGCTCTCCCAGGCCGCCGGATCGACGAACGGGACACGGACAATCGCCGGGACGGGCAGTCATTCGCGACCCAAGTCGGGGCGCTGGGTCCAAGCGCTTTAGCCGCCGGCCCGCGAGCGCGCGCCGAATGATGCAAGAAGAACGCACTCGTGGCGAGTGACCCCACCCCGCGTCAGCCCAGCGCCAGGACGAGGCCGGCCGCGACGAGCAGCGCCGCAGTGACTCCGTGGACGCCGAGTGCGGTGGATCGCTTGCCTCCGCTGGTGATCACGATCAGCGCGTCCCCGGCGGCTGTGGTGGCCGCGGCGAGGAGCACCCATCCGAGCGCCACCTGGCCTACGGCTGCCCAGACGACGAGCGGGACGATCCCTGAGGTGATGTCTCGGACACCCTTGATCTCGGTGAGAGCGCGTACATCGCCGGGCTCGACACCGAAGTCGACCGTCGCCCGGTCGGGCGACAGAAGGAAGCGGATCCCGAGGGCGATGATCGCCACGGCAGCGATGATCCCGATGATGAGCGCGACGATGTTCATGATGATGGCTCCCTTTCCAACAGAATCTAGCAACGTTAGATAACGATGCTAGACTATCATCGATGTCCCCCAGGCCGGCTCCGGATCTAGACCGCAGGCGCGAGCAGTTCGTTTACGCGGCGTGCGAGCTCGCGGAATCCGCCGGCTGGCCGGCCGTCACGATGCGTCGCCTCGCCGGGAACCTCGGCGTCACCCAGCCGGTGCTCTATTCGGCCTTTGCCGGCCGCCAAGCCCTGCTCGACGCGGTCGCCCTCAGCGGCTTCCGTGACATCGCGGCGGCGCTCGAGGCCGCTGACCCCTCCCCAGCGGCGCGGATACGGACCTACCTCGAATTCGCCGCCGACCACCCCCGGATCTACGAGGCGATGTTCTCGCTGCCTTCGGGCTTGGCCTTCGCGGCGGAGGAGACTCCCGAGCCGCTCCGGCGCGCCTTCGCCGCCATCCAGGACGTGTTCCCGGATGCCGACGGCACCCGAGCCGAGGTCGTCTGGTCGACGCTGCACGGCCTTGCCACCCTCCAGGCCAGCGGACGCCTCCGCGCAAGCCACCTCAAAGAGCGGTTCGAGCTCGCGCTCCGCATCCTCGCGCAGCAGGACGGATGACCGGCGTCAGCGCGCACGAACGCCTCCCGCTGGCGTAGCGCGGCCACAGTTAGGCGAGCTGCGTTGACAGTCGTCCGCGGTCAGCGGTCGCCGTCAGCGCGTCAGGATCAGGTCGCGGACGGCGGCGGGCTGCGAGAGGAAGGGGTGATGGCCGGAGTCGAGTTCCACGACGCTGCCCGCGCGGCCGGCGAATTCGCGCTGCAACTCGGCGGGCGTGCCCCGGTCTTGTGCGCAGATGAGGTACGTCGAGGGCACATGCTTCCACGCCGCTGACCGCACCGGCTGCTCGAGAACCGCCAGGCTCTGGCGGGCCGTCTCGTCGGCGGCCTCGCGCTGGATCTCCGTGTCGCAGTCCTGCAGGAACGTCTCAGCCAAGGCGTCCGGTCGGACGGTGAAGGTGCCGCCCTCGAGGTCGATGTCGAGGAACGGGGCGGGCTCCTCCCCGCCGAACGAGGAGAGGCTCTGCCCGACCTCCGGCAGATAGCTGGATACGAGCAGCAGATGGCGCACGGCCTCGACGCCCGCCGCTGCCTCCGCGGTGACGATCCCGCCGTAGCTGTGGGCGACCACCACCGTCGGCTCGTCGCTCGCCGTCAAGACGTCCCGGACCGCCGCGACGTCCTCGGCGAGTCCGGGCCCTCCCGCATCCGTCCGCTCGCCCGCCTCGCCGCAGCTCGGCAGGGCCGGCGCCTCGCCACCAACGCCCTGCTCGGCCAGCAGCTCACCGGTCCGGTGCCACCACCACGCTCCGTCCTTCACGCATGCCCCGTGCACGAAAACGACCCTCATCACGACCTCCTCGACGTGTCGATCTGCTGTCGAGCAACGATAGACGTACCGATCGTTACGTGAAAAGATGCGGGCGATGGGCAGGCAGCGCCAACCACAGATCAGGCAGCGGCTCCTTGACGCATGCACCGACCACGCGCTCGAGCACGGGCTCCCGGACCGGCTCGGGCCGCTGGCCGCCGCCGCGGGCACGTCGAACCGGATGCTGATCTATCACTTCGGGACCCGTGACGGACTGCTCCGCGAGGTCCTCGGACAGGCCCGCCGGCGCCAAGTCGAGGCCTTCACCGACCTCATACGCCTGCGAGAGGACGAGCCCTACACGAGCACCCTGGCGCGTGCCTGGTCTGCGATCTCCGGGCCGCAGGGCGAGCCCTACCTCCGCATGTTCGGACGGTTGCACGACACCGCGGGAGAACCGCTGTGGCCCGGCTTCCGGCGGACCGCGACGACCGACTGGCTGGCACCACTCGAGGAAGGCATGGGCAGCCTCGGCCGCCCTGGACTGGCGACCGTCGTGCTCGCCGTCATCCGTGGCCTGCTCATGGACCTCGACGCCACCGGCGACACGGCACGTACCGACCGCGCCTTCCACGACTTCCTCGCCACACTCGACGGCGCCTGAGAGCCCCGTGGGATGCGGCGGGCGGCGCTGAGGTCGACGCAGCTACCGTTGCTGGACTGCGTAGGTCAGGTGGGTCGCGCGCTGCATCGGCTCCACGCGGAGCGGCTCCAGGGCCACGCGGCTGGCGTCCACGCCGTCGAACAGGCGGATTCCGGAGCCGAACAGCACGGGTGAGAGCGCAATCGTGAACTCATCGATGAGGCCGGCGTTCACGTACTCCAGGATCGTCGCGCCGCCGCCAGCGATGCGGACGTCCCGGTCGCCGGCGGCCTCGCGGGCTTGGTCGAGCGCGCGCTCGATGCCGTCGTTGACGAAGTGAAAGGAGGTCCCGCCCGGCCGCTCCCACGGGTCTCGCTTCTCGTGCGTCACGACGAAGATCGGCGTGTGAAACGGCGCCTCCTCCGGCCACATCTCCTCGCGGGCATCAAACATGCGCTTGCCCATCACGCTCGCGCCTGTGCGCTCGAACGTCTCCCGCACGATGTCGTTCTCGCGGCCTTCCTCGCCGCCCTCGCCGAGTTTCAGGTTCTCCCGGAAGAACCGCTGTGGAAACACCCACTGCTGCAGTTCCATCCACTGCTGCCCCATCAACTCCCCAAGGGACCCGGGGGCGATGAACCCGTCCACCGACATCGACACGCTGAAGAACACCTTCCCGGCCATCAGTCCTCGACTTCCTTTCGAACGAGCTTCGTGACGTAGGCCGCCAGCTTGCTCAGGGTCTGCCGGCCGCCTTCGATTGCGTGGTAGTTCTCAACCGCCTCGTCGCGCAGCTCCTTGGTGGGGAACACCGCGCGCATCTCGATCCGGGTCGCCGCGCCGTCGGACGCGAACGTCAAGACCGACTCGAAGGCGTTCGGGTCGCCGCGGAACTCACCGTGTAGCAGCGCGATCCGCTCTGGCGGGACGATCTCGGTCCATGAGATCCACTCCTGGTAGTCCGTCCCGTCCGGTCCGTGCATGACGAAGTCCCACTCCCCGCCGACGCGGAACTCGAACGCCCGTGTGGTGGTGGTGAATCCCTCCGGTCCCCACCACCGTGAGAGGTGACGGATCTCGGTGAACGCCTCGAACACCAGCTCCCGCGGGGCATTGATCACCCGGGAAATCAGGATCTCGCGGTCAGCCGGTGCGGAATGCGCCGGCGCTCTTGGTCCCGTCGCGCCCATGAGCTACTCATCCCCCCTTGCCCGCTCGAGGTCCTGTACGTACTCCTCCAGCCGGTCTAGGCTCTCGTTCCAGAACCGCTCGAAACCGCCGGTCCACTCGTGGACTGGTCGCAGTCCACGCGCGTCAAGGCCGTACAGGCGTTGCCTACCTGCCTTGCGGTCCCGCACCAGTCCGACCTCCCGGAGCACCCGCAGGTGCTTGGACGCCCCCGGCTGGGTCATCCCCAGCTGCCGGGCCAACTCGGTCACCGGCGCCTCACCCCCCCGCAGCAGCACCAGGATCTCCCGGCGCTGGCGCTCGGCGATCGCGTTGAACACGTCGGAGGTCGTCGCTGCTCGTGCCATGGCCCCATCATATACCAATATCGGCATGCATCGTGTCCGACCACGCGCGACGCCCGATCAGAAGAGACTCGAGCCCTTGTCTGCAGGCGGAGGTGAGGACAGCGAATGCAAGCTCGTCGCCCGCTCTGGCCACCTCGAGCAGTGCTGTCTCCTGCGCCGTGTTCAGGCTCGCTCTGTCCATCGCGGGTCAAGCGTCGTGCTGGAGGCAGCCAAGTCGGCAACGCGCCTAACGGCCCGCCACGACGCCGAACCGCGGTAACAGTCCGGGGTCAAGGAAAGCGTCGATCCCGACGATGCGGGCGTCCTCGACCTCGAGCACGCTGACGCCATGGGGAACCCACGCGCCATCCTCGGCTCGCACCTCGATCGTGACCGCCGGCCGGCCGTTTGCCCACGCGGGCCGATGGCGGATCCGGGTGAGATCCCCTCCAGCGATCGTCTCGTGGAAGAACCGGCCGATCTCGAGGCCGCCGATCAGCGTGGCCTGCGGCGGCATCCGAAGCGTGGCGTCCTCGTGCAGCAGTGAGACCAAGCCGTCCACGTCTGCGTGCTCGAACGCAGACACGTACCGATCGAGCAGCTCCCGCTCGGCGGGATCGGCGGTCATGGCGATCGTCTCTGGCACCCTGGGGCCGATCGAGGCGCGGGCGCGCTGCAGCGCGCTGTTGACCGAGGCGACCGTTGATCCCAGCAGGTCGGCCACCTCGGGCGCCGTCCACCCGAGAACGTCGCGGAAGATCAGCACCGCGCGTTGGCGTCCCGGCAGCTCTTGGATGGCCCGCATCAGAGCCAGCTCCATCCCCTCCCTGATCGCGTATCGCGCAGCTGGGTCATACGTCGGCGAGTCGGTATCAGGTGACGCACGGTCCGGGAACGGGTCAACCGGCTCCGGCCGGCGCGGTCGGCGCTCGAGCTCATCCAGACATGCGTTCGTCGCGATTCGATAGAGCCACGTCTGGAACTGCGCCCTGGGCTCGAAGCGCTCGAGGGCACGCCATGCCCGTAGCAGCGTCTCCTGCGACAGATCCTCCGCGTCTTGCAGCGAGCCGAGCATCCGATAGCAATGCACCTCGAGGGCGTGCCTGTAGGGGTCCACCATCGCTCGGAACGCCCGCTCGTCGCCGGCCTGTGCGCGGGCAAGCAGCAGACGCGGATCCGTGTCGGAGCTTTGGACGGTGACACGATCCATGGCTCACTCGGGCCCGTACTCGTCGTGGCGCCTGATCCAAAGCTGCCATCCGTCGCCCTCGGCACGTCCCATCGCAGCCCGGTCGAGGAAGCCGTAGTAGGGCATGAGGAACTCGACTCCGCGACCGGTGGTCGAGTAGGTCTGGTAGACGCTGTCCCCCTCGCGGACGAAGGCCGTGAACCCGAACAGCTCGGTCATGTAGCCGTAGATGTCGGTGCCGGCGGACTCCGCGTTCCGAAACGCGACGGCGGGGAGCTGGTCGAGAACCGGCTCGATCGCCCGCCTCGTCTGCTCGGGGGGCGTGTGGAACCCGAGGTCGAGGTTGAAGTCGCTCTCATAGCTCGAAACCCAGTTGAAGCCCCACCCCATACGTGAACCGTAGGCCGAGAGCTTCCCGATCGGAGCACCAGAGACAGCAACCAAAGTCGCGTCCCGAGCCCACAGGTGCGGGACGAGAGCGTCGAACGAGTCCGCGATCGAGCTGTTTACCGGGCAGCCGTCCTCGTAGCTCGCCCCGAACATGAAGTGGTAAATCAGCAGCTGCGAGCGCCCGTCGAACAACTCCTGCAGCGTTCTCGGGCCGACGGCGGTTTCGAGTGTGTACGACTTCTCGAGTGCCACCCACGGAAGCTCGCGGCGCCGTGCCGCCAGCTCGTCGCCCAGCCGCGTGTGTTCCTTCTCCCGTTGCAAGAGCGCGCCGCGCGCAGCCCGCCATTCCTCGCGCGAGACGATCGGGTGCGTGTCAATGGTCGTGTTCACGGCCGTTAGCCCTTTCACGCCGCGATCGGCTCGGCCGACAGCATCGCAGCGTTCTGGCGCTCGAGCTGCTTGGCGACTCCCGTGCGCCAGCCGACGGCGAGCGACTGCGACATCGGGTCAGGAAAGATCTCATCCTCTCCGCTTTCGACACCGTCGAGCGTGGCGCGCGCGACATCCTCTGCCGATGCCTTCGGGATCGCGAGGTCCCGAACCATGTCGGTGTCTATAGGACCGGGCAGGACCGCCTGCACTGTCACGTCTTGCGGATCCAGCAGCGCCCGCAGAGACTGGGTCAGCGAGAGCGCCGCCGCCTTTGAGATCGAGTAGGCGGGCAGCACGGGCACCGCCGCGACAGCACCGAGCGAGACGACGTTTGCCACGGTTCCGCGGCTCCGCTTCAGCGCCGGCAGGAACGCCCGGGTGACATCGAGCGTCCCGTACAGGTTGACGGCCAGATGATGCTCGAATGCCCCACGGTCGCTGAGATCGTCGCCGACAGAGACGCCGGCGTTGTTGACGAGGATGTCCAGCGATTGGATCTGCCCGACAGCTCGCCCGACCTGTGCCTCGTCGGTCACGTCCAGCATCACCGGTACCACGCGCTCGTCCGAAGCGACATCCCCGCTACGTGAGGCTGCGTACACCCGGCGGGCGTCCCTCCTCAGGAACTCGTCTACCAGCGCCCTCCCCAAGCCGCGGTTGGCTCCGGTGACCAGCACATCCTTCCCTGCGATCGTCCTCATCATGTCTCCTTGTCGAAATCTTCTTTCTCACCCCGTCAAACGTCCGCCAGCGCTGAAACTCATCGCAGACCCGTGAGGGGCGCGCGAAGCCGCCGCCCGCGCCAACGTCTCGGCAAAGGCTCGTCCGCGACCCGGGCTATCTGGACGCTCCTGGAAGCATCTTGCAGGCGTGTACGAGGCTGAGGCTTGTGGGCTCAACGCCCGTCGTGGCTCGAGCCCACTCGAGCGGATTGGCGGCGTGACAGAGCGCGCGGTACTCAAACTCTCCTCCGATCGTGAAGACCGCTCTTTCGCGGGTCGCCGACGCTGATAGTCGGTCCCGCAGCGGCGCGACTAGGATCGTTCTATGGCTAACAAGACATGGTTCATAACCGGTACTTCGCGCGGCTTCGGTCGCGAGTGGACGAGGGCGGCGCTGGAGCGCGGCGATCGGGTCGCCGCCACCGCGCGTGACCAAGGCGCGCTCGACGACCTCAAGACGGAGCACGGCGACGCTCTGCTGCCGCTGACTTTGGACGTCACCAGCCGCGAAGCGGCGTTTGGCGCCGTCAAACGCGCCCGCGAGCATTTCGGTCGGCTGGACATCGTCGTCAACAACGCGGGCTACGGCCACTTCGGGATGGTGGAGGAGATCTCAGAGCAGGAGGCTCGGGCCCAGATCGAGACCAACCTGTTCGGCGCGCTGTGGGTGACACAGGCTGCGCTTCCGTTCCTGCGTGAGCAAGGGAGCGGCCACATCGTCCAGGTGTCGTCGATCGGCGGCATCTCGGCGTTCCCGAACGTAGGCATCTATCACGCCTCGAAGTGGGGTCTCGAGGGCATCAGTCAGGCGCTCGCCCAGGAGGTCAAGCAGTTCGGGATCAACGTCACGCTGGTCGAGCCCGGCGGGTTTTCAACCGATTGGAGTGGGCCGTCGTCCAAGCGCTCGGAGCCCAACCCCGCCTACGACGCACTCCGAGAGCGTCAGCAGCAGTGGCGCGCCAGCAACGTACCGGGTGACCCGCGCGCCTCCGCCGCGGCGATCATGCGCGTCGTCGACGCCGATCCCCCGCCGCTACGGGTGTTCTTCGGCACGGCGCCGCTGGGTATCGCCGAAAACGACTACGCCGGCCGCCTCGCGACGTGGCGCGAGTGGCAGCCGGTGGCTGAGCTGGCTCAGGGAGACAGTCAGTAGCTGCCGCTGCTGCGCGCGTCCGACGGCGCCTCGTGGCCGCGGTCCCGTACCAGGTGGATCGCTCGTCGGCGACGAGCGGCCTCTCGCGACCACTCGTGTCGCCAGCTCGGCGAGCGCGTGGCGGCCTGGTTCCGCAACCGCTCCGGACGAACACCCCTCGCCGGACGGGTCGGTCGACCGAACTCTCCGCAATCGCCGAGAATGGCGAGTGTGAACCGGGCCCGACCGACCCGACGCCCGCCGATCTCGCACCGCACGCGAGGCCAGCCGCGGGCCACGTCGTTGGGCTTTCTCCGATGCCGGTCGACGAGGTGAAGACGTGACGATCAGCCCAGTGCGTTGGGGAATCCTCGGAACGGGTGGGATCGCGAGCGCGTTCGTGACCGACCTTCGGCTGACGGACTCCGGCGTTGCCGTCGCGGTCGGGTCGCGCAGCCAGCGATCAGCGGACCGTTTCGCGGACGAGTTCGGCATCGCGAACCCGCATGCCGGCTACGAGTCGCTCGTGGCCGATCCGGACGTCGACGTGATCTATGTTGCGACGCCGCACCCGATGCACCACGACAACGCGATCCTCGCACTGGGAGCCGGCAAGCACGTACTGGTTGAGAAGCCGTTCACGATGAACGCCGCCGAGGCCCGCGAGGTCGTTCGGGTCGCGAGGGAGAACGGACTGTTCGCGATGGAGGCGATGTGGACTCGGTTCTTGCCCCACATGTCAGTGATCCGGAATTGGCTCGAGCGGGGTGTGCTCGGCGCCGTCGTCGCCGTGACCGCGGACCACGGCCAGTGGTTCGCCGAGGATGCCGAGTTCCGGCTGTTCGCACCGGAGCTGGGCGGTGGCGCGCTGTTGGACCTCGGCGTGTACCCGGTGTCGTTCGCGTCGATGGTTCTCGGCACGCCGAGCCGGATCGTGTCCATGATCGACGCAGCGTTCACCGGCGTGGACGCACAAACGTCGATGTTGTTCGACTACGACGGCCACGCACAGGCGGTGCTGACGTGCACCCTGCGGGCGAAGAGCCCGACGAGGGCGGCGATCGTCGGCAGCGACGCGCGGATCGAGGTCGAGGGCGAGTTCTATGCTCCCGCGACCGTGACGCTGATACCGCGGGAGGGCGAGGAGACCCGCGTCGAGTCGGTGCACGAGGGCCGGGGCCTGCGCCACCAGGCCGACGAGGTCGCGCGTCGGCTGGCCGCGGGTGACGTGGAGAGCCGGTTGATGCCTTTGGACGAGACCATCTCGATCATGGAGACGATGGACACGGTGCTGGCGCAGGCCCGGCAGAAAGAGTGAAGGACGACCCGGAGAGCCACGCCCTCACTGGTCAACACGCGTGTACCTCGAGGTCAGGGCGAGGCCGGGAGTCCGAGGATTCGGACGACAGAGAACGCGAGCAGCAGGACGCCGACACCGATCAGTGCGTTCGGGCCTGCAGCAGCGGAACGTGGCTGCTTATCCCGACGAGGAACAACACGGTTGCGAGGACGAACGCCGCGAACCAGGCGTTGAACGAGACGGAGTCGAGGGTGCGCAACTGCAATGCCTCGAGGTCCGCGCGGTTCGCCTTGGTGCGCGAGGCGGAGGCCTTGGCGAGCGTCACCGAGGACTCCGTCCCCCACTTCGCGGCGGCGTAGCCGGAGTCCGCGGCGAGGACCGCGACCAGGGAGAGCAGCAGCGCCTCCATGATCGAAATCAGACGGGCCCGCCGATCAGAGCCGTCATCGTCCCCCGAGTGCTTGGCACGCTCGCCGATCTCCTTACCGACCTCGACACCCGAAAGCCCCTCAGGCATCGCTCAGACCGCCCGAAGGCCGGGCACCCCTCGGCGCGAATCCTCGGCACTGCCGGAACGCACTCGAACGGGCGTCGGCGCGGGCTCTGGCCATCGGCGGGGTATCGCCCAGGACACGATGCCGACGTTGCGCCAGAGCCCCGGCCGCCAACGAGGCCGCACTGATTGCGGGCGCTGCGCCGTTGTCAGTGCCTACGCCCGCGTTCTAGAGCACAGGTGGACTGATCCCCCCTCCCTCAAGCGAGGAACGGCTTGAGCTTGGTGACCGTGTGCGGGATCGTGTCGCTCTTGGGCAGCGACGGAAGGACGCCATGGCCGCCCGCTTCGGCGTCGAAGAAGCTGAAGTGCGTCGCCTCGTTGGCGGCCACCTTTGCCGCGATCGTCCGCAGTTCCTGGCTGCTGAACGTTTCAGACGCCCCGAGGTAGGCCTCGACGAACGCGGTCTCCAGTGCGACACCAGTGGCGAGCAGCGACTTGCCCGTACGCGTCACACTCGCCGGAATCTTGAATTTCAGCCCTGTCGGGGTTTTCGGACCAAGCGCTTCGGCGAGGAAGGCCTTGTGATCCTTCTCGTTTTTCAGCGCCGCTTCGAAATAGTCTTTGTTTTCCAGTTTCGGGTGCCTGAAGGCATGGAAGTTCTTGATGATCGCGGAGTACACGACGACCGCGAGGCTCTCGGCTGTGTAAGCAGCTTGGAGGGTTTCGACGTCACTCGCCGTCGGCGAGCTCGACGCGAAAGCCGAGCTCGTCACGGTCGCGAGCACACCGCCGCTCGTAGCCAGGACGATTCCGCCCTTGCCCGCGTTCCGGAAGAACTGCCCGCGCGTGAGAGCACTACTCGTCATGTCACCCATCGATCCGTCTCCTTCGTCTCGGAATGTTGCTTTGCACATCCCTACGGCCGCCCGCGCAGATCGGATCACTGGCAGCCAGAGTCGCGAGGAGCCAGACACCGCCAACGGGGAGCCTGTGCCCCCGCGCGATACCGGCGGCGCTCAGGTCCGTCGGCCACCAGCTGCTTTGGATGCGGCGGGAGAGGTCGACGCGCCGACCGTGGCCGACCCACGGGCTTTTCGACGAGCCCGATCGTGCTCGCTTTCTGGACCCCTGGCGAGGTTCTTCCGCGGGCGGGCCTGCACCCTGCTCGTCTTCGCCGGTATCTGGGCGGTGATGAAGGGCATCACCGAAGTGGTGTGGCCGTTTCAGGTGCGTGAGCTGACCGACTGACGCCCCGTCGAGACGCCGACGTGACCTGGACGGCGGGGATATGTTGCGACTGTCGCGACGCCCGGTCTCGCTCCCGGAAAGGCCAGGACGTGGCGTCGCATCCCACCAGTGAGGGCGGTGCCGAGGCGCTGCCCCGGGAGGAGGTCTGGAGATGGCTCTGAGGATTGTCGGGCTCGGGGGTTCACTTCGAGCCGCTTCACGCAGCCGGGCAGCACTCGCGATCGCGCTCGACGGGTCCGCTGCCGCCGGAGCCGCCGTGGAGTTGCTCGACCTGAGGCAGTTGGCGCTGCCGATGTTCAGCCCCGAAGCTGAGGCGGACGCACCCGCCAGCGTCCGATCGCTGATCGAGACCTGCTACGAGGCCGACGGAATGCTGTGGAGCAGCCCGATGTACAACGGATCGGTCTCGGGATCGTTCAAGAACGCGATCGACTGGCTGCACATTCTCGGATCGCGAGATCCGGCCTACCTTCACGACCAGGTGGTCGGTCTGATCAGCGCCGCCGGTGGGATACAGGGGCTGCAGGTCATCAACACGATGGATTTCTCGGCGCGCGCCCTCCGCGCGTGGGCGGTGCCCTACGCGGTCCCGGTCTCGGGCGCGACGGGCGCGTTCGGAGAGCAGGGGGAGGTCGAGGACGAGCTGATCGAGTCGCAGCTGCGCGGCCTCGGTGCCGAGGTTGTGCGCGTCGCCGAGCGCTTCGCGCAAGATCCGACGCTCCATCGCGCGGCCGAGTGCGAGGACGCTGCCGAGCGCATCGCGGCGATCAGCTGACCTCCCGGCCCCGGAGTCGGCCGGTGCGATCCTCTACGTGGTCCGGCTGCTCGGCCCGGGACTCACCGGCACAGGGCCGGCCCAACCCTTGAGAAGAGCGGGGCTCTTCTTGATCCCGACACGTCCCGTCGCCGTCAGGATCTAGTGTTGGATGGTTGCCCTCTGCAAGTGTCCGAACACTCTTCCGAATGTCTGCGGCCGGTCCGAACGGATCGTCCGGGGATCGGAGACGAGCTCCAGCTACGCGAAGGGCGCATAGGAGAGCCTCGCGTGGATCTGTCTCAGGGTCAGCTCGAACCCGGACCATGTCGAGAGCCACATGAGCACTGCACAGATCACAGCCGAAGCCGCCCGTCAGCCGACGGCCCGGACTACCGGGCGATACACGACGCGCTCGAGCAGGCGTTGCAGCCGCGCTGCTTCCGTGCGGCAGGCCGCATGGCGATGAGGGCGGCGGCGCGGCGCGGCGCGATGCGCCCCCACAGACCAGCGGGCGGCGAGCGGTGAGCACAGCCCGGCGAGACGCAGCGACGTCGGCCTCCGGTGCGCTCGGCGTAGCGGCGCTAGTCGCGCTGGCTGCCGGCTACCTCGTCCTGTGGGTCGCGGCCGCGCCTCCGGGCGAGCCGGCGGGACGGTTCATCGGCGAGATGCTCGGCGCCGAGGCGGTGCTCCTGTTCTCTTGTGCACTGGTGCTGGCGACGCTGCTCCCCCCGATCGAACGTGCCTTCGGCGGGCTGGACCGCGTCGCGCTGTGGCATCGGCGCGCGGCGGAGGCGGGGCTACTGCTGCTCGTGCCCCACATCATTCTCGCGACCTCGGCGCCGGACCGTTACGCGACCGCGGCGGGACCCGGACTGGGCGACCTGGCGCTGCTCGGCCTCGGGGCACTGGGGCTGTGGGCGCTCGCTCCGTCCCTGCGCGCGTCGCGCTGGCCGGGGCCCATCCAACGGATGGCGCGCGCGAGCTACGAGCGCTGGCTGACGGCCCACCGGCTGACCGGCGTGTTCGTGATCGCGGCCGTCGCGCACGGCGCGCTGGTCGACCCCGTCCTGCACCGTTCGACGTTGCTGAACGTCATGTTTCTAACGATCGGTGGCATCGGGACGCTCGCCTACCTGTACCGAGAGCTCCTCGCTCGCTACTTCATCCCGCTCTATGAGTACTCAGTGTCCGCTGTCCGGCGGCTGAACGAGAACACGCTCGAGCTGTCACTCGAGCCCACCGGTGAGCCGCTCGAGTTCGCTGCGGGGCAGTTCGTGTTCATCGAGCTCGGCGGCCCCGGAGCGTGGCAGCGACACCCATTCTCGGTCTCGAGCTCGCCGGGCGACAGGCGGCTCGAGCTGACGATCAAGGCCAGCGGCGACTACACGCGCGAGCTCTTCGAGAAGCTCGCACCCGGAGTGCCAGCGAAGGTCGCGGGGCCGTTCGGCGGCTTCGATTACCGCCTCGGAGGCCGCGACCAAGTATGGATCGCCGGCGGCATCGGCGTGACCCCGTTCCTGAGCTGGATGCGCTCGATCGACGACGGCTTCGATCGCCAGGTCTCCTTCTACTATTCCGTCGCGCGCCCCGAGGACGCGCTCTACATCGATGAGATCCGTGCGATCGCCGCGCGGCACCCGTCGCTGCGGATTCACCTCCACTGCACCGCGACCGACGGTATGCTGACGCCCGCGGGCATCGTGGACGCGATTTCCTCGTCCGTGACCCCCTGGGTGTACATGTGCGGGCCGCCGCCGATGATGAACAGCTTCTCGAGCGGGCTGCACGCAGCCGGTATTCCGCGGAGCCATGTGCGCTGGGAGCAGTTCGCGGCGCGGTAGCTCGCTCGACGAGAATCCCGGCGCTGGCGGGACCCGCGCTCATGTGAGTGTGTTCATCGCACCCTGAGGCTCTACTGAGGCGGCGGGCGCAGACTGCTTGCATGCGTGCCGCCGTCCTACGCCGCTGGTCTCGATACCTCGTCGGCGTCCTTGCCCTGGGGGCGGCCGGCTCCATAGCAGCGCCCGTGGTACTCGAGGCCTCGGAGGGCGACCGCGGCGGCGCTTCGCTCCTCGCTCTCTCGAGCAAACGCTCTCCGGCGACGGCTTCCCGGAACAGGCCGCCCGCCGTTCCGGGTGCTTGCGGCGCGCAGAGCGGCCGCGTCGTAGCGAGTGTTGAGGCGCGGGTCGCAGAGAAGATCTACGCCGACGAGCTGGCCGGGCGCGAGACGCTCACGGATCAGGCGCACGTCCGCGGGTCGCGGGCGCTGACGGCCGCGCTCTCCGCTGCCAATGCTGCGGCGACCCGTTCGGCGGTCCACGGAATCGTCTACACGCCCGGTTGGCACATCGTCCGGCTGCGCGTCACCGCAGCTGGACGCGTGATCGCCGACGTCGGAGGTCCCTACGTCATCGCCCCTGTCCGGGGGGTGCTGAAGCACGGCGGCCACGCGATCGGGCGCTACGTCATGTCAGTCCAGGACGACGTGGGTTACGTAAAGCTCGTCAGCAGGTTCATCGGCGTGCCGGTGGATCTGTACCGCGGACGGTCGTTCCTGATGGGCACCCTGCGACCGGGACCGGCGTTGCCCGCGCGCGAGTCGGCGATCACCGTCGGCCGATCCGATTACACAGTGAAGGTGCTCGAGATGCGTGCGTTTCCGAGTGGCATCCTGAACGTGGCGCTGTTCTCCCCGACACCGCCGCGGTGGCTCGCGTCGCTCAGCTGTGAGCGCGTGCGGGCTTACGCGTGGGGCTCGATTGCGAGACACATCGCAGCGCGTTTCACACCGCTGCCCCCCCACTTCAAGGACCTCACCGGGCTCGTGCGTGCAGTCACCGGCGCTTCACTGTTCGTTGTCTCGGGCGGACGGGAGGTCGCTGGTGGCAAACTGCCGCGAGGTCTCGCCACGGCGTCGAGCGTGAAGCTCGCGGGTCGCACCCACACAGTCTTTTCATGGCCTGTCTCTCTGCAGACGCGGATTTATCTGCTCGCTCCTTGAGATGCTGCGAGGGGCCGGTGCCTTGGCGCGACGGCCCGCGTCTATGGTTCGGGGAGCATCGCGGCGATGCCGGGCACGTTGCCCGCCACCACGATGCTCCTGCGCGCACTCGCGTCTTGCTTGAGGTAATGATCGAGAAAGGCGATGGTGACCCGCTCGACGATCGTCAACTGGGGCTGCTCGGTCGAATACGGCGGCAGGTGTTCGGCCCCGAGCAGCCTGAGGAGATACTTCGGCCGCCGCGCAGCAGTGAAGAAGGCTTCGGTGGCACTCGGCAGGTTGACCGTGTCCGCCGTGCCCTGGATCGCCAATAGCGGTGGTCCCCCCAGCGGGAACGCGAAGCTGCCGAGAGCGGGGATCTCAGCGCCCGAGAGGATGATGGCGGCGCCCACTCGAGGGTCGCGGTAGGGGCCGTCATAGGCCACCGCCAGCGCTGTGTCGCCGCCATCCGACTGGCCGCTGACCGCGATCTCGGCCGGATCGATCAGCCCCGCCAGCGGCCCCGAGCGGCTCTGGCTGAGCGAGATCAGGCGAGAGAGCACGAACCGCATGTCGGCCGGTTGGTTGATGAGATCCGACTCGTCCGGCCCACCGGGCGCATCAGTGTTCTCGAGCGGGAACACCGGAGCCGCCACAACATATCCAGCCCGCGCCCACGCTTGCAGGAGCCGTGCATACAGCTTCGGCGTAACGGCATATCCGTGCCCGAAGACCACGAGTGGAAACGGCCCGTCGCCACCAGCGGCAACTGCATCGGGTTTCGCCGTCGCCCTCGCGCCCGCGGGCCCCACCGCGGGGTAGAAGACCTCTGTGACCAACGGCCGCGGCTCGGTGGCGCCGTCGGGTAGCGTAATCGTCCGACTGGTGTCGATCAGCCGCACCACCCGCAGTCCGACGGCGTAGCCGCTCTTCGCGTTGGCGCGTGATGTCGGCGAGCGGCCGGAATGCCCGATTCTCGCGCTGGATTCCTGTTTGGAGGAGCCGCTGCCGGCGCCCGGGCGCGTGGAGGCTCCCGCAAGCACGACGGTCACCACCACGGCCGCGGTCACGCACGCCAGAACCCCCGCCGCCGCACGCCGCCGCCGGAGAGTTGCTCGACGTCGCGCACCCTCACCCGCGCGCGCCCGCTCCGAGGGACTGCTGTTGCGGCGGGTTGCACCGTGAGATGGCCTGTTCGACGTGACGACTTCCTTAGAATGCTCCCATGTGAAGGAGGTTTCACGTGTCATTGGGAGCCGGTTTAGCGTGGGGCGTTAAACACACGCTATCCAATCTCGGTACAGGCATAGATCAGTGCTCGACGGGTCCGCGGCGAGGCACTCCAAGGCAGGAATCCGCGGATCGCTCACCGTTGTGGACGCCGCGCACGCGAAGGACTGGAACACGCATGTCGAGCACGTCGAACGGCTGGCCGCCAGTCCCGCCTTCCAGGAGCTGCGCGATCGCGTCATGGAGCTGGCCGAGCTGCGCGCGGACGACCAGGTGCTGGATATCGGCGCGGGCACAGGTCTTCTCGCGCTGGCTGCGGCTCCGCATGTCAAGCGTGTCAGCGCCCTCGACGTTTCACCGGTGATGTGCGCTCGCCTGCAGCGCAACGTCGAACGCGCGGGGATTCACAACGTTGAGGTGCTCGCCGGCAACGCTGTCGCGCTTCCGCTCGCCGACGGCTCGGTGGATGCCGTGATCTCCAACTACTGCCTCCATCACCTCGACGATGACGCCAAGAGACGCGCGCTTGCAGAGATCGCGCGCGTTCTCCGCTCCGGGGGCCGCCTGGTGATCGCCGACATGATGTTCACCCTCGATCCCACCAACCGACGTAACCGCGTCGTGGTCCTGTCGCTGATCAAGCGGGTGCTCGGCCACGGACCCGCGGGAATACTGCGCCTGATCAAGAACGCGGCGCGAATAGCGACCGGCCGTTGGGAGCGCCCCGCGTCCCCTGAGTGGTGGCGCGAAGCGCTCCATGAGGCGGGGTTCAACGATGTGTCGGTCCGTGCGCTCCGCCACGAGGGCGGAATCGCGTGCGCCCGTGTCCCGCTTCGCCGCCCCGAAGGGGAGCAGTTGCCGCTACAAGCAGCGGCGCCGCGGTAGTGGGAGACGCCGTGTGAGAGGCGAGCGAGACCGGTAAGGTGCGGGCGTCGATGACCCGCCCTGAGAGCGATCGGCCGCCTCCGCTCCTCCGCTCTGCAGACCTTGCTCACCGGAGGCAACTCCGGCGCAGAAACCTGCGCCGCCGCCGTCGCGGGGCGGCGCTGGTGGCGACGCTCGCCATTGCGGTAGCCGCGGTTCTGGCGAGCGGCAGGTTGTCCGCCGACCGCGCGAGCCGTGAGGCCCGTCCCGCGCACGCCCGGCCCGGCCAGCTGCTCAGCCCGCGGGGAAGGCCGATCGAGGCGAGCTCGCGAGCGGCGAGCGAGCCAGAAGCGCATCCGGCGTCGGCGCATGGCGGCGCCGCACACCCCGCGTCATCGCCCGGCTCGCTGCCGCAGACGCGGGCTTACCCATCGGCGCAGACGAGCCGGTTCCGGTCGCGGATGGACGCATTGTGGGCAGGCATCGTGAAGGGCTCGGCGCGGCCGGCGCGGCCGGCGTTCTTTCCCAGGGACGCATACCTGCAGCTCAAGGCGATCGGCGGCGCCGGCTCCGACTGGACCGACCGTCTCGTCCGTGACTACGCGCTGGACATCTCCGCGGCGCATGCTCTGATCGCCGGCGGCGCCGCTCACGCGGGGTTGGTGGAGGTGAAGGTCGACGCGCGGTACGGCCACTGGATCGAACCGGGTGTCTGCGACAACCGCATCGGCTACTTCGAGATGCCGGGTGCCCGAATCGTCTACCGGCTGAGAGGCTCGATCCACTCGCTGGGCATCGCATCGATGATCTCCTGGCGGGGGGAGTGGTACGTCGTCCATCTCGGGGCCGTGCTCAGATCCGCCGAACGCGGCGTAGTCGACGAACCTTCGTCCGGACCGGGCACGCCGGCGTACTCGGGGACGTGCTGAGCATCACGATCGAGACGGTATGAGGGCCTTCTCACGGCGTTCCCGCCCGTGGCCGTCCCATCGCCTCAGGACAGGATGCAGCTTTCAGCGCTCCCCGCGAGCCACTCGAATTGAAATGCGCATTCCCTCCCGGCACGCCGTCACCGTTCGTACACGCTGAAGAAGTCGCGGTCATCGGGTTCCAGGTACCGCGTCGCGGGTCGTTCCATGCCCGGCAGCAGGTTCTTCGGTTCACCGGCGCCCGGCGCGCCATAGTTGATGAAACTCGTCCAGAACGAGTTTATGTCGAGCTCCATCGCGCGCACCGCACCGGCACGGACCAGCGCATCGGCGATGCTCTCGACCGACTGGTCTTCGCCTGCGGCGTAGATCAGGTCGCCGCGCGTGTCGACGCCTACGGCGGAGCGCCAGACGAGCACGGCGTTGCCGACCGTGGCTCCCCATTCGGAGGTGTTTTCGAGGCCCGCGCTGGGCCGCCCCCCGTTGACGATGAGAGGCAGATTCTGGCGCGCGAACGAGACGTTCGAGGGAGCCGTGGGTCCATAGGTCCAGTCGATCACTCCGACGTCGCCGTTGGTGTAGCCGACGATCGTGCCCTGGCCGTTGCGCATCGTTGCGTACGTGCGCCCGCCCAAGACGAAGCCACCTTCGCGAGTCGGACAGCTTGAAGCCGCTGTTGAACGTCGCCAGCAGCCGCGGACGGCTCGCGATCGGCACCTGCATCGGTCCGCGCGGCACTTCGACCGACGGCTCCAGACGACCGGGATTGAGAGCGATCGTCGTGCGTTTGGTGTCGATCCATGCGAGGCCGGCGTACACGCGCGGGTATTCCGGTTGGTCGCGCAGCGTTGTCACGAGCACCGGCGGTTCGTGCTGGAGGTTGGGGCGCGTGGGACGCCAGACGCCCTCTCCCGGCAGCGCGGGACGCAGCAGGGCCGGCACGCTGGCAGGACGGTATTCGAGGCTCCCCGCCGCCGCACCGGCGGCGCCGTAGCCGACATTCGGCAACTTCTTGAGCGTCGGCCCGCCCTTGCTCGGCGCCGTGAAGCTGTAGTAGATCGACTCGACCTTCGCCACCAGCCCTGCGGCGCCGTGTCGCGCAGCCACTCGACGGTGCGGATGCCGAAGGGGGAGTTGGATGTCTGTGCCAGCGCACCCAGGTACGACGCGGACGCTGGGATCAGCGCGATCATCGACACCACGAGCGCGATCCGGCGCAGGCGCTGGACCCCCGAGATCCGCGCGGCGCGCGAGCGATACGCCGCCACCGCAGGATGACGGCTGCTCGCAGATGCGCTCGATCGCATACGAGACTGTAAGGTGGGCACACGCGAGACTCCTGCAACGCGACGCACCGGGTGAGCGCATTCTCACCGAGACCCGCGGCCGGTCACGCCGAATTGCGCTGCACGCGTGGAATAACTTCCTACCGGTTTCGGACCGGCCGGTCGGCTTCCCGGCTGCCGACCCTCCTCGTCACGAACAGCGAGGCTCTTCTGCCGGGACAACTCTCACACCTTCCCCGGAGCGAACGATCAACACCTTCCAAGTAGCAGCCCACGAGACAGAGCCGAGCTCCGCGTACGCGGTTCCCGGGACGCGGCCGACATCCCGCTTCCGGGATCTGCGCTCGGATCGTCGCCACGCACGCCCAGCTTCGCTCGCCCGCGCGTGTCGACCCCGGCAGTGGAGCAAGAACGTGCTCGTGCTGGCCGCGCCGTGTGCGGCGGGGGCGATCGTGAGGCCACACGTCGCTGCACAGGTCGCCGCCGCGTTCGTAGCGATGTGCATGCTCTCGAGCGCCACCTACCTGCTCAACGACGTGCGCGACCGCGAGCAGGACCGCCTGCACCCGCAGAAGCGCATGCGCCCGATCGCTGCGGGGACGCTGTCGGTGCGTACAGCTCTCATTGCGGCGGCGCTGCTTGCCCTGACGGGGCTGGCGCTGGCCTGCGTGACCGACCTGGCGCTCGGCGCGGTCGGATGCGCGTACCTCGTGCTCACCGTCGGCTACTCGCTATGGCTGCGTGACGTGATCGTGGCCGACATGCTCGCGATCGCCGCTGGGTTCGTGTTGCGCGCCCTGGCCGGAGGCGTCGCCACGAACATCCACCTGTCGCGGTGGTTCGTGCTCGTCACCGGCTCCTCGGCGATCTATCTGGTTGCGTCGAAGCGGTACGCCGAGCTCCGCGAGCAGTCCGGCCCGAGCGCGTCGCGAATCACGCTGCGCCGCTACTCGGGTCGCGGCCTGCGGCTGACACTCGTCGGTGCTGCGAGCCTCGCGAGCCTCGCGTATTGCGGGTGGGCGGCCACGCGTCCGGCGGCGCACGCGTGGTGGTACGCGGCGTCGGTCGTTCCCCTCGTAGCATGGCTGGCGCGCTATGCGGTGCTGGTTCAAGCCGGGGACGGCCAGGCGCCGGAGGATCTTGTCCTGCGCGACCGCATCCTGCTCGCCCTCACCGCGGCATGGACGCTCCTGTTCCTCGGCGGCGTGTATGTCGCCTCCTGACGCTCGGCGCGCGCTGTTGACCGCCGGCGAGCGCTCGGGTTCGCGCCCGCCGGCCACGATGCCGGGCGAGGCTCCCCGCGCGGCCAGGGTGCCTTCGGTGACCCGGCGAGGGGAGCTCCCGCTTCTCCCGGGCGAGGCGCTGGACCATCCACCGGTCGGCTGGCAGCGATGAGCGCGCCCCAGCCCTCTCGTCGACCGGCCTACGAGGTCCGCGAGGGCCGCCGGCCGCCGCCGCGGCGTCTCGCTTCTGCAAGGACCGCTCCGTCCGGGTCACGCACGCGCCGCCACGAGGCACGCCGTCGGCGCCACCTGCTTCGAGTAGACCTCACCGTCGGACTGCTCGCCGGCGTCCTGCTGCTCCTTGTCACGCCTGGCTTGGCGATCGCCGCGCTGGGGGCGGTTGCCCTGGTGGGGCTGTGTTTCGCGTCGATTTTGGTCGAGCGCCGGCGCGCCAGGCGTCATCGAAGCGGGGGAGGACGATCCCCAGCTTCCAGGCGATGAGGCCGGCTGATATGTGACGCCGCACCGCGACGCACCCGTCGCGTACAGCCGTCACGATCGCGCCAGCACCGGCAAAGCCGTGCAGGGTCGACGAGGCAACTCGCGGAGCGGCCCCGGCGGCGGGCATATCGGCGAGATCGGGCACCTCGTCTGTCGTGGTCGTGGACGCCTCGATCGTGTACCGCCGCCACCCCGAGCTGGCGCCGACGACGGAGTTGCGCCACCCCAGTATCGCGAGGATGACCGGCTCGGTGAGGGCAAGCGGAATCGCAGCGAGCTGGCGCCCGAGTATCGCCGCCGCTACGTCGAGGGGGTTCTCGATCGGGTCGACCGCAGGTTCCGTGCGTGCAGGTATCCGGCCAGCGCGATCAGCGGGACATGGATCGCGGGCAGGTTGTGGGCGAACCAGCGTGGCAGGTAGATGTCGGTGACGGTGCCGCGCTCGGCCCCGAGACGCTCCGCGACATCGGTGAGCGGGCAGCGGAACCGGTTCGCCACGAAGATCGCAGTCTCGCCTGCGACTACACCGGCTGCGATTGCGGCGCGACGATCGGACTGCCTCGTGAATCCCGCCCATAGGACGTAGACCATGCACGACTCGATCGAGAACCACGCCAGGGTGTGGACCAGCGTGATCGCGGTGAGCGCTGTCCGGCGACGTGGCCGCGACTTGCGGCCGCGGATCATCTCAGACACCAGGCGAGCGTCGCAGTCAGGCTGCAGCTCCGCATCCGGGCTTCGCCATCCGCGGATCGCGTCGTATCCCGGATGCGCAGCGCGCTTGCGGCGGCTTCGTGCTCGGCCCTTGCGAGTATCAGCCGCGGCCCCGTCGGAGGGCCTGATCCCCGAACGTGCGCGGGACTCGAAGACCTTGACAAGAATCAGTCTCAATACTATATTGGGGCCGTGCTCCCGACACGGGGGGCGAACTTCCGCCCACGATTCGCTCGAGGTCGCTGATGACTACTGCCCCAAGGACCCTCCTGTCCCGCCTCAGCCTTTTCGGCGTGCCCCTCGCGATCGCGGGTGCAGCCGTCCTCGTAGCCGGCTGCGGTGGCTCGTCCTCCTCTGGGTCCGCCCAGGCATCCTCCGGCGGCGGCTCGTCGAACGCGACGGTTTCTGCCGTCGCTGCGGAGAACGAGTACGCGAACGTGCTCGAACAGATCGGCGGCAAGTACGTCAAGGTCACCGCAATCGAGAGCAACCCCAACACCGATCCCCATACCTATGAGGCGAGCCCCAGCGTTGCGCGGTCGGTGGCGGGCGCCAAGCTGCTCATCGAAAACGGGGTCGGCTATGACACCTACATGGAAAAGATCGAGTCGGCGTCGCCGGACTCCTCGCGCAAGGTGATCAATGTCCAGAAGCTGCTCGGCCTGCCGGACTCGACCCCGAACCCACACCTCTGGTACAAGCCGACCACGATGCCGGCGGTCGCGAAAGCGATGGCCGACGACCTCTCCGCGCTGGCGCCGGCACACGCCGCGTACTTCCAGGAAAACGTGAAGACCTTCGAAGCGTCGATGCAGCCGTGGCTGACAGCAATCGCCGCGTTCAAGAACCGCTACCCGAACAGCCCCGTTGCAACGACCGAGCCGGTCGCCGACTACATGCTCGAAGCGGCGGGCATCAAGAACATGACGCCGTTCAGCATGCAGGCCGACATCATGAACGGGCACGGACCTGCCCCCCCAGGACGTCTCGCTGCAGGAAGATCTCTTCTCCGCTCACAAGGTGAAGGCGTTCGTCCACAACCAGCAGGTCACGAATCCGACGACGGCAGCGTTCGTCGCGGATGCGAAGAAGGCGGGCGTACCGGTGGTGGGTGTCTACGAGACGATGCCCGTGCCGGGGTACAACTACCAGTCCTGGATGCTCGCCGAGATCAAGGCGATCGAAAAGGCAGTCACGCAGGGCGTGTCGACAGAAAAGTTGTGAAGGGAGTGGGCGGACAGCCGAGCCAGGACATCCTCGAGGTGCGGGGAGTGGATGTCCGGCTCGCCGGCCGCACGATCCTCGACCAGGTCACCTTCGAGATCGCGCCGGGCGAGTTCACGGGTCTGATCGGGTCCAACGGCGCAGGCAAGACGACGCTGTTCCGTGTGATCCTCGGCCTGCAGGCGGCGAGCGCGGGGGACATCTCGATCGCCGGTCAGTCCCGCGCGCGTGGACGGAAGGCTGTGGGCTTCGTTCCGCAGAAGTTCCTGCTCGACCCGGACCTGCCGATGCGCGCGCGCGACCTGGTCGCGCTCGGCGTGGACGCCCAACGCCTGGGCGTGCCGTTGCCGTCGTCCTCGCGCCGTGCGCTGGTGGAGGAGATGCTCGAGGCGGTTGACGCGACAGGCTTCGCCGATACTCGCGTCGGCCTTCTCTCGGGCGGCGAGCAGCAGCGCGTCCTGATCGCTCATGCCCTGATCGCGCGTCCGCGGCTGCTGCTGCTCGACGAGCCCCTCGCGAACCTCGACCTGGGCAGTGCGCACGAGGTCGTCGCGCTGCTCGCCCGGATCACACGCGAGCAGGAGATCGCCGTGCTGATCTCAGCGCACGAGATCAACCCGCTGCTCGGCGTCATGGATCGGATCGTCTACCTGGCCGCCGGGCGCGCCGTCAGCGGGAGCACCGAGGAGGTCGTCCGGTCCGACGTGCTCAGCAAGCTCTACGGCCACCACGTCGACGTCCTCAACGTGCACGGCAGGGTTCTGATCGTCGCCGGCGCCGGCGAATCAACCGACCTGGCCGGGCACGAGGTCTCGTTCCCGGCGACAGAGGTGCTCTCGTGAACCAGCTCGCCACGCTCCTCTTCGCCCCGGGGTTCTTCCAGAGCGGGTCCGTCCACACGGCTCTCGGGGTCGGAACCCTCGTCGCGATCGTCACCGGAGCGATCGGGGTCTTCACCGTGATGCGCGGGCAGTCCTTCGCGGGTGAGGCGTTCGGCGACATCGGCACCACCGGCGGCGCGGGAGCGTTTCTGGCCGGCGTGGGACCCTTGTGGGGGTTCGTCGTCGGCAACCTGCTCGCGGCCGGGGCGATGGAGACGATCGGCGTCCAGCGCGCCCGCGGGCGAGACCTCGCCACGGGGATCGTGCTCGGAGCCTCGATCGGACTCGCCGCACTGTTCCTCTATCTCGCCACCACTGAACAGAGCACCACCGGCGCCACCGTCACGATCCTGTTCGGCTCGGCCTTCGCGATCGCCGGCTCGACCGTCCCGCTGATCGGGCTGCTGAGCGTGTTCGTGCTCGGCCTGACGCTCGCGCTCTACCGTCCGCTGCTGCTCAGCACGGTGAACGCCGAGATGGCAGCCGCGCGCGGAATCCGGGTCCGCACCACCGGGTTCCTCTACCTGGTCGCGCTCGCGCTCGCCGCAGCGCTTGCCGCGATCACGATCGGATCGCTGCTCGGGACCGCGCTGCTGATCGGCCCCGCCGCGAGCGCGCTGCGGTTGAGCAAGCGGCCGCTGCGGGCGATGGCGACGGCGGCGGCGATCGGAATCGGAGCGATGTGGCTGGGGATCGTGCTCGCCTATGACAGCTACGAATGGCCGCCCGTCGGGCATGGCTGGCCCGTGAGTTTTTTCGTCGTGACCATTGTTTTCCTGATCTACCTGGGATCCGGGCTGATAGAGCGCCGGCGCGCACGGCGTGCGGACGATGGCGATGTCGCACCCGCGCGCCAACGCGTCGTCGAGGAGGTCCGTTAGCTCCGTGTTCTCGGGCTTCATGATCAACGCGTGGGAGGTTGCGAGCATCGTCGCGGTGGTTGCAGGCGTGGTCGGATTCTTCACCGTCCTGCGCGGCTCGGCGTTCGCCGCGCACGCGATCCCCAACGGCGCGTTCGCGGGGGCAGCAGCGGCGAGCCTGGTCGGCGCGAGCACGCTGCTCGGCCTCGGCGTCTTCGCCCTCGCCGGCGCACTCGGCATCGGAGTGCTCGGCCGTAGGGGTCGCCATGATGTCGCGACCGCGTTGGCGCTGGTGGTGATGCTCGGCCTCGGAGCACTGTTCCTGAGCTTCAGCGAAGAGTATGCCCCGGCGGTCTACTCGCTCCTTTTCGGAGAGGTCCTGGGGATCTCGAGCAACGACATCCTCCCCACGGCGCTGCTCGGCCTCGTGTGCGTCATCGCGATCGCGGTCCTGTACCGGCCGCTGATTCTGTCCTCGGTCCTGCCAGAGGTCGGAGAGGCCCGGGGTGTGAGCCGTTTCCGGATCGAGATGTTGTTTCTCGTCGTCCTCGCGCTGGCGACAGCGATGACCGTGCCGGTCGTCGGGACGCTGCTGATCTTCAGCCTGATGATCGGCGCACCGGCGGCCGCGCGATCGTTCACCGACCGTCCCCTTGTGGCGATCGCCCTCTCGGTCGCTTTCGCGCTGGCGATCGTGTGGATCGCGATCGCCGCTTCGTATGAAACCGACTATCCCGTGGGCTTCTTCGTCGGCCTGGGCAGCGCCGCCTCATACACCCTCGGTCGGGCATGGGCGGCCGTGCGCATCAGACGAACAGCGCGGGTGCGCCCGCTCAGCAGCGCCGAGGCTCGCAGCTGAGATGAGAATGCGCCCTAGAATCGCCGCATGAGCGACAGGACCGACGCACAGCGGTGGACCGAGCAGGCGCTCGCGCGGCTGGCCGACGCCGGATACCGTCGCGGCGGCGCGCGGCGCGAGCTGTTGACGTTGATGGGCGAGCAGCGCTGCGCGCTGACAGCGCTGGAGATGGAGCAGGCGCTCGCCGACCGGGGCCGGCGTGTGTCGCGCGCGAGCATCTATCGGATCTTGGAGGAGCTGGACAAGATCGGCGTCGTCCAGCGCGTGGATGTCGGAGGCGCCATGTCGCGCTTTGAGCCCGTCCGGCGCGGCCGCGGACACCACCATCATCTCCTCTGCGACAGCTGCGGACGGCTCGAGCCGTTCTCCGACGAGGCGCTCGAGCGCGCGATCGCGCGCGTGTCCGAGCGCGTCCCACTCGAGGTCTCAGAGCACGAGGTCGTGCTTCACGGCGAATGCGAAGCGTGCGCGGCCTGACGGGCCTGCGGCCCGAGTGGCCGTGACGTTCGCGATGCAGCTAGTAGCCGGGAGGGTGGCGGACTGAGTATCCGGCGAGCGATGGCGTCGCCACGAGCCAGCGAGACGCGTAGGGCCCGCTCCGCCCCGCCGTATCGAACCAGACGCCATCGACGCTCATGAACGTGTGACCGCCGTTGGCGTAGATGGTGATCCAGCGTCCGGGGCCGGCGTCGCCCCAGTTCGCCAGATCGCCGGAGACCAGTGGTTCGCTCAGGAGCCCGCCTGCGGCGAGCGCGTAGCTGACCGAGCCGGAGCAGTCGTACCCGTCGGCTACGAAGGACGCGTGTCCCCCGCCCCAGATGTACGGGAAGTCGGCGATCGCGTTGCCGCCTGCAACGACGCGCTGGACTGCTTCGGGAACGCCAGAGGGGATCGGGATCGTGCCGTTGCCGCCGACCGAGAACCCGCCCGCCACCGGGGTGAACAGGTGATGGAGAGCTTCGCGTTCCCGCACCTTCGCGTGTTCCTCTTCGCCCAGCTCCCTGCGAACTTCCGCGTCGGACGGAGCGCCGGCAGCGACGACCTGTTCGCCGGCCACGGACGGCGTGATGGCCGCCCGGTGGTGGACCGACGCCGGGACCGGGAAGCTATGTGCTTCTTCGGGGTCTCGTACCTCGGCCGCGCCGGCCCCCGCTGCACCGCTGCCCGGCAAACGGGCGCCGACCGTACTCGCGCTCCTTGACGGTCCGGGCGCCTGTGCTCGGAGCGCGCCGGTCGCGTGCCCGCGTGCTGGAGGCTGCGCGTTCGTGCGTCCGCCGCCGAGGAGCACCAGGCCGGCGATCGCTGTCGCGAGCCCGAGTCCGAGCGCGAGCAGAACCCCGATGCGCGGTCCGCCCAATCTGGAACGGCCACGGCGCCGTCCCGCCACAGATGCGTTCAGCTCGGCAGTCATTGTCGCGGCAGGCTAGCGCGGACGCGTGTCACGGGGTGCCAGTCGCCCGTCGGAAGAGGCCTCGTCGTCGGCCCAGCAGCCCGCGCGGGAACGTGAGGGGTGCGTTCTTCGGAGATGTCAGCCCGCGTCGTTGGCATCACCACGTTCCATCGGAGCGAGGGCCTCGTTGCTCAACCTTCGCCGGCAACATCGCGGCAGCATCCCCTCCCCCATCTCCGTCCAATGCGTCCGTGAAACCGCTCCACATTGGGGGATTTGGAGGCTCCTGGAGGCTTCTGGCGGGCATGTAGGAGGTTGAGGAGCTTGTGGGCTTGACGGCCCCTGGTGGTTCAAGTCCACGCGGGTGCATCGGCTTGGGCTGGGAGACGACGGACGGTTTGCCCCTGTCTCGGGATCGCGCGAAACGGGCCGAGTCGGCCCGGTCGAGACTCCGGCGTGGCCGGCAGTGGGCAGGTCACCGGGATCGAGCTCAAGGGCTGGTTGTGTTGTGCCGATCAGGAAGGTGCAATGACTGAGGATCGCTCCGCCCGCGGGTCCGCGATCTCTGTGTTCGGCGCGGCGGTCCTCGCGGTCTCGGTATTCCTGCCGTGGTACGGGGTCAGCCTGACGGCGAGCGGCGTCGCATCTGCCCAACAGGGCCTAAACGCCGCCGCCCAGCAGTACGGCAACTCTGCTTTCCAGAGCGCGGCAAGCGGCCTGAGCGCACGCTTTGGCTCGCTCGCCGGCCACCAGCTCGGAACGCTGAGCGCCCACGACGCGCTGAAATACGTGAGCGTCGCCCTGCTGATCCTGGCGGCGGTCGCGCTTGTCGCATCGCTGCTTGATCTCGTCGACGCCTGGCAGCCCCCGAGACGTCAGGTCGCGCTCGTCGGCGTGCTCGCGGGCATCTGCGTGCTGTTTCGGATGCTCGTCCCCCCGGCGCCTTCGGAAGGCGTCATCGCCCTGTCGCTGAGCTGGGGAGTCTGGCTCGCGCTCGCGGGTTCCCTCGCCATCGTCCTCGGGGACGTGTGGCCGCCGGCGAAGACTCCAGCCGACCCGTCTGCCGCGAAGTTCGCGAAGGCCCTCGACGGGCTGTCCGGCTGGAGCCCGCCGGCCTGACCTCGCCGCTTGCCGAGGCGGCCGCCTCAGCTTCAGAGTAGGGACAAGGTTCCGCGCTCGGCATGCAGCAGTTGAGGGGCGTTGCGGGGCTTCGAGCGATTCGAGTCATGCTCGCGCGATCTGCGGATACCCTCGGAGTGTTGGTATGAGCGCGAGAGTGGCGCGCCGGACACGCCCTGGGCGGAGCCCGGACCCTCCGAACGCGCGGCAGAATCGCGTCTCGGGGCCATCGCCGCGTAGAGCGGAACGACAGAGCGAGGAGGTGCCATGAAGGCCGTGCGATTCGACGATTACGGCGGGGTCGATGTGCTTGAGGTGCGCGAGGTCGAGGATGCCGCCGCCGGTCCGGGAGAGGTGCTGGTGGCGGTCAAGGCGGCCGGGATCAACCCCGGTGAGATCGCGATCCGCGAGGGGCGTCTGCACGAGCGCTTGCCGGCGACGTTCCCCTCGGGCGAGGGCACCGATCTCGCCGGCGTCGTGCAGGCGCTCGGCGCGGGCGTGAGCGCGTTCGCCCCCGGAGACGAGGTGCTCGGCTGGACCGAGCAGCGCGCCAGCCACGCCGAGCTCGTCGCGGTTCCCGACGACCAGCTGACGGCCAAGCCGCCGGCGGTCTCGTGGGAGGTGGCAGGGTCGTTGTTCGTCGTCGGGTTCGCCGCCTACGCGTCGGTTCAGGCGGTCGCTCCGCAAGCCGGGCGAGACGGTCGTGGTCTCGGCGGCCGCGGGCGGGGTCGGCTCGGTCGCCGTGCAGCTCGCCCGCCGCACAGGAGCGACGGTGATCGGCCTGGCCGGTGAGCAGAACCACGACTGGCTGCGCCGCCACGGGATCGTGCCGGTGACCTACGGCGACGGCCAGGCCGAGCGGATCCGCGAGGCGGCCGGCGGCACGATCGACGCCTTCATCGACACCTTCGGCGGCGGCTACGTCGACCTCGCGATCGAGCTGGGTGTCGCCCCGGACCGGATCAACACGATCGCCGACTTCGACGCGGTGCAACGACTCGGGGTGCACGCGCAGGGCACCCACGCGATCGCCAGCGCGGCGCTGCTCGCGGAGCTCGCGGGGATGGTGGCCGACGGGAGCCTCGAGATCCCGATCGCGCAGACCTTCCCGATGGCGCAGGTCCGCGACGCCTACCGCGAGCTGGAAAGGCGCCACAGCCACGGCAAGATCGTCCTGCTGCCCTGAGCCGTCGCGCTCACCGCGTGCTCGCCCTGGCCCGGGGTGAGCGCAGACAGGGCCGTGGCCCTGTCTACCCCGTCTCTCCGGCAGGCAGCCTCCGATCAGTGTGTTGACGGACTCGTCCTGCTCGCGCCCCTCAAGCAGACGAGGAACGACAGCGGGCCTTGGCCAGCGCGGGCCGGCGAGCACGCCGCTGATCGAAAGCTCGAGGATCCGCATCACCGCGACGGTGTAGTCGAGCGCAGCCTTCTCGCGCTCGGTGAGGAGCTCGCTCGAGGTGCGTGTAACATGGTCCATACAAACCGACGAGTCGGTTTGTATGCTCTCAAGACCCTGGAGGCCGCGCGTGCCAAAGCTTCGTCCCGAGACTCTCGTCGAGCGTCGTCAGCTCCTCGTCGACGCGGCCTGGCGGTGCGCCGCGCTGCAGGGATTTCGCGACCTGACGGTCGACGACGTATGCGCCGCAGCCGGAGTCAGCAAGGGCGCTTTCTACGGCTACTTCGAGCACAAGCAGGATCTGCTGCTCGCGCTTCTCCAGGACGACGCGGCGGCGCTCGACGGCGAGCTCGAGCGGATCACGGATGCGAGCTCCTCAGGGGTTCAGAGGGTGCGGCTGTTCGCGCAGGCCATGCTCGCGCGGGGCGAGGATACGGCACGGGTGCAGGTCCGTGCCGATCTCTGGGCCGATCTCCTCACCGAGGAGGCCGTACGCGAGCACCTGGCGACGACGATGCAGCGACGTCGTGTGCTTGTTCGCTCGTGGATCGAGGAGGCCGTTGCCTCAGGCGAGATGCTTGACGTCCCCGCCAACGCGCTCGCCTCGATCCTGCTCGCGCTGACAGACGGCCTGATGCTGCATCGCGCGCTCGACGCCAATGCGTTTCGCTGGCGCAACGTTCGCCGCGCGATCGACGCGATGCTTGCCGGCATCGAGGCGCCCTAGAGACATGGGCACCGCGGGCAAGCCCCCTGCGCAAGCGCCGCCGGCCAGGACCGCTGACGCCGCGCCGCGCGTATTCGGGCCCGAGCGCCGCGGCCACGCCGACGGCTGCGAGCCGCCCACGGCGGAGCACGTCGAGGTGGTTCGTTCGGCCCCGCGGCGGTGGCGCGAGCGCCTGGCACGAACAGTTGCGGGAGGTCAGCGCGGGCTGATGGTCCTGGCGCTCCTGGTCGGCGTCGGTGCGGGGTTGGGTGCGGTGGCGTTCAGGTACATGATCCTTGGCTTCACCTACCTGTTCACGGGCCACAACGACTTCAGCGCAGCCGGTCACGCCAGCAACCCACTCGTCTCCGGCCTGGGAATCTGGTTCGTGCTGGCGGTGCCCGTGGTCGGCGGGCTGATCTACGGTCCCCTCGTCGCCCGCTTCGCCCCGGAGGCTCGAGGACACGGCGTGCCGGAGGTGATGTACGCCGTCAACCGCCAGAGCGGACGGATGCGACCTCAGGTACCGATCGTGAAGTCGCTCGCGTCGGCCCTCTGCATCGGCTCTGGTGGCTCCGTCGGGCGGGAGGGGCCGATCGTCCAGATCGGATCGGCCCTCGGCTCGGTTACGGGCCAGCTCTTCCGGCTGCCCGAGTCCGAGTTGCGGCTGCTCGTCGCCTGCGGCGCCGCGGGCGGGATCTCGGCGACGTTCAACGCTCCGATCGCCGGCGTGTTCTTCTCGCTGGAGCTGATCCTCCGCAACTTTGAGACCCGGTCGTTCGGGCTCGTCGTGCTCAGCTCGATCACCGCGGATGCGATTGGACGCGCGGCGTTCGGCAACCACCCCTTCCTGTCCTTGCCGTCATTCACGTTCAGCTCGCCTCTGGAGCTCTTGCTGTATGCCGGATTGGGCGTTGTTGCCGCCGCAGTCGGGCTGGGGTTCGTGCGCGTGCTCTACAGCGGCGAGGACATCACCGACAGGCTTTGGGGCCGCCGTCCGGACTGGCTGCGGCCAGCCGTCGGCGGCGTGCTCCTCGGTCTGCTGCTGCTCGCCATCCCTGAGATGTACGGCGTCGGCTATCCGGTCCTGCAGAAAGCCGTCTCAGGGCAGTACGTGATTCTCCTGCTCCTCGGCCTGCTCGCAGCCAAGGTTCTCGCGACGAGCCTGACGATGTGGATCGGCGGCTCAGGCGGAGTGTTCGCACCCTCGCTGTTCATGGGGGCGATGCTGGGCAGCGCGTACGGTGCGGTCGCGCACGGCATCTTCCCCGAGCTGGCGATATCCGCCGGCGCCTACGGGCTCGTCGGGATGGGCGCGGTGTTCGCCGCCACCTCGCGAGCCCCGATCACGGCGGTCCTGATCATCTTCGAGCTGACCGGCGACTACCGGATCATCCTGCCGCTGATGTTCGCGATCGTCCTGGCGACAGCTCTCAGCAACGCGGTGACCCCTGACACCATCTACACATTGAAGCTGCGCCGTCGGGGGATCGACATCGACACGCCGCCGCCGTCGAGCCCGATGGGACGGATCACCGTGGCCCATGCGATGGGCGATCTTCCGCGAGCGCTCGCACCCGAGCAGCCGCTCCGCGATGTCGTTGCCTGTTTCTCGGCCGAGCGCGCCAACACCCTGCCCGTGTTGGCCCCCGACGGGGCGCTGCTCGGCGTCATCGCCGCCGCCGACCTCGAGCAATCACTCGCCGGCGAGACGAGCGATCTCACCGCATCTTCACTGATCCACGCAGCGCACGGGCTGCAGGCTGACCAGACCCTCGATGAAGCGGCGCGAGCGCTCGCCTCCACCGACGATGAAGGCCTGCCCGTCCTGGATGCCGACGACGATGTCGTCGGCTGGCTCACCCACCGGCGTTTGCTGCGCGCATACGGAGCAGCACTCGAGGCCCACTGAAGTAAGCCGTGCCGGGTCGCCCGCCTCCTGCAGGACCGCCCGTCGGATTCGTCCCCGCTGTGAGAGCCTGATCGTATGACGCCTCCCAGAGCGCTCGTGACCGGGGTCTCGGTGGGAATAGGGCGAGCGATCGCCCAACGGCTCGCCGCCGACGGGTACGAGGTCCACGGCACATACCTCACGCACGAGCACGAGGCCGACGAACTGGCGGCACAGCTGCCCGCCCTGGTGCTTCACCGCGTCGACCTCGCCTCCCGCGACGGCGTCCAGGCACTGGTCGACGCGCTGCCCCACGGACGTCTTGCCGCGTTGGTCAACAACGCGGGCATCGCACTGGAGGAACCTCTGGATCGCTTCGATCGCGAGATCTGGGAGCGGACGTTCGCGATCAACCTGATCGCAGCAGTCGCGCTGACACGCGCCCTCGAGGAGCGGCTCCTCGGCGGGGCGGTGGTGAACGTCGCGAGTACCGACGCGCGCGTTGGCTCCTACAGCTCGGCAGCCTACGCGGCCAGCAAGGCGGCGCTCGTGAGCGCGACGCGCAGCCTCGCCAATCTTCTCGCGCGCTCGCGGATCCGGGTCAACTCGGTCAGCCCCGGCTGGATCGATACGCAGATGACGACGCTCCCCGACCTGGCGGCCGAGGTGGCCCCGATGCAGCGGATCGGCCGCCCCGAGGAGGTGGCCGATGCCGTCGCGTGGCTGCTCGGCTCGCATTCGAGCTTTGCGACCGGCTCAGATCTCGTGCTCGACGGCGGCTTCGGAAACGTCGAGCCGGTCCTGAGACGCGAAGCCGGCATGTAAACACGACCCTGTCGTCGGTGTCTGTGCACGGCTCCCAGGGGCTTCTCAGCCAACGCCACTGCGGCGCTCATCCTCGCGGCTGACAGTGAAGGTGCCGAAGCTCCGGGCGGGAGCCGGGCAGATCACCGAGACCGCTACATGTCCGCCCAGAACTGAAGGGAGCGAAATGAGGATTTCCCCCAGCACCGACAGCGGAGAGCCGCCCGCGCCGTCGCCGTCCGGGTCTCCTATTGAGCGGCCCGCGCGGGGCGGCGGCCGTCGGGATGGCAGGCGAGACAACACGGGCTCGACGCCGCGGCGCCTGGCAGTACTCGCTGTCGCCACGACCCTTGCCGCAGCAAGCGGCATGTCCCAGGTGGCTGCCGCCGAGGCACTCACAGAAACGAGGCCGGCAGCCCAGTCGGTCGTCCTCCCAGAACCAGCGGCGGTCAAGCCTCCGGCCAGCGTCACCGGGCTCGCACGGGATCTCGGCGTCAGCACGAACTTCGCGTGGAGGACACTCGATGAGCTGAGGCGATCCGAAAGCCGGCGCGGGGGCAGCCGCGCCCACGAGCCCGGGCGGCCGGCGTAGGCGGTCTCACAGAGACACGCGCGGCCGATGCGCTCGCTCATGAACGTCCCAGCCTCCATCCGGGCGACGCTCAGAGTGAATTGAAACGCTGACTGTACCCCCCTGCAACGAAAGCGAAGTGATCCCCATGTTCTCGCACAGACTCACCCGGTCCATCGCCATCGGCGCGGCGGCCGTCGCCATCGGCGGCGGGGCCTACGGCATCGTCAGCGCGACCGCCAGCACCGGCTCGAGCGTCGCGACGACACCGTCGTCTCCCGCAGCGATATCAGCGCAACGCGCACCCGGTAGCGGAGCATCCAACGCGCGCTCCGGACCGGCCGCAGGAGGGTCGTCCGGCACGGTCGACAGCGTCTCCAGCTCGACCTTCACAGTACTCACCCCAGCGGGTCAGAAGGTGACCGTCGAGAAGGCGTCCTCGACGAAATATCAGAACGGAACAAGCTCGAGCTCAGCGAGTGCCGTGAAGAACGGGGTAAGCGTGCTCGTACTCGGCACGACCAGCGGAACGACGATCACGGCGAACCAGGTCGTGGTGCAAACGGCTGGCGCCGCAGGGACGCCCTCGTCGGCAGGTGTGGTCCCCTTCCAGCGTGGCGCGCGGTCCACGTCAAAGCAGGTCGGTCAGATCCCAGCCGGCTACAGCCAGGGGTCGGGGACGATCGTGAGCGGAGCGGCAGCGAACAAAGCGACCGAAGCCGCGCTGGCCGCCTACCCCGGGGGCATCGTGGACCGCGTTGTGAAGCTCAGCAACGGCGAGTACGAGGTGCACAACATCGGCGTCAACTGGCCGCACCACGTTTTCGTCAGCAAGACGTTCAAGGTGCTCGGCGCCAACTAGGAGGGTGACTCCCGAGACCCCGGTTGCCATGAGGACGGGCTGGCAATCGGGGGATCGCGGGCGTGCGAGCTTCGCGCTCAGTTCGACGACCGGCGGGGCGATCCCGTGTGTCTCATCGGCTTGTGAGAGTCGACGGGAGGGCTCCGGGATGGCGACCCCTCTCGACCCGGCTGTCTCGGAGGTAACGCTCGAACCCCTCGACGTCGAGGGGACGCGCGAACAGGAATCCTTGCGCGAGGTCGCACCCCTCACGCTGGAGCTCCAGGACCTGGCTGGGGTGCTCGACACCCTCCGCCAGCGTCTCCAGGCCGAGCGCCTTGCCAAGTTGAATGAGGGTGTGGGCGAGCGCGTGCGCCTCGCTCGAACGCGCCAGGTTGGTGATGAAGGTGCGGTCTATCTTCAGCGAGTCAACGGGGAACCGGCGCAGGTAGGCGAGCGAGCTGTAGCCCGTCCCGAAGTCGTCGACGGCTATCCGGACGCCGAGCTCCTTGAGCGCGCCCAGCAGCGCGGCGATGGCGTCGGGCCTGCGCATCAGCGCCGTCTCCGTGATCTCCAGTGTGAGTGCCGCCGGCTCGAGCCCGCTCGCCAGCAGGACGGTCCTGACCTCCTCGACGAAGTCGGTGCGTTCCAGCTGACGGGCGGAAACATTGACCGACAGGCTCAGCTCATAACCGAGGCCGGCCCAGGTTGCGGCCTGCGCGCAGGCCTCCTCGAGTACCCACCGCCCGATCGGCACGATCATCCCGTTGTCCTCGGCCAGCGGGATGAAGGTCTCCGGAGACATCTCACCGGCGTGGGGATGGCGCCATCGGATCAGGGCCTCCACGCCCACGATCTTCTCGGTAGCGAGATCGAGCATCGGCTGGTAGACCAGGAAGAACTCCTTCGCCTCCAATGCATGGGCGAGGTCAATCTCCAGGTGGATCCGTTCCTGCGCGACCGCCTGCATCGCGGACTCGAACACCGCGTATCCGTCCCTGCCGGCGGCCTTTGCCTTGTAGAGCGCGAGGTCCGCGTCGTTCATCAGGGTCTCGCCGTCGTCGGGCAAACCCGTCGCGATACCGATGCTCGCGGTCACGCACAGGGGCGTCTCCCCCCGTATCGCGATCGGCTGGCGGACCACTTCGAGGATCCGCTCGGCGATCAGCTCCGGGGCGACGTCGAGACCGACAGGGTCGACGAGCATCACGAACTCGTCCCCGCCCAGGCGGCCGACAGTGTCGCTTTCCCGCAGCACGGCCTTCAGCCGTGAGGCGACCTGACGCAACACTTCGTCGCCGACACGATGGCCGTAGCGGTCGTTGATCTGCTTGAACCCGTCAATGTCCATGAACAGAGCCGAGACCGGATCCCCGGCGCGACGGGATCGCGCGAGCATCTGCTCGCCACGGTCGAGCACCAGATGCCTGTTCGGGAGGTCCGTGAGGGCATCGTGCAGCGAGCGATATTCGAGCTCCCCTGTCTTTTCTCCGACCAGGCTCCAGGCGCGAACGCGTGAGCGCGACAGGACTCGGTAGAGCAGGAACAGCAGCAGCGTGACCAGCGTCCCGATGGCCATGATCGCGATGCCCTGCGTGTCGGCCGAGCTCGCGCCTGCCACCGTGCCTCTCACCTCGACGATCCAACCCTGCCCGAGCGCGTTGCGCTCGGAGTAGACCGCTGTGCCTGATGTCGGCACCGAACCAGCGCGGCCGACCAGCTCGAGGCCTCCGCCGGTGTTCCGGTGATAGAGGCTGACCGCCAGCGTTCGCCGGCCGGCCAGGGCGGGCCGGGCCAGGTCGGCGCCGACGAACGACGTCCCCACGAGGCCCGTCACGGCCCTGCGTCGGGCTGCGGGGCTGTCCAGCCGCGCGCCCCGCCGGTAGACGGCTTCGCCGACCGCGACCAGCGCGGTGCCGGGAATCGGTGTGACGATCGTCGAACCTGTCGCGGTAGCAGTTCGAACCAGCATGGCGAAGGGCGAACGACCGTAGCCGGGGATCACCGGCGCGCAGTAGTCCAACAGCGGCGGATACAGCTTCGTCGCTGCCGCCGAGCCGACGGTCGCGCGACTGAGGCAGTAGACGTCACGGGTACCGGGCGGGACGATCTGAAAACCGCCCTTGAGCAGCTTGCGGGACGCGGTGTCAGCTTCGAGCGCCCTGCGGAATCCTGCGAGTCGGGATGCCGGCACGATCTGGATCAGCGCCGAAGAGACTCCCGCCGGCGCCGCTCCTCGTCGCTGCAGCTGCTGATACCAGCGCAGGAAGCGCGACGCGCCCGCGTCCGGCTCCATCGTGGCGATCGCGCTCAAAGTGCGCGTCTGCGCGAGGTTCGCCTCGAGGTTCGAGTCGAGCGCAGTGCGCACGTCGGTTGCGGTCGAGTCGAACGCCTTCCGATTCTTGTCGAGCACGTTCGAACGCCAAGCGGAGGCGAGCAGCGCGGACCCAGCGAGGCCCAACAGCACGATCACCGCGCCAAACGCCACAGCACGAGCCGAGGATCCGCGCCGCGCGTGCGACGGCCCACCGGGGTTCGCGCCGGCTTGACTACGTGAACGCCCTCGCGGCTGCGCAGGGATCGGCTCGTCAGGAACCATCGTACGGCCCGTCCCGGAAGGGCAGCTCCGTTCCCCGCGCCCAGGCTCGTGAGCTCTGGTGGGGCGGGCGCGTCCGATACCCGACCCGCCTTCTCGGCGCCGTCCGGCCCGGCGGGACCCGCAGAGGGGCCATCAGCTCGCCAACGTCATTGCGGTTGCATCGACAGGTCGGCGATGCAGCTTGAGCAATCGCAGTGACGGACCGCGCGGCGGCCCAGGCGTAGTTCCTGGGTGGCCTTCGTCATCCGGGCCTCACTGAGGGCTGGGGCATCGCGACCCGCCCCGAGCCCGGGGCGTTCTGGGGGGCCCCGGATCCGTTGACCTCAGCCGCTACCGCGCGCGCCTGCTTCGACGGCCAGGCGCGACGCGCGGCAGACCGGCGGGACGCTGGTTTCGTCTGTGAAGACAGGGGCCATCACACTCCCGGGGGTCGAGGAGTGAGGGTGCCCGAGCAGGTGCCCGAACTCGTGGATCACGGTCAGGCAGAACATGTTCCAGTCGCCTCGGACGACCACGGAGGTCGGCCACTGCGCGCGCGAGAGGGACACGGTGCACTGCGTGTAGCTGCTCGCAGGCGCCGCCAGTTCGTTCGGCCCGAGCGAGGATTCGAATGTCGCCCAGCCGTCGGTGGTCGGGTCGAGGCCGGGAAGCACAGGGGCGTAGGCGCGAACTGTGATCAGCCCGCCGCACGGCACCGATCCCCAATAGCGCTCCGCGAGCGCCGTGGCAAGCCTTACCGGGTCGCGCCCGGCGCGGGATGCGGGCGCGTGTTTCAACGCCGGAGCACCGGGTCGACGAGCGCTCGCGGCGCGTGAGTGCTGCACGGGGTGTGCATGCGCTTCGGCCGATGCGCCGGGGAGCACGAGCGGCACGAGGATCACGGTTGCGAGGAGACGGCCCATCACTCCATCCTGAGGCGGGCAGCACCGTGATTCTTCCTCCCCCGCCCGTGATGTCGGGGGAAGCTCGGGGGAAGCGCGGGGGGAGCGGCAGCTCACCCTGCGTCCCGGTTGTGTCGATGATGACGTGCGGGAGTCCCTCCCCACCCTCATGCCCCTGCATACCCCGATCACGGTCGTTCTGGCGCGCTTCGACGATCTGATCGCCAAAGGGCTGCGCGTCTCGCTCGACAGCGACCCGAGCCTCACGGTCATCGCCGGCGACGTGGAGCACACGCGACTGAGCGTCGTCCTGAGGGCGAACTCTCCGGACGTCGCGATCATCGATTCCGACGCGCTTGTGAAGCTGGCGGAGGTGCGCGGGCTGATCGAGTCCCATCCGGCGACCAAGCTGGTCCTGCTCGCAAAGGACCCCTCGCTGCCGGAGTGCGCCCAGCTGCTCGCGTTCGGCGCGAGCGCCTGTCTGGGACGCGACACGCAGTCCCGCGACCTGCTCAGTGCGATTCATCTCGCCTCCCGGGGACTTCAGGTCACTCCAGGCATGAGCTCCGAGCCTGCGGGCCGCGCGCTCACAGGCCGCGAGCTGCTCACGCGGCGTGAGGCCGAGATCCTCCCGCTGCTGCAGGAGGATCGCTCGAACGCCGAGATCGCCCTCACCCTGCACGTGGGCGTCGAGACCGTGCGCACCCACGCGCGGAACATCTACCGCAAGCTCGGGGTGTCCTCCCGTCGCGAGCTCGCGGCGCCACGCTCCCTCGGTGGAGCATCCGAGCCTGTCGCGCCCGCGCGGCCGATCGGCCGGCGGTCAGGCGCGTCGGCGCGCCCCTGGCGCGGGCATGCCCTGCCCCGGCGCTGACGCCTGTGGGCGTCAACGACCCTGGAACACGAGTCCGCCTCGCCCGGGCGACAACATTCGTCGAGTCCCCCCGCCGCGGCTTCTCCCTGAGCGCAGCTGAGCCGTTGACGTAAGAAGGTCGAAGAGACCGGGGATCGTTATCCCCTTCTATCGCGGTATCGCACTCCGCAGTCAGGAGACGCCCATGACCAGAGGCGTCCCATCGAAGGATCAGTCGCGCGTGCGCGGCTGCCTCGCAGCACCTCGACGTTCGCCCTCGGGCATCCGCAACAAGCTGGCGTCCATAGCCGGACTCGCGGCGCTCGCGACGACGATGTTCGCGAGCAACGCGTTCGCGGCGGCCGCACCCGTCGGACTCGGAACGGCAGCAAGCTTCTCGGTCTTGGGCGGGGAAACCGTCACGAACACAGGTCCGACCACGATGTTCGGCGACCTCGGGCTCTCCCCGGGCTCATCGGTGACCGGAGCGCCCGTCGTTCTCGGCCAGACGCACATCGATGACCCGGTGGCGATCGAAGCCAAGAACGCCCTCACCACCGCTTACGGCGACGCGGCCGGCCGCGCGACGAACGGCTCCGCCGGAACCGAGCTCGCGGGCCAGACGTTCACGGCGGGCGTGCGGAATGCCAGTACCTCGCTGCTGCTGTCCTCTGGGAGCGTGATCCTGGACGCCCAGGGCGACCCGAACGCGGTCTTCATCTTCCAGATCGGCACCACCCTGACCACCCTCGCGAACACTACCGTGCAGCTCGTCAACGGGGCACAGGCCTGCAACGTCTTCTGGCAGGTCGGATCCTCGGCGACGCTCGGCGCAGGCACGCGATTTGTCGGCACGATCATGGCTCACGAAACGATCACCGCCGAAACGGCCGCGACGATCCACGGCAGGCTGCTCGCGCAGACGGCCGCGGTGAACCTCGATACCAACACCATCACGCAATCCAACTGCGCGATCGAAGGGACCGAAACGTCGACGACCACGCCGCCGCCGCCCGGTCCTACGGCGACCACGAGCACTCCGGCGCCGACGACCACGACCACGACGACGACGACGACGACGAAACCCCCCCTCGCGTCGAAATCCACTGTCGCCAGCGGGCGCACAGCCGCGCGCAGAGCTGCTGCTCGACGCCGCGCGGCCGCGCGCCGTCGCGCTCGCAGAGCCGCAACCCACTCGCCGGCACGTCCGGCAAGCCCGCACCGACGGGGCGCGTTCACCGGCTGAGCGCTGCGTGGAGCACCGGGCGACCGCAGGGTCGTCCGGTGTCGCACGCTCGAGGCATCGATGATCAGCCGACGATCACAGCCCAGTAGCCACACGCCGCCGGCAACGGCGCTGACCGGCCGGCGCGTCCTCCGCCGTGCCCGGATCGGCACGGTCACTGCCTGCGCCGCGGTCGGCATCCTGACATCGGGATCGGCGCGAGCCACTCCCCTCCATCTCGTCAAGCCGACCCAGCAGCTCGCGGAGCTGCTGACCGGCCACCGGGTCCACGATCGTCCGGCTGCCGGCGGAGCGCTCACGACACTCGCCGACCGCAGGCCGATCACCGGGGAGCGCACGACGCTGCCCGTGATCGGAGCAGCCGTCGGCCGCGGCGGCGTCCGGTGGCTTCGCGTCATGCTCCCCGGGCGCCCCAACGGGGCCAGCGGCTGGATCGCGCAGAAGGGCACGCGCAGCAGCGTCACCGCTTGGCATCTCGTGGTGAATCTCGCGGCCAGGCGCGTCCGCGTGTATCGCGATGGCCGTCTGCTCAGAGCGTTCAGAGCGGTCGTGGGAAAGCCCTCGACGCCGACCCCAACCGGGAACTTCTTCGTCGAGGAGACTCTCGAAATGAGCCCGGGCGAGCCGGGCGGCCCGTTCGCACTCGCACTCAGCGCCCGCTCGGACGCCCTGCAGGAATTCGAAGGCGGTCCCGGGCAGATCGCGCTGCACGGCCGCGAACAACTGGGCGGGACGCTCGGCGCGGCCGAATCCCATGGCTGCGTGCGCCTCGGGACTCCGGAGATTGAATGGCTGGCCGAGCGCATCGGACCTGGCGTGCCGGTGACCATCCGCACGGCGTGAGGCCCTCGGGCGCAACCGGGGATGTTTTCGACGCCGCACGTGCGCGGCGTCTCGCCTGGTGGTCAGGCGGTCTCTTCCGGTACCTGCGCCGTCCGACAATGAAGGGACACGCCGTGCCGCATTCGCCTCGCAGACCGAGGACGACCCACGAGACGACCATCGCAGGGGCGCAGCGCCGGCGCAGGAAGCGGCGGAGCGGCTTCCCGACCATCCGTCCAACCCCGGGGCCGGCGGGCGCCGTTGCCCGTCCGGCGCCCCTATCGTGTTCAGCGTGGGGGTGACGGGCCGGACCACAGTGAAGCGCGCGCTCGAAGTCTGCGAGGGGGTTCCCGCGCTGGTGGCCGTGTTGGGCGAGGGCGGCGCGGTCGCCTGTGCCACGAGCGGTTTCGCCGATCGCTTCGACGTCCTCGACGCCGAGCTGGCCTACTGTCCGAGCGAGGTCGAGCTGATCACGACGGGACAGGCCGACCGGCTCACGGCGCCGCTCGATGGTCTCGAGGCGAGCCTTGCCGGGGTCCTCGACACGCATGGACGGCGCCTGGCGTTGCTGATGATCGCCACCGACCGCGATCAGGCTGACATCGGGCCGGTCAGCCCGCTTTTCGAGGAGCCCCTGGACGACAGCCTTGCGATCGTCTGGCTGAAGGACCTGGATGGCCGCTACCTGAGGGTGAACAGCCGCTATCTCGCGCAGGTCGGCACCGATGCCGAGACGGTCTGCGGCCACACCGACGCCGAGCTGACAGCCGCGGCGTCGATCGAAGGGATGAGGTTGGCGGACGCGGACATCGCGGCGTCCGAACCGCTGGAGCTCGAGTACCTGATCGGCGCCTTCGAAGAGCGCCCCGCGTTCGCTGCACTGCGGTTCGCCCTGCGCGACGGCGACGGCCAGCCGACAGCCACGTGCAGCGTGGCGGCGCCGCTGGCAGAGGCGGCGCTCGCCCGTTCAGAGTGCGATCGGCTGATGCGGCTAGATCGCTGGCGGCGGCTCGACGCGGCCGCGATCCGGCAAGAGCTGCTCGAGGAGTGGGGGCTCACGCTGACCGACGGAAGCGCAGGCCCGCCTCTGGACCGTGACGAGCGCGTCGCCGCGGCACTCGCCGAGCGAGACGAGGCGCTCGCCGGCGCCGAGCGACTGAGGGAGGAGCTGGGAGAGCTGCACGAGCAGCTCGAGGACCTCCGGACGCAGTCCGAGCAGGCCGGGCGGCGGGCTGAGGAGCTCGACGGCGCCGTCGCGGCCGAGCAGACACGATCTGAGGAGCTCACGCAGTCGCTCGTTCGCGAAGAGGCCCGCGCCGGCGAGCTCGAAGCCGAGCTGACGGCCCTGCAGGCGGAGCTGGCGGAGCGTTCGCTGCCCGCGGAGGAGCTCGAGGGCGACGAGTCGACATCCGAGTGCGATGGCCCCGGATGGGGCGCAGGCGCGCAGCACGCTCTGTCCGCCGGGTTCGTAGGCATCACCGAGTGGCGTTCTGCGGTCAAGCACGCCACCGACACGCTCGGCTCGGAGGGAGGCTGGGACGCGGCGATCGCGTGGTGCGTCGAGAGACCGGGTCCGTCGATGAGGTGCGCGGTCGTCTGGACCCGAGATGCAGCGGCCCTTGGCTCGTTCGAGGGGCGAGCCTGGAAGCACATAGAGGACCCGTCCAGCGCGGAGTTCGGCCGCGCCCGCAACCGGATGGCGACCACCTGCCTGTTGGATCTGCAGTCGGCCGAGGATCCGCTGCTGAGGGCCGCGGCGGCGGAGGGCATCCGCTCAGCGATGCTGGTGCCGATCAGCGACGGTCTCGCCACGACGGCGATGCTCGAGCTCTTTTCCCGGCACGCCGCCCCGCCGAATCCCGAGCTGGTCGTCGCGCTCGACGCGGTCGCCCTGCAACTCGGCGCGCTCGCACGACTCCTCAAGTTCACCGACCGAACCGAGTGGCGCTTGGGTCGGGTGTGAACGCTCGCGCCTCGCGGCTGCGCCCAGTTCGCCGGATGGGCGCGGGTATCCTCGCTGGCAACCCGCAGAGTGCCACGCGGCCCCCGCGAGATTCAGAGCATGAAAGAGCTACACGGAACAGCCAGCGCAGTCGTCTCGGCGCCGCCCGAGAGGTGCATCGCGATGCTGGCGGCGATCGAGGCGTACCCGGACTGGTACCCCGACGGCGTCCGCGAGGTCGAAACGCTGGAGCGCGACGGAAGCGGTCAGCCGACGAAGGTTCGGACGAGACTGCATGTGGAGGTCGCCGCGCTCAGCAAGGACTTCAACCTGACGATGTCGGTTGGGGTCGAACCTCAGGGCCGCGTCGCGCTGAAGAAGCTCAAAGCGGACGCGTCGGACCCGCCGTTCGACGTCATCTGGCGCGTGAGCGAGCACGACGGCACGATGATCGAGATCGAGCTCGACACGGCGCTCCCGGTACCCCGCTTCGTGCCGGTCGGCGGCGTCGGCGACTCGATCGCCAAGTCGTTCGTCTCGGCTGCGGCCGAGGAGCTGGCCGGGAACGACGCCTGACGGACCCGAGCCGGTCCGGCGACGCGCTGCGCGATCCAGGGGGCGCCGTTGGAGTGGGTCCGAGCGGCGGCCGTTCGGAAGGACCCGTCGCCCGCTGATCTCCCAGACGCGAGGGGCCGGAATCAGACCGGGTATGGATCGGAAGCCTGGCGGACGAAGGGTGGCGGTGATCGACGGCCTGGCGCGTTCGCGCAACAGGCTCGTCGGGTCAGGATGACGATCGCGCGAAGGCGAGAGCCTCGTCGATCAGCTGCGACCAGCGGTCGCGGTCGCGCTTCGGGACCCGCGCCCACTCGCGGAAGGTGCGGCCGTTGGCTGCGAACGGGACCGCCTCGCGGTCGGCCAGGAGCGCTTGGACGCGCGTCTCGGGCAGCTTCACGATGAGGTCGCCCGTCCAGGAGCGCTTCGATCCCTTGACTTGGACCGCACCGCCCGCTCGCGCTTCGTACCAGTCCAGCTCGCCGGCCGCCCAGCGCTGAGGGAAAGGTCGCGTCGGTATCGATCGTGATCTCAGGCTTCGCCGCGGCGCCCGGGCGCTGAGTCAGCCGACCGTCGTGAAAGCGGAGCTCCGTCGGGTTCCCGTCAACAGCGATCTGGAACGCCCCGTCGGGAATCCGCTCGACCCCAGCCACGCCGGTCGGCGGGCTGGCCATCTCCGAGAGAGCGCCCCGCGCGGTCACTGTTCAGGAGCCCGCCCGGCGGGACGCGCCGCCCCTCCTCACTTGTCGTCGAGCAGGCGCAGGACGGCGGTCTCGACCCGCCGGCGGACGCGCGGCCTGGACAGCTCCGGGCCGTCGCCGTTGCGACCCGCGATCAGGCCCCCGAGCGCCGGCGCGATCGTCGCCCCCGCGTGATAGCGGTCGATCACGCGCGGGTCGATGTACGAAGCGCGACAGACAGCCGGCGTGTTGCCGAGGTACGCCGCAACTGTCTTGACCGCGGCGGCCACCTCGCGGTCACGTCGCCCGCGGCCCAGGTTCCCGCCGCTCTGCCGCGCCCGCGCGGCCAGCGCCGCCGCGGCCAGCACGGTCGCGTTCCAGGTGCGGAAGTCTTTCGCGGTGAAGGACCCGCCCGTGTGCTCGGCGATGTAGGCGTTGACCTCGTCGGCCGAGCAGTCGACCCACTCCCCGCCCGCGCGGTAGGCGAGCAGCTGCTGCCCGGCGCGCCGGCGCTTCAGTGCCGCCACCACTGCGAGGGCATCCCGGTCGCTGATCTCCTGCACCCGGCGCTGTCCGGACTTCGCCGGGAAGTCGAAGACGAGCTCGCCTGAGGGCGCGACGGCGACGTGCTCGCGGAGCATCGTCGTCAGTCCGTATGAGGAGTTCTGCTCTGCGTAGTCCTCTGAGCCGACGCGGAAGAAGCCCACGTCGAGCAGGCGCACCGCGCAGGCGAGCACGCGGGCGGGGGTCAGCTGATCGATCGCAAGCGCGTCGCTGCCGTTGCTCGGAGCTCGCAGGTCGATGCCGACCCGGCGGCGAACGAGCGGCAGCGCGTGGCCGAACGCCAGCATCGCGTCGAACTTCAGTCGATCGCGATGCGCTCGCCACCGCTCGTGGTAGAGGTACTGCTTACGCCCCGCCGCATCGACGCCGGTCGCCTGAAGGTGGCCCTGCGGGTCCGGGCAGATCCACACCTCAGCCCACGCCGGCGGGATCGCGAGCGCTGCGATGCGCTCACGCACATCGGCGTCGCCGATGCGTCGGCCGGCGGGGTCGAGGTACTCGAAGCCCCTTCCCCGCCGCCGGCGGCTGATCCCCGCTGCCGCGCTGCTGGAGCGCCGTAGCCTCGGCACCCCAGCCACTCAGGCCCGGGGGCGGTCAGCGAGTGCGTTCATTGATCGCGACTGCTTCCTCCTGGCCGCTCTCGCTCGCATCGGGGTCGATGGCACGCGCCTTCTCGTGCTGGTCGCGAGCTGATTCCGTCAGCTGCTCAGCCTCGACCGCGCGCCGCTGCGCGGCAGCCTGTCCCTGCCGTGCCTGCGCGGCTCGTTCATCTGCTTCTGCCTGCGCGCGCTTGGCTTCCGCGGCCTGCTCATCAGCGGAGGCGCGCGCGCTCTCGGCCTGGATCGAGCGGCTCCTGGCCTCTTGGCGAAGCTCGCCCGCCTGCTCACGACGGCGTTCATCCCGCCTGCGGCCCGCCGCTCGTGCGACAAGAGCCACGAGCAGTAGCACCACGGCGACAACGACGACGATTGCGATGATTGTTCCTGTACTCACGGTTTCCTCCCTCTAGTTGGCTTTGATGCGGCTCGGCGACACGCGAGGACGCACGCTGCGCGAACGCGGCCAGGTCCGGTGCCTGAGCGGAAGCCCCTCTGCGATTGCAGCTGGGAGCGTGGCCGCCCGGTCACTTGCCTCGGCGCTCCACGGCCGGTCCCCTGCGCCCCTCGCAGGGGACGATCGGATCAGAGGCGCCGTTCTCCGTAAGGCCCGTCGACCACACGGCCTCTGGCGCTGGCCACGTGGAGCAGCGACAGCAGGACGCCGATGACGCCGGCGATCATGAGAATCAAGCCGATCACGGGGCGCGAGACGCCCGACACGTGAAAGGTGAGGCCGTAGCGGATGACCGCGCCGACCGCGATGAGGAAGATCGATCCGCCGATCGTCATACCTAGACCCTCCCGCCTCTGCGATAGCCGAATCCGCCTCGTGTGAGGAAGACGACCAGCGCCACCAGCAGCAACACCCAGAGCAGCGGGCTGACGCCGACGCCGCCCGCAATGGCGAGAACCACCAGCACTATCAAAAGCAACTCCAAGAGCCCCATAAGGACCTCCTTTTGTTCGTCGAATGCCCCTCGGCCTTGCGAAAGAGGAGACAACGGTTTCCTCCCCCAAGAGAGAGCGTTCTCTCTGCTGTTACCCTTCATAAACATGCTCGAAACAAAGCGCCAATCCACCGAGACGGTGGCGGGCGCCCGCCAGCGCATCCTGGACGCCTCGTACGAGCTGTTCTCCAAGCGCGGGATCCGCGCGGTGGGTGTCAACGAGGTGATCGAGCGCGCCGGTGTCGCGACCGCGACGCTCTACCGGCATTTCCCGTCGAAGGACCATCTCATGCTCGCGTTCCTCGAGATGCGCGAGCAGCGCTGGACCCACGGCATCGTCGAGGCTGAGGCGCAGAGGCGCGGCGCCGACCCCGAGGCCCGCCTGCTCGCCATCTTCGACGTGTTCGACGAGTGGTTCCACCGCGAGGACTTCGAGGCCTGCTCGTTCATCAACGTCCTGCTCGAAATGGGTCCTCAGCACCCCGCCGGGAACGCGAGCGTGGAGCACCTCGACCACATCCGCTCGATCGTCCGGCGCTTCGCCGACGAAGCGGGCCTGCGCGACACCGAGTCCTTCGCCCGCTCCTGGCACATCCTCATGAAGGGCTCGATCGTCTCCGCGGCGGAGGGCGACGCCGAAGCGGCGCAACGCGGCAAGGCGATGGCGCGGCTTCTGATCGACCAGCACCGGTAGCCGTCGCGCCCGAGTGAAATGAGCTCTCCGCGTGGATGATCAACGGGCGCGCCGTATGGCGCAGAACGAGGCCCTGGCCCGGCGGATCAACGACAGGATCGAGTATCAGCGCCCACGCAACGGGGAGTCGGCCGACACCTTCGTATGTGAGTGCGTCCGCGTGGACTGCGGCGGACTCCTGGACCTCTCGATCGCGGAGTACACGCATGTGCGGGCCCATCCGCGCCGGTTCGTCGTGCTTCCCGGGCACGAGGAACCGGCCGTGGAGTCGGCAGTCGAGGTCCACCCCGGTTACGTCGTCGTCGAAAAGCGCGGCGAGGCAGGACGGGTGGCGGAAGCCGACGCGGGCGGCTAGCGCGGGGCCGGCGGACCCGAACGATCCTCTTTCGCGTCTGAGCGATCGAACAAGAGCACCGGGCGCTCCGCGGGGTCCTCACCCGGGCCCGGTGGCTCGGACGGCGATCGCGCCAGAACCCGGACGGTCCCCTGCTCGGGATACTCCACGATCTCCGGCATCACCTTCGTGGAGACCATGAGATACCGCGCCGGAGCGCCCGAGCGGTTGGCGAGCGTGTGCGCGCCGCGTCGCCCGCGCGGAAACGCGACCACGTCGCCGGCCGCCAGCTCGACCTCGCCCTCGAGCGTGCGCAGGGTCGGCGTGCCTGCGATCACCACCGCCAGCTCCTCCATCCCGTGATGCAGATGCAGTGGAGCTCCCTCGGAGCCCGGAGGCAGCTCGTAGAGGGTCGCCCCGAGCTGCTCGGCGCCGGCCTTGCTCGCGACACGCTCGATGCGCAGATCGCCTCGCGTCAAGGTGAACGTCTCCGCGAACACGTTCGGACGGGGCGCCATCGGGCGGATCATCGCACGCGGCAGCCTGATTCCAGCCGCGCGCATCGCGCCGGGGGAGACCTACGTCGGCAGACCTTCGGCGGTTGACCGCCGCTCTGGAAGCTGCGAGCGCCACCAGTCGACCGGCACGATCCTCATCGCCAGCTCGAATGAGCCTCGGTCGAGCGACTCGGCGAGCTGAGCGATCGCCACCAGGTTGTCGCGCAGCCACTCGTCCTCGATCCGTCCGTCGTAAGTCTCGGTCGCCGGGCTGATACGGCTCAACCGCGGCCGGCGCAGGTGCTCCTCGAGCGGTTCCGACTCGTCGAGCACGCTCCCCCACCAGTACAGACGGCTGTACAGCTCGACGTGCCGGTCGACGATCTCCGCGTAGGTCCCTGAGTTGACCATCACATCGGCCCAGCGTCCAAGCACGTCCTGCCCGCGGGCGATCAGTTCAGCGATCAGGCGGTGGACCCGTTCCCGGCGATCAGCATCGGCGAGCATCTGATCCATCGCCGCCGTGAGACGCGGCGTGTCGCGCACCGCTTCGGAGCCGGCCGCGAGCGCCCCGTCGTCGAGCTCGCCGTCGGGGACCAGGCCCGCGACCTCGATCAGACCGCCCCATACGTGGCGAGCGGTGCCGACAAGGTCGAAGAGCGCGTACTGCGCGAGCACCGACCAACGCTCGCGTTGCCGGCGCTCGAGTGCCTCGTTGAGAACCGCGGCGGTCACCCCGACGACGACGAAGCTCGCGACGAGGCCCGTGAAGAGCGTGTGCCGCGCCCAGAATCCGTCGTCCGCGAGATCCCACGCGATCGCGCCGCCAAGGACCAGGACACTCAGGAGGCCGAGGACTCGTGTCGCACGCATGTGGCTCCGAGGCGAGTCGGTGCGGCGCGGACCGGCTGCGTGCGGAGCCATCTCCTGCCGAGAATAGTCGGCCGCCGCCGGGCGAGAGCGCGAACGGGAACCGGCGCTGGGCGTGAAGGCCGCGCGAGGAGGGATTTGCCAAGCTGCGCCCATGACCGCGCTTGCTGAGCGGTGCCGGCAGGTGCTGGAACGCGGCTGGACGGTGGGCGAACGCGAAGGGGTTCCGTTCGCGTACACGCGCCCGAGCCCAGGGCGCTACAGCTGGCAGTGGTACTGGGACTCCTGCTTCGCGGCCATCGCATGGCGCCACTTCGACCCGGCCCGCTCGCGCGCCGAGCTCGAGACGCTGCTCGCCGCGGCGCGACCGGACGGGTTCATCGGTCACACGATCTTCTGGGAGCACCCGGTGAGCGGACCACGCCGGCTGTTCTACAACGTCATCAACCACGACGATTTCATGACGGCGACCATCCAGCCCCCCGTGCTGGCGTTCGCATGGCGCGCTGCCGTGGGCGACCCGGCTCTGGAGCCGCGGATCGCCGCGCACCACGCCGCGATCGTCGCCGAGCGCGACCTCGAGGGCGACGGGTTGATCTGGCTGCTCCAGCCGGACGAGTCGGGCTTGGACGCTTCGCCTCAGTTCGACCCCATCTGGGGCCACCGCTCCCAGGGTCTGCCGGGGTTCCCCGAGCTCGTGCGCCGCAACCGCGAGCGCCGCTTCCGGATCGCAGCGGTTCGTGCCGACGGCGATCCCGTCGTCTGCGAGGTGCTGACGAACGTCCTGCACGGGCTCTCGCGGCTGGCGCTCGGGCTTCCCTCGATCACGCCTGCGCTCCTCGCGCGCTGCTACGACGAGCGAAGCGGCACGTTCCTGCCGGCGGTGATGCCGGCGATCGACAAGAGAATTCCGCTCACGGTCGCCGCGCTCTCACCGCTGGCGCTGCCTGACCTGCCGGATGAGATCGGTCACCGGCTGGCCGAGCATGTGTTCGACGAGCGTCGCTTCTGGCTGGCCACGCCACCGCCCTCGGTGGCGCTCGACGAGCCGTCCTTCTCCCTCCGCGAACACTTCGACGGCCTGCGGCGGTACTGGCGGGGGCCGACCTGGATCAACAGCGCCTGGCTGATCTGGCGTGGACTCGTGCGTCTCGGCTACGACGCGCAGGCGGCTGTGCTCGCGCGAACGCTGACGGCGACGGTGCTGCGGGAGGGGCTGCGTGAGTTCTACGACCCGCACGACGGGCGCGGCATGGGCGCCGAGGACTTCGCCTGGTCTGCGCTCGCGCTCGAGTTGCTGGACCCCGGCAATGCCACCGCCGGTCTTCCCACCGGTGCGTGAGACGGACCGCGCCGTGGAGGGCAGGAGCGAACACGCACCGCGCGCCCGCCACCTACGACTGGCGCTGGACCACGCGAAGGGTCATCTGCGACACCGGGCCCTCGAGCTCGCCGGCTTTCTCGTCGTGACCTACGCGGTGCTCAAGTTGATCCCGGCGTTCGAAGAAGCGCTGCATGCGCTCGAGCACGCCTCCTGGCAGTGGGTGCTCGCGCTGCTCGCGATCGAGGTCCTGTCCGAGGCCGGTTTCGTGTTCGCGTGGGGCGAGGTGGTGGATCCCGAAGACACGCTCGCGACGGGTCCCGGCGGGGGGCGCATGGACCAGCACGTCGCCTGGATGCAGTTGGGAGGCGGCCTGGTGCTCCCCGGCGGCAGCTGGGGCGGCATGGGCGCCGGTGGAGTGATCCTTCATCGGTTCGGCATGCCGAGCAAGCTCATCGCCGAGCGTCAGTTCACTCTCAGCTTTCTCAACACCGGCATCGACGCGCTTGCGCTCGTCGTCTTCGGCCTCGGACTTGCGAGCGGCGTCCTGAGCGGCGAGGAGAACCTGCTGCTGACGCTGCTGCCGGCGGCTGTCGCCGGTGCCGGGATCGTCGCGGCGATGCTCGGGGCCCCGCGTCTGGCTGGCGTCGCGGAGCGCGTGAGAGCCCGCCACGCGAAGACCGCCGCGGTCGCGGAGACCTTGTCCGTGGCGGTCGAGGACACGAAGCGGCTGGCTCAACGCGGCGCCTGGACCCCGATCCTCGGCGCGGTCGCCTATCTCACGCTCGAGGTGGCCGTCCTGTGGCTGTCCTTCCGCGCGGTCCACGCGAGTCCCCTCCCCGGTTTCCCGATCGTCGTCATGGCCTACGTCATCGGCGCGCTCGGCGGCTCGATACCGCTGCCGGCCTCGGCCGGCACGATCGGCGGCGTGGCGGGGATGCTGATCCTGTACGGCGTCGCGCACGACGCGGCGCTCGGTGCCGTCCTCCTTCACCAGGCGATCGGGCTGCTGGTGCCGGTGATCGGGGGCGCCATCGCCTACACGATCATCCGCCGGCGGGTCGGTCCGATGCAGGTGGGCGATGCCGACGATCCCGCCGCCCCGCCGACGGGCTCGCATGAACGGTGAGTCTTCGCCCCCGAGCGTGCTCACCCCCGGGCGCTCGATCGAGCAACACAGCCGGCGGCGGAGCCGACATCCGGGAAGCGCCGTGGCGCTCGGGTCTATCGCCCGGCCGGGCCCCGGGCGGCCGTGTCCTCGGCGAGCGCTTGACGCAACGTATCCTCGAACGGCGCGGGCTCCAGGCCGAACAGCTCGCGGGCTGAGTCGTCGGTGACGATCGTCTCGGTGCTGAGGCCCTCGATCAGCGCCCTGGCGATGTCGGTGTCCACCGGGGTCACGAGACCGATCCACAGCGAGGACAGCCACGGCGTTATGAACGGCACGGGAACCTTCGGGCGCGGACGTTTGCCCAGCGCGAGCGCCATCGCGTCGAGCATCTGCCCGTAGGTGAGCGTGTCGGGTCCTCCGATCTGCAGCTCGCGGCCGGCCGACGCCTCGAGGTGCGGTGCCTTCGCGAGGTAGCTCAGGACGTCCTCGACTCCGATCGGCTGGGTCTTCGTGCTGAGCCAGGCGGGCGCGATCATCGCGGGCAGGCGCTCCACGAGGTAACGCAGCGTGCGATAGGACTCGCTCTGGCTGCCGACCACCATCCCCGCCCGGAAGTAGCTCAACGGCGGGCCGTGCTCCTGCAGCCGCATGGCAGTCTCGTGGCGGCTCTGGAGGTGTGGCGACCCGGGCCTGTCGCCGAGCCCGCCGAGGTAGATGACTCGTGCGACGCCTTCGCCGGCGGCCATGCGTGCGAACGACTCGGCCGCCCGGCGCTCCTGCGCGGCGAAGTTCGACCGCGCGCCGCCACGTCCCATCGAGTGCACCAGGTAGTAGGCGACGTCGATGTCGCGCCCCGCGCCGGAGAGCGTCCCGGGATGCAGGAGGTCGCCGACGTGGATCTGAAAGCCCTCCTCGGCGAGCGCTCGAGCGGCGGCGCTCTCGGGGCTTCGGAGGAGGCATCGGACCTGCTCGCCCTCCTCGCGCAGGCGTCGAGCCAGGCGCGCCCCGATGAAGCCGCTTGCGCCCGTGACGAGGACTCGCATCTCGATTCAACCTAGCGACCCGCCCGCCCTTCGCGCACCGCCGTCAGGGCACCGAGCTGTATCCGGAATCGGTCATCCGAGCCGAAGGTACCGGCGCGTCACGCAGCTGACGCCGGCCGCTACGTTGCTGGTCGTGAGGCGCGTATGGCAAGTGGTGAGGCGCTCGGTGCTGTCGTTCTACGACGATCAGGGCACTCACCACGCCGCCGCGCTCACGTACTACGCGCTGATGTCGTTGTTCCCGCTGCTGCTCCTGGCCGTCTCGCTCCTCGGGGTGCTGGGGGAGTATCCGGCAACCTACGACACGATCCTCGACCATCTCCGTGGCGTCGTGCCGGCCGCGACGCTTTCGCCGCTCGATGCTGCGGTGCGCGCCGCGCTGAAGAGCAAAGGCACTGCCACGGTGGCACTGGTGCTGGCGATCCTCACGGCCCTGTATGGAGCCACCGGCTATCTCGAGGCGGCCCGGCGGTCACTCAACGTCGTCTTCGAGGTGTCAGGTGCGCGGAGCTTCGTACGTCGCAAGCTGATCGACATCGCCTCCACGTTCGTCCTCCTGGCGCTTGTGCTCGTCACCCTTGTGCTCGTGTTCGCCGGCGGCAGCGTCGCGCATGAAGTGCTCGGACCGACCGCGGCCTCGGTCTGGCGGATCGCCCGCTGGCCCGCAGCCTTTGCGAGCGCGCTGCTCGTGTTCTCCTACATCTACTACGTCACGCCCGACATGCAGCAGCGCGAGTTGCGCTGGATCGCCCCCGGCGCCATGGTGGGAGTGTCGATATGGCTCGGGGCCTCAGCCGCATTTTCGGCGTACCTCGCGAACTTCAGGAGCTTCAACGTGACGTATGGCTCGTTTGCGGCGGCGATAATCCTGCTCGTCTGGCTCTGGCTCACCAACGTCGCGCTGCTGTTCGGCGCTGAGGTCAACGCTGAGATCGGGCGCGCGAAGCAGAGCTCCGAAGGAGTGAACGAGCGGGAGACGGTGAGACTCTCGACGTAGCGCCGGCGAGGTTGTGAGCGCCCGCCTGCGGAGGACGAAACGCTCAGCTCCTCGCGCCGCCCGGCTCGGCCGGGCTCGCCCGGCCCGGGCGGGCGAGGACGGCGAGCAGATCCCCGACCTTCTGGTCGCGCGCGAGCGCATCGGGAAGCGGACGCTCCGTGTGGATCAGGTAGGCGTTGCGTCTGCCCGTGCGCCTGCGCGTGATGTAGCCGGCGTCGGCGAGCTCGGCGACGATGCGATGCGCCGCTCGTTCGGTGATTCCGATGCGCTCGCTGATGTCGCGCAGACGAACCCCTGGCTCCTCGGCGATGCATACGAGAACGCGGGCGTGATTGGTCAGGAACGCCCAAGACGAACGGGGTTCGTCGGACATAGAGACAGAATATCAACTCTTGATTTCTATTTCATGTTATGGTAGTCCGGTGGCGACGGGCGTCAGCCGGCGATCGTCATCAACCGAGGTCGCTCCTCTACAGAGCGGAACTGCGCCGGCCCGGCGCAGCCGCCCAGAAAGCTTCACCTGGATGCAGAGCAGCAGCGCGCCCGGAGCGCCGAGTGGAACTGCGACCCAGAGGAGCACAGAGATGACCGAGACGGCAACGGACTCGACGGATGCAACAGCGGTTCTGATCAGACGCCTGGCTCGCCCGAACGCCACGGGCGGCCTGGTGATCGAGCGCTCCGTGATCCTCGCGGAGGGCGCCAGATCGGCCGCGATCCTGCGCTGGATCGCCGACCACGACGGCGTCGCCGAGTCCGCCGCGTCCTCCGCGCGAAGGCCCGGCCTGCACGGCCCACGGGCAACCGACCCCCGACAGGACGCACCCCCGCGGCGATACGTGCTGCCGGCACGCGTATTTCCGCCCGAGTCCGGCGGTTGAACGTCCGGGACCGTGGCGATCGAGATGCCGCTCCTAAAATGGAAGCCGTCACGCGACCATCGAAAAGGGAAGTTTCGAGCATGAACGATCAGCCGAACGCCCGGCTCGCCCGGCGCTGAGCAACGGGCGACCCTCGCAGGACATGGCGGCCCATCATCTGGAGGATCTCCGCGCCCAAGCTCGCCTCGCCCGAGAGCGCTACCAGCTGTACAAGGCGAGGACCTTCGGGCCGCAGGCCACGAGCGAAGAGCGCCTCCGCGAGCTCCGAAGGGCCTATGAGCAGGCGGAAGCGCGCCGTCGGTTCGCGGAGGCCGAGAAGCAGCGCGCCGAGGGCGCGCCGAAGACCCCGCGGGACCTCGGGTAGGCCAACTCGGCGCCGACCGCCGGAGCTGCCTCGGAGCGGGGTCAGCGCAACGAAGCCCGGTATAGTCGTAGGTCCGTCCAGGTAGCTCCGGCTCCTCTCTCTATCCGGTCGATTTATTCGCGCAGAGGAGTAGAGAGGCGGTTGGCCATGGCCACCGCAACAAAGAAGAGCCACGTCGCCAGATCGCGGCGGCCTGCCGCAGATCGCGCCTCGCTGGCGTTCGTCATCTCGCAGGACAACGGCGGACGTTACCTCTGGGAGATCGTCGACAGCGGTGGCAGAGCCGTCGTTCAGTCCGGGGGCTTTACCTCTCGCGACGACGCCGAGCGCGCCGCGCACGAGGTGCACGACAGCGCGCGTCTGGCGCACTTCGGACGACGCGACGCCGACGCCGTCCCGATCCTGTGACGCGCCCCGGCCATCTCAGCTGTCCCGCCTGCCGGCTACGACTACGGGCGGACTCTCCGGCGGTCACGATCCTGGAAGGCCGCTGCCCGCTCTGCGCGGTCACGCTGCACGTCGGCGGCTCGGCCTCCGACGTGGTGGGGTTCCGCTCGTTCGACCTGGATGCGCTGTTTGCTCCGCCGTCGGAGGATCAGCCCGGCCCGCCCCTCGATCCAGCGCCGTTCCTGGCTCGACGCGAGGCCGCGCGCAAGCAGGACACCCAGGATGCCGAGCGCTGGTCGGATGACGGCGGCCGCGTCGCCGTGATGGCGGTGGCGCCACCCCCGGCGCCACGGTGACCGCCGGGGCCCGGGGCCAAGGCGGCGGCTGAGGACTCGCGGCGCTCCGCGGCCCGATGACCGAAGTCGCCGGCGGCCGGTATCCGTCAGCGAGCGTTCGACGCCGCTGTGCTGCCGGCGCCGGAACGGTGCCCTGACCGCGTAGACCTCACCGCGCGAGCCGGCTTGGCGCAAGGCCGGCAACCGAAGCCCCTGATCGCTTCCTGCACCAACCCGAGGCTGGTGGGGTCGCCCGAGAACCATTCTTCGCTCACGAACGCCATCGAGAACAAGCCGAGGCCGGTCAGCTTTTCGAGGAAGGCCGGCGCCAGCACCGATTTCAGGTGTTCGCGCGTCACAGCGACACCGCCTTCGGGCGGCCGGTAGTAAGCGAGCATCACCGGCCCGTAGCGCTTCAGCTGTTGCGTCATCGCGAGGATGTCGGTGGTGTCGGTGGCCGAGCTCAGCATCTGGAAGCTCTCGAAATCCGAGGCGCGCATGACGCCGGCGAAATGCTTGAACAGCGACTTCCCTGCCCCCGTAGCCGGCCCGTTCCAGCGCGCCTGCCAGCCACCCCAGCCCAACGACACCAGGCTGCCAGGGGCGAGCCGGTGGAAGATGCTCATCGCAGCCAGGTACTGCGTCTTGAGCGCTTCGTAGTAGGCGGTGGTCTGCGGACTGCCGGACCATTCGTTCCCGTTGCAGGCGTAGGTCTGCAACTCGGTGAACAGCGTCACGTAGAGCGTACGGCCGTCGGCGGGACGGAAGATTCGCGCGAGCCGTTCCATGTCGGCCAGGAACGCCTGTGACACCGGGTAGGGCTTCCCGCAGGCGGTCCCGAAGGGGGTCGAGAAGGTGGTCCGCGATTCGCCCGACCAGACGATCAGGTGCATGTCGTATCCGGCGGCGTAGTCACGGGGCACCTCGGAGGTTTCCCAACCGGACATCCAGCCCAGGTCCGACGGGCCGTTGTACCAACTGCTGAGCATGCCGAGCGGAGCCGACTTGGCGAGAGTGCCGCTGCGATCGCCGTTCGCCTCGGTACCGAGGCCGAACAGGATCCGATGAGCGGGTGACTGCGCCTCGGCGGCCTGCGCCCCGAATGCCCCCAGGAGCAGCGCGCCGAGCGCGATCAGAACCGCCGCTGTGCCGGACGCCTGGCGGCCGCGGCGCTTCGCCGCCTGCCACCGCCGTCCGGCAGCCGCTCGAACACCAGTCACCGCGCCAACTATACGACGCGAGGCATCGCGAGCGACGGGCGTGCGCTTGCACGGACGAGATCGTTGGACGTGCGTCGGACACGCCGACACAGCCGTTGAACAAGTGTCTGAAATGTGAACCAAAGGCAGTCCCGGGCGCCCGCGAATTCGAGATATCCGATACGTTCTCCTTGCACTCGAAGGGGGGCCCTGGTCATGGGGACCGGAAGGTGCGGAGAATGGACATGGATTGTTTGATGGCGCCCGGCGCACGGACGCGCGCGGCTGGAGAGCCGGCATCTAAACGCGCGCAACGCAATCGAGACGACCGCACGTGACGGCCGTCGCGATCGTCGTGTCCTTCCTCGGCGCCACGCTGACGGCGTACGGCCTCTTCACGCTCTGGCTGATGCTGAGCGCATGGGATCGCCCCGCGCGGCTTCGCGCCACCGCGGGACCCAAGCGCTTCCGCGATCCGGAGCTGAGCTTCGCCGTGCTGATCCCCGCGCGCGAAGAGGAGGCGGTGATCGGCGAGACGATCGCCCGCGTCGCCGCCTCCAACTACCCACAGGATCTGTTCGAGATCATCGTGATCTGCCAGCGGGACGACCCTCGCACGATCGGTGCTGTGCAGCGGCAGACCGAACGCCTGGAGCACGCCCGGCTCGTCATCTACGACGAAGGCCCGTTCAACAAGCCGCACGCCCTCAACGTCGGGTTCGCCTCATGCAGGGGCGACGTCGTCACGGTGTTCGATGCCGAGGACGACGTTCACCCGGACATCTTCAACGTGATGAACACGGTCATGCTCGACGACCACGCCGGGGTCGTCCAGGGCGGCGTGCAGTTGATGAACTTCAAGGAGCACTGGTTCTCGGCCGTCAACTGCGTCGAGTACTTCTTCTATTTCCGCAGCCGGCTCCATTTCAACGCGAGCCTCGGCATGGTCCCTCTGGGTGGCAACACCGTGTCGATCCGGCGCGAGCTCGTCGAACGCGTGGACGGCTGGGACGAGTCCTGCCTGACCGAGGACGCGGACATCGGTGTGCGCCTGAGCGCGCTCGGCGAGCCGATCCGGGTCGTCTATGACAGCCGCTGGGTCACTCGCGAGGAGACCGCCCACAGCCGGCGCGCGCTCGTCAAGCAGCGCACGCGGTGGTCTCAGGGGTTCCTGCAGATCTTCGCCAAAGGCGATTGGCGCAGGTTCGAGGGAAAGCGTCGCCGCGCCCTTGCGGCGGTGACCTTCGGACAGCCGATCCTCGACGGCCTGCTGATCTTGTTCGTACCGCTGATCCCGCTCGCGCTGGTCTACGTGAAGCTCCCGGTGCTCGCCGCCATGATCACGCTGACGCCGTTGTACGTGGTCGGCTTGCAGATGCTCGCGGGGACGATCGGGCTGATCGAGTTCGGACGGCTCTACGGCGAGCGCGTGCCCGTCTACCTGGTGGCGCGCATGCCGTTCACCTATCTCGCCTGCCAGTGGCTGATCGGCTACAGCGCGGCGCGGGCGATCGTACGCCTCGCGCGCGGCCGCGGCGACTGGGAGAAGACCGAGCACCGGGGGGCGCACCGCGCCGCGCCGGCCGTGCCCGCCGCGAGGCCGGTGATCGCTCCCGAGCCCGCGCTGATCGCGACCGCGCAGCCGTCACCGGAGCAGACGGCGTGAGCGCCGGCGCGGTCGCGCGGGGCTCCCCCCCTGTCGCGCTCGGCGCCATCGCTCGCATCCGTCACAGGCTGCCCGGGGATGCCCGCTTCTGGTGGGCTGCCGCGTTCATCGTGGTCCTCGTCGTTGTCTCGCAGGGCGTGAACATGCTCCATTACCCCTATGTCGAGGACGACGAGGGCACATATCTCGCGCAGGCATGGTCGGTGTTCCATCTCGGCCAGCTCACGCCGTATACGTACATCTACGATCACGCGCCGCTCGGCTGGATCCAGATCGCGATCTGGCAGCTCCTGACGCTCGGACGATTCGGCACGGGACTGACGTCCGGCCGCGTGCTGATGTTGCTGTACCAGATGGGCAGCGCGCTGCTCGTGCTCGCGATCGGCCGGCGCGCCTCCGGCAAGCTCTGGGTCGGCGTGCTCGCGGCGAGCATGTTCTCACTCTCGAGCTACGGGATCTACTACCACCGGCGGATCCTGCTCGACAACGTCGCGACCTTCTGGATCCTGGTCAGTCTCTACCTCGTGACGACGAGGCCCACGCTCACGCGGATCTGGCTGAGCGGCGTCGCGATCGGGATCGCGGTGCTCTCGAAGGAGACCGCCATTGCCGTCATGCCGGCGCTGCTGCTGATCGCCGCTCGCAGGGCGCCGCGCGTGAGCAGGCTCTTCGCTGTGTTCGGATGGCTCGCGCTCTCCCTCACCGTCTGCTCGACGTACGTCCTGCTGGCAGCGCTCAAGGGCGAGCTCTTCAAGCCGGGAACGCTGCTCGGAGGCTCGAGCCCTCACGTGAGCCTTCAGTGCTCGATCGAATGGCAGAGCAACCGCGGCCACAACGGGGGCCTGCTCGACACCTCGAGCGAGTTCTGGCACACAACCCTCGCCTGGGTGCACGCCGAGCCGCTGCTGGTGGTCGGCGGCTCCGGCGCCGCGCTGCTCGCGGTCACCCTGCTGCGGCGAAACGCCATCGCCTCCGGCATCGGTCTGGCGGTGCTCTCGCTGTGGGTCTTCCTGGGGCGCGGCGCGACGGTCTCGCCCTTCTACCTGCTGCCGCTGTTGCCGCTGCTCGCGTTGAGCATCGCGCTGGTGCTGGCCGCGGCCGCAACCGCGCTCCGCCGGCGATTCGGCCGGCCGGCCTCGTTGCCGGCCCTCGGGCTCGCCGTCGGCGCCGCGCTGGTCCTCCTCTTCGTTGGCTATCAGCGCTCGGAACGTGCCCTGTGGACCGCCGACCCCGTGCTCGCGCAGACGCAGGCTGTCGCCTGGATCCGGCACGACGTCTCCCCCGGCAGCCGCATCATCATCGACGATTACCTGTGGAACGCGCTCCACGCGCCGCCCGCGGGCGACCCCACGTTCAAGGATGCCCAGTACTACTGGGAGGTGGGTGAGGACCCCAAAGTCCGGCGGCGTGACTTCGGCGACAACTGGCGCACTGTGAACTACGTCGTCAGCACACCGCAGATGCTCGTCGACGACAAACAGCAGGACTTCCCGATCGTCACGCCCGCGCTCGAGCACTCCCGTACCGTCGCCCGCTTCGACACCGGCGGCTGGCCGGTTGAAGTCAGGCAGGTGGAGCCGAGCGTGGTCTCTGCCCTGCCTGCCGTCGTGCATCCGACGCAGCGCTCCTGCATGACGTCCGCCTGAGCATGAAGATGCGCGCGATCACCCGTCACCATCGACTTCGGGTAGCGTTGAGTGGGTCCGTCCGCTTGGGGAGCGCCTGTGATGCCGGGACGGGAAGCGAGATGAGGGTCAGGGTGGGACGCCTCGTGGGCGGGCTCGTGAGCGCATGCGCGATCGCGCTTGTGGCTCCCGGCGCTGCAGGAGCCGCGGTGGAAACGCCGCAGGCCGCCGAATCGGTGCAGACGCCACAGGGGCATGCCGCCGAGGACGCGGTCCAGCTCTCCCCGAGCCAGGAAGCACAGATGTCACACGCGTCGATCAAGAAGACGGCAGCCGCCGCCGCCAGGGCGCGCGCAGACACCGCGGGCGACCCCGGCGAAGTCGGCCGGTGGGGTCCCGTCGAAGAATGGCCCGTCGTGCCGATCTGGGCCGCCCTCCTCCCGGACGGGAAGGTGCTCGCGTACGCGTCGGTCGGGGACAAAGCGACCGAGAGCTTCGCCGAACAGAACAAAACGGAAGCGACCCTCTGGGATCCTGCGACCGGCCACCAGACGAACGTCACGCTCGAAGACGGCTTCAACATCTTCTGCAGCGGCCTGGCCGAGATGGAAGAAGGCAACCTCTTCGTGGCCGGCGGCAACAAGAACCAGCTGCTCGAAGGCATCGTTCAGACCGCCACGTTCGACTGGCAGAACGCCACGTGGATGCAGGGGCTGAACATGTCCTACCCACGCTGGTACCCGTCGGTGACGGAGATGGGCAACGGCGAGATGCTGATCACATCCGGCGGGCCGCCGATCCCCGAGGTCCGCCAGAACGACGGCACGCTGCGCCAGCTCACACACGCGTCGCTCCCGCTCCCCCTCTACCCCTGGATGGACGTCGCTCCGAACGGCCGCGCGTTCCAGTCGGGCCCCGACCAGACGTTGCGGGAGCTGAACCCCAGCGGCAACGGCTCCTGGCAGCAGTTCGGCGAACGCGATCCGATCAACCGCACCTACGGCAGCCACGCGATGTACGACATCGGCAAGATCCTGGTGGCGGGCGGCGGGCCGTCGACGAAAACCGCCGACGTGATCGACCTGGGCGGAGCGACGCCAACGGTCACGCCCACGGGTGAAATGGAATACGGCCGCCGCCAGAACAACCTCACCGTGCTGGCCGACGGCAGCGTGCTCGGCACCGGGGGCAACTCCTCGGGAGCCGAACTCGTAGACCTCGGCGCGGGGGTGTACCCGGCCGAACTGTGGAACCCGGCGACAGGCCAATGGAAGACGCTCGCGAGCATGCAGGTGACGCGCCAGTACCACTCGACCGCGCTGCTTCTCCCCGACGGACGCGTGCTCTCGGGGGGCGGTGGGATCTGCGGCATCTGCGACGAAGTCGGTTACCTGAACAAGAACGCCGAGATCTTCAGCCCGCCGTACCTGTTCAAGAAAGACGGGTCCGGAGAACTCGCGCCGCGTCCGACGATCACCTCGTCGCCCGGTCCCATCACCGAGGGCACCCAGTTCACGCTCTCGACACCCGACGCCTCCTCGATCCGGAAGGTCGCCCTCGTCAAACTCAGCGCCGTCACCCACTCGAACAACATGGGGCAGAGCTACGTGCCGGTTCAGTTCACCGCCGCCGGCGGCAGCCTCGAGGTCACGGCGCCGGCGAGCACGAGCGTCGCTCCACCCGGCTACTACATGCTGTTCGTCGTCAATGCGGCCGGCGTCCCGTCGGTGGCTCCCATCGTGCATGTGGCGGCTCCGCCGCAGCAGCCCGCGGAAATCCCTGACCCGTCAAGCGGTGGCTGGACTTTCAACGGCTCGGCAGGGTTGAGCGGCAACGAAGTCGTGCTGACGGGAGCGACGAACTTCCAGCGCGGGGACGCGGTCTGGCCCGCCGTGACCGAAACGCGCAACATGACGATCGAATTCGACGCCTCGATCGGCGGGGGCACGGGTGCCGACGGCCTGACGATGTTCTTTGCCGACCCGGGCCACGGTGCCACCCCTGCCTCGCTGGGAGCTGAAGGCGGCGGTCTCGGCTTCTCCGGCGTCCCCGGTGACGCGATCGCACTCGACGAGCACCAGGGGCCCGGCGCGCCCTCGGACGACTTTGTCGGCATCACCGACGGCCCCACCTCGGTAAGCGAACCCGATGTGCTCCACTGGCTGGCCACCGCCAACCTCCCCGCTCCGATCCAGAACGCGACGACGCACGTGAAGGTCGTCAACGCGGCCGGCATCACGACTGTCTACGTCGACGGCGCACAGGTGCTCAGCCGGGCGCTCGCTCTCCCCTCGAACGCGTATCTCGGGTTCAGCGCGGGCACCGGCGCGTTGAACAACCGCCACGCCGTCTCCAACGTCCTCGTCAGCGGCGCGACGCCGCCGCCCTCGACCTTGAACGCCGGCGTGACGGTCGACGCGGAACCTGAACAGGCGCTCACGAAGTTCGTCGTCTCCGGCGTATGCCCGTCCAGCTTCGGCACCGCGGCGCTCGGTGACACGGAAGCCGCGACGGCGACGCTGACGGGCGCCTTTGCGGGAACGAGCTGCAGCGTATTCGAGAGCGCGCCCGGCGCCCTCGGCTGGAGCGCCACCGCCTCCGTCAACGGCGGCCCTCCGATCGCGCTCGTCGAATCCGAAGGGAAATGGGAAGTCCCCTCGTTCGCGCTGGTCGCAGGCCTCGACACCGTGCAGTTCACGGACACCTACACGCGACCGCCCGCTGCGACCCTCGGCATCGGCGTCGACGTGCATGCGCCGAACGGCTCCGAACAGCTCGGCCAGACGTTCACCGTCGCCGGCAGCTGTCCGTCGGTCTTCAGCACCGGCGCGCTCGGCGCGGGCGGGAGCGCGTCGCCGACGCTCTCGAACGCCATCGAGGGCGCGCGCTGCAACGTCACCGAGAGCGCGCCGAGCGGCACCGGCTGGACCGCCACGGCGTCCGTCAACGGGGGCATGCCCGTATCGATGACCGCCTCCGGCGGGGTGTGGACGGTGCCCTCCTTCGCGCTTGCGGCGGGGGCCAACACGATCCAGTTCGCGAATACGTATACGCCGCCGACGAGCGTGCCCGATCCGACCGCTGGTGGCTGGCAGCTGAACGGAAGCTCGGCGCTGTCGGACACGGGGCTCGTCCTGACCCCGGCCACGCAGTTCCAGAGCGGCAGCGCGTTCTGGCCGAAAGCCATCGACCCGCAGAACATGACCGTCGAATACGAAGCCGCGGTCGGCGGCGGCACAGGCGCCGACGGCCTCGCGATGGTGATCGCCGACCCGGGCCGTGGCGCCGCCCCGACATCCCTCGGTGTCGAAGGTGGAGGGCTCGGCTTCTCGGGCGTCCCGGGCGACGCGATCGCGCTCGATGAGTTCCAGGAGCCCGGTGCGCCCTCGGACAACTTCCTCGGTCTGAGCGACGGGCCGAGCTCGGCGGAGTCACCCGGGGTGCTCCACTGGCTGGGGACGGCCAACCTCGCCGCGCCGATCCAGGACGCGACCAACAGAGTCAAGGTCGTGACTGCGAACGGCAACATCGCGATCTCGGTCAACGGCCTCGAGCTCGTCGAACACGCGCTGACGCTTCCCTCCACCGCGTATCTCGGCTTCAGCGCCGGCACGGGCGGTCTCGACAACCGCCACGAAATCTCGAACCTGCGCGTCAACCTCGAACCTCCGAAGCCCAAGGTGACGGGCGTCGCGCCCTCCGCGGGGCTCGCATCTGGAGGAACCGCCGTGGCGATCAGCGGGACGGGCTTCGCAGGCGCCACGGCAGTCAAGTTCGGGAGCGCGAACGCGACCGGCTTCACCGTGAGCTCACCGACCTCGATCACAGCGACCTCGCCCGCAAACGCGGGGACCGTCGATGTGACCGTGACGACACCCGACGGCACGAGCCCGGCCGAAGCCGCCGACCGGTTCACGTTCCTCGCGGCGGGTCCCGCCCCCGCGATCACCAAGGCAAGCCCGAAGAAAGGCCCCGCGGCCGGCGGCGCGACCGTCACCCTCACGGGAAGCGGCTTCGTCGGGGTCACCGAAGTGTCGTTCGGGTCCACCCCCGCCACCTCGTTCGCGGTGAGCGGCCCGACATCGATCACGGCGCTCGCCCCGCCGGCAACCGTGGGCGGCGCCGACATCCGCGTGGTGACACCCAACGGGACGAGTCCCGTCACGACCAAGGACCTCTACAAGTACGAAAACCCGACGGTCTCCGCGATAGCGCCGGGCAGCGGAGCCGAGAAAGGGGGCTTGAGCGTAACGGTCAGCGGCAGCGGCTTCGCCCCCGGCACCGGCACGACCATCTGGTTCGGCAAAGCCCTCGCGACCTCGGTCGAATGCTCGTCGACGACGAGCTGCACGGCGGTCACCCCCCCGACGCTCAAGCCGGGTGCGGTCGATGTGGTCGCCGCGGTCGGCAAGAAGAAGAGCAAGAAGTCGGCGGCCGACCACTTCATCTACGAATAGGCCTCGCCGTCCCTCGCGCCGGCGCTGAGGAGACCGGCGCCGCTGTGGGAAGATCGCCGGGTGGCCCAGCAGCCCACGATCGCGCCGGTGCTCGTGGCCGAGCTGCTCGCCGACGGTGAGCGGCTGCCGGTTTACGTGCACGTGATCGAGCACCCCGACGCGCGCATCCTGGTCGACACCGGCATGACGGAGCTCCACCCGGCCGTGGCCGACCTCGATCCTCAGCTGATCCCGCTGAGCGAGCAGGACTTCGACCTCGCCGGCATAGACATCGTCGTCAACACGCACCTGCACTTCGACCACTGCGGCGGCAACCACCTGTTCGCCGGCACGCCGATCTACGTCCAGCGGCAGGAGCTCGACGACGCGCGCAGCAACGACGACTACACGATCGACGCGTGGGTCGACGCGCCCGGCGTGCGGTACGTCCCGGTCGACGGCGAGTTCGAGCTGCTGCCCGGCATCCGGCTCATCCCGGCGCCGGGCCACACGCGCGGCCTGCAGGTCGTCGTCGTCGAGACGGCCGGGCGCCCGGCGGTGGTCGGAGGGGACGTGGCGGTGAGCTTCGAGGAGCTCGACGAGCCGGGGACCGAGGGCCAGCGGCTGGTCCGCGCGCTCGACCCGGAGCTGGTCTGGCTCACCCACGCTCACGAGCCGTGGCAGCCGCGCGCTGCTTGAGGCCGGCTCAGGCCAGCTTCAGCGGGACTTCCCCGTAAGGGTCGATGCGGTAGACGAGCGAGACGCGGCGGGACTGTGGTCCGCGCCGGTCAGCGGCACCTCGATGAACCCCGCACGCTGCTTCGGTCCCACGCTCGTGAGCGGGCGTTGCGCGAGCTACTGGGTCTACGTGCTCGGCCCGGCCGTTGGTGCGTTGATCGCCGTCGGCTGCGCCTTCGTGCTCCGCGGGGCGGGCGGGGACCCCACCTCTCGAGCCGCAGGCTCGGGAGCGCTCGACGAGGCGCCGGCCGGCACGCGGTCGGGCCTTCAGAGCGCTTCCCCGGAGCGAGGCAGCCTCACCTGAGCCGGCCGACGCCGGAAGGCCCGCGCGGGCGACCACCCCCAAGAGGCGGAAGACGTTGCCTGTGCGTCCCTGCCGAGCGGGTCACCTGAGTGATGCCCGCAGCGCCAGCCGCGATGACCGTCGCCGGCACCGTTGAAGCCCCACCCGACCGCCGATCCTGCTCCTATGTAGCGCGTGCCACCCGGACCCGACGACGCCGCGGTCACAGCCTCAGCCACCCTGCCCGCGCTCGACAAGGAGGCCCTGGCCGCCCTGGAACGGGTCGGCAAGGGCTGGGACGGGTGCGTGTCTCCGCGGGAGGACTGGGAGGAGGCGCTGCCCGTCGACCGCCACATCGAGTTCGCCGACCCGGTCGTCTCGCGCACAGGGCGCTTCGCGAGCGTGCGCGGCGCGGTTCCCTCGGGGGACGGCGATGACGACATCGACGAAATCGAAGCCACCGCGGAGGCCGGGGAAGCGGCATCGCCGATCGGACGGCGGCTGCGCTCGGCGGCCCGTGTCCTGATCGGCCCCCCGCTGCGGAGCACGGCGCTCGCCGAGGAGCGGATGGGCCGGCTTCTGGCCCTGGCCGTGCTCTCCCCGGACGCGCTCTCATCCGTCGCGTACGGCCCCGAAGCGATGCTTGCTGTGCTCCTGCTGGCCGGCTCGGGGCAGCTGAAGCTCTCGCTCCCCATCGGCGCGGCCCTGGCCATCCTGATGCTCTCGGTCGGGCTCGGCTACCGCCAGGTGATCAAGGCCTACCCACGCGGGGGCGGCTCATACATCATCGCCGGCGACAGCCTGGGCCCGCGCTGGGGGCTGATCGCAGGAGCGGGGCTGATCCTCGACTACATACTCACCGTGGCGGTCTCAGTCGCCTCGGGGGTGGAAGCGGTCGCCTCCGCGATCCCCTCGCTCTACCCCGACCGCGTCGTCATCGGCCTGGTGGTGATCTTCGTGCTCGCAGCCGGCAACCTCCGCGGGGTGCGCGATGCCGGCGCCGCGTTCGCCGCACCCACCTACCTGTTCGTGGCGGCGATCGGACTGGTCGTCGTGACGGGGCTCGTGAAGGCGGCGTCCCACGGCTTCACCCCGGCGACGCCCCACCCCTACCACGCCCCGGTCGAGGCGGTCGGAGTCCTTCTGGTGCTGCGCGCGTTCTCCTCGGGCGCAACGGCGATGACGGGGATCGAGGTGATCTCGAACGCGGTGCCCGTCTTCAAGCCCCCCGAAGCCAAGCACGCCCGGCAGACCCTCACGGCGATGCTCACGCTTCTGATCTCGATGTTCGTGGGGGTGGTGCTGGTGGCGCACTTCACCGGTGCCCAACCCGGCGGCCAGGAAACGCTGCTGTCGAGAATCGCCCGCGACACGGTCGGCGGCGGAGCAGCCTATGCGTTTGTCCAGTTCGCGACGACGGTCGTGCTGTTGGTGGCCGCGAACTCAGCATTCAACGGGTTCCCACGCCTGCTCTACTTCATGGCGCGCGACAGCTACGTGCCGCGGCTGTTCCTGCGACTGGGCGACCGGCTGGCCTTCAGCAACGGCATCCTTGTGCTGGCTGTCCCCTCCGCGATCATCTTCGCGGCCTTCGGCGGCAAGACCGCGCCGCTGATCCCGCTGTTCGCGATCGGCGTCTTCATCGCGTTCACCCTCGCGCAGGCCGGCATGGTCGCCCGCTGGCTGCGCGAGCGTGGGCGCGGGTGGCGTGCGGGGTTGGCCACGAACCTGCTGGGGGCGGTGCTGTCGGCGGCGGTGGTGGTGATCGCCGCGATCACGAAGTTCACAGAGGGCGCCTGGCTCGTCATCGTGCTGGTGCCGTGCATCGTGGTGCTATGCGAACGCATCCACGGTCACTACGAGGCGACCCGCCGCGCGCTGACGCCACGGGCGGCCGAGAGCTCCCACAGGCTGCTCCCATCCGGCGTGACCGGTCCCGGCGCCACGCTGCCCGCCACGCCGCGCGACGCCGAGCTGCAGGACACGCCGATCGAAGTGCACAACTTCACCATCGTGCCCGTCGCGGTCTTCGACCTGGCCGCCCTGCGGGCCCTGGCCTACGCGGCGTCTCTCGGGCAGCCACTGCTTGCGATCCACGTGAGCCCGACCGAGGACGAGGCCAAGCGCTTCCGGCAGGAGTGGGAGGCGTGGGGTAATCACCTGCCGCTCGAGATCATCGTCTCGCCCTTCAGGGCGACGGTGGCACCGCTCACCTACTATGCGGCGGCGCTCCACAGGCAGCGCCCGGACCTGACGATGACCCTCGTGGTTCCGGAGATCGTCGTGGCCAGGCCCTGGCAGCAGGTTCTGCACAGCCACACCGCCGCCAGGTTGCGCAGGGCCCTGCGCAGCTACGAGGGGATCGTCGTCGCGACCGTCCCGTTCCACCTGCCACCGTGAGGCCCCCGGCAGCCCGAGCCGCTGCCGAGCGGGGCTAGAGGTGCCTCGTCGTCTCATCGCGGCGGAGCTGCGGCGGTGTCTCCCGCCGGGAGCCGGATCCTCACCGTGCCGACCACGAGCTGGCCGGGGGGGTGCCCCGCGGAGTGTGCCGCCTTCGGTTCCGAGGACTCGAAGAGGATTTCGACCGGCACGGGCCCCCCGTCGCAGGCCGCGGCGAACGGGTATTGCAGCGCCATGTGCACCGTCGCGCCGCGCGCTACGTCGCGGTTGAAGACCGCCGCTCTCGCGCCCGATTCCTTCGGTCCGCAGCCCCTGCTCGACAGCGAGTAGCCCTCGGCTGCGCCACGCACCGCGAACGGCGCCGTGAACGAGATCTCGGCGGCCAGGACCCGGTGTGAGCGGACCCGCAGATGGACCTGGGAGTGGAGCTGGAAGTGGCTCGGCTGCGCCGACTGGGCCGAGGGCGCAGGAGCGCTCGGAGAGGGGCACGCGCGGGCGATCGCGACCTTTGCGCCGGTGCGGGCGTCGTATCCGTTTTCGCATGTCGTGCCGTTGACGCTGTAGGTGATCGCCGTCAGGGCGCCGTCGGTGCCGGGACCTTCCCCTGGAGTCTGGGTGCCAGGGGCCTCGCCCGAGCCTTCGTGGCCACTATCCGTTGCAGCCCGTTGCACGACCAGATAAGCGCCCACACCCGGCACGACCGCCTCGCTGCGCACCGCCGATCCTTCCCGGTAGGTGACGCTGGCCGCGTCGGGGCCCAGCAGGCCGTAGCTGATGTCTCGCGCCTGCGAGGCCGGCAGCACGGTGTGCACGCGGGACGGCGCGGCGTTCCGGTCCACGCCCCAGAGTTCGGCCGCCACGGCGCTCCCCCAAGCCGTCGCGCGCGCCGCACCCGGCGCGAGCGTGCAGGTTCCGCCTTCGATCTCCGTCCCGTCTTCGGTCGAGCCTCCCGGGAAGGTCTGGACGACCCCCGCCGGGAACGGGTGGAACAGACCGTCGTCACCGAACGCCCCGTCGGAGCCGAGCTCGCCGAGCTGTCCGTCGTGCACCCTGCCGACCTGCGCGCAGACGAGCCCGCGGGAGGTTTCGACGATCCGAATCCCCCACGGCGGTCCGCCGTCCGGGTCCGCGATCCGCAGGGGCAGCAGACGCGAGGAGGTCGGGTCGCCCACGCCTTCGGAGGGGCCGACGGGCGCCGCGGCGGGAACCGCCGAGCCGGTCAGGATCACTCCGGTTGCCGCGAGCGAGATCGTTCCCCCCGCGAGCACCACGAGCGTGAGCGCGACGGCGAGCCCCCAGCGCGCCCGGCGCCGGATCGGCAGTCGCGGCCGGCGACCGGGCGCCTGCGCGACAGGCTGGTCCACCAACCGGCGGAGCTCTGCCTCGAACGCCTCGAGCGGTGCGAACGTGTGGCTCATCGTGTCGCCCCCCACGTCACGGCCAGGGAGCGTTGCATCGCCCTGAGCGCGCGCGAGACGCGCGCGCGTGCCGCCGGCTCGGACACACCGAGGCGGACGGCCACCTCCTCGTAGGGCATCTCTTCGATCACGCGCAGATGCAGCGCATCCCGTTGATCGGCCGAGAGCCGCTGCAGCTCGGCGGCGAGCTCCGGCCGAACGGCCGCGATGCCGGCTGCCTCCTCGATCGCGGCGAGATCGTCCTCGTGCGCCGCCGGCGTGCGCAGGCCCAGGCGCAGGAGCGCGCTGCGCTGCGCGCTGCCCCGGCGCAGGTAGTGCCCGAGCTGGCGACGCGCGATCGTGAACAGCCAGGCCCGCATCTCCTCGGAGCTGTCGGTGCGGACGCGGGGCCAGCCGAGCCACGCTTGGGCGAAGGTCTCGGCCGTGAGTTCCAGGGCGACCTCGCCGTCGAGCGTCCGTCTCGTCAGGAACATCAGCACCGCCTCCGCCTCGTCTCGATAGAAGGGCACGAAACCCTCGGGATCAGCCATCACAACTAGATTGCCGGCGGGCCGGATCTTGTGACACGGGCTCGCCCAGGCCGCCCCTATTCGGCCGGCAGCACCCCGGGGTGCGCCTGCTCGTAGCGCACGCGCCGTTCTGCCACCTGCATGTAGCCGCGCATGAGCTCCAGGAAGCTGACGGTGGCGCGGGCACGCTTCGTTTCGTGTCTCGCCCTGTACCGGCCGAGCGCTGCGAGTACGGCAGCGATCTGACGCCGCGAGGCGGCGATGCGGTCTGCCGCCGTTGCGCCACTCGGTGGTTCGGGCGCCCCGGCGCCGGGCGCATGCAGCGTCTCCGTCAGCGTGCGACCGTGGCGCAGTGTGACCTTCGCCGAGATCCTGCCGCGGAGGAAGAAGCCTTCGTAGACGGCGAGGATCTCGTGGAGCGGCCCGCTCGGGCGGAGCGTGCGCACGTCGGTCGGGGTGCTGATCGTCACCGATGTGACGCCGGGGAGAGCGACGCCGGTGATCAGTGTCCGCCCGGGAAGGGTGCGCTGCTCGATCTCGGGCTTGGTGAGCGCCGGCGCGCCGCGCAGCGGAAGGTACGTTTCGGCCTGCTGCACGTCGAACTCGACCGGGCCGTCGGCCCGCGGGTAGGAGATGCCCGCCGCTTCACGGGTGATGCAGCTCGCGCTCCAGCCCGTCATCGAGCCGCCGGTTTTGAGCACGCCGCTCTGCACGTCGAGGCTGGCCAGCTGTCCCTGCACAACCCGCCCGAGCGCCGTGTGACAGTCACGCGAGGCCGCGAAGCCCCACGGAGCCGCTCCCGCCGGGTCGGGAGCCCGGACCTGCGGCGCACGCGGGGAGTTGCCGAGTGGGAACCGCGCCGCCGAGCCGCGACCGATCCGGTGACCGTGCAGCGTGTACGCGATGTGTGGCGAGGCCTCCCAGTACCGGCCTCCGAGGACGACGAGGAAGGCGCTGTTCGCATCGAGGGTGAGCGGGCGCGGGCGTCCCACGCCGAGCAGCATCGCGTGGGAGGCGCCGGCCGGAAGGAAGCCGCTGAGCACGACCCTGCCGGGGACCGGCGCGTACGCGAAGGGGTCGGCGACGAAGCTTTCCATCTGCAGCATGTAACGCATCCGTTCGATCTGAGCGGGCTGATCGCAGCGGCCTTCTTCGGTCACGACAGAGGGCGAATGAACCGACGGGTCCGAGCTCGGCGCGACGAGCCGGCCGTGGTCGAGGACGCCGAGCGCGACACAGACGAAGCGGCCCTGCCGCGGCTGCACCCCGCTGACGTGGGCGTTGGGCTGCCCCTGCCAGCTGCGCAGCACCCACGTCCGCCCGTTGATCGGGTCGCGGGAACGCAGGCTTTCGCGTGCCGTCCACTCGATCGGCAGCTCGAACGGCGGCAGCTGCTGCCGCGTGGCGGGCGCGGGTTCCCGGTAGGACGGGACGGCCGGTTCGGGAACGGGGCGGTTTCTGTTGGCGTCGAGCAGCGGCGTCGAGCGGCGGTATTCGCGGGTGGCGCCTCCGGCGAGTCGCGCGATGAGCCTCAGCGCGCTGGGATCGACGTGGCCGTCGAGCACGTCGAGGAACGCGCCTCCGTGGCGGTCGATCGCGATGGTGCGCGCTGCGCCGCCGCCACTGAGGATGAGTGAGCTCACGCGCGGGCCGGCGACCCCGTAGACGAGCGTGCGGGCTGGCGCGTTCCCCCACGGATACCCGGAGCCTTCCCCTCCCCCCGGCACGAAGCGGCGCATCATCACGAACAGGGGCTGCCCGGCCAGGCGGGCGCACACGCTCGGCGTGAGCGGCCTCATGCCCAGGCCCGGCTGTTCCTGGGTCGCCTCCTGAACGGCCTGAGCGCAGTTCTCATCCGCAGCGGCGCCCGGCTGCAGGTCCGCTTCAGAGCTGACGAGCCATGGAGCGCCGCCGTCCGGATCCGCCACTTCGTAGGGCGAGGATCGCTCGAAGGAGATGGTGCGACGGTGCCCGTCCGCGAACACCACGACGACGGTGGGCCGGACGGATTCGGGCGGGCCCGCGTACACCGTGATGAACGATCCCTCCGGCCCGAGCCGGAGGGATCGTGGCGCCCCCTCGCCGTACGCGAGGACCTTGCGCGCGTCGGCTCCGGCGACTCCGCTGACGACCGTGCGCGCTCCCTCGGGGGTCCGCCCGAGGAACGCCCGTGCCCCCGCGAGCACGGGCAGGCCGGGGCTGACGGCGCTGCATGCGTCGACGCCCCCGAGGGGCAATGGCCGGAACACGTCGTCGAGCCCGACGACGCCGAACTCTCCGTTCACGATCTGCCCCACAGCCGTGCAGATCTCTCCGGTCCCGGTGCGAGACAGCCGCAGATCCCAGGGCGCCGCTGCGCTGTCCGGGTCCGGGGCGTCGAGACCGGCGAGCCGGGCGCTGCCCGCCAGCGGGATGCCACCCGAGCGCAGATCCTGCGCGTGCGGCGAGGGCAGCTCCGGGCCCTCGCGGATCAGCAGCACCGTCGCCGTCGCCACGGCGGCGACAACGAGCGCGATCGCGGCGACCAGCAGGCCGACATGACGGCGTGGCAGGCGCCGGCGCGGACGGTCGGCCCGCAGTCCGGCGGCCGCTCGCTCCAGCTCGCGCCCGAGCTCTGAGATGACGAGCAGCTCGTCGCTCACGATCGCCCCTCCTGAGGAGCGGGAGCGCGATCGGGTAGTTCGAGGCCGCCCGCCTCGCGTCTGGCTTCGAGGGCGTCGCCGAGGCGCCGCAGCGCACGCGAGACCCGGGCGCGCGCGGTCTGCTCGGACACGCCGAGCAGCTTCGCCACCTCGCCGTACGGGCGCTCCTCTACGACTCGGAGCCGCAGCGCCTCGCGCGGCGATGCACCCAGTCGCGAGAGCTCCAGCGCGATCAGCTCGCGGAGCTCCTCGAGCCCGGCCCGCCGCTCGATCTCGGCCGCCTCCTCGGGATCGACCGCGGGGACCTCCATCCCCAGCCGTTCGATCGCGCGGCGCTCCACCCTTGCGCGCCTGACGTAGCGGGCGAGCTGGCGGCGGGCGACCGTGAAGAGCCACGCTCTCTGCTGCTCGACGGTGAGGCGGCCGAGCTTCCCCCACGACCCGAGCGCGAGCGCGAACGTCTCCGCCGTCAGCTCGACGGCGACCTCGACATCCCAGGTGCGACGGGTCAGGAACATCAACACCCGTTCGCCCTCCTCCCTGTAGAGATCTGCAAGCCCGTCCGCATGGCTCATCGCCATAGAGTGCGCCGAGCGCGGATTCTGTGACGGCAGCTCGTGCGCCGCGCGGGGCTTCAGTGGAGCTGTTCGATCATCGCCACCAGCTCGGCGCGGTCATAGCCGCTCTGCGCGCCGAGGCGCACGAGCTCGCGTGCGCTCGCAAGCAGCGCTCCCCGCTCAGGGGTCCCACTCACCCGCGTTCCGCGTCCCGGGCGCATCTCGAGCAGGCCCTCGTCGCGCAGCGTCCTCAGCGACCGCAGGACGGTGTTCGCGTTGACGTTCATGACCGCGGCAAGGTGACGCGCCGGGGGCAGCCTCTCCCCGGGTTTGGCCTCGCCGTCGGCGATCGCGCGACGGATCTGCGAAGCGACCTGATCGTGCAGCGGCGCGGCGGCCGACGGGTCGACCTTGAACTCGATCATTGTGCTATTCATGCTAGCGCAAGCATCATTACCGAGACCACGCGCGGAGATGACCAGCACCCTCGAGCGGCCGCAAGCCATGCCCCAGCCGGACGCCGGTGTGATCGAGGAGGCCCGCAGGCGCCAGCGCCGCCACCGGCTCGCGGCCGCCGCAGCCGCGATCGCCGCAATCGCAGTCGGCGTGGCGGCATGGCTGACCGCTGGAGGAGGCGGCGGCTCGAGGCCCGTGGGCGCACATCGGTCCGGCGCGTCGTCAGCGGCGGCGAGCAGCAGGCACGACAGCGCCGGATGCGCCGCCGTTTACGGCCGAGGTCTCGACGGGAAGCCGGAACGCTCGCTGCTCTCGATCCTTGGCGTCCTGCGACGCCCGGCGACCCCGGTCGACACCCTGCCGGCGGGAGTCGGCGGGATCGGCGACGTGTTCGTGCGCTACGTGCGGCGGACCCGGGTTCTCGACGGCAGCTCCTACTACCTGTACCCGGCCCTGCAAGGCTGCCGCCCCGGGCACGAGGCGATCGACACCGCCACGACGCACGTCGATCTGGGCCACGGCATCCTCGGCGGCGTCGGGTCGGGCAACACCAGCGCCCGGCAGATCGAGACGGGTGAGACGGCCTCGACCGGTCCGCCAGGATCAGACACGAGCGCCACGATCACGATGATCGTGCCGGACGGCGTCGCGTCGGTGACGCTGCGCTATCCCGCGGGCCGGGCCAGCGGCTACAGCCCGAAGATCTCGCCGCCCTACACGGTCACGACGCCGGTCATCGGCAACGAGGTGGTCGTGACGGTCCCGAGGAGCGCAGGCGGCGGTCCGATCTGGAAGCCGACGATGATCTGGCGGGGTGCGCGCGGCCATGCGCTCCGCGTGTTCCATCGGCTCTGACGCACCTACGTCAGCTGTGCCCTTCGTGCCCCGGCGGACGCCGGTACAGGCAGCGGGCCGTGTGGAAGGCCCACGCCGAACCGAGGGCCACCCCCGCCGTCACGTCGGAGGGGTAGTGAACGCCGAGATACACGCGCGACCACGCCACGGCGACGACCACCAAGCCCGCCGCGACGGCCGCGCCGGCGACGAGCCGGGGCCGCGCGCGCGCGGCCCGGAGGGCGAGCACCGCCGAGATCCAGAACGCGCTCGCCTGCGTGGCGTGGGTGGACGGGAAGCTCGAGCTGCTCACCTTCTGCAGATGCTCCACCGGCGGGCGAGGCCTGGACACGAGGCCCTTCGTGAGGTCCCCGATCACCACGGCCCCCAGGAGCCCCACCGCGAGGGCTACCGCCTCGAGAACCAGCCCGGCACGAGTGAGCAGGACGCAGAACACGAGCCCGCAGGGAGCGAGCACCCACAGGCTGCCGAGCCAGGTCACGGCGCGGGCCAGTTCGATCAGCCCCTGCGAGCGTTCCGCCGCAAGGCTGCGCATGAAGCTCGCCTCCGCGCCGCCGATCGAAGCCACCCAGATTTCGCCCGCCGCCCACCCCAGCAGCACCAGCACGCACAGCCCGATCAGCAATCGCACCGCGACCGAGCCTGGGAGACGCCGGGCCACGACCGCCACCCTAACTGCTCACGAAGCCGCAACGAGGGTGGCGAAGCGATCCCAGGGTCGTTCAAGGGTTCGGGCGTGCCTCTTGCTGCGCCCCCCTGCGTCCTCGCGCGCGGGCGACGTATCACCCGCACGGAGTTAGGATCGGCCGGGTGAGGGTGTCCGCTACGAGCGAAAGGACGAGATCCCGATGCCGGCTGCACTCGTGATCGGCGCACGCAACCTCGGGTTCTCGGTCATCCAGCGGCTGCTAGCCGACGGCTGGGATGTCGCCGGCGGTGCTGTCTCGGCCGAGACCCTCGATCGCGTCCGCGGGGCGGGAGCGCATGCGATCGAGATCGACGTCACCGACCAGGCCTCGGTCCTTGCCGCCCTGGAGGAGGTCGGCGCGCGCGTCGGACGGGTCGACCTGGTGGTCAACGCCGCCTCCCCCTACGCGGCTGGCAGCGGCGGTCCCTTCGGGGGCGGCAATCTCGCGGACAGCGATCCCGACGGCTTCGAGCGCTGGGCGACGCGGCCGGTGCGGGGGGCCTACGGCGCCCTCAGCGCCGCGGCACGCTTCTTGAAGGCGCAGGGCGGACCGGCGACCGTGGTCCAGGTGACCGGCGGCAGCTCCCGCCGGGCGATGCCCGGCCGGGGCCTCTGGGCCGCGGGCGCGTTCGGTGTCCGAGCGCTCACGCAGGCGGCCGCTCTGGAGCTGCGCGAGGAGGGCATCCACGTAGCGCTCCTGATCGTCGACGCCGGCATCGACCGCTCCGGGGAGGGCGACGCGAGCACCGCCGACCAGCCGAGCCTGGCCGGCGCGGTGGCCTACCTCGCAAGCCAGAGCCCGCGGGCGATGACGCACGAGTTGCAGGTCACGCCCGCGCTGGACAACTGGGTGCCCTAGGAGCGCCAGCGCGTTGGAGGCGGCGCGTCAGCCTCGGCGAAACCCACCCAGTCGGTGGCGTCTGAGCGCACGCCTTACGCCCTCGCCTTCGCGACCCATCCCAGCGCGGGCGCCACATCCCGCGCGATCGTCGCGAGCAGGTGCGCGTTGTACTCCACCCCGAGCTGGTTCGGAACCGTCAGCATCAGCGTGTCCGCCGCCTGCACCGCCTGGTCCTGCGCCAGTTCCTCTGCGATCGCATCGGGCTCGCCGGTGTAGGTGCGTCCGAAGCGGGAGGTGTGGCCGTCGAGGTGGCCGACCTGGTCGCGGTTCTCGTCGCGTCCGAAGTAGAGGCGGTCGAGGTCACTGGTGATCGGGATCACGCTGCGGCTCACCGAGACCCGCGGCGTGCGCTCCCACCCGGCCTCGCGCCAGGACTCGTGGAATGCCTCGATCTGCTGCGCTTGGAGCTCGTCGAACGGCACGCCGGTGTCTTCGAGCAGGAGCGTCGAGCTCATCATGTTCATCCCCTGCCGCGCCACCCACTGCGCCGACTCGCGCCCGCCCGCGCCCCACCAGATCCGCTCGGGCAGGCCCTCCGAGAGCGGCTGGATCGGCAGCAGCCCGGACATCCCCGTGTGTGCAGGGTCGGCGTGCGCGACCCCCTCGCCGGCGATCGCCCGGCGGAACAGCTCGGTGTGCGCCCGCGCGAGCTGCCCGCCGGCGTCCCCCTGCGCATCTGCGAACCCGAACGCTTCCGGGCCGTCGAGCACGGGCTCCGGCGAGCCGCGGCTGATCCCCAGCTGCAGCCGGCCACCCGCGATCAGGTCGGCCGCCCCCGCGTCCTCGGCCATGTAGAGCGGGTTCTCGTAGCGCATGTCGATGACGGCGGTGCCCAGCTCGATCCTGCTCGTGCGAGCACCCATCGCCGCAAGCAGCGGAAAGGGCGAACCGAGTTGCCGGGCGAAGTGGTGCACGCGGACGAACCCCCCGTCGATCCCGAGCTCCTCCGCCGCCTGCGCCAGCTCGATCGTCTGGATGAGCGCGTCTTTCGCGGTCGGGGTTCGCGACCACTCGGCGCGCTGCCAGTGGCCGAAGCTCAGGAAGCCGATCCGCAGCTCCTCGCGCACGTCGCTCACGAACCGCGCAGCGCCTGGATCCCGCCCTGGAGGAACTCGAGCACCTGGTCGATGATCTCCATCGCCTCCGCGGGGTCGGGCTCACCCGCGGACGCCTCGAGCCGGTCGCGGACCGCGGCGAAGGCCGCTGTCATCGACGCCGCCACCAGGGCCGGGCGGACGTCATCCGGGCCGGCGTCCAGGTCTCTCGCGATCGACTCCGTGAGCACCCCCTGCAGCTGCCCGATGTGCGCGCGCAGCTTCATCTGCAGCTCCGGGTCTTCGGCGACCACCTTCTTGCGCAGCATCGTCTGCTCGTCGGGCGGCGGCATCGATGCCACGAATTGCCGCAGCGCATCCACGGTCGTGGAACCGGCCGGCCGGGCGTCGAGGATCGCGCGCAAGCTCTCTTCGTGCGAGGGCTCTTCGCAGAAGAGGATGTCCTCCTTGCTCTCGAAGTAGCTGAAGATCGTCCGCGGCGAGACGTCGGCCGCCTCGGCGATCTCGGCGAGCGTAGTGGCGTCGTAGCCGCGCTCGGCGAACAGCCGCAGCGCCGCCCGCTCGATCTTCTCGCGCGTCTGCTGCTTCTTGCGCTCCCGCAGGCCCAGCTTTGTCGGTGTCTCGACCCCTCCCATCGCCGTCGAGTCTAGCAACAATCTACACATGTAGAAATTTTGCAATGACTGTTGACTTTGCCTTGCACCGCCCCTATAAATGCAGCCGCTGCATATTTTCTCTCGTTGAAAGCAGAGGTCGAGATGCCGGGAATCGCTCGCTGGACGATGGCTCACCGCAGGATCGTCGTGGTCGCCTGGATCGCGGCAGCCGTCGGGGTGCTCGCGCTCGCCGGCTCCGTGGGAAAGAAGACGGCGAGCAACTTCACGCTGCCGGGAACCGGCTCTCAGCAGGCGGTCAGCCTGCTCCAGTCCCGCTTCCCCGCGCAGGCCGGCGACGCGGACCAGATCGTGTTCGCAGCCAGGACCTCGACGCTTGCAAGCGCTTCGAACCGCGCGACGATCGAATCGGTCCTCGCGAGGGTCGCCCGCCTCCCCCACGTGAGCGCCGTGACGAGCCCGTTCGCGCAGGGCCAGCACGCGATCTCGCGCGACGGCACGATCGGGTTCGCGACGGTGAGCTTCGACGAGCGCGCGAACGCGCTGCCCAAGGCCGCCGTGAATGTGGTCGTCTCGACCGCGGAGTCGGCGCGATCCTCCGCGCTGCAGGTCGAGCTCGGCGGACAGGCGATCGAGCAGGCCCAGCAGGCCTCGCTCGGGTTCGCGACGGTGGTCGGGATCCTCGCCGCCGTCGTGATCCTGCTGATCAGCTTCGGGTCGCTGAGCGCGATGGGGCTGCCGATCGCGACCGCGCTGCTCGGGCTGGGGGCGGGCGTCGGCGTGATCACGCTCGCGAGCCACGTCGTCGACATGCCCGACTTCGCTTCCGAGCTCGCCCTGATGATCGGCCTCGGCGTCGGCGTCGACTACGCGCTGTTCATCGTCACCCGCTTCCGTCAGAACTTCGCCGAGAACGGCGGCGACGTCCCCGCGGCGATCGAAGCCGCGCTGAACACGGCGGGGCGCGCCGTGCTGTTCGCCGGCGCGGTGGTCGTCATCGCCTTGCTCGGGATGTTCGCGCTCGGGGTGAGCTTCCTGAACGGCGCCGCCGTCGCGGCGTCGATCGGCGTCGTGCTCGTGCTGGCCGCCTCGCTCACACTGCTGCCGGCGCTGCTTTCGATGGTCGGGAACCGCATCGGGCGGGCGCGGTCGACGCGTTCCGCCGAGGCGGCGCAGACAGGGTTCTGGTACCGGTGGGTCGGCCGCGTGCAGCGACGGCCGGCGGCGACGGCGATCGTCGCGACCGCCGTGATGCTCCTGCTCGCGGCGCCCGCGCTCGGGCTCCGGCTCGCTTCGAGCGACGCCGGCAACGACCCGGGCAGCCAGACGACGCGCCGCGCCTACGATCTCCTCGCCAAGGGCTTCGGGCCCGGCTTCAACGGGCCGCTGCAGCTCGCCGTCGCGCTGCCTCGCCCCCACGACACGGGCGCGCTGCGCGAACTCGAGAGCCAGGTGCGCCAGACACCGGGGATCGCGTCGGTAGCGGCCGCGCGGCTGAACCCCTCGGGTACCGCAGCGGTGATCCTCGCCTACCCCACCGACGCGCCCCAGAGCACTCAGACCTCCTCGCTCGTGACCCGCCTGCGCGACCGTGTCCTGCCGCCTGCCGAGCTGGCGAGCGGGGCGCGCGTCTTCGTCGGCGGCACGACCGCTTCGCAGGTGGACTTCTCGCACGTGCTCGCGAGCAAGCTGCCGCTGTTCATCGCGGTCGTCGTCGGACTCGCGGCACTGCTGCTGCTGGTCGTGTTCCGATCACTCGTGATCCCGGTGCAGGCCGCGTTGATGAACCTGCTCTCGATCGCCGCCTCCCTCGGGATCACGCAGGCGGTGTTCGAGCGCGGCTGGCTCGCCGGCCTGTTCGGCACGCAGGCCGGTCCGATCGATCCGTTCATCCCGGTGCTGGCGTTCGCGATCGTCTTCGGGCTGTCCATGGACTACGAGGTGTTCCTCGTCTCGCGCATCCGCGAGGAGTGGCAGCTGCGCGGCGACGCAAGCGGCGCGATCAGGGAGGGCCTCGCGCGCACCGGCCGGGTCGTGACGGCTGCCGCGGCGGTGATGGTCGCTGTCTTCGGTGCCTTTGCGATCAGCGGCACGCGCGTGCTCGCGATGTTCGGGCTCACGATGGCGACCGCCGTGTTCCTGGACGCGATCGTCGTGCGCATGCTGCTGCTGCCCGCCGTCCTTCAGATCATGGGCCGCCGCACCTGGGACCTGCCGGGCTGGCTCGAGCGGCGCCTGCCACGGGTCGCGCTCGAGGACGAGACGGACATCCGCCGGCCCGCTCCGCAGCCGGCACTGGAAACCTGACGCCGACTGTGGGCAACACGCGCTCGCGCGTTGAAGCGCTCCGCACTCAGTCGCCCTTCGCCGACACGGCCATCAGCCCGCGGATCAGCACCTCGAGACCGAACTCGAAGCGCTCGTCGCTGTCGGCTTCGGTCAGCGCCCCCGCCATCGACACGACGCCTGGGAAGCGATCGGCCGGCAGCGCTTGGAAGTAGCCGCGGAGCTCTGCGACGAACTCCGCGATCTGCTCCGGCCCGAGCTCACCGAACGACTCGAGGCTCTCCTCGTAGGCGATCGCGCCGACGTAGAGCGCCAGCAGGTCGACGCCCAGGCCGATCGCGCGGTCCGACAGGCCGCCGGCACGCATCACCGCGATCATCCACTCGCTGCCGGCGAGCGCGTTCTCGCCGAGCGGGATGCGGGCGAACGACGCGCGCGCGAGATCTCTGTGCCCGGCCCACATGGCGCGCATCCGGCGTCCCATCTGGAGAATCTGCTCCATCCAGCGCTCGGGGTCGGGCGCTTCGTCGATCTCGAGTTCGCCGATCACCTGCTCGACGACGGCCTCGATCAGCTCATCCTTGGAGGCAACGTGGGCATACAAGGACGCCGGACCGGTGCCGAGGGCCTTCGCGACGGACCGCATCGTGAGGGCATCCAGCCCTTCCTCGTCGACGATCGCCAGCGCCCCGTCGACGATCGCCTGCTTGGTCAGCGTGCGCTGGCGCGGGGTGCGGCGCGGGGTGGCGCCGTGGTCGGGGCGCGGGGGGCGAGGAGCGGGCGGCAGCCCGCCGGGCGTCGGCTCGATGGCGCTCACGGATCCAGCGTACTTGACATCGGACGGGTCGTTCTGGAACACTGATCGTTGTAACGAACATTGTTCGTGATCACTGTTCTAAACCCTGCAGGAGGCGCGATGAACCCCCACCCGAAGCGCTGGTTGATCCTCTCCATCGTCCTGGCGGCCGAGTGCATGGACCTGCTGGACGGCACGGTCGTGAACGTCGCCGCGCCGACGATCCACGCGAGCCTGCACAGCTCATCCACCGCCCTGCAGTGGATCGTCGGCGGCTACGCGCTGGCGCTGGCGGTCGGCCTGCTGATCGGCGGGCGCCTCGGTGACCTGTTCGGGCGCCGCGTCGTGTTCCTGGTCGGGATCTTCGGCTTCACGGCCGCGTCGATCGTGTGCGGCGCAGCACCGGACACCGGCGTCCTGATCGCCGCCCGGTTGACGCAGGGGCTGTTCGGGGCGCTGATGATCCCTCAGGGGCTCGGGCTGCTGCGCGAAGCCTTCCCGCCGCAGGAGATGCCGAAGGCGTTCGGCCTGTTCGGTCCCGTCATGGGCTCGGCCGCGATGCTGGGGCCGATCGTCGGCGGCGCCCTCGTCTCGGCCCACCTCTTCCAGGAGCCGTGGAGGGCCGTGTTCCTGATCAACGTCCCGGTCGGTCTCGCCGCGGGCGTGGCCGCCACCAGGCTGCTCCCGCGCGGTGGGGTGCGGCACGCCGAGCAGCTCGACGGCCTCGGCGCCGCGCTCGCGGCCGTCGCCTCGCTGGCGCTGATCTACCCGTTGATCCAGGGGCGCGCGCTCGGTTGGCCGGCCTGGACGTACGCGTCCATGGGGGCGAGCGTGCTGCTGTTCGGCGCCTTCTGGGCGCACCTGCTGCGCCGCCGGCGCGCCGGGCGCGATCCGCTCGTCGAGCCGAGCGTCTTCGCCCATCGCGGCTACTCGGCGGGCGCGCTCGTGCTGATGCTCTATTTCGGCGGCATGATCGGATCGATGCTCGCCCTGACCCTCTTCCTGCAGATCGGCGAGGGCTTCAGCGCGGTGCACGCCGGCCTGACGGTGGCGCCGTTCGCGCTCGGGACGGCGCTCACCGCCCCCCTCGGAGTGGGCCTGTCGGGACGCTTCGGCGGCCGCGCGATGATCCAGGCGGGCAGCCTCCTCTCGTTGCTCGGCTACGCCGCCGTCGCGGTGATCCTCGGGCAGACAAGCCATGTCTCGAGCTGGGGACTGCTCGGTCCGCTCCTGGTTGTGGGGATGGGGATGGGGCTGTTCGTGGTCTCCGCGTTCGACACGATCATCGCGGCGGTGACCGACGCGGAGCTCGGCTCGGCCTCTGGCGCGCTGAACGCGATCCAGCAGCTCGGTGGCGCGATCGGCGTCGCCGTGCTGGGCACCGTGTTCTTCTCGGTGCTCGCCCACCACGGGTTCGCGCCCGCGCTCGCGCGAACGATGTGGTGGAGCGTCGGCGCGCTGGCGATCGTGCTCGCCGCCTCCCCCCTGCTCCCCGCGCGCGCCCGCGCGGGCGAGGAGGCCACGGCGGCCGAGAGCACCGACGCCGAGTCGGCGCGGCTCGTGGCCGCGGGTTGAGGCAGCGACGGCGGACCTGCTCCCGGAACGGCCGCGAGCCGATCCCGCGGCCGCGAGCGGGCTCTACCCTGCCCCGACGTCCTCGGCCAGGTGCTCGGCTTCATGGACGCGGCTCCGGCTGCCTAGCAGCCGCGCCGAGGCGGCGGCCTCGCGCCGGGTCCGGAGGGACCCGCGCCGAGGCCGCATCACGCTCGACGGCCGATCGCCGGGGCTGAGACCGGACGTCCGCCGAAGAGGGCGGCGATCCGTCGAGCCCGTGTCTACCATGGTCGATGCGGGTAAGTGATAACCGCCACAACCGAATAAGCCACGAGGCGCCGGCGGGTACTCCGCAGGCGCCGGACGGGCCCGGCCGGAGACCCCGACGGGTCCGGGAGAGGTCGAAGGCCCATGGCGACAGAAGTGCAGCCCGGCGCGGAGCCGACGGTGATCCCGGCGGACGCAGGGCAACTGAGCAGCACGGACCGCGGGCACCTGCTGCGCTACATGCTCCTGATGAGGGGCATCGAGGAACGGGCGATGTCCCTGTACCGGCAGGGCAAGGTCCCCGGGTCCTTCTACGACGGCTACGGCCAGGAGGCCGTCTCGGCCGGGGCGGCATTTGCGATGGGGCCTCACGACCGTCTGTGCATCCTGCACCGCGATCTCGCCGCGCACCTGGTGCGCGGCGTCTCACCTGAGCGCATCCTCGCGCAGTACATGGGGCGCGCGGGCGGGGTCACCGAAGGCCGCGAGGGCAACGTCCACTTCGGCGACCGTGACCTCGGCTGCGTGGGGATGGTCTCGATGCTGCCCGACATGATGCTCGTCGCGGCCGGGATGGCGATGGCGTTCAAGCTGAGGGGCGAACCGGCGTGCGCGCTGACGTGGGTCGGCGACGGCGCCACCTCGCGAGGCGACTTCCACGAGGCGATGAACTGGGCGGCCGTTCAGCGCCTGCCCGTGATCTTCGTCCTGGAGAACAACCAGTACGCCTACTCGACGCCGCTGAGCCTGCAGTTCGCGGTCGACCCGCTCGAGCGCGCGCGTGCGTACGGCTTCCCCGGCGAGCGCGTCGACGGCAACGACGTGGAGGCCGTGTTCGAAGCGACGCGCCGCGCGCGCGAGCGTGCCCTGGCGGGCGCCGGGCCGACGCTGATCGAGGCGGTGACGATGCGCATGCACGGCCACGCCGCCCACGACGACATGCGCTACGTGCCGACGGCGCTGGTCGAGGAGTGGCGCGAGCGCGATCCGATCGACCGGCAGGAGCGACGCCTCACAGGGCTCGGGCTCGACGTCACGGCGCTGCGCGCGGAGACCGCCGGCGAGATCGAAGCTGCGGCGGCGGCCGCACTGGCCTCGCCGATGCCCGATCCCGGGACGGCGCTCGACGGCGTCTTCTGCGTGGGCGAGCCCGAGCCGCTCGGCGACGGCAATGCGCCGTGGAGCGGCTTCGAGGAGGAGGGCGATGCCTGAGCTGACCTACCTGCAGGCGATCTCACAGGGCCTGCGAGAAGAGATGCGTGCCGACGAGCGCGTCTTCGTGATGGGAGAGGACGTGGGCGTGTTCGGCGGCGCGTTCAAGGTCACGGACGGCCTCCAGGAGGAGTTCGGTGCCGATCGCGTGATGGACACCCCTCTGGCGGAGTCCGGGATCGTCGGCACCGCCGTCGGAGCCGCCGTCGTCGGCATGCGCCCCGTCTGCGAGATGCAGTTCGCCGATTTCATCTCATGCGGCTTCGACCAGCTGGTCAACGTCGCGGGCAAGATGTACTACCGCCAGCGCCTCGCGGTGCCGATCACCGTCCGGCTCCCGTCGGGAGGCGGCTTCGCCGGCGGCCCGTTCCATTCGCAGAACCCGGAGGCGTGGTTCATGCACGCGCCCGGCATCAAGGTCCTCGCGCCTGCAACGGCGGAGGACGCGAAGGGTCTGCTGAGCGCAGCCATCCGCGACCCGAACCCCGTCTGCTTCCTGGAGCACAAGAACCTCTACCGCCGGGTCAAGGGTGAGGTGCCCGCGGGCTGCTACCAGACGGAGATGAGCGCGCGCGTCGCGCGCGCGGGTTCGGACCTGGTCGTGATCGCGTACGGCGCGATGGTCTGGACGGCGCTGGAGGCGACCCAGGATCTCGACGGAGCGAGCATCGAGGTGCTCGACCTGCGCTCGCTCGTGCCGCTCGACGAACGCGCGATCCTCGACTCGGTCGAGCGCTGCTCGAAGGTCGTCGTTGTCGACGAGGCGAACGCGACGTGCGCGGCGGGAGCCCAGGTCGCGGCGCTGATCGCCGACCGCGGCTTCGAGCACCTGGACGGTCCCGTGAGGCGGGTCGCGGCCGCCGATGTCCCCATTCCCTTCTCACCGCCGCTCGAACGGGCGGTCCTGCCACAGGTCGACGACATCCGGGAGGCCTGCCGTGAGCTCCTCGCCTACTGACACCGTGACTTCCGGCGAGATGGTCGAGGTGACGATGCCTCAGATGGGCGTCTCGGTCACCGAGGGGACGGTCGTCCTCTGGCACAAGCGGCCGGGCGACCGGGTCGAGGCCGAGGAGACGATCTGCGAGATCACGACCGACAAGATCGACTGCGAGGTGCCCGCGCCGGCCTCGGGGGTCCTCGCGGAGCTGCTCGTCGAGCCCGAGCAGACGGTGCCGGTCGGGACCCCGCTCGCCCGCATCGCCACCGGCGCGACTCGAACGGCCGACGAGCCCGAGGGGGGTTCGTCGGCTCGGCCGCCGGCGCCCGCCGATGCCCGCGCGCCGAGCGTCGCCAATGGCTCCACAGGCTCTCCGGGAGCGCACTACTCGCCGGTGGTCCTGCGCATCGCCGAGCGCGAGGGCGTCGACCTGACGGCTGTGCCGGGAACGGGGCGCGACGGGCGCGTGCGAAAGCAGGATGTGCTGGCCTTCGTGCAGGCCCGCGGCGCCGGCAGCGGCGACGCGCCGCCGCTGCACATCGAGAGCCCGTATCGCGAAGAGGCGGAGGAGCCCGAACAGGCGAACGCCGAGCGGCTCTCACGCATGCGCCGCTCCATCGCCGCGCACATGACCCAGTCGCTGCGCACCGCCGCGCACTGCACCTCGATCGTGGAAGCCGACATGTCGGCGATCGAGTCGGCGCGACGGCGCCTGGGGCTCAGCTATCTGCCGTTCGTCGCCCGCTGCACGATCGAGGCGCTGCAGGCCCATCCGGACCTGAACGCGACGCTCGAGGACGAGGTGCTGACGCGGCACGCCGCCGTGCATCTCGGGATCGCGGTCTCCCTCGGGTCGGACGGGCTGATCGTGCCCGTGATCCACGATGCACAGGACCTCTCGGCCGAGGGGCTCGCGAAGCGGATCGACGAGTTGGCGCGGCGCGCGCGGGCCGGCGGCCTCAGCGCAGACGACGTGCGCGGAGGGACCTTCACGATCACGAACCCGGGCGGCTACGGCACGATCGCCTCGACACCGATCATCAATCAGCCCCAGGTCGCGATCCTCGACCTCGAGGCCGTCGTACGGCGCCCCGTCGCCGTCAGCGACGGCCGCGGCGGCGACGCCGTAGCGATCCGCCCGATGACGAACCTCTGCCTCTCGTGGGACCACAGGGCGCTCGACGGTGCGCTCGCGGCGCAGTTCCTGGGTGCCCTTCGGGAGCGCATCGAACGATGGGAGGAGCAGTGATGGCCACCGCAACCGTGGACAGCCAACCCGAGCAGCTGAGCGTGCCGGACGGCAGCGAGCACGAGCTCCTGCTAGTGCGCCGGGGCCCCCGCACCGGCGCACACATCGTCATCGCCGTCCACTCGACGGTCCTCGGCCCCGCCCTCGGAGGCTGTCGGCTGTGGCGCTACGAGAACCTCCGGGAGGCGGTTTCGGACGCGCTGCGGCTCTCGGAGGCGATGACCCTCAAGGCGGCCGCGGCGCAGCTTCAGCTCGGGGGCGGCAAGGCGGTGATCTTCCCGCCGGCCGGCCTCGATCTGACGGGTCCTTCCCGCGAAGCTCTGCTCGAGGACTTCGCTGACAGCGTGAACATGCTCGACGGCACGTACATCACCGCCGAGGACGTCGGCATGGGTGCGGCCGACATGGCTTTCCTGTCGGAGCGCTCCGAGCACGTCGTCGGGGCGCCGACCGCGCACGGGGGCAGCGGCGACCCCGGCGCCTTCACTGCGACAGGCGTTCTCGCTGCGATCAGAGCCTGCCTCCGCGCGGTCTACGGGACGCCCGCCGTCGCCGGACGCAGCGTCGCGATCGTCGGCCTCGGGCACGTCGGCGAGCCGCTTGCCCGCGCGCTCGCCCAAGCCGGCGCCGCGCTGGTGCTGGCCGACGTCGATCCGGCCAAGCGTGCGCTGGCGGCCGAGCTCCGAGCGGCCTGGCTCGACCCGCCCGATGCCCTGCACGCGCACGTCGATCTGCTCGCGCCCTGCGCGCTCGGTGGCGTGATCGACCAGAGACTGAGCCTCGAGCTGAGCTCCCGGATCGTCTGCGGTTCCGCGAACAACCAGCTGGCGGCGCCCGAGCTCGCCGGTGTGCTGGCCGCCCGGGGCGTCCTCTATGCGCCTGACTTCATCGTCAATTCCGGCGGGCTGATCAACGTCGCGATGGAGCTGACGGGGTACGACCGCGACCGGGCGCTGGAACGCATCCGGCGGATCGAGGACGTGCTCGGCGCGATCCTCGATCGTGCGCAGGCGACCCGTGTCACGCCGCTGGCCGCGGCGGAACGGCTCGCGACGGAACGGATCGCGGCCGCGGGTCACTCCTCGCGTGACGCCGCCTAGGCTTCGGCCGTGGCCGAGACACCCCCGACGATCTTCGAGTGGGCCGGCGGCAGGCCGGCGTTCGCCGCCTGGCTGGGCCGCTTCTACGACCTCGTCGAAGCCGAGGCGCCCGACATCGCGGCCCTGTTCGGCGGGCGCGTGAGCCGCGAGCATCGCGAGCACGTCACCGACTGGTGGTGCGAGGTGATGGGCGGCCCCGCTCTCTACACGCAGGAGCGCGGCGGCTACGAGCACATGGTGGGCCGCCACCGCGGGCTGGCCATCGACGCCGAGCAGCGGCTGACCTTCGTGACGCTTCTCAGCCGCGCCGCCGACGACGCCGGACTGCCGGCCGATCCCGAGTTCCGCGCCGCGCTCATGGGCTATGCCGAGTGGGGCACGCGCCTGGCCGTCCACAACTCCCAGCCGGGTGCGGTCATCGCGCCACACGCGCCGGTTCCGCGCTGGGGCTGGGGCGTGGCGCCTCCGTATCAGGCGTAGCCGCGGTCAGGACGGCGGTCGCCAGCCCCGCGCGAGCGTCGTCTGTCCCACCTCGATGATGTAGCCGTCGGGGTCGCGGATGTAGCAGCGGATCTCCGTCTCGTGCTGCTTGGGCGGCGTCAGGAACTCCGCACCGCGCGCACTCCACTCGGCATGCACCGCTGCGATGTCGGCGACCCGGATGTTGAGGAAGCTGCTGACCCGATCGGGGTCGGGTGGCGTTTGAAGCGTGACGGTCGGCTTGTCGTCGGTCGGGCCGCCTCCTTCGTTGATGATGACCCAGGTGTTGGCGAGCGCGACGTACGTCACCTCGTCGCCCTCCTCCCCCGAGATCACCGTTCTGCCGCCGAGAACGTCGGTGTAGAAGCGGCGGGAACGCTCGACATCATCGGAGACGATGAAGTGGGCCACGACCATCTGGTCCTCGATGGTGCTCATGCTGACCTCCGTTCGCTGGAGGCGCAGACTCTACGTCGCCCGCCGCGTCGCGGGACGCCCCCGGGCGGCTCATGCGCCTGCCGCGCCCCGCCCCTCGCTCGCGCCGGCACGCGGGTTGCGCCGGACCACATAGATCGACGCCACCCACGATCCCACCAGGACCGCCACGGCCAGGTACGGGAAGACGCTGTAGGGCACCGGTTGGCCGGGTTCGAACAGCTCGACGAACGGCACCACCAGGGCGAGCACGCCGAGTGCGGGCATGCCGACGTAGCGCAGCACGGAGAACGACTCGCGATGCCGGCGCCACATGAAGACGGGCAGCGAGACAGCGGTGAGCACGTAGACGAACAGGATCAGGATCGTCCCCATCGTCGAGCACTCCGCGTAGAGGTTGACCGGGTCGTCGGTCCCTCCGAGGAGCCCTGTGACGTGAAAGAGCCACCAGACGAGGACGATGCCCACGCCGGCCCCGGTCATCGCGAGCAGCGCGTTGACCGGCGTATCGCCCGGGGGCCGGGAACGGCCCAGCACCGACGGCAGCAAGCCGGAACGGCCGCCGTCGAAGATCACCCGCGCCTGTGAGTTCACTGCGGCGACGAGGGTGCAGAGCACCGAGACGACGCCCGCCAGCCAGGCCAGGATCGCGGCATCGCCGAGGTAGCGGTCGGCCAGTTCGAGGAACGGCAAAGACGCCCGGCCGATCGAGGAGGTGTCGTAGTGGAAGCCGACGATCGTCGCGTACGCGAACAGGACGAACAACGCGGTGGCGAGGATCAGCGCCGTATACAGGGCTCGGGGGATGGTGCGGCGAGGGTCGCGCGTTTCCTCGGCGAGCGCGGGGGCGTTTTCCCACCCGATCAACATGTAGAGCGCCAGCGGGAAGCCGGCGGACAGCCCCGCCAGGCCGTTGTTGAGATGCGACGGCTCGAACGGCATCCTCGAGAGGTGGCCGCGCTGGTCGATCAGCACCACGGCGCTCACGGCGACCATGACGAGGACCTGGATCACCGTCGCGATGCCGATCGCGGCGGTCGAGAGCCCCGCGCCACGCATCGCGAACGAGATCGCCGCCGCCGTCATCACGAGCGCGATCGGCAGCCAGGATGGATGCCAGGCGGTGTAGTGCTCGAGGGTCAGCGAGATCATGCCCCCGGACATCGCGAACACGCCCGCGATCGCCACCGTGAAGCCGACCGTGACGAGCAGGGCCGTGGCGACCCCGGCCTTCGGCCCGAGCGACGTCTCCACGTAGGTGACGAAGCTCCCCGCGGAGGGCTCCCGCTTCGTGAACTCAGCCGTGATGAACGCGAGGAAGAAGATCGCGACGCCGGCCGCGATGATCGTGAGCGGCGCCGCGGTCCCGGCCGTGACCGCGATCACCCCGAAGGCGAAGTAGAAGTCGACGCCCGGCCCGATGTTCGCGACCGTCGATGCCGTCACGTCGGCGAAGCCGAGGGTCGCCGCCCCTGTCCTCGTCTCGTCTGCTTGTCGGGCGTCGTCGGTCATGCGGAAGCCGTGCCGGCGACCCGCATTCAACCGTTATCGCCCGACACCTCGGGCTCCGCTCAGAACGGCGGCGATCAGCGCCGCTTGGCGCGCGGCTGCGGCTCGGAGCGCGGCGGGAAGCGCCGGCGCTCCTCGGGCGTCATCTGCCGGATCACGAGTTTCCCGGCCGCGACCTGCTCGCGCATGTCCTTGAGCTTCTGCTCGTGCTGTTCCTGTTGGCGCAACTGGTAGGACGACGCCACGTGCCCTCCTGGCTCGCGCGCTCGAGGCCGATCCCGCATGAACCGGAGCCGCCGGCCGGCGCCCTCCGTTCGCAGCCGGACAACTCTCTGTCGCCTCAGCGCTTGTTTGATTCGTCACAATCTTAGCGCCGTCGAAGCCCGTTCCCGGGGCTTCCGGGAGGGCCGTTCACAGTTTTTATCCCGGCTTTTGGAGGCGTTTGTTACGGTCAGGGGAGCGGTCGAGCAGTTTGGCCGCGAGGTTTGCTCGCTTGAGTCCCGCCTGTCAGCGGTTCGGGTCAGCCACAGCCTCCCGAACCCACAGGCGCCCGCGGGCGCCGTCAGGAGTAGTCATGTCAAAGCAGTCCTTCGCCGATCTCGGCGTGTCCGGTGCCGTCACCGGCGCCCTGTCCCGCCGTGGCATCACGGCACCCTTCCCCGTCCAGCAACTCGTCCTCGTGGATGTTCTCGCCGGCCGGGACGTCCTCGTCAAGGCGCCGACCGGATCGGGCAAGACGCTCGCCTTCGGCATCCCGCTCGTCGAGCGCCTCGACTCCAACCGGCAGGGCCCGACGGGCCTGGTGCTGGCTCCCACCCGCGAGCTCGCCTCTCAGATCACGACCGAGCTCGAGGACCTGACCCGCGCGAAGGGGCTGCGGGTCGCCGCGGTCTACGGCGGTGTCGGGATCAACGCTCAGGCCGCGCGAGCGAAGCGCGCGCACATCATCGTCGCGACGCCGGGCCGCCTGGAGGATCTGCTCGCGCGCGGAGCGTTCGCGCTCACGCAGATCCGGATGCTCGTGCTCGACGAGGCCGACCGCATGCTCGACATGGGTTTCCGTCCCGCGATCGACCGCATCGTCCGTGCCTGCCCCTCGGTACGCCAGACGCTGTTCTTCTCCGCCACGCTCGACGGCGTCGCGGGGGATCTCGCGGGCCGTTACACGTCGAACGCCGTGATCCACGAGCAGCGTGCGCCGTCGGACGCAGCCAAGGCGTTGGTCGAGCACCGCTTCGTGCCCGTGCGCGATGAGGACCGTCTGGAGGCGCTCATCGAGCAACTGGAGGCAGAGCGCGACAGGACGATCGTGTTCGTCCGCACCAAGCGCGGAGCCGACCGGCTCGTCAAGCGGCTCGACACCCGCGGGCTTCGTTCGGTCGCCATTCACGGCAACAAGTCCCAGGGCCAGCGCGACCGGGCGCTGTCACGCTTTCAGTCGGGGCACACCGATACGCTCGTGGCGACCGACGTCGCGGCGCGCGGGATAGACGTCGAGGGGGTTTCGCACGTGATCAACTACGACCCACCCGCCGACCACGACACCTACATCCATCGAGTTGGACGGACCGGCCGCGCCGGGAACAGCGGTGTCGGCGTGACCCTCGTCGGCGCCGGCGAGCACCACGAGATGCGCCGGCTCGCCCGGCGGCTCGGGATCCGCGACGGGCTGGCGGCCGATCGGCACGGCGCGGGCGAGGCACCCTCCTCGCGCAGGCCGCCGCGCCGCCGCCCTTCCAAGAAGGCAGCGCGTTGATGGCCACAGCGCCCGCCGGCACACGCTCGTCTGAGGAGGACCGCGCCGGCCACAGCTCCGAAGCGCGCAGCTGGCGGGAACAGCTCGCCCCCTACGCCGCTCCTCATGTGGGCCGCGCGGCCTTCTGCCTGGCCACCTCCGTGGTGCCCTATATCGCCCTGTCCGTCGCGATGTACCTGCTGATCGGAAAATCGGCGCTCGCGCTGCTGCTCGGCGTGCCGGCCGCGATCTTCCTCGTGCGCTCGTTCATCGTCTTCCACGACTGCTCGCACGGCTCGTTCCTGCCCTCGCGGCGCGCGAACGCGTGGCTGGGACGCGCGATCGGCCTGCTGCTGTACTCGCCCTTCCATCGCTGGCGCCACGACCATGCCGTCCACCACGCGACCGCGGGCAACCTCGACAAGCGCGGCACGGGTGACCTGCACACGCTGACCGTCTCCGAGTACGGCGCCCTCTCCGCGAAAGGCCGGCTGGGTTACAGGCTGTCGCGCAACCCGCTCGTGATGCTCGGGATCGGCCCGATCGTCGCGCTCGTCATCGGTCCGCGCATCGTCGCGAAGGGCGCACGCCCGCGGATGCGGAGCAGCGTGCTCGCGACCGATGTGGCGCTCGCTGTCCTGGTGGCGCTGCTGATCTGGCAGATCGGCTGGCAGGACTACCTGCTGGTCCTGTTCGTGCCGGCGATGCTCGCGGGCTCGATCGGGATCTGGCTGTTCTACGTGCAACATCAGTTCGAGGACGCCTACTGGGACGACGCCGAGGAGTGGAGCTTCACCGACGCCGCGCTGCGCGGGAGCTCCTACCTGCGGCTGCCGGGGCCGCTGCGCTTCTGCACGGGCAACATCGGCTATCACCACGTCCACCACCTCAACGCGCAGATTCCCAACTACAACCTGAAGCGGGCCCACGACGAGTTGCCGGCGCTCCACGAGGTCCCGACGCTGTCGCTCCTGGACGGTATCCGCGCGACACGCCTCAAGCTCTACGACGAGCGCAGCAGACGCCTCGTGAGCTTTCGCGACGCGCGAGCGCCCCGGGTTCAGGGCGCACCAGCACCCGAGCTCAGCTGAGAGGAGACTCCGGCCGGGTGCGCTCAAGCGTGCAGTAGGCCCGTGCGAGGCTAAAGGTCGGAGCGTCCGCGGCCGATACGGGCCGTGATGGCCCGCCCCTCGAGCAAGGACGCCTGATGAACGCAACTGCCACAACCCAGCCGCGACGCCGTGGGTGGGGCGTGATGATCGCCCTGCTCGTCCACCCGGGGCGCAGCCGCACCGCGGCCCGCGAGGAGCGCCGCCACGAGCGCGACCGCGACCTCAGCGCGCCCCAGCGCGACAGGCTCGGTGCGGGTCTGCCGTTCGACGGCTCGGACTGCGAGTGAGCCGCGTCCTGCGCTGAGAGCGCAGGCCTCTACTGCAGGACCTCGACGTAGCCGTCGCCGCCGTGGACGCGGATGCGGCAGCCGTCCTCGATCAGCCGCGTCGCGTGCTCGACGCCCACCACGGTGGGCAGGCCGTACTCGCGCGCGATCACCGCACCATGGGTCATCAGCCCTCCGACCTCGGTCACCAGCCCGTCGACCACCGGAAACAGGGGCGACCAGCTGGGGTCGGCGTAGGCCGTGACGAGGATGTCGCCCGGCTCCAGCTCGGCCTCCCCGATGTCGAGCACGACCCGCGCGCGCCCCTCCACGGTCCCGCCGCACACCGCCAGGCCCGCGAGCGCGCCCTCCGGCAGCTCTCTCCGGTAGGAGCCCGCGAAGACCTCGCCCTCGGAGGTGAGCACCCGCGGCGGGGTCAGCGCCTGCTGGAGACGGAAGGCCTCCTTGCGGCCGGAGATCAGCCGCTCGTCCGGCACCTTCGTGCGCAACAGGCCTGAGAGCTCCTGCAGGGTCAGGTGGAAGACGTCCTGGAGCTCGCCGAGAACCCCGGCGACGACGAGGCGCTCCGCCTCGGCCATGAGCGCCTGCTTGTAGATGAAGTAGCGACTGACGATCGCGTACTTCGGGTACTCGCGGTAGCCGGCGAACGCGCGCAGGCAGTCGATCGTCCGCTTGGCCTCCGCGGCCTTCTCCTCCCCCCCGGGCAGCGCTCGCAGCCGCTCCAGGACCTCCCTCTCGGTCGCCGCCGCTTCCCGCCTGCCCTGCTCGAAGCGACGCCGTGCGGCGCCGGGAGCGAAGCTCCTCACGTTGGAGAGGATCGCGGCGGCGAGCGTGCCGGGAGCCTCGCTCCAGCGCGGCCTCGTGATGTCGATCTCCCCGGCGCAGCGCATGCCGTACCGATCCAGGTAGCCCTGGATCGCCTCGCGCGCCTCGGCGGCGCCCGGGAGCTCCGCGAGCGCGTCGAGCAGCTCCGACTCGCCGGCGCTCTCGAGCGCGGCCACGAGGAGCGGATGAGGACGGATCGCATCGGCGAGGTCCAGGAGATCGAGCCCCATCTCGGCGGTGATGTTGTCCGGCACCGACAGAGCCAGCTTGCCGGCGGCCTCCTTGCCCAGGTGCTCTTCGAGCCACGACGCCGCGCTCATCACCGCCCTGATCACCTGGCTGCTGTCCGGATCCGAGAGGAGCCGCTTCAGCTCCGGGATGTCAGCCAGGATGAACTCCACGAGCTCCGCACCCGACCGCGTGCTGATCTCGCGCCGCAGGGCGGACAGGGATGCCTCGTTGCGCGCGATCAGCTCTGAGACGATCGCCGGGTCGGGTTCGAGTGGCGCAGCCGCTCGCAGGATCGCGGGGACGCTGCTCTCACCGTCCGCGCTCTGCTGGATGAAGCCGCGCTCGAGCACGGTTTCGAGCGCGTCTCCGATCAGCGGGTCGGACTTGCCGAGCGCCCCGACCACCGCCGCGCCCGCGACCGGAGACGCGAGGTCCCCCGCGACATCCACGAACAGTCGCCCGCCGGCCTCGTGCATCGGCCGCAACGCCGTCAGCTGGAACAGCGAGCGCCCGAGGGCCTTCATCGCGTCGGTCATCATCTGCTGGTGGCCGACCGAGACGTAGACGTGACGCTGCTCGTCCTCGCGGGCGGGAATCGGGTACAGCGTCGTGATGGGGCGACTCTGGAGCATCGTGAACGCGCCGTCCGCGAGACACCACTCGATGTCCTGCGGCGCTCCGAAGTGAGCCTCGAGCTGCCGGCCCAACTCGACGAGCGCGAGAGCCTGGGCATCCGTCAGCGCCGGCCGCCCGGCCCGCGCGTCCTCGACCGCCGACTGCCGGGTCCCCCCTGAGGGCGGGGCCTCGACGGCAAATCGCTTGCGGGCGAGGACCCGCTTGATCAGCCGTCCATCGCGCACGGCGAACACGTCCGGATCGAGCAGACCCGAGACGAGCCCCTCGCCGAGACCCGGGCTCGCCTCCACGACGGCGACCCTCCGGTTCGAGCTGGCGGGGTCGGCCGTGAACAGGACCCCGGCCGCCTGCGCGGCGACCATCTCCTGAACGACAACGGCCATCTGGACGTCGCGGTGATCGACCCCGTTGCGCCGGCGATAGGCCACCGCCCGCTCCGTGAACAGCGAGGCCCAGCACCGGCAGACCCGATCGATGACCGCGGCCGCTCCCACGACGTTGAGGTGGCTCTCGTGCTGGCCCGCGAACGAGGCCGCGGGCAGGTCCTCCGCGGTCGCGCTCGAGCGCACGGCAAGAGCGAGACCGTCACCGCCGGCCTCAACAGCGCAAGCGATCTCCTCCGCCACGTCGCCGGGGACGCCGCGCGCCTGGATGGCATGGCGGATCTCCGCGCTCGCCTCGCGCGTCGCGTCTCGATCCTCGGCGCGGAGCCTCGACAGGCGATCGAGCATCTCGTTCAGTGACGGCTCCTCGGCGAAGGCCTCTCTGAAGGCGCCGGTCGTGACGCAGAACCCCGGCGGCACGGAGACGCCGTCGATGCGCAAGAGCTCGCCGAGCTGTGCCCCCTTGCCGCCGGCCAGGGCAACCTGCGTGCGATCGAGCTCTTCCAAGCCCACCACATACCTGCCCTCCGCACCCATCGCTGTGCTCCCTTCGTCGCTTGCGGCGAGCGAGTATGGGGCACTGCCGGGCCTTGAAACAAGCCCCCCCGTCAGGGATACTCTGGAAGTGGAGGGGGTTCCGGGCGCCGCGCTGCGGCGCTCTTTTTGTGCGCGCGGTCAGGCCGCCAGCACCCGCACGGCAGCGGAGGTCGCGGGCGGCCACTCGTTGATCGCGTGCGGCGTCGCACCCCAGAGATGCTGCACCGCGTACGCGCGCCAGGGGCTCCACCGCGCCGAGCGCGCCGTGAGCTCGCGCGGCGTGTCTCCCAGCCCCAGCGCACCGGCGCCCCGGCGCAGCCCCAGATCGTTGACAGGGAAGGCGTCCGGGTCGCCGAGCGCGCGCATCGCGATCACCTCCGCGCTCCATGGCCCCACCCCCCGGATCTCGCGCAGCGCACCCAGAGCTGCGCCGCGGTCGGCGCCGGGGCTGAGCTCGAGCGCGCCGGTGCAGAGCGCGAGGGCAAGGCTCCGGACGGTGCGGCGGCGCGCCGAGGGCATCGCCACGTCGAGCTCGGTGAGCGAGGCGGGAGCCGGGAACAGGCGGGAGAGGCCGCCGCCCGGATCAGCGACCGGCTCGCCCCAGCGTGCCGCGATCGTGGCGGCGAGCGTTCGGGCCGCCGCGGTCGAGATCTGCTGTCCGAGCACGACGCGCACCGCCAGCTCGGCGCTGTCCACGGTGCGCGGCACGCGCCGGCCCGGCCAACGCGCGATCGACGACCGCAGGCCGGGGTCGCCGGCGAGCTCTTCGTCGATCGCCTCCGGGTCGGCGTCGAGGTCGAGCAGCCAGCGGCAGCGAGAGATGGCGGCGCCGAGGTCGCGCAGATCCTCCAAGCGCAGAACACAGTCGACGTGGCCCGAGGCAGGGGTGAGCTCGGCGATGCCGGTTCCGTGCGGGAGCCGCAGCGTCCTGCGATAGCTCCCGTGCAGGACCTCCTCGACGCCGGGGACGGCCGTGGCCGCCAGGTGCCCGAACAGGTTCTCAGGGCTGAGCGGCCGGCGGAAGGCGAGCTTGAGCCGCAGCGTCCCGGCCGAAGGAGCAGCGGCGCCGCTCGCCCTGCGCCGCAGCTCGCTGGGCGTCAAGGCGAACACGGACCGCACCGTGTCGTTGAACTGGCGGATGCTCGAGAAGCCGGCGGCCAGCGCGATCTCGGCCATCGTCAGCGAGCTGGCTTCGATCAGCGTGCGGGCGGTCTGGGCGCGCTGCGCGCGTGCGAGAGCCAAGGGTCCTGCCCCGAGCTCCGCACCGAGCAGCCGCTGCAGCTGGCGGACGCTGTAGCCGAGGCGTGCCGCCAGCGCGGGCACGCCCTCGCGGTCGACGACGCCGTCGGCGATCAGCCTCATCGCGCGAGCGGTGACGTCGCCGCGGACGTTCCATTCCGGGGAACCCGGCGAGGCATCGGGCCGGCAGCGCTTGCAGGCCCGGAAGCCGGCCTGCTGGCACGCCGCCGCCGACGGGTAAAAGCGGACGTTCTCCCGTTTCGGGGTCATCGCCGGGCAGCTCGGGCGGCAGTAGATTCCGGTCGAGGTGACGGCCGTGAAGAACCACCCGTCGAAGCGCTGGTCCTTGGCGCGGATCGCCCGATAGGAGTGCTCGAGGTCGAGTGCCACCCGGCGAGCGTGACAGGGCGGCACCCCGACGTCTAGCGGTTTTGCGACATCACCGTCGACAGCTCTCGTCGCTGCTGCTGAGCGCAGGCGCGAGGCGCGAAGCGCAGGACGTGCCCGCGCGCGTCCCCGAGATCCCCGCAGCCGAGCTAGATTGAGCGCGGCGCCGCTCGCAGGCGTCCCGCGATGCTGCGCACCTGCCCGACCACATCACCGCCAGCGCCCTGATGAGCTCGCCCGGCGACCGCGAGGCAACCGCGTTCGCAGTGCTCAGCGACGCCCAGCTCGCGGAGATCGCGGCGTTCGGCGCTGAGCGGGCGATGACGGCGGGCGAGATGCTGTTCGAGGCCGGCGAGACCTCCTACGAGCTGTTCGTCGTCCTCGCGGGCCGCGCCGAGGTTGTGAGGCCGAACGGCGATGAGCCGGAGCTGATCGCGAGCTACGGTCCGGGCGGGTTCGCCGGCGAGCTCAACCTGCTCACCGGCCAGCGCAGGTTCCTGTCGTGCAGGGTCGTCGAAGACGGACGTGTCCTGGTCATCGGCGAGCTCCAGTTCCGGCGGCTGATGAGCGCGAGCCCGGGGCTCGCAGACACGATCTTCAACGCGCTGCTCGCCCGGCGCGAGATCCTCCGGCTCGGCGCGGGGGCCGAAGCGATCCGCATCGTCGGCTCGCGCTTCTCTCCTCCCGCGATGCGACTGCGCTCCTTCGCCGAGCACTCGCGGATCGCGTACTCCTGGATCGACGTCGAGGACGCAGAGGACCCTGAGCGGCTGCTCGCCGGCATGGGGCTCGCCCCGGCGGATCTGCCGGCGGCGATCCTGCCCACTGAAACGATGAGGAGCGCGACTCCCGAGGAGTTCGCGGAACGCCTCGGGCTGACCTTCCAGCCTACGCCGGGCTACATCTTCGACCTGGTCGTCGTCGGCAGCGGGCCAGCCGGCCTCGCGGCATCGGTCTACGGCGCCTCGGAGGGACTGCGCACGGTGTCCCTTGACTCACTCGCCGTCGGCGGCCAGGCCGGCTCCAGCTCCCGTATCGAGAACTACGCCGGCTTCCCGAACGGCATCTCGGGCGGCGACCTGACAGCGCGGGCGGCGGTGCAGGCGATGCGCCTCGGGGCTCGCCTCAACGCACCCTGCGAGGTCGTCGCCCTCCGTCACGAGCCGAGCTTCCACGTGGTGGCCCTCCGCGACGGAAGCGAGGTCCCGGCGCGCGCCGTGATCGTGGCCTCGGGCGCCCGCTACCGCCGCCTCCCGGTCGCCGAGCTCGAACGCTTCGAGGGCGCCGGCGTCTACTACGCCGCCACCGATCTGGAGGCGCGGGTGTGTGCCGCCTCGTCGGTCGTCGTGGTCGGCGGCGGCAACTCGGCCGGCCAGGCCGCCATCTACCTTGCCCAGAACCGCTGCACGGTCACGATCGCCGTCCGGCGCGAGGGCCTGGAGCAGACGATGTCCTCGTACCTGATCGAGCGCATCGACGCCGATCCGAGCATCGCGCTGCTGACGGGGGTCGAAGTCAGTCGCCTGTCGGGCGCCGAGCATCTCGAGCAGGTGACCTTTCGCGACCTCGCGGGCGGCGCGGACCGGGTGGTCGACTGCGCGGGCCTGTTCTCCTTCATCGGCGCGGACCCGGCGACGGGCTGGCTGGACGGGGCGGTCGGCCTCGACGAGGACGGCTTCATCCTGACCGACCGGGCGCTCGACGGGACGGCCGCGCTTCCGTTCGAGACCTCGACGCCGGGGGTCTTCGCGGCGGGCGACGTGCGGCACGGTTCGATGAAGCGCGTGGCGGCCGCGGTCGGTGAGGGATCGAGCGCTGTGCGGTCGGTTCACGAGCGGCTGGCTGCGCAGCAGTAGGGCCAGCGCTCGCTGGGCCCTGAGCGCGCGCCCACGCTCGGCCCGCGTTTCGGGCGCGCAGGAAGACGACCGACCGACCCGGCGCCGCCCACCCAGCCCCGCCTCACCCCGGGCGGCGCGGTCAGCCGCTCATCTCGCCGAGCACGTCATAGAGGGCAGCGATGTCCCGGTGCTCATAGCCGCGCCGGGCGGCCTCTGTGAGCACCTCGTCGGCGATCCTCGCGGACGGCAGCTCGACATTCTGCTCACCGGCTGCAGCGAGCGCGAGCCGGATGTCCTTGTCCATCAGCGAGACGTCGAACCAGGTCTCATCCGACTCGCCGAGGACGAGCGGAACCCGCGCCTTCAGCATCGGTGAGCCGATCGGCGTCTCGCTCATCACCTTCGCGGCGAGGTGCGGATCGATGCCCTCACGGGCGGCCAGCAGCAGCCCCTCCGAGAAGGCGAGCATCTGTACCGCCAGACTGACGTTGACCGCGAGCTTGAGCACGAGCCCCTGCCCGTTCTCCCCCACGCGGACCGGCGTGCCGAGCAATTTCAGGACCGGCTCCACACGTTCGAACGCGGCGCCGTCGCCCCCCACCATGATCGTCAGGGTCCCGCTCTTGACCTGCGGCACGCTTCCGGACACGGGCGTGTCGAGCATCCGTGCGCCGGGCGCCCCGTCACGGACGCTCTGGGCGAGCTGCCGGCTGACGCTCGGGCTGATCGTGCTCAGATCGGCCCACACGCTTCCTTCGCGCAGGCCGGCGATCAGGCCGCTCTCGCTCTCGGCGACGGACCTGACGACGTCATCGTTCGGCAGCGAGGTCATCACGATCTCGGCCGCCGCCGCGATCTCCCGCGGGGTATCGACCCACCGAAGCCCCTTCTCGATCAGCCACTGCGCGCCGTCCCGGCCGCTCGCGCTGCCGTACACGGTGTAGCCATCGTCGAGGTAACGGGCCGCCATGTTGCCGCCCATGTGCCCGAGACCCACGAAGCCGATCGTCTCCATCGCGCTCACTCCTCCGATTCGCGGAGCCCTCGCGGAGCATCCCGTGCTCACGGCGCGAGCTCTTCCGGCCGCCGCCGTCCTGGCTCCCGACAGGATGCCACCCCGCTGCCTTTGCCGCCGAGCACTAGGCTTGCCCGCATGGCCGCGCCGGAGCAGGTCGAGATCGCCGACGCACCGGAGCGCGAACGCTACGAGCTGTCGCTCGGCGGCGAGCTGGCCGGCTTCAGCGCCTACCGCCTGCTAGGAGAGCTGATCGCGTTCGTCCACACCGAGGTCGACGCGCGTTTCCAGGGCCGCGGCCTCGCCGACCGGCTGATCCGGTTCGCGCTCGAAGACGCGCGCACGCGTGGTCTCGCGGTGCTGCCGTTCTGCCCCTTCGTCAAAGCCTTCATCGAGCGCCACCGGGAGTTTGCCGAGGAGGTGCCCGAAGGCTTCAGGGCGCAGTTCGGGCTCTGATCGCGGCTTCCTATCCTGGTCTCCATGTCCGCTGAGCACAACGGAGCGCCGCGTTGAGCGCCGAGATCCTGCAGATCGCCGACTACCGCGCCGGTGAGCTGTCCGCCGCGCCGGAGGAGCAGCACGGGCCCAGCGAGGAAACCGAAGCGCTCGACGCCTACTCGCGCACCGTCACCTCGGTCGTGGAGCGTCTCGCTCCGAGCGTCGCGAGCCTGCGGGTCCTGCGCAGGACGTCTCGCGGCCGCGTGCCCGCCGGCGCCGGAAGCGGCGTCGTCCTCAGCAGCGACGGCTTCATCCTGACCTCTGCGCACGTCGTCGCGGGCCGCGACGCGCTCGGCCGCGCCACCTTCACCGACGGACGGGACATCGGGTTCCGTGTCCTTGGCACCGATCCGCTCTCCGACCTCGCCGTGCTCCGCGCCGACGGCGACGACCTCACGCCGGTGATCCTCGGGGACGCAGCCGCGCTGCGCGTCGGACAGCTCGTCGTCGCGATCGGCAACCCGCACGGCTTCGCCGGCTCGGTGACCGCCGGCGTCGTCTCCGCTCTCGGCCGCTCGCTGCCCGCCCGGTCGGGCCGGACCGTGCGGATGATCGACAACGTGATCCAGACCGATGCCGCGCTCAACCCCGGGAACTCGGGTGGTGCGCTCGTCGACTCGGCCGGGCGGCTGGTCGGCGTGAACACCGCGGTCGCCGGCGTCGGCCTCGGGCTTGCGGTGCCGATCAACGACGCCACCCGCAAGCTGATCGGCGACCTGATGACGCACGGCAGGGTCCGCCGCGCCTACCTCGGCGTGGCCGGCGGCCCGCGGCCGCTCCCGGCTCGTGCGCGGCGCGAACGCGGCCAGGACCGTGGCGTCGAGGTGCTCGAGGTGGTTCCGGACAGCCCCGCCGACGGCGCGGGCCTGCGCCCCGAGGACCTGATCGTGGAGCTCGCGGGCGAGACCGTCGCCAGCGTCGAAGACATCCAGCGGCTGATGGTCGCCGACCTGATCGGCACCGAGGTCGAGGTTGTGGTTCTGCGCGCCGCCGTGCCGAAGCAGCTGCGGCTGCTCGTACGCGAGCTCGACTCCTAGCCCGGCGGGCGGCTCGGGGCCGCGGCCGGGCGCTTCCCGCTGCACGGCCCGGTCATCTGCCGTTGCGCTCGCGGTGCGCGCAGCCCGGCCAGCAGCACGGGCGGCGCATGCCTTCCTCGAGCTCTTCCCGCGTGCGCCGGATGCGCCGTTCGCGCGTGGTCTGCCGCTTGGCGTCCTGCACCCAGCAGATGAACTCGTTGCGGGCGAGCGGAGTGATGTCGTTCCAAGCGTCGAGCGCCGCCGCGCTCGCGGTCAGCGTCGCGCGCAGGTCTGCGGGCAGCTCGTGGACCACGCCACCGGGAACGGCCTGTGCGGACACAGAAAACATCCTAGAGAGCGCGTGTGCCCCTACTGTGGAGCGGTGCTCGGTCTTCCGGATGGCGTCCAGGCGTGCCTGTTCGACCTCGACGGGGTGTTGACGAAGACGGCAAAGGTCCATGCGGCGGCGTGGAAGGAGATGTTCGACGACTACCTCCGCGAGCGTGCCGCGTCGAGCCACACCGATTTCGTGCCGTTCGACGCCGTCGAGGACTACGACGCCTATGTGGACGGCAGGCCGCGCTACGAGGGCGTGAAGTCGTTCCTGGACTCGCGCGGGATCGAGATCCCCGACGGCCAGGAGAGCGATCCGCCGAGCGCCGAGACGATCCACGGCCTCGGCAACCGCAAGAACGAGATCGTGCTGCGCCTGATCCACGAGCAGGGCGTCGAACCCTACGAGGGCTCGGTGCGCTACGTCCACGCCGCGATCGAGGCGGGGCTGCGCCGCGCGGTCGTCTCCTCGAGCACCAACTGCCTCGACGTCCTGCGCGCCGCAGGCATCGAGGACCTGTTCGAGATCCGGATCGACGGCGTGGTGGCCGAGCGCGAGCACCTTCGCGGCAAGCCGGCGCCCGACACGTTCCTCGCCGCCGCGAAAGCCTTCGGCCTGGAGCCGGGGGCAGCCGCGGTCTTCGAGGACGCGCTCGCGGGCGTCGAGGCCGGACGGGCCGGTGGCTTCGGCTTCGTGGTCGGGGTCGACCGCGTCGGGCAGGCCGAGCAGCTCTCCGAGCACGGGGCGAGCATCGTCGTCTCCGATCTCAGCGAGCTGCTCGACCGATGATCGAGCGCGGCCCGTTCGTGGCCGAACCGTGGGCGCTGCGAGAGACGGAGCTGGACTTCGAGATCCTGGCGCAGACCGAGTCGCTGTTCGCGCTCTCCAACGGCCACATCGGGCTCCGGGGGAACCTCGACGAGGGCGAGCCTCACGGTCTGCCGGGGACCTACCTCAACTCGTTCTACGAGGTCACGCCGCTACCCAGCTCCGAGCCCGCCTACGGCGTACCGCAGGCGGGTCAGCGGCTGGTGAACGTCACCGACGGGAAGCTCATCCGTCTGCTCGTCCGCGACGAGCCCTTCGACGTCCGCTACGGCGAGCTGCTGGGGCACGAGCGGGTTCTGGACCTTCGCGACGGCGTGCTTCGCCGCACCGTCGAGTGGCGCTCGCCGGCGGGCGAGCGCGTGCGGGTCAGATCCACGCGCCTGGTGTCGTTCGCTCAGCGCGCAGTTGCCGCGGTCCAGTACGAGGTGACAGCTCTGGACTCCTCGACGCGCGTCGTGCTCGAGTCCGAGCTCCTCGCCAACGAGGTGCTGCCGGTGCTCTCGGGCGACGTCCGGGAGGGCTCGAGCGACGCGCGCCTGCGGCCGCTGCTCCATCGCGTCAGGGACCTGGGAGCCCTGCTCGTCCACGCGACAGCCCAGAGCGGCCTGGTGATGGCGGCCGGGATCGACCACATCCTCGAAGGGCCGGGGGACACCGAGACGACGAGCGAGGCGACGGAGGACGAGGCGCGCGTGATGTTCTCCACCGACCTCGAACCCGGCGAGTGCCTGCGGCTCGTGAAGGTGCTCGCCTACGGCTGGTCCAGCCAGCGCTCCGAGCAGGCGGTCGCCGACCAGGTCAGAGGAGCGGCGCTCGAGGCACGGCACACCGGATGGGAGGGCCTGCTCGCCGCCCAGCGCGAGTACCTCGACGACTACTGGGCGCGAGCCGACGTCGAGATCGAGGGGGACGAGGAGCTGCAGTGCGCTGTGCGCGTCTCGATGTTCCACTGCCTGCAGGCGACCGCGCGGGCCGAGCAGCGCGCGATCCCCGCGAAGGGCCTCACCGGCACGGGCTACGACGGCCACACGTTCTGGGACACCGAGAGCTTCGTGCTCCAGCTCGTCACCTACACCGACCCGGACGCCGCCAGGGATGCCCTGCGCTGGCGCCACGCCACGCTCGCGGAGGCTCGCCGGCACGCGGCCGAGCTCAACCTGGCGGGAGCGGCGTTCGCATGGCGCACGATCCGCGGACAGGAGTGCTCGGCCTACTGGCCCGCCGGGATCGTCGCCTTCCACATCAACGCGGACATCGCCGACGCGATCCTGCGCTGCAACGCCGCCGCGCCGGATCCCGACTTCGAGCGTGAGATCGCGGCGGAGCTGCTGATCGAAACCGCCCGGCTCTGGCGCCGCCTCGGCCACCTCTCGCCCGATGGGCGCTTCCGCATCGACGGCGTCACGGGCCCCGATGAGTACAGCGCGATCGCCGACAACAACATCTACACCAACCTGATGGCCCAGCGGAACCTCCGCGCCGCTGCCGACCTCGCCGAGCGTCTGCCCGATCGGGCGGACGGGCTCGGCGTCGACGCGGCCGAGATCGAGGCGTGGCGCGCCGCGGCCGAGGCGATGGTGATGCCGTTCGACGCAGAGCTGGGAGTGCACGCGCAGGCCGACCGCTTCACCGCGCTGCAGCGCTGGGATTTCGCCGACTGCCCGCCCGACAGCTACCCGCTGTTCCTTCACTACCCGTACTTCGACCTCTATCGCAAGCAGGTCATCAAGCAGGCCGACCTCGTGCTGGCGATGCACCTCCGCGGCGATGCCTTCACCGCCGAGCAGAAGGCGCGCAACTTCGCCTACTACGAGCAGCTCACCGTCCGCGACTCGTCCCTGTCGGCCTGCACGCAGGCCGTGCTCGCGGCCGAGATCGGGCACATGGACCTGTCCTTCGACTACTTCGGCGAGGCTGCGCTGATCGATCTGCACGACATCGAGCACAACACGCGAGACGGGCTTCACCTCGCCGCGCTCGCAGGCGCCTGGATCGTTGCGGTGGCCGGCTTCGGAGGAATGCGCGATCACGACGGCGAGCTGTCCTTCAAGCCCAGGCTGCCGTCGCAGCTGACGCGCGTCGGCTTCGGCCTGCTGTTCAGAGGGCGCCGGCTGCGGGTCAGCGTCGGGCCCGACAGCGCCACCTACTCGCTCGTGTCGGGCGCGGAGCTGTCGGTCGCCCATCACGGCGAGGAGCTCGCGCTCGCAGTGGGACGCCCGCAGACGCGACCGATCCCGCCGGCGCCCTCGGGGTTGGCCGCCCCCACGCAGCCGGACGGGCGCGCGCCGGCCAGGCGCGCCAGAGACAGCTGAGCCGGTTCCCGGTCGACACCTCGGCGAGGGCCTCGCGCGAGGCACGGCCGGCACCGAAAGCCGCCGCCGGCTCGTCAGCGAGGCCTCCGCCATCTTTGCTCAGGCCGGGAAGCCCCCATCGATCCAAGCCCCGAACAGGCTCACCCGCTCGGGGGGCCATGTCTCGTCGCACGGCATGTTGCCTTTGGAGACGGCGGCCTGGATCGCCGCCGCGTTGGCCCGTACGTCCTCGTAGGAGGACAGGTCGAAACGGCTCATCATCGACTCGACGTCCTTCGGCCTGAAGAGCGGGCGGATGTCCTGTTCGAACCCCGGTGTGCTCGACATGTGACGGTCTCCTTTGCTGGTTGCAGGCGAGCGCGGATGTCTCGTGGGCATTCTCGCGCCGTGTCCGCGCCACGGCAACGGTCAGCTCACGTGCAGCGTCTGCGGGTCGGTCCGGCCGCTCGCCGGGACGCGTCGCCCCTCGGGAGGACCGCCCGGCAGCCCGAGTCCGGACCGCGCCCAGGTTAGATCAGCCGCTAATATAAGCCACTAATGGAAACTGTCGGCGGGATAGCGCGGGGGAAGCGGCTGGATGAGATCGCGGAGGCGCTGCCGCAAGGCGCCTCCGCGATCTCCCGGCTGTTCCTCGCCCACACGACCGTCGAGCTCTCACGGACGGAGGCGAACGTGATGCGCGCGCTCTCCGGGCGCCCCCGCCGGGTCACCGATCTCGCGCTCGCGGAGGGCGTGACCCAGCCCGCGATGACGCTGCTGGTCAACCGCCTCCAGGAGCGTGACTGGGTCGAGCGCAGCGAGGATCCGGCCGACCGGCGCGCCGTGCTGGTCGGCATGAGCGAGAGCGGCGCGCTCGTCTTCGAGCAGTTGCGCGCGGAATACCGCGCCCTCCTGCACGAAGAGATGGCGCTGCTCGACGATGAGGACGTCGAGGTGCTGGCGCGCGCCACCGAGATCCTTGACGGTCTCGTCGATCGGCTCAGCAGGGCGGACAGGTGAGCGCCCCGATCCGCCGGCCGCTCGTCGGCTTCGACGGGTCCGAGGCGGCATGCGAGGCCCTGAGCCGCGGCGCGGCGCTCGTACGCGCGAACCACGGCTGCCTCAGGGTGGCACTCGTGATCACCAGGCAGACGTGCTGCGCGTGGCCGATGGCCGGCGTGATCGAGACGCCCGAGCAGTACACCCGCCGCCAGCTCGAGATGCTGCGTGAGGCGATCGACGCGCTCGCGCCCGACATCTCGGTGGTGTCGGTTGCCTGCAGCGGCGCGACGGGCCCTGCGCTCGTACGGGCCGCGCGCGAGGGTGGTTGCGACGCGATCGTGATCGGGGCCCGCCGGGGGCTGTTCACCCGCTTCACCGGCGGCGTCGCGCGGTATCTGAGCCGGAACGCAGAGTTGCCGCTGATCGTCGTCGCCACCGGCGCGGACGCCGTGCCTGCACCCGGCGGCGGCGCCGAGCGGACGCCGGGCAGCGTCATGGTGCGCACGGCCTGAGTCCGCTCGTTGAGGCGGCCCTTCGCAAACGCTGAGGAGACGCTTACGTGGCGCTGAGCTTTCTCTCGGGAAGTCGTTAACGCCTGCTCAGGGGGGTGTTCCAGCCTGGACTGGAACCACCAACACCCCACCCGGAGGTAACGAGCAATGAGAAAGCGACCCATATCGCTGCTGCTTGCGGCTCTCGTCGGCGGCGCGGCGGCGGCATCGCTCGTCATCGCCGCGGGCGGAGCCGGCGGCAGCACCAGGACCACCACGGCCACCTCTGCGCCGATCGCCGGGACGAGCGCCGGCAAAGCGCAGGCGGTCGCCAATACGACGCTGAGCGCGACGCAGATCTACGCACAGGACTCGAAGGGCGTCGTGTCGATCAGAGCGCGCAAAGCCGAAGGCGAAGATGAGGGCACAGGCATCGTCCTGAACGACAAGGGCCTGATCCTGACCAACGACCACGTGGTCGCGGACGCGACCGCGCTCGAGATCGGCGTTGGCGCCGGCTCCGCGAAAGTCACCCGCGAAGCGAAGCTGATCGGCGAAGAAGCGAACAGCGACCTCGCCCTGATCCAGGTCGACCCGAGCGGGCTCGGCCTGAAGCCGGTGAAGCTCGGCGACTCCTCAGCCCTTGCCGTGGGCGATCAGGTCTATGCGATCGGCAACCCGTACGGCCTGGAAGAGACGTTCACGCGGGGCATCGTGTCCGCGCTCGGCCGCGAAATCCAGGCTCCGGACGGCACCAGGATCGGCGGCGCGGTCCAGACCGACGCGGCGCTCAACCCCGGCAACTCGGGCGGGCCGCTCATCAATGGCGCAGGCGAAGTGGTCGGCGTCAACTCGCAGATCGCGAGCGATCAGAGCAGCTCGGGCGGCGAGCCCGGCAGCACCGGCGTCGGCTTCGCGATCTCGACGCCGACGATCACGGCGGCGGTCCAGAAGATCGAAGCCGGCCAGGGGGTCGCCTACGGCTCCGCGGTGCGCTCCGGGCTGCAGGAACAGCGGCAGTCCAGCGGCGAACCGGAAACCGAAGCCGGCCCCTCCCGGCAGACGCCGCAGTCGCGGGAAGGCGAAAGCGAAAGCGAAGCAAGCCCCTACAGCCGGCAGTCCCCGGAAGCGAGCGAATCAGGCGCCGGCGAAGGCGGCTACGAAACAGCCCCCCGCATCGTCGTTCCGTAGCACGGGCGCGCCAGGGGCCGTCGCAGAGAGAGAGCGGCGGCCCCGGCGTCCCTGCGCGGAGCAGCTTCCGTCTCTTCGTCCACTGCGCTCAAGCCGGAGCGTCTCGGTGCCGATGCACGGAGAGTCAGATCGGAGCGCGCAAGCGCAAGCCGGTTTCGAGGAGCCAAGACAGTGAGCACAGCCGAGCAGACGACGCCGGAGCAGCCGGCCGGCCCGAGCACCGGGGCCTGGGAGGAGCCGGTCCAGCCCGCGGACATCGTGCTCGAGCTCGAGCTGACCGAAGCCGAGAAGCTTCGATCCTGGCTCTTGAAGGCATCCGCCGACGGCGCCACGTCATTCGACGACCCGCTCGTCAACCGCGTGCTCTCGAAGCTCGCCACGGAGGTCGACGGCGTTCGCTCGGCCGTGAACGTTCGGCGTGAGCTCGTCGACGCAGGCTTCTCGGTCACCCATCTCTCGGACGACCAGCTGCGAGAGCTGGGATCCCGCATCGCCGACGCGACCGCGCCGGGCGCCCGGATCTGAGCCAGCCGCGCTCCTCGGGAGTGCCGGCGTACGATCCGGCCGGACGTCGCACGTCGCCGCAGGCGAGAGCCGCGCGATGATCGATGTCTTCGGACATGACGATCTACGAGCAGACGGTCGCAGCGCTGAGCGCGCTCGCCGAGCGGGCGCGCACGACCGACGACGTGCTGTTCTGTGAGCGCCGCCCCCTGACCTCGCTCGAGGCGGGCTACGCGTCGCCCGGCCGGCTGGCCGAGTCGCTGCGCGCGACCGAGGACGAGGCGATACGCGCGCTCGAGCGCCTGGTGGACGCGGAGCAGGGCTACGAATCGGCCCTGCGCGCGATCGAGGATGCCGGGGCGGACGCAAGCGAGTGGCTGCGCGCTGTCCTGCTGGCTCGGGCGCTCGAGACGGTGCGCGCAGACCCGTCTGCAGGCGCGGCCTCCCAAGGCTCGCCCTAGGACGCGTCCGCCGCGGCGCCGCTCTCGATCTCCGCGAGCGCGGTCTCCAGCGTCGGATAGAAGTGGTCGCGGTCGAGCGTGTCCATCAGGCCGTAGCGCAGGATCAGGTCCTGCAGGCGCGTGCGCAGCTCGGCGAAGGCGAGGTGGACGCCCGCGGCGTTGAGCTCGTCGTCGAGAGCCTCGAGCATCTCGCCTGCCGTCACGTCGACGTCGGTGATCGCCTCGCACTGCAGGACGATCCATGCCGGTTTGCGCGCGTGCGCGAGCTCGCGGATCTGCTGGCGGAATTCGCCGGCGTTGGCGAAGAACAGGGGTGCCTCCCAGCGATAGACGACGATCCCGGGGAGCTGCTCGGCACCGGGATTCTCACCGATGTCGTGCCAGCCCTCCGTGGCGCTGACGCGCCCGAGCACGGCTCCGTGCGGCCACCAGCTGCGCCGGAAGAACAGCAGGATCGCGATCGCCACCGCGACGACGATCCCCTGCAGCACGCCGAGCAGGATCACGCCCGCCGACGCCGTCAGCGACACCCACAACGCGCTCGGGCGGACCGCGCGGTAGCGCCGCAGGATCGTCAGGTCCATCAGCGAGAGCGCCGCCACGATCACGATCGCGGCGAGCGCCGCCTGAGGGAGGTCGGACAGCAGCGAGTTCAGGAACACGAGCAGCACCACCACCAATCCCGCGCCGACGACTCCCGTCACCTGCGTCTTCGCGCCGGCCTGCTCGGCCACCGCGGTGCGCGAGCCGCTGGTGGAGATCGCGAAGCCCTGGAAGAAGCCCGCCGCGATGTTGGCGGCGCCGATCCCGATCATCTCCTGGTTGGGCTCGACCTCTTCGCCGCGCCGCGCCGCGAAGCTCGCCGCGGTCGCGATCGTGTCGGTCAGCGAGACCAGGGTGATGCCGATGGCCGCGATCACGAGCGCCGGAAGATCGCTCGCGCTCGTCCACGGCAGGCTGGGGGCGGGGATTCCCCTGGACAGCGAGCCGACCGTGTCGACGCCGTGCTGGTCGAGGCCGAGGATGGCCGACGCCGCCGTGGCGCCGACCACCGCGACGAGCACCGCCGGGACGCGCCGCGAGATGCGGGGCATCACGAGCAGGACCGCGAACACGATCAGCCCGACGGCGAGCGTCGCGCCGCTCGTCCCGTCGAGCCCGTCGAAGAAGGCCTTGACCTCGGCGAGGAACGAGTCGGCCGAGGTCGAGAACCCGAACAGCTTGGGAAGCTGTCCGACGATGATCGTGACTGCGAGGCCGTTCATGTAGCCGACCTGGACCTCCTTGGAGAGGAGGTCGGCGACGAAGCCGAGCTTGCCCAGACCGAGGCCGATCTCGGTCAGACCGACGATCACCGCGAGCATCCCGGCGAGCGCGATCGCCGTGCCCTCATCGCCGCCGGCGAGCAGGGGCGCGATCGCGGCCAGGATCAGCGGCGAGATCGAGGAGTCGGGGCCGAGCACGAGCACGCGCGAGGGCCCGAACACCGCGTACCCGAGCAGGCACGCGACGGTGGTGTAGAGACCCGTGACCGCGGGCAGCCCGGCGAGCTGCGCATAGGCCATCCCCTGCGGGATCAGGATCGCCGCGAGCACGACGCCCGCGACGAGGTCGCGGCGCAACCACGCGCGCTGGTAGCCGCGCGCCGTCCGCAGCCCCGGGATCCAGCGTTCGAGCGCCTGGGCGCGTGGCCGGCTCGCGATCACCGGCTGATCCTCGGCGGCGTGCGAAGGGGCGTCATCCTCCGTTAAGTAGGGCCCGGAGCGGACGTGCCCGCGCCGGCCCCGGGCGCTTGCGCCAGGCTACGTCGCCTGCGATGCAGCGGTCCCCGGCTCCGGTGAGGACGCGATCGAGGCGGCCGCCAGGATCAGCCGCGGCCGGCCAGGTCTCCGCCGAGCACCTCGGCGACGAGCTGCGCACGGGTTCTCGCGCTGAGCTTCGACATCGCGTTGCGTACGTGGCTGCGGACCGTGTTCGGCGACACGTGCAGCGTGCCGGCGATCTCGCTGGTGTCGAGCCCGCCCGCGATCAGCCGCACCACCTGGGCCTCGCGGGCCGTGAGCGAGGCCGAGCGCATCTGGAGCTCGGTCTCCGCCTCGACCCCCTGGGGGCCGGCCGGCGTGAGCGTGTAGATCGCGTGCGCCGCCCGTCGCGCAGGAGCTGGTGCCAGTCGGCCTCCGAGCGCTCGCGCTCGGGCGGGGCGATCGCATCTCCGGCGTGCTCCCCGGTGGCCGGGACCGCCGTCCGGCACAGCAGCCTCAGCCCGGCAGGGTTCATGTCGACGAGGCGCCGGCGCTCGTCGAGGATCGCGACCGCCGTCACGCTCGTCTCGAACAGCAGCCGGAAAGCAGCCTGCCATCCCGCCGGCTCCGCGGCCGGCACGGGAGCCATCTTCATGCGCCCACGCGGAACGCGGCCGGGCGGGGGGAGAGCCGGTCACACATCGGACAGGAATCGTGTTGCCGCGCCGCCCGCTGGTCAATCGCGCAAATGGATTAGCTCGCACTCCGTGCGCGAATGCTCATGAAGGTCCGAGGGTCCGAACCAGTCGGTGCAGTGCCACGCGGTGATTCGCGACAGCCCGGTATCCGGCTTCGGCGAGCCCGGGGAATCGCTCGGCGAGGCTCGCCGCCCGGCCGCCCCTCGGCAGACGCCGCAGCAGCGGCGCGATCGCCGCCCCCGCCGAGGAGCGCGACCCGTCGGGCGCGACGAGGTGCCACGAGGCCATTCGCTGCTCGCGATCGAGGTCCGCCAACAGCACCTCCGCCTCGGGGTCCTGCAGCGCGACTGCCCGCAGCCGCTCGCGGCGATCCCATGCGAGCACGACGCCCAGCGACCAGCGGCAGAAGCCGCAGTCGCGGTCGTAGAGCAGCGCCGCGCGCTCCTCACGGGACGCCGGGCTCATGCTCCGGCCGCCGCCCGCTTCGGGGCCGGCCGCCACCGCGCGCGCCGACGGGCTGTCCTTCCCGGCCATCGCCAGAGTCTCCTCCACCCGGCGCGCGCCGGCCCGGCGCCTGGCTGATAATGGGCGCGTGGCCGCGGAGGACACTGTTGTCGGGGCCGTGAGCGCCCCGGCCGACGCGCAGGCCGGGCGCACGGCCTGGGCGCGCAACCTGGCGGCGCCGGTGCGCGACTTCCTGGCCACGGAAACCGGCAGCGCAGCGGTGCTCGTCATCGCCGCGGTGGTGGCGTTGGTGTGGGCGAACTCGCCGGTGCGGCATTCCTACGAAAGCCTGTGGACGACCGAGCTGTCGATTCGGCTCGGCGGCGGCGTGGTCGCCAACGACCTGCGCGGCTGGGTCAACGACGGGCTCATGACGCTGTTCTTCCTCGTCGTCGGGCTCGAGGCCAAGCGCGAGCTGGACGTGGGCGACCTGCGCGACCGCAGCCGCGTGCTGCTGCCGATGCTGGCGGCGTTCGGGGGCATCCTGTTCCCGATCGCGATCTTCGAGATCTTCAACGCGGGCGGCCCGGGGGCGGGCGGGTGGGGAGCGGCGATGTCCACCGACACGGCGCTCGCCCTCGGCGCGCTGGCCCTGATCACGCCGAGCACCGCGACCAGGCTGCGCGTCTTTCTGCTGAGCTTCGCGATCGTCGACGACCTGGTCGCACTGGTCGTGATCGCGACGGTCTACACGAAGCACGTCTCGATGCCCGCCCTCGTGGTGGCGCTGGCGCTGTTCGTCGTGCTGCTCGCGCTGCGCTATCTGCCGGTGTGGCGAAGCCAGGCCTCGGTGCTGGTTGCGATCGCGCTCTGGGTCGCGCTGTTCAAGTCCGGCATCGACCCCGTCATCGCCGGACTCGCGATCGGCCTCGTCACGAGCGCCTACCCGCCCGGCCGCGAGGACCTCGAACGCGCCACCTCGCTGGCCCGCTCCTTCCGCGAGCAGCCGACGCCCGATCTCGCCCGCGAAGCCCAGCAGAGCGTGATCGCCGCGATCTCTCCGAACGAGCGCCTCCAGTACACCCTGCACCCCTGGAGCAGCTACGTGGTCGTGCCGCTGTTCGCCCTCGCGAATGCGGGCGTGTACCTCGGCGGCGGGCGCCTCGGCGCCGCGATCGGCTCGCCGATCATGCTCGGCATCTTCCTCGGCTACGTGCTCGGCAAGCCGATCGGCATCCTCACCGCCTCCTGGGTCGGCGAGCGCCCTCAGCTGCGCCTGCGCCGCACCATCAGCTGGCCGGTGCTCGGCATCGGCGGGGCCGTCGCGGGGATCGGCTTCACCGTCTCGCTGCTGGTCTCGAGCCTGGCCTTCCACGGCGCCGAGCTCATCGACGCGAAGGTCGGCGTGCTCGCGGCGGTGATCGTGGCGCCGATCGTCGGGTGGTCGGTGACGCGGATCGTGCGCCGGCTGCCCGAGGGTGTGCGGGCGCGCCAGATCGCGGGCACCGCCGACGACCTGGTCGACCTCGCGGAGGACGTCGACTCCGAGCGCGACCACATCCGCGGCCCGAACGACGCGCTCGTGACACTCGTCGAGTACGGCGACTTCGAGTGCCCCTACTGCGGCCAGGCCGAGCCGACGATCCGCCAGCTGCTCGGCGAGTTCGGCCCCGACCTGCGCTACGTCTGGCGCCATCTGCCCCTCAACGACGTGCACGCCCACGCCCAGATGGCCGCCGAAGCGTCCGAGGCGGCGGCCGCCCAAGGCCGTTTCTGGGACTACTACGACTCGCTCTTCGAGGACCAGCGCCACCTCAACGTCAGGGACCTGATCGCCCGCGCACAGCGGCTGGGCCTCGACGTCGAGCGAGTGACGAAGGACGTGCGCGAGCACCGGTATGCGGGGCGCATCGCCGACGATGTCGCCAGCGCGGACGAGAGCGGCGTCTCCGGCACCCCGACCTTCTTCATCAACGGGCGCCGCCACCAGGGGCCGTACGACATCGAATCGCTGACCGCGGCGGTTCGCGCGGCGAAGACGCGCGCAGGCCTGCTCGCTCGCGTGGCGTAGCGCCCGGAACGATCCCTGCCGGCGGAACTCACGTTTTCGCTCCAGTTCCGATCCCGGGCGCGATGGGGGACATCACCGGCAACAACGGGACGAAGTTCGCGGTCCAGTCCCCGTGGAGCAACGGAGCCGCAGGCGGCACCGGCTACTGCGCCGGCGCCGGGACGGGCCTGCCGGGGTCCTGAGCTCCCGGTGGGTGGGGCGGCGCGAGCCGCGGCGCCGCCCCATGCAGCGACGCGCGGAGCCGTGCGCGCCACGGCACGGCTCCGCGCCAGCGTCGCGCGTCCTGGGCTGTTCCGGCGACGGCCGCGGCGGCACGCGTCTCTCTGAGCCTCGCCGGGACGACCTCCATCATCTCGCCCGACCGCCGGCGCCGGAGCTATGTGTCGAGGGCGCCGCGCCGACCGGAGCGAGACGCCGGCGCGGCCCCGCGAGCTGCTGGGCGCTACGCTCGCCCAACCATGATCGTCGGGCTCGGTGACGTCTTCGTGCAGGTGCCCCGCCGCGAGGCCGCGACGGAGGCCATGCTCGCCGAGCAGCGCGCCGCGCTCGAGCAGGACGGGTGCATCTCATTCGGCTTCGCCGCGGCGCTCGGCGAGCCGGGCCACTACGTCGTCACCCAGCGCTGGAGTGACCGCGACGCGCTGGAGGCGCACTACCGCTCCGAGGCCTTCTTCCACTACCAGGCGGCGATCGCGCCGTTGCTCGTGCGCGACTCCGAGCTGACGCTGCACGCCGTCGAGGACGCGATCCGCCCCCTGCAGTCCGAAGCGCGCTCGGTCCCGCAGGACGACTCCTGAGCCGGACTCAGGACGGCTGCGCGCCGTCTTTCAGGTATGCCAGCACCGCCAGCACGCGGCGGTGGTCGATGTCCGACTGCGCGAGGCCGAGCTTGCCGAAGATGTTGGCGATGTGCTTCTCGACCGCGCCGACGGTGAGCACCAGGGCGGAGGCGATGCCGGCGTTCGAGCGACCCTCCGCCATCAGCCCGAGCACTTCGCTCTCGCGCGGGGTCAGCTCCGACAGCGGCCCGTCGCCGCGTCGCGTCGAGACGAGCTGCGCCACGACCTCGGGGTCGAGCGCGGTCCCCCCTTCTGCGACGCGCCGCACGGCCTCGACGAACTCGTCGACCTCCATGATCCGGTCCTTGAGCAGATAGCCGATGCCGCCGCGGCCGTCGCCCAGCAGCTCCGCTGCATAGGTCGGCTCGACGTACTGGGAGACCATCAGGACCGCGGTCTGGGGCGCGACGCGACGCAGCTCGAGCGCCGCGCGCAACCCCTCGTCGCGGAAGTCCGGCGGCAGGCGGATGTCCACCACGGCGACGTCGGGGCGCTCGGAGCGGACGGCGTCGAGCAGCGCCCGGGCATCGCCGACCGCAGCGACGACCTCGAACCCGTTGTCGCGCAGCAGCCGCTGCAGGCCGTCGCGCAGCAGCGCGAGATCCTCCGCGATCACTACTCGCAAGGCAGCTCCGCGCGGATCGTGGTCGGGCCGCCGGGCGGGCTGGTCACCCGCAGCGAGCCGTCCAGCGCCTCCACGCGCCGCCGCAGGCCGCCGAGTCCGCCGCCCGCGGGGTCCGCCCCGCCGGTGCCGTCGTCGTGCACCTCGACCGACAGCACCCCGTCGCCGCTGAGGATGCGGACGTCGACGCGGCGCGCGCCGGAGTGCTTGCCGGCGTTCGCGAGCGCCTCGGCGACGACGAAATAGGCGGCGCTCTCGACCGGCGGCTTGGGCCGGTCCGGGACGGTTGCGGAGACCGTCACCGAGATCGGAGAGGCCGCCGCCAGCGCGCGCACGGCCGCGCCGAGACCACGGTCGGCGAGCACAGGCGGATGGATGCCGCGCGCGAGATCGCGCAGCTCGCGCAGCGCCTCGCCGGCTCCCGCCCGCGCGTCGGCGAGCAGCTCCGCCGCCGCCTCGGGTTCGGTCGCGAGCTTCTGCTCGGCCATGCCGAGGCTCATGCCGAGCGCGACGAGCCGCGCCTGGGCGCCGTCGTGGAGGTCGCGCTCGATACGCCGCAGCTCGGCCTCCTGCACGTCCACCGCGCCGGCACGGCTCTCCTCGAGCGTCGAGATCCGCTCCGTGAGCGCCGTGCGGTCCCCCGTCATCAGCAGCGCCGCGGCGTTGATGCCGACCGCGACGAGCCCGGCGAGCAGCGGCCACACGGGCCAGAAGTAGCCGCCGCCCGAGGCTCCCCACACGCCGGTCAGGAACAGCATCAGCACGACCCACACCCCGGCGTGTATCCCGAAGCCCCTGTCCAGGCGGCGCTCGCTGAGCCAGGCACGGTTCTCGTTCGCGAACACGACGACCGCGTGGATGCCGAGCGCCGCCGCGAGCACGAGCATCGGCCAGACGGGCCAGAAGTAGGAGAGCGAGGTGAGCGCCCAGATCAGGATCAGCAGCGAGGCAAACCCGGCCGAGGCGACCGCGTGGATCGCCAGCGCCCGCCGGGCCCCGGGGCCACCGGAGCCGCTCGGCTCCCTGGGGGCGCCCGGGCCACCGGGAGCGGGCGCGGATCCGATCCCCAGCGTTGCGTTCGCCAGCGCCCGCGAGGGCCCCGTCGCCGCGCGGGCCAGCACCAGCGCGAGCGCCAGCGCGAGCGCCCCGACCGGCATCGCCGCGAGAGCGCGGCCGAGCGAGTCGATGCGCCACACCCCGGTTTCGGTCCCGTGGTGCACCGACCAGTACCAGAGCGGCGCGGACAGCAGCCCCAGACCCGCCGCGAGCAGCGAGACCAGCGCGACGGCCAGCGCGAAGCCGACCGTGATGCGCAGGACCAGCCAGGCCTGCGCGCGCCAGATCCAAGGCTCGGAGACGATCGCCCAGATCCGCCGCCAAAAGCCGTGTGGCTTCGGCAGCTCCGGCACCTGGGCGTCGGCACCGAGCAGCGAGCGCGCAAGCGCCGCCTCGAGCCCGGCCGCCAGGCGCACGAGCAGCACGGTGCCGAGAGCAGCCGGGATCACCAGCGGCGTCACCGCGAGGCCGAGGGTCACCGACCACCCCGTCACGAGCAGCGAGAACCAGAGCGGTCCGAGCACGAGCCCCGGGAGCTGGAACGCCAGCCCGCGCGCGCTGCCCGCCAGGAACGAGGAGCCCGGCGCGCGCATCGTCAACCGGCCTCGGGGAGCGGCCGGCCGGCGGGACGCTCGGCGCGGATGTGAGGTAGCCATTGCAGCCAGCGCGGCAGGTACCAGTTCCACCTGCCGAGCAGCTTCATCGTCGCAGGAAGCAGCACGGCCCTGATCACGGTCGCGTCGATCAGGACGGCCACCGCGAGCCCCACCCCCATCTGCTTGATTTCCAGAGTGCTGAGGGTCGCGAACACGGCGAACACCGCAACCATCACCGCGGCGGCCGCCGTGACGGTGCCGGCGGTCCCCGCGATGCCACGCTCGACCGCCTCCTCGGTGCTGGCACCCCGGTCGGCGAGCTCCTTGATGCGGCTCACGACGAACACGTGGTAGTCCATCGAGAGCCCGAACAGGACCGCAAACAGGAACAACGGCAGCCAGGTCACGATCGCTCCGGCCGAGTGGAAGCCGAGCAGCCCCTGCAGATGCCCGTCCTGGAAGATCCAGACGAGCACGCCGTACGCGGCGCCGACCGAGAGCAGGTTGAGCACGATCGCGGTCAGGGGGATCACGAGCGAGCGGAACGTCACGAGCAGCAGCAGGAAAGCCAGCCCGAGCACGAAGGCGAAAACGAGCGGCCAATGATGCTTGGTCACCGCGGTGAACTGCTGGGTGCCGGCCGTCTCGCCGGTGACGGCGTAGCTGGCGCCGGGTACCCGTCCGATGCTCGCCGGCAGCACCTGCTCGCGCAGCTCGCGCAGCGCCGCGAACGAGCGCCCTTCATCGCCGTTGCCCGCCAGCGGGACTTCGACCTGGGCGAGATCGCGGCGCGGGCTGACCTGGACGTTGACCGGACCGCGGAGCCGAGGCGACGCTGCCGCCAGCGCTTTCAGCCGGCCCAGCGCGTTCCTCATTTCGGGGGTCTGGACGTCGGGCGCCTGCACCGCGACCACCGCCGGGCTCTGCGCGCCCGGGAACGCGCGCTGGATCTCCTCGTAGCTATGCACGATCTTGAGCTGGCGAGGCAGATCGCCGAAGCCCATCAGCCGCGTGTGCATGCTCAGCGTCGGCAGCGCCAGCACGAGCAGGGCTGCGGTCGTGATCAGCACCGCCGCCGCCGGGTGGCGCAGCGCGGGCCGCAGTGCCAGCGCCCAGGCGCGCGAGCCCTCGCGGTTGCCCTTGAGCCGTGCGAGCAGGGTGCGCCTGTCGCGCAGCCGCACGAGCAGGCGCGGCTGGCCGATCGCACGCAGGCCGGGCAGGCGCAGCACCCGGAGCGCCGTCGCCGAGAGCACCGCCACGATGCCCCGGTCCACACGGTCCCCGAGCTTGCCGAGCAGCGCCGGCAGCACGGTCAGCGAGCCGATCATCGTGACCGCCACGACGATCATCGCGCCGATCCCGAACGAGCTGAAGATCTTGCTTCCCGCCATCAGCATGCCCGCCATCGCGATCAGGACGGTCGTCCCTGAGATCAGCACGGCGCGACCGCTGGTGGCGGCCGCGCGGGCGAGCGCCTCCCCCGGCTCCGAGCCGCAGCGCTCCTCGCGCTCGCGCTTGAGGTAGAACAGCGAGTAGTCGACCCCCACGGCCATGCCGATGAGCAGCATCACCGAGCTGGTCGCGCCTGACGCGTGGACGAGGTGGCTGGCGAGCGCGGCGAGCCCCAGCGAGGCGAGCACCGCGGAGAAGGCCAGCAGCACCGGGATGCCGGCGGCGACGAACGCTCCGAAGGCGAGCAGCAGGACGAGGAACGTGACGGGCAGCGTCAGCGTCTCGGCGCGCGAGAAGTCCTTGCCGGTCGTTTCGTCGAGTTCGCGCTGAGCGCTCGCGTCGCCGAACTCGGTGACGGTGACGCCCGGGGGCGCGGCGCGCTCGAGCGCGGCGACCGCGGCGAGCGCCGGCTTCACGCGCGAGGACGCCGTTTCGGCGTCGCCGCGCATGTCGAACTGCACGATCGCGGCATGACGGTCAGCCGAGAGGAGGTCGGGATGCCCCGTCAGCGGGGTGCGTACGTCGGTCGCCTGTGAAAGCGCCCGCACGGCCGCTTCCACACGGCGCAGCTCGCCGCGGAAGGCCGGATCGTCGGCGGTCAGCCGCGCGCTGCGCACGAGCACGGACTCGCCCGCGCGCCGGTGGAAGCCCGCGCGTTCGAGCGCCTGCTCGGCGCGCGCCGGTTCGCCGTTCGAGTTCTCGGTGTCGGTCAGCTTCACGACCCCCGCTGCCTGCCCCGCGATCACGGCGACAGCCACGAACGCCAGCCAGCCGAAGGTCGCGGTCTTCCAGTGCGAGGCGCTCCAGCGTGCCGCGCGCTCGGCGATGTTGCGTTGCATTCCAAGCCCCCTTCCGGGTCGGATCTCGTCTCCTTGCGAGACTCCCATCCGCGCGGCGCCCCGCCAACGGGGCGTCCCGGCGTCTTGGCATGGGGCTAACCCCCCAAGGCCGGCACGGAGCGCCGGCCGCTCCCTCCCCTACTCCCGAGGTGCGCCGGGCGCCCGGCGCGCTCTCAGGCGCCCGGACCGAAGCGCTCGGTGCGGATCTGCCCGGTCGGGAACCCGGCCGTGAGCAGCGCTTGCACCGCGGACTCGACGAAGCCGTTGGTGCCGCAGACGAACGCGAGCCCCTCGAGCGCGCTCCCGGCGAAGGGAGCCACGAGCGCGTCGTCGATCCTGCCCGTGTGTCCGCTCCAGCCGGGCGGCGCCTCTTTGGTGTAGGTGAGCACGGTCTCCGGACCGAGCTCCTCCGCGTAGATCACATCCGGCGGCGTGCGCACCGAGTAGAGGAGACGCATCGGCAGCTCGGGCATCGTCAGCCGGCGGTGGCGAAGCATCGACATCAGCGGCACGACCCCCGAGCCGCCACCGAGCAGCAGCATCGGCTTCTCGCCGCGCCAGACGAAGTACGAGGTGAAGGGGCCGCGGACCTCGATCTGATCGCCCTCGATCAGGACGTCGTGCAGGTAGACGGAGACCTCGCCGTCCTGCAGGCGCTCGATCGTCAGCTCGATCGCGCCCTCGAGCACCGGCGAGGAGGCGATCGAGTAGGAGCGCTGGGCGGTGTAGCCGTCAGGGGCCGTCAGGCGCACTTCGTAGTGCTGGCCGGGTAGGTGCGCCATCCACATTCCCAGCGCGATCCTGAGCGTCTTCACCGTCGGCGTCTCCGTGCGGATCTGCGTGACGGTGCCGAGCTGCCAGGTGCCCGGTGCCTTCTGGGCGACCGGAGTCAGTCGCTCCAGTACCGCTGCTCCTTCCACGGGTCCCCCCTGATGTGGTAGCCGTTGGACTCCCAGAAGCCGGGCTCCTCGTGGTCCATCACGCGCACGCCCTGGACCCACTTCGCGCTCTTCCAGAAGTACAGATGCGGGACGAGCAGCCGCGCGGGACCGCCGTGCTCGGCCGTGAGCGGCTCGCCCTCGAACTCGGTCACGACCCAGGCCTTGCCGCCGGTGATGTCATCGATCGCGAGATTGGTCGTGTAGCCGCCGTAGGAGTAGACCATCGTGTAGCTGCCCCTGGGCTCGACGCCTTCGAGGAGCACGTCGACGGAGACGCCGCCGAAGCTCGTGCCGAGTTTCGACCACTTCGTGACGCAGTGGATGTCGCAGGGGATCGACTGGGAAGGCAGCTCGTGGAACTGCTCCCAGCTCCATTCGCGGCCGTTGCCGACCATGCCGTCGACGCGCAGTTTCCACTCGTTCGGCGAGACGTGCGGGGTCGGGCCGGCGGTGAGCACGGGAAAGCCGCTCTCGGCGTACTGGCCGGGAGGCAGGCGCGCCGCCTGGGCCGCGGGGCTGCGGCGACGCCCGGTGAAGCCACGTGAAACGAACCCGCTGATGACCGCACGGTAGCCGAGCGCGCGCGGATCTGCATGTTTTTTTCTTTTGGGTTGGGGAGGGTCGGCGTTGCGCGCAAGGTCGGCTCGCCAGTAGAGTCGCGCGCGCCTTGGATCTCGGACTGCGCGAGAAGACGGCACTCGTGGGTGCCTCCAGCAAGGGGCTCGGCCTCGCCTCCGCGCTGTCCCTTGCGCGCGAGGGCGCGCGCGTGACGATCTGCGCACGCGGAGAGGAGGCCCTGCAGGCCGCCGCCGCCCGCATCCGCGCGGAGACGGGCGCGGAGGTCCTCGCCGTGGCGGCCGACCTGCGCGACGGCGCCGAGATCGAGCGCGTCGTGGCCGCCACGGTCGAGCGCTTCGGCGGCCTGGACATCTTGGTGAACAACTCGGGCGGCCCTGCGCGCGGGGTCTTCTCCGAACTGGACGACGACGCCTGGCGCGAGGGCTTCGAGGTCGTGACACTGGGCTTCGTGCGCTTCGTGCGCGCGGCGCTGCCGCACATGCGCTCGCGCGGGTGGGGGCGGGTCGTCGGCATCCAGTCGCTGTCGGTCAAGCAGCCCGTGCCGTTCCTCGACCTCTCAAACGGGATCCGCCCCGGCATCGCGGGCCTGACCAAGGCGCTGATGCCCGACCTCGCCAGGGACGGGATCACGATCAACCTGGTCCTGCCGGGCATGTTCGCCACCGCCCGCATCCACCCGGGGCTGACGAGCGAGGACCCGCAGGAGCGCGAGCGGGCGCTCGCCGACCTGAAGCCGCTCACCGACACGATCCCGGCCGGGCGCCTCGGGCAACCCCGCGAGCTGGGCGACCTCGTCGCCTTCCTCGCCTCCGAGCCTGCCTCCTACATCACCGGCGCCGTCTACCAGGTCGACGGCGGCGCGATCAGGGCCAACCTGTAGCCGACCGAAGCGCCCCGCCGCGTCGCCGAGGCGTAACGTGCGGGACCTCAGGAGCGGATCTCGGGCCTTCAACCCTCAGGGGGCGCGCGGTGAGCGGGAGCAACAAGAACCTGGTGCTGGCGGCGATGGTCTTCGCCGTCGCCATGACGTTCATCGATCAGACGATCGTCGCGATCGCGATCCCCGACGTGCAGCGCAGCCTCGGCCTGTCCGCGACCGGCTCGCAGTGGGTCATCAACGGCTACCTGCTCTCGCTCTCTGCGCTGTTCGCCTTCGGGGGCAAGCTCGCCGACGTGCTCGGCCGGCGCACGGTGCTCGTGATCGGGGTGTGGGGCTTCGCGATCGCCTCCGCGGCGTGCGGGCTACGCCGACGGGCGGCATCGCCGAGGCCTGGATGGTGGCGTGGCGTGTGGTCCAGGGCGCGATGGCAGCCCTCCTGTTCCCTGCGGCGGTCGGGATCGTGGTGGCGTCGTTCCCGTTGCGCGAACGCGGCCGTGCGATGTCGATCTTCTTCGGCATCGCGGGCGGGCTGACCGCCGTCGGGCCGCTGGCCGGCGGCTACCTCGTTCAATGGACCTGGCGGGCGATCTTCTGGATCAACATCCCCGTGGCGATCATCGCGCTGGTGCTGATCCACTTCTCCAAGCCCGACGATGAGCGCCGCCCGCAGCCGCTCGACTACAAGGGCACGGCGCTCGTGACCGGCGGCATGACGTTCCTGATCCTCGGCCTTCAGCAATCCGCCTCTTGGGGCTGGAGCAGCGCGGCGACCTGGGCGTGCATCGCGCTCGGCGCGATGCTGCTCGCCCTGTTCGTGCGCTGGGAGCTCAGGTGCGCGACGCCGCTGCTGCAGCTGCGCATCTTCCGCGACCGCGGGTTCGCCGTGGACAACGCGGCCCTTGCCCTGATGTCGATCGTGTTCGTGCCGTTCTTCTTCTTCGGCAGCATCTACGCGCAGGTCTCGCTCGGCAGGACGCCGTCCAACGCCGGCGTCTACATCCTCTACTTCTTCTTCGGCTTCCTGATCGGCTCACTCCTCGGCGGGCGCCTGCTGGACCGCGCCGGCGCGCGCCGCCCCGTCGTGATCGGCGGCGCGCTCGGCGCCGTCGGCTTCTATCTGCTCGCCGGCAAGCTGACATCCCTCTCCCTGAACGGCCAGATCGCGAGCATCATGCTGGGCGCCGCCGGGATCGGCCTGATGCTGACACCGGCCAGCACGGACGCGGTCAGCAGGGCGCCGAGCGCCTCCTACTCCGAGGTCACCGGCATCACCCAGACCGCGCGTAACTTCGGCGCCAGCCTCGGCCTCGCCATCCTCGGCAGCGTCCTGATCAGCGAAACCAAGACGAAGGTCGGCGCCGCGCTGATCGGCGCGGGCGTGCCCCACCGCCAGGCCACGCGCATCGCCTCCTCCTTCGGCGCCAGCGCGGGCGCGGGCACCTCGTCGGGCGGGGGCGCGGGCCACGCCGTCCACGCCGTGCACCTCGCCTTCGCGGAATCTCTGCAGCCGGTCTTCTACGCGATGTCGGCTGTGCTGGCGGCGACCTTCGTGATCACGCTGCTGTGGCTCCCGCGCGGGAAGCTGAGCGACACGCCGGAGTCCTCGGGGCTGATGGAACGAGAACCGACGGAGGCGGAGGCCTAGGTGTTCTGCCTCAGCTGGTTCCGAACGCGGTTGATGGGTGGCCGGTCGCCGAGTTCGCTGTGGTTCCTGGTGGTGTTGTAGTGGTTTAGCCAGTGCGGTAGCGCTTTGGCTCTGGCGTTGCTTGAGCGGTAGCGCTGCCCGTAGGCCCACTCTTTGGCGAGGGTCTGCTGGTATCGCTCGATCTTGCCGTTGCGCTTGGGAGTTCGTGGCGGGATGCGCCGGTGCTGGATGCCGTGGCGCGCCAGGAGCTCTCGGAGGCTGCGGTTGTGGATGTAGCACCACGCGTTGTCGGTCTGCAACCGCTGGGCTTTGATCCCGTGGCCGGCGAAGAACACGAGTGCTCGGTCGAGGAAGCCTGTGACGGTGGCGGCTTGCTCGTCGGTGTGCAGCTCGCTGTAGACCAGCCGTGAGTGGTCGTCGATGATCGAGTGGCAGAACTCCCAGCCGGGCCCGTTGCGCTTCTCGTTGGCGCTGCGGTAGCGGTCCCCGGTGACGCGGTGTCCGGGCCTGGTGAAGCGCGCGAAGCGCTTGACGTCCATCTGCAACAGGTCACCGGGGCAGGGCCACTCAAAGCGGCGAACCTCCTCGCGTGCTGGTTTGGGTGCTTTGGAGAGCCCGCGGCGGCGAAGGCACCGCCAGACAGTGGCGTGGCTCATCTGAAGCTCTGAGGCGATCAGCCTCGGCCCCCAGCCCGTCCGCTCCCGTGCCCGGCAGACATGGTCATGCACGCGCTCTGAGCAACGCGTCGGCTGGCGGTGAGGCGTGCAAGGCCGATCATCAGCCCAAGCTCCCGAATGTCGCTGCTGATCAGAAGCGTCGCGATAACGCGCCACCCAGTACTGCACCGTCGAGACCGACACCCGCCGCCACTCCGCAGCCTGGCGGCGAGTCATGCCCTCCACCAAACACTTCTCGACCAGCTCGACGCGCTGCCAGCGGGGCAGCCACCTACGCTTGTCCTGCATCCGGGTCGCCTCCTAAGCCGTGATCTTTGGAAGGAACACAGCCTCCGGAACGGCCCGGATGCCTACTCAACCGTTCGGAACCTCCCGAGGCACGTCACCTAGAGCGTCCCGGTTCCGGGACTCAGAGCGCGTCCAGGGCCCTCGCCAGGCGCCGGACGCCCTCCTCGATCGCGGGCTCTGGAAGGTTCGCGTAGCCGAGGATCAACCCGTCATCGCGTGCCCGTGGCGTCATGTACGCGTAGCCCAGCGGATAGACGCCGACCGACTCGCGGGCCGCCGCCCGCGCGAGCGCGACCCCGTCGACAGGCGCGGGCAGGCGCACGGTTGCGTGCAGGCCGGCGGCGAGACCCGTCACCGTGGCGCCGGGCAGGTGGGCCGCGACCGCGTCGACGAGGGCGTCGCGGCGGGCGCGGTAGCGCCGCCGCGCCCCGCGCAGGTGGCGGTCGTAGGCGCCGCTCTCGAACAGCCGCGCGAGCGCCAGCTGGTCGAGCGTCGGCGAGCCGTGGTCGGCGAGCAGCTTGCGCTGCGCGAACCCCTCGCGCAGGCGCGCGGGAAGCACCATCCACCCCAACCGCAGGGCCGGCGCGAGCGTCTTGCTGACCGTGCCGGTGTAGAGCACGCGCTCGGGCGCGAGGCCCTGCATCGCACCCAGCGGCGCGCGGTCGTAGCGGAACTCTGCGTCGTAGTCGTCCTCGATCACGAGCGCCCCGGTCTCGCCCGCCCACGCGAGCAGCGCCGCGCGCCGGGACGGCGAGAGGGCCACGCCGGTCGGCGACTGATGCGCCGGCGTGAGGATCACCGCGTCCGCGGCGAGCGCGCCGAGGCGTTCGACGCGGGCGCCGTCGGCGTCCACCTCCAGCGGCACGAGACGCGCGCCGGCCGCGCGGAGGATCGCGTGGTGCACGGGCAGCCCCGGGTCCTCGACCGCGATCGTGCGGCCCGCCAGCTCCGCGCCGATCAGCGCGAGCGCCTGCGCCGCCCCCGAGCAGACGACGATCGAATCCGGGTCCGCCGCCACCCCGCGCACCCTGCGCAGGTGGCCGGCGAGCGCGCGCCGCAGAGCCGAGGCACCGCGAGGATCGGGGTACCCGAGAGCGCGGTCGGGCGCGTCGCGCAGGGTCTCGCGAAGCGCACGCAGCCACAGGCGTCGCGGGAACGTGGCGAGATCGGGATAGCCGGGGAAGAAGTCGAAGCGCAGGGGCGGCGTCGCGCGGGCCGCGGCGGGCGGCTCGTGGGGCGCGGCGCCGTCGGCGACGAACGTCCCCGCGCCGGCTCGCGCCACGAGGTAGCCCTCGGCGAGGAGCTGGGCGTACGCGTCCACGACGAGACGGCGCGAGATGCCGAGGTCGTTTGCGAGGGCGCGCGTCGGCGGCAGGCGCACATGCGCGGCCAGGCGCCCGCTGCGTACGGCCTCGCGCAGGCCGTCCTCCAGCTGCGCGCGCAGCGGCGTGCCGCTGCGGCGATCGAGCTCGAGCAGCAGCTCCTCGCCGCGCACGGCGCGCGCTGCGATTGCGAGGGCTTCAACATTGGTACCCATTTCGAGCCTTGAATTGGTCCTTTACGATGGACCAGCGAGACCATATCGTCGCCGGCATGGCAGAGCAACCACGCGGTGGCAGAGGCCGGCACGGAGCGCCGGCCGACCCCTCCGACTCCCGGCACGGAGCGCCGGCCGACCCCTCCGACTCCCGGAACGGAGCGCCGGCCGACCCTCCCAAATCCCGGCACGGAGCGCCGGCCGACGCGACCATCTCCGGATCTCTCTTCCAGGCGGGGATGATCGTCCTGGCGGCCTACAACCTCGGCCTCGCGCTGTTCATGACGATCGCCCCGCATGCGTTCTTCACCTCGCTCGGCCCGTTCGAAGAGCTCAACCGGCATTACATCCGCGACTTCGCCACCTACAGCGCCGCGATGGGCTTCGGCTTGGTCGTCGCGCTCGGCCGGCCCTCCTGGCGCGTGCCGGTGCTGGCGATCTCGACGGTGCAGTTCGGCCTGCATACCGTCAACCACCTCGTCGACGCGACCTCGGCCCACCCCCGCTGGACGGGCTGGTTCGACTTCGTCTCGCTGCTCGCGAGCACGGTGCTGCTGGCTTGGATGTGGCGCTTTGCAGCCCGGCGCGACGGCGGCGCCGGCCCGCGGGCGGCCGGCCCTCGGGTTCCCAACCCGCTCGCACGAGCTTCGGTTCCCCCCTCCCCCGCGCCGAAAGGAGCACGACATGACCGTCGTCGAGGGCGTGCCCGCCCGCGGCCACCCCGTGATCCGCCTCACGTACGCGCTCGCCCGGCGCGAGGTGCGCCGCCTTACCGGGAAGCCACTGCTGACGCCGGACATCCCTGTGCGCGCGCACCGCTTCGTGCAGCTCTTGGGCTACGCCCGGTTGGAGAAGAGCGTCGCACGCAAGCCGCTCGTGCCGGGCCACCTGCGCGCGCTCGCGGTCCTGAAGTCCGCGGTCATGCAGGGATGCGAGATGTGCCAGGACATCGGCTCCTTCGAGGCCCGCGCGAAGGGGGTCGAGGAGGCGCAGCTGCTTGATCTGCACCGCTATCGCGAAAGCGATCGCTTCGACGAGACCGAACGGCTCGTGCTGGACCTCGCCGTCGCGATGACGCAGACCCCGGTCTTTGTCGCGCCTGAACTGCTCGAAGCGCTCCGCGACCGTCTCGGCGGCGACGCCGAGCTGGTCGAGCTCGTGCACCTGATCGCCGTCGAGAACCTGCGTTCGCGCTTCAACGCCGCCTTCGGGCTCGGTGCCGCCGGCTTCAGCGAAGGCATGGCCTGCGCGCGCATGGAGACGGGCACGGCGCGGGCGGCCGGCGCCGACCCCGGCGCGCCTGGTCTCGCGGTCGCCTCGTGAGGGTCTTCGTCGCCGGCGCGACCGGTGTGATCGGCCGCCGCCTGGTGCCTGCGCTGCTTGCCGCCGGCCACGATGTGACCGCCATGTGCCGCAGCGCGCAAAGCGCCGAGCAGGCCCGCGCTGCCGGCGCCGAGGCCGCGATCGCGGACGCGCTCGACGCGGGCGCCGTCGCGGATGCGCTCGCGCAGGCGCGCCCGGACGCGGTCGTCAACCAGCTCACAGCGCTGCCGAAGCGGATCGATCCACGGCGCATCGAGCGCGACTTCGAGCGCAACGACCGCCTGCGCAGCGAGGGCTCGCGGATCCTCGCCGGCGCGGCGCGCGGCGCGGGGGTCCAGCGGCTGCTCGCCCAGAGCATCGCGTTCATGTACGAGCGCGGCCCCGACGGGGCCCTGCACTCCGAGCAGGACCCGCTCGTGATCCATCCCCCCTCCTCGTTCGCGCGCACGGCGAACGCGGTCAAGACGCTCGAGCAGACGACGCTCGACGCGGGCGGGACGGTGCTGCGCTACGGCTACTTCTACGGGCCCGGCAGCGCGATCGCCCCCGACGGATCGATCGTCGCGGACCTGCGGCGCCGGCGCATGCCGGTCGTGGGCGCGGGCGCGGGCGTCTGGTCGTTCGTCCACGTCGACGACGCCGCGGCCGCGACCGTGCTCGCCCTGGGCGCGCCGCCCGGCGTCTACAACGTCGTCGACGACGAGCCGGCACCGGTCGCGCAGTGGCTGCCGGAGCTCGCGAAGGCCGCCGGCGCCCCGCGCCCGATGCGCGTCCCGGCCTTCCTGGCGCGCCTCGCGGCCGGCGAGTACGGCGTCGCGACGATGACGCGCGCGCAGGGCGCCTCCAACGAGCGCGCCAGGGGCGAGCTCGCTTGGCAGCCGGCGCACTGCAGCTGGCGCGAGGGCTTCGCCGCGGCCCTCGCCTGAGGCGCGGGCGCAGTCAGCTCCGCGCGGCGCGGCGGACGCCGGGCGCCCTCACTTCCGAACGACGAGCGCGACCCCGGCGATCAGCAGGACGATCCCGAGCACGCGATGCACGCTGATCGGCGCCCTCGCCACACCGAGCAGCCCCAGGCGGTCGATCACAACCGACATCGTGAGCTGGCCGGTGATGACCACCGCCGTCAGCCCGCTCGCGCCGAGCGTCTTGACGGCTTCCAGCGCGACGAACACGTAGACGGCGCCGAGCAGCCCGCCCACCAGCGCCCACCACGGGACCTTCCCGACCTGCCCCAGCGAGCTGAGGCCGCCGCGCAGGATGAAGCTGATCGCCACGAGCGCGGCGGTGCCGACCAGGAAGGAGAAGGTCGCGGCCTGCACCCCTCCCACCGTCTTGCCTAGGCGCGAGTTGATCGGCGCCTGCATGCCGACGAGCGCGCCGGCGCCCGCGCCGAGGAAGATCGCGAGGCTCCGCGTCACTTCGCCTCGAGCCAGTTCTGCCCGGAGCCGATGTCGACCGCGAGCGGCGGCTCGTTCGGCTCCCACACGGCGACCATCTCGCGCTCGACGAGCCTGCTCGCGTCCTCGGCCTCCTCCGGAGGGCCTTCGAACAGCAGCTCGTCGTGGATCGTCAGCAGCAGCTTGGTCTGCAGCCCCGACTCGGCGAGCGCGGCGTGCGTGCGCACCATCGCGAGCTTGATGATGTCGGCCGCCGTGCCCTGGACGACCGTGTTGACGGCCAGCCGCTCGCCGAGCGTGCGGACCTGATAGTTGCGGGCGCGCAGCTCCGGGATCTGCCGTCGCCGCCCCCACAGCGTCTTGACGAAGCCCTCCTCCTTGGCCCGCTCGATCGTCGCGGCCATGAACTCGGCGACGTGCGGGAAGCGCTCGAGGTAGGCGTCGATGAACTCCTTGGCCTCCTCGCGCGGGATGTTCAAGCGGTCCGCGAGGCCGTAGTCCGAGAGCCCGTAGACGATGCCGTAGTTGATCATCTTCGCCTTCGAGCGCATGCCGGGGTCGATCTGCTCGGCGGTGACGCCGAACACGCGCGAGGCCGTGGCCGTGTGGACGTCCTCGCCGCGCTTGAAGATCGCCATCAGAGCGTCCTCTCCCGCCGCCTGCGCCAAGACCCGCAGCTCGATCTGCGAGTAGTCGGCGGAGATCAGGACCCTCCCGGGCTCGGCCTCGAAGCAGCCGCGGATCTCGCGCCCGAGCGGGGTGCGGATCGGGACGTTCTGCATGTTGGGGTTGGTGCTCGACAGGCGCCCGGTCGTCGCGACCGCCTGCAGGAAGGTCGTGTGGATGCGCGACTCGGCGTCCGTCTGCTCGGGCAGCACGTCCAGGTAGGTCTTGATCAGCGTCGAGAGCTCGCGCCAGCGCTCGATCCTGGGGACGATCTCGTGCTCTGAGCGGATCGCCTGCAGCACGCGCGCGTCGGTCGAATAACCGGTCTTGCCGCGGCGCTTGCGCGAGAGGCCCAAGCGCTCGAAGAGGATCTCGCCGAGCTGCTGCGGCGAGCCGATCGTGAACTCATCGCCGGCCAGCTCGAAGATCTCGCGTTCCAGACCGCCGATCTCCTCGCTCACCCGCTCGGTGATCGCCGCGAGGCGGTCGAGGTTCAGCCGCACCCCCAGCAGCTCCAACTCGCGCAGGACCGGGACCAGCGGCAGCTCGATCTCGGCCATCACGGCCTCGAGACCCCGCTCGGCGATCTGCTCGCGCTGCCAGTCGGCGAGCGCCCCCAGCATCACGGAGCGGGCCGCGAGCGGGTCCTCCAGGTCGCTGCCGAGCCCGCGCTCCTCACACAGCTCGTCGACGGGATAGCCACGCCTTGCGGGCTCGAGCAGGTAGGCGCCCAGCAGCGTGTCGTGGGCGAGGTGCCGCGGCACGGTGCGCAGCGCCTTGGCGTCGTGCGCGATCACCGGGCGCCCTTCGCAGGCCGCGACCACTTCCTCGGGCCCGTCGCAGTCGCCGGCGATCGCCTCGCCGCCCGCGGTCGCCGCGAAGCGCCAGGGAGCGCCCTCGGCGAACAGCTCGCCCTCCGGCGCCTGCACCTCCTCGGTCACGATGCAGATCTCGCTGTCGCCGGCGCCGAGCGAGGCGATGTCGGCTGGAGCGCCCGCCCGCAGCGAAGCCGTCAGCGTCACCTCGGCGGCGCTCGGCGGCGCCGCCACGTCGGGGTCGCCGAGCGCCTCCTCGAGGCGTCGCAGCGGGTCGCGCAGCTCGTACTCGCGGAAGAACTCGCGCAGCCGCGAGCGGTCCGGCTCGAGGTCCGCCTCCAGCGCGACGTCGAGGTCCACGTCCAGGTCGCGGCGCACGGTCGCCAGCTCACGCGACATGCGGGCGTCCTCGGCATGCTCGATCAGGTTCTGTTTGCGCTTGGCGCCTTTGACCTGATCGATGTTGGCGAGCACCTCCTCCAGCGTGCCGAACGACTGCAGCAGCTCGCTGGCGGTCTTGTCCCCGATGCCGGGGATGCCCGGGATGTTGTCGGAGGTGTCGCCCTTCAGGCCATAGAAGTCGGGGATCAGCTCGGGCCCGATGCCGTATCGGTCCACGACCGCCTGCCGGTCGTAGATCTTCGTCTCGGTGATGCCGCGCGCCGTCGCCATCACCTTGACGAGCCCGTCCTCGTCGATCAGCTGGAACACGTCGCGATCGCCGGTCACGATCATCACGGGCACCGGCGGATCGGCACGCAGGGCGCGGTCTGAGAGCGAGGCGATCACGTCGTCGGCCTCGTAGCCGTCGAGCGTGACGTTCGTGTAGCCGAAGGCCTCGACCAGCGGCGCCATCGAGGGCCACTGCTGCTTGAGCAGATCCGGGCGCGAGCGCCTGGAGGCCTTGTAGTCGGCGAACAGCTCGCTGCGCCCGGAGGTGCCGGCGTCCCACGCCACGACCGTGGGCTGCACGCCGTACTCGGTGACGATCTTCACCAGCATCGAGGCGAAGCCGAAGATCGCGTTCGTCGGGACGCCCGTCGAGGTCGCGATCGACTCGGGCAGGGCGAAGAAGGCCCGGTAGACGAGGCTCGGGCCGTCGATCAGGAACAGCCTGCGGTCGCTCGCGCCGGTACTCCCGCGCGCCGGGGAGCTCCCGCCCGCGCGCTCTTTGGTCCCGGCCGCCATCGCTCCCACTCTATGTCCCCGCGCGGAGCGCGTCTGCCCTGTCCGGGTGCTGACCGGGACGAGCGCCGAGGGGCCTCCGAGGCTTCGCGCGCAACGAGCGACCGTTTCTTGAGAAGATCCCGTGCCGCCAGCCAAGGAGGGAGTCCCGCAGTGAGCGCCACACCGAGCGCGCAGTACCGCCTGACCATTCGCGTGAAGCTCGACGACAGCCCGGGCGTGCTCGGCCGTGTCACGAGCGCGATCGGCGACGCGGGCGGCATGGTGGGCGCCGTCGACGTGGTCGAGAGCGATGCCGGGGGCGCCCTGCGCGACATCGTCGTGGACGCCGCCGACCGCGACCACTGGGACCGCATCCTGGCGTCGATCGGCGCAGTTGCGGGGGCCGACGTGATCGACACCACCGACCGCACCTTCCAGCTCCACATCGGGGGCAAGATCGAACAGTCCAACAAGCACCCGCTGAAGACGCGCGACGATCTCTCGATGGCCTACACGCCGGGCGTCGCACGCGTCTGCCTGGCGATCGCCGACGACGAGGACAAGGCCTTCCAGTACACGATCAAGCGCAACACCGTCGCGGTCGTGTCCGACGGCACAGCGGTCTTGGGTCTCGGCGACATCGGGCCGAAGGCCGCGATGCCGGTGATGGAGGGCAAGTGCTGCCTGTTCAAGGAGTTCGCGGGCGTCGACGCGTTCCCGATCTGCCTCGACACCACCGACACCGAGGAGATCGTCCAGACCGTCAAGCTGATCGCGCCGGGCCTCGGCGGGATCAACCTCGAGGACATCTCGGCGCCGCGCTGCTTCGAGATCGAGCAGCGCCTGATCTCCGAGCTGGAGATCCCGGTCTTCCACGACGATCAGCACGGCACCGCCGTGGTCGTGATGGCCGCAGTCCTGAATGCCTGCAAGCTGACCGGTCGCGACCTGGAGGACCTGAGCGTCCTGATCATCGGCCTCGGCGCGGCCGGGATCGCCGTCACGCGCATCCTCCGCGCCGCAGGCGTCACGAGGATCGTCGGCGCCGACTCCCGGGGCGGGCTGAGCGTGCAGCGCGAGGACTACCTCGACGGCTCGATGAACCCGATCAAGCGCTGGTTCGCCGAGGTCACCAACCCGGACTTCCTCTCCGGCGCCCCGGCCGATCTGATCGACGGCGTCGACCTGCTGATCGGGCTCTCCGGCGCGCGCGTGATGCCCGCCGGGGCGCTCGCGCGCATGAACGGCGACGCGATGGTCTTCGCGATGGCCAACCCGACCCCCGAGGTCCACCCCGAGGAGGCGGCCCCACACGTCAGGATCATGGCCACCGGACGCTCGGATTTCCCGAACCAGATCAACAACGTGCTCGCCTTCCCGGGCATCTTCCGCGGCGCCCTGGACGTGCGCGCGCGGACGATCAGCGAGGAGATGAAGATGGCGGCCGCGCAGGCGATCGCCTCGATCGTGCCCGAGGAGGAGCTGCGCGAGGACTACATCATCCCGTCGGTCTTCAACCGCGAGGTCGCGCCCGCGGTGGCGGCCGCGGTCGGCGAGCAGGCGCGCGCCGCGGGCACGGCGGAAGCAGGCCTAGAGGTCGGCTACGCGCAGGGCGACACGGTCGCGCCGGGCGCCGGCGGGGCAGCCGACGGCCGCGCCTGAGGATCGTCGCGATGCCCGCGATCACGGTCTCGGGGGCGAGCGGCATGATCGGCCGCCGCCTGGTGGACGAGCTGCAGCGCCAGGGCTGGGAGGTGACGATCCTCAGCCGCGAACCGGTGCGCGCGCAGCACGCCCTCGGCGAGGTCGAGACCTACCGCTGGGACCCGGTCGAGGAACCGGCGCCGACGCAGGCGCTCGAAGGCCGCGACGCGGTCGCACACCTCGCCGGCGCCCCGGTCTCCCAGCGCTGGACGCCCGAGACCAGGCGCGCCATCCGCGACAGCCGCGTGATCGGCACCGAGAACCTCCTCGCCGCGCTGCGCGAGGCCGAGCCGCGGCCGCGGGTGCTCGTGTCCTCCTCGGCGAGCGGCTACTACGGCGCCCGCGGCTCTGAGCCGGTCGACGAGGAGGCATCCCCCGGACGCGACTTCCTCGCCGAGGTCTGCGTCGCGTGGGAGGCGAAGGCCGCGCGCGCCGAGCAGCTCGGCATGCGCGTCGTGCGCCTCCGAACCGGCGTCGTGCTCGACCGCACCGGAGGCGCGCTCGCGAAGATGCTGCTGCCCTTCCAGCTCGGCATCGGCGGCCCCGTCGCCGGCGGGCGCCAGTACATGCCGTGGATTCACGCCGAGGACGTCGTCGGCATGTTCATCGCAGCGCTCGGCGACGAGCGCTGGGAGGGCGCGGTCAACGCGACGGCCCCGGTGCCGGTCACGAACCGCGAGTTCTCGCACGCGCTGGGACGGGCGCTGCACCGGCCGTCGGTGCTGCCGGTGCCCGGCTTCGCGCTGAGCGCGATCTACGGCGAGATGGCCCAGATCGTGACGAGCGGCGTGCGCGCGGTGCCCGCGAAGGCGCTGATGCTCTCCTACCCATACGCACACCCCGAGCTCGACGAGGCGCTGCGGGCCGCGCTCGGGCGCTGAGGGGGCCGCGGTCAGGCCGGTGCAGGCAGCGCGTCGGTAGCGGAGGCCCCGTTTGACCCTGTAACGCGGTTGTCGGTCTCGATGATCACCCGGCATGGGCGCACCTTCAGCAAGTAGGCCGCGGTCGGCCCGATCCCCTGCTCGCCTCGAGGCGCGTGGATCGTCGACCAGTAGATGACGTCCGAGCCGACGCGTTCGGCTTCCTCGACCAGGGCGGAGCCGGGGTTGCGCGTGCGGATCAGGCCGGTGCGGATCTTGATCCCCATGCGCCGCGACTGGATGCGCGCGCTCTCGAGCACCGAGCGCCCGTGCGCCTCCTCCTCTTCGAGCCCGGCCTCCAGGGAGAGCTGGCTCGGAACCGGCAGCACGTACACGGCGTACACGATCCCCTCATCGCCGATCAGCTTGGCGGCGGCGTGCAGCGCGGATGCCGAGACGTCGTCGCCGAAGATCGGCACCAGCGCGGTGCGGTACTCGAGCTCCTCGAAGTCCGGGGGGCGTTCCGGGCGCTCGATCTTGTAGGAGCGCCGAGGATCGAGTCCCTGTCGGCGGCGGTACAGGAAGTAGCCGATCATCCCGAACACCATCCACGGCAAGCCGATGGTCCGGGCCTCGCCGTGCAGCACCACAACCGAGCACCAGGCGGCGAACGTGCCGATCCCGCCGAGCACGGCGGTCAGCGGGATCGCCGAGCCGCGGAAGCGCACGTTCCACGGCATCCGGTACGGTCGCGGCCTGTCGGGCTCCTTCACGCGCAGCGCGACGACCGAGACGTGCGCGATCGTGAAGGACAGCATCGCCCCGAATGAGTAGAGGTTGCCGAGCAGCGTCGTTTCGCCCGGCAGGATCAGCAGCGCCGCGAGCGCCGAGAAGCAGATGATCGTGAACCACGGCGTCCGGTAGCGCGGGTGCAGTCGCGAGAAGATCGCGGGCAGCTGGCGATGCTCTGCCAGCGACCAGGACAGGCGCGAGATGCCGATCAGCCCGGCGTTGGTCGCGATGAACAGGATCGTGGCGGCGAGCACGCCGACGTAGTCGCGCGCGATCGTGAGCGTCGCCCCGTGCAGCCCGAGCTTGCTCGATGATCCCGAGCACCGGGTCGTTTTCGTAGTGCCCCCCGAGCGCGGTCGCGTAGCCCACGTGGTGGAAGGTTTCTTTGAGCGCGGGTGAGTAGCCGATGCCGTGGTGGACGACGGGCAGAGCCGAGAGCGCGACGACCGAGATCCCCGCGTAGACGCCGAGCACCGCGAACAGCACGAGGTTGACGGCCTTGGGCACGTCGTGGCCGGGGTCTCTGGCCTCCTCGGCCATGTTCGAGACGGTCTCGATGCCCGTGTAGGCGACCATCGCGACCGAGAGCGCGAAGATCACCTGCGTCCAGGTCGGCGCCACGCCCAGGTGGACCTGGTCCACCAGCAGCTTGGGGTCCAGGACGAGCGCGATACCGAGGATCACGAGCAGTATCTGCGTCGCCAGATCGGTGATCGCGAGGACGAGGTTGAGTTTGGCCGACTCGCCGAGCCCGCGGATGTTCAGGGCGGCCAGCAGCACGATCGTGACCAGGCCGCCGATGATGTCGCCGGGGTTGTGGGTCAGCGCCGGAAAGAACGCGCCGAGGTAGTGCGGCACGAAGAACGCCGAGATCGCGATCGTGATGATGTAGTCGAGGCTCAGCGCCCAGCCCGCGAAGAACGAGACCACGTCGTTGAACGCGTGGCGCGCGAACGAGGATGACCCGCCGGCCTCCGGGTACATCGAAGCGCCCTCGGCATAGGTCTTGGCCGTCAGCACGAACAGGCCGCCGGCGAACATGAAGACGAGCGGCGTCAGCCCCAGCGCGTGTGCGGCGACGAGGCCGAGGGCGTAGTAGATCGAGGAGCCGACGTTGCCGTAGGCCGTCGCAAAGAGGCCGGGAACTCCGACCGATCTGCGCAGCCCGTGCTCTGAGAGACGTGCCATGAGCCGACGCTAGCTCCTCACCAGGCCGCAGGCCCCGTGGAGCGAGCAAGCCGGAGCGGGGCACGAAGGCGGTTCCCATCGGTCGCGGATCATCGGCGGCACCGTCCGGCAGCGTACAGACGGCGCCCGCCGCCGGTGCCTCCGGAGCGCGGGCCCAGGGGTCCGTCCGGCCGGTGTGCATGCAACATCCCATTCACCGCAGTCGCTGCGGCAGGAACCAGCCGTATGATCCCGACGAGGGGCCGTTTTTTCGGTCTCCGGAACGACTCGGAAGCCGCTATGGAAACCGCACGACGCGAAAACTACGACTCCGGCGAGGACTTCGTCCTCGAATACGGCGAGCTGCGCTTCACCTTCAACGAGGCCGACTTCTCACAGCGCTGCGAGCAGGCGGCCCTGAAGCTCGGCTTCGTCGGCGGCCGCCTCGGGGCCAGGAGGAGCTCGAAGACCTCGTCAACCTCGCCGTCAACGGCGAGATCATCGACCCCGCCTCCGCGCTCGGCGAACACGTCAACGAGTGCTGGCCCGAGCTGGTCGGCCCGGCCGAGCGCTCGCTCGTGCACTGGCTGCGCCGCCTCGTCTTCCGCGGCGCCTGGCTCGACCAGCGCGTCAAGGAGGGCGAGCTCAGCGTCGCCTTCGACGAAGAGACCGGCACCTTCGCCTACGTGCAGCCGAGCTCAGCCGGCACGGGCGAGCCGATCGAGCTGGCCCCCGAGCCCTCCTGGGGCCGGGTCGCCTACCGCCGCTCCGACGCCGCGGCGTAGGCCCTCGCAGGCCGGCGCCTCTAGGAGAGCGCGGCCTCTCGGGCCTTGCGGATCGCCTCCGCGCCGTCCTCGCCCACGAGCAGCTCCGCGCGCAGCGTGCCGCCGGCACCGAGGTCGAGCATGGGGTCCCCGCCCGATGCGGCCAGCGCGGCGTCGAGCGCGATCACGGTCGTCTCGCCGCCGACGGGGGTGGTGGACGTCGCGACGATCGTCACCGAGCCAGCCTCGCGCAGGTTGCGCGCCGCCGCCATCGCGCGGCGCGCGGCATGCGGATGCAGGCCGTCCAGGCCGTCGACCAGGACGACGGCGTCGCCGCCCCGCGAGGAGATGCGCCGCGCGGCGTCCAGCGCGCGCTCGAGCGCCTGCGCCTGCGTGTCGGCAGAGGCGGCGAACGTCATCGCGGCAGCAATCGGAGGCGCATCGTCACCCTCGGCGGCCTGCCAGTCGGCGACCTCCTCCGGGCGCACGCCGAGCGAGCACGAGGCTCAGCTCGAGGCCCTCGGTCTCCTTCAGCGCCTCGTAGAGCCGCCGCAGCGTCTCGGACTTACCGGCTCCGCGCGGGCCCACGATCGTCGCCCGCGAGCCGCGGCCGAGCGGCGTCAGCCACTCGATGCCCTCGAGCGTCTTGTCCTCGGAGCCCAGCGCCAGGCGCTCGGCCGGCCAGGCGACCGGCAGGTCCTCGTAGCGTGCCCCGTCGGAGACCGAGTCGGCCGAGTCGCCGTTGATCGTGTCGATCCTGACCAGCGAGGGGTAGCGCTCCGAGCGCCGCGGCGTACGCACCGGGCCGGCCACGCGGTCGCCCGAGACCAGCTCGCAGCGCCGCACCTGGGCGGCCGAGATGTAGACGTCGTCGTCGGAGGGCTCGGGCGGGTCCACGCGCAGGAACGCCGAGCCGTTGCCGAGCACCTCGACGACGCCCTCTGCGATCCGTCCGGAGTCCTCCCCGCCGTCCTCCTCGCGCCCGCCGCGGCGCGAGCCCTCGCCCCGCGAGCGGCCGCCGCGGCGCGAGCGCGACCGCGGGGCGGGCGCGCTGTCCTCGTCGGCATGATCGGAGTCCTCGCCCTCGCCCGACTCGGGCTCCGGCTCACGTTTGGCGCGGCGCGAGCGCGACCGCGGGGCCGGAGCCTGCGCCTCCCCGGCCTCCTCCGGCTCGGAGTCGGCATCGGCGTCGGCCGTGGACTCCTCATCGTTCTCCTCGGAGCGAGAGCGGCGCAGCCGCGGCGTGCGGCGGCGGCGCGAACGAGGCTGCTCGCTCTCCTCGGTCGCGGCATCGGCGTCGGCGCCGTCACCGGACTCGCCGAGGATCGCGTCGATCAGGTCGGCCTTGCGGAGCCTGCGGAAGCCGTCGAGGCCGACCTGGTCGGCGATCGCGTGAAGGTCGGCGAGCGGGCTCGCTTCCAGCTCGGAGCGGTCGAGCACTGCCATCTTGGGTCTCTCTTTCTGTGGATGGGCGGTTGGCGTCCCGCGGCGTTGGACAGCGGCGGGCACCCAGGGCGTATGGGACCTGTTTCGCAGCAGCCTAGCGGCTGTATCGGATCTCCTCGGTCAGCCGCAAGGTCTCATCCAGCGCGCCTTCGCCGGCGAGCGCGGCCCGCACGGCGAGGTAGTCGGCGGCGGCGGCCACGTCGTGGACGCGGAAGATGTGGGCGCCCTGCTCGACGCCGTGGCCGAGCGCGGCGAGCGTGCCCGCCAGCCGCTCGCGCGGCGGACGGCCCGTCAGCGCCCCGACGAAGTCCTTGCGCGAGATGGCCATCAGCACGGGCCGCGCGAGCTCGTGCAGCCGCCCCGCCGAGGCCAGCAGCCGGATCGTCTGCGCGGGCGTCTTCGCAAAATCCGGGCCCGGGTCGACGATCAGCTGGTCGCGCTCGACGCCGGCTGCCAGCGCGCGCTCCATGCGCTGTTGCAGGAACGCGAGCACCTCGGCGACGACGTCCTCGTAGAGATCGGGGTCCTGCCTGCGTTCGCGCGGAGCCGCCGCGGTGTGCATCAGGATCAGCGCCGCGCCCGTCTCCGCGCAGACCGTCGCGAGCTCGGGATCGCGCAGGCCGCTGACGTCGTTGACGATCCGCGCCCCCGCCTCGACCGCCGCCCGGGCGACCTGCGGCTTGTAGGTGTCGACCGAGACCAGCGCGCCGAGGTCGCCCGCAAGGCGCTCGATCAGCGGCACCACCCGCGCGATCTCCTCCGCGGCCTCCACGGGAGGCGATCCGGTGGACGCCGACTCGCCGCCGACGTCGAGGAGGTCGGCGCCCTCGGCCAGCAGCCGCTCGCCGAGCGCCACCTGGGCGTCGAGGCCCGGGTGCAGGCCACCGTCGCTGAATGAGTCCGGCGAGGCGTTGACGATGCCCATCAGCAGCGGACGCGGGCCGAGCTGGAGCTCGAGGCCTCGCGCGAGCAACCGCCGCTGGGGGGCGCTCAACGGGCGGGCTCCGGGGCTCCGGCGGCGATCCCCTCGGCGGCGGACTCCGCTGCGAACGCGTCGAGCTCCGCCGACAGGCGGCGCTCGTCCCAGCCGAGCTCGCGGGCCAGCACCTCCCCCACCCTCCTCACGGCCTCGCCGGTCGCGCTCAGCTCGCGCGCGGCCAGCAGCCCGAGGCGGGTGCGGCGCAGCAGCGCGTCGCCGATGCTGCGCGCCTGCTCGTGACGGGCCGCGAGCGCCACCTCGGCCAGCAGGTCGGGGCAGTCCGGCGACGATCGGCTGGGCCAGCTCGCCGCGCTCGCGCGCGATCTCGAGCACCTCGAACGCCGCGTGGCCGTAACGAGACGCGAGCGCGCCGTAGGCCTCGTCCGCCACGCCCTCCAGCCGCGGCAGCTCATCGGGTGAGATGGCCTGCCCGAGCGGGATTTCGTGGGTGCGGCAGGGCGCTTCGCGCGCTTCGCGCAGGACCAGGCGGTCGACGGTCATCTTCGCCATCCGCCGCCAGGTCGTGAGCTTGCCGCCGGTGATCGTGATCATGCCCGAGGAGGTCTCGTACAGCTCGGCCTTGCGCGAGATGTCAACCGACTTCTTCGGGTCGCCGGTCGAGATCAGCGGGCGCACCCCTGCGAAGGCGCCGGTCAGCCGGTCGGGGCCGAGCTCGGAGCCGAAGAACGAGTTGACGGCGTCGAGCAGGTAGCCGATGTCGTCCTCGGAGGGCTCGACGTGCTCCAGCGGCCCCTCGTAGTCGTTGTCCGTCGTGCCGATCAGCGCGTGCCCGAGCCAGGGCAGCGCGAAGATCGAGCGCCCGCTCCCGGCGGGCACGATCGCGCCGCCGACGAGTGGCAGCTCGGAGTGCCTGATCGTGATGTGGGTGCCGCGGCTGGGCCGGATCGACGGCAGCTCGGCCTCGACGTGCAGCTCCTGCGGGCGCAGCTGGTCGGCCCAGACGCCGGTCGCGTTGACGACGTTGGGCGCGCTGAGGCCGAACTCCGCGCCGGACTCCAGATCGCGCACCTGCACGCCGCTGGCGCGGCCGTCCTGCTCCAGCAGGCCGGTCACGTCGAGCCGGTTCGCGCACACGGCGCCGAAGCGCTCGGCCTCGCCGAGCACGGTCAGCACCAGCCGCGAGTCGTCGGTCTGGCAGTCGTAGAAGAGATAGCCCGATGTCGGCTCGCGGGCGGCGAGCGCAGGGAGCAGCTCGACGACCTCCTCGCCCGAGATCACGCGATGGCGCGCCGGGCTCCAGGACTCGTCCGCCTCCGGCGCCTCCGGTGCCTCGCCGAGCTCGGTGCGCTCCGCGGCGTTGCGCGCCTCACCCTTCCGCCGCGCGCGCCGGCCTCGAATCCGTCCGCGCTCGACCGCCATCACGTCGTAGAGGTTCAGCCCGACACCGACGAGGCGGTCGGGCCTGGCCCCGTCGAACGCGGGCACGACGAGCGGCAGCGGCTTCACCAGGTGCGGCGCCAGCGCGACCATCAGCTGGCGCTCGAGCAGCGCCTCGCGGACGAGCCCGAGATCGAAGTTCTGCAGGTAGCGCAGGCCTCCGTGGACGAGCTTGGACGAGCGGCTCGAGGTCCCCGAGGCGAAGTCCGCGCGCTCCACCAGCGCGACGCTGTAGCCGCGCGAGGCGGCGTCGAGCGCGACGCCGGCGCCCGTGATGCCGCCCCCGACGACGATGACGTCGAACTCCTCGCTC